>NZ_JOHO01000015.1 GCF_000719705.1 Streptomyces sp. NRRL S-350 | reverse complement strand
GGCGACGAGGGCGGTCCAGTAGCGGGTGGGGTTGCCGGTGCGGGGCATGGGGTGGGCGGCGGTGAGGGAGAGGTAGGCGGCGGTGTCGAAGACGCCGAGGGCTTCGAGGAGTTCGCCGGTGTCGGCTTCGGAGCCGGGTCGGGGGTGGGCGAGGAGGGCGTCGTGGCAGTCGTCGAGGCGGCGACGCGGCTGGTAAGCCAGAGGAGATCGAGGAGCTGACGTGCCTGACGGGCCGCTGCTGCTGGTCATTCTCGATGAGGGTGCCCTCCGCACCGTCGTGGGCGGGCCGACGGTGATGCGGTGTCAGATGGAGCACCTGCTAAGGGTGGCCCAGCTCTCGAACGTCATCATTCACGTCGCGCCGTATTCGAATCGGCGGACGATCATCAACACGGATATGGTGTTGCTGGAGCTGCCGGACGGACAGCGCTTGGTCTACTCGGAGAGTCTCGATCGAGGGCATCTGAGCGATGATTCCGCCAATGTCGCCAAGCACCAGCGTCGCTATGATCAGCTCCGTGGCGAATGCCTGTCGGAGAGCGACTCGCTTCGGATGATCGCCGAGGCGCTGGAGGGTTTCAAAGATGAAGAGCAACGAGCTCGCCGCAGCCGCCTGGCGGAAGAGCAGCTACAGCGGCAACAACGGCGGCAACTGCATCGAGGTGGCCCCCGGCTTCCCCGGCCTCGTCCCCGTGCGTGACTCCAAGGACCCGAGCGGCCCGGCCCTCGTGTTCCCTGCCACCGCCTGGGGCGCCTTCGTCGAATCCGTCCGCGCCGGCGACTTCCCGGTCGAGGCGTGACACCGACCCAAGTGACACCGGGGCAGGCATCCGTCGATGCCCTGCCCCCGACGCTGTTCCATCGGCTGTCTCGGCAGCCAGTCGTTCGCGGCAACCCGACGGACTCCCCGGCGACGTGCACGGGCGTCGTCCGGAGGTGGTCAAAGGCACCCCTCCGGATGGTCTATGCTTGACCCATCACCCAGATGCGCGGGTGGCGGAATAGGCAGACGCGCTGGATTCAGGTTCCAGTGCCCGAAAGGGCGTGGGGGTTCAACTCCCCCCTCGCGCACAGAGAGCGGCCGGTCGATCTTCGGATCGACCGGCCGCTTCTTTTTCAGGAACCGCCCCCGCCGCGTGCCTCCCTCGATCGGGGGAGGTCGGCTCCGGAGCGCCCAACAATACTGGCGGCCATGATCAAGGGAATTCGGCCGCTGCTGCGCGGCTCCACGTACACGGGTGTGCTGTTCGCCGTTCTCGGGGCGCTGGCCGGGCTGCCGTTGGCGCTGTTCGCGCTCGTGCCGGCGGCAGGGATGGGCTCGGCCCCCTACGTGCTGCAGGCGGCGCTGTCGCTGGTGCTCTGGGCGGTGCTGGTCGGGGTCGTCGGGCTGGCCGGTGCGACGCGGCGGGTGTTGGTCCGGTCGGCGCGGCGGCTGCTCGGGGTGGCGCTGCCGGATCCGGTGACGGCGCCCGCCGGTGAGCGGTGGCGGACGCCGGTGTTCCTGGTGCTGCACGTGGTGTTGGGCTGGGTGGTGGTCCTCGGCGGCGGCGTGCTGCTGGTCATGGGGCTGTTCCTGCCCAGCGGGTACGCGGCGGGCGAGGCGCGGCTGAGCTGGTTCGGCTGGTCCAAGGACCTCACCGGCGGCTGGAGTTGGGCAGTGGCCGCGCTGTGCCTCGCCCTGGCGGCGGCCCTGTTCGTGACGGTGTCGAGTGCGCTGCGGTCGCTGGCGCCGCGCCTGCTCGGCCCCTCGCCGGCGGAGCGGCTGGCGTCGGCCGCCGAGCGGGAACGGGCCCTGGCCGAACGCAACCGGCTCGCACACGAGTTGCACGACTCGATCGGGCACACCCTGACCGCCGCCACCATTCAGGCCGCCGTCGCGGGTGAAGTGCTCTCCGCCGACCCGGGAGCGGCGCGGGCCGCCATGCGCAGCATCGAGGAGTCGACCCGCGCCGCCCTCGAAGACCTGGACTACGTGCTCGGCGTGCTGCGCGAGGAGGAGGCGGGCACCGCCGCGCCCACCCGGACCCTCGCCGACCTGCCCGAACTCCTGGACCGGCTCCGCCACGCGGGCGCCACCGTGGAGGCGGAGACCGTCGGCGACCCGACCGGCGTGCAGGGCACGCTCTCCCGCGCCGCGTACCGGATCCTTCAGGAAGGGCTGACCAACGCGCTGCGGCACGGCGCGGGCGGGCCGATCCGGCTCCGAGTCGCGGTGGCGGCGGACCGGTTGGAGCTGAGCGTCGTCAACGGGATCAAGGGCGGCCCGAGCGGCTTCCCGACCTCCGGCCACGGCCTGCCCGGCCTCGCCGAACGCGTCCGCCTGCTGCACGGCGAGTTCGAAGCCGGGCCGTACGGCGACGGCGACGGCGACGGCGACGGTGACAGCCACGGTGACGGTGACAGCCACGGCGACAGGCACGGCCACGGCCACGGCGGCGGACCGCAGCGCTGGCGGCTGGCCGTCCGGCTGCCGCTACGGTGGGCCGCGTGACCAGCACCGGAACCCCCGTCACCGTCCTGATCGCGGACGACGACCCCCTGACGCGCAGTGGCCTCGGCACCCTGCTCGGCGCCCAGCCGGGCATCACCGTGGTCGGGCAGGCCGCCGACGGCGTCGCGGTCGTCGAACAGGTCCGGCTGCTGCGACCGGACGTGGTGCTGATGGACGTACGGATGCCGCGCCGCAACGGGATCGAGGCGACCCGCCACCTGCTGGCCGAGCACACCGACCCGCCGAAGGTCGTCGTGATCACCACCTTCGAGAACGACGAGTACGTCACCGCCGCCCTCAGCGCCGGAGCCAGCGGCTTCGTGCTCAAGCGCCGGCCCGTCCCGCAGATCGCCGAAGCCGTACGGGTTGCGGCGGCCGGCGAGGCCGTCCTCTTCCCCGCCGCCCTGCGCCGGATGGTCGCCGCCCGCCCGCTCGACTCCGCCGAGGCGCTGCCCCGCGCGGCGCTGACCGGGCGGGAGGAGGGGGTGCTGCGGCTGATGGCGACCGGGCTGTCCAACCCGGAGATCGCGCAGTCGCTCGCGGTGAGCCTGGAGACGGTGAAGACCCACGTCGGGAACGTGCTGACCAAGCTCGGCGCGCAGAACCGCACCCACGCGGTCGTGATCGCGTACGAGTCCGGGCTGGTCGTGCCGGGCCTCCAGGGAGCGTGAGCCCGCACGCCCGGGCAGGGCGCGCAGGCTCCCGACCGGGGGTCAGGGCCGCCGGCCGACCGGGGTGAGGACGGCGGGGCCGGTCGTCGACGGCCCGGGTGGTGGCGGGCAACCCGGGGCGCGGGGCTTGGCGCGGGGCCGGTGGGTCGGGGGCCGGCGGGCTCGGGGGTGGGTGCAGGGGGCGTGGAGGGGGCGTCGACGGGGCTTCCAAGTCCGCCGGCACGGCCCCATCATGGGCTCCCGGTTGCCGTGGAACCGCCCCCAGGAGGCAGAAGAGATGACGATCCCACTCCCCGTCCGGATCCAGGCCGCCGTCGTCCGGGGCGCCTTCGCGCTGCCGGAGGGTCTGCGGCGGGCGATCGCCGGCAAGCCGCTGGTGCGGGACGGGCAGACGCTCGCGCTGGACGCACAGCTCATACTCAGGCTGCAGCAACTGTCGAAGGCCGCCCTGGTGTTGCCCGGCGGGGTCGAGCCCTCGCGGGCCGCGATGGAGTACGCGCGGCACCTGGTGGGCGGGGCGACACTGCGGACGGTGACGGCGCGGGCCGTCGGGATCCCGCGGGAGCAGGGGGAGACGGCGGCGACGCTGTACACGCCGGACGGCCTGGCGGAGGGCTCCGGCCTGCTGGTGTACCTGCACGGCGGGGGCTGGGTGGTCGGCAGCCGCGCCAGCCACGACCACGTCGCCCGGTTCCTGGCGCAGCGGGCGCACGTACGGGTGCTGTCGGTGGAGTACCGGCTGGCGCCCGAGCACGTGTTCCCGGCGGCGGCCGAGGACGCGCTGGCCGCGTTCGACTACGCGCACGCCAAGGCGGCCGACCTCGGCGCCGACCCGGAGCGGATCGCGATCGGCGGGGACAGCGCGGGCGGCAACCTGGCCGCCGTCGCGACCCAGGAGGCCGTACGGCGGGGCGGCCCCGTGCCGGTGTTCCAACTGCTGCTCTACCCGGCGGCCGACGCCTCGACCCGGCGCCGCTCGCGCGAGCTGTTCGTCGACGGGTTCTTCCTGACCAGCGCCGACATGGACTGGTTCGTCGACCAGTACGCACCCGCACCCGCCGACCGCACCGACCCGCGCCTGTCGCCGCTGCTCGCCGAGGACCTCACCGGCCTGCCGCCCGCCTACATCGGCACCGCGGGCTTCGACCCGCTGCGCGACGAGGGGGAGGCGTACGCGCAGGCGCTGCGGGAGGCCGGGGTCGCGGTGCGGCTGAGCCGGCAGCCGGACCTCATCCACGGCTACGCCAACTACATCGGCATCGGCCACCGCTTCCGGGAGGCGACGGCCGAGGCGGCCGAGGCGCTGCGGAAGGCGCTGGCGCCGGGCGCGGCGTAGCGGGCGGAAGCTCGCCGGAGCGCGGGATCGCGGGAAGAGAACGCAGGAAGGGCGGGGCCCGTCGAGGCCCGCCCTTCCTGCGTTCTGCTCCGCCCGGCGCCGCCGTTCACCGTTGCGCAGGGGGTTCGTGGCGTAGGGAGTTCGTTGCGCAGGGGGTTCTCGGCAACGGCCTCTTATTGTACTGTCCGTCTAATAAGCGGGTGAGCGGGAACCCGCGGCGCAGGCACCTGGAGGCAGCGATGGCTCTCATCCGGCAGACGGAGCACGGCCACACCACCGCCGACGACGACGTCTCGAAGCGGCTGCTGGAGTCGGCCGCCACCCTGTCCTACGACCCCTCGACCGAGATCGACTGGGACGCCCCCCTCCCCGAGGAGCACTACGGCCTCAACCCCGAGTGGAGCACGCTCTACGGCACCCGGCTGTGGGACGAGATGACCGAACGCCAGCGGGTCACCCTCACCCGGCACGAGGTCTGCTCGATCATGAACACCGGAATCTGGTTCGAGATGATCCTCCAGCAGATGGTGCTGCGCGACCAGTACCTCAAGGACCCCGCCGGCGCCGAGTTCCGGTTCGCCCTCACCGAGATCGCCGACGAGTGCCGCCACTCGATCATGTTCGCCCGGGCCTGCGAGAAGATGGGCGTCCCCGCCTACCGCCCGAACAAGGTGATCGCCCAGGCCGGACGCGCCTTCAAGGCCCTCGCCAAAGGCGAACTCGCCTACGGCGGCATCCTGGTGGCCGAAGAGGTCCTCGACGTCATGCAGCGCGACTGGATGCGCGGCGAGAACGTGCTGGAGATCGTCCGCGGCACCTCCCGCATCCACGTGGTCGAGGAGTCACGGCACATGAAGTTCGCCCGGCAGGCGATCCGCGAACGGATGCGCCACGCCGGCCCGGCCCGCCGCCGCGCCTCGGCCACCGGCATCGCCGTGGGCGCGTACGTCATCGTCAGCAGCATGGTCCACCCCGGCGTGTACAAGGCCGCCGGGCTCGACGTGCAACGGGCGCTCGCCGAGGCGCGGGCCAGCGAGCACCGCAAGGCGATGATGCGCACCAGCTCCCGGCACCTGATGGCCTTCCTCGCCGAGACCGGGCTGCTCACCAGCCGCTCCGCCGCCGTCTACCGCCGCGTGCACATGCTCTGACCGGCGGGCGGACCGGCTCCGAGGAGCCCGGTCCGACCACCCTGGCGACCCATCGGACACCGGACACAGCGAGGACCCACTCCGGCCATGGCCTACGCGATCACCCAGACCTGCTGCAACGACGCCTCGTGCGTGTCCGTCTGCCCGGTCAACTGCATCCACCCGACCCCGGACGAACCGGAGTTCGGCACCACCGACATGCTGTACGTCGACCCGCAGGCGTGCATCGACTGCGGTGCCTGCGCGGACGCCTGCCCGGTGGACGCGGTGTTCCCCGTCGACCGGCTGCGCGGGCCCGACACCGTCTTCGGCGACCTCAACCGCGACTGGTTCCGCGACCACCCCAACGACCACGCCTGGGGCCGGCCCAGCTTCCCGCGCAGCCTGCCCGGCGAGCACGGCGTCCTGCGGATCGCCGTCGTCGGCACCGGGCCCTCCGCCGGGTACACCGCGCAGGAACTGCTGCGCAGCACCAGCGCCGAGATCACCATGATCGACCGGCTGCCGGTCACCGGCGGCCTGCTGCGCCACGGCGTCGCCCCCGACCACCAGTCCACCAAACGGATCGCCGACAGCTTCGCGAGCGTCTTCCACGACCCCCGGCTGCGGATGCACCTCAACGTGGAGATCGGCACCCACCTCACCCACCCGGAACTCGCCGCCCACCACCACGCCGTGGTGTACGCCGTCGGCGCGGCCGCCGACCGCCGCCTCGGCATCCCCGGCGAGGACCTGCCGGGCAGCCTGCCCGCCACCGCCTTCGTCGGCTGGTACAACGCCGACCCGACCGTCCCGGCCGACGCCGTGGAGCTCTCGGCGGAGCGCGTGGTCGTCGTCGGCAACGGCAACGTCGCCGTCGACATCGCCCGCATCCTGCTCACCGACCCCGACCGGCTCGCCACCACCGACATCGCCGACCACGCCCTCGCCGCGCTGCGCCGCAGCCGGGTGCGGGAGGTCGTGCTGCTCGCCCGGCGCGGCCCCGACCAGGCGGCATGGACCAGGGCGGAGTTCCTGGCGCTGCGGCAACTGCCGGGCGTGGACGTGGTGGTCGAGGACCATCCGGAGGTGCGGGCGGCGATCGAGGCGGCGGCTTCGGCCGCGGGGGCGGGGGCGGACGCGGACCCGGACCCAGGGGCACTCCCGGTGGCCGCTTCGCTCGTGGGGGCGGACGCGCGGGGCGCGTTGCTCGCCGGACTGCCGCTGGTCCCGTACGACGGCAGCGCCGAACCCGCGCCGGGGCGGCGGATCGTGCTGCGCTTCCTGTCGGCGCCGGTCGAGGTCTCCGGGGACGGGCGGGTCGAGGCCGTGACCGTCGAGCGGACCACGCTCGTGGACGGGGAGCGGGCCGAGACCACCGGCCAGAGGGACGTGCTGCGGGCCGGACTTGTGGTCCGCTCCATCGGCCACCGGGGCGTGCCGGTACCCGGCCTCCCCTTCGACGAGCGGGCGGGGACGGTCGCACACCGGGGCGGGCGGGTCGTCGACCCGGCGACCGGGCAGCCGCTGCCGGGAACGTACGTGGTCGGGTGGGCCAAGCGCGGGCCGTCCGGCGGGATCGGCGCCAACCGGGCCTGCGCGCGCGAGACCGTCGAGGCGCTGCTGGACGACGCGACTGCCCGCGCGCTGCCCGTACCGGGGCCGGGTGCGGGCCGCAAGGACTTCGAACGGCTGGTGCGGCAGCGGCGGCCGGACGCGGTCGGGTTGAAGGAGCTGCGGGCGGTGGACCGGGCGGAACGCGAGCGGGGCGTGGCCGAGGGGCGGCCCCGGGTGAAGCTCGCCACGGTGTCCGAGCTGCTGGCGGCGGGCCGACGGCGGTAGACGCCGGTCGTGGGGGTGCCGGTCGTGGGGCACCGCGGGTGCTGATCGTCGGGGGTGCGCAGGAAGTCGGACGGGCCGACTTCTTGCGCACCGGGGGAGGACGCCCCGCGAGGGGGTGTGTGCGGGCCTCCCGGTTGACACGGCCGTGTCCCGTGGCGGGCGGGGTGCGTTGGGCGGGTGTGAGCGGATTTGGGGCGATGCCGGTCCCGCGACGGCCGGTCGAAGAAACGATCCTGCACGGGGTGGCGCCACCCACGATGCCCGACCCCGAGGCGCCCATCTACTCCGAGCTGGCCCGGCGCTGGCAGGCGGAGGGGCGAGCCGTACCGGGACTGCCCGATCCGGCCTGGGACGCGCCGGCCGCTCCGGACGGACACCGGCCCGCAGGACCCGGCTCACCAGGGCCGGGCTCGACAGGGCCGGGTTCACCAGGGCCGGGCTCGACAGGGCCGGGTTCACCAGGGCCGGGCTCGACAGGGCCGGGTTCACCAGGTTCGGGCTTCCCAGGACCCGGCTCCCCGGGGGCTGGCCCCGGGCCGGACGGGACGCCGCACTCGGCCGGATAGAACTGCCGCGCCCGGAAGTGCAAGGGACCGATCGGAACCGACCCGCCTGAAGATCCCCACCCGCCCCCGGCCGGCGTCCGCCACCGCCGCCGGACCCGCCGCACCCGCCACGTCGCCCCCACCCGGCACCGTCCAGCCCCGGCACCATCCACCCTCGGCACCGTCCGCCCCCGGCACGGTCCACCCCCGCACCGTCCATGCCCGGCGCCGGGCGTGGCCGTGCCCGGCTAACCCCGCCAGGCGCGCTTCAGCTCCTCCCAGCGGGCCGCCTGTGTCGGCGTCAGGCTGCCGCGCAGCTCCGCCAGCTTCAGGAGCTGTGCTTCCGCATCGGCGCCCAGGGGTTGGGCTTCGGCGCGGTAGTGGTCGGTGAGGAGGGCGTCGAGTTCGGGCCGGGTGAGGGCGGGGTCGAGGCGCTGGGCGAGTTTGGCCATGTTGCGGTAGGAGCCCTGGAGCAGGAACGGGGGTTCGGTGCGGGCGCGGTCGTCCTGGGCGGCGGAGTCGAGGTAGGCGCGGTTGACGGCCAGGACGGTGCCGCGCAGGTGGAGCAGGCCCGCCAGGACGGCGGTCATCCGCTCGACCTCGGCGGCCGGCCAGGCGCCGGCCAGGGTGCCGCCGGGGACGCCGGCCGCGCGGGCGAGCAGGGTGTCCAGGTCGGCGTGTTCGGCGGTGGCGAGCGGGGCCAGGTGGGTGTTGGCGGGCAGGGCGTTCTCGACGAAGCTGAGCGCGAAGAGGTCGTCGCGCCCGGCGACGGCGTCACCGAGGTTCCACACGTCGGCCCGGTTGGCGAGCATGTCGGGCAGTCGGAACAGCCGCCCGGACTCGGTGTACGGGTTGGCGGCCATCACGACGGCGAAGCGTTTGCCGCGCAGGTCCCACTCGCGGGCCTCGCCGTCCCAGACGCCGTCGATCCGGCGCTGCGCGTCGCACAGCGGGATGAAGCGCTGCAGGAACTCGGGCGAGGTGTGCTGGACGTCGTCCACGTAGAGCAGCACGTTGTCGCCGGCGTGCAGGGCGAAGTTGAGCTTCTCCACCTCGCGCCGGGAGGTGGCGTCGGGCGCTTCGGCCGGGTCCAGCGAGGTGACCCGGTGGCCGAGCGCCGGGCCGCTGACGGTGACCAGCAGCAGGCCGAGTCGTTCGGCGAGGTACTCGACCAGGGTGGTCTTGCCGTAGCCGGGCGGGGAGACCAGCAGCAGCAGGCCGCTGCGGTCGACGGGCCCGCCGGGGTCGGCCGTGCCGAGCTGCTTGGCGAGGTTGTCGCCGATCAGCGGCAGGTACACCCGGTCGATCAGCCGGTTGCGGACGAAGCCGTTGAGCGGGGCGGGCCGGTACTGGTCGAGTCGCAGCCGGGCGTGTTCGGCGGCCAGCAGCTCGCCGCGCAGCCGCTGGTAGGCCCGGTAGCCGGGCACCTCGACGGCCTCGAACTCGCTGACCCGGGCGAGCAGTTCGTCCAACCGTAGGTCGAGCGCGCCGCCGGTCAGCCGAGGGTGGTCGCCGAGCAGTCCGGTGATCCGGGTGCCGACGGCGCCCTCGGCGGGCCGGCGCGGCAGCGACGGGCAGAGCAGGACGGCGGCGGCCTCGGCGAGGTCGGCCGGGTCGGCGTCGGCGGCGCACGCCGACAGCCAGGCTTCGGCGAGCTGGCGGCGTGCGGGCAGTAGCCCGGGCTCGTCGGGCAGCGCGGCCAGGGCTTCGGTGAGGCCGGCCGACTCGGGGGCGGCGCGGAACTTGTCGAGCAGTGCGGCGGCGCCGGCCGAGTGGACGAACGCTGGTGTGGCGGCGGCGAGTTCGGCGACCAGGTAGGGCCCGGCGGGGCCGGCGTCGGGGACGAACCGGGCGACGGCCGCGGTGAGTTCGCGGGCGAGTCCGTCGAGTGCCGCCGCGGGGGCGGCACCGCCGAAGGCCTCGCGGGCGAGCCCGAGCGAGCGGGCCCGGGTGCGCCAGAGCAGCCGCTGCCGCTCGTCGGTGCCGTGCGCCCAGTACAGTTGCGCGGCTGCCCGGGCGCTTGCCGGGTGCCGCAACAGTCCTGCCTCGGCGGCGAGTTCGAGCAGCGCGCGGAGCAGCAGCGCCGCGTCGTGGTCGTGCACGCCGCGCTGGTAGCCCTCGTCCGGCCGCTGCTCGGCCGCCCGGCGGACGTGGTCCAGCAGGTCCGCTTCGGTGGTGAGCGAGCCCTGCTCGGCGGCCGCCAGCAGGCTCGCGGCGAGGTATTCGGCGCGGTAGAGCTGCGGGGTCTCCGACGGCAGCGGGCGGTCCCAGTAGCGTGCGGTGGCGGCGAAGGCCGGGTCGGTGACGGGGGAGCGGTAGCCGGTGCCGGTGAGGGTGAAGGCGGGGCGCCCGCGCCAGGGGACGAGGGCTAGTTCGGGCCGCTGGGTGGTGACGCCGAACAGGTGCCGGCCGAGTCGCAGGGTGCCGGGGCCGTCCCCGGCGAGTTCGGCGCGGTCGCGCAGGGAGCGGTGGGCGCGGCCGCGGGCGGCGCGCAGCCGTCCGGTCAGTTCCTCGGCCCGGACGCGGTCGCCGAGCGCGGTCAACTGGCCGGCCAGGTCGCGGAGTTTGACGGCCGTCGGGTCGGCGGCCAGGGCGGCGTCGATCTCGGCGGCGGTGTCGAGGGCGGCCAGGCGCCGGTGCAGGGTGTCGAGGATGCGGTCGGCGGAGGCGGCGATCCGGTCGGCGCGGCGGGCCCGTTCCTCCAGGAGGTGCTGGCGGCGGGCGGTGAGCGCGTCGTGGATCTCGGTGCGCCGGTCGGTGAGCTGTTCGCCGAGGGCCGGGTCGGCGTCGGCGAAGCGGGTTTCCAGCTGCTCGATCCGCAGGAGGAGCCGGCCGAGCTGGTCGTCGCAGGCTTCGGGGGTGTCGGCGGCGGCGAGCGCTGCGGTGGTGGCCTGGCCGAGCAGGGCCGTCTCGGCGGCGAATTCGGCGGCGGCTTCGCGGGTGCGCAGTTCCCGGCGGCGTACGGTGAGCGCGGTGCGGGCCCGGTTGAGCAGTCCGAGGACGTCGGCGAGCCGGTCCAGGATGGCGGTCCGGGTGGTGGCGTCGGCCAGGTCGAGGGTGCCGACGAGTTCGGAGACGGTCTGCAGCTCCTCGCTCCGGGCGGTGAGTTCGCCGCCGAGCGGTTCGGCCTCGGCGGCGGTGGCGATGGCGGCGCAGGCCTCGGCGAGTTCGGTGGCGCGGCGCCGGTGCGGCTGGAAGGCGTCTGGTTCGGCGAGTTGGCCGACGGCCCGGTCGGCGGCCTCGGCCAGGCCTTCGGCGAGGTGGGCGGCGAGGGCGTCGATCCGGTGCGGGTCGGCGCGGGGCAGGTCGCGCAGGGCTTCGACCCGGCCTTGGGCGCGGCGCAGCCCGGCGAGCCGGTCGACCCATTCGGCGGCGTCGGCGAGGGTTTCGCCGCGGGCGGTGCGCAGCAGGCCTTCGACGTGGTCGGCGGTCTCGTCGGCCCGGGCGGCGGCGTGGGCGGTGAGCTGGGCGATCGCGTCGTATTCGGCGATGACCCGGCGGGCGGTGTCGCGGATCTCGGCGAGCGGGGCGGCGAGGTCGCCGAGGCCGTTCTGGCCCAGCCAGTGGTGGCGGTCGGCGGTGCGGGTGCAGGCGGCGAGGACGGCCTGGTGGCCGGCCGGGGTGTCGGCGCCGGCCGCGGCCAGGCGGGCGACGGCGAGGCAGTCGGCCAGGCCGCGGACCAGGTCGGCGTTGCCGATGCGGGCCAACGGCCCGGTGCCGGGCAGCTGTTCGGCGGCGAAGCGTTCGCTGGTGAACGGCGTCTGCCACAGCTGGACGGGGTGCAGCCGGGTGGGCCCGTCCTCGGCCGGGCGCAGGGCGATGAGGGTGCCGTCGGCGAGCAGCGCGTAGCCCTGGCAGGGCAGCGGGGCGGCGGCTTCCTGGCGGACGCTGTTGTACGGCTGCAGCAGGGCGCGGCCGTCGGCGGGGGAGCGGAACTCGTACAGCACGTCCTCGCCGTTGGGCGAGTGGACGGTGCGCTCGTACACCAGGCCGTCGACGGGCTGGTCGAAGGTGCGCACGGTGCCGTCCGCGAGGTGGCAGCCGCCGGGGAAGGCCACGCCCTGGTCGGCGGGCAGGCGCAGGCAGGCCTGGCCGAGCGCGTCGATCCGGGTGACGGTGCCGGTGGGCAGGTGCACCACCAGGTGCCGGACGGTGTCCTCCTGGTAGGGGCGCACGCGGACCAGCAGCAGGGTGCCCAGCCGGGCGTGGGCGATCTGTGCGTCGGCGAGGGTCTGCAGGGCGTCGGTGAGCGGTTCGCGGTGCAGTTCCCGGCCGTCGGGGGCGGTGAGGGTCAGCCGGCCGCCGTCGACGCCGAGGTGCAGTTCGCCGGCCAGGTCGGCGCGGGGCGGGCGGCCGGGGCCGACGGGCAGCTGGTCGTCGCGGGTCAGGGCCGTCCAGGGGAGCTGTTGCCCGTCGGCGGGGGTGTGGTCGCGTTCGCCGCGCCCGTCGAGGTAGGCGGGCCGGGCGTCGTCGGCGCCGTCGTCGAGGCGCCAGCGCAGGACCCGGACGTCGGCGGCGGCCGGGCCGGTGCGGAAGACGGCGAGCAGGCGGCCCTCCGTGGGGCGCAGCCGTTCCAGCCGGGCGTCGCGGAAGTAGCGCCGCAGGTCGGCGAGGTCCTGGCGCAGCCGGGGGTCGTCGAGGAGGGTGCCCTCGGCGGGGGCGGAGGAGAGGTCGGGGCGGTGGACCCCGAGGACTCCGAGGTCCCCGACGGCCCCGAGGTCCCCGACGGTCCCGGGGGCGCCCGGGGAGTCGGCGGGGTCGGCGGAGGGTTCGGCGCCGTCCGCGGCTCCGGTGGGGCGGGTGCCGAGCAGCAGCAGTCCGCCGGCGGCGGTGAGGTCCTGCGGGAGGCAGGGCCGGGCGGTGGTGAGCCGCCCGGTGCCGGTGAGCCGCAGCTGCCCGCCGCCGAACTCCTCGACCCGGCGGGCGTTCAACGCCTGGGCGCGGTCGGCGAGTTCGGCGGCGGACCGGGCGAGCCGGCCACGCAGGACCTCGTAGGTTCCGGCGTCGAGCCGGGTGTCGAGGGCGTCCACGGTCAGTTCCTCAGGTACTCGGCGGGTCATTGCTCGGAAGCCGGGCGCGACTTCGACCGGTGCTGCTACCTGGACCCGTTCGCCGTGGCCAGCGCTCCGACCGGCGTCTCGGCGAGGCCCAGCTTGCGGGCGGAGTCCAGCAGTTGGCTCAGCTGTCCGGCCTGTTCGCCGGTCCCCGAGCCGATCAGCCGCATCAGCAGCGCGGACACCGTCAGGTTCTGCACGTCCGCGGTGGAGACCGTGGACAGCACCCGGGTGAGGTCGTCGGTGAAGCTGGACCGTCCGTCCAGCCACGGGCCGGCCAGGGCCTGCGCGGTCTGCGAGTGTCCGACGAAGGCGTCGACGCTCTTGCCGGCCGTCACCGACTGCACCAGCCGGTCGAAGAACACCGAGTCCCCGCCGACGATGTCGATCTTCGCCTTCTCCAGCCCGGCCGCGACCAGCGCCGCCTGGGCCTCGGCGATCTGCCGCTGGGTGTCCAGCCCGGCCAGCCGGACGTCCTTCTCGGCGGCCAGCCGCAGCCGGTACTCCTCGTGCCCGCGCGAGGCCTCGTCCAGCTTGGCCATCGCCGCGGCCTTCTCGGTCAGGCCCTCGGCCTCGGCCTTCAGCCTGGAGCCCACCTCCAGCGCGGAGGCCTTGGCCTTCTCGACCTGGACGACGGCCTCGGCGAGGCCCACCTTCTCCACCGCCGCGGCCTCCTGCTCCCGCACCTCGACCCGGGCCAGGCCCTCGGCGGCGGCCTCCGCCCGGACGCCCTCCGCCAGGCGGATCTTGGCCGTCGCGTCCAGCTCGGCGGCCTTCTGCCGGGCCTCGGCCATCACCAGCGCCTCGCGGGCCTTGTGCGAGGCGGCCTGCTCGGCGGCCTCGGCGGCCTTGATGTCCTTGACGAGCTTCTCCTGCGCCTCCGCCTCGGCCTGGATGACGACGGCCTTGCGGACGCGCTCGGCCTCCTCGACCGCCCGCAGCGTCTTGACGGCCTCCTCCTGCTCGGCGACGGTCCGGTCCACCGCGACCCGCTCGCGGACCACGTCGGCGACCTCCCGCTTGGCGGACTCGACCTCCTTGGCCTTGGCGATGGTGGCGAGTTCGGTCTCCCGCTCGCGGCCGACCACCTCCAGCAGGCGGTCCTTCTCGATCCGCTCGTTCTCCACCGCGATCACCCGCTCGCGGTTCTTCTGCGCCACCGCGACCTCGCGGGCCTGGTTCTCCCGCTGCACCCCGAGCAGTTCCTCGGTCCGCAGGAAGGCGGTCTGCGCGTTGAGCCGCTCCTCCTCCTGCACCCGGGCGATCACCGCGTCCTCCTTGGCCCGCAGGGTCTCGATCTCGCGGCGCTGGCGGATCTCGGCGTCGGCCTGGCGGCGTTCGAGCTCCAGGACGGTCTCCCGGGCGTCCACGTTCTGCCGGGTGATCTCCTTCTCCTCGGTGCGCTGGTACTCGTTGGTGCGCACGTGCTCGATCGCGGTCAGCTCGGTGATCTTGCGGATGCCCTGCGCGTCGAGGATGTTGTCGGAGTCCAGCTGGCTCATCGGAGTCTGTTCCAGGTGGTCGATGGCCGCGTCCTCGAGGGTGTAGCCGTTGAGGTCGGTGCCGATGACGGCGATGATCTGGTCCCGGAACTCGTGCCGGTGCGTGTACAGGTCGGTGAAGTCCAGCTGCTTGCCGACGGTCTTCAGCGCCTCGGCGAACTTCGCGGCGAAGAAGTCCTGGATCGCCTGCGAGTCGCTGGCCCGGGCGGTGCCGATCGACTGCGCCACCTTGATGACGTCCTCGACGGTCTTGTTCACCCGGACGAAGAAGGAGATCCGGATGTCGGCGCGGATGTTGTCCCGGCAGATCAGGCCGTCCCGGCCGGCCCGGTGGATCTCCACCGTCTTCGCGGTGATGTCCATCAGCTCGGCCTTGTGCAGGACCGGCAGGACGATCGCGCCGGTGAAGGTGACGTCGACCTTCTTCGTCCGGGAGACGATCAGTGCCTTGCCCTGCTCGACCTTCTGGAACAGGCGGCCCACGAACAGCAGCACGGCGAGCACGATGAGCAGCACGACGGCGACGAGAACGCCGAAACCCACGGCGATGGTGTCCATCACGGAGTCCTTTGACGAGATGGCGAGTTGGAGCGGAGCGGAGAACGGGTGCGGGGGAACGGCGGGCCGTCAGGTGAGGCCCGGCGGCGACGGGTCGAACGGCGCCACCAGGAAGTGCTCGGCCTCGGCGTCGTAGTCGAAGATCAGGGCGGTCCGCCCGGCGGTCAGCCCCGGCTCGGGGGCGGGCGTACGGACCTGGACGGTCGCGGTGGAGCCGTCCTCGGCGGTGACCTCGGCCTGCCCGAAGTCGGCCGTGACCCGGCCGGTGCGGATCACGCACACCCGGCCGACGAAGTCCCCCCGGGTCACCGGCCGGTCCTCCGGGAACAGCCGCGACAGCGGCGTGACGAGCAGCCGGGTGCCCGCCCAGGAGGCGACCAGCGCGACGGCGAGCACGCCGCCGCGCGCCGGTGCCCCCGAGGTGAGCGCGGTGCCGGCCAGGCTGACGAACCAGGCGAGCGCGACCAGCAGCGACACCGCCACCGTCACGGGCACCCCGCCCAGCCCCAGCGCCTCCAGCACGCCCCCGTGGTGGCCGGCCCCCGCACGGGAGGCGGTTCCCCCGTTCCCCGGGTGCCCCGCGTTCCCCCCGTCGGAGCCGTGCCCGCCGGGCGCCCCGTGGGCCACGCTCCCCCCGGCACCGTGCCCCCCGGCACCGTGCCCGACGTGACCCGCGTGGCCCACCTGCCCGACGTGCCCGGCGCCCGCGTGGTGCCCGACGCCGTGTCCCCCGTGCAGGGCGTCGAACCCCAGTCCGCCGAGCAGCATCAACAGCCAGTACCCGACGACCACCACCAGCGCGAAACTGAACAGCGCCGTCGGGAAGGCCAGCGCGGCCGCGAAGAATCCCCCCGTCACGGCCACGCTCCCCCGCCTTTCCCACGGCCCCGCGAATCGGCGCCGGGGAGATCATGGCAGCGGGGGAGCCCGTCGCACATTGCCAGGATCCGGCAATCTTCACGCCTTTTTGACACCCTGGTACGCGCGGCCCCCGTGACACTGCGACAGCCCGGCAACAGGACGGTTGCCGGGCTGTCGCAGCGCACTCCCACAGGTTTGCGGCGGTGGGGCCGGTGGCGGGACTACAGCGGCTGCTCCGGCCAGCCCAGCAGCCGCGCGCCCATCGCCGCCGTCTCCAGGGTGAAACGCTGCAGCGCGTCCGACGGGTCGTAGCCCGTGAGCGCCTTGATCCGCTCCAGCCGGTAGCCCAGCGTGCGCACGCTCAACCCCAGCCGGCGCGCCGCCTCCGCGTTCACGTACGCGGCCTCCGCCTGCACCGCGATGGTGTCCAGCAGCGGGCGGGCACCGCCGCGCGCCTCCGTCAGCGGGCCGAGCACGCTGCGCACCAGGTCGGCCATGGCCGCCCGGTCGCGCATCAGCACCGGGAACACCAGCAGGTCCTCGGCCTTCAGCTGCCGCGCCGGCAGGCCCAGCCGCCGCGCGTAGTCCAGCGCGTCCAACGCCTCCTCGTAACTGCGCGGCACCCCGCTCGGCCCCGAGTGCCGGCGGCCGGTGGCCACCCGCCTCACCGGGCGGTAGCCGGGGCCCGGGCGCAGCGTCAGGTCGGCGAACGCCTCCAGGACGGCCCGCTCGGAGTCCGGGGCGATGCAGACCAGCCGGCCGTCCTTGCTCGCCAGCAGCACGTCCCGCTCGCCGAAGCGCCCGGCCAGCTCCCGCTCCACCCGGTGCACCAGCGGGTGGACGTCCGCGAACGGCTCGTCGCCCACCGCGACCGCCACCGTGTACGCGCCCGCCAGCCTCAGCCCGAACCGCTCGGCGCGCTCGGCGAGCAGCCCGAGGTCGCTGCGGCCGAACAGCAGGTCGTCGATGAACTCCCGCCGAGCTGCCTCCTCCTGACGGACCGCCAGGCGCTGCGCCCGCTCGTGGCCCTCGCCCAGTGCGGACAGTGCGGCATCGGCGGCGGCCAGCACCGCGTCGCCCGCCCGGCGCAGCTCGGCGACGCTCGTCGCGGCGACCGTCCCGGGCAGGGTCTGCCACGCGCGCCGGGCCGCCGCCAGGCAGTGCGCCACCACCTCGCGCAGCCCCAACCCGGCCTCCGCGCAGTGCTCGCCGAGCTTGCGCAGGCCCTCCAGCTCGTCGCGGCGCAGCAGCCGGCCGGTGCGCGAGACCTCGGCGAGCAGGGCGAGGTAGGCCTCGGCCAGCTCGGCGGGTATGTCGTAGTCCGTCCCCTCGGTCACCACGTGCTGCCATCCCCCGTACGACCTGGTAATTCGGCGCTGAAGACTAGCAGGACCGGTACGGCCGGAGAGCGGGCACGCGGTGCCGCCGCACCCGGGAGCCGGAGGCCCCCGCCCCGGGCCCTACCGGTCGCGGAAGTGCAGCACGAAACGCGCGCTGCTGCCGTCGATCCGCCGCCGCACGTACAGGGCCGCGGTGCCGTCCGGGGTGCAGCTGACCCCCTCGCGGACCAGCAGGGCGGTGCCCGGCGGGACGCCCAGCAGCTCGGCGTCCGCGAGGTCCGCGCCGACCGCCCCGAACGCCCGCCAGTCGTACTCCAGCTCCACCCCGGCCGCCCGGGCCAGGTCCAGCACCAGGTTCCCCGGCCGGCCCGGCCGGACCAGCTCGGCGGGCAGCGGGCCGAACGGCACCCAGTAGCTGCTGGCCGCCCGGGCCCGGCCGCCCAGGCGGATCACCGAGTCCACCCGGGACAGCTCGTGCGGCTCGCGGCCCAGCTGGCGGGCCGCCTCCGCGTCCTGAGCCGAGCCGGTCACCGGCGGCGCGGCCACCACGAACTCGCCGTCCCCCCGGTCGGCCCCCCGGCTGCCCCCGCCCTGGCCGGCTTCGGGCAGGGCGGCCTGCACGCTGCCCAGGTCGAAGCGCTGGCTGCGCGGGTCCACGGCGATGGACACCCGGACGGCGGGCGGGCGGACGAAGGTGCCCACGCCCCGGCGGATCTCCACCACGGCCGCCCGCTCCAACTCCGCCACCGCCTGCCGTACGGTCAGCCGGTTCACGCCGAACTCGGCACTCAGCTCCGGCTCGCTCGGCAGCCGGGCACCGGCCGGGTACGCGCCGGCGTCGATGCGCTCCTGGAGCCGGCGGGCCAGGCGGCGGTACAGCGGGGTGCTCGGCGGGCCGGGGTGGTCGGCGGTGTTCGGGAGGTTCGGGGTGTTCCGGGTGTTCGGGGTGTCCGCGGGGTTGGTCGCCACGGGCTCGATCCTACGAAGTCCGCCGCCGGGCGCCCGCGGCCCGCCGCCCGGCCCGCCGCCCCGTCGCCCGCCGCCCCTGCCCGCCCGCTGCCCCCGCTGCGCCCGCCGTCCCTGTCCGGTCGCTCCCGGGCGCCGGCGGGAGTGGGATGGGGAGTGCCGGTCGGCGGCTTGCCCGGCGACCCCGGGAGGCGTTAGACATCTAGATGTCTCGATGTGCTCCTCCTCCCGCGCGGCTCCACCGAAAGGCCTCCCGCATGTCCCTGGTCAACTTCCGCGACCCCGCCGTCCTCGGTGACCCCGAGGGCCTGCGGGTCCGCTCCGGCGTGCTCTACCGCTCCGCGCAGCCCTTCCCCGCCGCCGACGCGGCGACCGTCGCCCAGCTGCGCGCCTGCGACATCCGCACCATCGTGGACCTGCGCGACCCGCGCGAGACCCACCCCGACGACTGGGCCGCCGCCGAGGCCGCCGGGATCGCCGTCGTCGCCGCCCCCGTGAACCCGGCCACCGACGTCCTCACCGCGCGGATGAGCACCATGACCACGGCCGCCGACCTCGGCGACTTCTACGTCCTGCTCGCCGAGTCCGCCCCCGAGGCGCTCGCCGCCGCCGTCGAGGCCACCGTCCGCCCGGGCGCCGTCCTGCTGCACTGCGCGGCGGGCAAGGACCGCACCGGCCTGCTGACCGCCCTCCTGCTGGACCTCCTCGACGTCCCCGCGGACCGCATCGTCGCCGACTACGCCCGCACCACCGACGCCCTCCCGCAGATCTTCGCGGGCCTCTCGGAGCGCCACCGCTCCGCCCTCAACGACCCCACCGCCACCGCCCGCGTCACCGACGCCCAGGGCCGCCACCTCACCATTCCCGCCCCGCTCCTGGAGGCCCCGGCCGAGGCGATGTCCGTCTTCCTCGACCGCGTCCGCAGCCACCACGGCGGCGCCGCGTCCTTCCTCCCCGCCTGCGGCATCCCGGCGGCCACCCTGGGCGCCTTCCGCGCGAAGGCGGGGGCGGCCGCGGTCTGAACAGGTCCGGCGGCCGTCGGGCGGTGGCCGTCGGCCTGCGCCGCGCGAAGCCTCAGACGTCCCGCCGCCGCACCACGACCACCGTCACCACCACCGCGACCAGCGCCCACACGCCCATCGTGATCCAGGAGTCCGGCACGCTCGGGGCGTACTTCCCCATGGTGGTCGCGGAGTGGGGGTTGATGGTGAGCCGGCTGACGGTGGCCGACGGCAGGTGGGTGCCGATCTCCTTCAGCCAGCGGTAGCGGTCCCCGCCGAACATCAGCGGCAAGATGAACATCAGCATCACCAGCGCCACGATCGAGGCGGTGGCGTGCCGCAGCAGCGCGCCCAGCGCCATCCCGATCAGCGCGCAGGTCGGCACGATCGCCGCGTAGCCGAGGACGGCCCGCAGGCAGCCCGCGTCGGTGATGGAGAGCCCGACGTGCCGGGAGGCCAGCATCGCGTTGGTGACGAAGAAGGAGGCCGTGGACACCACCGCACCGGCGAGCGCGGTGATCCCGCCGATCAGCAGCACCTTGGCCGCGATCACGCCCCGCCGGTCCGGCACCGCGGCGAAGGTGGTGCGGATCAGGCCGGTGGTGTACTCGCCGAACACGGTGATCGCGCCGAGGCTGCCGGCCGCGATGGC
Organism: Streptomyces sp. NRRL S-350; assembly: GCF_000719705.1. Lineage (GTDB taxonomy): Bacteria > Actinomycetota > Actinomycetes > Streptomycetales > Streptomycetaceae > Kitasatospora. The sequence goes on along the minus strand of NZ_JOHO01000015.1, from coordinate 111,043 downwards.
CATCAGGTCACTGCCGATGCTGCCGAGGCCGTGGAAGAGCGGGTCGTACCGGTACGGTCCGAATCCGAACTCCGGCGCGGGCGGGTGGTCGATGTAGGTGAGGTCGGTGTGGACGGCGTTCACGTTCACCGCGATCGCCACCAGCGAGGCGAGGGCCAGCACCCAGTACGTCGACCGCAGCGAGCGCAGTTTGATCCACTCGGCGGCGAGGAGGTCGCCGAACCGGGGTGCGGGCTCGGCCGGGTGGACGCCCCGGGCCCGGCCGGCGGTGACGGTACGGTCGGGGGGCACGGTGCTCATCGGGCCTCTCCTGCCAGGTATTCGACGCTGTCCGCGGTCAGGGACAGGAACGCGGACTCCAGGGACGACGTCCGGGTGGCCAGCTCGTGGAGCACCACGCCGTGCCGCAGCGCGAGCTCGCCGATCCGCTCGGCGGGCAGCCCGGTGACCACCGCCGACCGGCCGTCCGCTTCCGGGACTTCGGCACCCTCCGCCCGCAACACCGCGAGCAGGGCGGTGAGTTGCGGGGTCCGGACGGCCACCGAGGACACCGCGTTGCACGCCGAGAACTCGGCCGGACTCTGGTCGGCGATCAGCCGGCCGCGGCCGATCACCACCAGGTGGTCGGCGGTGTGCTCCATCTCGGCCATCATGTGGCTGGAGACGAACACCGTCCGCCCCTCGGCCGCGAGCCGCCGGAACAGCCCGCGCACCCAGAGCACGCCCTCCGGGTCCAGCCCGTTCAACGGCTCGTCGAACAGCAGCACCGGCGGGTCCCCGAGCAGCGCGCCGGCGATGCCCAGGCGCTGCTTCATGCCCAACGAGTAGCCGCCGACCCGCCGCCCCGCGGCCTTGCCGAGGCCGACCTCCGCCAGCACCTCGTCCACCCGCCCGAGCGGGATCCGGTTGCTGCGGGCCAGCGCCGACAGGTGCGCCCTGGCGCTGCGCCCGCCGTGCACGTCGCCCGCGTCCAGCAGCGCGCCGACGTGCCGCAGGCCGCGCGGCCGGTCGGTGAAGGGCGTGCCGTCCACGGTGACGGTGCCACCGGTGGGGGTGTCAAGGCCCAGGATCATCCGCAGCGTGGTGGACTTGCCCGCGCCGTTGGGGCCGAGGAAGCCGGTGACGGCGCCCGGCCGGACGGTGAAGGTCAACTGGTCGACGGCCGTGGTGGCGCCGTACCGCTTGGTCAGTCGCTCGATCTCGATCACGGGGACCACGGTGCCGGGCGGCACCGCGGCCGGGCATCGGGCCGCGGGCCACAACCGGGAACGGCCGCCCCCGCCCACGGGATTACTCCCCCGGGCCGATGTGGCGTCCGAACACCCGCGGCTACCATCGCGTCATGATCACCGACTCCCGCCCGCCCCTGCTCGGACGCCTGCCCGCGGGCGTGTGGGTGGCGGCACTCTGGACGGCCGTCGTGGTGTTCCGCTACTTCACCCGGGACGACGAACTGCGCCACCTCCTCGAGTACCACGGCAATCCCGAGGACATGCCGCTGGTGGTCACGGCCGTGGTCACCACCCTGGTGGCGGCCCTGCTGGTCCGGCTGCCGCTGGTGGCCGTCGTGGTGGCGCTCGCGGGCAGCGTCTTCTCGCTCGGGATGTCCAGCGTCCCCGAGACGACGGTGCTGCAGTTCCTGATCGCCGACGCCGTGGTCGGCTACTGCGCCGCCGTCCGCTCCCGCGCGGTCTCGCTCGGCGCCCTCGGGCTGCCGCTCGCCACGCTGGCCGGTCTGCTGCTCTGGGGCGCAGTCGAGGACTACCCCGTCAACCCCTTCGCCTACGGCGGCATGGCCGCCACGGCGCTGATCGCCTGGCTGGTCGGCAACACCGTCCACCAGGGCCGCGCCCACAGCGAGGCGCTGCGCGGCCGCGCCACCGAGCAGGCCGTCACCGCCGAACGGCTGCGGATCGCCCGCGAGTTGCACGACATGGTCGCGCACAGCATCGGCATCATCGCGATCCAGGCCGGCATGGGCAGCCGGGTCATGGACACCCAGCCCGCCGAGACCCGCAACGCGCTGAACGCCATCGAGGCCACCAGCCGGGAGACCCTGGCCGGCCTGCGCCGGATGCTCGGCGCCCTGCGGGCCGGCGAACCGGAGTCGGCGCCGCTCGAAGTCGCCCCAGGGCTGGGCGAGTTGGACCGGCTGGTCGAGAAGGGCGCGAGCGCCGGCGTACGGGTCGCGGTGACCCGCGGCGGCGAGCCGCGCGCGCTGCCCGCCGACGTCGACCTCGCCGCCTTCCGCATCGTCCAGGAAGCGGTGACCAACGTGGTCAAGCACTCCGGCACCCGGGACTGCCACGTCACCGTCGACTACCGGCCGGACGGACTGGCCGTCACCGTCGTCGACTCGGGAACCCGGCCGGCGACGGCCGACCCCGGCACCGGCTACGGCATCGCCGGCATGCGCGAGCGGGTCGCCCTGCTGCACGGCGAGTTCAGTGCGGGCCCGCGCCCCGAAGGCGGCTTCCTGGTCGCCGCCCGACTGCCGACACCCCTGGAGGTGGCGCCGTGATCCGCGTCGTCCTGGTCGACGACCAGCCGCTCATCCGCACCGGCCTGCGCGTGCTCATCGCCGACGCGCCGGACCTGGAGGTGGTCGGCGAGGCCGGCAACGGCGCCGAGGCCGTCGAACTGGTCGGCCGGCTGCGCCCCGACGTCGCCGTCATGGACATCCGGATGCCCGGCATGGACGGCATCGAGGCCACCCGCCGGATCACCGCCGATCCGGAGCTGCCCACCCACGTCCTCGTCCTCACCACCTTCGACGACGACGACTACGTGTACGGCGCGCTGCGGGCCGGCGCCAGCGGCTTCCTGGTCAAGGACCTCGCGCTGGAGACCATCCTGGACGGCGTCCGGGTCGTCGCCGCCGGGGACGCCCTGCTGGCCCCCGGCATCACCCGCCGGCTGATCGGCGAGTTCGCGGCCCGCCCGCACGGGGCGGCCCAGCCCCGGCGGCCCGTCGCCGAGGCCGTCACCGACCGCGAGCGCGAGGTGCTCACCCTGGTCGGCCGGGGCCTGTCCAACGCCGAGATCGCCGGTGAACTCACCATCAGCGTGGCCACCGCCAAGGCCCACGTGGCCCGGCTGTTCACCAAGCTCGACGCCCGCGACCGCGTCCACCTGGTCATCCAGGCCTACGAGTTCGGGCTGGTCGGCCCATGACGGAAGGCGCCGGGGCGGGCCCGCACGGCCGCCCCGGCGCCTCATCCCCGACCTGGTGTCAGTGGACGACCGGGTGCGAGATCTCGCAGCCGCCCGCACCGCCGTTGTAGTCGTTCGCCCAGGTGCCCTGCATGGCGAACGAGCCGGTCGCGAAGGCCACGTTCTGCGCGCCGCCGACGCCGCCGGTGCCCTTCCAGGCGCACTTGTCGGCGTTCTCGTAGCCGGTCGAGTCGGTCCAGCCGCCGGCCGGGTTCTGGTCGGTGACGGTCTCCGAGTACTCGTGGCCGTACACCATGGTCACGCCGTCCAGCAGGCCCGCGCTGCCGCTGTTGACGTAGTTCTGGCCGCACGAGGTGCCCATGTCGGTCACGTACGGGTCGTTGGTGAACGCCACGTCGCCGTACGGGGACGGCGCCGCGCCGCCGCTCAGCGTGGTGTCGCCGTTCCAGTCGTGCCAGGCGCAGAAGTTGCCCGCCGAGGTGTTGAAGCCGTCCGGGTGGGTGCCGGTCGGCGAGAGCACGACGTACTGCACGTTGCGGTTGGCGGCGGCCGTGGTGTTGCCGAAGTGCCCGGCGGCCTTGACGGCCTCGGCGGCCAGCTGGTTGCCGGAGGCCTGGCCCGGCGCGGCGGCCGAGGAGTCCACCCAGACGCCGGCCAGCGCACCGCCGGTGGGGTAGCCGACGTGGGCGGCGGTGGACGGGCAGCTGGTCGCGCCCTTGGTGATGCCCTCGCAGTACTGGGTCATGACGCCGGACCAGGTCTCGCCGTTCGTGCCGAGGCCCTTGAACAGCTGCTGCGCGCGGACGGCGATGCCCTTCGGGTCGCCGGAGAGGGTGGTGTTGCCGTTGGCGTCGGTGCCCTGGGAGCCCCAGAAGACCAGGTAGACCTTCGGCGCGCCGGTGGTCACGCCGATGCCGTCCACGCCGCCGCCGTACCGCAGGTTCGAACTACGCTGGGCGGCAGCGGAGTTGGCGTTCGCATTGGCGTTGTCCTCCTTGGTGGGGACGGCGCCGTGCCGGTAGGGGTGGGTCTGGCCGGCGGTCTCGCGGACCGGCTGGTCGGCCTGGGCGGCCGGCGCGGCGGCGAAACCGGAGGCGGCGAGCGCCAGCGCGCCGAGCCCGGTCAGGGCCCGGGTCCGAGTCCGGCGGGAGGTGGGGGACATGCCCATCGTGAGGGTTCCTCTCTCGTGCCGCCGCGCACGGGTACGGCGCGGCGGCACTGTGGGGGACGAAGGGAGGTACGACCGCGGCAGGCCGGAACGGCGGACCGCCCGTCAGGGGGCGGTCAGCGGCGTGAGGATGGGGGACCGGGCTGCCGCCGATGGCCGGAAGCAAAGCAGAGGCGTCGGAACCGGGTCAACGACGGCCGGAGTAAGACCCGCCCCAAGGGGAGCCCAGGTCGAGGTATAGAAGGTCAAAAGACCGCACCTGGAACGCGGTTGACGCGGGTAGCGAAGCCGAATGTCAACAGTTGAGAGGGGCTTCTACACCGTATTCACCCGCGCGCATCCACCTGCGCCGGGTCACCCGCGCCGCAGCACCCGCGGCGTGTCACCCCGCGCGTTCTCCGCGCGTTCCCCCCGCGCGGCAGCGCCCGCGACCGGGGAGGTCACGGCGCCGCGACCTCCCCGATCCGCATGATCCGCCCGTGCGAGTCCAGCACCACGTCGTAGGCGTTCCCGTGGCAGCCGAACGGGTCGGCCGGGTCGCGCTCCGCCAGGCAGTCGTTCAGGTGGGTGATCAGCTCGGCCGGCGGGACGGGCTTGGCCTGGTCGCCGTGCGTGCGGTCGATCACGGTGGCGGTGACGCCCGCCGCGGCGAAGCCGTAGTGGACGGGGGTGCCGGTCGGGGTGTAGCGGCCCGGGTCGCAGGTGTAGCGGGCGGGCTGGGCGGTGAGTTCGGCGGGGCCGGCGGAGACGACGACGAGGATCTGGTGGCCGGGGCTGGTGGCCGGGGCCGTGCAGGCGGCCTGGGCGGCGGCGGGGGAGTAGGACTCGGCGCTCTCGTCGTCGTCCCCCGCGAGGTCGGCCTGGTCGTCCTGGTCGTCGAGGACGTCGTCCGCGTCCTCGTCGGCGACCGCGGCGGCGGAGGCGGCGGCCACCGTGGGGCGGGAGTCGGCGGGGGTGCAGCCGGCGAGGGCTGCCGCGGTGCCGCCGGTCAGCAGGGCGGCGGCGAGGAGGGTGCGGGACACGGCCATGACGCAAAGTCTCCCCGGGCGGGGGCGGAAGTCGGTAACCGTGATCACGACGGGCCCCGGGGGAGCGGTTCCCTCCCCCACCCGGACGTGCGGATCCGGCGGGGGAGGGAAGTCCTCGTGGTGGCGTCAGGCCGCCACGGGCCGCGGCCCCTCGTACGCTTCGCGCAGCCGCCGCTGGGCCTCCTCGCCGACTTCCAGGTGGTCGAGTCCGAGCAGGGCCGCGCCCAGGACGGGCGGTGCGACGACGACGCGGGGTTCGGCCAGCGGGGCGGCCTTCGCGAGGCGGGCCTTCAGGTTGTCGAGGAGCAGGGGCTGCCCGGAGGCGAGGACGCCGCCGCCGAGGACCACCGGGGTGGGGGAGTCCAGCAGTCCGAGGCGTCCGAGGGCGACGACGGCCAGGCGGACGATCTCGTCGGCCTGGCGGTCGATCAGCTCCAGGGCGACGGCGTCGCCGTCCCGCGCGACCGCGAACAGCACCCGGACGAGCTCGTGCAGCCGGCTGCCCGGCAGGTGCCCGAGGTGGACGGCCTCGGCGACGGCGCCCGCGCTGGGCAGGCCGAAGTGCTCGGCGATGGCCCGGGCGAGGGCGGTCGGCCCGCCGCGGCCGTCCTCGGACCGCACGGCGTGCCACATGCTGGTGATGGCCAGGCCGGAACCGCCGCCCCAGTCGCCGGTGAGCTCGCCGAGGGCGGGGAAGCGGGCGGTGCGGCCGTCCGGGAGGAGGCCGACGCAGTTGATGCCGGCGCCGCAGACGACGGCGACGCCGCGCGGGGCGTCGGTGCCGGCCCGGAGCAGGCCGAAGGTGTCGTTGACGACGGTGTTGCTGACGCCCCACGGGTGGGATTCGAGGGCGGCGCGCAGTCCCTCCTCCTCGACCGGCAGGTCGGCGTTGGCGAGGCAGGCGCTGACGTGGCTGGTGAGCACGCCGCGCCAGGCCGGGTGGCCGGCCTCGGCGGCGGCCTGGGCGACGAGCGGGGCGAGGGCGGCGACGGCTGCGGCGCCGCCGGTCTTCTGGGGTTCGAAGCCGCCGCCGCGGGCGGTGCCGAGGACGGTGCCGTCGGCGCCGACCAGGGCGACGTCGGTCTTGGAGTTTCCTGCGTCGATGGCGAGGACGCCTGGCAGGAGTGGTTCGGGCTGGTGGGTCATCAGGTCCCCGCGGCTCGTACGTGGCCCGGCCGTCGGTCCCGGCCGGGGTGCCCGGCCGCGGTGCGGCGGCCGGGGGTGGGCGCTCTCCGCGCCGACCGGGTCAGGCCCAGGCGAGGTGCCCGCGGTTGTGGGCGAGCAGCCGGTCCGTGAGCCGGTCGGCGAGCTCGAGCTGGCCGACCAGCGGGTGGGCGAGCAGGGCGTCGAAGACCCGGTCGCGGCCGCCGTGCAGGGCGGCGTCGAGCGCGAGGTGCTCGTACGCGGTGACGGCGGCGACGAGTCCGGCGTACAGCGGCTCCAGCGGGCGCTGCGGCAGCGGGCGCACGCCGGCCGCGTCGACCTCGGCCGGCACCTCGATGACGGCGTCGTCCGGGAGGAAGGGCAGGACCCCGTCGTTGCGGGTGTTCACCACCTGGACGGAGGTGCCGCCGCCGGTGCCGAGCAGGGCGGCGATCAGTTGGACGGCGGCCTCGGAGTAGAAGGCGCCGCCGCGTTCGCCGAGCAGTTCCGGCTTGGTGTCCAGGGCCGGGTCGGCGTACATCTCCAGCAGCCGGCGCTCGATCCCGGCGACCTGGGCGGCGCGTGAGCCCTGTTCCTTCAGCTCGGCGACCACCGCGTCGTGCTGGTAGAAGTACCGCAGGTAGTAGGAGGGCACGACGCCGAGCCGCTGGATGACGGGCTGCGGCAGGTGCAGGTCCGCCGCGATCTCCTTGCCGTGCGAGGCCAGCAGTTCGGGCAGCACCTCCCGTCCGCTCGCGGCGCCCGGGGCGTCCAGCAGGGTCACCCCGCGCTCCCAGGTCAGGTGGTTCAGCCCGACGTGGTCCAGCCGGACCAGCTCCGGGTCCACCCGCAGGTGCGCGGCGAACTTGCGCTGGAAGCCGATGGCGACGTTGCACAGGCCGACGGCCTTGTGGCCGGCGGTCTGCAGGGCCCGGGTGACGATGCCGACCGGGTTGGTGAAGTCCACGATCCAGGCGTCCGGGTTGGCGCGGCGCACCTGCTCGGCGATGTCGAGGACCACCGGGACGGTGCGCAGCGCCTTGGCGAGCCCGCCGGCGCCGGTGGTCTCCTGTCCGACGCAGCCGCACTCCAGCGGCCAGGTCTCGTCCTGGTTGCGCGCCGCCTGCCCGCCGACGCGGAGTTGCAGCAGGACGGCGTCGGCGTCCGCGACGCCCGCCGCCAGGTCCGTCGTGACGGTGACCGCCGCGCCGTGCCCCTGCTTGGCGAAGATCCGCCGGGCGAGCCCGCCGATCAGCTCCAGCCGCTCGGCGGCCGGGTCGATCAGCACCAGCTCGCCGACCGGCAGGGTGTCGCGCAGCCGGGCGAAGCCGTCGACCAGCTCCGGCGTGTAGGTCGAACCGCCGCCGACGATGGCCAGCTTGAGGGAGGAAGCTCGGGACTTCGGTGCGGACATCAGCCCTTGACCCCTGTCAGTGTCACGCCTTCGATGAAGGCCTTCTGAGCGAAGAAGAAGAGGACGATCACCGGCGCCATCACCAGCAGGGTGGCGGCCATGGTGAGGTTCCAGTTGGTGTGGTGGGCGGCCTTGAACGACTCCAGCCCGTACGAGAGGGTCCAGGCGTCGTGGTTGTTGCTGGCGTAGATCTGCGGCCCGAAGTAGTCGTTCCAGCAGTAGAAGAACTGGAACAGCGCGACCGCCGCGATGGCCGGCCTGGCCATCGGCAGGACCACCCGCAGCAGGGTGCGCAGGTCGCCGCAGCCGTCCATCCGGGCGGCCTCGATGTACTCCTTGGGGATGGTCAGCAGGAACTGGCGCAGCAGGAAGATGGTGAACGCGTCGCCGAAGGCCATCGGGATGATCAGCGGCCAGAGCGAGCCGCCCAGGCCCATCTGCTTGGCCCAGAACAGGTACATCGGGATGACGGTGACCTGCGGCGGAAGCATCATCATCGCGATGACGGCCATCAGCGCCAGGTTGCGGCCGCGGAAGCGGAACTTGGCGAGCGCGTAGGCGACGGGCAGGCTGGAGACGACGGTCAGCAGGGTGCCGAGCCCGGCGTAGAGCAGCGTGTTGCGCCACCAGGTGAGGAAGCCGGGGGTGTTCCAGACCTGGCCGTAGTTGCCCCAGTGCCAGTCGGTGGGCCAGTAGTCGGTGGTGAGCGCCTGCCGGTCGGACATCACCGAGGTGAGGAAGACGAAGACGAACGGCAGCAGGAAGAACAGCGCGGCGGCGATGGCCAGGGAGTGCACGGCCACCCAGTGGAGCAGTTCGCGGCGCCGGGCGGCCCGGGCGGCTGGCCCGCCGGGGCGGGCCGGGCGGGCGGGGCCGGACGGCGCCGGCGCCTCGGTGAGCGTGTTGCTGAGAGTCATGATCAGGTCCTCACTGGCCCGCTAGTCGTCGCTCGCCATGAAGCCGGACCGGCGGCGGAGCAGGATCGAGGTGACGGCCATCGAGATGGCGAACAGCACGAGGGCGACGACGCAGGCCGCGCCGTAGTTGAAGCGCTGGAAGCCGAGGTTGTAGACCATCTGCGGCAGGGTCCAGGTGGAGCCGCTCGGGTAGCCCGGCTCGAACTGCTGGCCGGAGTTGCCCGCGATGCCGCTGGCGACCTTCCCGGCGACGAGCGCCTGCGTGTAGTACTGCATGGTCTGGATGACCCCGGTGACCACCGCGAACATGATGATCGGCGAGATGTTCGGCAGCGTGACGTACCGGAACCGCTGGAACGGGCCGGCGCCGTCGAGTTCGGCCGCCTCGTACTGCTCCCGGGGCACGTCCAGCAGCGAGGCCATGAAGATGACCATCAGGTCGCCGATGCCCCACATGGCGAGCAGGGTGAGCGCCGGCTTCGACCAGTCGGGCGAGGCGAACCAGCCGGGCTGCGGCAGGCCCAGCTCGCCGAGCAGGTGGTTGACCGGGCCGGTGCCCGGGTTGAACAGGAAGGCGAAGGCGACGGTCGCGGCCACCGGCGGCGCCAGGTACGGCAGGTAGAAGACCGTGCGGAAGAAGCCCGCGCCGGTCTTGACCTTCGTGATGAGCATCCCGATGCCGAGGCCGAACACGACCCGCAGGCTGACCATGACGACGACCAGCCACAGGGTGTTGCGCAGGCCCTGCCAGAACGTCGGCAGCTGGTCGAAGACGTAGTCCCAGTTCTTCAGGCCGTTGAAGGCCGGCGCGCCGAAGCCGTTGTACTGGGTGAAGGAGAAGTAGGCGGTGGAGACCAGCGGGTAGACGAAGAAGACGCCGAACCCGACCAGCCAGGGCGAGAGGAAGGCGAGGGTGCGGGCCGCCTCCCGGCGGCGCTTGCGGCGCAGCAGGTGCTGCGTGGAGGGCGCCGCCGGGCCGGTCGGTCCGGCGCCCGCCGGCCCGTCGTTCCCCTTGCGGGTGCCGAACGCGAGTGACATGGGAGCTCCGTGGGCCGGTCCCGGCGCTTACTTGGCCTGGGCGATGTCGGTGTCGATCTGCTTGGCCGTGTCGGCCAGGCCGGCCTGCAGGTCGGTCTGCTTGCCCGACTCGTAGTCGTAGCCCAGGTTCTGCAGCGAGACGATGTAGCCGCTGCCGTTGACGGCCGCCGGGGTGGTGCCGGAGTGGGCGTTCCTGGCGACGTCCAGGAAGGTCTTGAAGTTGTCGTCGCTCACCAGCTTCGGCGACTCGAGCGCCGCGAAGGTGCTCGGCACGTTGTGGATCGCGTTGGCGAAGCTGACGACCGAATCGGTGTCGGTGGTCAGGTACTTGACGAACTCCCAGGCCGCGGCCTGCTTCCTGCTGGTGCTGGCGATGCCGATGATGGTGCCGGTCTGGTAGCCGCGGCCGTAGGTGTCGGCCTGGTCGTCCGGGACGGGGAACGCGGCGGTGCCCCAGTCGAAGTCGGGCTTGTCGCCGGCCAGCAGGGCGGTGCGCCACTCGCCGTCGATGGCCATCGCGACCTGGCCGGTGTCGAAGGGGTTCTTGGCGCTGAACTCCTCGCCGAAGGTCGAGCGGAACTTCTCCAGCTTGGCGTAGCCGCCGAGCTGGTCGACCATGCCCTTCTGCCACTTGAGCATCGCGGCGACCTTCGGGTCGGTGGCGATGCTCGACTTGCCGTCGGGGCCGAAGTAGGAGGGGCCGTACTGGCCGAGGAAGTGCTCGGTGGTGGACTCGTAGCCGTGGTAGAGCGGCATGAAGCCGAGCTGCTTGTACGAGTCGCCGTCGGCGACGGTCAGCTTGGCGGCGTCCGCGGCGAACTCGCTGAACGTCCTGGGCGGGTTGGCGATGCCGGCGGCCGCGAAGGCCTTCTTGTTGTAGTAGAGGCCGTAGGCGTCGCCGAGCAGCGGCAGCGAGCACTGGTTGCCCTGGAACTGCGTGTAGTCGAGCATCGCGGCCGGGAAGGTCTTGACCGGGTCGATGCCGCTCTTCTGCAGCAGGGGCTTGAGGTCGGTGAGGGCCTTGGTGGCACAGAACATGCCGACGTTGTTGGTCGTGAAGGAGGACACCACGTCGGGCGCGTCGTCACCGCCGGCCCGCAGGGCCTGGTTGACCTTGTCGTCCTGGACGTTGTCCACGGCCTTGACGTGGATGGTGGGGTGCGCCTTCTCGAAGGCGGCGATGCGCTCGTTGATCGCCTTGGTCTCGTTGTCCTGGCTCCAGCCGTGCCAGAAGGTGATGGTGACGTCCTTGCCGCCGGCCGAGTCGTCGGTGCCGCCGGAGTCGCTGGAACCGGTGCAGGCGGTGGCGAGCAGGGCCAGGACGGCGCTGCCGGCGACGGCGACGACCGTGCGGCGGCCTCTGCGGGAGGTGGTGGCGTGCACTTCGGGGTCCTCCTGGGAGTGCGCGGGCAGGCGTCGTTGCCTCAGGTCCCGCGTTCGGGGGTCGGGGAGAGGTGGGTGCGGGCAGCGTCTGTGGGCGGGGGCGGCGGGGGCGGGGCGTCGGTGGAGGCGTCGGTGGGTGGGCTTCAGTGGGTGGAGGCTTCAGTGGGTGGAGAAGACCGCCTCGCGGGCGTCGGACAGGGCGCGCTGCAGGGCACCGATCAGGACCGGTGAGCCGGGCAGGGCGCTGCTGCGGACCTCCGGCCGGGCGATGGAGATCCGGGCCAGCTCGTCCTCGACGAGCGCGCGCAGCCGTTCGCCGCCCGCGCTCGGCACGGCGCCGGAGAGGACCACCAGCTCCGGGTCGACGACGGAGACGATCACGGCCAGCCCGACGGCCAGCCGCCCGGCCAGTTCGGCGAGGAAGCCGTCCCCGGCACCCGGGGTCACCAGGGCCTTGGCGATCGACTCCTGCGCGGTGGGCGCGCCGAGCCCGTGCTCCCGGGCCAGGGCCCGCACCGCGGGCGCCCCGACCAGCGCCTGGAAGCCGCCGAAGTTGCGGCGCCGGGAGTCCCACTCGACGGGCGAGCCGGGCACCGGCATGTAGCCGACCTCCCCGGCGCCGCCGGTGAAGCCGCGGTGCAGCCGGCCGGCGATCACGATCGCGGCGCCGACGCCCGCCTCGGCCCAGAGCAGCACGAAGTCCTCGAAGCCCGCCGCCGCGCCCGAGGCCTGTTCGGCGACGGCGGCCAGGTTCACGTCGTTCTCGATCGACACCGTCGCGCCGATCGCCTCGGACAGCTCCTCCACCAGCCGCGGCGAGTGCCATCCGGGCAGGTGGGAGGCGTAGCGCAGCTTGCCGGTGACCGGGTCGGGGGCGCCGCCGACGCCGATTGCGACGGTGCGCAGGCTGCCCTCGGCGAGCCCTGCGGCCCGGACCGTCTCGGCGACGGCGGCGGCGGCCCGGGAGACGGTCCCGGCGGCCGGCGCGCCCTTGGTCGACACGGTGTGCTCGGCGAGCGTGGTGCCGGTGATGTCGGCGACCGCGACCCGGATCGCGTGGTTGGTGACGTCCAGCCCCGCGACGTACCCGGCGGCCGGATTCACCTGGTACAGCTGCGCGTTGGGCCCCGGGCCGCCCGCCGTGGTGCCGACCGGCAGCACCAGCCCGGCCGCCTCCAGCCGGGCCAGCAACTGGGAGGCGGTGGGCTTGGACAGCCCGGTCAGCGTGCCGATCTGGGTGCGCGAGAGCGGGCCGTTCGCCAGCAGCAGTTCGAGGGCGGCCCGGTCGTTGATGGCGCGCAGCAGGCTCGGAGTGCCGGCGAGGGGGGCCTTGGCGGTGCTCTTGGTCATGCCGGGATCCTCCTCTTCCGCCCGTCCCGTGTGAACTGTTAGGAAACTTTCCAGTCGCTTGGAGAGGACCGTACGGTCGCGTCGGCGGAGTGTCAATGGCCGGTGAAGCGGAGGATGCCGAAGCGTTACCGGGCCCCCGAACGCCCGCCCCCGCCCCGCCGGCGGAGTCGGCGCCTCATGGCGCGCCCCCCCCGCGACCGAGGAGGGCACGCCAACGGCCCGCTGCGCGGGAAGTCGGCCAGAGCGACTTCCCGCGCAGCGGGCCGGGAGGACTGTGGGAGGGCAGGGCGTTCGTCCCCCTCGCGGGGGCCCGCTTCCGCTACGGGGCCTACGGCTCCTGCTTCGGGACCGCGATCGGCTCGCTGGCCTTGAACCGGGCCGAGTTCGGGTCGGCGAGCGCGGACGGCGCCGTCTGCTCGGCCGCGGGGGCCGGTGTCGGCGCGATCACCACTCCGGTGGCCGCCGCCCCGGCCGGGGCCCCGGCCGCGGCGGTCGCCGCCGTCAGGGCCTCCTCCTTGACCTTGATCCCGGCCCGGTCGAAGGCCACCTTCAGCCGCCGGCGCAGCGCCCGGGAGACGGTCGGCGCCTTGCCGGGGGCGGTGCGGGCCTCCACCCGCACCAGCACCGAGTCCGCCGCGACCGACTCCACGCCCAGGATGGACACCGGCGCCCAGACCAGCTCGTCGTACGGCGCCTCCTTGGCCAGTTCCTCGGCGGTCTGCAGGATCAGGTCCTCGACCCGCAGCAGGTCCTCCTTGTACCCGATCTGGACGTCCACCGAGGCGGTCGCCCAGCCCTGGCTCATGTTGGCGATCCGCTTCACCTCGCCGTTGCGGATGTACCAGATCTCGCCGTTCGCCCCGCGCAGCTTGGTCACCCGCAGGCCGACCTCCAGCACCGTGCCGGTGGCCACCCCGGTGTCGATCTCGTCGCCGACGCCGTACTGGTCCTCCATGATCATGAAGACTCCGGAGAGGAAGTCGGTGACCAGGTTGCGGGCGCCGAAACCGATCGCCACACCGGCCACACCGGCGCTCGCCAGCAGCGGGGCCAGGTTCACCCCCAGCGCGGAGAGCACCATCAGCGCCGCCGTGCCCAGGATGCTGAAGGAGGCCACGCTGCGCAGCACCGACCCGATCGCCTCCGAGCGCTGCTGGCGCCGCTCGGGGTTCACCACCCCGGTGTTGGCCAGCAGCCCGCCCAGCCGGCTCTCCTCCTGGTGCTCCGGGATGCGCGCCATCCGCCCTATCAGCTGGGTGATCAGCTTGCGCACCATGGCCCGCAGCACCAGCGCCAGCACCACGATGAAGACGATCCGCAGGCCGGAGGCGAGCCAGCCCTGCCAGTGCGTGTCGAACCAGCTGGCGGCCTGCCTGGTGGTGTCCGAGACCTCCTGCGCGCTGGTCGGGATGCGCAGGTCCAGCTGCGGCAGCTGTGCGGTGGGGCTCGGATCCGGCGTCGGGACGGAGGGCGTCGGGGACGCGTCGGACAGACCGGTGGCGCCGGAGCGGAACACGGGCGGACCTTCCTTGCAAGGGGGTGTGTCGGGCCCGCACCGCCGGCAAGCGGCCCGCGGACCGTGCGCCTTAGCCTATCCGGCGCCGGGCCGCCGCCCGGACACGCCGCGGAGCGCCCGCGACCTCGCGGAAAGGCGCCGGAGGGCGTACGGAACCCCACGGACGCCCCGTCAACGCCCCGGTGCGCTCCCCCCGGACCGGGGCCCGGGCACTGCTCCGACCGGCCGAGCCGTCCCCCGCGAGGGCCACCCCGCCGGGCCCGGGGTGCACCCGGGTGAAACTCGACCCTCCCCGGGCATACCGGTTGTGACAGAGACCACATCAGGAGTTCCGTCAGCTCCGTTACACAGGAGTGGTGGCGCCGTACAAAGGCGTAAGGCGACACTGGGGGAGATCGCGTACTCGTTGCGCGATCCAACCGCTCGTCCCGGCGCGAGCCACGCGCCGCAGGCGTCCAAGGAGGCATCCGTGCCGCATGTCCTGGTCCTCAACGCGTCCTACGAGCCACTCGGCGTCGTATCGATGCGCCGCGCACTCATCCTGGTCCTCAACCACAAGGCGGTCAGCCTGGAGGACTCGGAAGTCACTCTGCACAGCGCCACCAGCGCCCTTCCGGCGCCGTCCGTCGTCCGACTGACCCGCTTCGTACGGGTTCCGTTCTGTGGGCCCGTCCCGCTCACCCGCCGGGCGCTGTTCGCCCGCGACCACGGCCGCTGCGTCTACTGCGGGGCCGCCGCCACCAGCGTCGACCACGTCATCCCGCGCAGCCGGGGCGGCCAGCACCGGTGGGACAACGTGGTGGCAGCCTGCCGCCGCTGCAACCACACCAAGGCCGACCGCCACCTCACCGAACTCGGGTGGCGGATGAAACGCCCACCCGCACCGCCCAGCGGACTCGCCTGGCGGATCATCGGCACCGGCATCAAGGATCCGCGCTGGCGCCCCTACCTGGAGCCGTACGGCGGCAGCGACCAGCTGCGCGCCCCGCAGTGGGGCGAGTACGAGCACCACGACCATACCGAGGCCAACCACTCGGTCCCGATCGGCCGGGCGCACGTCGCCCACCCCGCCCCCGTCCGCCGCGGCGAGCAGCCGGAACCGCTCTCCGCCTGATCCGAGCGTCACAAGGGCCCGCCCGTCACACCGTCGGTACGCGCCTCATGGGCCGCCGCGCCCCCCGCACCGGGGAGCACGGCGGCCCGCCGCGTTTCCGCACCGGGCCGCTTCCCGCCCGGCCCGGAACCCCGGCCCGGAACCCCGGCCCGGCGCTACGGCTTCGCGGGCGTCGCGGGCGGGGCCGTCGGAGTGCCCGGCGCACCGCCCGGCTGCGCGGGCTGGCCGGCCGGCGGTTGCGGCGGCGACTGCGGCTGTGCCGGCGGGGTCACCGCGTACAGCTCGATCCCCCACAGCGAGTAGCCGTACTTGGTCGCCCGCGCCACGCCCTGGACCCGGAGGAACCGGGCGCCGGGCGCGTCGAAGCGCACCGTCTCGTCGCCGCCCTTGCCGTTGTCGACCGTCGCCGCGTCGGTCCAGGTGCTCCCGTCCGCCGAGACCTGGATCCGGTACGAGGAGGCGTACGCGGCCTGCCAGTGCAGCACCGCCGCACCCAGCCGGGCCGCCTGCGGCAGCTCCAGCCGCACCCAGGCGTCGTCCTTGGCCGGCGAGGACCAGCGGGTCTTCGGGTCGCCGTCGGCGACCGCCGACGCCGGGAAGTTCGCCGTCTCGTCGCCCGA
Organism: Streptomyces sp. NRRL S-350; assembly: GCF_000719705.1. Taxonomy (GTDB): domain Bacteria; phylum Actinomycetota; class Actinomycetes; order Streptomycetales; family Streptomycetaceae; genus Kitasatospora. Next base: position 95,178 of record NZ_JOHO01000015.1, on the reverse strand, counting down.
GGAGGCGGCCTTCGCGCCGACCGCCAGGTCCGGCCCGCCGGTCGGCGGCACCACGTGCACCTGGAGCACCTGCCGGACACTGGTCGTCCCGGACACGAACTGCACCGGCACCTGGTACGTCCCCGACGGAGTCTCCGGGGCGGCGGCGACCAGCAGCGGCACGCCCACCCGGCCGCCGCGCGGCACGGTCACCGGGCCGGTCGGGGTCACGGTCAGGCCCTTGGCGGCGGCCGGCACCTCGGCGCGCAGCTCGCCGGTGGTGCCCTCGGGGCGGCCGGCCTCCACGGTGGCCCGGGTCTGGGCGGGCGCGGCCGCGCCGGTGACCACGTCCAGGGCCGGGTCGGACAGGCTGAGCCGGGCGGCCGGGGCGTCCGCGTACCAGGGGATCACCTGGTTGACCACCGGCGGGTCGCCGCCCGGCTTCCAGGTCAGCCGGAAAGCGTCGGCCACCTGCCCGCCGGCCGGCAGCTCGTTGTAGCCGGGCTGCACGGTGCCGATGTCGGCCCAGGTGCCGTCGGGCCGGCGCACCGCGAGGGTGGCGGTGGCGTGCACCGCGGGGTCGGTCAGCACGGTGAGCCGGTCCAGCGGACGGGCGGCGCCGAGCTCGACCGTCAGCGGGTCGTCCTGCGCGGTCGGCGGCTTGGCGGCCCGGTACGCGGTGTCCGGGTTGCCGTCCAGCACCGACGCGGCCGAGGAGCCGGGCAGCGGGTCGGGCCCGCCGGTGACGCTCGCCGGGGACTCGTCCGGTGCGGTGACGGTGAACTCGCGCACCGCGACGGCGGTCTTCTGCGCGGACGTGGCGCGCAGCCGCACCGCCCGCACCACGGTGCCCGGCGGGAGCTGGGCGCTGACCGACTTCTGGTTCCTGACCACGGCGAGCTGCTTCCAGCCGCCCTCGCCCGTGGAGTACTCCAGCACGCCGTCGTGGAGGTAGTCGTCCGTGGCGGTCCGGGCGTCCGGGCCGCCGCCCCAGCCGCCCATCAGCACGGTCACGCCGCTGACCGGGCGGCCCGCGCCGAGGTCCAGGCCGACGGCGTCGCCGGGCTGCGGGGGAGCGGAGCTCCAGTAGAACGTGTCGGCCACGCCGTCCGCCATCAGGGCGGGCAGGTGGTCCTGCGCGGTGCCCATGGTGGTGGTCGGGGTGACCCCGCCGCCGACCACGCCCGCCCAGTTGTCGGCGGCGCGGACGGCCCGCTCCAGGAACGGGCCGAGCACCCCGGCGCCGATGGTGGCCGGTGCCCGGTCGAGCTGCTCGCGCAGCCGGTTCAGCTCGACCCGGGCCTTCCACGCCGCCGCGCCGTCGCCGCCGTGCTGGGCCAGCAGCATGTCCAGGGCGGCCTGTCCGGCCAGGCCGTAGTCCCCCAGCGGGCCCAGCCAGGGCGCCGCCTCGCCGGCCAGCTGGGCGGTGGCCGGGGTGGCGGCCAGGGTCTGCCGGGCGGTGGCCATCGCGGCGAAGGACTCCCGCAGCGGGGCCGCGGCCGCTATCAGCTTCGCCAGGTCGGGGGCCGCGCCCGAGGTCGGCTCGGCGGCGGCCCAGAAGCGGTCCAGCAGCGGCGTCAGGTAGCCGGACTCCTGCTTGGACAGCGGCGAGGAGGTGCTGTTGCCGGCCAGCGCGGTGACGGCGGGCAGCGTGCTCCCGGCGGGCGTCGCGTCGGCGCCGGTCGGACCGGCCAGCGAGCGCACCGCGGCCTGCCAGGAGTCGTCCGCCTTGTACCCGGTCGGGTTCCAGGCGAAGTCGCCGGCCGTGGCGAGGGCGATCCGGGAGGCCACCGGCTGCTGCATCGCGCCGGTCAGCATCACCGCGGAGCGGGTCGCCACGCCCGGATCGCGCCCGCTGTAGGCGCCGAGGAAGAGCCGGTCCGGGCTGGCGTCGTTGACCGGGTAGTTGTCCATGGTGAGCAGCGGGTGTCCGTACAGGTCGGCGGTGTCCGAGGCCTGCGCGGCGGTGATCTTCTCCGGGATCACCCCGACCCCGCTCCACGCCACCTGCACGCCCTCCGGCAGCGCCGCGGCCAGCGCCTTGCGGTACGGGGTGGCGCCCTGCTGGTGGTACTCGGTGGGCACCACGGACAGCGGTGCCAGGCCCGGGTACCGCGTGATCAGCCGGTCCTGCACCTTCTTCACCAGCTCGGCCTGCGCCTTGGCGGCCGCGGCCGGGCCGGTGCCGTACTTGTCGCGGTCGTCGTCGCAGTGCCACTCGTCGTAGCTGACGTCCAGGAACTGCAGCTGGAAGGCGGTGAAGCCGAGCTTGCGTAGCCCGTCCAGCTTGGCCACCAGCGCGTCCACGTCCTTGCCGGAGCTGAAGCAGAGGGACTGCCCCGGATCGATCGCGTAGCCGAGCGTCACGTGGTTGCGCTGCGCCCGGTCGCCCAGTTCGCGCAGCTCGTCCGCCTGGGCCGCCGGGTAGGCGCTGCGCCAGCGGGACAGCCGGAACGGGTCGTCACCGGGCGCGTACAGGTAGAAGTTCTGCTTGGACCGGCCGAGGAAGTCGACCTGCTCCAGCCGCTGCTGGGCGGTCCACGGGGTGCCGTAGAACGCCTCCGCGGTGCCGCGCACCGGTGCGCCCGTCGACCAGTCCCGCAGCGTGATCCCGGGCAGGCCGAGCCCGGCCGCCCCCGGCGCCTGCCCCTGCCCGGCCGGCACCGCCGCCAACAGCTGGCGCAGGCTCTGCGCGGCGTAGAACGTGCCCGCCGCGTCCACGCCCGACAGCACCACGGCGCCGTACGTCCCGCCGCCCTGGGCCGGCAGCTGACCCGCCGACAGCACATACCCGCCGGCCGGCATGCCCGACGTCGAGGGCCCGGTGCCGTCCTTGCCGCCCGCCGCGGCGGACAGCTGCCGCAGCACCCGGTCCACCTCGCCGCCGGCGCCCTCCGTGGGGCCGCCGACGTACACCACCAGCGAACCGGCGGCCGGCGTCCCGCCGTCCGTCCGCGACACCACCTCGGTCGTCCCGGCGACCTTCAGCACCTCCCGGACGGCCAGCACCGCCCCGAGGTCCGCCGCGGGCGCCGCCACCAGCGTCACCGCCGCGGGCACCGCCACCGGCCTGCCCGCCACCGTCTGCTCCTGCGGGCGCGGGAACACCCGAGGATCCGACATGCTCCCCAGCGGCGTCTGCGGCGCGGTGCTCGCCACCTCCGGCCCCGGCACGCCCGCGTACGCCGCCGACGGCACCACCCCGGCGAACAGTCCGCCGACCACCGCCGCGGCCGCGACCCCGGCCGCGATCTGCATCGCCCGCCGCCCCGGCCGCCCGGCAGCCCGCTCCTGCCGCTCCTCCCGCACGGACGCCAGCAGCGGCTCCGTGCCCTTGAGGTCCGCGATCAGCCGATCCGCGGTCCGCGGCGCCAACTGACGGCACGTCCGCGCCGTAGCCCGCCGCGCGACCAACGCCGCCGGGTGCTGCAACACGTCCCGCAACGCCGCACTCTGCTCCAACTGCGACCGCAGCCGCCGCCCGGCCACAACGGACACTCGGGCTTGCAACAGGAGCCTCCTAGCCAGGCCGGAACCACATCGCCGCAACCCCACCAGCTCCCCAACCCGGTGTCAACGCCGCCGCCTGCTATGCCCACCTTGCCCCGGTTCGACCGCCACCGGTGCTCCCGACAAACCATCGGGCCCGCGTCGCCGATCGGCGACGCGGGCCCAGGTGCCTGCCCGGAACGGGGAGGTCAGGTGCGAGGCGGAGCGGGAGGCACGGCCGAACGCAAGGTCGGGACGCTCCACTGCTGGTTCGCCTCGTACGTGCAGTCCGACAGGTCCAGTCGGGTGCCGTTGGTCGCCTGCCGCTGCGGTAGGTCGAGGCAGCGGCCGGAGGCGGGGTGGTACAGGGCGCCGTTTGCGAGCGGCAACCACTTCTGGGCCGACGTACCGTCACAGGTGTGGTACTCCAACGGCGTGCCGTTGACGGTGCCCGAGTTCACCGGGGCGATGCACCCGCCCAGGACACGGATGGTCCCGTCGGTACCCACGGAGAGCTGCTGCGAGGGGCCCGAGTGGCAGCCGTACAGCTGGATCGCGGAGCCGTCGGCGGTACCGGCGCCGTTGTCGTCGACGCACATGTCGCCGTTGACGCCCGACCGGACGACACCCGCGGTGCTCGGCGCGCTGGGGGCCACCGCGAAAGGGTAGACGGCGGTGCTGCTGATGTCTCCGTCGAAACTCGCGGTCGGCGCGGACTGGTACCTGTACCGGCCCAGCGTGAATGCTCCGGACGAGGGCGGGCTGGTGCTCGCCCGGTGGCTCCCGGTAGCGGCCAGGGTGCCGTCGACGTACAGCGACATCAGCCCGGTGTTCGCGTTGTAGGACGCGGTGAGCTGCGTCCAGACCCCGGTCCGGGTCAGGGCGTTGGCGTTGACCGTGGTCGTGTAGTCGTACGACCAGTTGTCGTCGTCGGCGTAGGCCAGGGCGAAGTTCCAGTTGCTTCCCGTACCACCGCTGTACAGCATGAAGTTGCTGCCGTGCACGGTGTCCTGACTGGCGATCACGCCGCTGGCGGGCCCCGGCTTCACCCAGGTGGAGAGGGTGAAGCTCTTGCGGGTGTCGACGACGGAGCGAGACATCGTGATGTTCGAGCCGGCACCTGGACTGAAGGCCCCCACGGTGACCGCCTGGCCGTCCACGGTGTCCCCGACCCAACTGACACCCGAGGCTGTGCCGTCGGCGCGCTTCTGACTGTCTCTGACGGTGTTGCCGCCGTCGGGCGAGGCCAGCCAGTTGCCGATCGGTCGGTTGAGGTTGCCGAGGACGACCGGGCTCTGCTCCAGTCCGGTCACCGTCGAACCGCTCTTGACATCGGGCGCTTTGGTGCCGACTCCGTCCCAGACGACCAGTTGGTTCTCGGTGTCGACGGCCCAGAGGTCCGGAACGCCGTCCCCGGTGACGTCACCGCTGGAGCCGACCTTGGGGTAGAGCTTGGTGTCGACTCCGCCGACGAACCCGCCCGAGGCCGGGTCGGCGAAACCGGAGGCATCGAAGGCGTTGCCTGGAGCCAGGTTCAACTGGTAGGCGTGGATGGTGCCGTCATTCTTCGAACGGCCCCAGACCGTGGGTACGTTCGTGCCCTTGGCCGGGCCAGGGGTGATCAGGTCGTAGGAGTCCCAGTCCTGGCTTTGTGACAGCAGGATGGCAGGGCCGTCGAGATGCTTGGTGGTGTCCTGCAGGTTGAGCCACAGCCGGCCGTGTTCGACGAAGAGCAACGAGGAGTGCGGCAGGCCGGCGGTGACGGTCCCGGGGTTCCTGAGTGTGTCACCGGTGGGTGATCCGAACGCCGCGATCTGGGTGACCGCGGACCAGTCCCCGCTGTTGCCGTAGGCCGCGCAGTCGATCGTCGTGGCGTCAGGAAGGGCGCAACTGCGGCTCTTGGTGAGCTCGACCGCCGCCTGGCCGTCGAGATGTCCGACCCTGTCGTCGTTGGTGTACAGGTATAGCTGTGCGGATCCGGAAGCGTGTGCAACGAGGTCGTCCACGTTCCGATCACTGAACGAGCCCCGATGGGTGATCTGGATGGTGCTCCAGTCCTGGTTGCCCGCAGCGCCTGGTGCCGAGGCCGGCTTGGTGTTCGGGGCCGCGTACGGGTCGATGTCGGCGCCCACCAGGCGCAGTGAGCCGGCGCTGTCCGGAAGGAGGACGTCCGCCTTGAGGTCGCCGTCGATGTCGCCCATGAGCGGGTCGCCCGCGGCGGGGTTGCTCGGGACGAAGTAGGTGTACGCAACCGGCTGGGACATGTTGCCGGCGTTGTCCTGGGTCTGCAGGTAGAGGAAGTTGGTTCCCCAGTGCGTGGGCCGGTGGGTCAGCTGGAAACTGCCGTTGCCGTCCATCTTGACGATGCCGTCGTCATTGCAGCTCCAGCCGGTGGCAGCGGCCTGGACGGGGTCGGTGGTCCAACGGGCGCAGGCCAGCCCTGAGGAGCGGCCGCCGGTGGTCGGGGCCGGGTCGGTGCCGCTCAGCGTGAAGACGCCGTCCTCACCGACGTGCTTGGGGTGCCCGCCCAGGGTGCCCGACTCGGGGAAGTCCGTCGAGGTGATGCGGGCGGTCGGCGGGGTGCGGTCGATGCGCAGGAAGCACATCGGGCTGTTCGCGCTGGTGAGCGTGTCGTCGGTGGTGGCGGCGAACCAGCCGTACTGGTGGCCGTCGATCAGCGGGCCGACGCTCGCGTTCTTGCGGCCCGAACTTGCCGCCCAGCCAGTCTCGTAGAGCTTCGAGGAGCCGTTGTCGTCGTCGTCCCAGATCTTGAACGCGGTCCAGAGCTGCTCGCCGGTCGGTGACCAGGTGTCGACGCTGAGGTTGATGTCGGTGTTGATGCCGACCCAGCCCGGGTTGTCCCAGGCGTTGGCGGTCCCGGGAGTCTGGCACTGGTCGTACGCCGCGTCACGGGCGAAGCCCGGGGTCGGGCTGGTGGCGGGGCTGCCGATGTGGGGTTCGAAGTCGTAGGTGACGACGATGTGCGGGCTCTTGTCGAACCGCTGGTGGTAGTACTTGTTGGTCTCGTCATCGGGGGCGAACATGAACGTCCAGCCGTCCCAGTGTTCGCGCGCCGCCTGGGCCATCTGACCGGAGACGTCGTACTCCTTGCCGCCCGTCCCCGAGATCCAGTTCGCGCCGACCTTGGCGCAGTTCGAGAGCTCCGTGCAGGGCTGGGCCTCCCAGCGCGTCCACTCGTTGATCGGGTTGCTCCTGCCCGCGCCGGTCGAGTAGAGGCCCATCGGCGTGGCCGTCGAGGGGCTGGACGACTCGGCGACAGTGGCGTAGAGCTTGGCGCCCAGTACCGCCGAGTCCCAGAACGCCGAGTTCAGGCCGACCTGGAAGTAGGCGCGCTCCTTCCCCTGTTTCTCGCAGCGGTTGGCCGAGTCGATGTAGCCGCAGTAGCCGGCTCCCGGCTTGTCCTGGCCGTACTGGGTGCCGTTGTACTCGGTGTTCTTGGGGTAGGCGGACTGCACCTGGGCCCAGGCCTGGGCGCCGTTGTCGACGCTGGGGTTCCAGCCGGGGTCGATGTACCAGGGGCCGGTTCCCTGCCCGAGGACCGAGGCGTCCGGGACGAGGTCGATGCCGGTGCCGCTGACGGTGACGGCGGTCTGCGCGGTCCTGGCGCCGGGGCCGGGAGACTTGCTGTCAGGCCCGAGCGGGGCCGGGGCGTCGGAGGCGGACACCTCGGCGGACTTGGCGGCAATCTCGGGCTGGGCTGCAGCAGCGGGGGCGGATGTCGTGGTCGAATCCCACATGACCGGCGTGGGAGCGGTGAATCGGGCTTTGCCGGACGCGTCCTCGGCCACCAGATTGCCGTTGGCGTCGGCCTTGACGGTGAGTCCGTCCGCAACGGTGTCGAGGTGCAGCTTCTTGATCTTCGGGTCGGCTGCCGCCTGTGCGGTGCGGACGACGAGGACCTGGCGCCAGCCGCCCGCGGTGGTCGCGTTGAGTTCGAGGTCGACGTCGGGCATGACGGAGCGGTAGAGCGCGCTGGCGCCGTGGAGTTCGGGCTTCGGAAGGCCGAACGGCGCCTTGATCGAGAGCTTCTTGCCGTCCGCGGTCGCCATGGTGGCCAACAGGCCGCTGCCGCCGCCGGAGAAGGACAGTGAGGACGGTACGGCGATCGGCGTGACCGAGCCGTCCGGGTTGGCCCGCAGGGTGGCGTCCACGGCGCGCCAGGTGCCGTCGGCGTTCTTGACCCGCTCCGCCACCGGAGTGGAATCGCTGGTCAGCGTGCCGTCCGGGTTGGCGGTGGTCCGACTGTTTCCGGTGGTCAGCGCATCGACGACGACAGGCTTCCCGGTGTTCTTCGCGCCGGCCTGGGCGGTGCGTATCGCTTGGATCTGAGCTGCCCGGGTATCGGACGGCACCTTCGCCGGGCGGGACGAAGGCGTCGGCCAGGTGGTGTCGGCGGGGCCGTGGTTGCGGTCGGCGGAAGCCGCCACCGCAGTGCCGGACCCCGCCGAGAAGCCGGCTCCGAGGGAGAGTACGACCGAGAACGCGAGTGGCAGGACGGCCATGCCGAATGTCCGGCTTCGCATGGTCCGTCCTGGTTTTGGAAGGGATGGAGGATGTGAGCTCGACATGGAGGCCCCGTCGTCGATGGTGAGGTGAGTAGGGATCAGGCGCACGCTGCCTTCACATTTTCTTCGCTGTCAAAGCGTTTTGTCGGTGGGGTGTCCGAGTTGTCGCGGGTGGTGACGCATTGCGCTCCGTGTGACATGGATCACGCACGGTGTTTTTAATTTTCTCCTACCTGCGATAGGTCGTACGCCCCTAAGGTGCCGGAAGCCTGGGCCGGTTGCGATCGGCCCGATTCAAGCTCTGGCGATCCATGGGGGGATCAGTTGTCGCGTCACGCCCGCCTATTCACGCGAACACGCAGCCTGCGAGTGGCCGTCGTCGCAGCTCTGGCTGTCTGCATGTCGGTGGTGACGATCCCCTCGGTCGAGGCGGTCACCCGCGCGGCGAACCCGCCGGAGGTGTGGGTACCTCCGAACACGCCGGTGGCGCAGACCCACCCGGTGAAGGGGACCAACGGCAAGGCTGCCGGTCACAAGCCCGACCCCGGCAAGAAGTGGTCACCACCGGCCGACTCCAGCCCACCATCCGGCAGAGCCACCGCGGTCCTCGGTGGCACCGGCGCGAAGGCGGCCTCGGCGCCGACCTCATCCGACGCGCAACCGACGGCCGTACCCTCGCTTCCGGTTCAGGCCGGTTCGCTGCCAGTCTGGATCGCCCCGGCACCGGGCCCGAAGTCCGCTGCCCTGACCGCGCCCGCGGCCCAGGCCAAGAACGATCCGTCGGCATTCCAGGTCGAGCTGGCCGATCGGATCCGGGCCAAGGCCGCGGGCGTGAACGGTGCCCTGGTCGCACTCACCGACACGGGCTCGGGCGCTCAGGCGGGCCGGGTCCAGGTCGGAATCGACATCCAGGCCTGGGCGAAGAACGCAGGAGCCGACTGGGCCTCGCGGGCCCGGATCGTCCAACTGCCGGGTTGCGCGCTGACGACCCCGGGCGCCGCCGGCTGCAAGACGCGCACCCCGGTGTCGTCCCACCGCGACGACGCCACCGGTCGGCTGGTGGCCGAGGTCGACGTCCCCCAGCCGACCACGGCGGCCGCCAAGTCCTTCACCTCGGGCGCCTTCGCCAGTCCGGCGGCCGCAGCCCCTACGGTGGCGCTCGCCGTCGAGGCCGACGCCAAGGGCAGCAGCGGTGACTTCACCGCCTCGCCGATCACACCGTCCGCCTCCTGGCAGGCCGGAGCCAACGCGGGCAACTTCACCTACGGCTACACCGCCGAGCTGCCCTCCGCGCTGGCCGGCCCGGCCCCCGACGTCTCGCTCGGCTACGACTCCTCCAGCGTGGACGGCAAGACCGCTTCCACCAATGCCCAGCCGTCGTGGATCGGCGAGGGCTGGGAATGGCACCCGGGTTCCATCGTCCGCGGCTACAAGAACTGCAAGGACGCCGGCATCGACAAGTCGGGCGACCAGTGCTGGGGTGGTGACCTGCTGCAGCTCTCGCTCGCGGGTCACGCGGGCCAGTTGGTCAAGGACGACAAGTCCTGTGAGTGGCACCTGCAGGGCGAGGACGGCACCAGGGTCGAGCGGCTGACCGGTCAGAACAACGGTGCCTGGAACGGCGAGGCCTGGCGGATCACCACGGTCGACGGCACGCAGTACTACTTCGGCGCCAGCCATCTGCCCGGTGGCGACGGCACGGACCAGGCCAGCAACTCGGTCTCCACCGTGCCGATCTACTGGCCGGGCGGCCAGGACCCGTGCCTGAAGGGCGGTTCCCCGGCTACCGGGACCTGGAACCAGATGGGCTGGCAGTGGTCGCTGGACTACGTCGTCGACCCCCACCAGAACCTGATCACCTACCGGTACGACCAGGAGCAGAACTACTACGTCCAGAGCGGCGGACAGAACAACGGCAACGGCCCCCGGACCCGCTACCAGCGGGCCAGTTACCCGACCTGGGTCGGCTACGGCCAGCGCCTGCCCGACCAGATCGCCGCCAAGGGCAAGGCCAACCCGGCCGCCCAGGTGTGGTTCCGCACCGCCGAGCGCTGCCTTCCGGACCAGGACTTCGCCTGCGACCCGTCCCAGCGGACCAAGGACAACGCCAAACGGTGGCCGGACACCCCGATCGACCAGAACTGCGATGCGACCGGCGACTGCACCGTCTACTCGCCGACCTTCTGGACCACCAAACGCCTGACGAAGATCGACACCGAGGTCTGGGACGGTGGCACGTACCGCCAGGTCGACTCCTTCGCTCTCAACCAGTCCTTCCAGGACCCGGGTGACGGCACCTCGCCGTCGTTGTGGCTGGACTCGGTCCAGCGCACCGGCAGCAACGGACGGACGCCTGTCACTCTGGCCGAAGTGGCCTTCCAGCCACTGGAGATCGCCAACCGAGTCGCCGGCCCGATCGCCCTGCCGGACGGCACCTCGGCTTCCGTCGAGCCCTACAAGCGTCCGCGTATCCAGAAGATCACCACCGAGACCGGTGGTCTGATCAACGTGGTCTACCGGCCTGCCGAGTGCTCGCGGGCGGCCGGTGGGACGATGCCGGCGTCCGAGGACGGCAACACCATGGCCTGCATGCCGGTCAAGTGGTACCTGCCCGGGCAGAGCGCGCCCGATCCGGTGAACGACTGGTTCAACAAGATCATCGTCCAGTCGGTCACGCAGGAGGACTCGGTCGCGGGCGGTCAGCCCGTGGTCGTCACCGACTACGAGTACGGCGGCGGCGCGGCCTGGCACCGCAACGACTCCGAGATGGCTGACTCCAAGACCCGGACGTGGGACCAGTTCCGCGGGTACGCGACGGTCACCACCCGCACCGGCAGCGGCAGCGACGTCGAGGCACCACGAACCAAGTCGGCCGCGACCTTCCTGCGCGGCATGGACGGTGACGTCCTCGCCAACGGAACCGCCCGCCAGGTGACCGTCACCGACATCCATGGCGGCACCATCAAGGACGAGAACGCCCTGGTCGGCTTCATCCGTGACTCCTCCACCTACAACGGCGACAACGGTGAGCTCCTCTCCACCGTGGTCTCCGACCCGTGGCTCGGCCCGATCACGGCCACTCGCAAGCAGTCCGGCGGCATGCCCGCGATCATCGCCCGGGCAGTCAACGCCCTGAAGGTGACCAACCGCGAGAAGCTGGCCGACGGCAGCTGGCGCACCCGTGAGCGTTCCACGACGTACGACTCGACGCCATACGCCAGGCCGTTGACGGTGTACGACAACGGGGACGTCACCCACCCCGAGCAACTGCTCTGCACCTCGTTCGAGTACGCCACCGGCCCCGGCGGCGTACCGACGCAGCTGGCCTCACGCACCCTCGTCCTCAAGGGTGCCTGCGGCCGGCCCGCGACCAAGGACAACACGGTCGCCGACACCCGGTCCTACTTCGACGGTCTGGCACTCGGCATGTCAGGGGGCAAGTCCGAGCAGACCTCGACCGAGGTGCTGGAGCGCTACGACGCGGCCGGCAAGCCGGTCTACCGGACCACCGCCCGGGCGAGCTTCGACGACTACGGCCGGGTCATCAGCACCGTCGACCCGACCCGCACCGACGCCAACCACCCGGCCGGCGCCGAGACCAGGACGGCTTACTCGCCGGCCACCGGCCAGCTGCCCACCCAGGTGACCCACACCAACCCGATGGGCTGGCAGTCCGTCAGCACCCTCGACGTCGGACGTGGATCGGCGCTCAAGATCAAGGACGAGAACGGCCGGATCAGCGAGCAGGAGTTCGACGCCCTCGGCCGCGCCGTGGCCGGTTGGAGCCCCGGCCACGACCGGGCCACGTTCCCGGACAGTCCCAACCGCAAGTTCTCCTACTCCGTGAACGGCGCCAACGCGCCCTCGCAGGTCCTCAGCCAGGCGTTGATGGGGGACCTGGCCACGTACACCTCCAGCTTCACCATCTATGACGGCCTCGGCCGGGTCCGCCAGACCCAGGCCAGCCCTCCCTCGGGCGCCACCGGCCGCATGATCACCGACGCGCTGTTCGACTCGCACGGCTGGCAGACCAAGACCAGCGCGGCCTACTACAACGACCAGGAACAGCCGAGCGGTCAGCTCTTCCTGCCCAACGGCGGAGTCAACCCGGACGGGAAGATCCCGTCCCAGACCGTCCAGAAGTACGACGGCATGGGCAGGGTCACCGACTCGATCTTCCAGTCGTACGGTGTCGAGCAGTGGCGCACCCACACGGACTACCTCGGCGCCGACGAGGTCCGCACCACCCCGCCGACCGGCGGGTACGCGTCTGCGGCCGTCACCGACGCCCGTGGCAAGACCGTCGCCCTGCGCCAGTACAAGACCAACACCCCGACCGGTGCGTACGACGAGACCACCTACGGATACACGGCGGACGGCAAGGAGGCCTGGCGCAAGGACGCGGCCGGCAACCGGTGGACGTACGAGTACGACCTGCTGGGCCGGCCGGTGAAGTCGACCGACCCTGACTCGGGCATCGGGACGACGACGTACGACGACAGCAAGAACCTCGTCACGGTCACGGATTCCCGCGGCAAGAGCGCCACCAGCGTCACCGATTTGCTCGGCCGTACCGTCGCGGCCTACGAGGGCACCGCGATCGACCCTGCCAAGCAGGTCGCCGCCTGGACCTTTGACACCCTCGCCCTGGGCAAACCGACCTCCTCGACCCGCTTCGTCGGCGGAGCGAGCGGGGACGCGTACAAGTCGGAGATCACCGGCTACGACATCGGCTACCGCGAGAAGGGCGCGAAGACCACCATCCCCGCTGTCGAGAAGGAGCTCGCCGGCGTCTACCAGACCGACAACACCTACGACGGCGCAGGCCGCCTCGCGACCACGACGATGCCTGCGGTCGCCGGTATGGGCCGGGAGAAGTTGACCTTCGCCACCGACGTCGTCGGTCAGTTCGGCGGACTCTCCAGTGGTTTCGGCTTCGGCTCCACGACCTTCGTGGCCGACGTCCGGTACGACCCGTACGGCCGGCCGTACCGCACCACCATCGGTGGGGCCGGCGCCCAGGTGGTGGCCACGATGGTGATCGACGACGCCACCGGCCGGGTGACGCGATCGATCCTGGACAAGCAGACAGCCGAGGCCGCCCACGTCGACTCCGTCGACTACACCTACAACCCGCTGGGCCAGGTCACCTCGGCCCGCGACGCGCAGGACGGCGAGGTCGCCGACCTGCAGTGCTTCACCCACGACTACCTCGGACGGCTCACCCAGGCCTGGACCGACACCGGTTCCCAGACCACGACGCCGCAGCCCAGCGTTCCCGGCGTCGGCGCCTGCACCAACGCCGACGGCCCGTCGGTGAGCGACGGCCTGCCGAGCGTCGGCGGTCCGGCCCCGTACTGGCAGCAGTACGAGTACGACCTCATCGGCAACCGCACCAAGCTGGTCCAGAAGGATGTCACCGGCGACGCGACCAAGGACGTCACCACCACCCAGACCTTCGGCACCGGCCCCAACACCCCGTCCTCCGACCCCAAGACGGGCGGTGGTACGGGCGGTCCGCACGCGCTGATGAAGTCCACCCGGACCGGACCGGACGGCGCCGCGGTGACCTCGTACACCTACGACGCCGCAGGCAACACCACCTCGATCACCGACACCCCCGGCACCAAGACACTGGGTTGGAACGCCCAGGGCAAGCTCGACCAGATCACCGGCACCGGCCAGAGCGGCGCAACCAGCTACCTGTACGACGTCTCCGGCAGCCAGCTGATCCGCCGTGACCCCGGCAAGGTGACACTCAACCTGGGTGCCGACCAGCTCACCCTGGACACCAACACCGCGGTCGTCACCAACGTCCGCTCCTACGCGGCCCCCAACGGCCTCTCCATCACCCGTACCACCACCAACGGCAGCTCCACGCTCGCCTACCAGGCTGCGGACCCGCACGGCACCAACGGCGTCCAGTTCGACTCGGCGACGCTCGCCCACGTCCGCCGTCCCACCGACCCGTTCGGCAACGAGCGAGGCAACCAGCCGTCCGAGGACGTCTGGGCCGGTGCCAGGGGCTTCGTCGGCGGCACCAAGGAGAAGACGACCGGCTTCACCCTCCTCGGCGCCCGTGAATACGACTCCAAGACGGGCCGCTTCATCAGCCCCGACCCGATCATGGACGCCGGCGACCCCCAACAGTGGAACGCCTACGCGTACGCCAACAACAGCCCGATCAACAAGTCCGACGCCAACGGCCTGAGGCCCACCTGCGACACCCCGGAGGAGTGCAAGGGCCTCGCGGACACGAAGGACAACGGCCACGGCGCCTCCTACATCACCCCGGCGACCTGGTCGCCGCCCACCCTGGCCTCGCTGCCCCAGCCCACCGCGGAAGAGCAGACCGCGGCCCGTGCGGCCGACGTCGCACAGAAGAACCTCAACGAGAGCAAGCGCAAGCGCGACGAACTCGTGCACAAGGTGGTCGACATCGTCGGCGATCTGATCGGCTTCAACGACGCCCGCGACTGTTTCACCAAGGGCGACGTGATGGCGTGCGTCAACACCGCTCTCAACGCGGTCCCCTGGGGCAAGATCTTCAAGGCCATCAAGGTCGGCATCCAGGCCCTCAAGATCTACAAGGAGATCAACAAGGTCTACGACGCCATCCGGGCCGGCGAGCGCACGGCCAGGGAAGCCGAGGCCGCCCTCGTCACGGCCAGGACGGCTGCATCCGAAGCCCGTGCAGCCGAAAAAGCGGCAGCCACGGCAGCGGAAGAGAAAGCGGCAAAAGAGACAGCAGCCGATGCGGCCGGCACCGAGGCCAAGGCAACCAAGGCGGAGTCGGACGCATCCAGCCTCGAAAAGTGCAACAGCTTCCCGGCCACCACCCTGGTCCTGATGGCGGACGGCAGTGCCAAGCCCATCGGTGACGTTCGTGACGGCGACGTCGTGATGGCCACCGACCCGCAGACCGGGGAAACCCGTCCCGAGACCGTCACTGCCACCATCACCACCCCCGACGACAAGGACTTCACCGACCTCACCCTCACCGACGACGCCACCCCGCGCGGCCCGCCCACCGCCGACCAGGCGAAGATCACCTCCACTCACCACCACCCGTACTGGAGCGAGACCCGCCAGCAGTGGGTCGACGCCGGCGAACTCACCCCCGGCGAACACCTCCGCCAGCCCGACGGCACCACCCGCACCGTCCAGTCCGTCCGCAACTACCCCTACGCCGTCACCACCCACAACCTCACCGTCAACTTCCTCCACACGTACTATGTGCTGGCGGGGGCCACCCCGGTCCTGGTGCACAATTGTGGTGGCGAGCTCCTCGATAGGGCGCGCGAGCTTTACGGTACGCGAGCTGATGAGGCATCGACTGTCGCAGTTGCCCGGGTCCGGAGCACGAGTAATCCGGACAAGGTTGAAACCTGGGTGGCCACTGAACGTACCGGACTTCCCGACGAATGGAAGGGCGGCAATGCACCGCTTCGTGGTGAGCGTTATATCTCGGGGCAAGGGCATGCCGAAGCAACGATCATGAATCGCCTGGGGAGTGACTGGGAGATCGTAGGGATGGCTTCGTCGACTAGGATGTGCCCTACGTGCTTCGCGCAAGCAACAGGCCCAGGCGTGGGCCTCACGCCGAGCCCGATAGGCAAGGGCACTGGGGTATCGAGTACTGGAAATACGCCATGGCGAGTGGTTCTAGGGGTCGGTGGCTGATGGACTTGTGGAGTCTGACAGGAGGGCTGTCCCTCGCCAGGATGCGGCCCATCCTTGAAGCTGCCGGGGCCCCGCGCCTGGCAGAGATCGATGACGTAGTTGCTGGCTGCAGCGCCCCAGGGGTTCCTGGAGGCGCAGAGAAGATCGCTTCGCTGAGGAGCTGGCGAAGCGAGATCGGCGCCCTAGAGGACTCGTCCACCCCGACCTATTTTCAATCGACAGCTGCTGGTGTTGCGATTCTGGTGGCGTCGTACGAGATCCCTGCAAGCGATCGCGAGTGGAGGATCAGGTCAAGCGTGGGAAACTTTTGGGATTCCTGCGATGACCTGTTGCATGCTGGCGGCGGATATTCGAGGGAAGAGTTTCAGGGAATTAAGACGACTCTGCGGGGAGTTGAGGATGTCTGGCGCGATGGGGATATCCGCCTACTGTCCGGCGAGGGAGTCGATGTCGCGGCAGTATATGCGGAACGCCTCTCTAAAATTCGCTCAAATTATCCGAAGCGCAGGCAGATCGCGCGAGTTGTAGCGGAGTGTGCCGGGTGGAATATTCCGGCCATTTATCCGTAATCTCAGACTGGGTTGCCAAAATCTAGTAGCAGTGTGACGGGGCCCTCATCGACAGTGATGCCGATGAGGGCCCCGCGACGTTTGACGGCAGTAGCTGACGGCAACGTCAACGGACGGGTGCTGCACAAAGCGGTGGGTCGTCGCCGTCAGTGGGCTGGCTGACGGACTCCGAGCGCTCGCCGAGAGTGCGGCCGAGGAGGTCGATGGCGTCGCGCTGGAGGCGGAGGCGGACGTGGGCGTACACCGTCGCGGTGACGCCGATGTGGGCGTGACCCAATAGCTCCTTGATGACGACGAGTTCGACGCCCTGTTCCAGGAGCAGGGTCGCGGTCGAGTGCCTCAGGTCGTGGAACCGGATCGCCCGCAGGCGGGAGCGGCGGAGGAGTGCCTTGAAGTGCCGCGTTAGGGTGGCGGGTTCGATGGGGTGGCCGTCCGGGCGAGAGAAGACGAGGCCGTTGTCCACCCACTGTGCGCCGGCCTGCTGCTTCTCGCGGGCCTGCCGGGCGCGGTGCTCTCGCAGCGAGGTGACGCAGGCAACCGGGAGGGCGATGCGGCGTTCCGAGCTGATGGTCTTGGTCGGCAGGGTGGTCGGGCCGCCGGTGCGGGTGCGTTGGAGAGTGCGGCGGATGCTGGCGGTGCTGGCATCGAGGTCGAGGTCTTCCCAGCGCAGGCCGAGGAGTTCTCCCTTGCGGAGCCCGGTGCGAAGGGCGAGCTCAAACAGGGCGTGCAGGCGGTGGCCCTTGGCGGCAGTGAGGAAGGTGCGGGCCTCGTCGGCGGTGAGCGGTTCGAAGCGGCGGGGGCGGGGTGTGCCGGTGCGGACGTTGCGGGCGACGTTGCGCGGGATCTCCTCCTCACGGACGGCATGCTCCAGGGCCGACTTGAGCACGGAGTGGATGTAGGCGAGCGTCAGCGGCGAGAGGAGCTTGCGGCAGCACTTGCCGATGGCACAGCAGCGCGGTTGGCGGCCGGCCTGGGCGTCAGGCTTGCGACGGGCGTCGAGGCCGCGTGCGCAGCACTGGCAGACGGTCCGCAGCCCGTTCAGCCAGCTCCGGATGTCCTTGGCGGCGAGCTTGGCGAGCTTCCTCTTGCCCAGGCCGGGGATGAGGTACTGGGTCACGCAGGTGGTGTAGCGGGTGTGAGTGGTCTCGCGGAGCTGGTGGACGGCGACGTTCTCCAGCCAGTACGTCAGGAACGCCCCGAGGCTGCCCTGGGCGGAGACCACGGGGACGCCGAGGTTGCTGGCGGCGATCTTCTCGGTGAGCTTCGCGAGGGCTTCCTTGCGGGTGCCCCTGTAGACGCGGACGCGCTTGCGTGTGTCTCCGGGGGCGAGGACGTAGCCGGCGGCTTCCCAGCGACCGTCCTTGCGCTGGTAAACGGTGCCGTCGCCGTTGGCGCGGCTACGGCGTGAGGGAGCGGGGGTGTCGTGGGATGCGGTCATCAGGCGGCGTCCTGTTCGAGTCGGGTGCGGATGAAGTCGGTGAGCGCGTGGGTGGGGATGCGGCGGGCGCGGCCGAGGGTGATGGAGGCGAGCTGCCGGGTGCGGAGCAGGTCGTAGACGGCGGAGCGGCCGAGTTGGAGGCGGGCCATGACCTGGGGGACCGTCAACAGATCCCCGCCCGGACCCAGGAGTGGGGCGGGCCATCAGCAGCCGCCCCCGGCGGTGAACTGCCGTTCCACTTCTCTGCGGTGCCAGACGGCGGCTGCGAGGAGTTCCGCGCCGGGGCTGTGGCCCGAGCCGTGGTAGGTCCAGTGGCCGATGGCGAGGGTCGTGCTCGGGTCGAGGTCGGGCAGGCCGGCGTGTGTGCGGGCCTGTTCGGTGCGCCAGGCGCGGCGGTCGTCGCGCAGTTGGCCGAGGGTGACGGAGTAGCAGCGGGACTTGGTGGAGAAGTGGCCCCGGAAGCCGAGCATGTGAGCCCACTTCCAGAGCTTGAGGTCGGCGAACTCCGGGCGCTTGCCCAGTTCCCAGCAGGTGCGGATCATCTGCCGCACGTGGCGTTCGACGGCGAGGCGGGGCAGGGGTCGGGCCTGTCCGGTGCTGGCGCAGGTGGTGCACGTGAGCGGGGGTCCGTGGCCGGTGAGGGTCATGCCGCGTCCCTGGCAGGGGCGGCAGAACAGGGCGCGGTCGAGGGCGCCGGACGAGTCGGCGGACTTGGTGGCGTACTTGGCCACGTAGGCGGCGACCGCGTGATCGGTCAGTTCGGCGTCGGTGCCGAAGGCGGCGATCTCGCGCACGTCGAGCTGTTCGCCCCAGGCGAGTTCGCGTTCCCCGACCGCGTCCGAGACGACGCTGATCGAGACGCGGGCGGCGGCGGCCCGGATGGCGTCGGCGAGCATGGTCACGGTGGCGGACGGGGGTGGGGGCTGGGTGCTGCCGTCCGGGCCGTCGAGTCGGATCACGGCGTGGAAGTGGACCAGGCCGCGCTTCTGGTACTCGGCGACCTTGGCGAAGGAGACGCGCAGCACCGCGCGGGCCGCCTTCTGGGTCAGGCCGAGCCCGGCGGCGATCTCACGGCGCAGGTAGATCGTGAAACGAGCCCACAAGGCTCCGGCATGGGCGTTGAACAGCACCGCACCCGGGTAGTCATAGGTCTTCGGGTCCAGCGGCGTGCCGAGCAGCGCGTCCGCGGGTTCGTGGCGCTTGCCGCAGCGGCAGGGCCGCAGGGCACCGCCCGTGTCGGTGGGGCGGTTGTGGACGGGGCCGAAGGACGGCGCGGTGAGCGTGGCGAACACGCGGGGGTAAGAGCGGACGGTGTCCGGCACGTTCTTGCCGCCGGTCAGGCCCGCCCGGATCAGTTGGAACGTGTCGGCGGCGTAGACGCGGGAGCAGGCCGGGCAGCGCGAGGCGCGGCGGTTGCCGCAGGCCGTCAGCAGGCTGCCCGTGGGCTCATCGTCGGTGGTGTAGGAACGCAGTACCTCGCCGGTTGCCGTGTCGATGGTGGTGGTCTGGCCGAGCAGGCGCACGGGTTCTGTGCAGCCGCCGAGGCGGTCGATCTGCTGGTGCGCGCGGTCGAAGTCGGGCAGGTTGACCAGGTGGATCAGGTCCCGCAGGGCGGGGCTTGCCACGTGGCGCAGGTCCAGGGTGACCATTCGGGGCGTTTCCCTTCTGTGGGGTGAGGTGGCCCCGAGCAGCAACCGCCCAGTCAGGAAGGCGCGTTGGTGCTGCTCGGGGCATGGTGAACCGAGCCCGGTCGGGCGGGGTCGGTCAGGTGGGGAAGGGGCCGGCGGGCTCAGGCGGAGAGCTGAGCGTGTGCGGCGGTGGCCAGCGGCAGCGTTACGCCCAGGCGGGCCTTCAGCTGACCGGGCGTGATGTGCTCGCCCTGTTCGGCGTGATGCGTCTCGGCAATGCGCCGGGCAGCGATCAGCAGGGCCTCAGGGACGGCCGGGAGCGTGGCGCGCGCGGCCCTCTTGGTCGGCACGGGAACAGTCTCAGGCTCAGCGGTGACGACCACAGCCGGGGCAAGCGCTGGTCCGAAGGGCGGTACGTGGACGGGCTCCGGTCCGGGGCTGAGCGATGCGAGCGAGTCCGGCAGGTGCTCCATGGCCGGAGCCGAGACGGGAGCCTCCGCCGGCTTCGGGGCGCTCAGGGCGTGGAAGTGGCGGAGGAACTGCGGGCCGACCTGGCCCCAGCCGAGCAGCAGTAGCGGCGCGACCGCATCGACGGCGGCACGGCCGTAGTGTCCGGCTACGAGGGGTTCGGCGACGTTCAGGGCCAGGGTCAGCAGGCCACACAGGTGCATCAGACGGGTTGCGGCCGTCAGCTCCTCCTGCGGGACGCCGCGCAGGGACAGCAAGCGCAGACCGGCGAGGAGCCCGATCACGGACAGGTCAACCATGGGGGCGATCAGCGGCGCGACCGGGTGGGGCACCCCCAGGCGAAGGGCCAGTGCCCAGACGTTGCCGAAGGATAAGACGAACGCCAGCAGGGCGATGACCGCCATGACCACGGTCACGGTGCGCTGCGTGAGGCGATCTTCGGCCATCAGGCCAACTCTCCTTTCTTGATAGCGAGTTACATGAGTCGTCAGGCTGCTTCGGTCATCAGGGTGTCGGCGTCGTCGTCCATGAAGGCGGGCTTCCAGTCGACCGGGCCCGGGTAGACGTCGAGGTACGCGGCCGGGTCTTCGATCAGGTGGGCGGTGTCGCCGGCGGGGGCCCTTGATTTCGCCTTGTTCGCCAACGGGCCGCTCGTGAGGCTGTGGAGCATGGATGGCATGGAGTAGTCGCTGCTGACGGCTTTGTAAGATGCACTGAGCACTGAACGTGAGCCCCTCCCCGGATCCTCCGGGGCAGGGGCTCACTCGCGTTCGAGATCATCGCCGAGACGCTGCAGGAGCAGATCCATTCCGGGCGGAAGTTGGGGCGACGCGCTGCCGATGCAGAGCGTGTTGACGCGGGAGTTCGGGGCCTCCAGCTTGACCGTTCAGAGGCCATGGCCTTGCTGAAGCAGGGCGGCTGGGCGATCTCGCGCCCCGGCGAAGGCTCCTTCGCCGCCCACCACGACCAAGTCCGGCGCGGATGAGCTCGACGGTCCGAGCCGGGAGACCATGCCCGTGGGCGGGATGGCGGCCCACGTCGAGGCACTGGAGCAGGCCGCGGCCGAGGCGGCTGAGCAGCTTGCCGACTTCCGCGCCGATGTCGCAGCCCTCGAGGTGGGCGCTGGCGAGCCTGCCCGCTGAGCCGTCGCATTCGTGTGGCTCGGGGCGTGCGTTCAGATTTTCGGCGCCCGCGGTGACATCGCAGAGCCCCGGAGTGGGTGACGTGGCGGCTGGGCGGCTGAGCGAGCTTCTTGCTGCGGGCATCGGCGCCCTCCTCTCGGCGTTGACGGGAGAGGAGGGCATTCAGAGGACATAGACCGTTTGCTCCGGGCCGCGGAGCAAGTCGTAAGCGACTCTGTGCGGGTCGGGGATCCGTTCTGGGAACGGCCTCAGAATTGCCCGCGATCCGGGCTTCAAGATCCGGTGAACGAGGGCGGAGGGCCTTCGGGCCTCCTGAAGGCTGTCGTCCTCCGGGGGCCACAGAGGTACAGCTCCAGGCCTTCCACGCGACCCCGCCGAATCCCTGGACGTGGGCTCGCGAGCGCTTCGCGGAGGTGTTCGGCATCTCGGAGGGGAGTCACGGGTCCACCGCCGACGGCCGGCCGCTGCCGCTGCGCCGCTCCCGCCGGCCGCTGCCGCTGATCCACCCCGGCTGATCCACCCCGTGCCGTCGTGTCGCGCAGCGTCGTCGGGGGGTTACCCGGGTAGGACTTGTGAGTCCTGACCGGGCGTTGCCGAGACATCGCAGGAGCCGCGAGTGGCCGCTTACCACGACAGTGACGGAGCCGAGCAGGTGCCGGCGCAGGATGCTCCGCCGCCGCCCGCCGAACTGCTGGCGCTGGCGCAGGCGTACGGGGTGGACACCCGGCACCCGGGGCCGGGTGGGCAGGCGGTGGGAGCGCGGACGCTGGTCGCGGTGCTGGGGGCGCTGGGGGTGGCGGCCGGGTCGCCGGAGGAGGTGCGGGAGGCGTTGGAGCGTCACCGGGCTGGGCAGCAGGCCCGGTTGCTGCCGCCGTGCGTGGTGGTCCGGCAGGGGCGGCGCACCGCGCTGGACGTGCCGGCGGACGCGCGGCTGCACGTGGCGTTGGAGGGCGGCGGGAGTTGGGAGCTGCCGTGCGGGCACTCGCACTGGCTGCCCGCCGACCTGCCCCTCGGGCGGCACACTCTCACGGCGGAGTCCCGCGGCACGAAGGCCAGGGCGGCGCTCATCGTCGCCCCGCAGCGGCTTCCCCAACTGCCGGGCCGCAGTTGGGGGTTCCTGGCCCAGTTGTACTCGGTCCTGTCCGACCGCTCGTGGGGCATGGGCGACCTCGGCGACCTCGCCGAGCTGGCGCAGTGGGCGGGTGCCGGTCTCGGCGCGGGCTTCGTGCAGATCAACCCGCTGCACCAGGCGCTCCCCGCCGCCCCGTCGGACCCGTCCCCCTACCGCCCGTCCTCCCGCCGTTTCGCGGACCCGGTGCACCTGCGGGTCGAGGCGGTCCCCGAGTACGCGTTCCTGAACGGGGAGCAGCGGGCGCAGGTCGACGACCTGGCCCGCCGCGCCGCCCGGCTGCGCGAGGAGGTGCTCGGGCACGACGGCCTGATCGACCGCGACGCCGTCTGGGCGCTCAAGCGCGAGGCCCTGGAGCTGCTGCACGAGGTGCCGCGCGGGCCCGGCCGCGAGGCCGCGTACGGGACGTTCCGGTGCCGCGAGGGCGAGTGGCTGCGCCGGCACGCCCTGTGGAGCGCCCTGGCCGAGGTGCACGGCGCCGACTGGCACCACTGGCCGAAGGGCCTGCGTCACCCGGACGGCCCACACGTGGAGCAGGCGGAGAAGGAGCTCAAGGACCGGGTGGAGTTCCACCGCTGGCTCGCCTGGCAGGTCGACCAGCAGCTCGCCGCCGCCCAGCAGGCGGCCCGGGAGTCCGGCATGCCGGTCGGCCTGATCCACGACCTCGCCGTCGGCGCCCACCCGGACGGCGCCGACGCCTGGGCCCTGCAGGACGTCCTGGCGGGCGGCATCTCGGTCGGCGCCCCGCCGGACGCCTTCAACGCGCACGGCCAGGACTGGGGTCTGCCGCCCTGGCGCCCCGACGCCCTCGCCGAGGCCGGCTACGCCCCGTACGCCGAACTGCTGCGGGCGGCGATCCGGCACGCCGGGGCCCTGCGCATCGACCACGTGATGGGCCTGTTCCGCCTCTGGTGGGTACCGGTCGGCCACCCGCCCACCGAGGGCGCGTACGTCCGCTACGACGCCGAGGCGATGCTCGGCGTGCTGGCCCTGGAGGCGCACCGGGCCGGGACGGCGGTGATCGGCGAGGACCTCGGCACGGTCGAGCCGGGCGTACGCGAGGAACTGGCGGAGCGCGGGGTGCTCGGCACGTCGGTCCTCTGGTTCGAGCGGGACTGGCAGGCGGACGGCGGCATCCTGGCCGCCGACCGCTGGCGGCCGGGCTGCCTGGCCACCCTCACCACCCACGACCTGCCGAGCACCGCCGCCCGGCTCTCCGGGGAGCACGTCGAGCTGCGGCACCGGCTGGGGCTGCTGGCCCGCCCCCTGGGGGAGGAGCAGGAGGAGGCGGCCGCGGAGCTGGCGGACTGGCGGGCCGAGCTGACCGCCCGGGGCCTGCTCCAGCCGGGCGAGCCGCTGTCGATGCCCGCGCTGTACCGCTTCCTGCGGTCCACCCCGGCGGAGCTGGTCGGCGTCTGGCTGCCGGACCTGGTCGGCGACCCGCGCCCGCAGAACCTGCCCGGCACCTGGGACCAGTACCCGAACTGGCGCCTCCCCATCGCCGACGGCACCGGTGTCCCGGTCACCCTCGACCGCCTCGCCACCACCCCCGCCGCCCGCCTCCTGGCGCACCTCCTCGCCCCGCCCAGCCCCCGCAACCCGTCCCTGTGAGGCGGAAGGCCCGCTCGGCAGGCGCACTCCGCTGCCCCCACCACCCCGCACCGGCCACACCGCACCGGCCACACCGCACCGGCCACACCGCACCGGCCACCCCGCGCCGGCCACCCACCCCACCAGGCCGACCCCGACGCGCGCCCTCCCATAAGCGGCGGGTAAGTTGGAAACGTGGACAAGAGGAACGCTTTGCGAGCCGGCGCGGTCTCCGCAACGGTCACGCTCATGATGCTGCTGTCGTCGCCCGCCATGGCCTTCACCAGGGACGACGGTGACGACCCGGGTTCCGGCCTGAGTGTCGGCCAGACCCTCGGCCTGTACGTGTTCCTCCCGCTGGTCGCCTTCGCGGTCATCGCCGGGCTGGCCGGTCTGCCGTACGGCAAGGGCAAGAAGAAGTAGCCACCTGAGCCACCCCGGACAACCGCGGACAACCGCGAACAATCGCGGGCAACGCGAACGACCCTGAACCACCCCGAGCCGCCCCGAGCCACCGCGCGGAGGTCCACTCGGGCCCGAGCGCCCGTACGGCGCCCGCTCAGGACCAGCACGACCCGCATGCCTCGCACGACCGGCACGACCTGCACGACCGGCATGCCTCGCATGACCCGCACGACCAGCACGACCCCGAAGGGGCGCCGGACGATCGTCCGACGCCCCTTCCGGCTGTCCGCGGCCGTGACCCGTCAGCGGCTTCCCGCCGCCCGGTCGGCCTCCTGGGCCTTGAGGGCGCGCTCGATGCCGGCCCGCGCCTCGATGACCTGGCGCCGCAGTGCGGGTGCCGGTTCGGCGGTGGCGAGCCACGCGTCCGTCGCCTCCAGCGTCGCGGCCGTCACCTGCAGCGCCGGGTACAGCCCGACGATGATCTGCTGCGAGATCTCGTGGCTGCGGGTCTCCCAGACGCCCTTGACGGCGGCGAAGTACTTGGCCGCGTACGGGGCGAGCAGGTCGCGCTGGTCGGACTGCTGGAAGCCGGCGATGACGGCCTCCTGCACGTAGTTCGTCAGCGTGTCCGATTCCACGACCGACGCCCAGGCCTCCGCCTTGGCCTCGGCGGTGGGTCGGGCGGCGCGGCAGGTGGCCGCGTGCTCCTGGCCGGCCGCGGTGTTGTCCCGCTCGAGTTCGGCCGCGATCTCGGCTTCGTCGGCGCGCCCGGTGGCGGCGAGGCGGGTGAGCAGCGTCCAGCGCAGTTCGGTGTCGACGGCGAGGCCCTTGATCTCGGCGGTGCCGTCCAGCAGTCCGGCGAGCAGTCCGAGCTGACCGTCCGTCCGGGCGACGGAGGCGAGGGTGCGGGCCCAGGCCAGCTGGTGGTCGCTGCCGGGTTCGGCGGCGCGCAGGTGTTCCTCGGCGGCGGCGGCCCAGCGGGCGAGGCCCTGCTCGCGCCAGTCCGGGTCGGTGTAGGCGTCGAGGGCGAGCTTGACCTGGCGCTGGACGGACTGCACGACGCCGATGTCGCTCTCGCGGCCGATGCCGGACAGGGCGAGCGCCAGGTAGTCGCGGGCGGCGAGTTCGCCGTCGCGGGTCATGTCCCAGGCGGAGGCCCAGCAGAGGGCGCGGGGGAGCGAGTCGGTGAAGCCGCCGAGGTTCTCGGTGACGACGGCGAGCGAGTCCTCGTCGAGCCGGATCTTGGCGTACGAGAGGTCGTCGTCGTTCAGCAGGACGACGGCGGGGCGGTGACGTCCGACCAGTTCGGGCACCTCGGTGCGCGGGCCGTCGACGTCCAGTTCGATCCGGTCGGTGCGCACCAGGGTGTCGCCGTCGAGCTCGTACAGGCCGATCGCGATGCGGTGCGGCCGCAGCACGGCCTCGCCCTTGGCGCCGGCGGGCAGTGCGGGGGCTTCCTGCAGGACGGCGAAGGTCTCGATCTCGCCGTCCGTGTTGAGGGTGATGGCGGGGCGCAGCACGTTGATGCCGGCGGTCTCCAGCCAGGACTTGGACCAGGCCTTGAGGTCGCGGCCGCTGGCTTCCTCCAGGGCGCCGAGGAGGTCGCTCAGCCGGGTGTTGCCCCAGGCGTGGCGCTTGAAGTAGGCCTGCACGCCCTGGAAGAAGGCGTCCTGGCCGACGTAGGCCACCAGCTGCTTGAGCACCGAGGCGCCCTTGGCGTAGGTGATGCCGTCGAAGTTGACCTGGACGTCCTCCAGGTCGTTGATGTCGGCCATGATGGGGTGGGTGGAGGGCAGTTGGTCCTGCCGGTAGGCCCAGGTCTTCATCTGGTTGGCGAAGGTGGTCCAGGAGTGGGGCCACTTGGAGCCGGGGGCTTCGGCCTGGCAGACGGCTTCGGCGAAGGTCGCGAACGACTCGTTCAGCCAGAGGTCGTTCCACCACTCCATGGTGACGAGGTCGCCGAACCACATGTGGGCGAGCTCGTGGAGGATGGTGGCGGCGCGGGCCTCGTAGGCGGCGTCGGTGACCTTGGAGCGGAACACGTACTGGTCGCGCAGGGTGACGGCGCCCGCGTTCTCCATCGCGCCGGCGTTGAACTCCGGTACGAACAGCTGGTCGTACTTGGCGAACGGGTACGGGTAGTCGAACTTCTCCTGGAAGTAGTCGAAGCCCTGCTTGGTGACCTCGAAGATGGCTTCCGGGTCCAGGAACTCGCGCAGCGAGGGCCGGCAGTAGACGCCCAGCGGCACCTTCTGCTCGCCGTTCTCGTAGCTGTCGAAGACGCCGACGTACGGGCCGGCGATCAGCGCGGTGATGTAGCTGGAGATCCGGCCGGTGGGCTCGAACTTCCAGACTCGGGTGGCGCCGTCGCCGACCGGGGTCGGGGTGGGCGAGTTGGAGACCACGACCCAGCCCTCGGGCGCGGTCACGGTGAACGCGAACGTGGCCTTCAGGTCGGGCTGTTCGAAGGTGGCGAAGACCCGGCGGGCGTCCGGCACCTCGAACTGGGTGTACAGGTAGGTCTCGCCGTCGACCGGGTCGACGAACCGGTGCAGGCCCTCGCCGGTGTTGGTGTACGCGCAGTCGGCGACGACCCGCAGCTCGTTCTCGGCGGCCAGGTTGGGCAGCGGGATGCGGCTGTCGGCGAAGCTCGCCGGGTCGAGCGTCGCGCCGTTGAGGGTGATCTCCTCGACGCTGGGGGCGACGAGGTCGATGAAGGTGTCCGCGCCGGGCGTGGTGGCGGTGAACCGGACCACCGTGGTGGACCGGAACGTGCCGCCCGCACGGGCCGAGCCGAGGTCGAGCTCGATGTCGTAGGCGTCCACGTGGAGGAGGTCGGCCCGGGTGCGGGCCTCCTCGCGGGTCAGGTTTGTGCCGGGCACTGGCTGCGCTCCTTTGTCGGGCTGATGGTGCGAATCCTCGCACGTTCAACGGACGGGCCCGCCGGAAAATCGCAGGCGGGGCGGGCCCGGGCGGATCGCCCGTGCCCGCCCCGCCCGCATCGGCCGCGACGAGGGGTCATGCCCCCGGCATCACTTCTTCCACTTGGTCAGCGGACCGTCGGTGGAGCTGTAGCGACGGAAGGCGTAGATCGCGCCGCCGTCGTCCGAGACGAGGTACTCGGAGGTGCTGCTGCCGATGTCCAGGCCGTTCGGCATGGCGATGGTGCCGATGTCGGTCATCGAGCCGTCGGTGGGCGAGAGCGTGACCAGGCGGGCCGGCTTCTCGTAGCCCTGCTCGACGATGGCGCGGATCTTGCCGTCCTTGTCGGTGCCGGCCACCAGGCGCATGTCGTTGCTGGCCGAGGAGGTGGTGGCCGCCCACAGGCGCTTGCCGGTGTTCAGGTCGTAGGCGTTGATGCCCGACTTGGCGCCGCCGACCTGGACGTACAGCGTGGTGCCGCTGACCACGTTCCGGGTGAAGGCCTCGTCCTGTCCGGACAGGCGCAGGCTGTCCGAGCCGGGCTCCTTGACGGACATCTGGGTGCCCGGCTTGTTGTCCTTGTCGAACGGCAGGACGTAGTCGCCCTGCGGGCCGTTGGTCATCAGCAGGACCAGCGGCTTGTCCTGGACGACCTGGTCGACCTGCTCGATGCTGCCGGTCAGGGTGATCGGCGTGCTGGCCGCCTTGCCGGTGTCGGCGTTCACGATGACGAGCTGCGACTTGGGGCCGCTGCCGCCGTAGCAGCGGTCGCTGACCGCGATCTGGTTGCCGGCCGCGCGGCCGCGCACGCTGCAGTCCTTGTCGCGCGGCTGGAACTGCCAGGCCGGCTGGCCGTTGGCGATGTTCAGGCCGCCGACCGCGCTGCCGCCGACGGCGACGACGTTCTCGGTGACGCTCAGAGTCGGCGAGGACATCCGGTCGGCCGAGACCTTCACGCTCCAGAGCAGCTTGCCCTGGGTCAGGTCGATGGCGCCGACCGTGGAGCAGTCGCTGTCACCGGTGTTGAAGGAGACGGCGGCGATGTTCTTGGAGTTGGCGCCGTACGAGGCGGTGCAGATCTCCTTGCTGCCGGCCGGGGCGGGGATCGTCCAGGCCTCCTTGCCGTCCGCCAGGTTGTAGGCCTTGATGCCGGCGCTGTCGGCGCGGACGGCGAGCTTGTCGGTGCCCCAGACGCCGAGCATCTGGTTCGAGCCGTCGGTGTTGGCGCCCTTGGGGGCGTTCCAGGCGACGTTGTAGGTGGCGCCCTTGCCGCCGGGACCGGGGCTGTTGTTGGTGTCGTCCGGGCCGGTGCTGCCGCTGGTGACAGGGCCCGGGCCCGGGGTGGGGTCGGGGTCGGGGTCCTTGAGCAGGACGACGAGCGCGATCACGATCGCGATCGCCAGCACGCCGCCGATGATCCCGCCCCACAGCATCACGGGGTTGCGCTGCTTGGGCGGGACGGGCGCGCCTGGGTAGCTGTACCCGGGCTGCTGCTGCGGCGGCGGGTAGGCGTAGCCACCGGTGTTGTAGCCCTGGGCGGCGTCCGGGGCCGGGTACCCGCCGGTGGGCACCGGGTCGTACGGGCCCAGGGGCGCGCCGGCCGGCGGCGGGGCCTGGCTGGGGAATCCGGTCGCGGTCGGCGCGTACGCCGCGTAGTCGGCACCGCCGACGGGCGGCTGCGCGGGCGGTGCCGGCGGCTGGGCGGGCGGCGGTCCGGCGGGCGCGCCCTGCCCCGGGACGGCCGAGCCGTCGAGCTGCGTCATCTGGTCCGCGACGGCGGCCGGATCGACACCGCCGCCTGGCGGGCGTCCGAACGAGACGCCCCGGTTGTCCTGCGGACCGTTGCCGGGCGTTTCGCCTGCCCCCGGCGTAGGGTGATCCCCTGCCATCTGAGTCCCCGTCATATCTGGATGCGCCCCCTTGCCGGTACCGTCCGCGATTCCGGGGGGACGAGTGAGAATTGGGCACCATGGTAGTGGTGCGTGGTTTTCGGCCGCCGCCAGGACGGCCGAACCCCGTCCCCGCAGGTCCAGGCCGTGCAACACCTTCACCCGCCGATCACCCGGCCCGCACCGCCGACACCTCCGCGTGACCCCCGGGCGGCCCCCGCGAGGGGCCCCGCCGCCGCCCGGCGTGTCCACCCCGCCGCACCCGCCGTCCGCCCCGTCCGCCCCCTGCCCGCCTCCGCCCGGCCCCGCCCGGCCTCGCCCGGCCCCCTTCGGCACTTCCGCGGGCGCCCCCGGGCCGTACCCTTCAGGAATTGAAGGGGATGCCCGGCGGAGGGATCCCCGCCCTGGGAGGGTGGATCATGTCGACGGACACACCGGGTTCGCAGTCGTCCCTGCACCGGGCGAACCTGGAGCGGGTGCTGCGCGCGGTGCGGATGGCCGGCTCGCTGACCCAGGCCGAGATCGCCCGCGGCACCGGCCTCTCCGCGGCCACCGTGTCCAACATCGTGCGCGAGTTGAAGGAGAGCGGCACCGTCGTGGTCGCCGACACCTCCTCCGGTGGCCGCCGCGCCCGCAGCGTCTCGCTCAGCGGGGACGCCGGCATCGTGGTCGGCATCGACTTCGGCCACACCCACCTGCGGGTCGCGGTCGGCAACCTGGCCCACCGGGTCCTGGCCGAGGAGAGCGCCCCGATCGACGTGGACGTCTCCGCGCAGCAGGGCTTCGACCGCGCCGAGGCGATGGTCGACCGGCTGCTGACACAGGCCGGCTTCCGCCCGGAGAAGGTGATCGGCGTCGGCCTCGGCGTGCCCGGCCCGATCGACGTGGAGACCGGCGCGCTCGGCTCCACCGCGATCCTGCCCGGCTGGACGGGCATCGCCCCGGGCCGCGAGCTGGGCGAGCGGCTGGGCATGCCGGTGCACGTGGACAACGACGCCAACCTCGGTGCGCTCGGCGAGCTGGTCTGGGGCGCCGGCCGCGGACTGAGCGACCTCGCGTACATCAAGATCGCCAGCGGGGTCGGCGCCGGCCTGGTGGTCAACGGCCAGATCTACCGCGGCCCGGGCGGCACGGCGGGTGAGATAGGGCACATCACCCTGGACGAGGCGGGGCCGGTCTGCCGGTGCGGCAACCGCGGCTGCCTGGAGACGTTCGTCGGCTCGCGCTACCTGCTCTCCCTGCTCACCACGACCCTCGGCCCGGACCTCACGCTGCCCCGGGTGGTCGAGCTGGCGCACCAGGGCGACCTCGGCTGCCGCCGGGTGATCGCCGACGCCGGCCGGCAGATCGGCACCGGCGTCGCCACCCTGTGCAACCTGCTCAACCCGCGCCGGGTGATCCTCGGCGGGGACCTCGCCGAGGCCGGTGAGCTGGTGCTCGCCCCGATCCGGGACTCGGTGGCCCGCTATGCGATCCCCAGCGCCGCCCGCCAGCTGTCGGTCGTCCCCGGCACCCTCGGCGGCCGGGCCGAGGTGCTCGGCGCGCTGGCCCTGGTGATGAGCGAGATGGGCGACTCCGGCGCCCTCGGGCGCGGCTAGCGCCGGGCCCGGCGTCGACCCGGCGCCCGGCGACGTGGAGGCGGGCGCGGCGGCGGTCGAACGCCCGCGCGTCAACCCGCCGCGACGCGCACCCCCCGGTCGACCTCCGGGAATGGCGGTAACCGAACGGTGGCACCGAGCGCGCCGCTCGGTGCCCGGCAGGCGGACATTAGACTCGACCGGTCGGTACCGGCCGCGACCGCCGGCCTGCCGCCGGACCGGGCAGCGACGCCCGTCGGACCGCCCGCGGTCCGCGAACACTGAACGAGGAGGAACGGGTGGCCCTGCTGACCCGCATTCGGGGACCGCGCGATCTCGACCGGCTCACGCCCGGACAGCTGGCCGCACTGGCCCAGGAGATCCGGACCTTCCTGGTGACCGAGGTCTCCAAGACGGGCGGCCACCTCGGCCCCAACCTCGGCGTCGTGGAGCTCACCATCGCGCTGCACCGGGTCTTCGACTCGCCGCGCGACCGCATCCTCTTCGACACCGGCCACCAGAGCTACGTCCACAAGCTGCTCACCGGCCGCCAGGACTTCTCGCAGCTGCGCACGAAGGGCGGCCTGTCCGGCTACCCGTCCCGCGCCGAGTCCGAGCACGACGTGATCGAGAACTCGCACGCCTCGACCGTGCTCTCGTACGCCGACGGCCTGGCCAAGGCCAACCGGCTCCAGGGCAAGAACGACCCGGTCGTCGCCGTCATCGGCGACGGCGCGCTGACCGGCGGCATGGCCTGGGAGGCGCTCAACAACATCGCCGACGCCAAGGACCGCCCGGTCGTCATCGTCGTCAACGACAACGAGCGCTCGTACTCCCCGACCATCGGCGGCCTGGCCAACCACCTCGCCACCCTGCGCACCACCCAGGGCTACGAGCGCTTCCTCTCCTGGGGCAAGGACGCGCTGCAGCGCACCCCGGTGGTCGGCCAGCAGCTGTTCGAGACGCTGCACGGCGCCAAGAAGGGCCTCAAGGACTTCATCGCCCCGCAGGGCATGTTCGAGGACCTCGGCCTCAAGTACATCGGCCCGATCGACGGCCACGACCTGACCGCCCTGGAGTCCGCGCTGACCAAGGCGCGCGGCTTCGGCGGCCCGGTGATCGTGCACTGCCTCACCGAGAAGGGCCGCGGCTACCACGCCGCCGAGAACAACGACGAGGACCGCTTCCACGCGGTCGGCGTGATCCACCCGGAGACCGGCCTGCCGATCAAGAGCGCGGGCAAGGACTGGACGTCGGTCTTCGCCGACGAGATGGTCGCGCTGGGCCACGAGCGCGAGGACATCGTCGGCATCACCGCCGCCATGCTCCACCCGGTGGGCCTGGCCCCGTTCGCCCAGGCCTTCCCGGACCGCACCTTCGACGTCGGCATCGCCGAGCAGCACGCCGTCACCAGCGCGGCGGGCCTGGCCACCGGCGGCCTGCACCCGGTGTTCGCCGTCTACGCGACCTTCCTGAACCGCGCCTTCGACCAGGTCCTGATGGACGTCGCCCTGCACAAGCTGGGCGTCACCTTCGTACTGGACCGGGCCGGTGTCACCGGCACCGACGGCGCCTCGCACAACGGCATGTGGGACATGTCGATCCTGCAGGTCGTCCCGACCCTGCGGCTCGCCGCCCCGCGCGACGCCGACCAGCTGCGCGCCCAACTGCGCGAGGCCGTCCAGGTCAAGGACGCCCCGACGGTGGTCCGCTACTCCAAGGGCACGGTCGGAGAGCCCGTCCCCGCGGTCGGCCGGGTCGGCGGCATGGACGTGCTGCGCGCGGCCGAGGAGCACACCGGGGCCCACCGCGCCGACGTGCTCATCGTCTCGGTGGGGGCGATGGCCGCCACCAGCCTGGAGGTCGCCGACCTGCTGGCCGCCCAGGGCATCACCGCCACCGTGGTCGACCCGCGCTGGGTCAAGCCGGTGGACCGGGCCCTGCCGGGCCTGGCCGCCGAGCACCGGGTGGTCGTCACGATCGAGGACAACGGCCGGGTGGGCGGCGTCGGCGCGGCCGTGGCGCAGGCGCTGCGGGACGCGGACGTGGACCTGCCGGTGCGTGACTTCGGCATTCCGCAGGAGTTCCTGGACCACGCGAGCCGGAACGAGATCCTGGCGGAAATCGGCCTGAACGCCCCGGACATCGCGCGCAGGGTGACGGCGCTGGTCGCCGGGCTGGCCGGGGCCCGGGTCGAGGCCTGAGGAGGGCCCGGGTCACCCGTTCCGCCGACGACTGTTCGTC
Organism: Streptomyces sp. NRRL S-350; assembly: GCF_000719705.1. Taxonomy (GTDB): domain Bacteria; phylum Actinomycetota; class Actinomycetes; order Streptomycetales; family Streptomycetaceae; genus Kitasatospora. The sequence continues at coordinate 62,500 of NZ_JOHO01000015.1, read as the reverse complement.
GTAACTCCGTAACAGTTCGTCACGAAACAAGCTGACAATCGTACTGAATGGCGGGACCGGCGCTACCTGCGCCGATCCCGCCCGGTAGGTTGTCAACCGTGCCGACCCCCACCCGCCCCCGCCCCGCCGGACCGGCCGCGCGCCTGTCCGAGCGCGTCCGTACCCAAGTCCGAGTCGGGTACTGGACGAGGCTGGTGCCGGTGCTCGCACTGGTCGCGCTGCTCACCCACATCCCCTCCTTCGCCCGGCCCGTCTGGAGCCCCGACGAGGGCTTCCTCGCCACCCAGGCCCGGATGCTGGCCGACGGCGGGGTGCTGTACGACACCGTGGTGGACCGCAAGCCCCCGCTGCTGCCCTGGCTCTACCAGGCCTGCTTCGCGGTCTTCGGCTCCGCCTCGCTCTGGCCGCAGCGCACCCTCGCCGTGGTGGCCCACCTGGTCACCGCGATCCTGCTGGCCTCGATCGCCCGCGGCCGCTGGGGCAACCGGGCCGGAGCCGGCGCCGGACTGCTCTACCTCCTGGTCTCCATCGGGCTCTCCCCGGAGGACACCCAGGCGGCGACCTTCGAGGTCTTCATGCTGCCCGCCATGGTGGCCGCCTTCCGGTACGCCGAGCGGCGCCGCTGGCTGGCGGCCGGCATCGCCGTGGCCCTCTGCTCGCTGACCAAGCAGACCGGCGGCGCGGTCCTGCTGCCGGTGCTCTGGATGCTGTTCCAGGACGCCCGCCGGCGCGGGGTGCGCTGGCCGCCCGCCCTGTTCAAGATCGGCTTCGGCTTCATCCTGCCGATAGCGCTGGTCGCGGTGATCCTCACCAAGCCCAAGGGCTTCCTCTTCTGGGTGGTCACCGGCAGCGGCGACTACGCCACCTTCGGCGGCGCCTGGCTGCAGATGCTCGGCCGCGCGTTCGGCAACTCGGCCATCCTGGTCGCGGCCGGCCTCGGCTTCCTGTTCCCGGTCGGGCGCCGACTCTGGCTCAAGTACCGCCACCGCCCGCTGCCGGTGGCCGGCGAGGAGCACGGCTCGACCACCGACCTGTGGGTCTGGCTGCTTTCCTCGGCCGTCGCGGTCAGCGTCGGCTTCCACTTCTTCGGCCACTACTACCTGCAGCTGATCCCGCCGCTGGTGCTGCTCGGCACCGGGGCGGTCGCCACCTCGGCGATCCGCTGGAAGCCCGTCCTGGTGTACACCACGGTCGCCGCCACGGTCTTCTGGGCCCTGGCCCTGGCCTGGCCGGGGGAGCGGCTCGACCGCACCACCGAGGTCGCCACCGCCGTCGCCGCGCAGACCACCCCCAAGGACACCGTGCTGGTCTGGGGCATGCACCCCGAGCTGTACTGGCTGGCCGACCGCAAGCCCGCCAGCCGCTACCTGACCGCCGGCTTCCTCACCAACTACAGCGGCGGCAAGGACGGCAGCCAGAACGTGGGGGAGCAGTTCAGCGTCTCCAACGCCTGGCAGACCTTCGACAAGGAGCTGGCCAACGGCCTGCCCGAGGTCGTCGTCGACGACTCCGGCATCGCCCCGTACCAGCCGGTCCTGGTGCCCCGGATCGAGAACCTGCTGGACACCCACTACGAGATGGTCGGCGTCTTCGCCGACACCGTCGTCTACCGCCTCAAGCACTGAGGCGCCCGCACACACGGAGGGCCCCCGGCGACCAGGTCGCCGGGGGCCCTCCGTGGTGCTGCGCCTTACGCGGGCACCGAGGCCACACCCGGGGCGAGGAACGGCTTGCCGTTCACCCGCTCCGAGACGCCCTCACGGTCCAGGTACGGGGTGATCCCGCCCAGGTGGAAGGGCCAGCCGGCGCCGGTGATCATGCAGAGGTCGATGTCCTGCGCCTCGGCGACGACACCCTCCTCCAGCATCAGGCCGATCTCCTGCGCGACGGCCTCCAGGGCGCGGGCGCGGACCTGCTCCTCGGTGAGCACCGAGTCGCCGAAGGTCAGCAGCTCCAGCACCTCGGGGTCGAGGACCTGCCGGCCGTCCACCCAGGTGTAGAAGCCGCGCTTGCCGGCCTTGACCACCTTGGCGAGGTTCTCGGAGACGGTGAACCGCTCCGGGAACGCGCCGCGCAGGGTCTCCGACACGTGCAGCGCGATGGCCGGGCCGACCAGCTCCAGCAGCACGATGGGGGACATCGGCAGGCCGAGCGGCTCGACGGCCTTCTCGACGTCGGCGATCGGGGTGCCCTCGTCGATGATGCCCTGGATCTCGCCCATGAAGCGGGTGAGGATCCGGTTCACCACGAACGCCGGGGCGTCCTTGCACAGCACCGAGGTCTTCTTCAGCTTCTTCGACACGGCGAAGGCGGTGGCCAGCGACGCGTCGTCGGTCTGCTCGCCGCGGACGATCTCCAGCAGCGGCAGGATCGCGACGGGGTTGAAGAAGTGGAAGCCGACGACCCGCTCGGGGTGCTTCAGCTTCGAGGCCATCTCGGTGACCGACAGCGAGGAGGTGTTGGTCGCCAGCACGCAGGTCGGCGAGACGACGTCCTCCAGGTCCGCGAAGACGGTCTGCTTGACGCCCATCTCCTCGAACACGGCCTCGATGACGAAGTCGGCGTCGCCGAAGGCGGCGGCCTTGTCGAGCGAGCCGGAGACCAGGCCCTTGAGGCGGTTGGCCTTGTCCTTGCCGATGCGGCCCTTGGAGAGCAGCTTGTCGATCTCGGCGTGGACGTAGCCGACGCCCTTGTCGACGCGCTCCTGGTCGATGTCGGTGAGGACCACCGGCACCTCCAGGCGGCGGGCGAACAGCAGCGCCAGCTGCGAGGCCATCAGACCGGCGCCGACGACGCCGACCTTGGAGACCGGGCGGGCCAGCGACTTGTCCGGCGCGCCGACCGGGCGCTTGGCCCGGCGCTGCACCAGGTTGAAGGCGTAGATGCCGCTGCGCAGCTCGCCGCTCATGATGAGGTCGGCCAGGGCCGTGTCCTCGGCGTCGAAGCCGCCCTGCAGGCTGGCCTTGTCGGCGAGGTCGGCGTCCTTGACGGCGGCGATGATGTCCAGCGCCTTGTAGGCGGCCGGCGCGGCGCCGTGCACCTTGCCGTCGGCGACCAGGCGGCCCCAGGCGACGGCGTCGTCCCAGGCCTTGCCGCGGTCGATCGCCTCGCGCTCGACGACGACGTCGCCCTTGAGGACCTTGGCGGCCCAGAGCAGCGACTGCTCCAGGAAGTCGGCCGGCTCGAAGATCGCGTCGGCGATCCCCAGCTCGAACACGTCCTTGCCCTTGAGCTGCTTGTTCTGGTTCATCGAGTTCTCGATGATGACCTTGACGGCCTTACCGGCACCGATCAGGTTCGGCAGGATGGTGCAGCCGCCCCAGCCGGGGACGAGGCCGAGGAAGACCTCGGGCAGCGAGAAGGCCGGGACGCCCGCCGACACCGTGCGGTAGTCGCAGTGCAGGCCGACCTCGACGCCGCCGCCCATCGCCGCGCCGTTGTAGAAGGCGAAGGTGGGGACGGGCAGCGCGGCGATCCGCTTGAAGACCTCGTGGCCGCCCTTGCCGATGGCCAGTGCGTCCGCGCGCTCCTTGAGCAGTTCGACGCCCTTGAGGTCGGCGCCGACCGCGAAGATGAACGGCTTGCCGGTGATGGCGGCGCCGACGATCCTGCCCTCGGCGGCCTCGGCCTCGACCTGGTCCAGCGCGGCGGACAGCTTGAGCAGCGAGCCCGGGCCGAAGGTGGTCGGCTTGGTGTGGTCGAAGCCGTTGTCCAGGGTGATCAGGGCCAGCTTGCCGGCCTGCAGCGGCAGGTCCAGGTGGCGCACGTGCGCGGTCGTGACGACCTCGCCCGGGAACAGCTCGGCGCCGTGCTGGAGCAGCTCAGTGGTGTTGGTCATGATCACTTACCACCCTCGAACTCGGCCGACTCTTCCGCTCCGCTCCAATGGGGGTTCTCCCAGACGATGGTGCCGCCCATGCCGAAGCCGATGCACATCGTGGTGAGGCCGTAGCGGACGTCCGGGCGCTGCTCGAAGCGGCGGGCCAGCTGGTTCATCAGGCGCACGCCCGAGGAGGCCAGCGGGTGGCCGAAGGCGATCGCACCGCCGTACGGGTTGACCCGCTCGTCGTCGTCCGCGATGCCGTAGTGGTCGAGGAAGGCCAGGACCTGGACGGCGAAGGCCTCGTTGACCTCGAACGCGCCGATGTCGTCGATGGTCAGGCCGGCCTTGGCCAGCGCCTTCTCGGTGGCCGGCACCGGGCCGATGCCCATGACCTCGGGCTCCACGCCGGCGAAGGCGTAGGAGACGAGGCGCATCTTGACCGGGAGGCCGAGCTCCTCGGCGACGTCCTCGGCGGCCAGCAGCGAGGCGGTGGCGCCGTCGTTCAGACCGGCCGAGTTGCCCGCGGTGATGTTGCCGTGCGGGCGGAAGGGGGTCTTCAGGCCGGCCAGGCTCTCCATCGTGGTGCCCGGGCGCAGCGGCTCGTCCACGGTGGCCAGGCCCCAGCCGGTCTCGCCGACCTCGGGGTTGGTGTTGCGGATGGAGATCGGCACCAGGTCGGGCTGGATGTCGCCGTTGGCGTACGCCTTGGCGGCCTTCTCCTGGGAGCGCACGGCGTAGGCGTCGCAGCGCTCCTTGGTCAGGTGCGGGAAGCGGTCGTGCAGGTTCTCCGCGGTCATGCCCATGAACAGGGCGGACTCGTCGACCAGCTTCTCGGAGACGAAGCGCGGGTTCGGGTCGACGCCCTCGCCCATCGGGTGGCGGCCCATGTGCTCGACGCCGCCGGCCACGACCACGTCGTACGCGCCGAAGGCGATGCCGCCGGCGGTGGCGGTGACGGCGGTCAGCGCGCCGGCGCACATGCGGTCGATCGCGTAGCCGGGCACGGACTTGGGCAGGCCGGACAGCAGGGCGGCGGTGCGGCCGATGGTCAGACCCTGGTCGCCGATCTGCGTGGTGGCCGCGACGGCGACCTCGTCGATGCGCTCGACGGGCAGGTTCGGGTTACGGCGCACGAGCTCCCGGATGCACTTGACGACGAGGTCGTCGGCGCGCGTCTCGTGGTAGATGCCCTTCGGGCCGGCCTTGCCGAACGGGGTGCGGACGCCATCGACGAAGACGACGTCCCTCGCGGTACGAGGCACGGGGGCTCTCCTCCCAGGGACCAACATTTGAGGTGGGCAGGCTGCCGCCGGGAAAGACCCGAGCGGCGCCGCTTCACCGTCATGCTACCGGTCGGTAACCAACCTGCCCAGGCCCCTCGGACGGTTCTCCCGGTGTGTCCCGCGACACGTCCGACCAGGAACGCTGCCCCGGGCACGCCGGAGGGGGTGCCGTCCGCGCGGACGACACCCCCTCCGGGTGGCTCGATCGGCTCAGTCCTGGGCCGTGGTGGCGCTCGCGGCCGCGGCGAACGCGGCGGCCATCGCCGGCGCGACCAGGTCGACCTGCCACTGCCGGGCGCCGAGCCGGCGCAGCGCGGCGGCCACGCCCTCGGGGCCCCGGTCGGCCGGCGGCTCCCAGGACACCCGCCGGACCAGGTCCGGGGTGATCAGGTTCTCGGCCGGCAGGTTGTGCCGCTCGGCCAGCTCGCTGACCGCGCTGCGCGCGCCGGAGAGCCGGGCGGCGGCCACCGGGTCCTTCTCGGCCCAGGCCCGCGGCGGCGGCGGTCCGTCGTGCGGCGCGGCGGCCGGCGGCAGCTGGTTCTCGGGCACCTCCCGGCCGCGCTGGACGGCCGCCAGCCACTGCTCCAGCTGGCGCCGGTGCACCCGGGGCCCGAAGCCCTGGAGGGCCTGCAGCGAGGCGATGTTCAGCGGCATGGCCAGCGCGGCGTTGACGATCGCCGCGTCCGAGAGCACCCGGCCGGGGGAGACGTCGCGCTCCTGCGCCATCCGGTCGCGGGCCAGCCACAGCTCGCGCACCACGGCCAGCTGACGGCGCCGGCGGACCTTGTGCAGCTGCGAGGTGCGCCGCCACGGGTCGGTGCGCGGGGCCGGGCGGGGCGCGGCCGCGATCGCGGCGAACTCCTCCAGGGCCCAGCCGAGCTTGCCCTGGGCGTCCAGCTCCTGTTCGAGTGCGTCGCGCAGCTCGACCAGCACCTCGACGTCCAGAGCGGCGTAGCGCAGCCAGGGCTCGGGCAGCGGGCGGGTGGACCAGTCGACGGCCGAGTGCTCCTTGGCCAGGCTCAGGCCGAGCACGTTCTCGGTCATCGGCCCGAGGCCGACCCGGGCGAAGCCGGCGATCCGCCCGGCCAGCTCGGTGTCGAAGAGGCGCCGGGGTCTCATGCCGACCTCGGCCAGGCAGGGCAGATCCTGGGTGGCTGCGTGCACCACCCATTCGGCGTCCGCGAGGGCGGCGTCGAGTGCGCTGAGGTCGGGGCAGGCGATCGGGTCGATCAGGGCGGAGCCGGAGCCGGCGCGGCGCAGCTGGATGAGGTAGGCGCGCTGCCCGTAGCGGTAGCCGGAGGCCCGCTCGGCGTCGACGGCGACCGGCCCGGTGCCCGCGGCGAAGGCGGCGATCGTGGCGGCCAGCGCCTGCTCGTCCTCGACGACGGGCGGGATCCCCTCCTTCGGTTCGAGGAGCGGGACCGGGGCTGCTTCTTCTGGGATGGCTGCTACGGCGTCGGTCACCCCCCAAGGGTACGACGCTCCTCGCGGCCGGGAGTGTTGTCGGACTGGTCAGACCGGCTTCGCGAGCATGCCGTCGGGCCCCGAACGACGCCGCGGCGGCCGAGGAGGAAACGTTCCTCCTCGGCCGCCGCGGCGGTCCGGACCGTTCGGCTCAGTGGATGATGCCGGTGCGCAGGGCGACGGCGACCATCCCGGCGCGGTCGCCGGTGCCCAGCTTGCGGGCGATCCGGGCGAGGTGGCTCTTCACGGTGAGCGCCGACAAGCCCATGGCCACGCCGATCGCCTTGTTGGACTGTCCCTCGGCGACCAGCCGCAGCACCTCGACCTCACGGCCGGACAGTTCGCGGTAGGCGGCCTGCTGCGGGCCCGGTGCACCGGGGGCGCCAGGTGCTCCGGGGGCGCCCGGCGCTCCGGCGGCACCCGGCATGCCCGGCATCCCGGGGCGGCGCATCCGCCCGGCCAGTCCGGCGGCGCCGAGCGGCAGGCCCGGGCGGCCGGGCATCGCCATGTTCGTCCGGGTGCCGGTGACGACGTAGCCCTTGACGCCGCCGGCCAGGGCGCTGCGGACGGCGCCGATGTCGTCGGCGGCGGACAGGGCCAGGCCGTTGGGCCAGCCCGCGGCGCGGGTCTCGGCGAGGATCGTCAGTCCGGAGCCGTCCGGTAGGTGGACGTCGGCGACGCAGATGTCGCGCGGGGTGGAGACCCGGGGGCGGGCCTCAGCGATCGAGGACACCTCGATCACGTCCCGGACGCCGAGCGCCCAGAGGTGACGGGTGACGGTGTTTCGGACGCGGGGATCGGCGATGACCACCATGGCGGTGGGCTTGGTCGGCCGGTAGGCGACCACGTTTGCGGGGTGCTCAAGAAGGACCGACACCAGGCCTCCTGCGGGGAGTGGCGGACGGAACCCCGATGGGGGCGGTCGGAGTGTTCCGCGTTCGGAAAGGGTCACAGTCTGCTTCGGCAGCAACCGTGCCCGGCTTTAGCGAAAGATCACGATCTAGTGAGTAACAATACGGACAAATCGCGCAAATGATTGACTTGACATGCCCGGTATTCGCACAAAATCGATCAGATTCGACGCGGATCGGTCAGTATCGACCGGTTAATTGACAGAGAGCGGGTCCGAAGTCACACTCCGTCAGCCCTGGGGGTGGCGCGCGGGCCGTCCGGTGCCGTCGGGCCCGGACGCCACTCGTCAGTGCGACCGGGGGCGTCGCCGGGCCGGCATCGGGACCACTCCACCGAGTGACGGCACCTCGGCGGGGCCCTGCCCCGCCGGAGCGGTCGGCGGCAGGCCCGCGCCGACGCAGAGCAGGTCCGCCCAGGCGGCCAGGTGCCGCTCGAAGCGGCCGTCGGCCGGTGTCCAGGAGGCGCGGATCTCGATCTCGGTCGACGACGGGCGCTCGGCCAGACCGCCGAAGTACTGCGACGCGCACCTGGTCACCGTGCCGGACGGCTCCGCGTACCCGGCGCCGTGCGCCTGCAGCGCGTCCAGCAGCCACGCCCAGCCGACCTCGCAGAGCAGCGGATCGCCGGCCATCTCCGGCTCCAGCTCGGCCCGGGTCATCGTGACCACCCGGAACTCGCCGTTCCAGGCCTCCTGCCCGGCCGGGTCGTGCAGCAGCACCAGCCGGCCGTCCGCCAGCTCCTCGCCGTCGACCTCCACCTCGGCGGTCACCGCGAACGCGTACGGGGCCAGCCGGCGCGGCGCCGGGGCGGGGGAGAGCCGGACCTCGGGCCGCAGCCGGGCCCCGTCCAAGGCCGCCACGGCAGCCCGGAACTCGCTCGGCGCCCCCTCGTGACCACCCGTTCCGCCACCTGCTCCGCCACCCTGCGAGGGGTGCCCTCCGACCGCTGCCATGTTCCGAAGACTAGGTCGAAAGCTTGGGTTATCGCCGCAACTTCTCTCCCAGCGGCGTGCCGGAACGGCAAACCCGGGCAGATCTTGGAGGAACCGACGAGACCGGCCGGGAAGGGGGCCCCGGGGCGCATGCGAAGATTTGACGCGTGAGCGAGACAACGGCAGACACGACGGCGGCCACCCACGACGGCCGGACCAACCCCGCGCGCCGCGGCGCCGCGTACGACTCCGCGTTCCTGCGCGCCTGCCGGAACGAGCCGGTACCGCACACCCCCGTGTGGTTCATGCGCCAGGCGGGCCGCTCGCTGCCCGAGTACCTGAAGGTCCGCGAGGGCATCCCCATGCTGGAGTCCTGCATGCGGCCCGAGCTCGTCAAGGAGATCACCCTGCAGCCGGTGCGCCGGCACGGGGTGGACGCGGCGATCTTCTTCAGCGACATCGTCGTGCCGCTCAAGGCCGTCGGCATCGACGTCGACATCAAGGCCGGCGTCGGCCCCGTCATCGCCGACCCGATCCGCACCTTCGAGGACCTCGAGCGGCTGCGCCCGCTGGAGCCGGACGACGTCCCCTACATCACCGAGGCCGTCGGCCTGCTGGTCGACGAGCTCGGCGGGACCCCGCTGATCGGCTTCGCCGGCGCGCCGTACACGCTGGCCAGCTACCTGGTCGAGGGCGGCCCGTCCAAGAACCACGAGAACACCAAGGCCATGATGTACGGGCAGCCCGAGCTGTGGGCCGCCCTGGTGGACCGGCTCGCCGACATCACCACGGCCTTCCTGAAGGTCCAGATCGAGGCCGGCGCCTCGGCGGTCCAGCTGTTCGACTCCTGGGTCGGCTCGCTCGCGCCGCAGGACTACCGCCGCTCCGTGATGCCGGCCAGCACCAAGGTCTTCGACGCCGTCGCCGGCTACGGAGTGCCGCGGATCCACTTCGGCGTCGGCACCGGCGAACTGCTCGGGCTGATGGGCCAGGCCGGCGCGGACATCGTCGGCGTCGACTGGCGGGTGCCGCTGGACGTCGCCGCCGAGCGGGTCGGCCCGGGCAAGGGCCTGCAGGGCAACCTCGACCCGGCGGTGCTGTTCGCCCCCACCGAGGTCGTGGAGACCAAGGCCCGCGAGGTCCTGGACGCCGCCCGGGCGCTCGGCCCCAGCGGCCACATCTTCAACCTCGGCCACGGCGTGCTGCCGTCCATGGACCCGGACGCGCTCAGCCGGCTCGTCGCCTTCGTCCACGAGGCCAGCGCGCGCTGACGCCCCCCCGCGGCGGCGCACGGCGCCGTCGGAGGTCTCCGCCCGCTCTCCCGGGCGGGATCTTCCGAGGAGCCGCAAGCTCGAACGTCCGGTGCCGTTCCGATCGGGATCGATCTGGACACGCTGGTGCCGAGCAGCGGGCGGGCAGCGGGCGGGCAGCGGAGTGCGGGCCCGGCGTAAAGACCTGCGAGACTGCGAGGCATGTCGGATGCACGGGTCGTCGTCGTCGGTGGTGGGATCGCGGGGCTGGCTGCGGCCGCCTTTCTGAGCGGGGCGGCCGGGGGCCCGGCACGGGCGCGGGTCACCCTGCTGGAGGCGTCGGGCCGCCTCGGCGGGAAGCTGTGGGGCGGGGAGGTCGGCGGGGTCCGGGTGGACCTCGGGGCCGAGTCGGTCCTGGCCCGGCGGCCGGAGGCGGTGGAACTGGCGCGGGCGGTCGGGCTGGCGGAGGAGCTGGAGGCGCCGACCACCGCGAAAGCGGCGATCTGGACCCGCGGCGCGCTGCGGCCGCTGCCGGGCGGCCAGGTGATGGGCGTGCCGGGCGACCTGGCGGCGCTGGAGGCCTCCGGGGTGCTCACCGCCGAGGGGCTGGAGCGGGCCCGCCACGAGGAGCCCACCGAGGTGGGCGAGGACGTCGCCATCGGCCGCTACGTCGCCGGACGGCTCGGCCGGGAGGTGGTGGACCGGCTGGTCGAACCGCTGCTGGGCGGCGTCTACGCCGGCCGCGCCGACGAGATCTCGCTGCGCGCCGCCGTCCCCCAACTGCTGCCGATCGCGCGCGGCGGCGGATCGCTGGTCGAGGGCGTGCACCAACTCGCGTCGCGGCCGCAGGTGGTGGGCACCCCGGTGTTCAACGGCCTGCGCGGCGGCCTCGGCACCCTGCCGGAGGCGGTCGCTGCGGCCTGCGCCAAGGCGGGCGCGGACCTGCGCACGAACGCCCCCGTGGACGGGCTGCGCCGCACTCCCGACGGCTGGCGGGTGGTGACCGGAGGCGAGGTGCTGCACGCGGACGCCGTCGTGCTGGCCGTCCCGGCCCCGGCCGCGGCCCGGCTGCTGCGCGAGGACGCCCCGGCGGCCGCCACCGAGCTGGACGCCGTCGAGTACGCGGGCATGGCGCTGGTGACGCTGGCGTTCCGGCGCTCAGACCTGGCCGAACTCCCCGCCGGCAGCGGATTCCTGGTGCCGCCGGTGGACGGGCGGCGGATCAAGGCGTCGACCTTCTCCTCCAACAAGTGGGGCTGGCTGGAGCGCTCCGCACCGGACGCGTTCCTGCTGCGCACCTCGCTCGGTCGGCACCGCGAGGAGGAGGCGCTGGGCCTGCCGGACGAGGAGCTGGTGGCCCGCTCGCTGGCGGACCTGGAGGAGGCGATCGGGCTGACCGCCCGGCCGTACGACACCTTCGTGTCGCGCTTCGACGCCGGCCTGCCGCAGTACCCGGTGGGCCACCTGGACCGGGTGGCCCGGGTGCGGGCGGCGGCCGGGCGGGTGGGGGCGCTGGCGCTGTGCGGCGCGGCGTACGACGGGGTGGGCATTCCGGCGTGCATCGGCTCGGCCGCCGCCGCGGTGGCCGCCATCGACAGACTGTTGACCCCGGAGACCGGGGAAGGTTCCACGGAGAGGACAATGGGCGCATGACTGAGAGCGTTGAGCGGGAGCCGGAGCAGCAGCCCGAGAAGAAGAAGGCGCGCGACCTGAACCAGGTCATCCGCTACACCATGTGGTCGGTGTTCAAGCTCAAGGACGCCCTGCCCGAGGACCGCACCGCCCTGGCCGCCGAGGTGGACGAGCTGTTCGAGCAGCTGGCCGCGAAGGACGTGACCGTGCGCGGCACGTACGACGTCTCCGGCCTGCGCGCGGACGCCGACATCCTGGTCTGGTGGCACGCCGCCGACTCGGACGACCTGCAGGAGGCGTACAACCGCTTCCGCCGCACCGGCCTCGGCCGCCGGCTGGAGCCGGTCTGGTCGAACATGGCGCTGCACCGCCCGGCCGAGTTCAACAAGTCGCACATCCCGGCCTTCCTCGCCGACGAGCGCGCGCGCGACTACGTCTGTGTGTACCCGTTCGTGCGCTCCTACGAGTGGTACCTGCTGCCGGACGCCGAACGGCGCGCGATGCTCGCCGAGCACGGCCAGATGGCCCGCGGCTACCCGGACGTCCGCGCCAACACGGTGGCCTCGTTCGCGCTGGGCGACTACGAGTGGCTGCTCGCCTTCGAGGCGGACGAACTGCACCGGATCGTCGACCTGATGCGCGACCTGCGCCCGTCCCGGGCCCGCCTGCACGTCCGCGAGGAGGTGCCGTTCTTCACCGGCCGCCGCAAGCCGGTCGGCGAACTGCTCAACGGCCTGGCCTGAGCGGCCCACCGCGCCCACCGGAGGCCGGCTTCCCCGCGTCGGGGGAGCCGGCCTCTCAGTTGCGGTGCGGTCGCAGGGCGGCGCGCAGGCGGGCGTCGGGGAGGGCGGCCGGGCCGTTCATGGCGACGGCGGTGAGCAGTTCGCGCTCCTCGTCGTCGGCGAGGCCGCGCTGCCGGGCCGGGCGCACCTCGCGCAGCACCTCCTGGCCGACCGGGGAGGCCCAGCGGGTGTACGGGTAGACGTCGACCCGGGCCATCAGCAGCGTGCCGGAGGTGAGCACCAGCGGCAGCGAGAACCAGGCGAGCGGGGCGAGCGTGTCGCCGCCGGTGAAGCCGCTGACGGCCAGGGAGGCGGCCAGTAGAAGCAGCGACAGCAGCAGGGCGTGCCGGACCTGCCGGACCACCACAAGGGTGTTGCGCTGCACCAGGGCCGGGGTGGCCAGTCCGGCCAGCGAGAGCCGGGCGCCGATCTCCCGCACGGTGGGGTGCTCGGCCATCGCCCGGCGCAACTCGTCCGTACGGCACTGGCCGTCGGGACCGACGGTGGCGACGACCGCCCGTTCCAGGCGGCTGCGGCCCCTGGGGTCGACCACCGTGGTCCAGCCGGTGTGGGCCAGGTGCAGCCGGCCCCGGCCGGCCATCAGGACGAGGGCCAGTTCGACCACCCGGTCCGGGCCGCCGGCCAGGTAGGCGGTCTCGTACAGCCCGATGCCGACGGCTTCCGGGGGGCGCAGCCCGTCCTGGTCGGCCAGGGCGTCGGCGGTGGCGGTCATCCGGACCAGCCGGAGGCAGGAGAGCACTGCCGCGACACAGGCCGGTATCAGGAACAGCAACCACATGGGCTTGTTGTATGCCTGGCCGGAGGGCGCGGGGAATGTCTTACCGGCCCGCGATACCGAACTGTGACGTCGGACGGGGGACGAACCGCCGTTCCGGGACGAACCGCCGCTCCGAACCCGGCCGCCGCTCCGAGCCGAACCGCGGTCGCCCCGGGGCGGCGGTCACGATCCGCAGCTGCTGCCGCAGCTCGACCCGCAGCTGGACGACGAGGAGCCGCAGCCGGACGACCCGCAGCTGGAGGAGGACGAGCCGCAACTGCTGGAGCCGGAGCCGCAGCTGGACGATCCGCACCCGCTGCCCCCGCCGCAGCTGGAGGATCCGGAGTCGGACGAGCCGCACCAGGCGGCCGAACTGCCGCAGGAGCTGGACGAAGAGGACGAGGACGAGGACGAGGACGAGGAGGCGAACGCGGACGAGCCGACGGCGGCCTGCCGCACCGCCTCCTCCTCGGCCACCGCGGCGAGCATCGCACCCTCCAGCTCCTGGTCGTCCAGCCCGGCGGCGGCCAGCCCGCCGAGCGCGAGCGCGCCCAGCAGCGCGCCGCCGGCCAGCTGGGGCGACACCCCGGAGTGGGGCGTCCACGGCGAGCCGCCCATCAGGCCCAGCTGGCGCTGCCCGGCCGGGGTGATCCGGCCCTTGACCGGCTTCGTGGCGAGCAGCGTGACGAAGCCCGCGGCCAGCAGGACGGCGGGGATCCCGAGGTTGGGGCGGTCGTGGCCGTAGGCGCCGTCGTCGAGCAGTTCGGAGGCCACGGCGAAGGCCGCCGTGACGAGCATCGCGAGCCAGAGCAGCCGGCGGGCGGTCCTGGCCCGCTGCAGCCGCTCGGGGCGGCGCATCAGGCCGCGGTCGGCGAGCCGGTCGCCGATCTCCTGGACGGCGGCGGAGCGCATCACCATCCGGCGCAGCGGGGCGAGTTCGCGGCTCCCCGTGGGGCCGACGGCCTCGTGGACCGCCTGGTCGACCGCGTCGTACGGCTTGGCGCCGGTGAGCGTGACCAGGCCGGCGCGGCTGATCACGGCCTGCTCGTTCATGTGCATCCGGACGAGGACGGTGTCGAACACCCGGCCCGGCCCGCCGGCCAGGAAGGCGGCGTCCAGCAGCGGCAGACCGCGGCCGGGCAGTCCCTTGGCGTACGGGACGTGGCCGACGCGCTGCCGGGTCAGGCTCGCGTACAGGGCGGCGGCCGCCAGCAGGACGGCCGGGACGAGGAAGTAGCTGTTGTGCCACATGGACGGTTCCCCCGAGGTGACGATGGTTCGCTAGCCGCGCAGGGCCCGGCGCAGACGCGCGAGCGGGCCGGGCGGTCGTACGGGTGCCGGGTCGAGCCACTGCTCCAGGGCCCGGCGGTGGTCGGCGGCGAGCGGGCCGCCGCCGGTGAGCACCCACGCGGCGAAGGACCGGGCGTCGGCGCGGTAGCCGCCGGTCTGCGGACGGGTGCGGGCGTAGTCGAGGAAGAGCGGCCCGTAGCGCGGCCCCAGCAGGCGGGGCAGGTCAGGGGCCACCTTCGCGGTGGTGTCGCGCCGCTTGGCGGCGAGGCCGGTGGACTGGGCGCGGACCTGGACCGGGTCGAAGCCGGGCGGGACGGGCCCGCCGGCCACCAGGGCGGCCAGCAGCTCCTCCTGGCGCCGGGCCAGGCGCTCCCGGGCGGTCGCGAGCGCCCGGTCGTCGCCGGGAGCCGGGGCCGCGGGCGGGTCGCTCATCACCGGGTGCTCCCCTCCAGCACCCGGCGGATGGCGTCCAGTTCACCGGCCAGCTCACTGGGCGGCGGGAAGTCTGCGTCGCGTTCGAGCAGCACGCCGGGCGGCGCCACCCGCGCGCAGAGCTCGGCCAGCACCTCCAGCACCGGTTCGGTGACGGGGTGGGCGTGGGTGTCGTGCCAGATCCCGTCGACCAGGGTGCCGCCCGCGACGTGGACGTAGGCCAGCGCCTCCAGCGGCAGGCGGCCGAGTTCGGCGGCCGGGTCGATGCCGAGGTTGACCCGGTTGGTGTGCAGGTTGGCGACGTCGATCAGGAGGCGGACGCCGGTGCGCCCGACCAGCTCGGCGAGGAACTCTGCCTCGGTGAACTCGTCGTCCGGCCAGGCGAGTTGGGCGGCGATGTTCTCCACGGCGAGCGGCACCGGGAGCAGGTCCTGGGCGATCCGGATGTTCTCGGCGATCACCCGCAGCGAGTCCCGGGTGCGGGGCACGGGCAGCAGGTGGCCGGCCTCCAGGCCGCCGGCCCGGACGAAGGCCAGGTGCTCGGTGACCAGCGGCGAGCCGAGCGCCAGCGCGGTGTCGGCGAGCCGGGCGAGCCGGTCGCGGTCGGGCAGGTCGGCGCCGCCGAGTCCGAGGCCGACGCCGTGCGGGACGACGGTGACGCCGCGGTCGCGCAGCACGGTCAGGGAGGGGGGCAGGTGGCCGGCGCAGACGTTCTCGGCGACCACCTCGACCCAGTCCAGGCCGGGCTGGCGTTCGACCACGGTGTCGATCTCGCCGCGCCAGCCGAGGCCGACGCCGAGGCGGGCGGGAGCGGCGGGCCGGGCGGGGGCGGCGTCGCCGCCGGTGGCCCGTACGGGCAGGTCCAGGGCAGGGGAAGTCATGGGTTCGCCCCCTTCGGAGGGCCGGGTGGGAAGGCCGTCGGGCGGTGCGGGCGTCGTCGCCAGGACCGCGCGGCCGTGTTGCTGAGGATGTCCCCGGCCGGGGTGGCTGCCAAGCCCCACCCGGCCTTCTCAGAGCATTATTTGAGCTTGCGGTCCTGGTGACGGGCGGGTTCGGACCCCGGCCGCGACCGCAACCCCCGGTGGGGTGCCCGGCCGGCGGGAAATTCGGAGGCGCCGCACGGCCGGAGGCGGCTAGCGTGGGAATCCATGACTATGACTTCTCCTCCCCTGACCATTCGTGAGTTCCGCCCCGAGGACGCCGAGGCCGTGGTGGCGGCCCACCAGGCCGGGCGCGAGCACCTGGTGATGACCGCCGCGGCCATGGTCTGGCTGAACGACCGGCACAATCCCGACGAGCACTTCCGCACCTTCGTCGCCGAGACGGACGGCCGGGTGGTCGGAGCGGTGCGCTGCGGTCTGGTGCTCGGGACGACGGCCAGGGGTGCCGGCTACGCCAACGGCAGCGTGCTGCCGGGGTTCCGGCGGCTCGGCGCGGCCACCGCGCTGCTGGCCGCGGCCGAACGGCACCTCGCGGAGCACGGGGTGACGGAGCTGTACACCTGGCTGGACGACGAGCCCGCCTCGCTGGCCTTCGGCGCCGCCCGGGGCTACGAGATCGGCCGCGCCGCCCAGTTCGGCGGCCTGGACCTGACACGGCCGCTGCCGCCGGCGCCCGCCCGGCCGGCCGGCGTCGAACTGCGCCCGGCCACCGACTGGGCGGCCGACCCGCGCCCGCTGTTCCTGGTCGAGGCGGACGCCATCCGGGACGAGCCCGGCGAGGTGCCGATGGACGCCCTGGAGTACGAGAACTGGCTGCGGTCCGACTGGGCGTGGCCGGACCTGGACCTCGGGCTGACCGTGGTCGCCGTGGTGGACGGCGAGCCGGCCGCGTTCACCATGGCGAAGACCGACGGGGTGGACCGCTACTGGTCGGCCTTCACCGCCTGCCGCCGGGAGTTCCGCGGCCGCGGCCTGAGCAAGCTGGCCAAGCGGGAGTCGCTGCGCCTGGCGGCCGCGGCGGGCTACCGCAGCGCGTACACCTCCAACGACGAGACCAACGCGCCGATGCTGGCGATCAACGAGTGGCTGGGGTACGAGCGCTGCGCCGGGGAGCGGAAGGGAATCAAGCGGCTCCAGCAACACTTCGGGTAGGAACCGTGGCGCGGCGAAAACGCCGCAAGGGGGGTATTTCCGGTCACGGGCGGGGACTTAACCAGGGCGTACGGTTCGTGGTCGAGTCTTCTCCCGGGGGACGATATGGACATCCTGCTCCAGGTGCTGATCGCATCGGTGCCGGCCGTGATGGGCTTCCTCGCGGCGCGCTCCCTCGCCCGGACCAGGCTGCTCCTGCGCTACGGCTTCCTGCGGGCGCTGCTGGCACCGTACGGCCGGGTGCAGATCATCACGCCGAGCATCGAGGTGGCGGAGTTCGCCTTCACCACGGACGGCTGCCAGTTGACCAGCCGCGGGCCGAAGAACGTGCTCTTCATGCCGATGGCGGAGGCCAGGGCGATAGCGGAGCTCACCGACCTGCTGCGGAAGGTCAACCGGAAGGCGACGATCGAGCTGGTGGTGGCGGGCGCGCAGGACCCGCGGATGCCGACCTTCTCGATCGGCGGCCCGAGCGTCAACTCCTACTCCGCGGGCGTGCTCGACGCGGTGTTCCCGGACTTCGCCATCGAGTACCCGGACGAGGCCCGGGCCCGGTGGGGCGGCATGACCTTCGAGGCGCTGTACAACCCCGCCGGGGAGCTGATCCGCGACCACGGCTTCGTCTTCGTGACCCGCACGCCCCGGCACGCGCCCTGCATCGTGCTCTGCGGGGTGTTCGCCTTCGGCTCCGCGATGGCGGTGGAGGCGCTGACGGCGGCGAGCCGCAACTCGCCGCTGGCGGCGCTGTTCCGCTCCGGGGAGAAAGGATTCGCCGCCGTCGAGGGGCGGGTGATCGGCCTGGACACCGTGGACGTCACGGTCGAGGTCTGCCGCGTCCTGCCCTCGCCGCGATCCGACGTCCCGTCGGGATTCCGGGGCGAACTGTCCGTGGGTCGTCCCGACCAGTGAGACAATTGGTCTCGACCACGTGGTGCGAATCCGGACAGCCCGGGAGAGACCGGGCCATGAACTCCGGTCGTCCGTAAAGGCTTTGCCCCACTCTCGACACATCGCGGGCATAATCGCGCCCATGACGATCAACCGTGCGAACGTGAGCGCGATTGCCGAGGACCTGTACGTGTGGCTCCCCCCGAAGCGGGGCTGGGGCCTGGCCAACTGCGGACTGCTGGCCTCCGAGGCGACCGCGCTGTGGATCGACACCCCCTACGACCCGTCGATGGCCGCGGAGTTCCTCGCCGCGAGCCGTGGGCTGCTGCCTCCCGGGGTCGAGATCGACCGGGTGGTCGTCACCCACGCCAACGGCGACCACCTGTGGGGCGCCGGGGTGCTGCCCGACGCCGAGGTCATCGCCACCCGGGAGGCACTGGAGCACATCCACTGGGAGCCCACCCCGCAGCAGCAGCACGCCCTGGTCAACGGCAGCGACCCGGACTCCCCGCTCGGCGGCTACCTCAAGGAGCACTTCGGGCGGTTCGACTGGTCCACCACCGAGCCGGTGCAGCCCGACACCGTCTTCACCGGCGAGCTGGAGCTGCGCGTCGGACGCCACCCCGTGCAGATCACCAGCCTCCCCGCCGCCCACACCGGCGGCGACCTGATCGTCCACCTCCCGCACCAGCGCGCGGTGTTCACCGGAGACGTGATCTTCTCCTCCACCCCCGAACAGCCCGGCGACCACCCCTCGCACTGGGCCGGCCCGCTGGAGAACATCATCGGCGCCTGCGAGCAGGCCCTCGCCACCGGAGCCGAGATCTTCGTACCCGGCCACGGCCCGGTGCTCGACCGCGAGGGCGTCCACGACCACATCGGCTACCTCGCGTACGTCCGCGAGCGCGCCCACGCCCTGCACGCCGCCGGAATACCCGCGCTGGACGCCGCCCGGCGGGTGATCGCCGAACAGCGCCACCCCGAACTCGGCCTGCCCGAGCGGCTGGTGCTCACCATCGCGGCCGAGCACCGGCACCTGGACGGCTCGGCGGCGCCGGGCGTCCTGGACGCCATGGGACAGGTCGCCCTGGTCGCCCGGGAACTGGCCGGGGAAGCCGGCCGGATCCCGCGCCCGCGCGCCGCCCAGGGCTGACCCGCCCGGGGCCCGCACCGCCCCGACCGGCCCGGCCGGCCCTACCGGCCCGACCCCGCGAGCACCCCGAGCACTCCGAGCACTCCGAGCACTCCGAGGACTTCGATGACGCTGATCGCGCTGATAGCCCTGGCGGTGGTCGCCGCCGTGGCCGCGGCCGTGCTCGCCCGGGGCCGGGCCGGAGCCGTCGCCCGGGCGACGGCCGCCGGAACCGCGCTCGCCCGCGCCGAGGACCGCACCCGCGCCGCCGAGGACGCCCTCCGGGCCGCCGAGGACCGCACCCGCGCCGCCGAGGACGCCCTCCGGGATGCCCAGGACGCGGCCCGGGACGCCCGGGAGACCGCCCGGGACGCCGCCCGGCAGGCCGCCGACGCGACCACCCGCGCCGAGGAGGCCGACCGCGCCCTCGCCGCCGCCGAGGCGCGCACCGCCGCGCTGCTCGCCGAGGTCGGCCACCTCGCTCGGGAACGGGTCGCCGCCACCGCCGTCCGGCTCACCCACGCCAACGCGCCGCTGGTCGGCCCGCTGGACCCGCAGGCCGTAGGCCCGGAGGCCGTCCGGGCGCTGCAGTCCGTCCTGGACGCCGCCACCGCCGCCCTCGCCGACGAGCGGGAGCGGGTGGACGCCGCCGCCCGCGCCGCCATGCGCGGCGCCACCTCCCGGATCCAGACCCTGCTGTACCAGATCCAGAGCCTCGTCCAGCAGCTCCAGCACGACAACGACGACCCCCGGCTGCTGGAGGTCGACTTCCGCAACGAGGTCGCCCTGCGCCGGATCCAGACCGTCGCCGTGCTCTGCGAGGCCTGGCCGGGCCTGGCCCGCACCGACTCCCCGCTTGCCGAGGTGGTCGTCGGCGCGCTCTCCCGGGTGCCCGGCTACGGCCGGATCAAGGTCGCCAACCACCTGCGGGAGCACCGGCTCGCCGTGGTCGCCCGGGCCGCCGAGCCGATCGCCGTCACCATCGCCGAACTGCTCGCCAACGCCACCGCCTACTCCCACCCGGAGACCGACGTCCCAGTGACCGTCCAGCAGGGCGGCCGCGGCGCGCTGGTGATCATCGACGACAGCGGCATCGGCATGGACGAGGACCAGCTCCGCCGCGCCCGCCGACTGCTGGCCGGGCCGCCGGACGTCCTGCTCACCGAGCTCGGCAACCCGCCCAAGACCGGTTTCGCGGTGATCGGCAAACTGGCCCGCCAGTACGGCTTCTCCTGCCACATCGAGCCGTCGCCGTACGGCGGCATGCGGACCATCCTGCGCATCCCGGCCGCGCTGGTGACCGTCGTGGACGACGGGCAGCCGCTGTCGGTGCTCACCCCGCTGCCGCTGCGGGCCGGCTCCGGGCCCGCCCACGCGCCCACCGTCGCCGCCGTCCCACCGATGCGCGACGCCGACGAGCAGGACGGCCCGCGGCTCGCCGACCGCCACCACCAGCCGGGCCCGCACCCGGCGCCGGCCATCCACGTGGTGCCCGCCCGGGGCGCGGGCGGGCAGGCGGCGGACGCTGCGGCAGGGGACGCTCCGGCGGTGGACACCGGCGTCGAGGACTCCCCGGCGGACGACGGCACCGGCCTGCCCACCCGGCGGCGCCGCCGCCCGCTCGCCGCCGAGGGGACGGACGCGCCCGTCGCCGCCCCCGGGCGGACCCCGGAGCAGGCCGCCGCCCACTGGCAGGCGCTGCAGCGGGGCACCGACTCCGGCCGGGCCGCCGTGGCCCGGGCGGCGCACGAGGACGCCGTACGCGAGGACAACGGACGTACGACCGGCACCACCGGCACCACCGGCACCACCCCCGCCGACCGTCCCACCGGTGACCACACCACCGGCCCGACGACCTCAGAAGGAGCCGAGCAGTGAGCAGCACGCCCAGCCCGAACGCCACCGACGACATCTCGTGGGTGCTGACCCCGCTGCTGGAGCTGCCGGGGGTGCTGCACGCGGTCGTCGCCACCGGTGACGGACTGGTCGAGGGCGCCTCGGCCGGCCTGGAGCGCGCCTCCGCCGAGCGGGTCGCCGCGATGACCGCCACCGTGCACGCCGCCGCCCGCGCCTTCACCGGCGCGTTCACCGACGCCGAGCGGCCCCGGCTGGCCCAGACCGTGGTGGAGTCCGATCTCGGCTACGCCATCGTCGTCCCCGCCGGGGAGAACACGTCGCTCGCCGTGTTCACCTCCCCGGACGCCCAACTCGGCAACGTGTCGTACCAGATGCAGGTGCAGGTCGCCGCCCTGGGCCGCGCGCTCGCGAGCCCGTGCCGGCAGCAGGACGACGCCGGCCGGTCATGACCGCCCCCCGCAGGCGGATGGTGCCCGCCTACCTGGCCACCGGCGGCCGCAGTCGCCCCGGCACCCAGGGCTTCGAGCGGCTGACCGTCCTGTTCGCCGACCGTGCCGAACCGCCGACCGGGCTCGAACCCGAACACCGGCGGCTCTGGGACCTGCTGCGCCCCGGCGCGCTGACCGTGGCGGAGGCCGCCGCGCACCTGCGCCTGCCGGTCAGCGCCACCGTCTTCCTCGCGGCCGACCTGGTCGAGGCGGGCTGCCTGCACGCCCGCGCGCCGATCCCCGGCGCCCAGCAGACCGACCGCTCCATCGTCGAGAGGCTCCTCGTTGGACTCCGTGCACTCCGGTGACCAGTTGGACTCCGTGGACTCCGTGGCCTCCGTGCACTCCGGTGACCAAGGCGGCCACGCGGGCAGCAACCCGGAGGGTCACCCCGGCGGGGAGGCGAGCCGGGTGGGCTACCTGCCGGACCGGGACCAGACGCTGATGAAGCTGGTCATCGCCGGCCCGTTCGGGGTCGGCAAGACCACGCTCATCCGCACGCTCTCCGAGATCGCCACCCTGCACACCGAGGAGGCGATGACCGAGACCGGACGCCCGGTGGACGACCTGGCCGGCCTGCCCGAGAAGGCCACCACGACCGTCGCCGTGGACTTCGGCCGACTCACCCTGCCCGGCAGCGTCGTGCTCTACCTGTTCGGCACCCCCGGTCAGCGCCGCTTCTTCCCGCTCTGGCAGGACATCGCCCGTGGCGCGCTGGGCGCCCTGGTGCTCGCCGACACCCGCCGGCTGGCCGACTCCTTCGAGATCATGGACATGGTCGAGGAGCAGGGCCTGCCGTACGCCGTCGCCGTCAACCGCTTCCCGGACGCGCCGGTCCACCCGGCCGGGGTGCTCCGGGCCCACCTGGACCTGCACCCCGCCACCCCGCTGCTGCTCTGCGACGCCCGCGAGCGCGACAGCAGCCTGGACGCGCTGATCACGCTGGCCGAGCACGTCCTGGAGGTCCTGCCCGCCACCTCCGCCGGCACCCCCGCCGTCGCCCCCGCCGTCGCCCCCGACGCCGCTTCCACCGGTTCTTCCACCGGCTCTTCCCCCGCTTCTTCCACCGCCGCCGAGGAGCGCCCGTGACCGTCGAGACCCGCCCGATCCCGATCCACGGCCCGGTCTTCGCCGCCGACCCGCGACTGGTGTACGAGCGGCTGCGCCGCCACGGCCCGATCGCCCCGGTGGAGATCGCGCCCGGCGTGGAGGCGCTGCTCGTCACCGACTACCAGGCCGCGCTGGACCTGCTGCGCGACAGCGACACCTTCTCCAAGGACTCCCGCGCCTGGCAGCGGACGATCCCGCCGGACTCCCCGCTGCTGCCGGTGCTCGGCTACCGCCCGACCGCGCTGTTCAGCGACGGCGACACGCACGCGCGCTACCGTGCGGTGATCACCGACGCCCTGGCGCTGTTCGAACCGCACCGGCTGCAGCGCCAGGTCGCCGAGACCGCCCACCGGCTGATCGACCGCTTCGCGGCGGTCGGCCGCGCCGACCTGATCGCCGAGTACGCCCGCCGGCTGCCCGCCTTCGTGCTCACCACCTGGTTCGGCGTGCCCGAGGAGCACCGCGAGCGGGTGGTCGCCGGGATCACCGGGCTGATCGAGTCCACCGCGAAGGCCGGCGCGGCGTACGGCGACCTCGTCGCGGTGGTCACCGCCATGGTCGCCGAGCGCCGCGAGCGCCCCCGGCACGACCTCGCCTCCTGGTTCGTCACCCACCCCGTCGGGCTGGACGACGACGAGGTGATCCGGCAGATCACCCTGACCCTGATCGCCGGGCACGAGCCGACCACCAACCTGATCGGCAACGCCCTGCTGCGCCTGCTCACCGACGCCCGCTACGCCGGTTCGCTGTTCGGCGGCGCGATGACCGCCCACCAGGCGATCGACGAGGTGCTCTGGCACGAGCCGCCGATGGCCAACCTCTCCGCCCACTACCCGCGCTACGACATCACCTTCCACGGCCGCGAGATCAAGGCCGGCACCCTCCTGCTGGTCTCCTACGCGGCCGCCAACTCCCAGGTCGCGCCGCCCACCGACGGCAGCGAGCTGCGCAGCGGCGAGAGCGCGCACCTGGCCTGGGCGGCCGGCCCGCACGCCTGCCCGGCCCGCGATCCGGCCCTGCTGATCGCGATCACCGCGATCGAGCAGCTGGGCAGCCGGCTCAGTGATCTCCAACCGGCCGCCCCGGTCGAGGAGTTGCTCTGGCGTCCGGGCCCGTTCCACCGCGCCCTGGTGCACCTCCCGGTCCGCTTCCAGCCGGTCGCCGGGTAGCTCCGGGGAGGGCAGCACGGAGGCCCGGACACCGTACGGCGGTGTCCGGGCCTCCGGTGTCACCGGTGCTACCGGCCGGTGTCCGGCGGGTGCTACTCGGCGGGCCTGAGCGTCAGCGAGACGCTGTTGATGCAGTACCGCTGGTCGGTCGGCGTGCCGTAGCCCTCGCCCTCGAAGACGTGCCCCAGGTGCCCGCCGCAGCGCGCGCACCGCACCTCGACCCGGCGCATGCCGAGCGAGGTGTCCTCGATGTACTGGACCCGGTCCTCCGCCAGCGGCGCGTAGTACGACGGCCAGCCGCAGTGGCTGTCGAACTTGGTCTCGGAGCTGAACAGCTCCGCGCCGCAGGCCCGGCAGCTGTAGACGCCGACCGTCTTGGTGTCGGTGTACTCACCGGTGAACGGACGCTCGGTGCCCGCCTCGCGGAGCACGTGGTACTCCTCGGGGCTGAGCTGGGCGCGCCACTCGGCCTCGGACTTCTCGATGTCGTAGCTCATCACGGCTCCCGGTCGCGGTGGACGTACGTCGGACGTGTGGACGTACGTCAGACGTTGGAGGCAACGTTCGCGAGGTGCTCCAGAATTTCTGGCCCGAGGTTGGTGACGTCGCCGGCGCCCATGGTGAGCAGCAGGTCGCCCGGGCCGGCGAGGCCGGCCAGCAGGGCGGGGGCGGCGGCGAAGGAGTGCTCGGCGGTGACCTCGGCGCCGGCCCGGCGGGCGGCGTCGATGATCAGCTCGCTGGTCACGCCCGGGATCGGGTCCTCGCGGGCCGGGTAGATGTCCAGCACCACGGAGGCGTCGGCCAGCGCCAGGGCCTGGCCCATCTCCTCGGCGAGCTGCTGGGTGCGGCTGAACAGGTGCGGCTGGAAGACCACCAGCACCCGGCCCTCGCCCTCCAGGCCCTCCCGGATCGCCTCCAGGTCGGCGGCCATCTCGGTCGGGTGGTGGGCGTAGGAGTCGATCACCTGGACCCCGGCGGCCTCGCCCTTGAGCTGCAGGCGGCGGCGCACGCCGGTGTAGGCGCCGAGCGCCTTGGCCAGGTCCTCGGCGGGGACGCCCAGCGCGACGCCGGCGGCCAGCGCGGAGACGGCGTTGTGGGCGTAGTGCCGGCCGGGCACCGAGACGGTGAAGGTCAGCTCGGTGCCGTCCAGGACGACGGTGACCTCGCTGGTCATGCCGCGGGCGACGACCGAGAGCACCCGGACGTCGGCGTCCTCGGCGGTGCCGACGGTCACCACGTTCAGGTCCTCGCGGCCGGCCACTCGGGTGGTCAGCTCGCGGGCGCCGTCGTGGTCGGCCGAGACCACCAGGGTGCCGCCGGGCACGATCCGGCCGACGAAGGTCTCGAAGGACTCGTAGATCTCGTCGATCGAGGCGTAGTTGGCGTGGTGGTCCAGCTCCACGTTGAGCACGATCGCCACCTCGGGCGCGTACTTGTGGAAGCTGCGGTCGCTCTCGTCGGCCTCGGCGACGAAGATCTCGCCGGTGCCGTGGTGGGCGTTGGAGCCGGGCGCGTCGAGGTCCCCGCCGATGGCGTAGGACGGGTCGAGGCCCAGCTCGCCGAGGGCGACGGCGAGCATGCTGGTGGTGGTGGTCTTGCCGTGGGTGCCGGCCACCGCGAGGGCCCGGCGGCCGCCCATCAGCGCGGCCAGCGCGTCGGAGCGGTGCACGACCGGGATGCCGCGCTCGCGGGCCGCCGCCAGCTCCGGGTTGTCGGGGCGGATCGCGCTGGACACGACCACGCTGCTGGTGCCGTCCGGCACGTGCTCGGCGGCGTGGCCGACGTGCACGGTGGCGCCGAGGGCGCGCAGCGCGAGGACGGTCTCGGACTCCTTGGAGTCGCTGCCGGAGACGCTGGCACCGCGCACTGCGAGGATCTTCGCCAGGCCGGACATCCCGGCGCCGCCGATGCCGATGAAGTGCGGGGCGTGCAGGTCGTGCGCGGCGTCGTTCAAGGCGTGGCTCCGTACGGGCGGGGGCAGACAGGGCGGGCGGACGGTTCCGTGGGCGTGTCGACGCGCGGGTCGCGTGTCGGCGGGGGGAACCGTCCTCGCGGGCGGACCGCAAGGACGATTCTGCACCACGGGCGCGCGGAGCTAGGAGTCGCTGGCGAACAGCCGCAGCACCGGGACCCCGACCTTGTGCCGGGCCTGGGAGGCCCAGTCGCGGTGGAAGAACTCCTCCACGAAGTGCGGTGAGGTGAGCACCACCACTTCGTCGGCCCGGTGTTCCTCCACTGCCGCGCGCAGGCGTTCCAGCGGCTTCTCCTCGACCAGCTCGCCCACCGCCTCGGCCCCGGCCGCGCGCAGGTGCCGCAGGGTGTGCTCCAGCGACTCGGTGGCCACGGTCGGCCCGGTCTCGGACTCGTCGTGCTCGTGCACCACCTTGTCGAGGTGGCCGAGGGCGACGTCGTCCAGCGCCCGCAGCAGTTCGTCCTGCTTGCCGCGCGGCTGCATCAGGACGACGAAGGAGACCTCCTCGTCGCCGTGGAGCGTGGTGACGAGCTCCACGTCCGCGTCGGAGAGAGCCTTTTCGATCATCAGTACCGTCTTGAACACGTGAGTCCCTTCCAGTGGCCGGCCCCCGGGCCCCGGCATCGCATAACGGGATCACGACCGGGGGGTCACGGGGTCATTCCGAACCCAGGCGACGCAGGTAGCGGGTGAAGAGGAATCCTTTCTGCTCGATCAATGAGACCAGCCGCATCCGCTGCACGTCAGGCATTTGCGCATCGCGGAGGATGCGCGGCGCGTCGCCGCCGCTGAGCAGCGGGGCCAGCGACAGGCACAGCTCGTCCAGCAGGTCCGCGGCCGCGAGCTGCCCCAGCAGGCGCGGGCCGCCCTCGGTCAGCAGCCGCGTCCAGCCCCGCCCGGCCAGCGCCGCCACGGCCGCCCGAAGGTCCACCGCGCCGGTGCCGGCCGTCACCACGTCGGCCACCTCGGCGACCTCGCGGCGGCGCTCCTCCGACGCGTCCTCGGTGGTGATCACCACCGTCCTGACCAGCGGTTCCGTGAACAGCGGCGCGGTCAGGTCCAGCTGCAGCGAGCGGGTCACGATCGCGATCGCGGGGGCCGGCGCCTGGCCCGCCGCCGCCCGGGCCGCGGCGAACTCCTTACGGGCCCGGGCCGGCCGGTAGCCCTCCGCGCGGACCGTCTCCGCGCCCACCAGCACCACGTCCGCCAGCGCGCGCAGCACCCCGAAGATCCGCTTGTCGCCGTCGCTGGAGAGCCCTTCGGACAGCCCGTCGAGCCGCGCCGCCCCGTCCAGGCCGGCCACCATGTTGGCGCGCAGCCAGGGGCGGCCCTGATTCACCTGTTCGGGGTAGGCGTACACGGCGGCGAGCGACTCCAGTGCGGCCGGATCGGCGACCGGCTCACCCAGCGGGCTGATCAACTGTTGCATGCCCTCAGTCTTCCACCGCGGGCCCTCGGGATGCGGCCCGGAGGCGGGCGGGAGGCGGGAGGGGTGCGGGCGGGAGGCCGTCCAGAGGTGGCCCGGAGCCCGCTCGGAGGCGGTGCGGAGCCGGTCCGGAGGCGGGTCCGGAGCCTCTGCGAAGCCGGGCCGGAGGCGGTGCGGAGCCGGTTCGGGGCGGGCCTCGGGGCAGGCGTACCCTCTACTGATGTGCCCGCAGCCTCCCGCCCCGACACCGCGACCGAGTCCATAGCCGCCGCGAGCGCGGCCGGCTCGCCGATCGCGCTCACCGACCGCCGCCCCGTCGTCCCCGCCGAGCGGCTGGTCGCCGAGATGGTCCCGCCGCCCCGGTTCGCCGGCGTGAGCTTCGGGTCGTACATCCCGGACCCGAACCAGCCCAGCCAGTACGAGGCCGTCCAGGTCCTGGAGGAGTTCGCGGCCACCCTCGCGGGAGGAAACGGTTCCGCACCCAAGCGCAGCTGGTTCCGCCGCTCCGCCCCCGTGCCCGCCGGCCCGGCCGGGGTCTACCTCGACGGCGGCTACGGCGTCGGCAAGACCCACCTGCTCGCCTCGCTCTGGCACGCCGCGCCGGGCCCCAAGGCCTTCGGCACCTTCGTCGAGCTGACGAACCTGGTCGGCGCGCTCGGCTTCCAGCAGGCCGTCCGGACCCTCTCCGGGCACAGGCTGCTCTGCATCGACGAGTTCGAACTGGACGACCCGGGCGACACCGTTCTGGTCTCCACCCTGCTCGGCCGCCTGGTCGAGGCCGGCGTCAAACTGTGCGCCACCTCCAACACGCTCCCCGAGAAGCTCGGCGAGGGCCGCTTCGCCGCCGCCGACTTCCTCCGCGAGATCCAGGGCCTGTCCGCGCACTTCCGCCCGCTGCGGATCGACGGCCAGGACTACCGCCACCGCGGCCTGCCCGACGCCCCGCCGCCCTACTCCGACGAGGCCGTCGAGGCCGCCGCCGCGCGCACCCCCGGCGCCTCCCTGGACGACTTCGACGCCCTGCTCGGCCACCTCTCCGCCGTCCACCCCAGCCGCTACGGCGCCTTGCTGGACGACGTCACCGCGGTCTGCCTGCGCGGCGTGCACCAGGTCGACGACCAGTCCACCGCGCTGCGCCTGGTCGTCCTGGCCGACCGCATGTACGACCGCGAACTCCCCATCACCGCCTCCGGGATCCCCTTCGACCGGGTCTTCCCCGAGGACATGCTCCGCGGCGGCTACCGCAAGAAGTACCTGCGCGCCGTCTCCCGCCTGGTCGCCCTCGCCCGGGACAGCGCCAAGGCCTGAGCCCGGGACCTCACGCCCTCCCGGTCGCTGCCGCCACCGCCGAGCGGGAGGGGACGGGCCTGGCCGGACCGGGCTGGCCGATCGAGACCGAACCCGAGGTGGCGAGTGGCTGCAGTCGGCTGCGGCACTGCCGGCTCGCCGAACACCGAGGAGACCGTCGAGCGGATCGAGGAGAGCGGCGTGGATCCGACACGGCCGCTGATCGAGATGCTCGCGGCCGCCTTCGACTCCACCGTCCGGATCGACCCCACCCACGAGCCCGCCATGCGGTTCGAGGCGCACGCGGCCTGAGAAACCGGCCGCACATTGTCACTGGCGGGTCGTACGGTGGAGGCGTGCGTCCCATCACGAGTATTGAGCGGTCCGTGGCGCCCTTCGAGGTCGTCAGTCCCTTCCAGCCCAACGGTGACCAGCCGGCGGCGATCGCCGAGCTCGAACGGCGGATCAGGGGAGGGGAGAAGGACGTCGTGCTGCTCGGTGCCACCGGCACCGGCAAGTCGGCCACCACGGCCTGGATGATCGAGAAGCTGCAGCGGCCCACCCTGGTGATGGCGCCGAACAAGACGCTGGCCGCGCAGCTGGCGAACGAGTTCCGCGAGCTGTTGCCCAACAACGCGGTCGAGTACTTCGTCTCGTACTACGACTACTACCAGCCGGAGGCGTACGTCCCGCAGACGGACACCTACATCGAGAAGGACTCCTCGATCAACGAGGAGGTCGAGCGGTTGCGGCACTCGGCCACCAACTCGCTGCTCACCCGCCGGGACGTGATCGTGGTCGCGTCCGTCTCCTGCATCTACGGCCTCGGCACCCCGCAGGAGTACGTGGACCGGATGGTGCAGCTCAGGATCGGCCAGGAGGTCGACCGGGACGAGCTGCTGCGCCGCTTCGTGGACATCCAGTACGCCCGCAACGACGTCGCCTTCACCCGCGGCACCTTCCGGGTGCGCGGCGACACCATCGAGATCTTCCCGGTCTACGAGGAACTCGCCGTCCGGATCGAGATGTTCGGCGACGAGATCGAGGCGCTGTACACCCTGCACCCGCTCACCGGCGAGATCATCAGCCGGGACGACTCGGTCTACGTCTTCCCCGCCTCGCACTACGTGGCCGGCCCGGAGCGCATGGAGCGGGCGGTCACCGGCATCGAGAAGGAGCTGGAGGGGACGCTCGCGCGGCTGGAGAAGCAGGGCAAGCTGCTGGAGGCCCAGCGGCTGCGGATGCGCACCACCTACGACATCGAGATGCTGCGCCAGATCGGCACCTGCTCGGGCGTCGAGAACTACTCGATGCACTTCGACGGCCGCGAGCCCGGCTCCCCGCCGAACACCCTGCTCGACTACTTCCCGGAGGACTTCCTCCTGGTCATCGACGAGTCGCACGTCACCGTCCCGCAGATCGGCGCGATGTACGAGGGCGACGCCTCGCGCAAGCGCACGCTGGTCGAGCACGGCTTCCGGCTGCCGTCGGCGATGGACAACCGCCCGCTGAAGTGGGAGGAGTTCCTGGAGCGGATCGGTCAGACGGTGTACCTGTCGGCGACGCCCGGCCCGTACGAGCTGTCGCGCGGCGACGGCCAGGTCGAGCAGATTATCCGCCCGACCGGCCTGATCGACCCCGAGGTGATCGTCAAGCCGACCGAGGGCCAGATCGACGACCTGGTGCACGAGGTCCGCCAGCGGGTGGAGCGGGACGAGCGGGTCCTGGTCACCACGCTGACCAAGAAGATGGCCGAAGACCTCACCGACTACATGCTCGGGCTGGACATCCGGGTCCGGTACCTGCACAGCGACGTGGACACCCTGCGCCGGGTGGAGCTGCTGCGCGAGCTGCGGGCCGGCCGGTACGACGTGCTGGTCGGCATCAACCTGCTGCGCGAGGGCCTGGACCTGCCCGAGGTGTCGCTGGTGGCGATCCTGGACGCGGACAAGGAGGGCTTCCTGCGCTCCGGCACCTCGCTGATCCAGACGATCGGCCGTGCGGCCCGCAATGTCTCCGGCCAGGTCCACATGTACGCGGACCGGATCACGCCCTCGATGGAGAAGGCCATCGACGAGACCAACCGCCGCCGGGCCGTGCAGCAGGCCTACAACAAGAAGCACGGGATCGACCCGCAGCCGCTGCGGAAGAAGATCGGCGACATCCTGGACACCCTCGCCCGCGAGGACGTGGACACCGACGAGCTGCTCTCCACCGGCTACCGGGGCTCGGGCAAGGGCAAGGCCCCGGTGCCCGCGCTGGGGGCGGACCGCAAGCCCGCCAAGTCGCTGCCGGCCGCCGAGCTGGCGGACCTCATCCAGGAGATGACCG
Organism: Streptomyces sp. NRRL S-350; assembly: GCF_000719705.1. Lineage (GTDB taxonomy): Bacteria > Actinomycetota > Actinomycetes > Streptomycetales > Streptomycetaceae > Kitasatospora. Next base: position 32,170 of record NZ_JOHO01000015.1, on the reverse strand, counting down.
ACCGGATGCACACGGCCGCGGCCGACCTCCAGTTCGAGGTCGCGGCCCGGCTGCGCGACGAGGTCAAGGAGCTGAAGAAGGAGCTGCGGCAGATGCGCGAGGCGGGTGTGGCCTGATCCCCGGCGTGATCGCGGCGCCGGGGCGCCGCCGGGCTTGGCCGGAATGGCACCGGTCAAGCCCGGCGGTGTCTCATCCTTGCCACAAACGGGGAAACCCTGGGGAGACGGGGGTGCCGCAGGGCCTAGGCTGGCCTGCGGCATCGTGTTCGCGGGACGGGCGCGGGCCGTAGCAGAGGGGGCCTCAGCCGGGGGACGGCGACGGGGTGTTCCACCGGGGGCCGGGCGGCAGCGACCGTGTGGCCGGCAGAGAGGACAACGTCGTGTCGGTGAACCTTGCCAAGGGGCAGCGGGTCAGCCTCCAGAAGGGGCCGGGCGGCAGCCTGACCGTGGTCCGGATGGGCCTCGGCTGGCAGGCCGCTCCCAAGCGGGGCCTGTTCGGCAGCCGCACCAGGACGATCGACCTGGACGCCTCGGCACTGCTGTACGCCGAGAGGACCCCGTCGGACGTGGTGTTCTTCCAGCACCTGGAGAGCGACGACGGCTCCGTCCGACACACCGGGGACAACCTGGAGGGCGGCTCGGGGGCCGACGACGACGAGGCGATCCTGGTCGACCTGATGCACGTGCCGGCGCACATCACCCAGGTGGTCTTCACGGTGAGCTCGTACACCGGGCAGACCTTCGCCGAGGTGCAGCGGGCGCACTGCCGGCTGGTGGACGAGACCACCGGGCAGGAGCTGGCCCGCTACGAGCTGGCGGGCGGCGGGCCGCACACCGGGCAGATCATGGCCAAGGTGGTCCGGGACGGCGACGGCGGCTGGGAGATGCAGGCGATCGGCGCCCCCGCGAAGGGGCGGACCTTCCAGGACATGCTCCCCGCGATCGATCCGTACCTCTGACCCCCGCCCCGGGGTCCGCGAACTCCAGACTCCCTGACCTCCTGACCTCCTGACCTCCTGACCTCCTGACCTCCTGGGCCTGCGGGGCCTGCGGGGCCGGTGGGCCCCCAACCCTTGACGTTCTTTACCTTCTTTACCTTTCCTTGCCTTCCCTGTTACTCTGGATGGCAGTGGAGGGGAGTATTCCTCGACAGCCGACCCCGTCATCACGGGTGCCCGTCATGGCACCCCGGGGCGCTGGCCCGACGGGCGGAAGAGACCTCCGGCAGTGACGATGACTGTCTCGCCTACCTGCCGGAGGAGCAGTAGTGGACGTTTCCGTAACCATGTGGGTCACCACGATCGGTGTGCTGATCGCACTCGTCGTGGCCGACTTCTTCATCGGGGGCCGCAAGCCGCACGAGGTCTCGATCAAGGAGGCCGGGATCTGGACGGCCGTCTGGGTCGCGCTGGCGGTGCTCTTCGGCGGGTTCCTCTGGTGGCACTCCGGCGGGCGGCCGGCTGGCGAGTTCTTCGCCGGCTACATCACCGAGAAGTCGCTCAGCGTCGACAACCTCTTCGTGTTCATCCTGATCATGGGCAAGTTCGCGGTGCCCAGGATCTACCAGCAGCGCGTGCTGATGTTCGGGGTGGTCATCGCGCTGGTGCTCCGGGCGGTGTTCATCGCCGGCGGCGCGGCACTGGTCGCCCAGTTCTCCTGGGTGTTCTTCATCTTCGGTGCCTTCCTGATCTGGACGGCCTGGAAGCTGGTCAAGGAGGCCCGGGCCGGCGAGGAGGAGGACGAGTTCGAGGAGAACCGCCTGCTCAAGTCCATCGAGCAGCGCTTCCCGTCGACCGACAAGTACCACGGCACGAAGCTCTTCGTCCGGGAGAACGGCCGCCGGCTGATGACCCCGATGCTGATCGTCATGCTGGCGATCGGCACCACGGACGTGCTGTTCGCCCTGGACTCGATCCCGGCCATCTTCGGCCTCACCCAGGACCCGTACGTCGTCTTCACCGCCAACGCCTTCGCGCTGATGGGCTTGCGCCAGCTGTACTTCCTGATCGGCGGCCTGCTGAAGAAGCTGGTCCACCTGAGCTACGGCCTGTCGGTGATCCTCGGCTTCATCGGCGTGAAGCTGGTCCTGCACGCCGCCCACGAGGCCGGTGCGCACGTCCCGGAGATCGGCATCCCGGTCTCCCTCGGCGTCATCGTGGCCGTCCTCGCCGTGACGACGGTGACCAGCCTGATGGCCTCCAAGAAGGCGGAGAGGGCCGAGCGGGCGGTGGAGCAGCCCGAGAAGCTCGACGCCTGAGGAGCCTGAGGCGCCCCGGGAGAAGCCCGAGGCCCCCACGACCGCATCCGGTCGTGGGGGCCTCGGCCGTTCGCGGGCGGGAGGCCAGGTCACCAGCCGCGCTCGCGCCACTCCTCCAGGTGGGGGCGCTCGGCGCCGAGGGTGGTGTCGTTGCCGTGGCCGGGGTAGACCCAGGCCTCGTCGGGGAGAACGTCGAAGATCTTCTCGTTGACGTCCCGGAAGAGCGTCTTGAAGGCCTCCGGGTCTCCCCAGGTGTTGCCGACGCCGCCCGGGAAGAGGCAGTCGCCGGTGAAGACGTGCGGGTGGCCCTGCGGGTCGTCGTAGATGAGCACGATGGCGCCGGGCGTGTGGCCGACGAGGTGGCGGGCGGTGAGTTCGACCTCGCCCACCCGCAGCTTGTCGCCGTCGGCGAGCAGCAGCTCGGTGGGCACCTCGATGCCTTCGGCGTCGTGTTCGCCCGCGGCGGTGCGGGCGCCGGTGGTGGCGACCACCTCGGCCAGTGCGCCCCAGTGGTCGGGGTGCCGGTGGGTGGTGACCACGGTGGCGAGTTCGTCTCCGACGGTCTCCAGCAGGACCGGTGCGTCGGCGGCCGCGTCGATCAGCAGCTGCTCGTCGGTGGCCCGGCAGCGCAGCAGGTACGCGTTGTTGTTGTACGGGCCGACGGCCACCTTGGTGATCATCAGGTGGGCCAGTTCCCGCATGTCCGGCGGCCCGCCGACCTTGACCGCTCCGTGGTACGTCATTCGTCCGCTCCTCGTCGTGTTGCTCCTGGGGTCATCCTTGCGCCGTCAGCCCATCGGGGGAAGCGGGGGGAGCGCGGTGTCGGGGGTGCGGCGCAGGTTCGCGCCGTCGGAGCGGCCCGACAGCCAGGCGGTGAGCGCCCGGACCGGGCCCCGGACGGTCAGCGCGGCCTCGCCGGTGCCGATCACGGCGCGGTCCTCGGTGTCGTCCGCGATCAGCTCGACGGCGGAGAGGCCGGCGTCGGACAGCCCGTCGGCGAGCTTGTGGAACTGGGCCACCGCGAAGGACTCCGGCCACTGGGCCGGGGTGTGGCCGGCGTCCAGGTCGACGTGGTGGTACTCCAGCTCGAGCAGGCGCTTGTGCGGGATGTCGGAGGCGGGGAAGAGGTAGCCAAAACGGTGCTTGACGGTCGCGGCCCAGGCCTCGGGGGTCATCAGGGCGGCGGCTTCGGCGAAGCGGGCGTGCGAGGCGCGCAGGTCGGCGAGGTGGACGTCGAGCGGGCGGGGCGCGTCGCGCTCGATGTCCCGGTCGCGGGCCTCGCCGCTCGCGTACTGCGGGATGTCGGTGCCGGTGCGGGCGCCGTCGAGGAGGTTGACCAGGGAGTCGGCGTTGCGGGCGAGGTGGGCCAGCACGTGGCCGCGGGTCCAGCCGGGGAGGGCGGAGGGTTCGGTGACGGCCTCGGGCTTCAGCTCGGAGGCGGTCTGCAACAGTCGCTGGGTGCTCTCCTCGACCTGGTCGAGCCAGGAGGCGGCGGAGGCGGCGGCGGACTGCGGGTCGGTCATCGAATCTGCCTTCTGTGAGACGACGCGTTGCCCGCGGGGGGCTTCGCTCGTTGACCAGTCGACGCTATCGCCGACTTCGGGCGCTGAGCAGGGGTTTTCGGGATAAGCGGACGGTGCGGGTGCGGACGGTCCGGGCTTCGACATCACTCGTTCGGGTGGTCCCGGCTGGACAGAGTCGAGATTCGAACGTCTGAGCTATAGGCTGGCTGCCGCATCCTGGAAGAAGTACCGAATCTCACCGCAAGCCCTCTCGCCCCGGAGAAAGGCGCCAGAAGCAGTGGCCGACCGCCTCATCGTCCGCGGTGCTCGCGAGCACAACCTCAAGAACGTCTCGCTCGACCTGCCCCGCGACTCCCTCATCGTCTTCACGGGCCTCTCCGGCTCCGGCAAGTCCTCGCTCGCCTTCGACACGATCTTCGCCGAGGGCCAGCGCCGCTACGTCGAGTCGCTGTCGTCCTACGCCCGGCAGTTCCTCGGGCAGATGGACAAGCCCGACGTGGACTTCATCGAAGGCCTCTCCCCGGCCGTCTCGATCGACCAGAAGTCCACCAACCGCAACCCTCGTTCGACCGTCGGCACCATCACCGAGGTCTACGACTACCTGCGCCTGCTGTTCGCCCGGATCGGCAAGCCCCACTGTCCGCACTGCGGCCGCCCGATCGCCAAGCAGTCGCCGCAGGCGATCGTGGACAAGGTGCTGGAGCTCGCCGAGGGCACCCGTTTCCAGGTGCTCAGCCCGGTGGTGCGCGAGCGCAAGGGCGAGTTCGTCGACCTCTTCGCCGACCTCCAGTCCAAGGGCTACTCCCGCGCCCGGGTGGACGGCGAGACGGTCCAGCTCGCCGAGCCGCCGAAGCTCAAGAAGCAGGAGAAGCACACCGTCGAGGTGGTCGTCGACCGCCTGACCGTCAAGGAGAGCGCCAAGCGGCGGCTCACCGATTCGGTGGAGACGGCCCTGAGGCTGTCCGGCGGCATGGTCGTGCTCGACTTCGTCGACCTCCCCGAGGACGACCCGGAGCGCGAGCGGATGTACTCCGAGCACCTCTACTGCCCGTACGACGACGTGTCGTTCGAGGAGCTGGAGCCGCGCTCGTTCTCCTTCAACTCGCCGTTCGGCGCCTGCCCGGACTGCTCGGGCCTGGGCAACCGGATGGAGGTCGACCCGGAGCTGGTCGTACCGGACCCGGAGCGCTCGCTGGACGAGGGCGCGATCCACCCGTGGTCGGCCGGGCACGCCAAGGAGTACTTCCAGCGCCTGATCGACGCGCTCGCCGAGGAGCTCGGCTTCCGCACCGACATCCCCTGGGCCGGGCTGCCCGCCCGGGCCAAGAAGGCGCTGCTGTACGGGCACAAGCACCAGGTGCAGGTCCGCTACCGCAACCGCTTCGGCCGCGAGCGCTCGTACAGCACCGGCTTCGAGGGCGCCGTCCCGTTCATCCAGCGCCGGCACACCGAGGCGGAGAGCGACAGCAGCCGCGAGCGCTTCGAGGGCTACATGCGCGAGGTGCCCTGCCCGACGTGTCAGGGCACCCGGCTCAAGCCGGTGGTGCTCGCGGTCACCGTCGAGGACAGGTCGATCGCCGACGTCTCCTCGATGTCGATCAGCGACTGCGCCGAGTTCCTCGGTGCGATGAAGCTCAACGCCCGGGACAAGCAGATCGCCGAGCGCGTCCTCAAGGAGGTCAACGAGCGGCTGCGCTTCCTGGTCGACGTCGGCCTGGACTACCTCTCGCTCGACCGCGCGGCCGGCACCCTGTCCGGCGGCGAGGCCCAGCGCATCCGGCTGGCCACCCAGATCGGCTCCGGCCTGGTCGGCGTGCTGTACGTGCTGGACGAGCCGTCCATCGGCCTGCACCAGCGGGACAACCACCGGCTGATCGAGACGCTGGTGCGGCTGCGCGACATCGGCAACACGCTGATCGTGGTCGAGCACGACGAGGACACCATCAAGACGGCGGACTGGGTGGTGGACATCGGCCCGGGCGCCGGCGAGCACGGCGGCAAGGTGGTGCACTCCGGTTCGCTGAAGCAGCTGTTGACCAACAAGGAGTCGCTGACCGGCCAGTACCTCTCCGGCAAGCGGTCCATCCCGATCCCGGCTGGCCGCCGCGAGCGGGACAAGAAGCGCCAGCTGACGGTCCACGGCGCCCGCGAGCACAACCTCAAGGACGTCACGGTCGGCTTCCCGCTCGGCACCTTCACGGCGATCACCGGCGTGTCCGGCTCCGGCAAGTCGACGCTGGTCAACGACATCCTCTACACCCACCTCGCCCGGGAGCTGAACGGCGCCCGCAGCGTGCCCGGCCGGCACACCCGGATCACCGGCACGGACCTGGTGGACAAGGTGGTGCACGTCGACCAGTCGCCGATCGGGCGCACCCCGCGCTCCAACCCGGCCACCTACACCGGGGTGTTCGACCACGTCCGCCGGCTCTTCGCGGAGACGCAGGAGGCCAAGGTCCGCGGCTACCTGCCCGGCCGGTTCTCCTTCAACGTCAAGGGCGGCCGCTGCGAGAACTGCTCGGGCGACGGCACCATCAAGATCGAGATGAACTTCCTGCCGGACGTCTACGTGCCGTGCGAGGTGTGCCACGGCGCCCGGTACAACCGGGAGACGCTGGAGGTGCACTACAAGGGCAAGTCCATCGCCGAGGTGCTGGACATGCCGATCGAGGAGGCCCTGGCGTTCTTCGAGGCCGTCCCGGCGATCGCCCGGCACCTCAGGACGCTCAACGACGTCGGCCTCGGCTACGTCCGGCTCGGCCAGTCCGCGCCGACGCTCTCCGGCGGCGAGGCGCAGCGCGTCAAGCTCGCCTCGGAGCTGCAGAAGCGCTCCACCGGGCGGACGGTCTACGTGCTGGACGAGCCCACCACCGGTCTCCACTTCGAAGACATCAGCAAGCTGATCAAGGTGCTCAGCGGGCTGGTCGAGAAGGGCAACACGGTGATCGTCATCGAGCACAACCTCGACGTGATCAAGACCGCCGACTGGGTTGTCGACATGGGCCCCGAGGGCGGCTCCGGCGGCGGCACGGTGGTCGCCGAGGGCACCCCGGAGCAGATCGCGGCCGTGCCGGAGAGCCACACCGGCAAGTTCCTCCGGGACATCCTGCCGGGCGGGTTCGCGGACGCCCCGGTCGCCGCCCCGGCCAAGAAGGCGCCGCGCAAGCGCGCCGCCGCGGCCAAGAAGTAGGTGCCGTCCACCCCGCCGCTCCCGGGCCCGCCGAACCCCGGGAGCGGCGGGGTGCGCGCGGCATAGAATTCCGTGGTCCCTCGCAGCAGCAACCGTAGGAGCGCACCGATGTCCGAGGCCCCCGAGACGAGCCCCACCGCCTCCCGCCGCACCCTGCTCTGCGGGGCCGCGGCCGTGCTGGCGGCCGGCGGCACCGTGGCGGTCGCCGGCTGCGGCTCGTCGTCGTCCTCCTCCTCCGGCGCGAGCAGCGCCCCCAAGGGCCCGGTGGACCTCGGTCCGGCCTCGGCCGTGCCGGAGGGCGGCGGCAAGGTCTTCCGCGAGCAGAAGATCGTCGTCACCCAGCCGACCGCCGGGCAGTACAAGGCGTTCAGCGCCAAGTGCACCCACGCCGGCTGCATCGTGGACCAGGTGAAGAACCAGCAGATCCAGTGCCCCTGCCACGGCAGCCGCTTCGGCGTCGCCGACGGCGCCGTGCAGGACGGCCCGGCCCCCTCCCCGCTGCCCGCCTACACCGTCACGGTCGAGGGCGGGAACCTCAAGGTGACCCCGAGCTGAAGCAGTTGAGCACCACCGAGTCGATCTCCCCTCCGCACCCCCGCTCCCTGTCGGTACGGTGGACCCATGGCTGACCCGAGCACCTACCGCCCGGCGCCCGGGTCGATCCCGGTCTCCCCGGGCGTCTACAAGTTCCGCGACGCCCACGGCCGGGTCATCTACGTCGGGAAGGCCAAGAGCCTGCGGCCGCGCCTGTCGTCCTACTTCCAGGACCTGGCCGGCCTGCACCCGCGCACCGCGACCATGGTCACCACCGCCGCCTCGGTGGAGTGGACCGTGGTCGGCACCGAGGTCGAGGCGCTCCAGCTGGAGTACTCCTGGATCAAGGAGTTCGACCCGCGGTTCAACGTCAAGTACCGGGACGACAAGAGCTATCCGGAACTCGCCGTCACCCTCAACGAGGAGTACCCGCGGGTCCAGGTGATGCGCGGGGCACACAAGAAGGGCGTGCGCTACTTCGGCCCGTACGGGCACGCCTGGGCGATCCGCGAGACGGTCGACCTGCTGCTGCGCGTCTTCCCCGTCCGCACCTGTTCCAACGGCGTCTTCAAGCGTGCCCGGCAGGTCGGCCGGCCCTGCCTGCTCGGCTACATCGGCAAGTGCGCCGCACCCTGCGTCGGCAAGGTCTCGGCGGACGAACACCTGGCGCTGGCCGAGGACTTCTGCGACTTCATGGCCGGGCGCACCGGCAACTACCTGCGCCGCCTGGAAGAGCAGATGCAGGAGGCCGCGGCCGAGCTGGAGTACGAGAGGGCGGCCCGGCTGCGGGACGACATCGGCGCCCTCAAGCGCGCGATGGAGAAGAACGCCATCGTGCTCGCCGACGCCACCGACGCCGACCTGCTGGCCGTCGCCGAGGACGAACTCGAAGCCGCCGTGCAGATCTTCCACGTCCGCGGCGGCCGGGTGCGCGGCCAGCGCGGCTGGGTCACCGACAAGGTCGAGGACGTGGACACCGCCGGCCTGGTCGAGCACGCCCTCCAGCAGCTCTACGGCGGCGGCGAGTCCGTCCCGCGCGAGGTGCTCGTCCCCGCCCTGCCCGACCCGGTCGAGCCGGTGCGGGAGTGGCTGGGCGGCCTGCGCGGCAGCCAGGTCGACCTGCGCATCCCGCAGCGCGGCGACAAGAAGGACCTGATGGCCACCGTGCAGCGCAACGCCCAGCAGGCGCTCGCGCTGCACAAGACCAAGCGTGCCTCCGACCTCACCACCCGCAGCCGCGCCCTGCAGGAGATCGCCGACGCGCTGGAGCTGGACTCCGTCCCGCTGCGGATCGAGTGCTACGACATCTCCCACCTGCAGGGCGAGGACGTGGTCGCGTCCATGGTCGTGTTCGAGGACGGCCTGGCCCGCAAGAGCGAGTACCGGCGCTTCCAGATCAGGGGCTTCGCGGGCCAGGACGACGTCCGCTCGATGCACGAGGTGATCAGCCGCCGCTTCCGCCGCTACCTCCAGGAACGCGAGCAGACCGGCGAGTGGGCCGTCCCCGAGGACGACGAGCCCGGCACCGACGAGGCCGGCACCGACGGGCCCGGCACGGCGACGCCCGGCACGGCCGAACCCGAGGCGCCGACGCCCGGCGGCGGAGCCCGGGAGGAGGACGGCCGCCCCAAGCGCTTCGCCTACCCGCCCCAACTGCTCGTGGTCGACGGCGGCCGGCCGCAGGTCGCCGCCGCCAAGCGCGCCCTGGACGAACTCGGCATCGACGACGTCGCGCTGTGCGGCCTGGCCAAGCGCCTGGAGGAGGTCTGGCTGCCCGGCGAGGAGGACCCGGTGGTGCTGCCCCGCTCCAGCGAGGGCCTCTACCTGCTCCAGCGGGTGCGCGACGAAGCCCACCGCTTCGCGATCGGCTACCAGCGCAACAAGCGTTCCAAGCGACTCACCGCCGGGGAACTGGACTCCGTCCCGGGGCTCGGCGAGACTCGCCGCCAGGCGCTGCTCAAGCACTTCGGCTCGCTGAAGAAGCTCAGGGCCGCCACCGTGGACGAGCTCTGCGCGGTACCCGGCATCGGACGCCGCACCGCGGAGACCGTTGCGGCGGCGTTGTCGTCCCGTACACCCGCCGCACCCGCAATCAACACCGCGACCGGCGAGATCATCGAGGACGGGGCCGACCCCGCCGCCGAGCCGGCGGCAGCAGCACCCCGGACCGCACCATCCCAGGAGACGCCATGACGGCCGACGCCGCCCGTCAGCCGGTGTGCCCCGGCCCCGCCCGCCTGCCCGGGCCGGGGAAGGGCGGCCGAGCCGTGCGCGTTCTCCCCAGCAGAAAGACCGAGAGCGGGGAACCGAAGTGACCGTGTCAGACGTGGCCGAGAACGCGCCGGAGCTGGTGATCATCTCCGGCATGTCCGGAGCCGGCCGCTCCACCGCCGCCAAGTGCCTGGAGGACCTCGGCTGGTTCGTGGTGGACAACCTGCCGCCGGCCCTGATCCCGACCATGGTCGACCTGGGCGCCCGCTCCCAGGGCAACGTCGCCCGGATCGGCGTGGTGGTGGACGTCCGGGGCCGCCAGTTCTTCGACGACCTGCTCACCTCGCTCGACGAGTTGGAGAAGCGCGGCGTCCGGCTCCGGGTCGTCTTCCTCGACTCCTCCGACGAGGCGCTGGTGCGCCGCTTCGAGAGCGTGCGCCGCCCGCACCCCCTGCAGGCCGACGGCCGGATCGTGGACGGCATCGCCCAGGAGCGCGACCTGCTGCGCGACCTGCGCGGCGAAGCGGACCTGGTGATCGACACCTCCAACCTCAACGTGCACCAGCTGCGCGCCAAGCTGGACGCCCAGTTCGCCGACCACGACGAGCCCGAGCTGCGCGCCACCGTGATGTCCTTCGGCTTCAAGTACGGCCTGCCGGTCGACGCCGACCTCGTGGTGGACTGCCGCTTCCTGCCCAACCCGCACTGGGTGCCCGAGCTGCGGGCCCGCACCGGCACCGACGTGGACGTCGCCGCGTACGTGTTCCAGCAGCCCGGCGCCAACGAGTTCCTGGACGGTTACGCGGAGCTGCTGCGCATCGTCACCGAGGGGTACCGGCGCGAGGGGAAGCGCTACATGACGCTTGCCGTAGGCTGCACCGGTGGCAAGCACCGTAGCGTCGCCATGTCCGAGCGTCTGACCAAGCGTCTCATCGCCGACGGAGTCGAGACGGTGCTCGTCCACCGTGACATGGGACGGGAGTAGCCCCGCCTTCCCTGCCGGGCCCCGCCGGTGGAGCGGACGGCGGGCCGGAGGAACGCGAGGTGAGTGTGGCGGGATACGTGCCCGGGCGGCAGCCGCAGAGCAGGACCGGTGACCGGGCGGGCAGCCCGGCCCGGCCCACGGCGCCGAGCCGTCCGCGCAGCGGTCCCGCCCGCGCCAACCCGGCGCCCCGGATCACCGCGCTCGGCGGCGGCCAGGGCCTGTCCGCCTCGCTGTCCGCCCTGCGCCGGCTCACCAGTGACCTCACCGCGGTGGTCACCGTCGCCGACGACGGCGGCTCCAGCGGACGGCTGCGCACCGAGCTCGGCGTACTGCCCCCCGGTGACCTGCGCAAGGCGCTGGCCGCGCTGTGCGGGGACGACGACTGGGGCCGCACGTGGTCCGAGGTGATCCAGCAGCGCTTCACCGGCAACGGCGAGCTCGGCGGCCACGCCGTCGGCAACCTGCTGATCGTCGCGCTCTGGGAGAAGCTGGGCGACCCGGTGGCGGCCCTGGACTGGGTCGGCCGGCTGCTCAACGTCCAGGGTCGGGTGCTGCCGATGTCGGCGGTGCCGCTGGACATCGAGGCCACCGTCCGCGGCCACGACCCGCGGCGCCCCGGCGAGGTGTCGGCCGTCCGCGGCCAGGCCCACGTCGCGGTGACCCCCGGCACCGTCCAGTCGATCCGGCTGCTGCCGGACGGGCCGCCGGCCGTCCCGGAGGCGGTCACCGCCGTCCGCGAGGCGGACTGGGTGGTGCTCGGCCCGGGCTCCTGGTTCACCAGCGTGCTGCCGCACCTGCTGGTGCCCGAGCTGGCCAAGGCGCTCACCGAGACCCGCGCCCGCCGCCTGCTCACCCTGAACCTGGCCCCCCAGCCCGGTGAGACCGAGGGCTTCACCCCGCAGCGCCACCTGGAGGTCATCGCCGACCACGCTCCGGAGCTCGCGGTGGATGCGATCCTGGTGGACGAGCGGGCCGTCACCGGCGGCGCCTTCGGCCAGGCGGACCTCGCCGGCCTGGAGAAGGCGGCCGAGCGGATGGGCGCCGCCCTGGTGCTCGGTTCGGTGGCCCGCACCGACGGCACGCCGCGACACGACCCCGAGCTGTTGGCGGCAGCGTACGACCGGATTTTCCGGACACATGGAAGGATCGGGCCATGGCGATGACTCCAGCGGTGAAGGACGAGATCAGCCGGCTCCCGGTCACCCGGGCCTGCTGTCGCAAGGCGGAGGTGTCGGCGATCCTGCGGTTCGCGGGTGGGCTGCACATCGTGAGCGGCCGCATCGTGATCGAGGCGGAGCTGGACACCGGAGCGGCGGCACGGCGGCTGCGCAAGGACCTCCTGGAGATCTTCGGGCACTCCTCCGACCTGGTGGTGATGGCCCCGGGCGGGCTGCGCCGCGGCAGCCGCTTCGTGGTCCGCGTCGTCAAGGACGGCGAACTGCTCGCGCGCCAGACCGGCCTGGTGGACGGCCGCGGGCGCCCGATCCGGGGCCTGCCCCCGGCGGTCGTCTCCGGCGCCACCTGCGACGCCGAGGCGGCCTGGCGCGGGGCCTTCCTGGCGCACGGCTCGCTCACCGAGCCGGGCCGCTCCTCCTCCCTGGAGATCACCTGCCCCGGCTCCGAGGCGGCGCTGGCCCTGGTCGGCGCGGCCCGCCGGCTGGGCATCCCGGCCAAGGCCCGCGAGGTCCGCGGCGTGGACCGGGTGGTCATCCGCGACGGCGACGCGATCGGCGCACTGCTTACCCGCCTGGGCGCCCACGAGTCGGTGCTCGCCTGGGAGGAGCGCCGGATGCGGCGCGAGGTGCGGGCCACCGCCAACCGGCTCGCCAACTTCGACGACGCCAACCTGCGCCGCTCCGCCCGCGCCGCGGTGGCGGCCGGCGCCCGGGTGCAGCGCGCGCTGGAGATCCTCGGGGAGGAGGTGCCCGAGCACCTGGCCGCGGCCGGCCAGCTGCGGATGCAGCACAAGCAGGCCTCGCTGGAGGAGCTGGGCGCGCTCGCCGACCCGCCGCTGACCAAGGACGCGGTGGCCGGGCGGATCCGCCGGCTGCTGGCGATGGCCGACAAGCGCGCCTCCGAGCTCGGCCTGCCGAGCACCGAGGCCAGCCTCACCGACGAGATGGCGATGAACTGACGCTCACGGTCCGTGACCGCAACACGGCCGGTGCCCGGATAACGGGCACCGGCCGTCGGCGTTCCCGGGCCGGTACGGCACTCCCGAATTGGTAGAGACCAATGGCCTGGGGCCGGCCGCGTGCCGGACCAGGGCCGGACGGCCTGAAATCGGGTTTGGGGCACGCCACGCGCGGTCTCACAGAGCGGCGCGATGTGCCGTCCCAGGCCCCGGAGGGGTAGGGTCATAGGCGGTCGGGGACTTCCCAAATCTCACCCCCGTCGGGCTCCGGCCCGGCGTACCTAACGAGGAGATCGGTTCGTGACGATCCGGGTAGGCATCAACGGCTTCGGCCGCATCGGCCGCAACTTCTTCCGGGCGGTCAAGGCCCAGGGCGCGGACATCGAGGTCGTCGGCGTCAACGACCTCACCGACACGAAGACCCTGGCTCACCTGCTCAAGTACGACACCACCCTGGGCACCTTCCCCGGCGAGGTCTCGCACACCGAGGACAGCATCACCGTCGACGGCCACACCTTCAAGGTGACCGCCGAGCGTGACCCGGCCAACCTGCCGTGGGCCGCCCTGGGCGCCGACATCGTCGTCGAGTCCACCGGCATCTTCACCAAGGCCGAGGCTGCGAAGAAGCACCTCGCCGCCGGCGCGAAGAAGGTCATCATCTCGGCGCCCGCCACCGACGAGGACGTCACCATCGTCCTGGGTGTCAACGACGAGAAGTACGACGCCGCCAACCACCACGTCATCTCCAACGCCTCCTGCACCACCAACTGCGTGGCGCCGATGGCCAAGGTGCTGAACGAGAGCTTCGGCATCGTCAAGGGTCTGATGACGACCGTCCACGCGTTCACCAACGACCAGGTGACCCTGGACTTCCCGCACAAGGACCTGCGCCGCGCCCGCGCCGCGTCGCAGAACATCATCCCGACGTCGACCGGCGCCGCCAAGGCGACCGCCCTGGTCCTGCCGGAGCTGAAGGGCAAGCTCGACGGCACCTCGCTGCGCGTCCCGGTCCCGACCGGTTCCATCACGGACCTGGTCGTCACCCTGGAGCGCGAGGTCACCAAGGACGAGGTCAACGCCGCCTTCCAGAAGGCCGCGCAGGAAGGCCCGCTCAAGGGCATCCTGGCCTACACCGAGGACCCGATCGTCTCCTCGGACATCGTCAACGACCCGGCGTCCTGCATCTTCGACAGCCAGCTGACCATGGTCCAGGGCAACCAGGTCAAGGTGCTCGGCTGGTACGACAACGAGTGGGGCTACTCGAACCGCGTCGTCGACCTGGTCACCCTCGTCGGTGGGCAGCTCTGACGCGTGGGAGCTGACGTGATGTAGGGGCGAGGGCCCGGACGGCGCACCATGCCGACCGGGCCCTCGCTCCGCGCTCCAGGACTTCCTCAGGCGGCCCCTGCGCCGTGCCGCCTCTGCGCATCAACCATCTCCCCAGGAGAAACCGAATCCCCGTGAAGACCATCGAAGAGCTCATCGAAGCCGGTGTCGAAGGCAAGCGCGTGTTCGTGCGTGCCGACCTGAACGTGCCGCTGGACGGCGAGACGATCACCGACGACGGCCGGATCCGCGCCGTCGCCCCGACCATCGCCAAGCTCGCCGCGGCCGGTGCCAAGGTCGTCGTCGCCTCGCACCTCGGCCGCCCCAAGGGCGAGCCGGACCCGAAGTTCTCGCTCGCCCCGGCGGGCAAGCGGCTCGGGGAGATCCTCGGCAAGGACGTCGCCTTCGCCACCGACACCGTCGGTGACAGCGCCGCGGCCACCGTACGCGCCCTGGGCGACGGCGAGGTCGCGCTGCTGGAGAACCTGCGCTTCAACGCCGGCGAGACCAGCAAGGACGACGCCGAGCGCAAGGCGTTCGCCGAGCAGCTCGCCGCGCTGGCCGACCTGTACGTCGGCGACGGCTTCGGCGCCGTGCACCGCAAGCACGCCTCCGTCTACGACCTGCCCGGCCTGCTGCCGCACGCCGCGGGCGACCTGATCGCCACCGAGGTCGGCGTGCTGAAGAAGCTCACCGAGGACGTCAAGCGTCCGTACGTGGTGGTGCTCGGCGGCGCCAAGGTGTCCGACAAGCTGGCCGTGATCGACAACCTGCTGAAGAAGGCCGACCGGATCCTGATCGGCGGCGGCATGGCGTACACCTTCCTCAAGGCCAAGGGCCACGAGGTCGGCATCTCGCTGCTGCAGGAGGACCAGGTCCCGACCGTCCTCGACTACCTGGCCGAGGCCGAGCGGCGCGGCGTCGAGTTCGTCCTGCCGACGGACGTCCTGGTCTCCGCCGAGTTCCCGGACCTCAAGGGCAAGACCCCGGCGACCTACGAGGTCGTCGCCGCGGACGCGATCCCGGCGGACCAGGAGGGCCTGGACATCGGCCCGAAGACCCGCGAGCTGTACGCGGCCAAGGTCGCCGACGCCGGCACGGTGTTCTGGAACGGCCCGATGGGCGTCTTCGAGCACCCGGACTTCGCGAACGGCACCAAGGCCGTCGCGCAGGGCCTGCTGGACAGCGACGCGTTCACCGTGGTCGGCGGCGGGGACTCCGCCGCGGCCGTCCGCATCCTGGGCTTCGACGAGAACGCCTTCGGACACATCTCGACCGGCGGTGGCGCGAGCCTCGAGTACCTGGAGGGCAAGACCCTTCCCGGTCTCGCCGCCCTGGAAGGCTGAAAGCATGACTGAGCGTCTCCCGCTGATGGCGGGCAACTGGAAGATGAACCTCAACCACCTCGAGGCCATCCAGCACACCCAGAAGCTGGCGTTCGCGCTGGCCGACAAGGACTACGAGGCCGTCGAGGTCGCCGTCCTGGTGCCGTTCACCGACCTGCGGTCGGTGCAGACCCTGGTCGACGGCGACAAGCTGAAGATCAAGTACGGCTCGCAGGACATCTCGCAGCACGACTCCGGTGCCTACACCGGCGAGGTCTCCGGCCCGATGCTGGCCAAGCTCAAGTGCACCTACGCGGTGATCGGCCACTCCGAGCGCCGCCAGTACCACGGCGAGGACGAGGAGATCGTCAACGCCAAGGTGAAGGCCGCCTACCGGGCCGGGATCACCCCGATCCTGTGCATCGGCGAGCCGCTGGACATCCGCAAGGCCGGCACCCACGTCGAGTACACCCTGGCCCAGCTGGACGGCGCCCTGGCGGACGTCCCGGCCCACCAGGCCGAGACCATCGTGGTCGCCTACGAGCCGGTCTGGGCGATCGGCACCGGCGAGGTGGCCACCCCGGAGGACGCGCAGGAGGTCTGCGCCGCCATCCGCAAGCGGATCGCCGAGCTGTACGGCGCCGAGCTGGCCGACAAGGTCCGTGTGCTGTACGGCGGTTCGGTCAAGTCGTCGAGCGCGGCCGGCCTGATGGCCAAGCCCGACATCGACGGCGGCCTGATCGGCGGTGCCTCGCTGGACGCCGACGAGTTCGTCAAGATCGTGCGCTACCGTGAGCAGGCAGTAGGCTAACGCCGCCGCAGCAACGTAGGCTTTGGGGCCGGACCGCCGTACGCGGCCCGGCCCCTTCGCCGAAGATACGAGAGAGTTGGTCCCGTCGTGGTTCTCGGGTTCTCGATTGCCCTGATCATCTTCAGTCTGCTGATGATCCTGCTGGTGCTGCTGCACAAGGGGAAGGGCGGCGGCCTGTCGGACATGTTCGGCGGTGGCGCGATGTCCACCGGCGGCGGCTCCGCGGTGGCCGAGCGCAACCTGGACCGCATCACCATCGTGGTCGGCCTGGGCTGGTTCGCCAGCATCATCGTGCTCAGCCTGCTGCTCAAGTACAAGGGCTGACGCAACCCTGACGCCCCGTCGCCCGAGCGCCTATCCTGGGACGGTCGGGTGCGGAGGCGATAGTGGCGGATGCTTAACACCTGCTTACACTAGGACGACTTCGCCACCGACGCGCACCGCGGCGGGTCGGCGCACCAGTACGCAGGGAGTCAGACCGTGGCAAGTGGCAATGCCATCCGTGGCAGCAGGGTTGGGGCCGGCCCGATGGGCGAGGCGGAGCGCGGCGAGTCCGCCCCCCGCAACCGGATCTCCTTCTGGTGCGCCAACAAGCACGAGACCCGGCCCAGCTTCGCCGCCGAGGCGGCGATCCCGGACACGTGGGACTGCCCGCGCTGCGGCTTCCCGGCCGGGCAGGACCAGCACAACCCGCCGGCGCCCTCGCGCAACGAGCCGTACAAGACGCACCTCGCCTACGTCCGTGAGCGGCGCACCGACGCCGACGGCGAGGCGATCCTGGCCGAGGCACTGGCGAAGCTCCGCGGCGAGATCTGACGAGATCCGAGCGGCCTCCGACGCGAAGGGCGCCACCGTCGACTGACGGTGGCGCCCTTCGCGTCACTCCGGCGTCACGGGCCGCTACGCCGAGGCCGGCGGGTAGAGCTGCGGCGGGATCCGCTCCGCGGCGGCACGGTCCAGCAGCCACAGGGTGCGGCTGCGGCCGTACGCGCCGGAGGCGGGCGCCTGGAGCTCGCCGGGGCCGGACAGGGCCAGCGCGACCGCGCCCGCCTTGTCCTCACCGGCGGCCAGCAGCCAGACCTCACGGGCCGCCCGGATCGCCGGGAGGGTGAGGGAGATCCGGGTCGGCGGGGGCTTGGGGGCCCCGCGCACGCCGATCACGGTCCGCTCGGTCTCCCGCACGCCCGGGTGCTCGGGGAAGAGGGAGGCGACGTGGGTGTCCGGGCCGACGCCGAGCAGCAGCACGTCGAAGGCCGGGACGCCGAGCCGGTCGCCCGGCCCGGCGGCCTTCGCCAGCTCCTCGGCGTAGCGGGCCGCGGCGGCCTCCACGTCCGAGCCGTCGGCCCCGTCCGAGGCGGGCATCTCGTGCACCCGCGCGGGGTCGAGCGGGACGGCGTCCAGCAGCTCGGCGCGGGCCTGGACCGCGTTGCGGTCCGGGTCGGCGGCGGGCACGAAGCGCTCGTCGCCCCACCAGAGGTCCAACCGGCCCCAGTCGACCGCGTCGCGCGCCGGGGACGCGGCGATCGCGGCCAGCAGGGCGTTGCCGTTGCGGCCGCCGGTGAGCACCACCGAGGCGGTGCCGCGGGCGGCCTGGGCGTCCACGATCCGGGTGATCAGCCGGGCCGCGGCCGCCTGGGCCATCAGCTCCTTGTCCCGGTGGACGACCAGCTGCGGGGTCGCGTTGGTCATGCGCTCTCCTTGCCGGCGCGCTTCCCGGCCGCCTTCTTCGCGGGCTGCTTGCCCGCGTCCTCGGCGGCGCTCCGCTCCGGCGCGGTCGCCGCGGCCTCGGCGACCGCGGCGGCGACCCGCCCGGCCGCCGCCGTCTCGGCGTTGGCCGGCTCGTGCAGCTGCTCGACGGGCGTGCGCACGGCCGTCGCGTAGATGTCGTCCGGGTCCAGGCGGCGCAGCTCCTCGGCGATCAGCTCCGAGGTCTCGCGTCGCTTGAGCGCCACCTGGCGGTCCGGCGAGCCGGGCATGGAGAGCGTGCCCATCAGGCCGTCCGGGCGGTCCAGGGTGATGTCCCCGTCCTTGGTGCGCAGGCGCACCGCGGTGATGCCGGGGCCGGCGGTGACGACCCGGTCCACCGGCACGTCCAGCCGGTTGGTCAGCCACAGGCCGAGCAGCTCGACGCTGGGGTTGTAGGACTCGCCCTCGACCGCCGCGGAGACGATCCGGGACGGCCGCTGGTCCAGCGCGGCGGCCAGCATCGAGCGCCAGCCGGTGATCCGGCTCCAGGCCAGGTCGGTGTCGCCCGGGGTGTAGCTCTGGGCCCGCTGGGCGAGCTGGCCGACGGGGGACTCGGCGGTGACGGCGTCGGTGATCCGGCGCTGGGCGAGCGAGCCCAGCGGATCCTGCGCCGGGTGCAGCGGCGCATTGTCCGGCCACCAGACCACGACCGGGGCGTCCGGCAGGAGCAGCGGCAGGACGACCGACTGGGCGTGCGCGACCAGCTCGCCGTGCATCCGCAGGACGACCGTCTCCCCGGAGCCGGCGTCCGAGCCGACCAGGATCTCGGCGTCGAGCCGGGTCTCGGCGCGGGCCCGCGGCGAACGCCCGGCGCGCTTGATCACCGCGAGGGTGCGCATCGGGTGTTCGCGGGAGGCGTCGTTGGCGGCCTTGAGGGCGTCGTAGGCGCTGCCCTCGTCGGTCACGATCACCAGGGTGAGGACCATGCCGGCGGCACCGGAGCCACTGGCCCGGCGCGCCTCCATCAGCGTGGCGTTGATCTTGCTGGACGTCGTGTTGGTCAGGTCGATCTTCATGGCCGGCGCCAGCTCCTGCCGTCTCGTGCGAGCATCTCGTCCGCCTCGACGGGGCCCCAGGTCCCCGCCGCGTACTGGGCGGGCTTGCCGTGGGTGTCCCAGTACTTCTCGATCGGGTCGAGGATCTGCCAGGACAGCTCGACCTCCTGGTGACGCGGGAACAGGTTGGCGTCGCCGAGCAGCACGTCGAGGATGAGCCGCTCGTAGGCCTCCGGGCTGGACTCGGTGAAGGACTCGCCGTAGGCGAAGTCCATCGTGACGTCGCGGACCTCGAAGGAGGTGCCCGGCACCTTGGAGCCGAACCGCACCGTCACGCCCTCGTCCGGCTGGACCCGGATGACCAGGGCGTTCTGCCCCAGCTCCTCGGT
The DNA here is from genome assembly GCF_000719705.1 of Streptomyces sp. NRRL S-350. Classification (GTDB taxonomy): domain Bacteria; phylum Actinomycetota; class Actinomycetes; order Streptomycetales; family Streptomycetaceae; genus Kitasatospora. The sequence continues at coordinate 12,745 of NZ_JOHO01000015.1, read as the reverse complement.
CGCGTAGGAGTCGAAGGGCAGGTACGGGGCGCGCTGGAAGACCACCGCGATCTCGGTGACCCGGCGGCCCAGGCGCTTGCCCGTGCGCAGGTAGAACGGGACGCCCGCCCAGCGGCGGTTGTTGATCTCCAGCTTGATGGCCGCGTAGGTGTCGGTCTTGGAGTCCGGGTTGATGCCGTCCTCGTCCAGGTAGCCGACGACCTCCTCGCCGCCCTGCCAGCCGGACGCGTACTGGCCGCGCACGGTGTGCCGGCCGAGGTCGGCCGGGAGCTTGACGGCGCTGAGCACCTTGAGCTTCTCGGCCACCAGCGCCTTCGGGTGGAAGGACGCCGGCTCCTCGATGGCGGTGAGGGCCATCAGCTGGAGGAGGTGGTTCTGGATCACGTCACGGGCGGAGCCGATGCCGTCGTAGTAGCCGGCCCGGCCGCCGATGCCGATGTCCTCGGCCATGGTGATCTGCACGTGGTCGACGTACGACCGGTTCCAGATCGGCTCGAACATCTGGTTCGCGAAGCGCAGCGCCAGGATGTTCTGGACCGTCTCCTTGCCCAGGTAGTGGTCGATCCGGAAGACCTCGTCCCGGGGGAAGACCTCGTGGACGACCTTGTTGAGCTCCTGGGCGCTCTCCAGGTCGTGGCCGAAGGGCTTCTCGATGACCGCGCGGCGCCAGGAGCCCTGCGGGGGGTCGGCCAGGCCGTGCTTCTTGAGCTGCTGGACGACGGTCGGGAAGAACTTCGGCGGGACGGACAGGTAGAAGGCGAAGTTGCCGCCGGTGCCCTGGGCCTTGTCCAGCTCCTCGATGGTCTCGCGCAGCTTGTCGAAGGCGTCGTCGTCGTCGAAGGTGCCGTGGATGAAGCGCATCCCCTTGGCGAGCTGCTGCCAGACCTCCTCCCGGAACGGGGTGCGGGCGTGGTCCCGGACGGCGTCGTGGACCTCCTTGGCGAAGTCCTCGTCGTCCCACTCGCGGCGGGCGAAGCCGACGAGGGAGAAGCCCGGCGGCAGCAGGCCGCGGTTGGCCAGGTCGTAGATCGCCGGCATCAGCTTCTTGCGGGACAGGTCGCCGGTGACCCCGAAGATGACCAGACCGGACGGCCCCGCGATGCGCGGGAGCCGTCGGTCGGAGGGGTCACGAAGCGGGTTGACCGGGGCGGGCGGGAGGTCGTCCGCGTCCGATTCCGACGTCAACTCTGGGAAATCAGTGCTCACTTGATGGGCTCCGCTTTCGTGCGCTGGCTGTGAGCGGGGGTCACTTCTCGTCGGCGAAGGACGCGAGCGAGGCGGTGACGGTGTCGAGCAGCTCCTTCCAGGACTGCTCGAACTTCTCGACGCCCTCGTCCTCCAGCACCTGCACCACGTCGTCGTAGTCCACGCCGGCGGCGGCGATCGCGTCCAGCACGGCCTTGGCGTCGGCGTAGTTGGGGACGATGGTGTTGCCGGTGACCACACCGTGGTCGGCGGTGGCCTCCAGGGTCGCCTCGGGCATGGTGTTGACGGTGCCGGGGGCGGCCAGCTCGGTGACGTACAGGGTGTCCGGCAGGGCCGGGTCCTTGACGCCGGTGGAGGCCCACAGCGGGCGCTGCGGCTTGGCGCCGGCCGCCTCCAGGGCGCGCCAGCGGTCGTTGCCGGCGGACTTGCCGTCGACGCTGCCGAAGACCTCCTCGTACGCCTGGTAGGCGAGGCGGGCGTTGGCCAGCGCGGCCTTGGAGCGCAGCTCCTTGGCGTCGCCGCCGATCTTGTCGAGGCGCTTGTCGATCTCGGTGTCCACGCGGGAGACGAAGAACGAGGCGACCGACTCGATCTGGGAGAGGTCCAGGCCCTTGGCCTTGGCGGCCTCCAGGCCGGTCAGGTAGGCGTCGATGACGGCCTTGTAGCGCTCCAGCGAGAAGATCAGCGTGACGTTGACGCTGATGCCCTTGCCGATGACCTCGCTGATCGCGGGCAGACCGGGCTTGGTGGCGGGGATCTTGATGAAGACGTTCGGGCGGTCGACCAGCCACCACAGCTGCTTGGCCTCGGCCACGGTGGCGGGGGTCTCGTGCGCCAGACGCGGGTCGACCTCGATGGAGACCCGGCCGTCACGGCCGTTGGAGGCGTCGTAGACCGGGCGCAGCACGTCGGCCGCGTCGCGCACGTCGGAGGTGGTGATCATGCGGATCGCCTCCTCGGTGGTGACCTTGCGGACGGCGAGGTCGCGCAGCTGGCCGTCGTAGGAGTCGTCACCGCTGCCGGCGATGGCCTTCTGGAAGATGGTCGGGTTGGTGGTGACACCCACCACGTGCTTGTTCTGCACCAGTTCGGCCAGGTTGCCGGAGTTCAGCCGCTTGCGGCTGAGGTCGTCCAGCCAGATCGCAACGCCTTCGTCGCTGAGGCGCTTCAATGCGTCAGTCATGGTGCTCAGTCCCTTGTTCTTCTGCTTCGTGGGGTAGTCAGAGGGGCCGCGTACCCGCGTACCCGCGTGCGGGGCGGGTACGCGGCCGGAAGCCGGCTAGCGGTTGACGGCCGCGAGGGCGCGCAGGGTGTTGTGGGCCTCGGCCACCACGCGCTCCGCGGTGATGCCGAACTCCTCGAAGAGCACCTTGTAGTCGGCGGAGGCGCCGAAGTGCTCCAGCGACACGATCCGGCCGTGGTCGCCGACCAGCTCGCGCCAGCCCTGGGCGATGCCGGCCTCGACCGACACCCGGGCCTTGACCGACGGCGGCAGCACGCTGTCGCGGTAGGCCTGGTCCTGCTCCTGGAACCACTCGAAGGACGGCAGCGAGACCACGCGGGTCGCGATGCCCTCGGCCTCCAGCACCTCGCGGGCCTTGACGGCCAGCTGGACCTCGGAGCCGGTGCCCAGCAGGATCACCTGCGGGTCGCCGGTGGAGGCCTCGGCCAGGATGTAGCCGCCCTTCGCGGTGCCCTCGGCGGAGCCGAACACCTCGCGGTCGTACGTCGGGACGCCCTGGCGGGTGAGGGCCAGGCCGACCGGGCCGGGGTTGCCGGCCTGGCGCTCCAGGATGGTGCGCCAGGCGACGGCGGTCTCGTTGGCGTCGGCCGGGCGGACCATGGCCAGGCCCGGGATGGCGCGCAGCGAGGCCAGGTGCTCGACCGGCTGGTGGGTCGGGCCGTCCTCGCCCAGGCCGATCGAGTCGTGCGTCCACACGTAGGTGACCGGCAGCTTCATCAGTGCGGCCAGGCGGACGGCCGGGCGCATGTAGTCGGCGAAGACCAGGAAGGTGCCGCCGTACACGCGGGTCCTGCCGTGCAGGGCGATGCCGTTCATGGTCGAGCCCATGGCGTGCTCGCGGATGCCGAAGTGGATCGTCCGGCCGTACGGGCTCGCCGACTTCAGCGGGTTGCCGCCGGGCAGGAACGAGCTGTCCTCGTCGATGGTGGTGAGGTTGGACTCGGCGAGGTCGGCCGAGCCGCCCCACAGCTCCGGGATCACCGCGCCGAGCGCCTTGAGGGTGTCGCCCGAGGCCTTGCGGGTGGCGACGTCCTTGCCGGCCGGGAAGGACGGGACGGCCTTCTTCCAGCCCTCGGGCAGCTCGCCCGCCTGGATGCGGTCGAACTCGGCGGCGCGGTGCGCGTCGGCGGCGCGCCAGGCCTCGAAGGAGCGCTGCCACTCGTCGCGGGCGGCCTTGCCGCGCTTGATGACCTGGCGGGCGTGGTCGAGGACGTGGTCGCTGACCTCGAAGGTCTTCTCCGGGTCGAAGCCCAGGACCTTCTTGGTGGCGGCGATCTCGGCGGCACCAAGCGCGGAGCCGTGCGCCTTGGCGGTGTTCTGGGCGTCCGGGGCCGGCCAGGCGATGATCGTGCGCATCGCGATGATCGACGGACGGGACGTCTCGGCCTTGGCCGCGGCCAGCGCCTCGGCCAGGACGGCCACGTCGACGTCGCCGTTGGACTTCGGGGCGACGCGCTGCACGTGCCAGCCGTACGCCTCGTAGCGCTTGAGGACGTCCTCGGAGAAGGCGGTCTCGGTGTCGCCCTCGATCGAGATGTGGTTGTCGTCGTAGAGGGCGACCAGGTTGCCCAGCTTCTGGTGGCCGGCCAGCGAGGAGGCCTCGGCGGAGACGCCCTCCTCCAGGTCGCCGTCGGAGACGATGGCCCAGATGGTGTGGTCGAACGGGGACTCGCCGGCCGGGGCCTCCGGGTCGAACAGCCCGCGCTCGTAGCGGGCGGCCATCGCCATGCCCACCGCGTTGGCGATGCCCTGGCCGAGCGGGCCGGTCGTGGTCTCCACGCCGGCGGTGTGGCCGTGCTCGGGGTGGCCCGGGGTGCGGCTGCCGGAGACCCGGAAGGCCTTCAGGTCGTCCAGCTCAAGGCCGTAGCCCGAGAGGTACAGCTGGGTGTAGAGCGTCAGGCTGGTGTGCCCGGGGGAGAGGACGAAGCGGTCGCGGCCGACCCAGGACGGGTCGGTCGGGTCGTGGCGCAGGAATCGCTGGAAGATCAGGTACGCAGCCGGGGCCAGCGCCATGGCCGTCCCGGGGTGTCCGTTGCCGACCTTCTGGACAGCGTCCATGGCGAGGACTCGCGCGGTGTCAACCGTGCGCTCGTCCAGATCGGTCCACTCGAATGCGTTCGTCGGCGCAGTGCTCACCCTGTCTCAGGGCTCCTTCCGTATTGAAGAGTGACCCCGTGAATGGGGACCGGGTCGGCCACGGCGCTGTGGTCCCGACGCTGGGTGGTGCCGGTCACGGAGGGTAGATCCCGCTTCTGCGTGCGAGCCTACCGTCCGGGCCGGGGCTCACCCTCCGTGCTGAGACAACCAGGATTTCCGCATGGTGATTCCCACTAGGCCGGTTTGGCTGATTTCGTCCCAGGCTCTCCCGGTTCGCGGACCGTCGCCGCCCCGGTGGACAGGACGGGGGAGCGGGGCCCGCCCGGGGCGCTTCGTGGCTTCACCCAGTCGGTTCACCCGGGGGTGTGCGGTTCGGCCTCGCCGGGGGACCCCGGAGCCGGATGGGATATATGGAGCGTCTATGGTGTCGTGGTACGCGCAGAGCGGACGATTCGGGACCCTTCGTTCCTGTGGACGCCTGCGAGGATTCATCTTCAGTTGGGGTGTTAGTGACCGCCGTCGAAACCCGTCCCGCCGGGGTCACCGGGGCGACTCCTGCGCACCGGCCGCTCGGGGCCCGTGTCGGCGCCTTCGTCGCACTGACCAAGCCCCGGATCATCGAACTGCTGCTGATGAGCACCGTGCCGGTCATGTTCCTGGCCCAGCAGGGCGTCCCGGACATGCTGCTGGTGCTGAAGGTCGTGGTCGGCGGCTACCTCTCGGCGGGCGGCGCCAACGCCCTCAACATGTACATCGACCGCGACATCGACGCGCTGATGGCGCGCACCGAACGGCGGCCGATCGTCACCGGGATGGTGTCCCCGCGCGAGGCGCTGGTGTTCGGCGTCGTCCTCGCGGTCGTCTCCACCCTGCTGCTCGGCCTCGGCGTCAACTGGCTCTCCGCCGGACTGGCGCTCGGCGCGCTGCTGTTCTACGTGTTCGTCTACACGCTGGGGCTCAAGCGGCGCACCTCGCAGAACATCGTCTGGGGCGGCATCGCCGGCTGCATGCCGGTGCTGATCGGCTGGTCCTCGGTGACGAACTCGGTGTCCTGGGCGGCGGTGGCGCTGTTCCTCGTGGTGTTCTTCTGGACCCCCCCGCACACCTGGGTGCTGTCGATGAAGGTCCGCGACGACTACGAGCGGGCCGGCGTGCCGATGCTGCCCGTGGTCAAGGGCAACGTGGCGGTCGGCAAGCAGGTCGTCGCCTACTCCTGGGTCATGGTGGCGACCTCGCTGGCGGTGTGGCCGCTGGGGCACATGAGCTGGCTGTACCCCGTCGCCGCGGTACTCCTCGGCGGGTTCTGGCTGCGCGAGGCGCACGCGCTGTACGGGCGGGCCAAGGCCGGGATCGTGGGCGCCAAGCTCAAGGAGATGCGGCTGTTCCACTGGTCGATCACCTACCTGTCGCTGCTGTTCGTGGTGTGCGCGATCGACCCGTTCGTGAAGTAGGGCCTGTCCGACGTCGAAGAGCCCCGGTCCGCTGGACCGGGGCTCTTCCGCGTTTCAGCGGGACGGCAGTCCGGACGGGCCGACGTGGTCGTCCAGCCAGTCCCGCAACGGCTGGGAGGCGCGCAGGAAGCCGGTGATGCGGGTGTGGGCGGCGCGGGTGCCCAGCCACTTCGCGGGCTCCCACTCCTGCCAGGCCACCAGTCCCTTGTGCCGCAGCAGCTCGATCCTGGGGTGGTCCTTCGCGTAGCCGCGCGGCGCCGACTTGAGGGAGTCCCGGCCGTGGACCCGGGGGCCGGCCGCCTCCACGGCGGCGATCACCCGCTCCAGTTCCGCGCCGCCGACGTCCTCGGCGACGGCGGCGCGGTAGCGCTCCAACTGGTCCGGGGCGAGCTGGTACATGCCGTTGCCGCAGGCCAGGCCGTCGGCGGAGAGCTGGATGTAGCCGCCGGACTCCAGGTGGGCGCCGATGTGCGTCTTGTACGGGGACTTGTCGGCGCTGAAACGGACGTCGCGGTTCGGGCGGAAGATCTTCCCCGGCCCGAACTCCGGCTCCAACTCCGCGAGCAGCAACTCCATCGGGGCGCGCACGGCTTCGTCGTACCGCTCCTTGTGGGCCTGCCAGAAGGTCTTCGAGTTGTCGGCTTCGAGGTGCTCGTAGAAGTCGAGCGCCTCCGCGGGCCAGCCTTTGAAGGTCACCCCTCCAGTATGTGGCCCGGTGCACAGGGCGCTCCCGTCGCCAGCGCCTCTACCGGTGGGTAGCATGCGGGCATGAGCAGCGCAGAGACCGCCACCGCCGCCGCGCCGGACGCCCGTACCGAGCGCCGCGCCAAGCGCATCGCCAAGAACCTCACCAGCTTCGCCCAGCAGCACGGCGGCAGCGCCGACGCGGTCGTCGAGTACGTCGGCGCCGTGGCCACCCGCATCGTCGTGGTCGGCGCGGACGGCGCCTGGGGCGACCAGGTGGCCCCCAGCTACGCCGTCGGCCGCCGGGCCGCCGAACTGGCCGGGCTGACCCTGCACGACGACTTCGAGGGCGAGCTTGGGCTGAAGGTCAAGACCGGCCCGTACGAGTGGAAGCGGATGGCCGGCATCCAGCTCGGCGGCTGAGCGCCCCTGGTTCGAGCGGCGACGGCCCGGCTCCCCCCTGGACGGGGGGAGCCGGGCCGTCGGCTTCAGACCGGCAGGTTCCGGCCCGGACCGTCCTCGACCAGGTGGCCACGTCCGAGAGGATCTGGTGTCCGTCGGCTCCCAGCCGCTCGGCCGACGGCGCCGCGAGCTGCGCGACCCAGCTGCCCGTCCACGTGCCGATGGTCTCGAGGTCGATCCGGGTCGGGCGTTCGTCTCCGGAAAGCAGCGCGAGGCTCTGGCGGGGCGGTCGGTCGTGGGGGCGGGCCATCATGAAACTCGTGCAACCGGGCAGGAAGCGGCCGGTGGCTTCGCCGGGAGCGGTCACCTGGAGCAGCGCCAGACCGAAGCCGAAGGACCAGCCGGACAGTGTGACCAGGACTCGGCCGCCCGGCCTCACCGGGCGTCGGGGGCGTGACCGTCCTCCGGCGGTTGCCAGTTCATTTGGGGGTCGGCGCGGGCGTCGCAAGGTCGGCGTGGACGACCTTCCCGAAGGGGAGGAGTGTGACGCCCCAGCGGCCGTTAGTGAGCCGGTGGACCATCGCCAGGCCCCGGCCGGACGTGGCGTCGGGTCCTGTCTGGATCATCACGGGCATCGAACGGGAGCCGTCGCCGACGAGGATTCGGAGGATGTGGTGAGTCGGGCGGCGCACGCCGACGACCATGCGAGTCTGACAGCCGGTCTTGATGGAATTGGTGGCCAGTTCGCTGACGATCACGGCGGCGTCGTCCGCCAGGTCATCCAGCTTCCACTCTCGCAGCCTCGCGACGACGAACCGGCGCGCAGCGGCCACCGATTCCGGCTGGTAGGGCAGGCGAGCCGTCGCCGGTGCCGCACGCACGTGGACACTCGGGCCCGGGTCAGGTCGAAGTGCGGCGTCGCTTCCCACAGGGTTCGAGAGGAGGGTCATCGGCGCTTTCTCCTTGGCGACTGGGATGAGACTGCTGATGACCAGGCAACTGCACTTGGGGGCCGGGCGGCTGGGCCCAGAGCCCAAAGCGCATGGTTCATGCAGATTGCGCATCATCGGTTGTCCTCGTGTGACTACGCTCGGCATATCGGGTGTGATCGGTGCGGCAGGAGGATCCATGTCGTGGATGACCGCAGGAGACTCTGTGGCACTCGCGCCCGGCGAGGTGATTCGCCGGGCGCGAGTGCTCAGCGGTCGGACTCAGGCGGACGTGGCCTCTGAGCTGGGCTACCACCAGTCGAAGATCAGCCGGCTGGAGAGTGGTAAAGGGACGCAGGACGTGGGTGTCCTGCGGTCCGTCGCAGCGGTGCTCGAGATTCCACCGGAGCGCCTCGGTCTTGCCTCTCCCCCCGGCGCGGACAGCAGGACGGACGACATGCACCGTCGCGGCTTCCTGGCCGCGAGCGTCATTGCGCTCGCGGCCCCGGCCGGGCCGCCTCGCGCGGGGATTGAGCTCGTCCGAGAACTTCTACCCGGACCGGTACTCTCCGATCGCCCACTGCAGCCGCCTGCCGCACTTGCAGCCCGGCTGTCCACGGCACGCGGGCACTTCTATTCCTGCCGGTACGCTGAACTCGAAGCGGATTTGCCACAGTTGATCGCCGACCTCCGCCAGGCGCAGAATGCGGCGCGAGGCGATGGGCAAGCTCTTTCAGGCATGCTTGCGACGGCCTATCAGACGGCTGCAAGCCTCTTGCTCAAACTCGGCGATCAGGGCAACGCGTGGCTTGCGGTCGGCAGGGCCATGGCCGAGGCCGATCGGAGCTGTGATCCGGTGGTGATGGCTTCCAGCGTCCGCGTTCAGGTCCACGTCCTCGCGCGGGACCGGCACACTGCGCCCGCCATCAGCCTCGTTCGTCACACTGCCGACCAACTCGGCGGCAGCTACGACCGGAAGACGCCCCAGTACCTTGCTGCATTCGGGCTCATGCTTCTTCGTGGCGTGACCGCAGCAAGCGCAGGTGGCGACCGGGTGACAGCCGCGGAACTGCTCGCCGAGGCTCGGGATGTCGCGCGCTACGTCGCCCTCGACGGCCCGGAATCCTGGGCGAACTTCAGCCCCACCAACGTCGCACTCCATGCGGTCAGCTCTGCCGTGGCTCTCGGCGACGCTGGCGCGGCACTGGAAGCCGCTCGGCCCCTGATGCGACGCCGTATCCCGGTTCCCGAGCGGCGGGCCGCGCTCTGGGTGGACGCTGCACGGGCATACAGCCAGCAAGGCAGACTGGCCGAGGGATACCAAGCGCTCAGGATCGCGGAAGTCTGCGCGTCTGAAGACATTCGCCGTCGTCCCAGCGTGCTGGAACTGGTCGGCGAGATGGCTGCCCGCGACCGACGCGCTGCCGTCCCGGAACTTCGTCGTTTCTGCCATGAGCTGGGGGTTCGGATTTGACTGAGAACTACGAGCCGTTCCTCTATGTCGTCGTCTGTGCTTCGGGGATCGCCGACGGCGTGGACGAACTGATCACCGCCGCCCACGCCGAGGGGTGGAACGTCGGGGTGATCGCCACACCCAGCGCTCTTGGCTTCATAGACCAGGCAGCCATCGAGGCGCAGACCGGCTATCCGATCCGGTCGGCCTGGCGCACGCCGAGCATCCCGCAGCCGTTGCCTCCGGCGGACGCCATCGCGGTCGCTCCCGCGACGTTCAACACCGTCAACAAGTGGGCCGCCGGCATCTCCGACACCCTTGCACTCGGCATCCTCTGCGAGGCGTACGGACTCGGTATCCCCGTTGCCGTCCAGCCCTATGTCAACTCTGCCCAGGCCGTCCACCCGGCCTATTCGGAGAGCCTGGCCCGACTGCGCTCGATGGGCGTCCTGATCGGCGACTACGTGCCCCACAAGCCCAAGTCCGGCGGAGGACGCGACAAGTACAGCTGGACCCATGTCCTCGACCTGCTCCGTCCGACCCTCGACAGTCGGGCAGAGCAGGACCTGTGTCGAGCGACACCTGGAAGCGAGATGCCGCGAAAGGACAAGAGAGGCCACATGCTGCTGGCGACATCCCGCACATCGGCCGGCGATACCTCATCGCAACCTCCAATGAGCGAATGACTGCCGACCAGGTCAGCGCCGCCCACCCTGCCGTTGTCGCCGGGGTCAGCGCCGTCGTCGCGGAGTGTGAGAACGGCGAGAGCCCGGAGGTGGTGGTCGCCCACGACGCCGACGAGCTCGAATGCCTCCTCCAAGCGGTCGGGTACCGGGAGCAGGGCTATCAGGACGTCCGGCTCTGGATCGACAGCAGCCTCGGCAGCCTGAAGACCGACTCGGCTCGAGAACTCGTCGAGGCAGCTCTCACGATGACCTCGCTGGAGTGGCAGAAGGTCTATCTCGGGTCTTCTGTGGATGAGTGACAGTCCCGGGGTGATCGCGCCGCTCCACTCGGTGTCCGTCGCGGGGGTGGTGGTGCGCGAGGACGGCAGGGTGCTCGCGATTCGCCGGGCTGACAACGGGACCTGGGAGCCGCCGGGTGGCGTCCTCGAACTGGGCGAGGGCGTCGAGGACGGTGTGTGCCGTGAGGTCTGGGAAGAGACTGGGGTCAACGTCGGGGTGGAGCGGCTGACCGGCGTCTACAAGAACATGCGCCTGGGAGTCATCGCCCTGGTTTTCCGCTGCCGACCGGAGGGTGGAGAAGCGCGGGTCTCGGATGAGGCGGCGGCGGTTGACTGGCTCACGCCGGACGAGGTCTCCGGCCGCATGGCCGAGGTCTATGCGGTACGTGTCCTGGATGCGCTTCGGGACGACACGGCACCGGTCATCCGCACCCACGACGGGCGGCGGCTGCTGCCGTGAGACGTCGAAGGCCCCCATCTGGCGATGGGGGCCTTCGGTGGTGGTTCAGACGGTGGCGGGCTCGGGGGTTCGTGGGGCGGGGGTTCCGGTCTCCTCGGCTTCGCGTACGCGCAGGGCGAGGGGGATGCGGAGGGCGGCGATCCACGTGAGGCTCGCGCCGAGCATGTGCAGTCCGACCATCAGTTCGGGGGCGTCGGTGAAGTACTGGACGAAGCCGAGGACGCCCTGGAGGAGGAGGACGGCCAGCAGTTCCTTGGTGCGGGCCTTGGCGGCCTGCGGCGCCTTGATCGCGGCGAAGACGAAGATCATCGCGATGGTGAGGCCGACCGAGACGAACGCGAAGTCGGCGTGGAACTGGGCCAGTCTGTCGTAGTCGATCGGGATGCGCGGGACGATCTTGTTGTCCTGCGGCGTGCCCGGGTGGTGGCCGGCGCCGGTGACCAGGGTGCCCGCCGCCACCAGCAGGCCGACGACGAGGACGAGTACGTAGGAGAGCTGGTGGATGGGGCGGGCCACCGACGGCTTCGCCGGGCCGTCGCCCTCCTTGCTGCGCTCCCACATCAGCAGGGCGACCCAGACCAGGGCCATCGCCGCGATCATGTGCAGCGCCACGGTGTACGGGTTGAGGCCCGTGAGGACCGTGATGCCGCCGAGCACGGCGTTGCTCATCACCAGCCAGAACTGGGCCCAGCCGAGCCTGGTGAGACCGCGCCGCCACGGCCGGTGGCAGCGGGCGGCCAGGATCGCCCAGCCGACCGCCGCGCTCAGCACGTAGGTGAGCATCCGGTTGGTGAACTCGACGATGCCGTGGAAGCCCATCTCGGGGGTGGGCGTGAGGCTGTCGCCGGTGCAGCGGGGCCAGGTCGTGCAGCCGAGGCCGGAGGCGGTGAGGCGGACGGCGCCGCCGGTGACGACGATCACCACGCTCATCACCAGCGCGGCGAACGCGGCGCGCCGGACCATCGCGGCGGAGGGCTGCCAGCGGTCGGCGAGCAGGGAGAAGGGGGTACGCACGGGGTCAATCGTAGGCGGCCTTACAGGCGATCTTGGGGCGGGGCGCGAGCGGAGTGGCCGGGAGTGCAAATCGGACGGTTCGGGCAAGGTGGGTCAGTGGTCTTCCGTGCCAGTGGTCTTCCTTGACGGAAGCGGCGCCGCCGGTGATTGAACCTGATCACCGGGGGCGCCGTTCTGTCTTGAGGTGACGAAGTTCATTCAAGTTTGCCGAATCCGCGTTCTGCGAGGTGGCGGCTGTGATGGGCTGGTCATGCACATCGGAGAACGGACGGACAGACGAAATCCGGTCGGACGGCGGGGTGTGGCGGGATGCGGAAGTGCCGGTAGAGTCCCCCGGACAGTCGTAGCGGGCCACCGCGATCCACTCAACACGCCTGCTGCACAAGACCGTTCGGAGGGGAACAGCGTAATGGTGCGACAGCAGCGGCACATCGGGATCGGCGCGGCGGCATTGGCCGGCACGGCGGCGGCCGGTTTTCTACTGCCCTTGGCGATGGCCACCAACGCCTCGGCGCACGTGCCGACTTGGTCGGTGACCTGCGACAAGGTCGTGGTCGATCTGATCAACTACAGCCCCAAGGCTGATGTGAAGAACACCGTCAGCCTCACCATCGACGGCGAGAAGGTCCTGGACGCCAAGGCCTTTCCGGCGGAATTCCACGGCACCTTCCCGGTGAAGGACCACACGGCCCCGATCAAGGCGAACCTGGTGGTTTCCACCACGGAGAACCCGAACGACAAGGGCTGGAACATCAACGAGACGAAGACCATCGAGCCGTGCCACACGCCGACTCCGACCCCGACCCCCAGCAAGACCCCCACCCCCACCCCCACCCCCACCC
>NZ_JOHO01000014.1 GCF_000719705.1 Streptomyces sp. NRRL S-350 | reverse complement strand
CGCAAGACGCTCGGCTGGGAAACCCCAGCCGAGCGTCTGGCTAAACTCCTCGCGGCCTAGACAACCGACCACGTGTTGCAACGACCACTAAAAACCGCCGATCGCGCCCCGGGCCCTGGTGGTTCCGGTGGTGTTGCGGCGGTGGCTCCCCGTCAGCCGCGGGCGGCGGCGACGGCGGTGCCCAGCGCCTCCTTGATGCGGGGACCGAGGCGGGCGAAGCCGAACTCCTTCATGGCCGCCCGCAGCAGTTCCTCGTCGGTCCGCTCGACACCGTCGCCGTCCAGCCACCGGACGACGGCGAGCAGTTCCTCGGGCGAGTAGGCGGTGACCGGTCGGCCGGGCGTGAAGTCCGGCTTCGCGGGCCGGGCCGGAAAGTCCGCGGCGGGCTCAGCGGCGGGCTCAGCGGCGGGAGCGGGGGTGTCGACGGCGGCCTCGGGCTCGGCCTCCTTCTCCTCCACTACTGCCGTTACGACGGCAGCCTCAGGCTCAACAGCGGGTGCCTCAGCCTCGACGGCCGGGGCCTCAGCCTCGACGGCAGGCTCGGCGGCCGGTTCCGCAGCCTCCACCGCAACAGCCCCGGCCTCGGCGACCGGCTCGTCGGCCACCGGCTCGTCCGCCGACTCCTCGGCCACGGGCTCGGCCTCGACCGTAGCGGTGGCGGCTTCGTCGACCTCGGCGGCCTCGTCGGCCTCGGCAGCGGGCGTCTCGGCCACGACGGCGGTCTCCGCCACCTCCTCCTCGGCGGCGGGCGCCTCGACCTCGACGGCGGCTTCGGCACTCTCGCCCGCAGCCTCGTCCGCCACCGTGGCATCGGCCGCGGCGTCGGCCGCGGCATCCGCCGGGGCAGCGGTCGCGGTGGCGACCAGGTCGTCGGCGGCCGGAGAAGGCGCCGGGAGGGTGACCACCGCGGCCGGGGCCTCCTCCGTCAGCTCGTCTTCCAGCGCGGTCGGCTCGTCATCAGAGGTGTCCGCGTCGGCACCCGGCACTGCCTCGTCCTCAGCCCCGGCGACGATGTCGGGCTCCGCGTCGCTCTCGGTCTCCGCCTCGACGGCAACCTCAGCCTCGGTCGCGGCGGCAACCTCGGTCTCGACGGCAGCCTCGGTCTCGGCGGCAGGCTCGGTCTCGACGGCCTCCTCGGCAGGAGCCGCCGCCGCCTCCGGAGCCTCCTCCACGAGCCCGTCGCGCTGCCCACCGGCCAGCGCCTGACGCGCAGCAGCCTCGGCCTCGGCGTCCGACAGCTCCGCGCCCGACCCCTCGGCCGCCCGCTCCTCGGTCTCCGGTTCCTCGACCGCCAGTTCCTCGCCGACCGTCGACTCGACCGGCGTCTCGACCGACGCCTCGACCACCGTCTCGTCGGCGGCAGCCTCCGCCGTCAGCCGGTCCCGCTGCCCGCCGGCCAGCGCCTGGCGGGCCGCGTACGCGGCCTCGGCGGCGCGGCGGTCGGCCTTGGCGGTGGCGAGTTCGGCGAGCAGGTCGCCGAGCCCGGCCTCCTCCAGGGTGGAGCGCAGGCTGCGGATGGTGGGCAGGCGGTAGAGGGTGCCCTCGTCGGAGGCGAGGCGCTCGACCAGGTCGATCAGCTCCGCGAAGGGCAGCGCCTCCAGGTCGTGGTCGGGCAGCAGGCGGGCGAGCCCGTTCAGGCCGGTGTTGATCGCCTCGAAGGCCTGGGCGGTGCGCTCGACCAGGGCGCCGTCGGCGGGTACCACCGGGAGGGTGCCGGCAGGGGCCAGGGCGGCCCAGGCGCGGCGCTCGATCTCGGCGGAGGCGAGGGCCTCGTGCAGGTCCTCCCGGCGGATGCGGCGGTCGGTGGCGAGCGCGGTGGCCTGCTTGCGCAGCGAACGGGCTCGCAGCCAGGAGAGCTTGACGCCGTTCTCGCGGCGCCAGGCGCTGTCGGCGGTGGCTGCGGCGAGGGCGCCGAGGTCGGCGTCGTACGCGGCGGCGGCGAGGGTGGCGGAGGTGCGGTGCACCCGGTGGAGCATCTCGACCAGGAGCGCCGTCTTGGCGACGGTGTCCGGTTCGTCCAGCTTGACCTCGGCGGCCAGGGCGGTGACGGCCTCCCAGGTCTGCTGGAGGTCGTGGCCGCGCAGTTCGGCGAGCGCGGTGGAGGCGGCGCGGGCGTCCTCGGGGGTGGCGACGGTGTCGACGGCCGCGTACCAGGCGTGGGTGTCGGCGCTGAGCGTGAAGGCCCCGAGTTCGGCGTAGCGGCCGAGGTCCTCGCGGAGGTCGGGCTCCGCGGCGGCGTCCTGGGAGTCCTTGACGTCTGCGGCGTCGGCGACGTCCACCGGGTCGGCTGCGTCGGCGTTGCGCGAGTGAAGCACTGTCATGTGAGGTCCGGTTCTGGGCGACGACGGCGGGGCTGGCGGCGAGGGGGCGGCGGACCGGGTGCGCGGGGTCGCCCCGGGGCGGGGCGAGGGGGCGCGCGGTCGGCCTGCCGGTTGTGGACGCCCAGAATACGGGTGCCCGTTCGAGCCTTGCACGCACCCACCGCCCCGACGGGCCGGTGTCGTATCCCATACCGCCCGCCTGGCCGCTACTCGGGGGGCCCGCCCGGGTGGTCCGGTGCTGGTCGGGGCGGGTGCACGGCCCCCGGTTCGCCGGGCGGTCCGGGGCGGTGGGCGGGGCGCTGGACGGGATTCCGGCCGGGGTGCCGGCCGGGCCGGCGCGGCCGCTCCAGCGGGATCTCGCGAACGCCGCGGCCTGGCCGGCCGGGTGGCGGCCGGTAGCCTGCCCGGCCGACGGCGTGCAGGTCGACCGGCGCGAGGTACTCGTGCAGCGCCGTGCGGTGCCACCACGCGCCGGTTTCCCGCAGTTCGCGCCAATCGGTGAACCGGTAGAGGTAGAGGGTCGCCCGGACGTGGGTCGGCGGGGCGTCCGGGAACGGGTTGTGGCGCAGCAGGCGCAGCGTGGCCCGGTCGCCTGCCAGCAGGCGGGCGACGAAGGGCAGGAACCAGGGACGCGCGTAGCCGGGCGAGATGCCGGCGAACCACATCAGCCAGTCGAGCCGCAGGTGGTAGGGGGCGTACTGGCGGGGGAGGCGGCGCACGTCGCCGGGTTTGCCCTTGAAGCCGTACTCGCGCCACACGGTCTGCGGGGTGAGGACGGCCTCGTCGGTGCCCTCGACCACGACCTCCTGGCGGAGGCGGTTGACGCTGCCGAAGGCGCCGTAGGTGTTGACGAGGTGGAGCCGGTTGAACGAGCGGTTCATGGCCTGCCCGCGGGAGACCATGTTCCGCACCGGCCAGTAGCTGAGGACGACGACCGCCACGGTCAGCGCGATCACCAGCGCCTCGTACCAGAGCGGGGCGCCGGGGCGGTCGGGGGTGTGGACGGGCAGGCCGAGGCGGGCCGGTTCGACGGCGGCGAGGGCCAGGGTCACGGTGAGCCAGTTGAGCCAGGCGAAGTTGCCGGAGGCGATCAGCCACAGCTGGGTGGCGATCACGGCGCAGGCGGCGTAACTGGCGACCGGCTGCGGTAGCAGCAGGCAGACGGGGACGGCGAGTTGGACGACGTGGTTGGCCGCGGCCTCGACCCGGTGCAGCGGGTCGGGCAGGTGGTGGAAGAACCAGCTGAGCGGGCCGGGCATCGGCTGCGTCTCGTGGTGGTAGCGGAGGCAGGTCAGGTCCCGCCAGCAGCTGTCTCCGCGCAGTTTGATCAGTCCGGCGCCGAACTCGACCCGGAAGACCAGCCAGCGCATCAGCCACAGCACCAGGGTGGGCGGGGCGGTGTCGGCGTTGCCGAGGAAGGCGGCGAGGAAGCCGGCTTCGAGCAGCAGGGACTCCCAGCCGAAGGAGTACCAGGTCTGCCCGACGTTGACGACGGAGAGGTAGAGGGCCCAGAGCACCGCCCACAGCAGGATCGACGCCCACAGCGGGACGGCGTCGGCGAGGCCGGCCGTGACGGCGGCGGCGAGGGCGGCCCCGCTCCACGCGACGGCGGCGAAGAAGCGGTCACTGTAGTGGAGGTGGAACAGCCCGGGGGACTGCCGGAACGGGACGCGGGCGGTGAAGCGGGGCACCGGCAGCATGCCGTCCTCGCCGATGAGGGCGCGGAACTGCGCGGCGGCGGCGATGAATCCGGTCAGGTAGACGGCAGCGAGCAGGCGTTGGACGAGCAGTCGGCTCAACCAGTAGTCGGGGGCGGCGAACCAGTCCATGCGGCCCATGCCTACCACCGCCGCGCCGCGGACGGGCCCGGCCGGGGCGCGGAGGGCGGACGGTTCACCCGCTCGGCCCGGCCGAACTGTGCTGCGCCGTAGGGCGGGACCGCGCCGGACCGCAGAGGGCCGTCGTCAGGCGTGCGCCGGGTCGGGTGCCGGGTCGGGTGCCGGGTCGGGTGCCGCGAGGGAGTCCACCAGTGGGGCCAGCTCGGGCACCGCGGTGGCCTGGGCCAGGGTCGCCTCCAGGGTGGCGTCGTGCACCGGGCGGGCTGCCGCCAGCAGGTCTCGGCCGTCCTGGGTCAGCTCGGTGTAGATGCCGCGCCGGTCGTCCGCGCACAGGTAGCGGCTCAGCAGGCCCCGGTCCTCCAGGCGGCTCACCAGCCGGGTGGTCGCGCTGCTGCTCAGCGCCGCCGCCCGGGCCAACTGCTGCATCCGCATGTGCCAGCCGTCCTGCCGTGACAGCGCGTCCAGCACCGTGTACTCGACCACCGAGAGCCGGGATTCGGCTTGGAGCGCCTTCTCCAGCGCGGTGTCGATCATCCCGTGCAGCGCGGCGAGGGTGCGCCAGCCACGGGCCCGGACCTCGGCCGCGTCGTCGCGGATCCCCATGGCACGCCGTCCCTTCCGCCGCACTTCCGCTGCCCTGTGTGTCGGGCCTCCCTCGTCCCAAGTATGCCAGTCGGCGCGGATAACCGGTCCATGCAAACAGTTCGGCCTCACGGCGGAGCTGCTGGTCGGAGGCCGGGAACACCACCCCCACCGCCCCGACCGCCCCCACCGCCCCCACCTTCTCGACGGGTTCGGCGGCCGGGGCGGCAATCGGGAGGCCGACGACGTTCACCAGCACGGCAACCCGGCGTAATTGACGATCAGTCAATCCTCTTGCCGCGTTCTTACCTTGACGGGCGACGACGCCCGGAGCTCAGGGCGCCTA
This sequence comes from Streptomyces sp. NRRL S-350, assembly GCF_000719705.1. GTDB lineage: Bacteria > Actinomycetota > Actinomycetes > Streptomycetales > Streptomycetaceae > Kitasatospora. Next base: position 148,939 of record NZ_JOHO01000014.1, on the reverse strand, counting down.
CCCGACGGCAGGACTACTGCCCGGCGGGCAGGTTGGTCGCGTAGATCAGGTCGAAGCCGTCGTAGCCCTCCCCGTCCAGGTGCTCCGCACGTCGCAGGCCGGCGCGCAGGGCGACGCGCTGGGAGGCGAGGTTGGCCGGGCGGATGCGGGCGACCAGCGGGAGGTCGGGCACGGCGGTGGCCGCCCAGGCCGTCACTGCGGTGGCGGCCTCGCTCGCCAGGCCGCGGCCCCAGGCGGCGGGGGCGAAGCGGTAGAAGAGGTTGAGGACCGGCAGGCCGGCCAGCTCCATCGGCTTCACTCCGCAGAATCCGAGCACGGCCGGGGCGCTGCGCTCGCGGACCGTCCAGTAGCCGTAGCCGCGGCGTTCCCACAGCGCGTTCCAGCGGCCGTACCGTTCGGCGGCGTCGGCCCGGGTGGCGAGCGCGTCGGAGGGGTTGTGGTGGCAGGCGGCCAGGTCGCTGTGGACGGCGAGGATCACGTCGATGTCGTCCTCGGCCGGGCGCCGCAGTGAAAGCCGATCCGTCGTCAGTTCCTCGTGTCCCACCATCAGGCGATGGTAGGGCCACCTCACTGCGACACTGCGGGAGCCTTCGGCGCCGGGGAGAGGCCCGTGCAGCCGCGCAGGCCGTCGCGGCGCTTGAGGGCGGCCTCGGCGGCGGCGCCGGTGACCGGTTCCGGGATGCCCTTGTCGTCGATGGTGGCCGGTGTGAAGGCCTCGCCGGTCACCTTGCCGTCGGCGGTGAGGGTGAGGGTGGTGACACCGGTCTCGTTGGAGTTCGCGTAGTCGGAGGTGCCGTACCAGAGGAAGTTGCCGAAGCCGTAGCCGACGTAGGTGGCGCCGAGCATGCCGGAGCCGACCATGGTGTGCGCGTGGGTGCCGACGACGGCGGTGGCACCGGCGCCGGCGAGCTTCTTGGCGATGGTGGTCTGCGCGGTGGTCGGGCAGGCCTTGCCCTCGTCGCCCCAGTGCAGGTAGACGAGCACGACCGGGGACTGCTGCTTCGCCGCCTCCACCGCCTTGACCAGTGCCGGGACGTCCAGCGCCGAGGCGATGCCCGGCTTGTTCGCGCCGGCCCGCCACTTCTGGTTGGTGAGGTCCTCGACCTGGCTGGCGGCCACCACGGCGACCTTCACCCCGCGCACGGTGGTGACGTACGGGGCGTACGCCTCCTTGGCGTCGTGCCCGACGCCGACGACCGGTATCGGCGCGGAGTCCTTGGCGGCGAGGGTGTCGGTGAGGCCGTCGGCGCCGAAGTCCACCGCGTGGTTGTTGGCCATGGAGACGACGTCGACGCCCGAGTCCTTGAGTACCGACAGCGCCTTGGGCGAGGTGCGGAAGGTGTACGTCTTCGGTTCCGGGGCGCCGCGCCCGGTGATCGCGGTCTCCAGGTTGAGGACGGACAGGTCGGCGTCGGCGAGGGTGGCGGCGATCGGGCCGAGGGCCGGCTCCGGTGGCTTGACGGCGAGCCGGGCCTCGGTGCGCCCCTCGAAGTGGACGTCCCCGGCGAAGGCGACGGTGATGCTGCCGTCCGGTCGGGGCGCGCTGCTCTTGCCCGGGGCCGGGCCGGAGGACGGGGCCCCCGGCGTCGTGTCGACGGAGGTCGGCGCGGGCGCGGCACCGGTCGGCGCGTGAGCGGCGGCGGGGGCGGGGTCGTCCGGTCCGCAGGCGGTGACGGCGGTCAGTCCGACGAACAGCGCGACGGCGGCCGCGGCACGGCGCATGAGTGGTTCCCCCCGAGGACGATGCAAGAGCGGACAGCCTACGCCACCGGATCACCACCATTCGGGCCCGAACCAGAAACATTCCGGACACAAGAGGACATCGGCCGCCTCGCCGTCGGCCCACTCGTCCCATCCGCCCCTCCCGATCCGGACACCTCGTCCCTGGCGCGACGGCGGGAGCACGCGCAGCGTGGTGGGTGGTACGGGGAACCACGCCCGTGCCGCGGCGCGGAGCTGGGACGAGATGAGCGGCAACCTGAGCAGCAACGCGAGCGGCAACGTGAGCGGCGGCCCGGTCGACGTTCCGGGAGGCAGCCGGTCCTCCGGCACGGACACCCTGCCTGCCACGCCGACCGCGGCCACCCCAGCCACCCCAGCCACCGCGGCACCGGACGCCGGGGCCGACGAACGGGCGGTCCGCACCAAGGACTGGCGGCTCAGCCTGCACGTGGTCGAGGACCGGGACACCACCCGGGTGCACGCCGTCCTGGACGCCGACGGCACCCTCCTGCACAGTGAGACCCTCTCCCACCGCAACCCCCTCGACGCCCCCGCCCCGCAGGTCGGCGACGAGTTCGCGGTCGGCCGCGCCCTGGTCGACCTCGGCCACCAGCTGCTGCGCGCCGCCGTCCACCGCGCCACCGGCCCCACGGAGGAGTGAGCCCCGGGCAGCGAAGGCCGCGGAAGAGTGAGCCCGGACCGGCGGGGTGCGCCATGCTGAACCGCGACACCCCGACCGAAGACCGGATGCCCGGCAGACCGGAAGAGCCGCAACCCGCCCATGGACACCACGCCCGCCCCGCAGCCCGCCCCGGGGGCCGACCCCGCGGCCACGCCCGACCCCACGCCCGACTTCACGCCCGCCGAGCGCGCCCGGGGCCGCGCGTTGCGTCGCGCCCAGCAGCCGTGGGCGCTGGGCGCCCGTCTGGCGGGCCTGGCGTTGCCCCTGCTGCTCGGCCTCACCCCGGCCGGGGCTGCCCTGGCGACCGCCGTCGGCCGCTGGTTCGGCGACTCCCGGACGGCCACCGTCCTGGCCGGTGCGGCGGCGCTGGTGGTCCTCGGGCAGGCGCTGCAGCTGCCGTTCGGCGCAGCGGTGCGGTCCGTCCGGGTCCGGTACGGGCTGGTGACCCAGGGTTGGGCCGGGTGGGCGCTGGACGCCCTGCGCGGTCTCGCGCTCACCCTCGTCCTGGTCCTGCCGCTCGTCCTCGGGCTGTTCGCGCTGACCGCCTGGTCGCCACAGCACTGGTGGCTCCCGGCGGCCGGCGCGGCGGCACTGCTGACCGCGGTCCTCTCCTTCCTCCACCCGCTGCTCGTCGAGCCGGTGTTCAACCGGTTCACCCCGATGCCGCCGGGCGAGCTGCGCACCGCCCTGCTGGCGCTGGCCGACCGCGACGGCATCCGGGTGCGGGACGTCCTGGTGGCGGACGCCTCCCGCCGGACGACCGCGCTCAACGCGTACGTCTCCGGCCTGGGCGCGACCCGTCGGATCGTCGCGTACGACACGCTGCTGACCACTGCCGAGCCGCGCGAGGTGGAGCTGGTGGTCGCGCACGAACTGGGCCACGTCAAGCACCGGGACGTGCCGGTGGGCACCGCTCTGGGTGCGGTCGGGGCGGCGGTCGCGGTGGCCGTCCTCGGCCTGCTGGCGGCCTGGCAGCCGCTGCTGGACGCCGCGGGGGCGTCGGATGCGGCGGACCCCCGGGCGCTGCCGCTGCTGGCGGCGCTGGCGGCGCTGCTGGGCGCGGCGTCGGGGCCGGCGCAGTGCGCGGTGAGCCGCCGCATCGAGGCCCGGGCGGACCGGCACGCACTCGAACTGACCGGTGACGCCGAGCAGTTCGTGGCGATGCAGCGCAGACTGGCGCTGGCGAACGTCTCGGATGTCGACCCGCCGAGGGTGCTTGAGCTACTGTTCGCCACTCACCCGAGTGCGACCCGCCGGATCGCCGCGGCCCGGGCCTGGCAGGCCGCTCGGGTCACCCGGACCGCCCAGGGCACGCAAGGCAGACAGGGGACCGAAGGCACGCAGGGGGCACAGGGCACGCAGGCCTCACACTCCTCGCACGCCTCGCAGGCCGGGCAGGCCGGGCAGGGCCGGCCGGCTCCGGAGCAGCACCGCACGGACCCCGGCAAATCCGTTGTATAGTGCAACAAATCTCAGGGAGGTAGGAACGCCGTGCCCGGCCGCCAGTCGTCCATCGACACCATCCAGCGCGAGCTGACCGCCTTCGCCCGCCGCGCCCGGCACAAGGCCTCCCAGCTGCACCCCGACCTGTCCCTGGTCACCTACAGCATCCTCGACCTGATCACCGAGCGCGGCGGCTGCCGAGCCGCCGACGTGGCCGCGCACTTCATGCTCGACAAGTCCACCGTCAGCCGCCAGGTCACCGCCCTGGAGAAGCTCGGGCTGCTGGCCCGCGAGGCCGACCCGGACGACCAGCGCGGCCAGATCCTGCGCGCCACCGAGGCCGGGCTGACCCTGCTGCGCGACGCCAACGAGCAGCGCCGCCTGGCCTTCACCACGCGCTTCACCGACTGGTCCGACGAGGACGTCGCCCGCTTCGCCGCCTACCTGGCGCGCTACGGCGAAGAGGGCTGACAGCAGAGGTCCCCCGCAGGGGCCCGAAGATGAGCCACCGGCGGGAACCCTCCGACTCGAACCCTCCGACTCGAACCCTTCGACGTGACCCCCGGGAGCGGGCCCTCCGCCCGGGCCCCTGACACGACCCCTCGGCACGGACCGCCGAATGAGCCCTCCGGGTGCGCCCCGCCACCCCCACGGTGTACAGAGGAGAGGTGCCCCTCCGGCAGCGTCCCGATGCGCCGCGCCCGCCGCACCCGCCGCGCTCCCCAGACCACCGCCCCTCCTGGCGGCCCGACCGCCGGGTGCTGACGGCGCTGACGCTCGCCCTGATCGTCCTGATCACCGTCGTCGACATCCTCTCCCCACCGGACATCCACCTCGGCCCGCTACTGATCGTCGCCCCGGCTCTGACCGCCTCCTTCGCCGGCCCCCGGGCCACCGCCGGGGTAGCACTGCTCGCGATCGCCGCACTGACCGTGATCGGCTCCGTCCGCGACAGCCTGACCAGCGCCAACATCGAGACCCAGCTGAGCGCACAGGTCGTTGTCTCCGCACTGATCGTCGGCCTGCGGGTGCTGCGTCAACGGCACGAACGCGCACTGGCCCGGGTCCGGTCGGTGTCCGAGGCCGCCCAGCGGGTGCTGCTGCGCCCGTTGCCGGATCGGATCGGGCCGCTGCACCTGGCCTCCGTCTACCTCGCCGCGGAAGCCGAGGCCCAGGTCGGCGGCGACCTGTACGCGGCCGCCCGCACCGCCACCGGCACCCGACTACTGGTCGGCGACGTGCGCGGCAAGGGCCTGTCCTCGCTCGGCGACGCGGCGCTGCTGCTCGGCGCCTTCCGCGCCGCCGCCCACCTGCACGCCGAGCTGCCCGACCTGGCCGCCTACCTGGACGGCAGCGTCAGTTGGGACCTCGCCCAACTCGCCGAACAGTCCCGTCGGGACCGACAGGCCCGGCAGGCCCGGCTCGCCCTGCCCCGCCCGTCCCCCGGGGACGCCCCCGAGGAGGACGCCGAGGCAGGCGAGTCCTTCATCACCGCCGTCCTGCTGGACATCCCCGACGACGGCTCACCGGTGCGCCTGATCGACTGCGGCCACCCACCCCCACTGCTGCTGCGCCCCGAGGGCATCACCACCCTGGCCGCCCGCCGGCCCTCCCCGCCGCTGGGCCTCGGCGAGCTCGCCCCGATGCGGTACGAGGTGGAGACCTTCCCGTTCCGCCCCGGCGACCGGCTGCTCATCTACACCGACGGCGTGATCGAGGCCCGGGACGCCCAGCGGCGGTTCTACCCGCTCACCGAACGCGTCACCACTTGGCTCGCCGAGCGCCCGACCGCCCTGGTCGAGCACCTTCGCCGCGACCTGCTCGCCCACGTCGGCGGCCGGTTGGACGACGACGCGGCCATGGTCGTGGTGGAGCGGCTCCCGGACGACGGGTCGCCCGGGAGCCGCCCGCCGGCCGGGCTCGGGTCCGCTGCCGCCGCTGGTCGGCCGAGCCGCCGAAGTCGTCAGGGGTGAGCCCGGAACACCGCGTCCCGCCCGGTACCGGAACCCGTCCGGGGCCTACGGCTTGTACGGCAGCTGCGGCACGTCGAAGCAGTTGGTCGCCATCGAGGGCACCTGGGTGACCCAACCGCCCTGCTGGACCGGGCCGCCTTGGCTGCTCTGCCCCGCCTGCCCGACCTGGGCCGAGTCCTGCCAGCGGGCGGCGTTGAGACAGGCCCGGGTCGGGCCGGTGGGCGGCGGCCGCGGGACGAACGAGGCGGGCAGGATCAGGCCGTGCGCGTCGTACGGCTCGACGCGGTTCATGAAGGCCTCGACGCAGGAGCGGGTGGGTGCGGCGCCGCAGGAGTCCAGCGCGTCGGTCAGCCACTGCGCACCCGCCCAGCCCTCCAGCTCCCACGCGGACAGCTGCCCGGCCCGGTCCGGGTAGTAGCGGGCCATCGCGGCCCGGAACTCACGCACCGCCGGATACCGCTCGTCCTCGTAGTTCAGGCTCGACGAGGTCGCCCAGAGCGCGTTGCGGCAGTTCGGCGAGGAGGCGTAGTCGGTGCGCACCGACTCCGACCAGTTCTGCACGTTGGTGACCTTCGCCGCCACCGTCACCCCGGCCTCGTCCAGTGCCCGGCACAGCGCCGCGTTGCCCCGTCCGTCCATGGCGTCGAACAGCAACTGCGAACCGTCCGCGCGCACCGCCGCGGCCACCGCCTGGAAGTTCGGCAGCGCGAAGTCCACCGTCTGGAGCAGCACCCGGTACCCCTCGGCCTCCAGCCCGGCCTTCAGCTGTCCGGCGTAGCGGGCGGAGTCGGCCTGGTTGTACGCGACCACTGCGGCGCTGGCCGCGCCCATGCGCTGCTTGAAGAAACGGAACACCTCGGTGCTCTGGTAGAGCGTCCCGTTCCAGCCGACCGCCCGCCCGTCCCGCGGGGCACCGCTGCCGTAGATCCCGTACAGGTGCGGCCAGCGGTCGTACGCCGTGCCGATCGGCTGGCCGCCGACGTCCGGCACTCCCTTGCCGCTCACGTACGGCGCACCGGCGTAGTCCAGGACGCTACCGCTGACGAAGGCGAAGACGTGCTCCCGGTCGATCAGCCGGTGCACGCAGTCCTGGTTGCCGACGCCGCTGCCACCGTCGTCGCAGGTCACCAGCCGGATCGTGCGCCCGTGCAGACCGCCGCGGTCGTTGAGGGCCTGGAAGAAGGCCTGCGCCCCGTACCGGGGACCGCTGAACACCTCGCTGCCGACCGGGCTGGTGAGGGAGGTGACGATGCCGATCCGGATCTCGGCGGCGGTGACACCGGTGTCGGAGGCGGGATTGGGGCTTCCGGGCGCTCCGGCGCCGGGGGGCGACCCGGCGCCCGGGGTGGCGCGGGCGGTGAAGGCGCTGCCGGGAAGCCGGGTGCCGCAGCCCGCGAGGACGAGGCTCAGGGCCAGGATCAGGACCAGGCTCAGGACGAGCGGGAGGACGCGAACCGGGGCGGGGTCGGGAACCGTGCCGCGGGCGAGAGCCAGGGCGCGGGTGGCAGCCGGGGCGCGGGTGGGCGCTGGGGCAGGGGTGGGGGCCGCCGCCTGGACACGGCCGGGCCGTCGGCGCGCGAACGCGTCGACGGCCCGGTGCCGCGGCGGAGCGGTCGACCGCATCCGGTCAGCTGCAACCGGGGATCGGGGTGCCGCTGGCGCCGCCGGCCTGTGTCAGCAGACCGCACAGGGTCGAGCGGGACACCTTCCACGTGCCGCTTTCGAGGACGGCCTGGCCGGACGCGCTCGGTTCGACCACGCTGCCCTGGAGGGAGAGCGAATAGGTGACGGTCGCGTCGGAGGCATCGGTGAACGCCACCTCGTTGACCTTCGCCTGCACCTGGCCCACCCGGGGGTCCTGGGAGAAGCCCTGCAACACCGGGAGCAGCATGTCGCCGCCCTGGAGCAGCTTGGCCTTGTCGGGGATCGGGGTGTTGGGATCGAAGAACCGCTCCCAGTTGGTGGTGATCTCCGTCTTGGCGGCGGCCGGGTCGGCCGGGGCGGTGCCGGTGGCGCTCGGGGAGGCGGTGGCGCTCGGGGAGGCCGTGGCCGTGGCGGATTCACTGGCGCCGGCGCCCGCACCGGCGCTCGTGCTCACTCCTGCCGGGGAGGAAGCCGTGGAACCGGACTTGCTGCTGCACGCGGCCGCCGTGCCCGCCAGCACCAGGGCGAGCAGCGCACTCGCCGTCCGCAGGCCCCGTCCGCCGCCCGTGGGGGTGCCGATCCGCGTCACGTGCATGGTGTTCCCTCTCGACTGCGCCGCCCGGGCCGGTCGCCCGGCGCCCCGGATGCTGTTCCAGGCCGATCCTGGAAACGTCTCAAGTGACACCATGAAGGCGGATCCATGGACGAATCGCAATCCGGCGGAGAAATCACCCGTAGTGCCCCAAAGGGTTCCGCCGTCCGAGGCGACGCGCTCCCGGGCGGTGCGCGCCCGGGCAGTGGGTTCGGCGGCGGCACGTTTCGCGGTGCGTTTCGCGGCACGTTTCGCGGCGGCCCGTTTCGCGGTGCGTTCCGAGGTGCGCGGGAGTGGGCGGGCTGGCTCCTCGTCGCGGTCGGGGCCGTGCTGTGCGTGCTCGGCTGGTACGGGGTCTCCGGCGAACGGTTCGTCGAGCAGCAGATCCCCTACCTGGCCTCGTCGACCGTTCCGGGCGCGGCGATGATCGTGTCCGGAGCCGTCCTGGTCGCCTTGCGGCCGCCGTCCGCCCGAGGGGGCGAGGACCTGACGGACCGGCGCGTGGAACGGCTGTACGACCTGCTGGTCGAACCGGACACCGAACCGAGAACCCAATCGGACACCGAACCGGGCACCGGGTCCGGCACCGAACCGGGCACCGAACCCGACGCCGGGCCCGAGGTCCGACGCGGCGTCGACCAGGGCAGCGACCGGGGCAGCGACCGGGGCAGCGACCGGGGCGACGACCAGTGGGTGGCCGTACCGGAGGGCACCCGCTACCACCGGCCGGACTGCCCGCTGGTCACCGGCAAGGCGCACGCCCGACCGGTGGACGCGGACGCCCTCCGGGCCCGCGGCCTGACGCCCTGCCCGCTCTGCTCACCACCCGCCCCGGGCCCCGGCCGCGCCACCCGTCCGGGCGAATCCGCCCCACCCGGCGACTGAACGCCCATGGACGCCCTCCTCAACGCGGCCGCCCCCGACTCGTTCGGCCTCACCGTCGACCTCGCCCTCGCCGGGCTCACCGTCGGCAGCGCCGCCGCGCTCAGCGGCATCGGCCTGGTCGTCTGCCACCGCGCCACCGGGGTGCTCAACATCGCCCAGGGCGCCCAGGCCATGGCCGTCGCCTACCTGCTGCGCGACCTCGTCGTCGTCCGCCACTGGCCGGTCTGGCCGGCCGCCGCCTTCTGCCTGCTGGCCGTCGCCCCCGCGCTCGGCGTACTGCTCGACGTCCTCGTCTACCGCCCCCTGCAACGGCGCGGCGCCGGACCGGCCGAAACCACGGTCGCCGGCCTCGGCGTATTCGTGTTGCTCATCGGCGTGACCGTCCTGATGTGGGGAACCGCACCGCTGGCCGGCGCCCCCGCCCCGATCGGCGGCCCCCCGATCCCGCTTCCCGGCGGCCACACCCTGCGGCCCGACACCGTCGCCCAGCTCACGGCGATCCTCGTACTCGGCCTCACCGTCCTCGCGACCACCCGGTGGACCCGCTTCGGCCTGCGGCTGCGCGCCGTCGTCGACGACCGCCGCCTCGCCGCCCTCGCCGGAGTCGACGCCGACCGGCTCTCCGCCGCCGGCTGGGCCTTCGGCACCTTCACGGCCGGGCTCGTCGGCATCGCCCTCGCCCCGTACCTGCTGCTCGACCCGTACGGGCTGCCGCTGCTGGTCATGGAGACCATGGCCGTCGCGGTCGCCGCCCGGCTGCGCAGCATCCCGGTCGCCGTCGCCACCGGGCTCGGTCTCGGCATCGCCCAGTCGGAACTCACCCGGCTGCGCCCGTCCGGGCAGCTGCTGCCACTCGTCCAGGCCATTCAGTCCAACCTGTTCGTGGTCGCGCTGCTCGCGACCGCGCTGCTCGCCGGGCCGCGCATCACCGGGGCACGGAGCGACGCCGCACCACTGGCCGTCCGCCGTACGGTGCGCGGGCGCAGTGGCGGCGGACGGCTGGCGGGAACGGTCTGCTTGGTGCTCCTGCTGCTGCCGCTCGGCTTCCGGGGCAACGACCTGCGCAGCGCACTGCTCGTCCCGGCGCTCGCCCTCGTCCTGCTGTCCATCGTCGTGGTCACCGGCTACGGCGGGCAGATCTCGCTCGGCCAGGCCGGGTACGCGGGCCTCGGCGCGCTCGGCACCGCACTGCTGATGTCCGGCCGCATCCCCGGCGTCCCACCGCTGCCCGCCGTGCCCGCGCTGCTGATCTCCGTCCTGGCCACCGCCCCGCTCGGGCTGCTCACGGGTTGGCCCGCGATCCGCCGACGCGGGCTCGCCCTCGCCCTGGTCACCTTCGCGGTCGGCACGGCGATGAGCCGCTTCGTCTTCCAACAGCCGTACGCCACCACCGGGCTCGTGCTCGACCGTCCGTCCTTCCTGGCCGGCGACCGCGCCTTCTACCTCGCCGAGCTGACCCTCCTCGGCGTCGGCCTGCTCGCCGTCCGGGGCCTGCACCGGGGTCGGCTCGGGCGGGCGCTGGCCGCCACGCGCGACCACGAACCGGGCGCGGTCGCGGCGGGCGTGGACGTCCCGGGACTGAAACTCTTCGCCTTCGTCGCGGGAGCGGCCCTCGCCGCACTCGGCGGCGGTCTGATGGGCCTCGCCGGACGCGCCTTCGACCCCGCCGCCTTCGACCCGGTGGGCGGCCTCCTCTGGTTCGCGGCCGTCGTCGTCGCCGGCGCCGACAGCGCACTCGGCGCGGTCCTGGCCGCCGCCCTCATCATCGGCCTCGACGCCGGCACCGTCGCCGGTGTCTCCGCCGTGGCCGTCGGCGCCCTGGCCGCAGCCATCGGCCGCCTCCCGGGAGGCCTCGCCACCCTCCCCCGCCGCCACCGCCCTCCTCCCGCAGCCCTGCCGCCTTGCCGCCTCACCCCGGCAGGCCGCCGCGTACGGGAGGTCATCGCGGTGCGCGGCCGACGGCCATGAGCTCCGCTCATGACCCATACGGGTGGGCATCGTCGCGGCAGGCGCACGGTGGCTCGCGTGGACGGCCGCGTCTGCAGCGGGAAACGCCCATGAGCCGCGCTCATCACCTGTTCGGGTGGACGTCGTCGTGGGAGGCGCAGGGAGCGGCAGGAGCAGGGGGGCGGCAGGCGCAGAGAGCAGAGCCGACAGCCGCGTGGACGGACGGGAGCGACCATGAACGACACTCATGCCCCGTACGGGTGGCCCGGCAGCCACCGCAGCAACCGCAGCAACCGCAGCAACCGCACGACCATGGCGCGGACGGCTGCGGATTCCCCATGAGCAACGTTCATCTCCCGGTATCGGCGAACCGTCGCGCTCATCCCGATGACCGCCACGCAGGAAGGGCAGACATGAACCTCGCTCATCCCACCGCGCGGAACGCGGCCGGTGACCTCGACCGCCACGGCGGCGGGTCCGCCCCCATGAGCCACCCGGGGCCCCGGGCGCCGGCAGGACGGCCATGAGCGACACTCATCCCCCCACCGGTCCCGCCGCCCAGGCCGCCACCCGCCCCGCCGCGCGTCTCACCGCTCGGGGCATCGTTCGACGCTACGGGGGCATCGAGGCCGTGGGCGGGGTGGACCTGATGGCGTTGCCGGGGCGGATCACGGCGTTGGTCGGGCCCAACGGGGCGGGCAAGAGCACGCTGTTCGACTGCCTGGCGGGCACCGCCCGGCCCGATGCCGGGCGGGTGTTGCTCGGCGGTCGGGATGTGACCCGACTGTCCGCGCATCGGCGGGTGCGGCTCGGACTGGCTCGGACCTTCCAGCAGATCGCCGTGTTCCCGACGCTCTCGGTCGCCGACAACGTCCTGGTGGGCGCCGAGCAGCAGAACAGGCGACAGGACAGACGGGCCGCAGCCGAGCGGGCTGCCCGGGCGTTGCGGCTGTTCGGGCTGCAGGGCGTGGCCGCCGAGTCGGCCGGGGCGCAGCCCACCGGCGTCCTGCGACTGGTGGAACTGGCGCGAGCGCTGGCCGGCGGGCCCCGGGTACTGCTGCTGGACGAGCCGGCGGCGGGGCTCGACGGCGCTCAGACGGACCGGCTGGTGTCGGTGCTTCGGGGGCTCGCCGGGCGCGGCATGGCGTTGCTGCTGGTCGAGCACGACGCCGAGCTGGTCGCCGAACTCGCCGATTCCGTCTACGCGATGGCCGAAGGCCGCCTGGTGGTCGGCGGTCCGGCCGCGGCCGTCCTCGCCGACCCGCGGGTCACCCGGGCTTGGGGGCGGTGATCTGATGCCCGTGGAAGCCGCCCTCCGAGCCGCCCGGGTCCGGTACGGGCCCCTGGAGGCACTGCACGGAGTCGACCTCGCTTTCCCGTCCGCCGCCGTCACCGTCCTCCTCGGCCGCAACGGCGCCGGGCGGACGAGCGCACTGCACGCCCTCGCCGGGGTCGTGCCGTTGTCGGGCGGCCGGACGGTCTGGCGGGGGCGGGACGTCAGCGGGTTGTCGGTGCACCAGCGGGTGCGGCGGGGGCTGGCCCTGGTACCCGCCGAGCGCGGGGTGTTCGGGTCGCTGACCGTCGCCGAGAACCTCGCCCTGGGCGGCCGCGGGCGCCCCGAGGTGCTGGCGCTCTTCCCGGAGTTGACCGCCCTGCTGAACCGCCGGGCGGACACCCTCTCCGGTGGTCAGCAGCAACTCGTCGCCATCGGACGGGCCTTGGCTGCGAAGCCCGCCCTCCTCCTGCTCGACGAGCCCGAGCGCGGTCTGGCCCCCGCCGTCACCGCCCGGCTTCATGCCCACCTGCTGGCCTACGCCGACCCCACCGGCGACCCCACCGGCGGCCCCACCGGCGACCCCACCGGCGCCATCGAAGGCCGTACGGTCGTGCTCGCGGCGCAGACGCTGCCTCGTACCCTCGCCGGGGCGGCGGTGGTGCACGTGCTGCACCGGGGCGAGGTGGTCTTCTCGGGCGAGCCCGGAGAGCCGATCCCGGGGTGGCTGGCAGTCACCCGGTGACGAGCCCACCGGCCGACCCGGCCGAACCAACCGACCCGACCAACCCAACCCAACCCAACCGACCAGGCCCACCAGGCCGGCTCGGGCTGTGACGACCTCGCCCTCGTGTCCGAGGCCATCGCGCAGGGCCATCGCGCAGCGCCACTGAGCAGAGCTGCCGACGATCAGCGACCCGCGGCGGCACGGCACGGCCGCGAAGGCCTGACGCCCCGCGGCCGCGCTCAGGCCGAGGGCCGGTACACGTACGGCGTCGTGGTGCTCACCCACGCGAATCCGAGGCGCTGGAGGATGGGGCGGCTCTCGTCGCTCGCGTCGACCTGCAGGTACTGGTAGCCGAGGTCGGCGGCGAGGCGGGCGCGGTGGGCGACGAGGGCGCGGTAGATGCCCCGGCCGCGCCAGCCGGGTACGGTGCCGCCGCCCCAGAGGCCGGCGAATCCGGTGCCCGGGTTGAGCTCCATCCGGGCCGCGGAGACCGGGCGGTCGCCGGCCATCGCGACGACCATGCTGACCGTGTCGGTGCCGTGCCGGAGGTGGTCGAGCATCCGCTCGCGCAGGCCCGGCAGGTCGGTGCCGAAGGCCTGCTCATGGGCTTCCATCATGAGGTCGACCCCGGCCTGGTCGGTCACCGGCTGCAGCCGGACGCCGTCCGGCAGGGCGGCGTCGACGGGCAGGTCCTCGATCCGGGCGATCATCAGCGCCTCGTCCGGCCCGGGCGTGAACCCGGCCGCCAGCAGCCGCTCCCCGAGGTCGGCGGGGCGGTCGTGCGAGTAAGCCTTCCACTCGAACTCCAGGCCCAGGTCACTGAAGTGGCGCACCTGGGCTTCGATCACCGCGTCCGCCCCGGCTTCGTCCAGGTCGGACCAGAGCACGCCGTTCCAGCCGCTCGCCGCACCCACCTGCCGCACCACCGAGCCCACCGCCGGCCGCGCACGCCCGGCCGCATGCCCCGCACCCGCCACGTGCCCCGCACCCACCGCGCCGGCGCGCTCGATGCGGACACCGGGGCCGTCGGGCTGAGCGTTGCGGCGGATCCGGTCGTCGAACAGGGCGAGTACCTCGTCGTGATCCATCCGATCACTCCAGCACGGCACGGGAGCGGGCGCCATCGAGTTTCCGCCCGCTCTCCCCCGAGCGGTCGGACGGCCGCGCCGGCGGCCGACCGGTGCGGATCGCCTCGCTCGGCGTCTCCGAGCCCACGATGGCGTCCAACAGGTCTCGGGCTGCTGCGATTTCGTCCGTCTGCCGGGTGATCCGGGCGCGCTCCCGGGCCAGGCCGGCGAGCAGTTCCGGGCAGGTCGGGCCGGGACGGCGGTGCCCGGGGAGCGGCAGGCCCGGGAGGACGCGGGTGATCGCGGTGCTGTCGAGGCCGGCCGCGAGGAGGGTGCGGATACCGTGGACGGCGTCGACGTCCCGTTCCCCGTACTCGCGGTAGCCGCTGGGGCGGCGCTCCGGGACGAGCGGGCCCTGTTCCGTAGTAGCGCAGGGCGCGCGGGGTGACGCCGGTCCGCCGGGCCGGTTCTCCGATACCGACGATCTTCCTCAACCCCCTCCTCCCGCAACGCCGTTGCCGTGCTCGACCTGAGCCCGATGGGCCGGCCACTGGCCCGGGCGCTGCTCGCGGCAGGCCATCCGGTCACCGTGTGGAACCGCACGCCCGGCCGGGACGGAGAACGGCTCGCCCGTGGTGCGTGGTCGGCCGGGACCGCCGCCGCGGTGGCGGACGCCTCGCTCGTCCTGCTCTGCGTGCGCGACCAGCACGCCGCCCGGGCCGTGCTGGACACCGCCTGGCCGGCCCTGCCCGGCCGCACCGTCGTCAACGCCGCCTCGATCGCGCCGGACGACGCCCGGGCGAACGCGGCAGCCGCCGAGGCCCGGGGCGTCCGCCTCCTCGACGCGGCGCTCCTCACTCCCACGCCGATCACCGGCTGCCCCGAGGGGACCGTCCTGTTCAGTGGAGGCCCCAAGCTGTTCGCCGCGCACGAGGAGACTCTCCGGTCGCTGGGCGCCGTACGCCACGTCGGCACGGACCCCGGGCTGGCTTCGGCGTTCGACGCGGCCCTGCTCGACCTGTTCTGGACCACCGTGCACGACTGGGTCCATGCCCTGGCGCTCGCCCGCGCCGAGGGCGTCAGCGGCGCCGAACTCGCGCCGTACGCCCAGGGGTTGCTCCGCAGCCTGCCCGCTCTGATCGAGAGCTTCGCACAGCGCGCGGACGACCGTCACCACCCGGGCGACCGCAGCACCGCTTGAGCGCGCCCGAGGACCCACTGGGCGACGTCGGTCGACTCCACGACCGCCCGGCCGGCTGCCGCCCCGGACAGGACCAGGCAGTTCTCCTGAAACCCGTACCGGCCCGCCGCGTCAGCCTGAACAGGTATCGAACACCCGGCCCCCGCCCTCGGAGCCGTCAGGACTCTCGGCGCCCTCGGTCTCCTCGGATCCTTCGGAGTCCCCCGGGACCTCGGAGCCCACCGAGTCCTCGGCCTCCGGCAGCCAGTCGCGGTCCGGCCGGTACTCCAGCCACCGGTTTCGCCGGCCGGTGTCGGCGAAGGCACGCAGCAGGGCTGGAAGGCGGGGGTGCGGGGAGTGCTTCGGCCAGACCAGGGACCACGCGTAGAGGGGGGTCGGGTCGACCAGGGGGACGGTGCGCAACCCCGGGAGGTCGGGGAGCGGGGCGTCGGCGGGGAGCAGGGTGACGGCGTCCGGAGTGGTCGCGAGCTGGGTCAGGAAGTGCTCGACGCCGAGGTTGGACCGCGGGGGCAGAGTGGTCAGCCCGAACCGCTCGGCGAAGCGTTGCAGGAACTCCAGGCGGGCCAGCGCGGCGGGGAGCAGGAGGCGGCTGGTGCGGAGGTCATCGGGCCGCAGCGCGTCGGCGCCGGCCAGCGGGTGGCCGGCGCCCAGCACCGCGTCGACCGGCTCCAGTCGGACCAGCCGGTGGGCGAGTTCGTGCTCCCTCCCGTCCGGCAGGGCGTGGTAGCGGCCGAAGCCCGCGTCGGTCTCGCCGCGCAGCAGCGCGCCGAGCACCGAGGGGAGGTCGCGGCCGTGGCCGATCTCCAGCGGGAGGGGATCGACGTCCAGCGCGCCGACGGTGCGCAGCGGGGCGAACAGGTGGCCCCAGACGTCCAGGCGCAGCGGCCGGGCCGCGCCGTGCACCGCCACCACGGCGGCTTCGCAGGCGGCCAGCACGGCGCGGGCCGGTTCCAGCAGCCGCTCCCCCGCCGCGGTCGGCACCGCGCCCCGGCCGCCGTCGCGGTCCAGCAGCCGCTCTCCCAGCGCCTCCTCCAGTCGGGCGATCCGCTTGGAGAGTGCCTGCTGGGTGATGGCCAGGCGCGCGGCGGCGCGGCCGAAGTGCCGGTGTTCGGCGACGGCGAGGAAGGCCCGCAGCTGGGCCGGATCGAGGTCCACGGGCCCATGGTGACGGCCGACAACCGTTGGTTGTCAAGGCTGCTGACCGGTTGTTGGATCATGCACCCGCGGCCGGAGGAAGGTGGAGGCAATCGAGAGGAGCCCACCATGAAGGCGTTCACCGCCACCCGCGACGCGGCCGCCACCGTCCGGCTCGCCGAGGTCCCGGAGCCGCAACCCGACCCCGGCCAGGCGCTGGTCAAGGTCGAGGCCTACTCGGTCAACCGGGGCGAGACCTTCCAGCTGGAGCGCCCTCCGGGCGACGGCTGGCGGCCCGGCAAGGACGTGGCCGGGCTGGTGGTGCAGGCCGCGCCGGACGGCTCCGGGCCGCCGGTGGGCAGCCGGGTGGTCGGGCATCCGCCGGCGCTGGGCTGGGCCGAGTACGCGGCCGTACCGACCGGGCAGCTCGCGGTGCTGCCGGAGGGCCTGACCTCGGTCGAGGCGGCGGCCCTGCCGCTGGCCGGGCTGACCGCGCTGCGCCTGCTGCGCACCGCCGCCCGGCACACCGGCCACCTGGCCGGGCGGCGGATCCTGCTGACCGGGGCCTCCGGCGGGGTCGGCCACTACCTGACCGAGCTGGCCGGCGCGGCCGGCGCCCGGGTGACCGCGGTGACCGCCTCGGTGGAGCGCGGGCAGCGGCTCGTCGAGCTGGGCGCCATCGAGGTGGTGCACCGGGTGGCGGACGCCCAGGGGCCGTTCGACCTGGTGCTGGAGTCCACCGGCGGCGTCGACCTGCCGGTGGCGCTGGACCGGCTCGCGCGGCGCGGGCTGCTGCTCTGGTTCGGGCAGGCCAGCCGGCAGCCGGTGACGCTGGACTTCTTCGCGCTGCTGACCGGCCCGACCAGCGCCACCATCCGCCAGTTCAGCTACGCGGACGTGGACGAGCCGGACAGCGCCGACCTGGCGGTGCTGGTCGGCCTGGCCGCCGCCGGGCGGCTGCACCCGGAGCTGGGCGCGGTGCGGGACTGGCGGGAGACGCCCGAGGTGCTGGCCGAGCTGCGCGGCCGCCGGATCCGCGGCAACGCCGTACTGACCGTCAACTGACACGCGAGCGATTCACCCGCTCGAAGACGAGAACTCGAAGACGAGGACTCGAGGACGAGAACTCGATGACGAAAAGGAGAAGAACGATGAGCACGCTCGACCCGAAGGCCGTGGTGGTCCGGTACGTCAACGCCGTCATCGAGGGCGACCTCGCGGTGATCCGCGACAGCTTCGCCGAGGACGCCACCTGGGAGTACCCGGGTGACCTTCCGCTGAGCCGGGTGTGGACCGGGCGCGATGCGATCGTGGACGACTTCCTGGTCGGCGCGGGCCGGTTCTTCGCCCCCGGCGGTGCGCCGAAGGTGACACTCACCAACGTGCTGGCCGACGGCGACCAGGTGCTCGCCGAGTGGCTCGCCGA
Organism: Streptomyces sp. NRRL S-350; assembly: GCF_000719705.1. Classification (GTDB taxonomy): domain Bacteria; phylum Actinomycetota; class Actinomycetes; order Streptomycetales; family Streptomycetaceae; genus Kitasatospora. The sequence goes on along the minus strand of NZ_JOHO01000014.1, from coordinate 131,223 downwards.
GGGCACCGCGGTGGGCGGCGGGCACTACGACAACCGGTGCGCGGGCGTCTTCACCGTGGCCGACGGCCGGATCACCGGGGTCCGGGAGTACCTGGACACCCGGATGGTCGGCCGGGTGCTCTTCCCGGAGGCCTGAGAAGCAGGGGCGGGTGCCCCTGCCGTCGCAAAGGCCGGAGGGGACGGGACGTCCGCGGTGGTGAGGGTTCCGCGGTGGTGAGGGTTCAGCGGTGGTGGGGGTCCGCCGACGATGGAGTAGGACGTGACGGCGCGCGCCGCCTCGCCGGCCCGCCCCGGGCCTGCTTCCCGGGGCGGGCGGGCGTACGCGCCCGTCACCTGTCAGGTGCCGTGCCAGGCGCCGCCGTCAGGTCTTGCGCAGGTCGGGCGCCGGGACGCCGACCAGTAGCCGCCGGACCGCGTCCCAGGCCGCGCGCAGGGCGGCGGCGCAGGCGCGGGTGTCGGAGCCGAGCAGGCGCAGCCAGGCGCCGCTGTCCTGGGGGAGCACGCTGACGCCGTGGAGCAGGCCGCGATCGGCCAGCGCCTCGTGCAGGGTGTCCGCGATCCGCCCGGCCGGGGCGAGCGGGCTGAGGACGTACAGGCTGGACATGACGTCGTGGCCGGCCAGGACGGCCGGCCCGGCGACGCCTGCGCCCGGGCCCGCACCTGGGCGTGGGCCCGGACGCCCGCCCGGGCCCGGGCCCGGGCCGGAGGGTTCCAGCCGTACGGTGTCGAGCGCCACCAACCGGTTGTCCGGGCGCCGGACTTCGAGGTCGGAGGCGAACACCCGGTAGACGTTGCGCTCGCCGCGCGCGAGGCGGCCGGCCAGCACGGTCTCCCCGGCGATGACCGTCGCGCCCGGGTCGGCGGTCAGGACGGTGCGCTGGTAGAGGCGGGAGTCGACGAAGGGGATGACCGGCTCGGGCAGGTATTCGACGTAGGCGCCGGGACCGGCCTCCAGGTGGAGGAGTTGGGTCGCGTAGTCGAATTCCATCCGGTAGACCTTGGTGGCCGCCTGGGTGGTGAGGTGGACGGCCGTGTCGGCGCCGCAGCGCACGTCGGTGCGCAGCCGGTCGCCCTGCAGGATGCCGCCGCCGGTGGACATCAGGAAGGTGACGGCGAGGTCGGGGCGGGCCGGGTCGAAGTACAGCGGGCGCATGATCTGCAGCGGCGACTTCTGGTAGTGGCCGGTGAGTTCGGTGCGCCCGGCGACCTTCTCGAAGGCCAGTTCCAGCAGCCCGACCTTGCCGGGGCGCCCGACCGCGAGGGTGTCGGGTGTCCCGGCGTGCCGGCGGACCTCGTACGGGACGCGGGCCGGTTCGTAGTGCCGGGGGTCCAGTCGGGGGATCGGGCGAGGGTCCGGCCCGGGAGCCGGTCGGGGGCCTCGGGGGTCCGGCCGGGCGGCGGCTGCGACGGGGGAGCCCGTCACGCCGGGACCTTCCGGAAGGTCTCCAGGAAGGCGGCGATCTCCTCCAGTCCTTCCCCGGTCAGGGAGTTGGTGAGCACCACCGGCCCGCCGTCGCGCACCCGGTGGGCGTCGGACTCCATGACGGCGAGGTCGGTGCGGACGTACTGGGCGATGTCGATCTTGTTGATGACCAGCAGGTCCGACTCGGTGATGCCCGGCCCGCGCTTGCGGGGCATCTTCTCGCCCTCGGCGGTGTCGAGGACGAAGAGGAAGAGGTCGACCAGCACCGGGCTGAAGGTCAGGGTGAGGTTGTCGCCGCCGGACTCGAACAGCAGGGTGTCGACGTCCGGGAAGCGTTCCAGCATCTCGGCGCCGGCGGCGAGGTTCATGGTCGGGTCGTCACGGACGGCGGTGTGCGGGCAGGCGCCGGTCTCCACGCCGACCACCCGTTCCGGATCGAGCATCCCGGCCAGGGTGCGGCGCACGTGCTGGGCGTCCTCCTGGGTGTAGATGTCGTTGGTGATGACCGCCGGGCGGTGGCCTCGCGCGATCAGCACCGGGACGAGTGCCTCGATCAGCGCCGTCTTTCCGGAGCCGACGGGCCCGCCGATGCCCACGCGGAGCACGTTCTCGGTCAACTCTCCTCCTCTGGTGCGAAATGACGTACGGGAAAGGGGTGTTCAGCTCGCGAACAGCCGGGCCTCGGCCCGCTCGTGCCGTCCGGACATCGCGTCGGCGACCGGTACGCAGCCGCCGAGGTCGGCCGGCTCCCGCCGCAGCGCGGCCGCGACGACCTCCCGGATCACCGGCGAGACGGCCCGCAGCACCACCTGCGCCCGCCGGTGGTCGGTGAGGCGCAGGCGCAGGGCGGCGCCGACGAAGCTGGTGCAGAACGCGAACAGGTCACCGGTGACGGCCTGTTCGACCGGGACGCCGGCCGAGGCGTAGGCCACCCCGGCGGCCACTGCCTGGCAGCCGGGGGCGCGCTTGTCCGCGACCAGGGCCGCGTACCGCTCCAGCGGCTCGCCGCCCAGCGACTCCCTTGCGATGTCCAGGAGTTGGCGCCCGGTCCGAGTGGCGGCGAGCCGCAGTTCACGGTTGAGCTTGGTGGCGTGCAGCCGCTGGTCGGTCTCGGCCAGCCCGTCCCAGTCGCCCGCCGAGGCGGCCCGGTGGGCGAGGGCGAGCGCGGTGGCGTCGGACGGTCCGACGCCGTGCCGCAGCAGGTCGGCGAGCAGGTCGGGCACGGTGTCCGCGGTGACGGCCTTGGCCTGGGCGTAACCCTCCAGGCCGTGGGAGAGGGTGTAGAAGCCGCTGGGGAAGGCGGAGTCGGTCAGCTGGAGGCAGACCAGCAGCGCGTCCAGTCCGGGCCCGGCGGGCTCGACGGTGTCGCCCCGCCCGGCGCCCCCGGCGGGCTCGGGAGCGGTGCTCATGCGAGGTAGAACAGGTGGTTGAGCGGCAGTTCGCGGGCCGGCTCGATGGTGGCGGGCTCGCCGTCCAGGGTGACCTTGTACGTCTCCGGGTCGACGGCGATCTTCGGCAGCGCGTCGTTGCGCACCATGTGCTGCTTGCCGACCGAGCGGCACCGCCGAACCGGCAGTACCCGGCTCTCCAGCCCGAGTCGGGCGGGGACGCCGAGGTCGATCGCGGCCTGGGACATGAAGGAGACCCGGGTGGCCTGCCGGGCCCGCCCGTACGCGCCGAACATCGGCCGGTAGTAGACCGGTTGGGGCGTGGGCAGCGAGGCGTTCGGGTCGCCCATCAGTGCCCAGTTGATCACCCCGCCCTTGATCACCATCTTGGGCTTGGCGGCGAAGGAGTTGATCGGCCAGAGCACGATGTCGGCGAGCTTGCCGGGCTCGAGGGAGCCGATGTGGTCGGCGGTGCCGGAGGCGACGGCCGGGTTGATGGTGAGCTTGGCGAGGTAGCGCAACACCCGGACGTTGTCGTGGCGTTCGCTGTCGCCGGCCAGTTTGCCGCGCTGGTCCTTGCAGTGGTGGGCGGTCTGGAAGGCGCGGGTGAAGGTCTCCCCGATCCGGCCCATCGCCTGCGAGTCGGAGGAGAAGATCGAGATGACGCCCTCGTCGTGCAGGACCGTCTCGGCGGCGATGGTCTCGGCGCGGACCCGGGAGTCGGCGAAGGAGACGTCCTCGGGGATGTCGTGGCTGAGGTGGTGGCAGACCATCACCATGTCCAGCAGTTCGTCGACCGAGTTGACGGTGTAGGGCAGCGTCGGGTTGGTCGAGGACGGCAGGACGTTGGGCTCGCCCGCGATCCGCATGATGTCCGGGGCGTGGCCGCCGCCCGCGCCCTCGGTGTGGAAGGTGTGGATGGTGCGGCCGTCGATCGCGGAGAGGGTGTCCTCGAAGTAGCCGGACTCGTTGAGGGTGTCCGTGTGGATGGCCACCTGGACGTCGTACTCGTCGGCGACGCTCAGCGCGCTGTCGATCGCGGCCGGGGTGCTGCCCCAGTCCTCGTGCACCTTGAGCCCGCACACGCCCGCCTCGACCTGCTCGCGCAGCGCGCCGGGCAGCGAACCGTTGCCCTTGCCGAGCAGGCCGACGTTGACCGGCAGGTCCTCGACCGCCTGGTACATCCGGTGGATGTTCCACGGGCCGGGCGTGCAGGTGGTGCCGTTGGTGCCGTCGGAGGGTCCGGTGCCGCCGCCGATCAGGGTGGTGATGCCGTTGCTCAGCGCCTCCTGGACCTGCTGCGGGGCGATGAAGTGGATGTGGGTGTCGATGCCGCCGGCGGTGGCGATCAGGTGCTCGCCGGAGATCACCTCGGTGCCGGGGCCGATGACCAGTTTCGGGTGCACGCCGCTCTGGGTGTGCGGGTTGCCGGCCTTGCCGACGGCGGCGATGAAGCCGTCCTTGACGCCGATGTCGCCCTTGACGACGCCGAGCACCGCGTCCAGCACGACGACGTTGGTGATGACCAGGTCGAGCGCGCCCTGGGCGGACGTGGCGGCCGGGTCCTGGGCCATGCCGTCGCGGATGCCCTTGCCGCCGCCGTAGACGGCCTCGTCGCCGTAGTGGCCCTGGTTGAAGTCGTGCTCGACCTCGACCACCAGGTTGGTGTCGGCGAGGTGGAAGCGGTCGCCGACGGTCGGACCGAACAGGTCGGTGTACTGCTTGCGGGAGAGGATGGCCATCAGCGGTCGCCTTCCGGGTGGGTCTCCGGGTGGAAGTCCCGGGGGCGGTCTTCCTTGTGGTCGAGGTTGGTGCCCTTGAAGCCGCGGGCGATCGCCCGGTCGATGGCCCGGGTTCGGGTGGCGGGCGCGGTGGCGCCGCCGTCCACCAGGTTGCTGAAGCCGACCAGGCGGCGGTGGCCGCCGAACTCGGCGAGCGTGACGTCCTTGGTGTCCCCGGGCTCGAAGCGGACGGCGGTGCCGGCCGGAATGTCCAGGTGCTTGCCGAAGGCGGCGTTGCGGTCGAAGTCGAGGGCGCGGTTGGCCTCGAAGAAGTGGTAGTGGGAACCGACCTGGATCGCCCGGTCGCCGGTGTTGCTGACCGTGACCGTGGCCTTGGCGCGGCCGGCGTTGATCTCCACCGGGTCGTCGCCGTACAGGTATGCGGCGCCACCAGACATGGTTGGCCTTCCTCTCTGCCGGTGCAGTGGGGGGTGCAGGGGTGTGAGGTGTGGAGGGGGCAGTGCGGGAGGTGCGGTGGGGGTGGTGAGGGTGCGGGCACGGGGGCGTTCGTGCGAGTGCGGGTACTAGCGCGAGCGCTGGGGCTGGTGCGGGTACCGGGGCTAGTGCGAGTGGACGTGGCGTTGGGCGTGGCTCTGGTCCCGGCCGTGGTGGTGGTGCGCTTCGCCCGGGCCGTGGCTGTGCGCGTAGCCGTGCCCGTGCTCGGCGTCGAGGCCGGCCAGGATGCCGTCCTCACCGTGCCCGAGCAGGTGCAGTGCCGCTGCCGTCCGGGCCGCGACCACCCCGGCGATCGCGGACGGCCGCAGCAGTGGACCGCCGTCGCGCACGCCGGGTACCGGGGTGCGCAGGGCCGGTCCGAAGGAGGCCGGGACGGCCGTCACCTCGGGGGCGCCCAGCAGGCGGCAGCGTTCGGCGCCCTCGGCGGGGTCGGGGTCTCCGCCCTCGAAGGCCACCTCCACCCACCGGTGGTGGCCGTGCTGGCGGGCCAGTCGGGCGATCCGGAACAGTTCGGCGTCCTCGAACGGGTCGGCCGCCGGGGCTGTGACCAGGACCGCGCCGCCCTGGGCTGGGGCGGCGGCGCGCAGCCAGCCGATGAGGTGTTCGGCGGCGGCGAACGGGGCGGTCAGGGCGAGCCGTCCCCGGCCCTCCCCGGCGGCCAGCCAGCGCAGTGCCCGGGCGGTGTCGGCCACCAGCCGGGGGTCGCGGCCGAGCGTCATGGGGACGACGCACACCGGCCCGTCGCCCGCGGCCAGCGCGGAGCGTACGGCTTCGGTGAGCGGACGGCCCGCCGGGGCGGCGGCGTGCACGGCCGGGGCGACGGCGCCGGCCGGAGCGCTCGCCACCAGGGCGGTCAGGTCCCGTCCGCCGTCGCTCTCGTGCCCGCCCGCCAGCACCACGGTGGCGGCGGCCGTGACGGTCGCGGGGACGGCGGCGGCCTGAGGCCGTGCCATCGGTCAGGCACCGACCGGGTCGTGGCAGGAGACCAGCTTGGTCCCGTCCACGAACGCGGCCTCGACCTGGAGCAGCGGGAGCATCTCGCGCACGCCCGGCATGACGTCGGCGTTGCCGACGGCCTGCTTGCCGATCTCCATGCACTCGGCGACGGTGCGGCCGTCCCGGGCGCCCTCCATGATGGCTTCGCTGATCAGCGCGCAGGCCTCGCTGTAGTTCAGCTTGACGCCGCGGTCGCGGCGTTTGCGGGCCAGGTCGGCCACGACGTAGATGTACAGCTTGTCCATCTCACGCGGCGAGAGATTCACGGGAATCACTCTTCCTTTCCGAGGATCCGATGGAATGCAAGGGAGTTGGACGGACGATCAGACCCGGCGCACACGGGGGACGGTCGGCGCCGCCGCCAGGAACAGCATGGTGGTCAGCACGAACGGCCAGGTGAAGGCGTGGCCGCCGAAGACCGCGGAGATCGCCGCGAACGCCGGGGTGAGGACGGTGGCGGCGGCCGCGCCGAGCAGGGCGAAGGCCGCGCTCCAGCCGCTCGGGGCGACGAACGCCCCGCACAGCGCCAACGACACCAGCACGCCGCTGTAGCCGAGCAGTCCCTGCCCGACGGCCTCGGCGGGCGCGCCGAACGCCCAGGCGGTGAGCAGTCCGGTGGCGCTGCCCGCGCAGGCCGTCAGGCCGGCGCGTCGACTCGCCGCGAACAGGCCGACCAGGACCAGCAGGCCGACGTACCACTGGGGCATGAGGAAGATCTGACCGATGTTCGCGAAGAAGCCGTGCCAGAGCTGTTCCCAGCCCGGTCCGCTCTCCCCGGTGGCCGGTACGGGCGGGGCGGCGGGCGGCCCCGCGCCGTGCCACAGCCGCCGGAAGCCGGTCGCGGCGACCGTGACGGCCGTCGCGACCAGGCAGAACGGTGCGGTCAGGGGCGGGAGTCGCCACTTCTCCAGGAGCGCTCCTAGCCCGGCCGTGACGACCACGGCGACGGCGCACCCGAGGACCGCCGTCGCGACCGTGGCCGGATGCCCGGCTTCGAGGAACACGGCGCAGCCGAGCGCCACCAGGCACCCGTTGTACCCGTGCAGCCCGGCGCCGATGGCGCCCCGGTCGAGCCCCAGCCCGTACGCGACGGCGGTGGAGACGGCGCTGCCGAGGAGGCCGTAGAGGCCGTACTGCCGGCCGGCGGCGAACAGTGCGGCCACGAACAGGAGTCCGCACCCGGCGGACGGTACGAAGACGACTTGTGCGATGCCCCGCAGGACCTCGGCGGCCCACCTGACGGACAGCGGACGGGCGACCGCGGAACCGTTCCCCCCACCTTCTTGCTGACCCATGCCTCGCACCAATTCCCGGTACGGCCGGGGTGCTTGGCAGCCGCTCCCGGCGATTCCCCGGAACCGTACTCCTGCGGATTGCGGATGTGGGCGCGCACGGCGGGTTATGCCAAATGGACGAAGGGTGACGGCCATGCCGCTGAGCTGCAACAATCTGTTGAATTCGGCGGGCGCCGGGTTGGTTGAAGGAAGAAATTCTTTGCGAAGTTTTACTGACCGATGACGATGCCGGAAATCCGCCCCCACCGAGGGATTCAGCGCAAATTCGCCACGGCCCGGCAATTCGGACAGCGCGGCGATGGCGAAACGGTGAAACACGGAACCGATGTGGCGGACATGTGTGCGCCGTGCGGCGTCGGCCGCCGAAACCGGAGGGACGCGGCGCCCGCGACTGCCCGCTCACGCCCTCCGCAGCAGGTGCCGCGCCAGGAACCGCCCCGAGGCGTCCAGCTCGAAGTCCGGCACCTCCAGATGGCCGCCGGGGTTGGCGTGCAACGTCTTCTCCCGCGATCCGAGCTCGTCGAACAGCGCCAACGCCCCCTCACGCGGCACGAGTTCGTCATCCCACTGCAGGACGAACTCCACCGGGACGCGCACCCGCCGCGCCGCCGCCGTCTGCCCGGCGTGCCCCGTCAACCCGAACACCGCGGCGGCGACACGCGAGTCGGCCGCCGCTATCGGGCCGCCGCGGTCTCGCGCAGGAACTCCAGCACCAGCGCGGCCGTCTCCTCCGGCCTTTCGACGCTCGGCAGGTGGCCCGCCCAGGGCAGTTCGAGGTGACGGGCGTTCGGCAGGCGGGCCGGGAGTCCGGCGGCGACCTCCCGGAGTTCCGGCACGTCGTGGGCGCCACCGACGACGAGGGTGGGGGCCGCGATCCCGGAGAGGTCGACCTCCTCGCGCTCCGGGCCGACCGTCGCGTCCGCCTGCACGTCGAACGCCCGCCGCTGCATCCGCCGGACGCTCTCCCGGGCCTGCGGACCGGCTTCCGGTCCGAGCCAGGTCTCGACGTTCAGCTCGACGGCAGCCTCGATGTCCCCCGCCTCGATCAGCGCGTCCTCGCGCGCCCCGAAGGCGCGCAGCGCCTCGCCGGGCTGGTGCCCGGGCACCGCCGGCGCCAGCAGGGCCAGCGACGTGACGGCCGCCGGCCGCAGCGCGGCCACCGTCAGGGCGATCCGCCCGCCGTACGAGGAGCCCACCAGCGCGGCGGACGCGATGCCCAGGTGGTCGATCAGCGCCAGGACGTCTCCGGCGTCGCTGTAGGGCCCGTCGGCGAGCGGAGAGTCGCCGAACCCGCGGAAGTCGCACCGGACCACCCGGTACCCGGCGTCGACCAGCCGCCGCCACTGCACGTCCCACATCCGCCGGTCGCACACCGAGGAATGCAGCAGCACCACGGCGGGCCCACTGCCGGTTACGTCATGAGAAAGGATCATCAGGCGGATCGTAGTGACTTCCGCCTCCAGTCCCAACCCGTTTGACGCCGCGCCCCGCCACGGCACGCCCCGCCCCGCCGCTCCCCGCCACCACAGGTTCCGCCCTCGCCGATCCCCACAGCCCCGTCTCCCCGTAGCTCCGGATGGACGGGGTCCGGGACGGAAGTAAGCGCTTTCGGCCGGCGGCGGGCTCTGGGTGGGTGAGGAGGTGCTCATGAGAGAAGCGAAGAGCGGGCGGGACGCCGAGTTCCAGGAGTTCGTCGTCGGGGTCTGGCCGCGTCTGGTGCGGACGGCGTACCTGCTGGCCGGCGAGCAGTACGCGGCGGAGGACCTCGTGCAGTCGGCGGCGGAGAAGGCCTGTGCGTCCTGGTCGAAGGTGCGGCGGGCGGACGACCCGTACGCCTACGTGCGGCGGATCCTGGTCAACCAGCACGCCCGCCGCTGGCGGCGCCGGCCGCCGGAGCTGCTGGTGGACGCGGTGCCGGACGCGGTGGCGCCGGGTGACGGGTACGCCCGGTCCGACCAGCGCGGGGCGTTGCTGGCCGCGCTGGCCACGCTGCCGCCGCGCCAGCGCGAGGCGGTGGTGCTGCGGCACTGGGAGGACCTGAGCGACAGCCAGACGGCGGCGGCCATGGGGTGTTCGACGGGCGCGGTGCGCAGCCACGCGGCGAAGGGCATAGCGCGGTTGCGGCAGGTCACGGAGCTGGTGGCGCTGAAGGACTCGGAACACATCGGAGGAGCGGCATGAACCCGAACGCGGACGGTACGAGCACGGACGTGACCGACGACAGGGACCTGTGGGTCGGCCTCGGCCTGGCCGAGGCGGCGGCGGGCGCGACGGTGGGCGCGGCGCCGGTGTCGGACATCCTGGCGGGCGGCCGCCGGCTGCGGCGCCGTCGCCGTACGGTGGTCGGCGCGCTGGCGCTGGCCTCGGTGGTGACCCTGGCGGGCGCGGCGATGGCGCAGCTCCACCCGGAGCCGGGGGCCGGTCGGCTCTCCCCGGCCGGGACGGGCCCCGTCGTCGCCCCCGCGGGCGTCCCGACGGCCGGTTCGGCCGCGCCCGCCACCGCGGGCGTGCGTGACCCGCTCGTCCCGGTCCGGGTCCGGATCGGGCAGGGCGTCGTCGGCGGCGACACCTGGGAACTCTGGCAGGCGCTCTGGCCGGCGGCGCCGAAGGAGCGGGCCTACGAGCAGGCGTTGGCGGTGTGGCAGGAGCGGGCCCCGTACGATCCGTCGGACACGAAGCCGACGGAGGGCTACGTCCGGCAGTACTACGACCCCGACTCCGATGTCACGGACACCTACTTCACGGTGAACGGAGTGCGGCTCGGTCACGACCTGCAGGGCACCACCGCGTCTCCGGGCAAGCTCGACCCGCGGGACGCCACCTCCTTCAGCGGCGGCCTGATGGGCCATTGGGGCAAGGGCGACACCGTGGCCCCGCTGGACGTGGTGCACCTGTCCATCGGCCCCGACGTCGGCCGGGTGCTGGTGACCTGGACGGACGGCACGACCACCGAGCCCCGGGCCGTCACCGTCGGCGACTCCCCGACGCGCCACATGGTGGTCGCCCGCCCGGGGGCCCTGCGGGCGACGTCCTGGCAGTTCTTCGACAAGGACGGCAACAAGCTCCCGGACGCCGGCGCCAGGTTCCTCTTCGAGCCGGCCTCCTCCTGATCCCGTGGTCCCGTGGCCCTCACTTCTGGCTCCTGCTTCTGGCTCCCTGGCTCCCTCGTCCCTGACCGTCCTGGCCAGGGACGAGCGAGTGGGAAGTCGGCCCCGTTGACTTCCCGGTGGTGTCAGACCGCGGTGGCCTGCAGCAGTAGCAGCTTCGCGGCCGCCGCCGCGCCGTCGGTGCGGATGCGGGCCGCGGTGGCGGCGGCCCGTGCTGCGGTTGCGGGTGCGAGGGCCTGCCGGAGGGCGGTGGAGAGGGAGTCCACCGTCGGGGTCGGGCCGTCGTGGGCGACGCCGATGCCCAACTCGGCGGCCCGCGCGGCCCAGTACGGCTGGTCCACGATCTGCGGCACCAGCACCTGGGGCACTCCGGCCCGGGCGGCCGTGGTGGTGGTGCCCGCGCCGCCGTGGTGGACGACGGCGGCGACCCGGGGGAACAGCGCCTGCTGATTGACCTCGCCGACGGCGAAGGAGTCGGCCGCACCGTCGACGTCGGCCAGTTCGGCCCAGCCGCGCCCGAGCAGCACCCGGCGGCCCTGGGCGCGGACGGCTTCGACGGCCACCCGGGCGGCGCCCGCCGGGTCGCCCAGCGGCATGCTGCCGAAGCCGACGTAGACCGGCGCCCCGCCGGCGGCCAGGAAGTCCTCCAGGTCGGCGGGCAGCGGGCGTTCGTCCGGCAGGAGCCACGCCCCGGTCTGCACCACCTCGCGGTCGGCGGGCAGCGGCCACGGGCCGAGCGTCGGGTCGGTCGCCAGCCAGGGGCGGTCGGTGAAAACGTGGTCGCGGACGTTCTCGACCGCCGGCAGCCCGACCGCCGCCCGGTGGTCGTTGACCGGCCCGCCGAACAGCGCGTTCATCGTCCCGATGTTGAGCTCCCACAGCTCCCGGTGGTCGGTCACGCCCGCCGGGTACGGCCGCATCGGGTACTCGAACGGCGGGTGGTGCGGGGACGGCAGCATGGTGGGCTGCAGGGCGACGTACGCGTAGCGGGCGCCCAGCTTCTCGGCCGCCGCCTGCGCACCGGCCACGGCCGGGAACAGGCCGGTGGCCACCACCGCGCCGTCCGGCTCGGCCTCGGCGAGCACCGCCTCGTAGAACTGCCCGACCAGCGTGCTCGCCCGCTCGGGGAAGTCCGACGGCCCCTTCGGCGGGGCGGTCACCAGCGCGCGCACCGACTGCCCGACCGGCACCGTCTCCACGCCGACCGCGGCAAGCCGCGTCGCGAACTCCTCGTCCGGCGGGGCGCAGACCCGCACCTGCGCGCCCAGTTCCCGCAGTCGCAGCGCCAGCCCCGCCAACGGCTCGACGTCCCCGCGCGACCCGTACGTCGACAACACCACTCGCACGTCGTGACTCTCCCTTTTCGCAGATCCTGCCGTGAAGCGGCGATTCTGCGGCATCACCGGGGTCTTGCCGCAAGGCCCCGCGCGCGCTATAAGTTGAGAGTGGCAGGGAGTGACGACACCTCCCGCCGCACCTTCCCCGGCACCTCCGCCCCCCAACCTCCCTCCGCCACGCCCTCGTTCTGCCAGACTCCTGTCGCATGCGAGCGATCATCGAGGAGATGGCCGGGCAACTGGCAGGCGTGCCGGGCGTCGTGGGCGTGATGCTCGGCGGCAGTCGGGCGCGCGGAGAGCACCGGCCGGGTTCGGACTGGGACCTCGGCGTGTACTACCGGGGCGCCCTGGACCTCGACGCCCTGCGGGAGTTGGCCGGTCCGGGGGTCGAGGTGGCCGGGCCGGGCGGCTGGGGGCCGTGGGTGAACGGCGGTGCGTGGCTTCGGGTCGACGGTGTCGCCGTGGACTGGATCCTGCGGGATCTGGACCGGGTCGAACGGGTGTGGGCGGACTGCCGAGCGGGCCGCTACGAGGTGGGGACGCAGCCGGGCCATCCGCTCGGGTTCTGGTCGCCCTGCTACCCGGGCGAGGTGGCGCTCGGGCAGGTACTGGCCGATACCGGCGGGGAGTTGACGACACTGCGGCAGCAGACCGCGCACTACCCCGAGCCGCTGCGCGCGGCCCTGACGGCGTCCGCGTGGGAGGCCGGGTTCCTCCTCGACGTCGCCTCGAAGGGCGCCGCGCGGGCGGACGCGCTGTACGTCTCGCTCTGCCTGTCCCGGGCTGTCGGGGTCCTGGTGCAGGCGCTGTACGCCCACGACCGCCGGTGGTGCCTCAACGAGAAGGGCGCACTCGCCGTCGCGGAACGACTGCCGGGCGCACCGGCCGACTTCGGCCCGACGGTGCGCGCCCTGCTCGCCGCCCCGGGCGGGACGGCGGAGGAACTGGCGGCGACGGTCGCCCGGGCCCAGGAGCTGGCCCGGCGGACCGCCGCCGCACTCGGCGGCTGAACCGCGGATCCTCCGGTGAACCGCGGATCCTCCAGCGTCAGCGGCCCGTCGTGACCTTCCGAGCCCGCCCGGCGGCGCTGAGCACCGCCCGTACGCCCGCCGTCAGGACGGAGGCGTCCCGCCCGGCGCCCCACACGACCCGGCCGTCGACGCGTGCCTCCACGTACGCGACGGCGTCCGGCCCGGAGCCCACCGCGTGTTCGCTGAAGGAGAGGATCTCCACCCCGACGGCGTCGGCCACCGCGTCCAGCGGCCCGGCGCCCGTGCCCCGCTTCCCGTCGACCTCGGCCCAGTCGTCGCCTACCCGCCAGGCCCATGAGGAAGTCTCATCGAGGTACTCCGCCCGGAACAGCCCGTACAGCTCGTCCCCCGTCATCTCCTTCCCGCTGCCGTCCGTGGCCTCCTGCACGACCCGCGCGAACTCGATCTGCAGCCGCCGCGGCAGTTCCAGCCCCTCGCCGCTCTGCAGCAGGTAGGCGATGCCGCCCTTGCCGGACTGACTGTTGACCCGGATCACCGCCTCGTAGTCCCGGCCCAGGTCGGCCGGGTCGATCGGCAGGTAGGGCACCGACCAGGGCGCCCGGTGCTCGGGGACGCCGAGTGCGGCGGCCGTTCGGGCGTGCTGCGCGAACCCCTTCTTGATGGCGTCCTGGTGGGTGCCCGAGAAGGCGGTGTGCACGAGGTCTCCGGCGTAGGGGTGCCGCTCGTGGACGGGCAGCCGGTTGCAGTGCTCGACGGTGCGCCGGATCTCGTCGATGTCGGAGAGGTCGAGCATCGGGTCGACGCCCTGGGTGTGCAGGTTGAGGGCCAGTGTCACCAGGTCGACGTTCCCGGTGCGCTCGCCGTTGCCGAACAGGCAGCCCTCGATCCGCTGCGCGCCGGCCAGCACCGCCAGTTCCGCGCAGGCGACGCCGGTGCCCCGGTCGTTGTGCGGGTGGACGGAGAGGATCACCGACTCCCGCCGCTCCAGGTGCCGGTCCATGTACTCGATCTGGTCGGCGTAGACGTTCGGCGTGGCGGTCTCGACCGTCGCCGGCAGGTTGTGGACGACCGGGCGGTCGGGGCTCGCGTCCCAGAGCCGGGTCAGCCCGTTGCAGACCTCCAGCACGTAGTCGGGCTCGGTCAGGTTGAACACCTCGGGCGAGAACTGGAACCGCAGGCCGTCCCGCCCGTCCCCCAGCCTGGCCAGGTGCGTCGCGGCCTCGGTGATCAGCGCCCGCAGTTCGGCCCGTTCCTTGCCGAGGACGACCTCCCGCCACAGCGGAGCGGTCGCGGTGTAGAGGTGGACGACCACGCGCGGCAGGCCGGCGACGGCCTCGAAGGTGCGCTCGATCAGGTCCGCCCGGGCCGCCGTGAAGACGACGACCGTGACGTCCTCGGGCACCGCGCCGGGGGTGGTGGCCAGTTGGCGGACGAAGTCGAAGTCGGTCCGGCTGGCGGAGGGGTAGCCGACCTCGATCTCCTTGAACCCCATGGCCAGGAAGAGGTCGAACATCCGCTGCTTGCGCGCCGGGTCCATCGGTTCGGCGAGCGCCTGGTTGCCGTCGCGCAGGTCGACGGGCACCCACAGCGGCGCCCGCTCGATCCGCCGGCCGGGCCAGCGCCGCATCAGGGCGGGGACGTGGACCCGCTCGTGGGCGGGGCGGTAGCGGTGGGAGGGCATGGCGCCGCCGCGCTGGGGGTTCCAGGCGGCGGCGTCGGCCGGGACGGGCCCGGCGGGGGCGTGCAGGGTGGGAAAGGGCACGGGGGATCGCATGAGACTTCCTCATAGGCTGTACCGGTGACCGGCAGGACGGCGCGCCGCAGCGGGGTGCCGGTCCGGTCATGCCCCGCTGCGGCCGCCAAGAAGAAGGCCCCCCACGGGGAGGATCCAGGGCTGCATGCCGGGTAGAGTAACCACGACCCAAGTCCTCAGACAACCTGACAGGTGAGTTCGATGGCCTCGCTCCACCCCTCCCCCCTCGCCGAACAGGCCGCCGCGCTGATCGAGGAGCAGATCCGGGCCGGCCACTGGCCGGTGGGCGGGAAGCTGCCGGGCGAGGTGGCGCTGGCCAAGGAGCTGGGCGTCGGCCGCTCGACCGTCCGGGAGGCACTGCGCACGCTCGCCGCAGCCGGGATGGTGCGGAGCCGCCAGGGCTCCGGGGTGTTCGTCACGGCCGACCGCCCCGCCGACGACTGGCCCGCCCGGCTGCGCCGAGCCGAGCTGGCGCACGTCTACGAGGTGCGGACGATGGTCGAGGTGCAGGCCGCCCGCCTCGCCGCCGCCCGCCGCACGGCGGCGGATCTCACCACGCTCGACGCCGCCCTCGCGGACCGCCTCGCCGCGGGCGGCGCCGACGACGCCGCCTTCGTGGACGCCGACATCGCGCTGCACACCGCCCTGGTGGCCGCCGCCCACAATCCCGTCCTGAACGACCTCTTCGCCCAGTTCGCCCCCGTCCTGCGGGAACAACTGGTCGACCTGGTGGGCCTGTTCGGCATCCGTACCGACGACCCGAACCAGGGGTACGACTCCCACGCCGCTCTCGTCCGCGCCGTTCGCGAGGGCGACCCGGAGGCGGCCGGCCGCGTCCTGGCCGCGGAGCTGGAGGCCACCCGCTCCCGCCTCCTGGCGGACTGAGGGCCGTCGCCGTAGGGTCGCGGTGCGACGTCACACAGTTTTCACACGATGGCCATCCAAGCCCCGTGTGCCGCGTTGACACTGTGTCAAGCGAGTTCGGAGACACCTGCTCCGCATGCGGACAGTCAATGGCTCAATGACATTGTGTCGGATCCGTGCGCAAGCACCGGCCGGGAAGCGAACGAACTTTCACTCCAATCACACGGTATGACTAGTATCGCTTCGTCAAAAAGCCCGTGCCCGGACGGCCCGCCCCCGGTGGTCGGCCGCCAGCCCCAAGGAGTCTGCTCTGCGCGCGCGTGCGAATCGGCGGCCCCCGACGCCGAAGGGCCCCCGCAGGCGTCCACGCCTGTCCCTGCGGGCGGCGCTGCTCGTCCTGGCCGTCGTCCCCAGCCTCGCCCTCATCGTCCTCTGGGCCGTCACCAGCGGCGAAACCGTCTTCGACTTCCAACGGCAGGCCGCTCAGGGCCTACTGGCCCAGAAGGCCGGCCAGCCGTCGAACATCGTCTACTACAACCTCCAGGAGGAGCGCCGGCTCAGCGCCGAGGCGCTCGCCCGGCCCGGCACCAACACCGACCAGCTGCGCCGCCAGCGCCAGTCGACCGACGACGCGGTGCGCCAGTTCCAGACCCTGTCCGGCGAGACCGCCGACAACGCGCCCGACGAGGTCCGCACCGCGGTCACCGAGGCGCGCCAGGCCATGGGCAGGCTCGCCGAGCAGCGCGCCGCCGTGGACCGCGGCGCCGTCGACCAGCAGACGGTCTTCACCTACTACACCGACCTGATCGCCGTGGACCTGCGACTGTTCACCGCGCTCAGCCACGTGGACACCGGCGAGGTCACCTGGATCTCCAAGACCCTCGTCAACGCCTTCTGGGCCAAGGAGATGCTGGCCCGCGAAGACGCCATCCTGGCCCGCGGCTGGCCCACCGGCCGGCTCGGCGCGGCCGACTACCAAGCCGTCCAACAGGCCATCGGCGCACAGGACCACCTGCTCACCGTCCAGGTCGTCCCGTACGTCCCGGACGGCGAGGCCACCGCCTGGCACGACCTGATGAACAGCCCCGCGTGGCAGGCCAAGGCCGCCGTCGAGCAGCAACTCACCAAGCCCACCGCCGCCGACCCGGGCGGCACGGTCAGGCTGCCGGCCGCCCAGGACCAGTGGCGCCAGGCCCTGGACCAGCTCAACCCCCGACTGGTCAAGGCGATCGAGACCCGCACCAGCGGCATCGTCGAGGTCGGCAAGGGCACCATCCTGGACCTGCTGACCCGGGTCGTGCTGACCACCGTCATCGGCCTGATCACGGTCGTCGCGGTGGTCATCGCCTCCTGGCGCCTCAGCCGCTCGCTTCGCCGCCGGATCGAGGAACTGCACACCCAGGCGGAGGAGATGCAGCGCACCCTGCCCGAAGTGGTCGAACGCCTCGGGCGCGGCGAACAGGTGGACGTCGAGGCCGAGAGCAGCACCATCACCGCCGGCCCGCACGGCAACGGCACCGACGAACTGGCCCGCCTCGGACAGGCGCTCAACCTGGCCCGCTCCTCCGCCCTGGCGGCCGCCGTCGGCCAGGCCGAGCAGCACCGCGGCTTCGAGCGCCTGCTGCAGCGCATCGCCCGCCGCACCCAGCTGCTGATCGGCCGCCAGCTGCGCAAGCTGGACGAACTGGAGCGCAAGCACGAGGACCCGGAGGTCCTGGAGGGCCTGTTCGACCTCGACCACCTCACGGCCCGCCTGCGCCGCTACGAGGAGAACCTGGTCATCATGGCCGGCGGCCAGCCGCAGCGGCGCTGGCGCAAGCCCGTCCCGCTGCTGGACGTGCTGCGCGCCGCCCAGGGCGAGGTGCAGGACTACCGCCGGATCATGCTCGACGTCGAGGGCCACCCGTGGCTGTCCGAGCGGGCCGTCGGACCGGTCGCGCACGTGCTCGCCGAGCTGATGGAGAACGCCACCACGTTCTCCAAGCCGCCCACGCCGGTCGAGGTCCGGGCCGCCACCGTCGGCCGCGGACTCGCGATCGAGATCGAGGACCGCGGCCTCGGCATGGACCCGGAGCAGTACGACGCCGCCAACGAGCTGATGAGCCGCCCGCCACGCACCGACGTGCTGGCCCGGGCCGACGACGTCCGCCTCGGCTTCTACGTCGTCGCCCGCCTCGCCACGCTGAACGGCCTGAAGGTCGAGTTCCGCCCGTCCGCCTTCGGCGGCACCCGGGTGGTCGTGCTCGTCCCGGACGAACTGGTCATCGACGGCGACACCGGGCTGCCGGACGGCACCCCCGCCGCCGCCCCCGAACCGATCCCGCTGGTGCGCCGCTCGCGCCGGGCACTGCGCTCGGCCTCCGACGAGGCACCCGCCCAGGCACCGGCCGGGCCACCGGTCGCACCGGTGGAGTCGTTCCGGCAGGGCGACTTCCTGCCGCAGGCCGCGCCGGTGCCCCTGCCGCAGGCCGCACCGCAGGCTCCGGGCGGCGGTGCTGAGGCTCCCGTGCAGGCCGCTCCGGTCCCACCGGCTCCACCGACCCCGTCGGCCCCGTCGGCTCCCGCGCCGGAGGCCTTCCCCCGGGTGCCGCAGGCGCCGGCGCAGGAGGCGTTCCAGCCGGAACAGCCGATCGAGCACAGCTCCCCGGCCGACCCGACGCCCGCGCCGGAGACCCCGGTCTACCCGGACATCGCCTACGCCCGGGTCACCGAGGCGGAGGCCCCGTACGCCGACGAGCAGTACCGCCCGGCCGACCACTACCGGCTGGCCGAGCGGCGCGGCAGCCGCGAGTACCCCACCTCGGTGCCGTACAGCCCCGCCGAGGGCGGGCAGCCACCGCTGCCGCAGCGCGTGCGGCAGGCCAGCCTGGCCGCGGAGCTGCGGGTGCCGCCGACCCGGCAGCAGTCGGACGAGCGCCCGGCCCGGCGCCTCGCCGCGGACGTCCCCGAGAACGTCCCCGAGGGCTTCGCCGGGAGTACCGCACCGTCCGCCGCGGGCCCCTTCCAGCGCCCCGACCGTCCGGTGCGGCGCTCGGGCGCGGCGATCGGCGCCTTCCAGCGCCAGTCCCGTGCCGCCCGGGCCCAGGACAGCGGCGAACACCGGCTGCCCGGGGCCTCCGCCCCGACGACTCCTCCCGCCCCCACCGGTCCCCCTGCCCCCGCGCCCGGCCCCTCCCCCTGGGCCCTGCCCGCCGCGGACGCCCGAACCACACGAACGGATGACCAGTCATGAACCGCACGATCGCCACCCACCAGGACCTGGACTGGCTGCTGGACGGACTCGTCGACTCGGTGCCCGGGACCAGGAACGCCGTCCTGCTCTCCGACGACGGTCTCGTGGTCAGCCACTCCCGCAGCATCGAGCGGGCCGACGCCGAGCGCCTGGCCGCCGTCGCCACCGGCCAGCAGAGCCTGGCCCGCGGGGTCGGGGCGCTCTTCGACGGCGGCCCGGTGCACCAGGTGATCGTCGAACTCGCCGAGTGCTGGCTGTTCGTGATCGCCGCCGCCCAGGGCACCCACCTGGCCGTGGTGGCCTCGCAGGAGGTGGACGCCGAGGTGATGTCCGTCGCGATGCACACCCTGGTGCAGCAGGTCGGCCAGAAGCTCACCACTCCGACCCGCGGCGAGGGCTCCCCCGGTGCCGCCGGTGCCCCCGCATCGTTCGACGCCTTCGGCGCCCGGAACCGGGGCTGACGCGGGTGGGCCCGAACGATGACGACGCCTCCTGGGAGGACGGCCTCGGCCACCGCCTCGGCGACGGCCGCGACGACGGTCACGACGACGGCCGGGACGACGGCTGGTTCGTCAGCCAGGACAAGGCCCGCGGCGACGGCCTGGGACGCGGTTCGGTGCCGCACTGGAGCGAGCTGGAGGAGGACACGGACGACGAGTCGGGCAACATGGTCCGCCCGTACACGATCACCCGCGGCCGGACCGTGCCCGAGCGCGACGACCTCACCCTCATCACCGTGCTCACCACGGTCGGGGAGGAGGCCGACGCGGCCCTGGCGCGGGGCAGCCGCGCCGGTGCCCGCGGCCTGCAGCCCGAGCACCGCCTGATCCTCGACCGCTGCCGGCGCCCGGCCGCCGTCGCCGAGGTGTCGGCCGGCCTGGACCTCCCGGTCTCGGTCACCAAGATCCTGCTGGGCGACCTGGTCGCCCAGGGCCTGCTGAAGGCCCGGGCGCCGCTCTCGGTGGCGCGCGCCGCCGGGGGCGTGGACCTCGGCCTGCTCACGGCCGTACGCGAAGGACTCCGGAGACTCTGACATGGCAACACCCCACGCCGCCACCGGCGGCCCCACCCCCGCCCCGGCCGCCGTCAAGATCCTGATCGCGGGCGGTTTCGGTGTCGGCAAGACCACCCTGGTCGGCTCGGTCAGCGAGGTCGCCCCGCTGCGCACCGAGGAGTACCTGACCCGGGCCAGCGTCGGCGTCGACGACCTGTCCGGCGTCGACCAGAAGGACACCACCACCGTCGCCCTCGACTTCGGCCGGATCACCGTCAGCCCGGAGCTGGTCGTCTACCTGTTCGGCACGCCCGGGCAGGAGCGCTTCTGGTTCATGTGGAACGACCTGGTCAACGGCGCCCTCGGCGGGATCGTCATCGCCGACACCCGCCGACTGGACACCAGCTTCGCCTCGATCGACTTCTTCGAGAGCCGGGGCATCCCGTTCGTGGTCGCCATCAACTGCTTCCACAACACCAACACCCGCACCCCCGAGGAGATCCGGGCGGCGCTCGACCTCGACCCGCAGGTGCCGATGCTGCTCGGCGACGTCCGCGAGCGCGACTTCGGGCGGGACCTGCTGCTCGCCCTGGTCGACCACCTGATGGAGCTCGCCGCCGTCGGCCCCCCGGCACCCGTCGGCTGAACCCGCCCCCGCCCTTCCCCCGGGTTTCCCCGAGCCGCACCCGTCCCCCGGCTGATCCGCACTTCACTGGGAGCACCACCATGACCACACCCCTTCGCGTCCTCGTCCACGGCGGCGGCATCGGCGGGCTCACCCTCGCCACCGCCCTCGCCGGGCGGGGCCACCACGTCGACGTCGCCGAACTGCGCGAGCGGTTGGAGGCACTCGGCGTCGGCATCGTCCAGCCGTCCAACGCCCTGCACGTGATGCGCGAGATCGGCGTCCTGGACGACTGCCTGGCCGCCGGCTTCGAATGGGAGGTCCTCACCGTCTGCGACCCGGCCGGCGCCACCCTCGCCAGGATCCCGCAGCCCCGGATGGGCGACACCCCCTCCGCCAACGGCATCCCGCGCCCCGCACTCGCCCGCATCCTCGCCGACGCGGCCGTGAAGGCGGGTGCCACGGTGCGCTTCGGCACCACCATCGCCGAACTGGCCGAGGACGCCGACGGCGTGGACGTCGCCCTGACCGACGGGCACGCCGGCCGCTACGACCTGGTCGTCGGCTTCGACGGCATCGGCTCGCCGCTGCGCCGGCGCCTGTACGGCGAGAGGTACGCGCCGGAGTACACCGGCTTCGCCAACTGGCGCGTCACCCTGCCGCGTTCGCCCGAGGTGCAGGGCGTGGTGATGTCCTCCGGCAACCTCGCGGCGAAGGCGCTGCTCACCCCGATCAGCACCGACCTCATGTACCTGGGCTCGGTGTTCGCCGAGGCCGAGGACTTCCGCCCGGATCCGGAGCGCGCCCACGAGCAGCTCCGCGAGCGCCTGGCCGGCTTCGGCGGCCCGATCGCCGAGGCGCTGGCGCAGGTCACCGACCCGGCCGCCGTGGTCTACTCGCGGATCTCCCAGGTCACCGTCGACGAGCCCTGGCACGTCGGCCGGATCGTCCTCGCCGGCGACGCCGCCCACGCCTCCACCCCGCACCTGGCCCAGGGCGCCGCGATGGCCGTCGAGGACGCGCTCGTGCTCGCCCACAGCCTCGACGCGGCCGGCACCGTCCCGGCCGCGCTCACCGCCTGGGAGGAGCGCCGCCGCCCGCGCGCCATGTGGGTGCAGGGCCTGTCCCGCGCGGTCCTCAAGCAGGAGACCGGCACCCCGACCACCCCGGAGGAGGACGAGCTCCTCGAGGTCGGCATCCCGGGTGCGGCGCACGTCCTCGTCAAGCCGTACTGACGGTCGCGCCGGTCGGCGGACTCAGCGGCCCGCTCCGGCGAGCCGCTGGGTCTGCCAGACGCTGATCCGGTGGACGGTGTGGACGATCAGCACACCGGCCAGCACGTCGAGGGCGACGCCGACGGTGCCCAGGTACACGACGCGCCGCAGGTCGTCCTCCGAGGCTGCGTCCTTCATGACCTGGTACGTGTAGGCCCGGTTCACCATGCCGCCGACCACCCACGCGACCCACCAGACGGTCAGCAGCGGACCGGGGGCCGTCCGCCGGGGCGCACTCGCCTCCCAGACGTCCGCCACGACGCGGTACGGGATCCACAGGTTCGCCACCGGGGTCATCCAGGAGCCCACCACCCAGCCCCGTGCCCGCCGCTGACTGCCCGGACCGCCCAGCGCCTCGGCGTTGAGCCGCGCCCGCCACAGCCAGATCAGGAAGACCACCCCGGCCGGAACCAGCACCGCCAGGCCCTGCAACCCGTCGAAGTAGCCGGCGAAGTCGTCGACCGACTGGACGTCCGCGACCGTCGCGTTCCCCGCGAGGATGTCCTCGACCACCAGGTAGACGCGCCAGTCCGACACCGTGTGCAACACGTCGTACGCCACCACCAGCAGGACCAGGACCGACGCGGCGACACCGACGCCCCTCACCGTCCTGAGCCGCTCCGCCGCGCCGCCGTCCGCGCCCACGGACGCGATGCCCTCTTTTGGATGTTCCATGTCTCCCCCGAAGTCGGTGTTCACCACAGTCCGGTCACCTGCACCGCCCGGTAGCCGAGCCAGCCCGCCAGGGCCACCGTGACAGCCATCCCGAAGCCCGTCGCCGCGGCCAGTTGCGTCGCGAACCGGGCTCGCCAGATCATCGTCCGCCGACGCCGCCCCACGGACGCGAGCGCCGTCCGCAACGCCCGGGCCACGGACACCGTCGGCGTCTCCAGCGCGCCGACGGCCGCGTTCGAACCCAGGCCCCGCCACCACCCCGTGCTCGTGAGCCCCACGGGAGTGACGCGGGGCGTCCAGCGGTCGTCGAAGACGATGACGGCGGAGATCCAGTGCTCGCCGCCACCGAGCCCGTCCGGCGGCACCGGGACGGGCAGGTACCCGTTCAGCCGGGCGACCACGTCGGACGGCCCGGCCGGCGCCAGCAGCAGCAGCTTCGCCGCAGGCTGGGTGGCACGCGCCTGCTCGACCTCCCACCAGAGCCCGTCCCCCTGCCCCAGCCGCAGGACGATCAGCTGGGACAGGTCCATCAGACGCAGGACGGTGGACTTCCAGTCGTCGAGCGGCAGGTAGAACCGGGCCGCGCCGAGGTGCGGCAGGGGCTCCCCGGGCCGTCCGACGGCGATCACCGGGCCGATCGCGCCCAGCGCCCTCGCGAGCTGCTCCTCCCGCGAGTGGAGGTTGAAGTCCGCCCCGTCGTCGATCTCGGCGGCGATCCCGTCGTCGTCGAAACTGCGCAGGTACAGTACCGGTCTGCGACCGTCCAGCAGCAGGGCCCGGGCGGCCGGGCGGGCGGCGTGCAGCCGGGTGCGGCGCAGGATCAGCAGCCCCGCCCCCACGGCCGCCAAACCGCCCGCCAGCAGCAGGAACTGCCGCTCCAGGCTCATGGTGTGGCCCCGCCGCTCCGACAGGTCGACGGTGTAGGCGCCGCCGCCGAACAGCACCAGACCGAGACTGTTCGCCGCCCGGACCGCCTTGCGCCACCGCGGTTGGGCCGGGACGAACCGGCTGACCAGGCCCACGAGTTCCCTGGCCCCCGACCGGCGGCGGTGCCGCAGCCACAGGACCGGCCCGACCAGCACCACGGCGAGCAGACCCAACCACAGCGCCGCCGCCGCGACCTCCGACCGGTCGCTGTCGGTCGCCTGGCCGTCTCCCAGGCTGATCACCAGGTGCAGGGCGACGTAGGCGGCCGTCGCCATGAGCACGGTGACCAGTCGGGCGACGCTTCGCAGACACGATGACACTTCGGCTCACCCCCAGCTCTCCCCCGACAGCGTGAGTGCAATGCCTATGATCTGTACCGCAATTGACTGATCGTCATGCTCATGAAGCGGTGTGAATCCCATGACGCCGCGCCCACACCGCCGCCGAGATCCGGGCCAGCAGACGGGCGGCGGGGTCGGTGCGGTCGGCGCCGGTGGCGAGCGGGCCGGTGTAGCACACCGCGAGGAGGTACGGCGGGCAGTCCGGTGGGTGGACCAGGCCCACGCAGTGGCGCGCCCCCGGAATCCAGCCGTTCTTGAACGCGACCCGGGTGTACGGCGGAAGGCCGGCCGCGAGGTCCACCCGGAAGTCGTTGTCCCCCAGGAGCGCGAGGAGTTCGGGCTCCTCCGCGAGCGAGCGCAGCAGCCGCACCAGATCGCGGGCGCTGACCAGGTTGTCGACGCCCGCGGCGCGCGCCGCGTGGTCCTCGATCCCGCGCGGGGTGGCGCTGCGCGTGGCCCCGGCACGGCGCCAGACCTCGGAAACCGACTGCGGGGCGAGGCGGGCCAGGCAGAGGTTGGTGGCGAGGTTGGAGGAGTGCGTGATCATCCGCTCCGCGAGGAGGCGCAGCGGCACGTGCGTGCCCAGCAGCTCCCACGGAAGCGGATCGCTGTCCCAGTCCGGGTCGTTGCCGAAGTCCCCGCCCACGACGGACGTGAAGCGGTTCACCACCGGGACCTCGGCATCGAGGTTCGCCCCGCCCCGGCTCAACGCGGCGAGCACCGCCACCTTCATCGTGCTCGCAGCGTCGTGCAGCACGTCCGGATTGCGCACGAACACCGGCTCCGCCTCGCCCGCCCAGGGGGCCACCACCACAGAGAGCATGGAGGCAGGGTAGGGGAAACCCGGTCACACCCGGGCATTGGCGGCGAACACCACGAACACGCCCGGATCCGTCCCCTCACCACGGCCCACTGCCGAGCACCGCCGCCGGCTGCACCCTGACCTCGACTGCCACCCCGGGTAACGGGTGGAGTGGGAAGTCGGCTGGGCCGACTTCCCACTCCACCAGACCCCGGCGTTCGCGACTGCGCGTCAACCTTCGTTCGCCCGAACAGGTCAGGGTGGCGCTCGCCGAACTCGCCGGCGATGTTCAGGCGGGAGCCGGCGGACCCCGCATCCGGTGCGGGGTCCGCCGGCTCCCTCCGCCACAGCGCTCGCGCCTCCGCCTCGCCCCCGCCCCCGCCCCGCCCCGCCGATCTTCTTGATCCTCGTCGACTCCGTGAAGGTGCAGCCGAAGGCTTCGAGGAATCCCCCCGCACCACGACACGACAAGGCCCCTTGTCCGGAGAACCGGCCAAGGGGCCCGAGCCAGATGACGTCCGATCAGCTGCTGCTGGGGCGCGGCGACGGCAGGGCCGCCGAGCCCGAGACCAGCGGCCACTCGCGGTGGAACGGGGGCAGCGGCAGCTTGCCCTCGATGATCGGGGTGCCGAAGACCTTCAGGTGGGCGAGCAGCGAGCCGTTCAGGTCGACGCCGCCGACGAGCGACCAACTGCCCTGCACCTGCGGCGGGTTACCGGACGAGTCGGCGACCAGCGAGCCCTCGGCCTGGGCCTTCAGGTAGGGGGCGACGGTGGTCTCGACACCGACGGTGTCGTACAGGCCGAGGCTGATCTCGGCACCCAACGCGGTCCGTACGGCGGCCCTGCCGTTCAGTCGCACGTGGACCGGGGTGACCTTGGTCTCGGCGCTGGTGACCGGCGTCCAGCCCTTGCCGCCGGTGTAGTCGGCACGCACCGCCCAGGTGCCGGCGGCGTCCTGTTCCGCCTCCAGGTGCACCTGTCCGTCGGCGCTGATCTCCAGGTAGCAGGTCAGGCCGAGGTTGACGACCACGGGCAGGCCCGCGACGGTCAGCACCGGACTGGCCTGCAGCTTGGCGAAGGGCACCCGGACGGGCGCCGCGCCGGCGCTGCGGGTGGCGTCGCCGGTGACCTTCCACTGGGCGTGGGCGCCCAGGTCGAAGCCGATGGAGGCGGTGCGGGGGCTTCCCGCGGCGGCTCCGTGGTAGGCGAAGTGCACGGCCGGATGCAGCTGGAGCGAGCCGGAGGCGTCCAGGCTGGTGCCCTCGGGCAGCGGGACGGGGGCCTTGAGGTCCACCTCCAGGGTGCCGGAAGCGTCGGCCTTCACGCCGTTGCCGTCCACGCCCACGGATGCTTTGAGGTCCTTGACCAGCGGCGTCACGGTGATGCCGTGCGGGTCGACGGGCACGCTGCCGTCCGCCTCGGTGCCGCCGAGGAGTTCGGCAAGGGTCGCGGGGCGGGTGGTCAGGTCGAGCGTGCCACCCGCGCCGGGGTGGACCCCGGTGATGGCGACCAGCGCGCCCTGCGGTGCGGCGGCGGTGGGCGGGCTGGCGATCAACTGGCCGGGCTGGACGGCAGCTGCTGCCGACGGCCCGGCGGTCGGCAGGGTGACGGGCGGCGGGGTGGCGGCCGACGGCGGTGCGGACGGCGGGGTGGCGGCCGACGGCGGTACGGGCGGCGGGGTGGCGGCCGACGGCGGTGCGGACGGCGGGGTGGCGACGCTCGACTTGGAGCCCGGGGAGGCCGGGGTCGCCGGTGAGGCCGGGGCCGTCGGGGTCGCCGGGGCCGTCGGGGTCGTCGGTGAGGCCGGGGTCGTCGGGGCCTGCCCACCGGCCGCCGCCAGGACGGCCGTGCCGGCCGCCGGGTCGTACGCGGTCAGCTGCAGGCTCTTCGTCGCCGTTGTGACCGGGCCGCCGTCCTTGCCGGGGCTGCCGATCGCGGCCTGCCGGTCTCCGGCGGGCGCGGCGGTGACGGGCGCCGTGCCTGCGGTCGGACGGCCGGAGGCGGCCGGGGCCGCCTTGGCGCGCGGGGCGCTCCCGGCGGGTGCGGCGGCGGCCGGGCTGCTCCCGGTGGCGGTCGTGGTCGCGTCGGCGACGGTGGCGGCGACCGGGGCGGCGCCGGTTCGGGTGGTGCCGGGGCTGGTCGGCCCGCACGCGGCGGCCCCGGCGAGGATGAGGGTGAGGACGGCGGGGCCGGTGGCCCTGCCTATCGAACTCTTGAACACGCGGCGTCATGTTACTGACGGGGAATAAGTTTGTCGAAGACAGGCCAACCAGGCATCCACGCAGGTCGACCGCCGGTCACCCCATGGTCATCCCAACCGGGATGCCGGCAGTGGCTCACCCGTGGGCGGACCGGCCGCGACGCCCCCGGTGGCAAGCTCCGCGAGGTACCGGGAGCGTGCCATCGGCTCGGCCCCCAGGCTGCGCACGTGCGGTCCGTCCCACTGCGCGTCGAGCAGCCGGCCGCCCGCGGCGCCGAACCGCGCACCGAGGTCCGCGACGGCGACGCGGGCGGCGTCCGGGCGGTGGTGGAACATCGAGTCGAGGCTGATCACCCGGCCGACCGCGATCCCGAACACCCCGCCGACCAGTTCCTCCCCCTCCCACACCTCCACGCTGTGCGCCGCCCCGAGCGCGTGCAGCTGCGTCAGCGCCTCGCGCAACTCATCGGTGAGCCAGACCGGTTGGCGCCCTTCGGCGCAGGCCGCGAGGACCCGGCCGAAGGCCCGGTCCGCAGTCGTCCACCACGTCGACCGGTTGCGCAGCCACCGGGCCAGTCGGGTTCCGAGGCGCACTCCGCCGGGCGCCATCACCGGCCGAGGGTCGGGCGACCACCATGCCAGCGCGTACGGGTCCTCCCCGCCCGCCAGCAGAGCCACCTCCCCCGCCTCGACGGCCTCCCCGTACACCGCCTCGTTGTACGCGCCCGCGTAGAGGTCCGCCGTCGGCAGCGGGAACAGCCCGCGTCGGTACGCCGCCAACAAGTCCTGCGCACCGAGCTCGCCGCCGAACGCCACGGGGCCGTCTCCGGGGGCGCGCAGGACGTCCAGCGCGTCGAACGCGCCGCCCGCGCGATAAGCGCCGCTCATGCCGTCGCCGCATGAGCGCCGCTCATCGCGACGTCCCCATGAGA
The DNA here is from genome assembly GCF_000719705.1 of Streptomyces sp. NRRL S-350. Taxonomy (GTDB): domain Bacteria; phylum Actinomycetota; class Actinomycetes; order Streptomycetales; family Streptomycetaceae; genus Kitasatospora. The sequence goes on along the minus strand of NZ_JOHO01000014.1, from coordinate 103,827 downwards.
CTTCCTCATCGCGCCCCTCCCATGAGACTTGCTCATCACGCCTCCTCATGAGACCTGCTCATCCACCGGTCCCCATGAACCGCGCTCATCACACCGGTCCGTGAGCCCTGCTCATCGCCGCAGCGGCCCATGAGCCCTGCTCATCGCGCGTCGCCGTCATCGCGCTGACTCCAGGAACCCTTCCCTCTCCAGGCCCGCCAGGTAGTGGTCGATCAGCCCCGCGTCGACCGCCGGCAGTTCGACCCCGCTCCCGGCCAGCGCGGCGTCCGCATTGGCCCGGTCGAACAGCGGGAAGGCCGGCCGGAAGTACATCTCGCTGATCGACAGCTCCGAGCCCGGCGCGCGGTCCACGAACAGCGGGACGAACGGCGCGATCGGGTGCGTCGGGTGCCGCGCGGCGAACCGGACCAGGCCCTGCACCCATGGCCCGTACGGCATGAGGTCGATCCGGTGGCCGCGCGCCCGCAGCCGGTCCGCCAGGTCCGCGAGGACCCCGGGCTGCGGGGAGGTGAGGTGGTAGACCTCGCCGTCGGCGGGCGCGTGGGCGGCGATGTGCGCGATGGCGCGGGCGAAGCGGTCGGCCGGGACGAAGTCCAGCAGCAGCCGGACGTCGGGGCAGGTCCCGCTGTCCGCCAGGTACTTGATCAGTGCGCACAGTTCGGTACCGGTGTTCATCACGCCGCTCGACAGGTCCCCGGTGACGTCGTTGGTGCGCAGGACGGTGACCGGAAGTCCGGCGGCGGCCGCGTTGTGCAGCAGTTGCTCGGCCACCCACTTGCTCTCGACGTAGCCGACGCCGATCCGTTCGGGGTGGGCGAGCCGGGTCCGCTCGGTGACTCGGTCGATTCCCGCCGCCCCGAAGCCGGCCAGCACGGCGAGGGTGGAGAGGTAGTGCACCGGCACGCCCCGGCTGTGCCCGGCGAGCCGGACGATCTCCCGGGTGCCGCCGACGTTGGCGTCGCGCAGCTGGTGGTACGGGTAGAGGAAGTTGACCTGCCCGCCGAGGTGGTGCACCGCGTCCAGTTTCCGTGCCAGCCAGTCGAACTGGCGCTCAGTGAGTCCCAGCCGGGGCCGGGTGAGGTCACCCGTCAGCGGCACCACCCTGCGGTCGGCGAGGTCGTGCCGCAGGAAGCGCTGCTGGGCGGCGCGCAGCCGTTCCAGCGCGTGTTCGTCGTCGGGCGCCCGCACCAGGCAGTGGATCCGGGCCCGGGTGGTGGCGAGCAGGGTGTGCAGCAGGTGCGCGCCGCAGAAGCCGGTGGCGCCGGTGAGCAGGATCTCGGCGGGTTCGGCCCGGGAGGGCGCGGGGCTCCAGGACTGTCCGACGGGTTCGGACAGGCGGGCCTCCGCGAGCCAGTCGACGGCCGTCTCCCTGCCGCCCGCGCCGATGCCCGTGCCGGCTCCGGCATCGGGCCCGGCATGGGCATCGGCCCTGGAGCCAACACCAGGACCGGCGGCGGAGCCGGAGCCAGAGCGGGAGCCGGAGCCGGAGCCGGCACCGAGCCCGTCGCCCGCCGCGCCGCCCGCGCGGGCCTCCTGCAGCACCCCGGCGAAGGCCCGCAGCGCGGGCTCGCGCAGCAGCGCCCGGGTGAGCGCCCGCACCCGGCCGACGTCGATGCCGAACATGATCCTGGCCCGCGCCAGCATCTCCATGGCCAGCAGCGACGTACCACCGAGTGCGAAGAAGTCGTCGTCCGGGCCCACGGCCTCGGCGCCCAGGAGTTCCGCCCAGAGCTGTCCGACCGCTGATTCGACCGCGTCTCCCGCGACCGCACTCGCCCCAGCCGCAGCAGCTCCCCCGGCCCTGGCCGCCCCGGCCCTGGCCGCCCCGGCCCTGGCCGCCTCTGCCTGGTCTGCCTCTGGAACGGCGTCGGCTCCGGTACCGGCCGCGCCCTCCTCCGGTGCCCGGGCCGCCGCCCGCACGGGGGCGTGCGGCAGCCGCCGTCGGTCGATCTTGCCCGCCGCCGTGAGCGGCATCGCCTCCAGCGCCACGAACTCGGCCGGCACCAGGTAGTCCGGCAGCCGCTCGGCCAGGAACGCCCGGATCCCCTCGGCGCCGCCGAGCGCCCCGGCGGCCGGGGTGTAGTAGGCGGTGAGCGCCCGACTGCCGTCCGCCGCCTCCGCGTCCGCCGCGACCCGCGCCTGCCGCACGTCCGGGTGTGCGGCCAGCACGGCCTCGATCTCCGCCGGGTCGACCCGGTGGCCGCGGACCTTGACCTGGTCGTCGAAGCGGCCGAGGAGTTCCAGCTGCCCGTCGTCCCGCCACCGCCCGGCGTCGCCGGTGCGGTACATCCGCTCGCCGGGCAGCGGCGCGTACGGATCGGGCAGGAAGGATTCGGCGGTCAGGCCGGGGCTGCGCCAGTAACCCCGGGCGAGGCCGGGCCCGCCGAGGTGGATCTGCCCCTTCTCGCCGGGCCGGACCGGCCGCAGCGACGCGTCCAGCACGTGCACGCGCACGCCGGGGAGGGGGCGCCCGATCGGCACCGGGGCGGCCGCGCCGCCGTCCTCCAGCAGCTCCGCCGTGACCTCGCAGAGCAGGGAGGTGACGGCCGCTTCCGTCACGCCGTACGCGTTGAGCAGCCGAGCGCCGGGCAGCCGCTCCAGGCAGGCGCGGCAGTCGTCGGCGTGCACGGCGTCCCCGCCGACCACCACCAGCCGCAGTCCCGCCGGGCCGGGGCCGCCCGGCGGGAGCAGGTCGAAGACGTGGTGCCCGTAGGCGGGGGTGAAGTCGGCGACGGCCAGGCCCAGCCCGGGCAGGCGGCGCACCAGCTCGGTGGGGGCCCAAGTGCCGCCTGCGCTCCCGCCGCCGCCCAGGACGACCGTGGCACCCGCGAGCAGGGCGCCGAAGACCTGCTCCAGCGCGGTGTCGGAGCCGAGCGCGGCCAGTTGCAGGACGCGCTCGCCGGGCGCGAGGCGGTACGCGTGGACGATCCGGTCGAGGGTGAACACGAGCGCACGGTGGGTGACCGGGACGCCCTTGGGACGGCCGGTCGTGCCGGAGGTGTAGATCAGGTACGCGAGATCGTCCGGGGCGGCACCGTCATCGAGTCGGATTCTCCCGACGCCCGCGTGGGCACCGGCATCGAGGCCCGCGTCGGCGGCGATGTCGGCGTGGGTATCAGGGCCGGCGTCCGCGTCGGCGCCAGTGCCCGGACCAGTACCAGCCACGGCGTCGGCGTCGGTGCCGGTGTCGGACTCGGCGGCGGACTCGGCGGCGGACTCGGCGCCGGACTCGGCGGCGGAGGGGGCGTCCCCCGGCGCACCGGCCATCCGCAGCGCTGTCACGCCCGGAAACTCGTGACTGTCAGTGACCGCCACTCGCGCCCCGCAGTCCTCGACCAGCCGGGCCAGCCGTCGCTGCGGATGCGCCGGGTCCAGCGGCAGGAAGGCCCCGCCCGCCTTGAGCACACCAAGCCAGGCCGTCACCAGGGCGGCTCCGCGCTCCAGGCAGACCGGCACCACCCGTTCCGGCCCGGTCCCGTGCGCCCGCAGGGCGGCGGCCAACCGGTCGCTGCGCAGATCGAGTTCGCGGTAACTCAGGGTGGCATCCTCGGCGACGACGGCGACCGCGTCGGGGTCGTGCGCCGCCCGCGTGCGGAACAGTCCGTGCACCGTGTCCGCGAACCCGGCCGCCGCCCGCCCGGGGCGTTCGGAGCCGGCGAAGCCCAGGCCTGTGGGCCGCCACTCCCGTTCCACCCACGCCCGGCAGGCGTCCCGCTCCGCCGGGCCGTACGCCCGCTGCCATCCGGCGGGCACGGTCAAGTCGCCGGGCCAGAGCGCGTACTGACCGTTGCCGTTGCGGACCACGGCGTGACGCCCGGACCTCGCATCCGTTGGTACGCCCTGTGCGCTGTCTGCTGCGTCGTCCACCGGCTTGACCTCGTGCTGTGGCGGCAGAATGCTTGGGAGTGCGACATTTCCGACTATACGCACTCACGACACATCGAGAACGTCCGGTCGCTACCCGACCGGACGCCGCACACCCGCGCGAAGACGTACCCGGGCCACCGGGAGCGGACCCGCGTCGGGCACCGCGCGCGACCACGCGCCTCGTCCCCCGCCGGAGCCGCCCGGTGAGACCCGAGCCCCCGGCCCCCGCCCTCGCCCGAACTCCCCCGTCCGACCGGCGGGGTGATGTCGCGGAGGAGGTAGCCTCGTTGACACGCCGGCGACAACGCCTGATGGCCTGTTACCTCGTCTGGATGGTGCTGTTCACCGGCATCTACTACGCCAACCCGGGCCAGCGGATCGTCTGGTGGACGGGCATCGGCCTCGGCGGCGTCGCCGCCATCGTGCTCGGCGTCCGCCTGAACCGCCCCGCGCACGCGCGCTTCTGGTACCTCCTGGCACTCGCCAATCTGAGCTTCACCGCGGGCGAGGTGGTGCAGGCCGTCCAACTGGACATCCTGCACCTGGCCAACCCGTTCCCCTCCGTCGCGGACGGTTTCTACCTCGCCGAGTACGTGCTGTACGCGGCCGGGGTGCTCGGGTTCATCCGCTGGCGCACGGCCCGTCAGGACCGCGCCGGCCTGCTCGACGCCCTCATCCCCACCATCGGCCTGGCCCTGCTCGCCTGGATCTACCTGATCCTCCCGTACACCCGCAGCCCCGACCTCACCTGGTTCCAGAAGGCCGTCTCGATCGCCTATCCGCTCGGCGACGTCGTCGTCCTCGCCCTGCTGCTGCGCCTGCTGACCCCGCGGGGCGGCAACTCCCGCGCACTGCAGCTGCTCGCCGTCGGCACCGTCGGCCTGCTCGTCTCCGACGTGCTGTACGCGCTGATCCAGCTGCACGGCACCTGGCGCATCGGCACGCCCGTCGAGCTCGGCTGGGCCGCCTTCTACACCGCGTGGGGCGCGGCCGCGCTGCACCCGTCGATGGTCGAGCTGACCAGACCCGTCCCCACCCAGCAGCCGGACCTCAGCGCCGCCCGGCTCGTCCTGCTCACCCTCGCCTCGCTGATCGCCCCGGCGATCCTGATCATCGAGTCGCTGGCCGGCAACACCGGCAACTCGGGCGTGATCGGCGCCTTCTCGGCGCTGCTCTACCTGCTCGTCCTCGCCCGGCTGGCGGTGGTCGTCTCCGCCCGCAGACAGGCCATCGCCCGCGAACGGGCGCTGCGCGAGGCGGGCGCCCGGCTGACCGCGGCCGTCACCGTGGAGGAGGTCGCGGACGCCGTCCAGTCCGCCGCCTCCACCCTGATGCCCGCCGAGCCCGGGCACGTCGCCCTGCTCGCCGTCGCCGAAGCGGGCGTCCTGCACGTCCGGCACGCCGAGCACGGCGCCGCGCGGCAGCACCGGGTGGGCACCGCCTCCGACTCCGACCAGGTGCTGGCCCTCGCCGCGTTCCGCGAGACCAGGCTGCTGCCCGCCGAAGCCGTCGACCTGCCCGCCCACGGACCGGCCGGGCACCGCGACGGCATGCCGTTCGCCCTGATCTGCCCGCTCACCCTCGCCGAACGGCCCTCCGGCGACCCGCTGATCGGCGCGCTCATCGTCACGGGCACCGAGCAGGAGCTGACCAGTCTCTGGAGCTCCCTGGAGATCCTCGCCGGGCAGGCGGCCCTCGCCGTCGAACGGGTCGTGCTGAGCCGGGAGGTCACCCGCCGCAACAGCGAGCTGTACTTCCGCACCCTCGTGCAGAACGCCAGCGACGTCATCCTGATCCTCGACGCCGACGACACCGTCCGCTACGCCTCCCCCTCCGCCGAGTCGGTGCTCGGCCACCCGCACCTGGAGGGCACGCTGCTCACCGATCTCGTCCCGCCCGAGGACAGCCGGGAGGTCGGTGCGGCACTGGCCCGGATGCGCGGCCCGGCCGACCCGCCGCCCGGCCGGCAGCCCCGGGAAGGGAACCCGGGACGGACCCGGGAGCAGACCCCGGGACGGACCCGGGAGGAGAACCGGGAACAGCCTCGCGAACAGCCGCGGGAGCACTGGCGGCTGCTGCGCCAGGACCGCACCCCCATCGAGGCCGAGGTCCGCTTCAACGACCTGCGCGCCGACCCGACCGTCGGCGCCCTGGTGCTCACCCTGCGCGACGTCACCGAGCAGCGCCAGATGGAGCGCGAACTGACCCACCGGGCCTTCCACGACTCGCTGACCGGCCTGGCCAACCGGGTGCTGTTCCAGGACCGGGTCGGGCACGCGCTCTCCCGCGGCCAGCGCAGCGGATCCGTCACCGGCGTGCTCTTCATCGACCTGGACGACTTCAAGGTGGTCAACGACACCCAGGGCCACGCGATCGGCGACGAGCTGCTGGTCGCCGTCTCGCTGCGGATCTCCACCGCGTTGCGCGCCTCCGACACCGCCGCCCGGCTCGGTGGCGACGAGTTCGCGGTGCTGGTCGAGGACGCGGCCCGGCCCGCCGACGTGGACACCATCGCGGCGAGCGTGCTGGCGGTCTTCACCGAGCCGTTCAAGCTCAAGGCGGGCGCGGTCCGGGTGAGCGCCAGCATCGGGGTGGCGACCACCGAGGACAGCGTGGACGCCGCCGAACTGCTCACCCACGCCGACCTCGCGCTCTACTCCGCCAAGGCGGCCGGCCGCCGCCAGTGGTGCCACTACCGGCCGGCGCTGCAGGCCGGGCTGGTGGAACGGCACGAGCTGAACGAGCACCTCGACTCGGCGATCGCGGAATCGGCGTTCCAGCTGTACTACCAGCCGATCGTCGACCTGCGCACCGGCGACCTGGTCGCCTTCGAGGCCCTGGTCCGTTGGCCGCACGACCGGCGCGGCATGGTCCTGCCCGACGAGTTCATCGCCCTCGCCGAGGAGAGCGGCCAGATCGTCCCGCTCGGCGCCTGGGTCCTGGAACGCGCCGCCCAGGAAGCCGCCGCCTGGCACGCCGCCAGCTCGACCGCCCGCGCCGCGGCCGGCCGGCCACCGCTGCGGGTCAACGTCAACGTCTCCGCCCGCCAGTTCCGCGACGCCGGCTTCGTGGACGTCGTCCGCCATGCCCTCGCCACCTCGGGCATCGACCCGCACACCCTCGTGCTCGAACTCACCGAATCCGTCCTGATGCGCCGCGACGAACGCATCCACGCCGACATGGCCACCCTCTCCGGCCTCGGCGTCGGCATCGCCATCGACGACTTCGGCACCGGCTACTCCTCGCTCTCCTACCTGCGGGAGTTCCCGATCTCCCTGCTCAAGATCGACAAGTCGTTCATCGACGGCCTCGGCCACTCACCCCAGCAGTACGCCCTCGTCGAAGGCATCGCCCGCATCGCCGACACCCTCGGCGTCCAGGTCATCGCCGAGGGCATCGAGAACCCCGAACAACGCGACCTCCTCGCCGCCATGGGCTGCCCCCTCGGCCAGGGCTACCTCTTCGCCCACCCCATGGACTCCCCCCGCGCCCGCACCCTGGTCCGCAGCACGACGTACGAACCGGCCTGAGGCCGAAGGACCAAAGGATCAGGGGGCGGCGCATCGCGGGGCAGCGCATCGCGGGACAGCGCATCGAAAGGCGGTCGATCGCCGGGGGTGCCGGATCACGGGGGCGCCGGATCGGGGATCGGGGCGGGGCGGCGCTCCCCCGCCTTCCGCCTACCGGTCCACGCGCAGTGCGCGCGACAGCACCGTGAGCAGGGCGAGGGTCGGCATCGCATGGCCGGCCTCGACGGTACGCAGGTGGGCCTCCGGGAGGCCCGAACGGGTGGAGAGGTCCGCGATGGTCAGACCGAGGGCGGTGCGGCGGGCGCGGACGGCGCGGGCCAGGGTGTCGGCGGGGTCGCCGTCGGGATGCGCGGGGAAGTCCTCGATCAGGGGGCGGGCGTGGTCCACCGGAGTCTCCTCATCAGCCTGTGGGGGCGCACAGCCTGACATGCCGTCACCACATCGAAGGGCCAAGGGTCGGTCAAGGTTCCTTGACCATCCCCTGGCACCCCGGAGAGCTCACGGGTTGGCGCGGATGAGGTCGAGCAGACCCGGGAAGCGCCGGTCGAGGTCGTCGCGGCGGAGGGTGGCCGCGCGACTGTTGCCGCGGTCCACCTGCCGGACCAGGCCGGCCTCGCGCAGGACGCGGAAGTGGTGCGTGATCGTGGATTTCGACACCGGGAGGTTGAAGGAGGCGCAGGTGCGCGCCGCCCCTTCGGCCTCGCGCAGCAAGGCGGAGATCACTCCGTAGCGCAGCGGGTCGGCGAGTGCGTTCAGGACCATCCGCAGGTCCATTTCCTCGGTCGAGGGGTGGCCTTCCGGGTCGGGCATCGGATCCTCCATCCGAAAGCATCCTCAGGTATGGGTTGCATCGTACCTCGCCCGCATGGCACCTTAAGGTTCGAAAAATTCCTTACCTGGCCGTTCCGCGGCCGGGCCGAGCCTGGAGTTGTGCCCCATGAGTACGCAGACCACGTCTGCCACGCCGGTGGTGACGGAAGGGCAGCAGCCCGGCCGCACGCTCACCCTGGCCGCGGTCCTCCTCGCGGTGTTCGTCGTGCCCATGTCCATCTCCGGCACGGCGGTCGCCCTCCCCGACATCGGCACCAGCACCCACGCCGACCTCGCCCCGCTCCAGTGGGTGGTCAACGCCTTCAACGTGGCCTTCGCCTGCTTCACCCTCGTGTGGGGCTCGATCGCCGACGTCATAGGCCGGGTCAAGGCCTTCGCGGCCGGCGTCGCCGTCTACGCCGTCGCCTCGCTCGCCAGCGCCGTCGCCACCGACGTCATCTGGCTCGACGCCGCCCGCGCCCTCACCGGCATCGGCGGCGCCGCGATCTTCTCCTGCGGCGCGGCCATCGTCTCCACGGTCTTCGACGGCCCGGCCCGCGCCAAGGCCTTCGCCATGTTCGGCACCATCGCCGGCATCGGCGTCGCCATCGGCCCGTCCCTGGCCGGCGTGCTGGTACAGGGCCTCGGCTGGCGCTGGGTGTTCGCGGTGCACGCCGTCGCCCTCGCCGCCGTACTGCTCGCAGTGCCCGCGATCTCCCGCGCGATGCCCTCCGACGCCGGCAGCGGCGGACGGATCGACGTCCCCGGCAGCGCGCTGTTCGTCGTCGCCATGGTGCTGCTCACCACCGCCATCGTGCAGGGCTCCCAGTGGGGCTGGGGCAGCCCGGGCGTGATCGGCCTGTTCGTCGGCGCGGTCGTCGTACTGGCCGTCTTCGCCGCCGTCGAGAACCGCAGTGCGCACCCCATGCTGGACCTCAGCGTGCTGCGCAACCGCCGCTTCGTCGGCCTCTGCCTCGTGCCCGTCGCCGCCTCCTTCGGCTTCGTCACCATGCTCACCTACCTGCCGAGCTACCTGACCGCCGTCACCGGACGCGACACCGGCGCCGCAGGCCTGCTGATGCTCCTGCTCACCGCCCCGGTACTGGTCTTCCCGATGCTCGCCGCCAAGCTGGTCACCCGCGGCGTGCCGGCGCTCACCCTGATCTACGTCAGCCTGGTCTGCCTGGTCGTCGGCGACATCGCCCTCACCCTGCTCTCGCCCTCCGTCACCGTCCTGGTCCTCGCAGCGCCGATGCTGATCACCGGCGCCGGCATGGGCCTCTCGGCCGGCCTGGTCGACGGCCAGGCACTGGAACTGGTCGACCCGGCCAAGGCCGGCATGGCGGCCGGCTTCCTCAACACGCTGCGCCTGGGCAGCGAGGCCGTCGCCGTCGCGGTGTACGGCTCCGCGCTGGCCACCGTGCTGGGCACCCGGATCACCGACGGCATCGGCGCCCACGAGGGCGCCTCGCAGGCCGACAAGGTCGCCGACCAGGCCGCCGGGGGTGACCTCGCCGGAGCGGCCGACCTGTCCGGCGCCACCGACCGCAAGGGCTTCGTGGACTTCCTCGCCAACGCCTACGACTCCGCCTTCCACTCCGTCCTGTGGGGCCTCGCGGCCGTCGGCGTGGTGCTGATCGTCGTGATCGCGGCCATGCTGCGCGGCGGCGGCCGGAAGGCCGAAGCCTGATCCACCGCCCCGACCGCCCGTAAGAGCCAACGGCCGCAGCGCCGTTCCGAGACGCGGGAGGGCGGCTACCCCCGGGTCGCCCTCCCGCACCCCCCGAGACCGGGCCCGGCGCCGCAACCCCCGAGCGGCGCCGGGCCCTCACCCATGCGCCGGACAGGCCGTGCTCCACACCGACATGCGCCCGACTCATGGACGCACGGGATCGTGGACGCGGGGCATGGTCGCGGGGGGCATGGTCGCGGGGGCATGGACGCGGCCATGAGCAACGCTCATGGGTCCGGCTCACCGGGGGTCGCTCGTGGCTGCGGCGCATGAACGTGGCTCATGTCGCGCTCTCCCCCGCTCCTCATGAGTTCTGCTCATGGACTGCCTGACGGACGCTGCCTCTGACAGGCCATGCGTTCGCTGTTTTACGAGCCGTGCCCATGAGCGTCGCTCATGCGGCACCCCATGAGCGCAGTTCATGTCGCCCGCGCACATGAACCCAGCTCATGAGCGCCGCACATGAACCGAGCTCATGCCGGCCGCCATGAAGGCCACGCATGAGACGCACCCATGACCACCACGCATGAGGCCAGCTCATGAGCGCCGCTCATCTCCCCCGGCATCCCACCCTGAAAGGACCCCCGAACCATGACCCCCGCCAGCACCACCCGCGCCCAAGTCGTCATCGTCGGGGGCGGCCCCGTGGGCATGCTCGTCGCCGCCGAACTGGGCCACCACGGCGTCGCGACCGTCGTCCTGGAGACCAACCCGGAGACCGTCGACCAGCCCAAGGCCGGCACCCTGCACGCCCGTACCGTCCAAGGCCTGGCCCGCCGCGGCCACCTGCGCGCCCACCCGGCCGCCGCCGACGGCCTCTCCCGCCAGAACGCCGACGCCTTCCACTTCGCCGGCATGCCCGGCCTGGTCATCACCGCCCCGGGCACCGAGCCCGCCCCCATCTACGGACGTTCCCAGGCCGACCTGGAACGGGACTTCGAGATCCGGGCCCGGGCCCGCGGCGTCACCGTCCTGCGCGGCCACACCGTCACCGACCTCGTCCAGGGCCCCGACGCCGTCGAGGTCACGGCCGAGGGCCCGGACGGGGTCCGGCAGTTCACCGCCGAGTACGTCGTCGGTGCGGACGGCGCCCGCAGCGCCGTGCGCGACCTGCTGGGCTTCGCCTCCGAGACCCACCCCGCGACCGTCTCCGCCCTGCTCGGCCTGGTCCGGCTCTCCGACCCCTACCGGGTGCCCTCCGGCTGGAACCGCACCCCCCGCGGCTGGACCATCGCGGGCGTCAACCCGTACGGGCACAGCCGGTTCTTCACCATCGACTTCCGCGGCCCCCACCCTTCCCGCCACGCCCCGCTCACGCTCGCCGAACTCCGCTCCGAGGCCGAGCGCATCCTCGGCCACCCGGTGCCGATGACCGACCCGGTGTTCTTCTCCAAGTTCAACGACTTCTCGCGCGTGGTGTGCGACTACCGCAAGGGCCGGGTCTTCCTGGCCGGCGATGCCGCGCACGTGCACTTCCCGGTCGGCGGCCAGGGCCTCAACCTCGGCCTGCAGGACGCGCTCAACCTCAGCTGGAAGCTCGCCCACACCCTGGCCGGCACGGGCGGCAAGGACCTGCTGGACACCTACGGCACCGAGCGCCGTCCGCCCGCCCGCCGGGTGGTGGACAACACCCGCGCCCAACTCGCCCTGATGCGGCCCGATCCGGGCCTGGACCCACTGCGCGACCTGGTCTCCGAGCTGCTCGGCGTCGAAGGCGCCAACGCCCACCTCGGCAACATGATCAGCGCCCAGGACACCGTCTACGCCGCACGCACCTCGGACGGTTCCCCGTGGGAGGGCCACTTCCTGCCCAACCTCCCCCTCACCACCGAGGACGGCCCCACCGACGTCATCCGCCTGCTGTTGGACGGCCGTCCGGTGCTGCTCCTGCTGGGCGCCGACGAGGAGGCGCACCGCAAGCAGGCCGAGGGCTGGTCCCACCTGCTGCGGATCGTCCGGGCAGACGGCGGGCGCAAGCTCCCTTGGGACGCCGTCCTGGTCCGCCCGGACGGGTACGTCGCCTGGGCCTCCGACGGCGGCCCGCTGGCCGGCACGCTGCGCGAGTGGTTCGGAGAACCGTAGGCGCGGACGACGACCGAACCTCGGCGCGGGCGGGGAAAACCATCCGGGAGGAAGCCCACGCGGCACACCCGGACACCCGACCCCCGACCCCCGACCACGGACGCCCGACACCCGACCACGGGCGTCCGGACGACCGGACGACCGGACGACCGGACGACCGGACGACCGGACGACCGGACGACCGGACGACCGGACGACCGAGCAGGAAGCCCGAAGGGCGGGTACGGTTCCCCGTACCCGCCCTTCCCGCATGCCCCCTACGCGACCACTACCACCGCACCGGCAGCGAGGTCGGCCGCCGAAGCACCGTTCCGGTGTCCCACGGCACCTCCGCGGGCTCGACGGCCAGCGCCAGCGTGGGGAACTCCTGCGCCAGGCGGGTCAGGACGGAGATGATCTCCATCCGGGCCAGGGCCGCACCGATGCAGTGGTGCATCCCGTACCCGAACTGCAGGTGCCGCTTGGCGGGTTGCCGGTCGGGGTCGATGACCAGCGGGTCCGGGAACACCTCCGGGTCGCGGTTGGCGGCGAAGGCGTCCGGGTACACGACGCTGCCCTCGGGTACCAGGCCGACGCTGGTCTCCAGGTCCCGGCCCGCGATGCGCGGGAAGGCGGAGATGGTGCCGAGCGGGATCAGGCGGATCAGCTCCTCGGCCAGCCTCGGCGCGATCTCGGGTTCCTCGGCGAGCCGACGCCACAGCGGCGGGGCGGCGAGCAGGGTGTAGAGCGACTTGGTGAGCACTGACACGATGTTCTGGTCCGCGCCGAGCAGCGACCCGAAGAAGATTCCGGTCAACTCGGCGTCGTCCAGGGCGGGCTCGACGCGGTCGCGGTTGGCCCGGAACTGCTCGATCAGGCCGCCGGGCAGCACGGGCCGGGCGCCGGTGACCAGGTCCTGCACGTAGCCGTAGACCCGGTAGAAGTGCTGGACGAGGTCGGGCACGTCCTCGTGGGAGGCGATCTGCACGATCCGGGAGGACGGCCGGAAGTGGTCGACGTCGTCGAGCGGCACCCCGAGGAAGTGGCAGTTGACGGTGATCGGCACGCGGTTGATCAGGTCGCCGAACAGGTCCGGGGAGCCGGCCGCGCGCAGCCGCGCGATGCCGTCCTCGATGACTCCGTCGAGCACCGGGCGCAGCCGCTCCACGCCGGCCGCGCTGTAGTCGGCGGAGACGAAGCCACGCACTCTGGCGTGGTGCGGGGCGTCCAGGTTGAGCAGCAGTTCCTTCGGCATCACCGTGGGGAGGAAGCTCGGTCCGCCCTCGACGTTGGTCTCGGTGCGGCCGGAGGCCGGGTCGGTGAGCAACTTGTGGACGTCGGCGTAGCGGGTGAGGTGGACGGCGGAGTGACCGCTGGGCAGCTCGATCAGTGGCACGCCGTTCGGGCCGGGTTCGGTCAGTGGGACGAAGGCCGGAACGGGGTCCAGGTGCGGAATGTCCGTGACGGCGACGGTCGCGGACGGGACAACGGTGGTCATGCGTTCTCCGGTTGGACGTGGGGCGTGGGAGCGCGGCCGAACACGGCGACGGACGGCGGCGCACGGTCGGGGGCGACCGACGGCGAGCAGGTCGGCCCGGCACCCGAGAGCGGCCCGGGAGGGCCGGGTGCAGCCGGGTGCGGCCGGGAGGGTTGGGTGCGGTCAGCTACGGCAGTTATGGCCGGCCATACGGCGGGCTACGGCCGGGATCGGTCAGGAGCGGTCAGGTGAGCGCGGGCAGCCCGATCAAGCCGGTCAGCTCCCGGACGGCCTGGGCGCTGTTGCGGAAGTGCACCGCGCGCCAGCCGCAGCGCCGGGCGGCGACACAGTTCTCGGGGAGGTCGTCGATCAGCACGCATTCCTCCGCCGCCACCCCCGCCTCCTTCTCGGCGAGCCGGAAGATCTCGGGGTCGGGCTTGCGGTACCCGACCTTGCACGAGTCGACGACGCAGTCGATCTCGCCGGCGGGGGCCACGATGGCCTGCCAGTACGGCTCCCATTCCACGACGTTGTTGCTGAGGATGCCGACCCGGAAGCCGTGCTCCTTGGCGTGCCGTACGGTCGCGGTCATCACCGGGTTGGCGTTGACGCCCTCGAACCACTGCTCGCCGAAGCGCTCGAAACGGGCGCGGGTCAGGTCGATGCCCGGGTTCGTGTCCCGCAGGGCACGGACCATGGCCTCACCCCACTCGGCTTCGGTGAGCATGGCGAGTTCGATCGGCGCGAGCGGCTCGACGCCGAGTTCACCGGCGACCGTGCCGAGGGCGGTCTTCAGCTGGCGCGGGGTGATGCCGGTGCGGGCGTGGTACGAGTCGAACAGGTCGTCCAGCGGCGGCGAGAGCACGCCGCCGAAGTCGAACCAGATCATGGGCTTGGTCATTGCAGCGGCTCCTTGCGGTGCTCGGTGGGGGCGCCCGGCGACACACTCACTGACGCGCTCCGCGGAACGCTCGGTGATGCTCCTTGCGCTGGCCTCGGTGGTGCGCTCAGTGGTGCGCTCGGCTGTGACGCCGCTCGGTGGTGCGCTCGGCCGTAGGCGCTGGGCCCTGGACTCCGGCCCTGGGCCGTGGACTCCGGGCCATGGGTCATGAGGTATGAGCCATGAGCCATGGGCCAGGAGCCATGAGCCATCGGCTCTGAGCCCTTGCACTCTTGGCCGTGGCGCTCAGCCGTAGTGGCCTCAGACGCTCGCCGCGGCATAGGAGAAACGGTTCTCCAGGGCCCCGGTGATCGGGCTCGTACGGGTCAGGTGCACCCGGGCCCGGGCGATCTGCTCGTCCTCCTGCACCATGGCGATCTCGAACGCGACGGTGTCCGCCGCCGGCGACTCCACGACCCGCACGACGCAGTCCGTCGGCAGCTCGAACTCGCCGAAGCGGGTGAAGTCCGTCTCCACCCGGGCGAGGAGGAGGCTGCGCGGCGAGAGCCCGAACAGCTCCTGCGCGGCGTACATCGCGGACTGCCGGAACCCCTCGAAGATCAGCGCCCCCGGGATGTGGTCCAGCGGGTGGTCGAACAGCGCAGGGTTGCCCTGGTCCACGACGACCTGCGCCCGCAGCTCGTGGTCCCCCACCTCGACGCCCGCCAGCACGACGTTCTGCCCCGAGGCACGGCCGACGGAGATCGCCGGCACCCGGCGGCCGGTGTGGTGCGGACGGGCCGGGGTCAGCGTGAGGGCGGCACGACCCCTGTCGCGCATCCGCTCCCAGGCCGCGCCCGGCATCCACTGGCAGACGGTGCGCATGGTGGCGGCCTCGTTGCCGTCCACCGAGAGGACCAGGTCGAGGGTGCTGCCGGTGACGACGCCGTCGCGGTGCTTGAGGCCGGCCTGGTGGGCCCGGATCACGGCGTGGCCGGGGCGCGGGCCGATCCGCAGCGCCTCCGGGTCGGTGATGACGAGTTCCCCGCCGACGAAGATGAACTTGTTGTCCAGCGGCGCCTCGAGGAACGTGTGCGCGGCGTAGATGGAGGCCTGACGGAAGACCTCGACCAGCAGCAGCGGGTCGTAGGCGGCGGGCGCGGTGACGTTGTCGCTGTAGTAGCTGTGCACCCGCGGCAGCTGCGCGGCGATGAGGTACTCGCCCTCGGCCACGCGGGCCGAGTCCGTGAGGAAGACCTCGCAGATGGCGGCCCGGTGGACGGTGGCACGCGGGACGGTGTTCGAGTAGGTGAGAGTACCGTCCAGGATTGCGGACATGACTGAGCTTCCCCCTTTGGGCTCCTGCATGTAGGTACCCCTCCGATCGGAGGTGCGAGCGTGATCGTACCTCTGTTCGCACTGAGGTTACTGTGGCGTAGGCCACGTGGACGTAAACAGGTGTGTTAACACCCCGTGTGGGCCGTGTTGCCGTGGATTGCCCAGGTCAGCAGGCCACGGCCGCCGGTGCGCCAACGGCCCGCCGCAACGCCCGGGTTCGAGCGGGCGCCGCAACACCCCAGCCCAAGGAGTGAGCGTTGGACTCCGCGGCCCGGGAGCGCTCCGTGAACCGGGGCGCCGGGCGCCGGTCACAGGGCGCCGGTCACAGGGCGCCGGACACGGGGCGCCGGACACGAGGCGTCGGGCACGGGCCGCCGGGGGACGAACGGCGTGCGCACCGCCGACTCGTACAGCAAGGCCCCAGGAGCCCTGAGGAACGAGGAAGCGCGTCGGATCGTCGGGATCGCCTCCCGCACGTGGCGACGGTGGGTGTCACGGCCGCCCACGCAGAACGCTCGGCTGGGAGACCCCAGCCGAGCGCCTGCACGAACTGCTCGCGGCCTGACGAAACCGGCCGCGCGTGGCAACGACCGTGTGCGGAACGCCACGTGGCGACGTGCCGTTCCGCACACCGGCGGCCGAACCCGGGGTCAGCCCAGCGGCAGCTCCAGGCTCGCCTCGCTGCCGTTCTGCGAACCGATCGTCGTGGTGCTGCCGTCCACGCTCGCGAAGGAGTACAGCGGATCCCTGCTGTTCACGACCAGGGCGAGGCGGTGCCCGGCCGGCAGGTCGTAGGCGACGGTCTGCAGCTCCCAGCCGACGGTGCTGTTGACGTTGGGCGTCAGATCGGTCGCGGTGTACGGCTCGTGGGTGATGATCCGCGTGGCGCCGTCCGGGGCGACGTCGAACAGGTAGGCCACCAGCGTGGTGGCGTCCGCGGTGCTGCGCACGGTGAACCGGACGGTCGCGGCGCCACGGATCCGGCGGGCCACTTCGCCGTCCTGCCCGGTCAGCGGGTCGGTCGACCAGACCAGCAGTTGTGCGCGGTCGAACTTCGCCAGGTCGTACACCTTCGGGTTGCCGAACCACTCCTGCTGCCCGGTCTTCATGAGGGCGTCCACCGCGACGGCCTCGGTCGGGTTGCCGGCGGTGAAGTCCCGCGACCACCCCGTGGTCGGCTTCTCGACGAGCGCCCCGTCACCGCTGCCGCCGGTGCCGGTGAGGTGCCAGAGCTCGCCGGCGGCGGTGACGTCGTCCCACGTCGGGCTCGGTTCACGGCGGGCCGGGACGGTGATCAGCCGGGTGCCGCCGGGGATGGGGAGGGTCCGGTAGGTGAACATGGACTGGTTGTTCACCTCCGGCCAGGTCGGCACGTCGTTGTCCACACCGAGCAGGTGGTGGTCCAGCCAGTCGAAGGCCTCCCGGATCGGCACCGCCAACCCGGGGAACGGCACGCCACCGACCAGGCCGGCCAGGCCCGGGCCCTCGGGGGCGCCGTGGTCACCGATCCACATGTTCAGCCGCTTCGGCACGGTGAGCTGCTTGAACGTGTCGACCACCGAGCCGACCGGGAACAGCGTCTCGTGCCAGGTGTTCGAGATGAAGGTCGGGATGCCCCGCTCGTTGGTGGCGTCCGTGTAGGACTGCGGCGAGCGCTCGGTACCCCATGCGACTACCTCATGCAGCCTCTCCCCGCTGAGGAAGTCCTTCAGGAGCTGCTGC
Organism: Streptomyces sp. NRRL S-350; assembly: GCF_000719705.1. GTDB lineage: Bacteria > Actinomycetota > Actinomycetes > Streptomycetales > Streptomycetaceae > Kitasatospora. Next base: position 86,410 of record NZ_JOHO01000014.1, on the reverse strand, counting down.
GTGGCCTCGTCGAACTTCTCCTCCAGCGGGCCGCCGGTGAAGCCGATCAGCGCCTGGACGGCCGCCAGGTGCCGGGTGTCGTTGTGGAACAGGCTGGTGGCCAGGTTGCCCCAGGTGCTCAGCGCGACGACGGCGGAGACCCGGGCGCCAGGGTCGTGCGCCGCGACGAGCTGGCTGATCCCGGACCCGTACGACTCACCCAGGAAGCCGACGCGCGACGGTCCGAAGTGTTCCTGCGCGAAGTCGATGACCGCCGAGCCGTCGGCCCAGTCCTTGGGCCCGGCGACGTCGATGAAGCCCTCGGAGGTGGCCGCCCACCCGGCGATGCCGATGCCGCGCGGAGAGTAGGCCAGCACGTGGTAGCCGCGCCGCGCGAGTGTGAGGTAGGCGAAGAGGAACGGAAGCCAGCCGAACGGGTTCCAGCCCGCGGGCACGATCACCACCGGGTGCGGGCCGCCGTCGTTCAGCTTGATCGTGAGCGCCGACAGGCCGACGCCGTCCGGTGCGGTGATCCGGGGCAGGTCGATCGTGGCGGCCTGCCGGACACCGTCCACCAGCTCCCGCAGCTCCGGCGGAAGCGAGACGCCCGCCTCACCCCGCAGGGCCGCCAGCAGCGCCTGCGCGACCTCTACGGCTGCCGGATTGATGGTGAGGCCGTCACCCCAAATGCCGTTGGTGGCAATGTCGGTGAGAGTCGCGTCAGAGATCGACGGGGTCTGGTCGGTCATGCGGAACCACCTTCTCGCGAACGGATACCGAAGGCGGTCTTGGCCACCAGGGGCCGACGGAAACTGACATGGCATCAGCTTCATTCCTACGAGCGACGATACGGACAGCGCCGTCCGCCGGGCCCCGGCCTGTGTTATCGAAGCCTCCGATGCGGACACGCGAACGACCGCGAACGAACGAATGAATGCGCGAACGAACGCGCGAACCAACGCGCTTCCAGTCAAACGGCCGGTGCCACACGCACCTGCTGCGGGGGCCGGGGGCGGTCGGGCGGCCCCGTGGATCGGCTCCGGGCAACCCCGTCCCCTGCGCCGGCCTCCGAGCGGTCCACCGGCCGACTTCCCGTTCCGCCGCCGCATCACTCATGCGGGTGAGCTGCCGTGCTGTCACCCCAGGGCGGTCCGGTACGGCCGCAAGACTGGCCGCGCCAGTAGGACATACGAGTAGGACATGCCGGAGGATTCACGATGGCGAACGAGCTGTACGCGACGCTGAAGACCAACAAGGGCGACATCGCGGTCCGGCTGCTGCCCGACCACGCCCCGGAGACCGTCCAGAACTTCGTGGAACTCGCCACGGGCGAGCGGAAGTGGATCGACCCCGACACGGGCGAGGCCACCACGGACAAGCTCTACGACGGCACGGTCTTCCACCGGGTCATCGAGGGCTTCATGGTCCAGGGTGGCGATCCCCTGGGCAACGGGACCGGCGGGCCCGGCTACACGTTCGCGGACGAGTTCCACCCGGACCTCGCGTTCACCAAACCGTACCTCCTGGCGATGGCCAACGCCGGGCCCGGCACCAACGGCTCCCAGTTCTTCATCACCGTCTCGCCGACCACCTGGCTCACCGGCAAGCACACCATCTTCGGCGAGGTCGCCGACGAGCCCAGCCGGAAGGTCGTCGACGCCATCGCCTCGGTGGAGACCAACCCCGGCAACGACCGCCCGGTGACGGACGTCGTCATCGAGTCGGTCGTCGTCGAGACCCGCTGACCGGAGAGGACCAGTTCGGCCCCAACCCGGGGGAACGAGTGGGAAGTCGGCCTGTCCGACTTCCCACTCCTCATCAGCCGCGAGCCGACGGAATTGCCCGCCGCACGTACTGGCGGACGTACTCGCCGACGGACGCCCTGACGGACTCGCCGACCCGCAGGCGGAGCAGAGCGCCGAGTTCCCCCGCTGCCGCGACCTTATGCGGGCGGGCGGTCAGCTGCGATGGTGGTGGATGTCAGCCCCGGCCGCGGGAGGAACGGCTCGGCGGCGGCGACCGAGGACAAACCCCCGGCGCCCCGGCCGCGGGAGGAACGGCTCGGCGACGGCGACCGAGGACAAACCCCCGGCGCCCCGGCCGTGAACCCCCCCTACGCCGAGGCCGCGTTCGGACCAGAGACAGCGCAAGTCCCAGCCGATCGGAAGGCCGAAGGAGCCACGCCATGGGCATCGCACGTCGTGATCTTCTCAAGTGGGGCGCGGGAGTCGGCGGCGCAGCCGCCCTCGGAGGCCTCGCCCTGCCGTCCCCCGCCTGGGCCGCCGCGCGGGCCACCCCGCGCGGGCTGCCGACCGACAGTTGGATGGGCCGACTGAGCAACAGCATCCCGCTGCTCGGCCTCACGATCCCGGGCACCCACGACTCGTGCTGCGAGAACCCCGCCTACGGCACCGAGTGGTCGCACACCCAGAACTGGGGCATACCGCAGCAGTTGCAGGAGGGGGTCCGCTTCCTCGACATCCGCTGCAACGGCTTGCAGGGAGCGCCCAACGAGCTCGGCATCTACCACTCCGACAACTACCAGCACATCCGGCTCCAGGACGTACTCAACCAGTGCAGGTCCTTCCTGCAGGCGCACCCGACCGAGACCGTCCTGATGCGCCTCAGGAACGAGCGGGCCGGCGGCCAGTCACTCGGCGACGACGAGTTCATGCGGCGGGTCAACTACTACTTCGACGCACTGGGCTTCCGGAGCCTGTTCCACTTCTACGGCTGGCCGACCCTCGGCACCGCGCGCGGGAAGATCGTCCTGATCGCCGACTTCGCCAACCCGTGGGGCCTGATCGACTGGTCCAGCGGCCAGAACGCCTACTTCGACACCCAGGACGCCTGGGAGATCAGCGGCAGCGACCCGCTGGGCAAGAAGGGGCAGTACATCGTCGCCCAGTTCGACAAGGCGTTCCTCAATCCGGACTACCCGAAGATGTTCGTCAACTTCCTCAGCTACGCCGGCGGCTACTGGCCGAAGAGCAGTTCCCAGGACCTCATGGACCACGCCATCTACCCGTACCTGAACGCCCGCACCCAGCAGCGCGCCAGGTTCGGCATCGTGCCGATGGACTTCCCGGACTTCCACGTCAACGTGCTGCAGATGCTGATCGACAAGAACTTCGTCTAGGAGCTGTCCGGCCGGCCTCCGCCGCTGTCGCCGCCCCCGCCGCTGCCGAGCCTCAGCGGACCTGCGATCAGCTGACCTGCGGACCTGCGATCAGCGGATCGCCCCGGGGGGTGGGAAGTCGAAACCTCCGACTGCCCACTCCCTCGGCGCTCAACGGCAACGTCCCGGTCAGGCCGCGTGGGCAACGCGCCGCAGGCACCGCCTCGCAGCGCCGTCGAGCCGCCCCCACCGCCGCACCACCGCACCACCGCACCACCGCACCACCACCGGGCGTACGGTCCGCGCCTGCCGCGCGCATCAGCCCGGGGATGTAAACCCGTGGACCAATGCCCGGTGACGGAGGATCAGTCGGCGGGCCGATGCCGCCCACCAGCCCCGCGTGACAGCGTTCCGGGCATGGACACCACGCCGTTCGCAAGCCGCACCGGACTGACGCGCCGCCGCATGTTGGGCGCCGCTCTGGCCGTGGGCACCGCCGTGCCGCTCGGCCTCTCCGACACCGCCTGGGGCGCGCCCGGCCCTTCCGGAAGTCCGGCCGCACCCACCGGCTCCGCCCCTGTCCCCTCCCGGCTGATCCTCCCCGCGCCCACCGGGCCCTGCCCCGTGGGCATGGTGCCACTCCACCTGCGCGACGATTCACGCCCCGACCCGGTCGCCGGAGCCGGCCGGTACCGGGAGCTGATGGCCACCGTCTGGTACCCGGCCCGGAGTGCCGATGCCACCGCCTACCCGCTCGCGCCGTGGATGGCCGACGGCGCCCTGCGCGCCTTCCTCGCCGACGTCGGCTTCGCCCTCGACCCTGCCCTCGGCCCGCTCACCTCCGGCCACCAGGGCGCGCCCGTCCACCGGAGCGGCCACCGGCTGCCCGTCGTCGTCTTCTCGCACGGCTCGGGCAGTCACCGCGCCGACCACACGGTCATCTGCCAGGAGCTCGCCAGCCACGGCTACGCCGTCGTCACCGTCGACCACACCCATGACGCGTTCACCGAATTCCCCGACGGGACCGTCTCCACGCCGGCCGACAACGTCGCGATGTACCCGAGGGACTACGCCGCCGACCTCCGCTTCCTGCTCGACTGCGTCGACGACCTCGCAGCCGGCCGCAACCCCGACGTCGACCGGCGGGCCCTCCCGGCCGGCCTGCTCGGCGGCCTCGACCCGGACACCGTCGGCGCGTTCGGCTGGTCCAAGGGCGGCACCGCCACCGCCCTCGCCATGGCCGCCGACCAGCGCATCCGCGCGGGGCTCGCCATCGATGGGCCGATGATCGCCAACCCCGCGCCCAGCACCGACCTCGACCGTCCGTTCATGATGATGACCGCCGTCTGGGCCCGGGCCGCCAACCCCGCCGCCGAGACGTTCTGGACCCACCTGCGCGGCTGGCGCCTCGACGTCCAGGCCACGGGCGCCATCCACTCCTCGTACGGGGACAACATGACGCTGATCCCGCAGGCGGGAAGGCTGCTCGGCATGACCGAGCAGCAGATCCAGTCCCAGGTCGGCACCCTCGATCCCGACCGCGGCATCCGCATCCAACAGGCCTATCCGCTCGCCTTCTTCGACCTCCACCTGCGCCACCGGGGCCGCCACCTGCTGGACGGACCGTCGCGGGCCTTCCCTGAGGTCGTCTTCCACCCGTAGGCCGCACGCCCCGGGCTTCGCACCTCGGGCTTTTGCACCTCGGGCCACGCACCTGGGCGCCGTACGTCATGCGCCGTGGGACCGATGGACGGGCGGCCGCGACGGGGGTGCGGCCGCCGCCGGCCGAGCGCCGACTGCGCCGGGCACCGGGTCCCACCGGCGGGCGCCGGCCGGACCTGGTGACCGGCGCAGTCGACTCAGGCCTGCATGCCCTGGGTGGCGACGGCGGTGGGCGCGGCGGTGCTGCCCGCGGTGGCGCCCAGGGTGTGCTCGACCTTGGCAACGGCGGTGCGGTACTGCATCGACGCGGTCTGGGACGAGGCGCCCTCGCGCTGGAAGTAGCCGAACGCCATGGCGACCGTGCCGAAGCGCTCGATGCCGATGAAGGCGTTGAGCTGGACGCCGGCCAGGGTTCCGTCGAGGCGGACGGCGGGGGCGTCCTGTCGATCGCCGAGGGTGACGGGGGTGACGGTGAAGGTCACCGTGTCCTCGGTGCCCGCGTTGAAGGTGATGGTGTGGCAGGTCCGGAAGGCGTCGGCCGCCGTGTTGAAGTCGGCGGCGAGCCGGTCGGGTGCCTCGGCGGCGAGGGCCTCGGTCACCATCGGGTTGCCGTCGGGGCCGTCGAGTTCGGTCTCGGCGCGCGGGTTCGCGGGACCGGGCTGGGTGGCGTGCATGTTGATCAGGGCGCTGAGCGCGTCGCAGCCGGTGACCGGTGTCGGTTCGGCACTCGGGCTCGGGCTCGGGCTCTCGGTGGCGGGAGCCTCGGTGAAGTCCGGGCCGAGGTCTGCCGCGGTGAGAAGGGCCGACTTCAGCTGGTCGGCGGAGGGCAGCTCCTGGGCGGGTGCTGCCGACGCCAGGTGAGCCGGGCCCAGGGCGACCGCCACGACGACGGCCGCGGCGGTAACGGCGTGGAGAGGCCTCGAAAGAGACATGCAAGCCCCCGGTCGAGAGATCGGGCAGGGATAGGCACCAGTGTCCCACCGGGGGCGAGTGGAGGCGCGCGGGCCCGAATCTCCGCAGGTCACGCCCCCTGTAGCTCGGACGAGCGGGGCTCACGCGGTGGGCATGAGCAGGCCTCATGCAGGCGCCAGGGCAGGGGCAGGGGCGGGGGCAGGGGCGGGGGCAGGGGCAGGGGCACACCATAAGCGGGCCTCATGGCGGCGCGCGATGAGCAAAGCTCATGACGGAACGCGATGAGCAGGTCTCATGGCAAACACCATGAGTAACTCTCATACGGGCGCACCATGAGCGGGTCTCATGACGGAGCGAGATGAGCGCGCCTCATGGCGAGGTCATGAACAGGTTCGTTCCCCCGCGGCGTACGTGAGCTGGCCTCATTCCGAAACCGATGAACCGGTCTCACCGGTGACACCGGACGACAACGCGTCGAGCGTCTCGGCGAGCCAGTCCACCCAGAAGGTCTCCAGCCCGATCCCGGCTCGCAGGACGGCGTGCTGGAGCCGGTTCTCCCCGCCCGCGTTCTCCGCCGGGAAGTCCCGCCGCTCGATCTCCAGGTAGTCGGCCAGCTGCGCACGGTGGAGGGCCAGGTGGCGTTCCAGCTCGGCCGGCAGGCCGTCCGCGCCGACCACCGCCGCCGACCGCAGCCGCAACAGCAGCGGCTCCCGGACGGCGCGGGGCGCGGCACCCTCGGCCGTCCAGCGGGCCAGTTCGGCACGGCCCTCCGGCAGGACCTCGTACTCCTTCTTCTGCCCGCGCACCGGCCCGTCCGGCTGGAGGGCCCGGATGTGTCCGGAGGCCTCCAGCCGGCTCAGCTCGCGGTAGATCTGCTGGTGGGTGGCCGGCCAGAAGAAGCCGATCGACTTGTCGAACCGCCTGGTCAGCTCCAGCCCCGAGGACGGCTTCTCCAGCAGGGCGGTGAGGATGGCGTGCGGCAGCGACATGCCGACGATCCTAGGGGCGCATGAGCGGGCCGGATGGGTGCGCCCATGAGCAGGTCGCATACCTGCGCCCCGCGGCCCCCATGAGCAGGCCAGGTGGAAGCGATGAGCAGGTCAGAGGGAAGCGGCCAGTTCGGTGCCCTGCTTGATGGCGCGCTTGGCGTCCAGCTCGGCGGCCACGTCGGCCCCACCGATCAGGTGCACGGTCAGACCGCGCTCGCTCAGCGCCTCGTACAGGTCGCGGCGCGGCTCCTGGCCGGTGCAGAGCACCACGGTGTCGACGGGCAGTAGCTGCCGCTCGCCGTCCACGGTGATGTGCAGGCCGGCGTCGTCGATCAGGTCGTACGTCACGCCGGGGACCATCACCACGCCGCGGTGCTTGAGTTCGGTGCGGTGGATCCAGCCGGTGGTCTTGCCGAGCCCGGCACCGACCTTGGTGGTCTTGCGCTGCAGCAGGTGGACGCTGCGCGGGGGCTTCGGCCGCTCGGGGGCGCGCAGGCCGCCTCGCTCGCGGTACTCCGGGTCGATGCCCCACTTCGCCTGGAACACCGGGGGGTTGAGGCTGGCCTCGTCGCCCTGGTCGGTGAGGAACTCGGCCACGTCGAAGCCGATGCCGCCCGCGCCGAGGATGGCGACCCGCTCGCCGACGGGTGCGCCGTGGCGCAGCACGTCGAGGTAGCCGAGCACGCTGGGGTGGTCGATCCCCGGGATGTCCGTGGGGGTTCGCGGGCGGACGCCGGTGGCGAGGACGATGTGGTCGTAGCCTTCCCCGGCCAGTTGGTCGGCGGTGGCGGTGGTCCCGAGGCGCAGCGTGACGCCCGTCTCGGCGAGCCGGGTGCGGTAGTAGCGCAGCGTCTCGTCGAACTCCTCCTTGCCGGGGATGCGCCGGGCGATGTCGAGCTGGCCGCCGACGGCGTCGGCGGCGTCGTAGAGCGTGACGTCGTGTCCGCATTCGGCGGCGGAGACCGCGAAGGCGAGGCCGGCCGGCCCGGCTCCGACGACGCCGACGCGCTTGCGCATCTTGGTCGGCGCGAGGACGAGTTCGGTCTCGTGGCAGGCGCGCGGGTTGACCAGGCAGGAGGTGATCTGGAGGTTGAAGGTGTGGTCCAGGCAGGCCTGGTTGCAGCCGATGCAGGTGTTGATGGCGTCGGCGCGGTCGTCGCGTGCCTTGGCGACGAAGGCGGGGTCGGCGAGCAGCGGGCGGGCCATCGAGACCAGGTCCGCGTTGCCCTCGGCGAGCAGGCTCTCGGCGATCTCGGGGGTGTTGATGCGGTTGGTGGTGACCAGCGGGATGCCGACCTTGCCCATGACCTTCTTGGTCACCCAGGCGAAGGCGCCGCGTGGCACCGAGGTGGCGATGGTCGGGATGCGGGCCTCGTGCCAGCCGATGCCGCTGTTGATGATGGTGGCGCCCGCGGCCTCGACGGCTTGGGCGAGCCGGACCACCTCGTCCAGGGTGGAGCCGCCGGGTACCAGGTCGAGCATGGAGAGTCGGTAGACGATGATGAAGTCCTCGCCGACCCGTTCGCGGACCCGGCGGACGATCTCCACCGGGAAGCGCATCCGCCGCTCGTACGGGCCGCCCCACTCGTCCTCGCGGTGGTTGGTCGCGGCGACGATGAACTCGTTGATCAGGTAGCCCTCGGAGCCCATGATCTCGACGCCGTCGTACCCGGCGTGGCGGGCGAGTTCGGCGCAGCGGGCGAAGTCCTCGATGGTCTGCTCGACCTGCTCGGCGGTGAGTTCGTTGGGCACGAAGGGGCTGATCGGGGCCTGGAGGGCGCTGGGGGCGACCAGGTCGCGGTGGTAGGCGTAGCGGCCGAAGTGGAGGATCTGCAGGGCGATCTTCCCGCCGGCGGTGTGCACCGCGTCGGTGACCACCCGGTGCTTGTCGGCCTCCTCCTCGGTGGTCAGCATCGCGCCGCCCTCCCAGGGGCGCCCGGCCTCGTTGGGGGCGATGCCGCCGGTGACGATCAGGCCGACGCCGCCGCGGGCGCGCTCGGCGTAGAACGCGGCCATCCGCTCGTACCCGCCGGGGGCTTCCTCCAGGCCGACGTGCATCGAGCCCATGATCACGCGGTTGGGCAGGGTGGTGAAGCCGAGGTCGAGCGGGCTGAGCAGGTGGGGGTAGCGGCTGTTGCCGGGGGTGGCACTCATCGACGTCTCCTGGGGCGCGGGCTGGATGTCGTTGTTACCGCAGAGTAGGGGACGGCCCGAACGCTATGCAACTAGTTGCACAATGGCCGAGGCTGTCCGAACGGGGCACGGGCAAGGGGCGAGCCGCGTATCGTCGTGTCCCGGACATCGCAAGCCCGGGCGCCACCGACAAGCACGTCACCGACACGCACGTCACAGGCATGCACGTCACCGACACGCAGCACGCCACAGACGCACGGCTCACGGACGCACGGGTCACGGGCGCGGGAACGGCGGGCTCGGCAATCGCAGGCTCGGGAGAGGGGGCGGCTGTGCGGGGTGGCTCGGTGGCCGTGGTCGGGGGCAGCATCGCCGGGAGCGCGTTCGCCGGGGCCGCCGCCCGGCTGGGCGCGGAACGGGTCGTGGTGTTGGAGCGCAGCCCAGGCCGCCTGGAGGACCGCGGCGTGGGGATCTGCACTCACAACGACCGTTTCGACGAGCTGGTCCGCGCCGGGCACCTCGCCGAGGACACCCGCCGCCACCGCCTGACCATCCGCCGCTGGGTCACCCGGGGGCCGGTCGGCGAGGGCGACGGCCGGGACGGGCGCGGGCGGGCGCTCTGGGGTCAGCCTTTCCCGTTCCACTCCCACCACTGGGCGGTGCTCTGGCAGGCGCTGCGCGAGCGGGCGCCCGAACAGGTCGAGTTCCGGCTGGGCGCGACCGTCACCGCGGTCGGCGGCGACGCCGAGGGCGCCTGGGTCGAGGAGGCCGACGGCGTCCGCCACACGCACGACCTGGTGATCGGCGCCGACGGCTACCGCTCGGTGGTGCGCGCCGCCGTCTGCCCGCAGGCCGCCCCCGAGTTCGCCGGGTACGTGTGCTGGCGCGGCAGCTACGACGCCGCGCTGCTGGCGGACCTGCCGGGCGGGGCGGCGGTCTGGCCCGAGGAGGAGTGCATCACCGTCTGCTACCGGGGCGGCCAGGTGGTGATCTACCGCATCCCCGGGCTCGCCCCCGGCAGCACCCAGGTGAACTGGGTCTTCTACGCGCCCACCCCGGCCTGGCTGCGCCCGGACGGCCCGACCGGCATCCCGGCCGGCGCCCTCACCGCCGGACAGCTGGACGGGCTGCGGCAGCTCGCCGATCGGCACCTGCCGCCGTACTGGGCCGGGCTGGTCACGCTGACCCCGCGCGAACGGACTTTCCTGCAACCCGTCTACGACCTGGCGACCCCGCGCCGCACCGCCGGACGGCTCCTCCTCGGCGGCGACGCGGCCACGGTCGTACGCCCGCACAACACGAGCGGCGCGGTGAAGGCCCTGCAGGACGCCCACGCCTTCGAGCAGGCGGGGCGCGCAGGCGGGTCCTGGCCGGCGCTACTGGCCTCGTACGACCGCGAACGGAGCGCGGTCGGGCGGGAGTTGGTGGACCTGGGCCGGACACTCGGCCGGGCACAGGTGACCGACGCGCCGGACTGGTCCGCCATGGACGGGCCGGCGATGACCGCCTGGTGGCAGCACCAGCTCACCGGCAGCGGGGGGTTCGGCGGCCACGCGCTCGGCCGGACGGAGCCGTCCCCGTGACCGCCGGACCCCCTGCCGGACCGCTCTCGGCGATCCGGCATCCACCCGTCGAACGCCCGCGCCCGGACGCCGCACTCGGACGCGCGCGCTCAGCGGACGGCACGCACAGGCGTCGGCATTCAGCCCGGGCAGGCGTCAGTGGCCGCCGTCGGTGATCAGACGTTGACGCCGTAGTCCGTCGCGATGCCGCGCAGGCCCGAGGCGTAGCCCTGGCCGATGGCGCGGAACTTCCATTCGGCACCGTTGCGGTACAGCTCGCCGAAGACCATCGCCGTCTCGGTCGAGGCGTCCTCGGTCAGGTCGTAGCGCGCGATCTCCTGGCCGTTGGCCTGGTTGACGATCCGGATGAACGCGTTGCGGACCTGGCCGAAGTTCTGCAGCCGGGCGTCGGCGTCGTAGATCGACACCGGGAACACGACCTTGGCCACGTCGGCTGGCACCCGGTCCAGGTCGACCTTGATCTGCTCGTCGTCGCCGTCGCCGCCACCGGTCAGGTTGTCGCCGCTGTGCTCGACCGAACCGTCCGGGCTGCGAAGGTTGTTGAAGAAGACGAAGTGCTGGTCCGAGATCACCTTGCCGAGCGCGTTGCACAGCAGCGCACTGGCGTCCAGGTCGTAGTCGGCCCCGGTGGTGGTGCGCACGTCCCAGCCGAGACCGACGATCACGGCGCTCAGACCGGGCGCCTCCTTGCTCAGCGAGACGTTGCCGCCCTTGGCCAGCGAAACTCCCACAATGCCCTCCTCGGATCTCTCCCTGCACAGGAATCTACAACACTGTAGAGATCACGAGAATCCGTCTGCAGGCGGGCTCCACCCCTGGAATTTCTCCGGGTCGGTTCCGAGGCCCCGGCGGGAACCGATCGCACCGGCCCGTCGGTCGAGCCCTGCGGCACGGCCGTGGCGGCGATCGCCCGGCGCCCCGGCCGCCGGTTGCCGATCACCGTACCGGCCGGAGAGCCGGGCCGGGACGGCGGACCTAGACTGGCGGTGGCTTCCCCGATTCCCGGTCCCCCGGGCGCGGCGCCCTCGCGGGAGGTTCCCATGCGCCAGCGGTACAGCTTCCACGTCGACCAGGCCGGGCACTCCGTGACCGTCAACGTCCGCTCCGGCTGGATCACCGAGACCGAGCTGCTGGTGGACGGCAAGGAGTTGGCCTTCCACCGCGTCCACGGGCACGGCAGCTACCCGCTGTCCCTCGCCGCCCAGCTCGCCGAGGTGCCGCCCCGGCCCCTCGCGGTCACCCTGGACCGCACCGGCACGGCCGAGCACCCGCTCTCCTGCGTCCTGGAACTCGCCGGCGCCGAACACGTCATGCCGGAGAAGACGGCCCGCTGAAACCGACCGTGCGGGCGGTTCGGCCGCCGGTAGACGGCGCAGCCAGACGATCCACGGGCCGATTCAGGCCGGTTGGGCGCCGGGCGGTCGGGCCGGTCTCACCGGTTCCGGCCGGTCGCCGACCCCACCAACCGGGCGGATCCCACCGCCCCTGCCGACCCCACCGACCCGCAGCGGACGGCGCGCCCGACTTCGCGGGCCGTCAGCCTTCCTGGCACTCCGCCAGGATCGCCTCGACCGCCGCCCTGGCGCGCTCCGCGTCCTGCGCGACCAGCCCGATCCGGGTGCGCCGGTCGAGCACGTCGGCGGCGTCCAGCGCGCCCTCGTGGGTGACGGCGTAGGCGATCTCGGCGCGCGTCACGTCCAGGCCCTCGGCCACCGGCGCCGTCTCCCCCGCGGCCAGCACTTCGTGGGCTGCCCCGCCGTGTCGGGCGAGCAGCGAGGCGGGTGCGCCGGCGCCGGGCAGGGGCCGGCTGTCGCGGTGTCCGGGGGCGCCGACCAGCGGCAGCCGGGCGGTCCAGCAGGTCCGGGCGGGCAGGCCGCGCAGCCGGACGGCGGCGTCCACCGCGTCCTCGGCCATCCGGCGGTAGGTGGTGAGCTTGCCGCCGACCACGGTGACCACGCCGGACGGGGACTCCAGCACCGCGTGCTCGCGCGAGATGTCCGCGGTGCTGCCGCCGCCGGTGTCGAGCAGCGGGCGCAGCCCGGCGTGGGCGCCGCGGACGTCCGCCCTGGTCAGCGCGGTGTCGAGGGCGGCGTTGACGGTGTCGAGGAGGAAGGTCAGCTCGGCCTCGGTGGGCTGCGGCTCGTCCGGGATGGGGCCCGGGGCGTCCTCGTCGGTCAGCCCGATCGCGACCCGGCCGAGCTGTTGCGGCAGGGCGAAGACGAAGCGGCTGGTCGAGCCGGGCACCGGCACGGTGAGGGCGGCTGTCGGGTTTCCCAGGGACTCGGCGTCCACCAGGAGGTGGGTGCCCCGGCTGGGTCGCAGCGTGATCGAGGTGTCCACGTCGCCCGCCCAGACGCCGGTGGCGTTGACCACCGCGCCCGCCCGTACGGTCATCTCCTGCCCGGTCAGGGTGTCGACCAGCCGGGCGGAGGTGCCGGTCACGGCCTCGGCCCGGACCCTGGTCAGCACGCTCGCCCCGTACTGCGCGGCCGTGCGGGCCAGGGCGACCACCAGCCGGGCGTCGTCGACGAGTTGGCCGTCGTGCGCGACCAGGGCGCCCCGCAGACCGGCGGTCCGTACGCCCGGCACCAGTTGCCGGGTGCGGGCGGCGCCGATCCGGCGCATCCGGGGCAGCAGCGCGCCCGGCGTCCCGGCGCCGATCCGCAGCGCGTCGCCGGCGTGGAAGCCCGCCCGGATCAGCGCACCCTGTCCGGGGCGCAGCAACTCCGGGAGCAACGGCACCAGTTGCGGCAGTGCGCGGATCAGGTGCGGGGCGGTGCGGGTCATCAGCACGCCGCGTTCGATCGCGCTCTCCCGGGCCACCTTGATCCGGCCGGAGGCGAGGTAGCGCAGGCCGCCGTGCACCAGCTTGGAGCTCCACCGGCTGGTGCCGAAGGCCAGGTCGCGGGACTCGACGAGGACGGTGCGCAGGCCGCGCGAGGCGGCGTCCAGGGCCACCCCGGCGCCGGTGACGCCGCCACCGACGACCAGCAGGTCGACGTGCGGGTCGTCGCCGAGCGCTTCGAGTTCCAGCGTGCGGCGGAGGGCGTTGAGGCGGCTCGTTCCGGCGAAGGGGCCGACGGGGCGCGTCGTCATGGTGCGAGGTATCCGTTCAGCGCTCTGGCCAGTTCGCGCCGCCAGGCCGCCTCGGGCAGCAGGGAGGCCACCATGCGGTGCGACTGGACGGTGGACTGGGCGATCAGCAGGACCATGGCGGCCAGCTCGATCGGCTCCCCGGCCCGGATCGAGCCGTGCGCCTGGCCCTGCTCGATGCCGGTGCGCAGCGCCTCCAGCAGGCCGCGCTGGCTGGCGCCGAGCCGTTCGACCACGTACTCCAGCAGCAGGTCGGAGTCGTCGGAGTGCAGCAGCGCCCCGAGTACCGGGTGGTCGCGCAGCCGGACGGCGACCTCGACGACCCGTTCCACGAAGGTCTCCCGGTCCTGGACGCCGAGGGGGGCGCCGTGCGGGGTGACGCTGCCCGAGGAGTCGCCGTGCAGGGAGGCGTCCTCCAGGGTGGCGAGGATCTCCCGGGTGAGCAGCGCGCCGATCACCGCCCGGACGTCCGGCCAGCGCCGGTAGACGGTCGGCCGGCTGACGCCGGCGCGGCGCGCGATCTCGGCCAGCTGCGTGCGGCGCACGCCGAGATGGACGATCAGGTCGGCGGCGGCGTCGAGGATCGCGTCGTCGGTGCTGCGGGGCTGCCCGGTTGCTGCCGCCGGCTCGGCGTTACTACTTGACATGATGTGTGAAACTGTAACGCATGGCACCTGAGACGCAAGCGGGACCGGCCGGCGCCGCGCTTCCGCTCCCCCCGATGAAGTGGGACGCCTGGGGCGACCCGGCCCTCGCCAAGGAACTGTCCGCCGACATCAAGGGACTGCTCGCAGCCGCCCTCGGCGTCACCGGCGACGCCGCCCCCGGGCCCGCCGCCGACGAAGTCGTCCTGCGGCCGTCCCGGCTCTCCCCCGAGGACCTCGACGCGCTCGCCGACGCCGTCGGCGCCGCCCACGTCAGCGCCGCCGACGCCGACCGCCTGCCCCGCGCCGGCGGCAAGTCCACCCCCGACCTGCTGCGCCGCCGCAGCCGCGAACCGCAGGACGCACCCGACGCCGTCGTCCTGCCCGGCAGCGAGCAGGACATCGCCGCCGTCCTCGCGGTGTGCGCCGAACGCCGCATCGCCGTCGTCCCGTTCGGCGGCGGCACCAGCGTCGTCGGCGGCCTCGACCCCGACCGCGGCGGCCTCGACGCCGTCGTCTCCCTCGACCTGCGCCGCCTCGACGGCCTCCTCGACCTGGACGAGACCTCCGGCGAAGCCGTCCTCGGCGCCGGCCTCACCGGCCCCGCCGCCGAGAGCCTGCTCGCCGAACGCGGCTGGGAACTCGGCCACTACCCGCAGAGCTTCCGCTACGCCACCATCGGCGGCTTCGCGGCCACCCGCTCCTCCGGCCAGGACTCCGCCGGATACGGGCGCTTCGACGACATGGTGCGCGGCCTGCGGGTGGTCACTCCCGCCGGGGTGCTCGACCTCGGCCGCGCCCCCGCCTCCGCCGCCGGCCCCGACCTGCGCCAGCTCTTCCTCGGCTCCGAGGGCACCCTCGGCGTGATCACCGCCGTCCGGCTGCGCGTCCACCCGCTGCCCGCCGCCAAGGCGTACGAGGCGTGGAGCTTCCCCGACTTCGCCACCGGGACGGCGGCGCTGCGCGCCGTCGAGCAGCGGGGCACCGGTCCGACCGTCATCCGGCTCTCCGACGAGGCCGAGACCATGGTCAACCTCGCCATGACCGAGCAGATCGGCGGCACCCCGACGGTCAGCGGGTGCCTGGCCGTCACCGTCTTCGAGGGCGACGCCCGACAGGTCGCCGACCGGCACCGCGCGACCCGCGAGGTGCTGCTCGCAGCCGGCGCCACCTCGCTCGGCGAAGCCCCCGCCCGGGCCTGGGAACACGGCCGGTTCAACGCCCCCTACCTGCGCGACTCGCTGCTCAGCGCCGGCGCGCTGTGCGAGACCCTGGAGACGGCGGCGAGTTGGAAGCGACTGCCGGCCCTGCGCACCGCCGTCACCGAGGCGCTGACCGCCGCCCTGCCCGGCGCGCTCGTGCTCTGCCACATCTCGCACGTCTACCCGACCGGCGCCTCGCTCTACTTCACCGTCGTCGCCGCCCTCGGCGAGGACCCGCTCACCCGCTGGGGCGCCGCCAAGCACGCCGCCGGAGAGGCCATCGTCGGCGCGGGCGGCACCATCACCCACCACCACGCCGTCGGAGCCGACCACCGCCCCTGGATGACCGACGAGGTCGGCGACCTGGGCGTCCGGATCCTGCGCGCCGTCAAGGCCGAACTCGATCCGGCGGGGATCCTCAACCCCGGCAAGCTGATCCCATGAGCCGCGCTCATGGGGCGGCCGGTCCGAGAACGGTGCGCCGGGTCGCCGTTCTCACCAACCCGGCGGCCGGCGCCGGCCACTCCGGCCCCGCCGCGCAGCGGGCCGTCGCCCGCCTGCGCTCCCTAGGCGTCGACGCCCGACCGCACGCCGGACGCTCCGCCGAGGACACCGTCCGCCTCGCCCGGGAGGCGGCGGCGGACGGCGTGGACGCGGTGGCCGTGGTCGGCGGCGACGGCATGGTCAACCTCGCCCTGCAGGCCCTCGCCGGCACCCCCGTCCCGCTCGGCGTCGTACCGGCCGGCACCGGCAACGACCACGCCCGCGAGTACGGCCTCCCGCTCGGCGCCCCCGAGGCCGCCGCCGACGTCATCGCCGCCGGCCGGGTGCGGACCGTCGACCTCGGGCGCGTCACCGGCCCGGACGGCGCCGTCCGACGGTACGGCTCCATCCTCGCCACCGGCTTCGACTCCCTGGTCAGCGACCGCACCAACCGCCTGCGCTGGCCGCGCGGCCGGACGCGCTACAACCTCGCCATCCTCATCGAGTTCGCCAACCTGCGCCCGCTGCCGTTCCGGATCACCCTCGCCGACGGCACCGTCATCGACCGCGACCTCACCCTCGCCGCCATCGGCAACACCCGCAGCTACGGCGGCGGCATGCTCATGTGCCCGGACGCGCTCCCGGACGACGGCCTGCTCGACGTCACCCTCGTCGACGCCATGCCCCGGCTGCGCGTCGCCCGGTTCTTCCCCACCCTCTTCAAGGGCACCCACACCACCCGCCCGGAAGTCACCACCCTGCGCACCGAGTCCCTGCGCATCGAGTCCCCGGGCATCACCGCCTACGCCGACGGCGAGTTCATCACCCCCCTGCCGGTGGAAGTCTCCGTGGAACGGCACGCCCTCCACCTCCTGGTGCCCTGAAACACCGGCGCCACGGTCCGGGCCGCCGAAGCGTGCGGTGGCTCCGGACCCCCGCCGTCGGACGCCAGGGGCGGCCGACGGCGAAACCGTCGGCATGAACCGCGCTCATCGCCGTCGCCGTCCGATGAGCACCGCTCATCCACTCGACCCGCCGCCGCACCCGGCTCCGCACCCACCGACCGCCACCGGCTCCGTGCCCGGCGCCCCACCCCCACGATCGGCTCCAGCCACCGGCTCCGGCTGCCTGCTCCGGCTGCCTGCTCTGCCCGGACGTCCTCCGCCCACCGCCGGGCATCTCTTGCTTGTTCCTCGCGCCCGATCCTCCTCACCGTCGTACCGGGTTCGCCGCCTCGACCTGCCGGGCCCAGTGCCGGACCAGCGGGTTGGCGTCGTGGTCCGGAGATCCGTCGAGGACGTCGACGCCCGCGGTCGCGCCCGGGCCGGTGCTCAGGACAGCGGCGAGCACGTAGCGCAGCCGCTCGCCGAGGCCCGGTCGTCGGCGCCCCTCCGGGGTGCCCAACACCTGCCAGGCCCAGCCGACCGCCACCGCCGCCACCCGGCGGTCGTCCCAGCCACGGCCCCGCCGGGCCGCCGCGATCAGCTCCCGCCGTACGGTCCTCGGCAACGCCCCCCACAACTCGCGTGCGTTGCTCCGCGGCACCTGCCCCCGCTGCAGCATGCTGCTCCCCCGTTCCGTGGGGCGGCGTCCGCCGTGTGCCCCTCATCGGACTGCACTGTAAGGCGGTCGGGGGCGCCGCTCACCCGCTCAGACGACGACGCCAGAGCAGGGGACGTATCTCGATCACGTGCGACGGATCGCCGTTCCAGACCGTCGGCAGACCGGCGGCGGCGAGGGCGGTGACCACCTCCTGGCCGATGGCGGTGGTGGTCGACGGGGAGCCGTCGAAACCGCCGTAGAGGAGGGAGAGGCCGCGGCCGGCAGCCGCGGACTCCGTGCACTGGGAGTGGAAGTAGACGAAGCCGCGGGCGTCCGGGGCGCCGGCGGCCCCGATCTCGGACTCGCCGCAGGAACGGCAGCAGGTGAAGTCCTCCCGGGCCGTGATGCCGCTCGCCTCCAGTTCTGCGAAGGCCCGGGCGAGGCGCTCCGGGTCCGTCTCGCCGATCCATCCGGTCTGCTCACCGACGCGCTCCAGCCAGAGCTGGTCGGCGAGTTGCTCGGCCTGGGGACGCGAGAGCGGACGGCGGCCGTCCGACACCAGGAACTCCTCGGCCTGCTCGGCGAGCCCGGCCCGGTCGACGTAGCCGCAGGCCAGGGTCAGCCGCAGCCGGTCCTCCAACTCCCGCCGCTCGGCCGCGTCCAGCTCCAGCGGCGGCACCGGCTCCGGAGCCTGGCCCATGTCGAGGCGCTTCCAGTCCAGGCCGTCACCCCACCCCGACGCGCCGCGCGCCCACGCCGTCATCGCCTCGGCCACCGGCTCCGGGCCGCCCAGCCGCACCTCGAAGTGCCGCTCGGCGGAACCGTCGCGGTGCTCCAGCGTGTAGTCCCCGCCGTCGGCGTGCCACACCTGGATGTACACGTCCGGCAGGTCAGGTATCCGCTCCACCACGAGGAAGCGGTCGTCGTCCGCGCCGATGCGCCGGACCAGCCCCGCCAACTCGTCCGCGCCCGGCCGGGATCGCCGCACCCCGTCGTTCGTCTGCACCGTGATCGCCAGCATGGGGCCACCCTTGCACACGCCACTGACACACCGAGAGGTTCCGGCCGGGCCTCGGCGGTCGTGGCCCGGCTACTGACCGGCGCTTCGGCTGTCCTGCCGTGGAAGCGCGGGCTCTCGGGCGACGCCGGTGGTGCCGGTGGTACCGGTGGTGTCGGTGGTGTCGGTGGTGGTGTCGGTGGTGCCGGTGCTGCCGGTGGTGCCGCGGACATGGCCGGCCACCCCCCGGAACGGGTGGGAACGCTACGGCTGGCGGTCCTCCCGGTGCAGCCGCAAGACGACGTTGCGACGGGGCAGGGCCGACGGGGCGGCGGGGCGGCGGGGTCGTCGAAGTCCTCCGCGGGATCGCGGGTCGTGCCGAGGCGGCGCATCACCGGCTGGGAGCGCAGGTCGGCAGCCGTGGTGACGGCCAGGGTCTCGGGGAGGCCGAGGCCGCCTCCTCGACGTCGGCCAGGCCGACGAAGCCGACGAACTCCCCGCTCTGCCGTACCTCGACGGCCGGCCGGCCGTACCCGCGCCGCTCGATCGCCGTCTCGAAGCGGGCCACCGAGGCGTGGCTCAGGCCCAATGGCACCCGCGGCCTGGCGGGCAACCGGAAGTCCTGTTGCCGACCATGCCGTTGCCGGAAAATCCCGGTGCCGCAGTGACCGCCCGTCGGGTAGCGTACGGACCATGTCGAGCCCTGAGGCATCCAGGGTGGGGGCTTTCGGTCACCCCGTCAGCCCCCTGCACCCCTGCACCCGTTGAGGCGCTGAGCTCCGCTCGCGTCCGCGCTCGCGCGCACAGCCGCGTGAGCGCCGCCGCGCGTGAGCGGCCGCTGCGCGTGCGTGCGCCGCTCTGCGTGCGTGCGCCACTCCCGCGTGCGCCCTCGGGGGCTGAATGCGGTGACGAGACGCCGTTCCTCGTTGCTTCTCCTCGCTCCCGGAGCTTTCGATGCCCCTTCCGCTCTATCTGCTCGCCCTGGCCGTGTTCGCCATGGGCGCCTCGGAGTTCATGCTCGCCGGCCTCCTGCCGGACCTCGCCGCCGGTCTCGGCGTCACCGTCGGTACGGCGGGGGCCCTCACCTCGGCCTTCGCGATCGGCATGGCCGTGGGCGCTCCGCTGACGGCTGCCTCGGCCCGTCGCCGCCCGGGGCGCAGCACGCTGCTCGGGTTCCTCCTGGTGTTCGCGGTGGCGCATGCCGTGGGAGCCGTGTCCGCGAGCTTCCCACTGCTGCTGGCGACCCGGGTGGTCGCCGCGCTCGCCAATGCCGGGTTCCTCGCCGTGGCGCTGACCATGGCCGCCGCGCTGGTCCCGGCGGACCGCATGGGACGGGCGCTCGCCGTGCTGTTGTCCGGGACGACGGCGGCGACGGTCGCCGGGGTGCCAGGCGGCTCGGTCCTCGGCGCGCTGTTCGGGTGGCGGGCCGCGTTCTGGGCCGTCGCGGCACTCTGCCTGGCCGCCGCCGTCGGCCTCGCCCGTGGCCTTGCCGCCGCCCCGGCCGGCCCTGCCGCCCCCACCGCCTCCGGCCAGGCGGCGGACGAGCCGCGCGGCCCGGACCTGCGTGCCGAACTGCGGCAGCTGCGCCGCCCGTCGTTGCTCCGGGTGGTGCTGCTGGCCGCGCTGGTGAACGCGGCGACCTTCGGCGGCTTCACCTTCCTCGCGCCCGTGGTGACCGGTACCGCCGGGCTCGGCGCGCTCTGGGTGCCCGTCGTCCTGGTGCTGTTCGGGGCCGGGTCGTTCGCCGGTGTGACCGCCGCGGGGCGGCTGGCGGACCGGCGGCCCGGCGTGGTCCTCGCCGTCGGCGGCCCGCTGTTGGCGGCGGGCTGGCCGGTGCTGGCCGTCCTCGCGGGCGAACCGGGCGCCCTGCTCCCCCTGGTGTTCCTGTTGGGCGCGCTGTCGTTCGCCGTCGGCAGCACTCTGATCACCCGGGTGCTGCATGAGGCGGCCGGAGCGCCCACCATGGCGGGGGCCTACGCGACCACCGCCCTCAACCTCGGTGCCGCCGCGGGCCCGCTGTTCGCCGCGGCCACGCTCGGCACGGCGGCCGGGAGCCTGGGTCCGTTCCACGCCAGCGGACTCCTCGTCGCGCTCGCCCTGCCGATCGCCGCGACCCGGCACAGGAACCGGCCCGCGAACTGACCCGTGGACCGACCCGCCAATCCGACCCGTGGGACCGGCCCACGGACCCGAGACGTGGGCTGGTCCGCGAACCGGCTCGCGAGCCCGCCCACGGCCGGCCGGGCCCCTGGATGTGCTTCTGCCGCGATCCCCTCCTGCGCCCCGGCCAGGCGCAGGAGGTGGACCGCGAAGTGCCCGAGCACGGCCGGCTTGCGCGCCAGGGGCGGCAGCCGGTGCGGCGGTGTCCCCGGCGCATCCGGAACGGAAGACCGGGGAGTCGACGAGCGTGAAGGCCTCGTCGACGAGCATCCGGGCGGGCGGGCGGGGCGGTGGTGGAGCCGCGCCGCGCCCTCAGACACCCCGGGTCGCCGCCACCCGCCCGTCCGCGACCGCCGCCACCAGCTCCGCATGGTCCGCGACCGTCCGATCCGCGTACCGGACGGCGAACTCCGCGACCGCCTCGGCGAAGGTGTCCGCGTTCCCGAGGTAGCCCGCGATGGCGAGGCGGTCGCCGGTGCGGGCGTGGGCGCGGGCGAGGGTGCGGCCGCAGATGTCGGCGTAGGCGCGCAGGCCGGCGGGCTTCATCTCGGCGATCTCCACCGAGCCCTTCATGTCGCGCAGCTGGCGGCCGTAGAAGTGGCGCCCGGCGGGGCCGGTGGTCCAGCCGAGGAAGATGTCGCTGGCGGCCTGCATGAGGTGCTGGCCGGTGACCACCCGGCGGCCGCCGTGGTGGCCGGCGATCTCGGCGTCCACCCGGAGGGGCGGCAGGTGGTCCTCGAGCACCGACCGTCCGGCTTCCTTGAGTTGGAGGAACAGCGGGTCGCCGGGGTCCCGGCCCTCCAGCAGGAGGATGTAGCAGCGGGTGCCGACGCTGCCGACGCCGACCACCTTGGTCGAGGCGTCGACGAAGCGGTAGCGGTCGAGCAGCACCCGGCGGTCCTCGGCCAGGGTGGCCCGGTAGTCGCTGAACACCTTGCCGAGGGCTCGTAGTTCGGACGGCTTGGCCGGCTCGATCAGCGGTGGCGCGCTGATGATCCGCCGACGCCCGTCCCGTTCCTCGGTGAGCTTGCCGAACGCCTGCAGGCTGGTGCGGCGCCGGGCGCGCGCGAACTCGGCGGCGGCGCGCTTGCGCTGGCGGGGCTTGCGCAGCAGTGGCAGCAGGTCGGCGGTGTCCACCCGGGTGTACCAGGCTTCGAGTTCGCCCATCCCCGCCAGTCGGCGCATCGCCGCGGCGTACCCCTCGACGGCCGACCGGGCGGCACGGCGCGCGTGCTGCTCGTCCTGGCCGTTGTCGCGGGCGGCGACGGCGACGCTGGCGGCGAGGCGCTTGACGTCCCACTCGAACGGGCCGGGGTAGGTCTCGTCGAAGTCGTTCACGTCGAAGAGCAGTGCGCGCTCCGGCGAGGCGTACACGCCGAAGTTCAACAGGTGTGCGTCGCCGCAGAGTTGGACGATGAGGCCGGTGTCGGGGGCGGACCCGAGGTCGGCCGCCATCACGGCGGCGGCGCCGCGCAGGTAGGCGAACGGGCTGTCGGCCATCCGTCCGTAGCGGATCGGCAGCAGTCGGGCGACCCGGTCCTCGCCCTGCCGTTCCAGCACGCCGAGCGGTTCGGGCCGGTCGGCGGCGGGGATCCACCGGCCGTGGTCGGCGCGGGAGACGCGGTCCCGGGCGGCGCGGCCGCGTCGGCGGCGTTCGGCGGGGGTGGTCATGCGGCGGCTCCGTCCCTCGGCCGGGTACCCCTCCCCGCGGCGCCAGGAGGCGCAGGTACCTCTCCCGCGACGCTAGGACACGAGTGCCGGAGGGCGCAGCGCGCGCCCTCCGGCATTCGGCCTTTCGGATGAACCACCGGGGGACCACCCGGCCCCGGGTGGAACCCACCCGGAAGCACCGGGGTCACTGCACGGTGAAGTCCGCCATCATCGCCATGTCCTCGTGCTCCAGGTTGTGGCAGTGCAGCATGTACGTCCCCGCGTAGTCGGTGAAGCGCACCAGCACCTCCACCGCCTCGGCCGGGCGCAGGTCCACGGTGTCCTTCCAGCCCGCGTCGTACGGGCCCGGGGCCGCGCCGTTGCGGCTGGCCACCTGGAAGTGGTCCAGGTGGACGTGCACGGGGTGGTGCAGGTCGGTCGAGAAGCGCCAGCGCTCGACGGTTCCGAGGGCGGCCGTGGCGATGCTCTGGCCGGGCTGGTAGGGGTTGCCGTTGACGGTCCAGCCGTCGCTGCGGCTGCGGCGGAACGAGAAGTCGCGGGTGGCGACGACGGCGGACGGGTCGAGGGCCTCGACGGTGACGAGCTTGTCGGGCACCGACGTGTCGTCCTGCACCTGCTTGGAGGACACGTCGAAGCGCATCACCTCCGCCGTCCGGCCACTTCCGAAGCGGTTGACCAGGCGCACCTGGGTGCCGGGCTCGTAGCGGGAGAAGTCGACGACGACGTCGAAGCGTTCCGCGGGGGCGATCTCGATCCCGTCGTGGGCGACCGGCGCGGCGAGCAGTCCGCCGTCGGAGCCGATCTGCACCAGGGCGTCGCCGCCGGAGGGCTGCGGGTCGAGTTCGAGCCGGTAGAGGCGGGCGTTGGAGGCGTTGAGCAGGCGCAGCCGGTAGCGGGCCCGGTCGACGTCCAGCCGGGGCCAGGGGGCGCCGTTGACCAGGATGACGTCGCCGAGCACACCGTTGGCGTAGGCGTCGGTGACGCCGGGCCGGGCGAGCGTGGGGTCGGCGGCGGGGTACCGGAAGGAGCCGTCGGCGGCGAAGGACCGGTCGGCGATCATGAGCGGCAGGTCGCGCTCGCCGCGCGGCAGCGGCAGGGCGGCCTCCGCGTCGTCCTGGACGAGGTGGAAGCCGGCCAGCCCGTGCCAGACACCGGGGCCGGTGAAGCCCATCCGGTGGTCGTGGTACCAGAGGGTGGCGGCGCGCTGCTTGCCCGGATAGGTGTAGCTGCGCTCGCCGACGACGTCCCGGCCGGCGGCGGGCCGCATCCCCGGCATTCCCTGCATTCCCGGCATTCCCTCCATGCCTGCCGCGCCCTGCGTGCCGGCCGCACCGGGGGCGGCGCCCGCCGAGGCCCCCACCGGCAGCAGGAGGTCGACCGGGTAGCCGTCGCTGTCCGCCGGGGTGTGCCCGCCGTGGAGGTGGGTCACGGAGGCTACCGGCAGTTCGTTGCGGTGCTTGACCACGGCCGTCCGCCCGGACCGGGTGACCACCGTCGGGCCCGGGAAGCTGCCGCCGTACGTCCAGGCCTCGGTCTTCACACCGGGAAGGATCTCCAGCTTGGCGACCTGCTGGGTGATCTCGAAGTAGTCGGTGGCCCCGTCGGTGCGCACGGGCTGCAGCACGGGCGGCACCGGCAGCGGCACCCGGAAGGCCTCGGGCAGGTCGAGTTCGCTGGCCAGCATGCGGCCGGGGCGGCCCTCGGCGAACAACCGGGCGGCCGAGGGGGCGGCGACGGCGACCACCGCGCCCGCACCGAGGACGGAGGCCCCGAGGCCCAGGAACCGGCGTCGGTTCACTTGGACACCTCCACCGGCCCACCGGGGCGCGGAAGTCGACCGCTGCCTTCCGGGCCCGCCTCGTACTGCGCCGAGCGGGCGGGCAGCGGCAGCCGCCAGGCGCCGACCAGGCCGTACAGGATGCCGCTGACCAGCAGCACGCCGAGGGTGACGTGGACGCCGAGCGACCGGGCGTAGCCGGCGGCGATCTGGCCGATGACCGCGACGGTGAGCAGGGCGGTGGTCCACAGCGGCCAGAGCGGTCCCCGGCCGGGCCGCCGGACCGCCACAGCCACCGCGAGCTGGAGCACCACCACGGTGGCCAGCGTCATCGCGTTGCCCTCGTGGTCCTTCAGGGAGTCGTAGGTGCCGTTGAGGAAGCTGCCGGCCAGCATGACCTGGACCATCGCCAGCAGGGCGAGCGCGGTGGCGGTGGTGCGCAGCAGGATCAGCGGCCAGCGGGGCGCAGGGGCGGCAGGGGGACTGCTCATGTCGGGCTACTCTCTGCTTCGGCGGTCGGGGGCGGGCGAGAGCGTAGCTGATCGGACATCACGATCAGCTCCAGTAAAGGCATTTGGGTGGACCCGTTCCTCCATTGCGCCTGCTGGGCCCGGCTTTGTCACCCGGACGAGGGATGCCCTTGAGCGGGCTTCGAGGGCGACCCTCATGAGCTTCTCCGCAGTGCGGCTCATGAGCTTCTCGCCCGGCATCCCCATGGCACCACCGGAGGTGCTGTGCTGGTGGGCCTCGGGAGGTCCTGTTCCGGTGGGCCTCATGAGGTGCTGTCCCGGTGCGCCTCATGCGAGCACCTCATGGGAAGGGCCATGAGCCCCACTCATCGAGCCACACATGAACCGGGCTCATGGCGCCGAACACCATGAGCCCGGTTCATCGGACAGCAATCCCATCAGCCCGACTCATGACGTGGCCCCGTGAGTTCCACTCAGGGGGCCACGTCATGATCCGCTCACATATCCTGCCCGGCTACTGTCGCGCCGCCCCCAGTGCCACCGGCCGGGTGCGCAGCAGCGAGCGGACCGGGAGCCCGGTCGCACCGAGGCAGAGCAGCACGGCTCCGGCGGCCAGCGGGAGAGCGAGCAGCGGCGGGACGTACGGTGAGGCGTTGGCGACGCCCCGGGCGACCGGCACCAGCGTGATCCAGGCGATCACCGCGCCGACCCCGAGCCCGGTCGCCGCGACCAGCAGCGCCTCCCAGCGCATCATGCCGCGCACCTGGCGCCGGGTGGTGCCGGCCAGTCGCAGCAGCGCGACCTCGCGGCGGCGGTCCAGCACCGTCATCACCAGGGTGTTGGCGGCGCTGACGGCGGCGAACCCGCCGAGCACGCCGGCCATCACGGTGTTGGCCCAGCCGCTGAGCTCCATGGCCTTGTCGGACTCGGCGACGAACCCGGCCCGGTCGGTCACGCTCGCCCCGCCCAGCGCGCCGAGCCCGGCGGCCACCGCCGCACGGTCGGCGCCCGGCGCGTCGGCGACCAGCACCTGGCTGTCGTACCCGGTGGTGACGTGCTCGGCCACGGCCGCCCGGGGCAGCAGCGCCTGGCCGACGCCGAGTCCACGGTCGTACACGGCGACCACGGTGGGCTGGACGGCGGTGCCGTCGCCGAGCCGCAGCGAGACCCGCCGGCCGACTTTCGCGTCCAGGGCGTCGGCGAGGCTGGTGCTCAGTGCGACGGTGTCGGTGGCGCGGCCGAGGTCGGCGAGCGCGCCACTGCGCACGTCGAGGTCCAGCACCTTGGGCAGCCGGGCCGGGTCCCCGTCGACGCCGAGCGCGGGGGCGGAGCCCAGGTCGCTGCCGGTCCGGTAGACGAGGCCGGTGCGCAGCAGGCCGACGGCGGTGTCCACGCCCGGCACCTTGGCCGCCCGCTCGGCGGTCCCGGCGGCCAGGCCGGGGCCGGTGGCGCCGATGACGTGGTCGGCGGTGACGCCTGCCCGGACGTTCTCGCCGGCGGTGTGGCTCAGGGTGCTCTGGAGGATCAGCAGGGTGCCGCAGAAAGCGGTGACCAGGACGATCGGGGTGATCGCGGAGGCGAGGCGACGGGCGTTGGCGCGGGTGTTGTCGGCGGCGAGTGAACCGGGTGCGCCGCCGGCCCTCAGCGGGGCGCCGAGCACGGCGGCGGCGATCCGGGCCACCCAGGGGCCGAGCAGGGCGACGGCCATCATGAAGCACATGACGACGCCGAGCGCGGTCTGGGCGGCCTTGGCGCCGTCCAGGGCGGCGGCTACGGCGGCGACCACGATGCCGCCGGCGGCGAAGACCAGACCGAAGACGGTGCGCCCCTTGCCCGGGCGGGGCGCCTCGACGGCGGCCTCGCCGAGTGCCTGGCCGGCGCGGAGCCTGGACGGCCGGCGGGCGGCCAGGAAGCCGGCGGTCAGCGCGGCGAGGGTGCAGGTGAGGACGGCCGCGAGCATCGGGAGCGGGCCGACGTCGAGGCGGATGCCCTCGGGGACGGCGCCGCGTGTGACCAGTTGGTGGAACCACCAGCGGGCGAGGGCGAGTCCGGGCAGGATGCCGAGCGCGGCGGCGAGGGGTGCGACGAGCATCGCCTCGGCGGCGATGGTGCGGCGGATCTGGCGGGGGGTGGCCCCGATGGCGCGCAGGAGGGCGAACTCGCGGGCGCGCTGACCGGTGGCGAGGGCGACGGTGCTCATGACCACGAAGATCGCGGTCATGGTGGCGTAGCCGCCGAAGGTGCCGCCGATGGCCATCAGCATGGTCCGGGCCTCGCCGAGGGCGGGGTGTTCGACGGTGCCGCGGCCGTCACCGGTGTAGACCTCGATGGTTCCGGCGCGGGCCTCGGATCCTCCGGTCCGGGCTTTTGCGTCGCCGCCCTGGGCCGTGGCGGCGTCGGCGACGGCCCGGCGGACCTGGGTGGCGAGCTCGGCGGTGCTCACGCCCTCCCGCGGTTGGACGGCGATGGCGTCGACCCGGCCGGGGTGGCCGGAGATGCGGTCGGCGGTGGCGTCGGCGAACCAGGCGGTCGGGCCTGCGGACTGGGCGGCGGCGAGGCCGGAGACCCGGTAGTTGGCGGTACCGCCGGGCGCGGTGAGGGTGAGGTTCGCGCCGGGCGCGAGGTGGGCTGCACGCGCGGTGTCGGCGTCGAGCACCACCTCGTTCGTGCCGGGGGCACGGCCCTCGACCAGCTTGTCGGCCGGTCCTGCGATGCCGAGCGCGGCGTATCCCCTGCCGGTCAGTGCCGGGGCCGACGCTGAGGCGGGCAGCGGGAAGCCGGTGTCCGGCCGGGCGGCGGCGACCCCGGGCAGGGCGGCCAGCCGACCCACCAGCGCGGCGTCCGTCCGGGCGCGTTCCGGGGTGGCCTGCTCCTGGGTCTCGGTGTCCTCTCCGACCTTCTTGTCGACCTTCACCGTCTGCTCGGCCGCCACCACGACGGGCGCGTCGGCGTACCGCGCCGGTTTGAGGCTCGCGGTCAGGCCGGTCTGCAGCAGGACGCCGCAGGCCACGACGACGGCGGCGCCCAGCAGCAGGGCGACGAGGGTGCCCGCGAAGGAGGCGGGGCGAAAGCGCACCGAGGAGCGCGCGAGTCCGTTCGTCATGCCGCGGCCCCCACCGGGCGGGAGGTGAGCGCGACCATCCGGTCCGCGACGGACTGCGGGCTCGGGTGCGGCAGGTCGTCCACGATCGCGCCGCCGGCCAGGAACAGCACCCGGTCGGCGAAGGAGGCGGCCACCGGGTCGTGGGTCACCATGACGACGGTCGCCCCCAGGGAGTCCACGGCCTGGCGCAGCAGGCCCAGCACCTCGTGCGCGGTGCGGGTGTCCAGCGCCCCAGTCGGTTCGTCGGCGAACAGCACATCCGGGCGGGTGATCAGCGCGCGGGCGATCGCGACCCGCTGCTGCTGGCCGCCGGAGAGCTGGCCGGGGCGACGCCGGGCGTGCTGCCCGAGGCCGACCCGCTCCAGCAGGTCCCGGGCCCGGCCGTGGTCCTGGCGTTCGCCGGCGAGCCGCTGCGGGAGCAGTACGTTCTGTTCGACGCTCAGTGAGGGCAGCAGGTTGAAGGACTGGAAGACGAAGCCGATCCTGCTGCGGCGCAGCTTGGTGAGCCGGTTCTCGCTCAGCGTGGTGATCTCCTCGCCGCCGAGCCGGATCTCCCCGGCGTCCGGGCGGTCCAAGCCCGCCGCGCACTGCAGGAACGTGGACTTGCCGGAGCCGGACGGGCCCATCACGGCGGTGAAGCTGCCGCGGGCGAGCGTCAGGTCGATCCCGCGCAGCGCCTGAACCGTTCCCTCACCGCGGCCGTAGGTGCGGCGCACTCCGCGCAGTTCGATCGCAGGGGGCGCCGTCGGTGCGGCGTACGGGTCAGTCCGGCGTTCGTCGGTCCCGAACTGGTCGGTCCTGCGGCGGTCGTGGCGGCGTGCCATGGAGGGGCCTTCCTGTGGTTCTGCGTCGCTCGTCGTCAACGTGCTCAACGCTAGGGAGGCGGGGCCCGCCGGACCATGGAGGTCACCGGCGGGTCCGGGGTGGGGTTATCCCTACACGGCTTCGGCGGCGATCCCCAGGTAGGTCGCGCGCAGCTCGGCGAGCGCCGGGTGGGCGGGGTCGAGGGTGGTGCCGTCGACGGCTGCCAGCGGCCGGACGCCGACGCCCGCGTTGACGGCGAAGGCGGCGGTGAAGCGGTCGAGCCCGTCGGCGGGCAGTGGTTCGCGGGACTGCGGGCCCTGGTACGCCCCGGACAGCAGGGCCTCGGTGACGCCGGGCAGGCTGGGGCCCTGCGGCCAGACCAGCCGGTCGTCGTCCAGGAAGCCGACGTTCCAGGTCGCGCCCTCGGTCACCCGACCGTCGGAGTCGACCAGCAGTACGTCGTCCCAGCCCGCGAGTTGGGCCTGCCGGCGGTGGTGGACCAGGCCGAACAGACCGACGTGCTTGACCTCGGGCAGCTCCCGCCGGTACGCCGCGGTGCGGACCCGCAGTGGGGCCGGCTCGGCGGCCGCGGCCGGGCGGGTGGTGACCAGCAGGGCGGGCGCGGCCGGGGCACCGGGGCGTTCCAGGCCCAGCGCCGGATCGTAGACGGTGACGCGGACGGTCACTGGCGCGCCGTCGGCAGGCAGTACCGCGCGGATCCGTTCGCGCACCGCCGTCCGGTCCAACTCGGCGGCGAACAGCGTCCGGCAGTCCCGGACCAGCCGGTCCAGGTGCAGGGTCAGGCCACGGACCCGCCCGGCCTCGGCGCGCAGGGTGGTGAAGTGCCCGTAGTTGAGCAGCCCCAGCGCGGCCAGTCGCACCGGGTCGGCCGGGGCGCCGTCGATCTCGATCTCAGCCATCCCCCGAGTCTGCCAGCTGCCGGGCCGGCACCGGGGCCCTCTCCGCCGACGCTTGTCCGGGGGCCGACGCGGGCGCCTGTGCGGGGGCCGGCCCTGGACCCTGCTCCCTGGGCGGCGGAGCGGCCGACGGCCCGGGCGGCGAGACCGGGCAGTGCGCGGCGGCCGTGGCACGGCCCGACTCCCGGGCGGCCCGTTCGAACTCCTCGATCCGGTAGGCCAGTCCCTCCGGCTCCCCCGCCTCCGCCCAGCGCCAGGCCTCCGCCCACCACTGCGGGCCGCGCACCAGCGGGTAGCCCGCCAGCGCGAGGTGCAGCGCCAGGGTGGAGCGCGCGTACTCGTGCACCCAGCCGTCGGCGCCCCGGTAGTCGGCCGTCTCGTCCAGCCGCAGCCGATGGCCCTCGCGGCCGGCTGCCAGTATCGGCACCCAGCCGCGCAACCGGTCTGCGACCAGCAGGAGCAGGCGGCCGTCCTCCTCACGCACCTGGTAGGAGGGGAGTTGGGGCATCCGCGCGAACGAGAGCGAACGCTTCCAGCCGACCACCCACAACCCGCGGCGCAGGTAGTAGCGGACGGCAGGCCGCCAGGCCCAGTGCGCTTCCAGCCGGTAGCCCGGCAGGCCCTCGGCGGTGGCCGCCTGGTAGACCGCGTCCAGCGCAGCGCCGGCCAGCCCGCGCCCGCGCGCGGCCGGGCTCACGTAGAGCGAGGAGACGGCGAGTTGACCCGGGCCCTTGGTCCAGTTGTCCACCGCGACGGTGCCCGCGACCGCTCCGCCGTCGTCCAGGATCCAGTAGCGGCGGCGGTACAGTTCGCCGCTCGGCCACTCCCGGCCGCTCTCCCCGAGCCGCTCGCGCCAGCCGCGCTCGACCTCGGGCGCCAACGCGTCCGGGTCCACCAGCTCGCCCAGCTCTCCCTCCACCAGGGACGCCAAGTCCCAGAGGGCGAAGCGCCGTTCGTCACCCTCGCCCCCTTCGTCTGCCACCCGCAGCCTCGGCCCCACCGCCAGCCGGTCCTGCGCCCGTTCCACCGCCGCATCCCACGACCTCACCACGCGGCCACCATAGCGGCGCCCACTGACATTCCGTAATTCAGTGGACACCGAACGTCAGGTCGGGTACGAATTCGGCTGTCTGATCAGACCGGTTCCCACCGGCTTGGCCCGGGAGGATCCGTCCGGGGAGGGAGATCCCTATGCGTGGCATCTTCGTACGCGCCGTCGTCGGGGCGGCGCGCACCCTGACCGACGGGTTGGCGCGCCTTCGGGTCCTGCTCCGCCGCGCAGGTCGCGGCCCCGGGGCGGGGCCGGGTCAGCGCCACGGCCGCGATCACCAGCGCACCCCCGGCCAGCGCGTTCCAGCCGACCGGCTCCGTGAGGAACAGCGCCCCGATCCCGGTGGACCACAGCGGCATCACGTAGGTGACGGCCGAGGCCACCGCGGTGCCCGCGGTCCGGACCAGGTCGAGGTTGAGCAGGTACGCCAGACCGGTGCCGACCATGCCGAACACCAGCAGGGCGACGGCCGGGCCGGTCCCCGGCCAGTGCGGGGCGCCCGCGGCGAGCGGCGCGATGACGGCCAACTCCACCGCGGCGCAGCCGATCTGCAGCCCGGAGAGGACGGTGACGGACTCCGGCCGCCCCGCCAGGAACCGCCGCAGGTAGGCGAAACCGGCTCCGTAGCAGCAGGCGGCGGCCAGGCAGGCGAGACCTCCGAGGGTCTCGCCCGAGCCGATGCCGCGCCAGACCCCGAACACCGTGAGCACGCCGACGAAGCCCAGGGCCAGGCCGGTGAGCCGACGGGCACCAGGGCGGCGGTCCTCGGGGACGGTGAGCACCGCGAACAGCAGGGTGAAGAGCGGCGTGGTCGCGTTCAGCACCCCGGCGAGCACCGAGCTGACCTTGGTCTCGCCGAACGGGAACAGGATGAACGGCACGGTGTTCAGCAGCACCGCAACTACCGCCGAGTGCCCCCACAGCGCACGGTCCCGCGGAATGCGCTCACCGCGCAGCACCAGGACGGCGGCCAGCGTGGCCGCGCCCAGCAGGCACCGCCACAGTGCCACCCAGACCGGAGGCACCCCCGCATCGACCGCCACCTTGATCAGGGCGAAACTCGCACCCCAGATCGCCGACAGTGCCGCAAAGCCCGGCAACCAGATCCGCACCGCAACCGCCCCCGTATCCCTCCGCTGTTTCCTCCGTCTGGACAGAGGGTGACCCGGCGTCCGACCATGAGTCCAACAAGTGACACTCCCACCTGGATGAGGAAGTCTCATGACGCGAGGTCCCATGGCCCAGGACGTCCGGTGACCGCGGAGGTCAACCTGGCGCAGCTCAGAGCGCTGGTCGCGGTCGCCGACGCCGGCGGCTTCGGTGCGGCCGCCGACGATCTGGGCATCAGCCAGTCCGCGGTCTCCCACGCCGTCGGTGCGCTGGAGCGCGCCCTCGGCGCACCCGTTCTGATGCGCGGCACCCCGTGTCGGCCCACCCCGCTGGGCGAACAGGTCCTGCCGCACGCCCGTACGGCCGTCGCCTCCGCCGCCGCCGTGCGCACCATCGCCACCCAGCACACCGGCGGACTGACGGGCACCATCCGGCTGGCCGCGCCGACCACGGTCTGCCAGGCGCTGCTGCCCGGGCTGCTGCGGGACTGGAAGGCCGCCTATCCGGAAGTGACCGTCCGGGTCTTCGAGGGAGACGACGCCGAGCTGGGCACCTGGCTGGAAGCCGGCACGGTGGACGCCGCCGTCCTGGTGGACGCCGCGCCGCTCCAGCCCGGGGCGGTCGCCCTCGGCGCGGACTCGATGCACGCGCTGCTGCACCGCGACCACCCGCTCGCCGGTCAGGAGAGCATCCACGTCACCGAGTTGGAGGACGACGACTTCCTGCTCTCCGAGGGCGGCTGCGAGCGCCACATCCGCGAGGTGTACCGGCGGGCCGGCACCCGCTTCGCACCCCGGCACCGGATCCGCGACCTCAACACGTTGATCGGCATGGTGCACGCGGGCGTCGGAGTCTCGGTGATGCCGGCGCTGGCGCTGACCATGCTCCCGGCCGACTGCGTGCTGGTCCCGATCCGGCCCGCCGTCCACCGGACGCTGACGCTGACGGGGCCCGCCAGTCGGCCGTGGTCCCCGGCGGTCAGCGGGTTGCTGGCGGGAGTGGGGGCGATGGCGAAGAGCAGGACCAAAGCCCCGGCATTGGCGGTGTCACCGGGCTGAGTGAGCTCATCCCCAACTGGCGGGAAGACCGGTGAAACCTCCCGTCAATCCGGAAGGCAACGCAGCTGCACCCGCACCAGGGGCAGCGTCGGCAGGAGCGTGAGCGCTCCGAGCGCCTGGAGGCTGCCGATGGCCGAGCCGACGAGGGCGTCCGGGGCGACCACGCGTCCGAGGCGCCGAAGCAGGGGCAGGAGACGTCGGCACCCGCCGCAGCAGCTGAAGCAGGACTGTGGCGAACAGCGCCATCAGCCCGTCGGCTGCCCGGAACACCCAGCTCCCAGCCGGTGCGGGTGTCCAGGCTCGGCGGGGCGGTACGAGCTTGCCTTGGTGAGCTCGCGCTGGAGCCGGCCAGGCCCGCCCCGTGCCCAGCCGGCGCAGGGACTCCCGGGAGGGCCATGCGCCAGGAAGCAGAAGGCATCCACCAGGTGCCCTCCGCCCTGCTGAAACCCGGCCTACCGGCGTTCCGCTACCGAAGGCCAGAGCTGCGACCCCGTGTCACCGGGCGCCGCCGACCCGGCATAGGACTGCAGTTCGTACACCAGAACCACCCAGTACCGCCCGGCATCCGCGATGCGGCGCACGGCCCTGCGCGCGACGGCCAACTGCCGTTCCATGTCCCTGTCGACGTCCACGGCCCGCGTGTTTGCATTCACCCTGCCGTCCGGCATCGAGCGGCAGAACTGGCGGCGGCCGGCGGAGCAAACCCGCCGTACCCACCCGGACTAATCCAGCGGCTGCTGCGACGGCACCGTTTCAGAAGCATTCCTCCGTGACGTGCAGGTTCTCAGCGCTGCAATGGACGGTAGCGCTGGCCGGGCAGGCGCGGTACGCGTCCGCGGCATTTTCGTTACGACCGCCGGAATCCATGCGGTCGACCCGGTGAGAATCACCTGACCCATTCCAGTCCTCCGCTGGGAAAGGTGAGTTGGAGATGCTGTGCAGTGACCCACAACATCTCTCCGGGCGAATGACCAACGGACCGTTCGAGAGGTCGTCCAGACCGAGCGCGAAAGCCATCAACGCATTGGAATCCGGAAGGTGATGCTCCACTCCGCAGGTTCACCTCCCCATCCACCGGGTCTTGACCCGCCCCCAGCAACAGGTCTATACCAGTGGAAGTCCACGGCAACCACCCGACGCCCCTGGGCCGTTCGGCCTGCCGCCGCGCCACCCCCACCTCCGGCGCGTACGGGCACTTTCCCCCACCGCCGCTGCCTGGAAGGTTTCCATGGAACGCGCTTTTCCCCCACACCCCGCCGGCCCTGACCGGCCGGTAGACCCCGCCAGCCCACAGGGCGCGCCGAAGCGCCGGCGCCGCTCCAGCCGGGGCGCCCTCTCCGTGGTCGGCGTGCTCGGCCTGGTCGCCGGAGGCCTCGCCGCACTGGCCGGCACCGGCTCCGCCTCCGCGGACACCACCACGGCCGCCACCACCGCCACGGGCCTGGGCAGCAACTGGTACGCCTCCGCGCCCTACCTGATGCCCGAGGACAACAGTCCGCCGGACGCCGCCGCCGTCATGGACGCCACCGGACAGAAGGCCTTCCAACTGGCGTTCATCCTGGCCCAGGGCAACAGTTGTTCCCCCGCCTGGGGCGGAACCTCCTCGATCGACACCGACACCACCATGCCGAACGTCATCCAGACCATCCGCGGCAAGGGCGGCGACGTCTCGGTCTCGGTCGGCGGGTACGGCGGCACCAAGCTGGGCCAGGTCTGCGGCACGCCCGAGGCGACCGCCGCCGGCTACCAGAAGGTGATCACCAAGTACCAGCTCAAGGCGATCGACTTCGACCTGGAGGAACCGGAGTACGAGAACACCGCAGCCATCCACAACGAGATCGGCGCCGCAAGGATCCTCCAGCAGAACAACCCGGGCCTGTACGTCTCGATCACCACCGCCGGCACCAACGCGGGCACCGGCTGGTTCGGCACCCAGATGCTCAACGAGGCCAAGACGCAGGGCTTCACGCCGAACAACTACTCGATCATGCCATTTGACGGCGGCTTCAACGGCGCAGCGGCACAGACCGACGCGCTGGCGAAGTTCAACCAGATCCTGCAGACCACCTTCGGCTGGAACGAGGCCACCGCGTACGCCCACGAGGGCGTGTCGATGATGAACGGGCGCACCGACGCCGCCGAGTACTTCCGCCAGGCCGACTTCCAGGCCGTGCTGGACTTCGCCACGGCGCACGGCCTGGCCCGCTACACCTACTGGTCGGTCAACCGGGACCGGCAATGCCCGGGACCAGTGGACCCGGGGCTGTCCGGCTCCTGTTCCAGCGTGGCGCAGAACGACTGGGACTTCACCAAGTACACGGTGAAGTTCGCCGGCGCGACCCCGCCCACCACGCCGCCCACCACGCCGACGACGACTCCCCCGACTACGCCGCCGACCAGCCCGGGCACCCCCGGCACCTGCACCGCCCCGGCGTGGAGCGCGAGCACGACGTACAACGGTGGCGCCAAGGTCTCGTACAACGGGCACAACTACCACGCCAAGTGGTGGACGCTCAACGAGGTACCGAGCGCCAGCGGCCAGTGGGGCGTCTGGGCCGACGACGGCCCCTGCTGACGGCCCCGCACGAACGCGCGCAACCGCGCCACGGCACCACGCGCCACACGCCACGCGTCATGCATCACACGCGACGACAGCCCCGGGGTGCACACCCCGGGGCTCCTCTCGGATCGGCGGTCGCGTCCCGACAGCACCGCTCATCGGGGGTCGCGTCGAGGCCTTGCGGAGGAGCTCTTCAGCAGTGCAACTCTGGTCGAGGTCTACGACGAGACAGATGTTGACACCACGGCCATCACGTTGAACCTGTGCTTCGAGGTCGCACGACCCCCAGTTCGAATCGGCGATGCCCGCCGAGACTATGAACGACTTGCCTTCGGTCGCCGAGTCCGAGGCCGTGAGGGAATGCGGCGAGCCGTCCTGCACCCAGAATTGCCACCTCCCGGCGGTCATGCTCGTGGCGCACCTGTAGCCGGGCACGGCATGGTCGATCCCGCTCGCCGTCAAGCTGTGGTCTGCGGCCACGTGGACCACGGCGCCGGCCGTATTGCCCCAGTCGCCGACCAGATCGACCTTCTGGATCACGGTCGCTTCCCCGCCGGCGCCCGCGCACGAGGCGCACGCGAGGACCAGGCACCCGACGACTGCCGTCACCCTCCCGAAGGATTTGCCGGGCCGCCGGGTAGGGCACCGCATCTTGCCACCCACTCGCAGTGCAGGCTGCCCGGCCTTGTCGGCTTCGGCTGGGAATTCGTGCATCGACTCCGTGCCCCGTCCATCGGCGTGACTGTCTCGGCCGCATGCGCTGGCAGCCTGCAGGACGCAGGACGCAGGACACGGTGCCCTTCCAGTGCAAACTCGGAGCCAGCCTGCCAGACTTCTTGAACGCGTTCAATCGGCGGGTCGGCCGACCCGTCCATGCCGCCTTTCGAAGCTGCCGCCTGCGGATGCTGTTGCAGCGAGTGCAAGCAGGCCCCGGTGGAACCCGGCTCGGCGTTCGGAGCGGATGCGGAGTCGTCTGAACCGGTGAAGTCGGGCGAAGGTCCGCTCGAGGACCAGTGGGTTCCGTCCGAGTCCGAAGCCGGTGGGCGACACCGCGTCGGGCACCGAGGAGCGTGATCCCGCGCTTCCGCAGCAGTCGGCGGTACTCGAAGTCGCCAAAGCCCCGCCGACGAAGGGCCGCTTGGGTCGGTTACGGGACGGGCGCCCTCACAGTCCCCGGATAATGATCAGTCGGTGCGACTTGCCTTCAAGGCCCAGGAGTTGTGCACCTGCCCGGTCTGCGCAGCGACGTCCCCGACCGTGTACGCCTCAGTAGGCAGGGCCGCGGCAGCATCCAACCCCCCGGCGCCCCGCGTGCGCATCGCGAGACCGGTCAACACCCCTGTGATCGCGTCCGATTGACCCACGTCCTGCGCCTCGCCCGGGCTTCGCGGGCCCTGCGAGGGGCACCTCGGGGACGTCGCAGCGGCCTGCCCGAGAAAGCTCGCAGGCAACCGTGGCGGAGGCCTCCTGGTCCTCCCAGCGACCCACCAGGCGATCGGCCAAGGCCGCGTCAATGCGCGGCGTCGGCTTCCACCCGGGCCTCCCGACGCCCGTGGGGCACTGGCGACTCTGTGGTGGACAGCTGCCCGACATACGGGCTGCACCAGCTGACCCACTGCTGCCGGGCCGGCCGACAGTCGTCCGGCACCGACCACCCATCCCCACCACGGTCGGGACAAGGCCCGGTCAGGCCAGGCCCAGCCCGGCGTCCGGCACCTTGCCCGCCTGCGCCTGCTCGATCCGCTTCACCAGCATCACCGCGAACCGCCGCGTCGCGGCCACGTCCACCGGGCCACCCTCCGTGGTCACGCTCGCCACCACCGTGCCGGAGCGCACCACGATGCCGACTCCCTCGCCCTGGGCCAGCGGGCCCTGGAACGCCTGGCTCTCACTTCCCAGCGCCGGAGTGTCGATCTTCTTGAACGGCCCGGCGGCGTAGGAGGCGTACGTCTCCTTCAGCCGAGTCTTGGCCGCATCCCGGCTGGGCAGCGTCTCCACGATGAAGCGGGTGACCACGTCGCCCGAGGCGAAGCGGACCGACCCGCTGAGCGGCTTGCCGGTACAGGGAGTGGCCGCGGTGCAGGTCACGGCGTGGTCGGCGGTGTCGACCTTGCGCTTCTCTTCCTCCCATCCGGCCATCGTCTTGGCGTCCGGCAGCACCTGGCCGACCACCTTGTCGTCCAGCAGCGCCCCCTCCAGGTCCGCCCCGGGCGTCTCCGCGGCGGTCGGTGTCGGCGCGCCCGCGGGTGCCGGGGGCGCACCGGACGCAGCCCCGGAAGCAGCACCGGACGCGACACCGACCCCGGCCGGCGCCGACGAGGACGCGTCGGCGGCTGGCGCGGACGCCGCTGCCGTACCGGCGGCCGCCGCAGTAGTCGCGACCGCCGCACCTGGGGTTCCCGTGGCTGCCTCCTTGGCGTCCTTCGAACCCCCGGAGGAGCACCCGGCCAGCACCGCCACCAGTACCCCGGTCGCCACCCCGGCGACTATTCGCCGACCACCCATCCCCATCGCCCGCTCCCTCCGGCTGTCAGTGACCCCTCAACATAGCCGCAGCTCCGCCCCCACCCGCCGCCGGGCCCCGTACCCGAATCACGCCCCGGACCTCACCCCGATCTCGCAGCACACCCACGCCCGCCAACGCCCGCCAACGCGCATCACCGCCGCACCTGGTGTCTACGCCAGGCACGGCAGGCCCAACGGGCAGGACAGTCGCAACGGACCCAACAGCTGTGGCGGCCGCCGTGACAGCCACGGACCCCCGGCGCCCGGACATCGCCCCGGGCCGAGCGGCCCAGCGGGGCGTCGCCCTCGCCCTAGATGAGGTGGTGGGCCTGCTGATGCCGTACGTCGGCCGCGTCTGCGCGCCGATC
This sequence comes from Streptomyces sp. NRRL S-350, assembly GCF_000719705.1. Lineage (GTDB taxonomy): Bacteria > Actinomycetota > Actinomycetes > Streptomycetales > Streptomycetaceae > Kitasatospora. Next base: position 48,519 of record NZ_JOHO01000014.1, on the reverse strand, counting down.
GCGCTGCAGGACGCACCCGATGCCGCCCAGGAGGAGATGGTCGGGATCGTCCGGAATCTGCACCGACTCAAGTCATCCGAGGCCCTGTTCGGCTGGGCACGGGCCACGCCGCCCCTCCCGCCACCGAAGCCCGTAGCTCGACGCCCGCCCGCGCGCCCCGCTGCCCGCCGCTGTACTGCCCGTCGGGCGCCCGGAACGCCGACGGGGCGGCGACCAACAGGTCACCGCCCCGCCGACGATCCACGCGGTCGACGCGATCCACGCCGGCTGCGTCATTCGCGCAGGCCACGCCGTCCGTGCGATCCGCCCGGTCTGCGCAGTCCGCCCGGTCCACGCAGTCCGCGCGATCCACTCAGCCCGATCAGACCGCCGGAGCCGGGTAGGTCGGGTACTCGACGCCCGAGATGTACTGCACGACCCGGGCGACCTGGCACGAGTAGCCGAACTCGTTGTCGTACCACAGGTAGAGGATCGCGTTGTCGCCCTCGACCTTGGTCGCGCCGGCGTCGACGATCGAGGAGTGGCGCGAGCCGATGAAGTCGCTGGAGACCGCGTCGGGCGAGTCGATGAAGTCGATCTGGCGCTTCAGCGGCGAGGTCAGCGAGACGTTCCGCAGGTACTCCAGGACGTCCTCGCGGTTGGTCTCCCGCTTCAGCTGGAGGTTGAGGATCGCGATGGAGACGTCCGGCACCGGCACGCGGATCGAGCTGCCGGTGATCTTCGCCTTGAGGTCCGGCAGGGCCTTGGCGACGGCCGAGGCGGCACCGGTCTCGGTGATCACCATGTTCAGCGGCGCGGAGCGGCCGCGGCGGTCGGCCTTGTGGTAGTTGTCCAGCAGGTTCTGGTCGTTGGTGAACGAGTGGACGGTCTCCACGTGGCCGCGGACCACGCCGTACTCGTCCTCCATCGCCTTCAGCGGCGGGACGATGGCGTTGGTGGTGCAGGAGGCGCAGGACAGGATCCGCTCGTCCGGCTTGATCATGTCGTGGTTGACGCCGTGCACGATGTTCGGGACGTCGCCCTTGCCCGGGGCGGTCAGCACGACCTTGGCGATGCCGGGCTGCAGGTGCTTCGACAGGCCCTCGCGGTCACGCCACCTGCCGGTGTTGTCGATCAGGATCGCGTCCTTGATCCCGTACTCCGTGTAGTCGACCTTGGTCGGGTCGTCGGAGTAGATCACCGTGATCTCGTTGCCGTTGGCGATGATCTTGTTGTTCGCCTCGTCAACGGTGATCGTGCCCTGGAACTGCCCGTGGATGGAGTCACGGCGCAGCAGCGAGGCCCGCTTGACCAGGTCGTCGCCACCGCCGTTGCGCACGACGATGGCCTTCAGCCGCAGGCCGTTGCCCGAGGCCTTCTCGATCAGCAGCCGCGCGACCAGCCGGCCGATGCGGCCGAACCCGTACAGCACGACGTCCTGGGCGGACCGGCGCTCCAGCTTGTTCTCACCGGTGGCACCGGCGACGGCCCGGGCGGTGAACTCCTCGACCGACAGGCCGTGGTCGTCCGCCTTGTACGTCGCGGCGAGCATGCCGATGTCGATCTGCGAGGGGCCGAGGTCCAGGGCGGTCAGCGCGCTCAGGAACGGCATCGTCTCGGTGACCGAGAGCTCCTCGCCCGCTATCTGCCGGGCGAAGCGGTGCGTCTTGAGGATGCTGACCACCGACTTGTTCACCAGGGACCGGCTGTGGAGCAGAACGGTGACGTCCCGCTCCCGGTGCAGTCGCCCGATGATCGGGATCATCGACTCCGCGATCTCCTCGCGGTTCTTCCAGTCCGTGAACACGTCGTCGTTGACAGTCACAAGTCCATCTTTCGAGCTGAGGGTGTTGCCCACATGGTAGCTTCGCCCGCCCGCGCCCCAACGGCCGGTCCCACCCTGCACCGCGACACCCCTCCCCGCCCCCACCCCCTCGACCTGCACTTTCACCCCCACCCCACCGTCCGCCACCTACCCGGGGGTGATCACCGCCACCCCGTCGGGGCCTGTGCCCGGGTGGAGTTGCCCGGGGTGGGGCGGGGTGGGGTAATGGGAGGCGGCCGGTGTTTGAGCGTTGCGCGAGAGACCCGGGAGCAGGAATGACCGGTGGTCCCGAACCCATCAGTGCTGAGGGCCTGCGAGCGGTGCAGGAGGAGTTGGCGCAGCTGCGGGCGGAGCGGGGGGACGTCGCGGCGACGCTGCGGGGGGTGGAGCCGGTGGGGGACCGGGCGGATGCGGCGGACGAGTTGCAGCGGGCGTCGGAGGTGACGCGGCTGGACCGGCGGATCGCCGAGTTGGAGGAGCGGCTGCGGGAGGCGTCGGTGGCCGGGCCGCCGTCCACGGAGGCGGTGGGAGTGGGGTCGACCGTCACGGTGCGGTTCGCGGACGGCGCGGAGGAGACCGTCGAGATCGCGGAGCTCGCCGAGGAACGGGAGTTGACGCTGGTGACGGCGGACAGCCCTCTGGGGAAGGCGCTGCTCGGGCGGCACGCCGGGGAGACGGTGAGCTACGAGACGCCGGGCGGCGCGGCTAGTGCGGTCGTCCTGGCGGTCGGCGACCGGGGTTAGTTCTCGCACATCGGTGCACTGCAGCGCGCCACGTCGCGCCGGACGCTGCTGGGCGTCGGCCGAGCCGGGCCGAGAGCCTTCGGCTGCCCCTGCTGCGGGCGTCACCCGGACCGGGCCGGTTTTCCGCGCTGCACCCGTCTCCGGAACGCGTAGGCTTCCGGAATCCGCTGCGGCTGGTGATGCCGCCCCGGCGGATTCGGTGAGAACGACAAACGACGCAACGAACTTCGCCGACGGCGTCACGCCCCGTCAGGCCCCCGTTGTTGTCCGCCTGACCGTCGGCGCAGTCGCGGCCTGGCGACGGACGAGCCAGCCGTGTGCACCACCGGGGACGGCTTCTCGGCGGGCGGTGCCGGCCGCCGGAGCCCGACCGACCCGCCCGCCCTGTCCGCCCGGGCCCGAGGCCTGGAGCCCCGGGCCCCGGGCCCGCCGGCACCGCTCGGACGACCGCGGCCGCGAAACGCGCGAGGATTCATCCGTAGAGTCCGCCGTGACAGAGACCGCGACGACAGAGTTCGCCATGACAGAGGCGGTCGCACTGCTGTCCGTACCGACCATCCGCTAGGAGCCGACGACCATGGGCCGAGTGACCGTACCGCGCAGGGTGCTGCGTCTGCGCCAGGGCACGCCCTCGTACCGCCCCGACACCCTGGCCGCCGAGGAGCCGATGGAGATTCGGGTGGGCGGGCGCCCGCTGACCGTGACCATGCGCACTCCCGGCAGTGACTTCGACCTGGCGGCCGGCTTCCTCGTCAGTGAGGGCGCGGTGCACGCCGCCGACCAGGTGGCGGGGATCCGCTACTGCGCGGGTGCCACGGCCGACGGCGGCAACACCTACAACATCGTCGACGTCGTGCTCGCCCCCGGCGTGCCCGCCCCCGACGCCTCGCTGGAGCGCAACTTCTACACCACCTCCTCCTGCGGTCTGTGCGGCAAGGCCAGCCTGGACGCGGTGCGCACCACCGCGCCCTGGAGCGTCGCCGGGGACGGGCTGCGCGTCGCGCCCGAGTTGCTCGCGGCCCTGCCGGACCGGCTGCGTGCCGCCCAGAAGGTCTTCGACAGCACCGGCGGTCTGCACGCGGCCGGCCTGTTCGACGCCGGAGGGCGTCTCCTCTGCCTGCGCGAGGACGTCGGCCGGCACAACGCCGTGGACAAGGTGGTCGGCCACGCCTTGCGGGAGCGCCTGCTGCCGGCTCGCGGCACGGTGCTGATGGTCAGCGGCCGGGCCTCGTTCGAGCTGGTGCAGAAGGCCGTGATGGCGGGGATCCCGGTGCTCGCGGCGGTCTCCGCGCCCTCGTCGCTGGCCGTGGACCTCGCCGAGGAGAGCGGCCTGACCCTGGTCGGCTTCCTGCGCGGCGACTCGATGAACGTGTACACCCGCACCGACCGCATCCGACTCCCCGACGAGAACGGGATCGGGAGCGGGAACGGAAACCAGAACGCGATCGGGAACCAGAACGGGAACGGGAACGGGAAGAAGACGGAGGACACCGCCGCGAACGCGGATGCGGCCGAGTAGCGGACGAGGGGACCGGCGCTTCTTCCGGCCCGCCCTGTACGAGGCGGTGCGCAAGGGCGCCGCGCGGCGCGGGGCCGCGGGGCCGCGGGGCCGTCGCCGGTGTCAGTCGGTGGGCTGGGGCGTCCAGCGGTGCAGGCCCTTGCGGTCGTAGTAGCGGGTCATCCCGAAGCCGAACGCCAGGGCCAGCACGACACCGACGGCGATCATGACCCAGCCGCGGGCCAGCCCGGCGTCCGCCCGGGCGTCGAAGAACAGGATCGCCCGGATGCCGTCGCTGAGCTGGCGCATCGGCTCGAAGACGCTCAGGAAGCGGTAGAAGCCGGGCACGGCCTGCAGCGGGACGGTGGCGCCGGAGGACGGCAGGGCCAGGGCGATGAAGACGAACATCGACACCAGCTGCCCGATCCCGCCGAACGCGGCGTTGATCGCCTGCACTCCGAGGCCGACGGCGAGGCTCGCGCAGTAGGCGAAGAGCCAGAGCATCGCCTGGTGCGGGGCGTCCATGCCGAGGATGCCGACCGTGCAGAGCAGCACGAGGGAGGTGGTGACCAGCATGATCCCGGCCGTCATGATCATCTTGAGCAGCAGGGTCTGGGTCCGGCTGATCGGGACGGTGGGGCGGCGGGTGTGCCAGGGGCCGATCTCGCTGTCGCTGTAGCCGAGCGCGCCGTCGACGCCGTTGTGGATGATGTTGCCGCCGATGAAGCCGGTCAGGACGGCCAGCAGGGTGAAGTAGAAGGCGCTGAGGCCGAGCCCGCTGTGGCTGCCGATCGGGTGGCCGACCTGGGTGGTGACGGCGATGGGGTCGGCGAGCAGCAGCCGGGCGGTGGCGCCGGTGTCGGGACCCGGGGCGGGCGCGGCCGGCAGGGCGGCCAGCAGTTCCCGGCCGGCTGCCAGGGAGGCCTGGTGGGCGGCGTTCTGGGCGATCTGGGAGGCCAGCGACGAGCCGAGGCTGCCCAGGCCGGGGTTGGTGAGCACGGTGACGGTCGGCCGTTCGGTGGCGCCGCCGGTGACGAGCGCGGTGGTGGCGGCGGTGAAGTCCTTGGGGACGAGCAGCGCGCCGTAGACCTTGCCGGTGGCGAGTTCGTCGCGCATCCCGGCCTCGTCCACCTGCCGCCACGCGACGGTGCCGGAGGGTGTGCCGGCCACGATCGCCTTGGTCAGCCGGGTGCCGAAGTTCTCCGGTCGGCCGGGTGGCGGCGCGCCCTGGTCCGCGTTGACCAGGGCGATCGGCAGCCGGTGCAGGTGCCCGGTCGGGTTCACGATGCCGCCCATGTAGAGCAGTGAGAGGACGACGGCCAGCACGCCGCACAGGATTCCCGGGAAGAGCCACAGCTTAGGGTTCCGGGCGAGTGCCAGCGCCCTCGCTTGCCGGGGAGCCTCCTGGGAGCCTGTGGTCGCCATGCCACCCCTCGGGTCCGGGCACGACTGGTGCCGCTGCGGGTACGGCGGGTAGTCGTTCCGTGGCGGCCGGAGGGCCAAACCCGCGTCACCCGGGTGGCCCAAGGGGTCGGTGCAGGCGTGCGGGGACGGCCACTACGCCTCACCCGCCGCACGCGCCGGCATACCGCTACGCGTCGGCACTACCGGTATGCAGGTACGTGCCGGGACGCCCGGACACGCCGGTACGTGCCCGGGCGGGCGAGGCCGCCTGCGGTGCGCCTCAGCGGACGTCGACGGTGTAGTGCCGCTCGTCCTGGTCGCCGCCGCCGGCGTGGTGGGGGTCGTGCAGGGTGAGGGTGGTGCGGCCCGGGTTGGGGCCGGCGCGGAAGACGAAGTAGTAGCGGCCGCCGGAGCCGGCCGAGCCGGTCGCGCCGACGAGGTCCTTGAGGCCGAAGTTCTTGACGTACTCGTCGCCCACGGTCTGTACGGCGGCCGGGTCGGGTGCCGGGTCGGCCACCGTCCAGATCTGGCCCGTGACCCGGTGGGCGCTGACCTCGACGGAGAACAGCTCGCCCGGCTTGACCGCCAGGTCGCCGGAGGACGCGGTGAACACCGTGCCGTGGTCGAGCTTGCCGGTGGTCATCCGGTGGATCACCACCGCGCCCACCGCGCCCGCGACGGCCAGCAGGGCGATCGCAGCGATCAGGATCCGGCGCCGGGTCACTGGTTCGCCTCGCGGTGGGTGACCCGCAGCGCGAGGACGGCGGCGACGGCCTCCAGCCACCGGGCGACCAGCAGGTCCCCGGTGGCGTCCCCGACGACCATCGCGGCCGACTCCAGCCAGCCGCGCGCCACGGCCGCCGCCGGGCCGGGCAGCGGCTCGGGCAGGGCGGCCGCGTAGCGGGTGCCGCCGGCGCGGACCACCTCGCCGAGGAAGACGAGGGCGCGCGGCAGGACGCCGAGCCGGTCGACGGTGATCGCGGCGGCCACCGCGCCGTCGCCGAACAGCGTGGAGCGGTGCCCGCCCGGGTTCGGCAGGCCGAAGCGCAGCAGGATCCCGACGTCGAGCTCGGCCAGCCGGGCGTCGCTCATCGGCTGCGGGGTCGGTTGGGGGGTGGTGCTCACTGGGGCCTCACTTGGGCATCTGGACGTGGTCGGCGATCGGCATGTTGCCGCCCTGCGCCGCGCCCTCCATGTGGTTGTTGACGAAGTCGCTCTCGCTCACCCAGACGGTGTAGCCCCAGGGGTTGTAGATCTCCAGCTGGTCGCCGCGGTGCCCGATGATCATCATCTGGTGGCCGTCGGGGCGGAACCAGGTGTCCTCCTTGACGCCGATCGGCACCGGCTTGCCCTGGTCCACCGCCGACTCGACCTGGGCCAGCACGTCCTTGCGCTGCTCCGGGCCCTCCAGGTCGACGGTGTGGTAGCCCGCCCCGGTGTGGCTGCCGATCTCGGCGTTGGCGGCGTCCTTCGACTCCCCGTCACTCATGCCGTCCTGCCACCCGTTCCACCAGCTCTTGGTGTCGTAGACCCGGTCGGTCTCCTTGAGCCAGCGGTCGTACGCGGCCTGGCCGTTGTCGTACTTCGGGTCGCCGGGGTGGCCGCCGGTGGTGAGCTGGAGGGAGAAGAGCGGGTCGACCATGGCGCGGGCGGTGACGGTCGAGCCGGCCACGCAGGTCGGCTTGTCGCCCTGGTTCCACGCCACACCCTGGTAGGCGGTGTCGGACTGGTTCCCCGAGGCGGAGTCGATCTGCACCGGGGAGAGGCGCTGGGCCAGCCAGGCCGGGTCGCCGGCGTGGTCGTGGATCTGGTCGTCGAAGGCCTTGACCTCGTCGTAGCTGTGCCCGGCGGCCAGCGCCTTCATCAGGTAGGCGCGTTCCTCGGGGGACTTGCTGCCGGCCAGCAGCTGGTCGAAGCGGGCCCGGTCGGCGTCGCTCATCTTGTCCATGAACTGGCCGGCCCGGGTCACGTCGTTGGCGGTGAGGATGGTGCCGAACTGGTCGCTGCCGGCGACCTCCGCGTCCGCGATGACCAGCTTGTCGGCCGCGCCCAGGCCCTTGTTCTTGAAGCGGGCGGCGAGCGCCTTGCCCGCCAGCGCGTTCAGCTCCCGGGCGGCGGCACGGCCGGCGTCCTCCGCCTTCACCGCGGCATCGAAGATCGACTTGATGCCGGCCTTCGCCTTGCCGTGGGCGGTGTGCATCTTGTCGTCGTCCCAGTTGATCGGGTCCGGTGCGCCCGCGACGGTGATGTCGTGCAGCAGTTTCAGCGCCTCGCTCAGCGGCTCGTGGCCCTGCCCGTGCAGCGTCTGCGCCTCGCTGAGCGCGGACGCCAGCGCGTTGAGCTGGTCCCGGCCCTTGCCGAGCATGTCGCGGCAGCGCGTCAGGTCGTCCGCGGAGGCCTTGACCACCTCGGCCGCCTTCTCGCCGACCTGCCCCGTCCACGCGTCCGGCAGGTGCTCGGCGCCGACCCGGGCCACCTTCACCCGGATCTCGTCGAGCTGACTGCTCGCCGTGTTGTACGAGGTGGCGAGCTGGCCGAGCTTGCCCGGGTCGCCCTTGGGGGCGGGCAGTTGCAGGGCGTCGTGGACGGCGTACTTGAGGTCTCCGGCGCCCCACATGCCGTGCGAGTCGTCGATGGTCTTCTTGAGCCGCTCGGCCTGCTCGCGCTGGTTGCCGAGGTTCCCGAAGGGGTTGAGCGGGTCGATGCTGTGGTCGGGCACGTCACGCCCCCTGCTGCTGGTACTGCTGGCCGACGCCGTGGTCGGTGGTGCTGTAGTTGGCCGCGGTGGTGTGCACCTTGCCGCCGAGGTCGTTCAGCGCGTCGACGTTGACCCCCAGCTCGTCCTGCCAGGCCGTCCAGAACGCCTTGGCCGCGTCGCCCGCGCCGTACTCGCCGAAGGTGTCCTCGCCGGACATGCCCAGCTTGCCCAGCGCGTCCTTGACCGAGCCCACGTCCGTGCTCGCCGCGATCAGCTGGTCGCCCGCGTCGCCGAGCTTGTCCGGGTGGGCGCTGAAGCCCGCCCCGGCACCGTCGCCACTCATCCGTCGTCCCCCGGTTCCCGGTCCGCCCCGCGCAGACCGGCGGTCAGCATAGCGGCAGTTCTGCCGCCACCCGCAGGCCCGGACGGCGGCTTGATGGGCCGGTCGCACAACCCGCCCGATCTGCGCGGAACGATCACAGGATCGAGGGAATTCCTTGGTGAACCGTCAGGGGCGAGCCGTCAGAGGTGAAGCGTCGGGACTGAAGCGCCGGGAGCCCGCGGGCGCCGGTCGGGCCGGCACCCGGGGCCGGCGCGCACCGGTCACCACTCGCCACCGCTCAGTACTACTCGCCACTGCTCGTCACTACTCGTCACTACTCGTCCAGGTTCGCCATCACCCAGGCCTCGGCCTCCAGCAGCCGTTCCTCGACCTGCGCCGTGTCGGCGCCGCTCACCACCACGAAGCACAGGTGCGAGGCGCTGTGCAGGGTCACCGCCCCGGGTTCCAGGTCCTCGTTGACCTCGTAGTGCCGCACCCACGGGAACGGCGGCGCCCCCGGCACCCGCACCGGACGGCCCTGCGGCAGGATGGAGACCGAGCCGTGCACCTCCGCCGGCGGCTCGGTCGGCGGCGGCGGAACGGGCAGCCCGCAGGACTGGCGCAGCACCGCCGTGTGCAGGTCCACCCCGTACGTGGCGCGGGTGATCCACGGGATGCGGTCCCCGCCGACCCGCGAGGCGATCTCGCACAGCACGAGCCCGTCGTCCGGGGTGTGGAACACCTCCAGGTGGTACGCGCTGACGGCGGGGGTCTCGAAAGCCGACAGCGTTCGGTCGAGGAACTCCTCCAGCCGGCGGGCCGTCCCGCTCTCCGGACGCAGCTGCACCGAGCCGTTGTTCCGGCCAGAGAACACCCCGAGGCAGCTGCGCAGGTAGCGGGAGGAGGCGACGAAGCGGTAGCCGTCACCGAGCACCGCGTCGACGTGGTACATCGGGCCTTCGACGAACTCCTCGACCATCAGGTCCTCGCGCCACCGCCGCCGGCTGAACGCGAGCAGGTCCTCGTCCGAGCGCAGCACCGCGATGTCGCGCGATCCGCCCTGGCTCACCGGCTTGACGACCACCGGGTACCCGGCGTCGGCGAGGAAGTCGGTCAGGTCCACGATCGTGGCGAGCCGGGCCCACCGGGCGGTCGGCACGGCCCGGCCGGCGACCTCCTTCATCACCGCCTTGTCGCGGAACGACCGCGCGCTGACGGCGGATTGACCGATCAGGCCGAGGTCCTCGCGAATCCGGGCCGCCCGTTCGAGGTCGTACTCGTTGTCGGTGATGATGTGGGTGAACGGTCGCTCCCGGTGCAGGCGACGGATCATCAGCTCCGCGTAGGGGACGGCGTCGGAGTCCGGCACGTACTCGTAACGGCCGAGTTCTTCGGTGTTCTTGAGCTCGTTCTGGCTGAACACCTGCAGATTGTCAGTGAGTTCGGGGAACATCGCGGGGTAGTCGAGCCGGGGGCCGTAGTTGAGCACGGCGATGTTGGTCATGGCGAGCGCCTCTCAATTGTCGTACGGAGTAGAGGAGTTGCTTCCCGGGCTACTTCGGAGCGACGGCCCGGAGTGGCGGCAGCGGAGTGGTGACTCCGGCGTCGCGGCTCCGGCATAGCGGCTCCGGTGTCGCAGCCTCGGCGTCGCGGCGTCGGAGTCGTGGCTTCGAAGTCGTAGCTTCGGGGTCGTGGCTTCGGGGTCGCGGCTTCGAAGTCGCGGGTCAGCGCACCCGGTTGGCGAGGAAGGTGCCGGCCGTGGCGAGGACGAGCCCGCCCACGGTCAGCGCGCCCAGCGGCTGGTCGAGCAGCAGGGCGGCCAGGACGGCGGTGCACATCGGCACCAGGTAGAAGAGACTGCTGACTTGGCCCGTCCCGTGCCGCTGCAGCAGGTGGTAGAGCAGCCCGACGCCGACGATCGAGTTGATCAGCGCCGTCCACAGCAGGACCGGCCAGAAGGTGGCGGCGGACCGCACGTCCCAGCCTTCGACCAGCAACGCGGGCACAAGCACCGCCACTGCGGCGGCCAGCAGTTGGACGGCGTTGCCGCTCACCGGCTCCATCCGCCCGCAGTGGCGCTTCTGGTGGACGGTGCCGTACGAGATGCCGAGCAGTCCGAGCAGCAGGAAGCCGAGGCCCAGCAGGTAGCTCCCGGACAGGTCGATCCGGTCGGCGACGGCAAGGACGACCCCACCGAGCCCGAGCACCAGGCCCAGGCACTGGCCGCGCGAGACCCGCTCGCCGAGCAGTGGCACCGCCAGCAGCGAGGCGGTCAGCGGGTAGAGCGCGATGACCAATGCAGCAAGCCCGGAGGAAACCCCGAGCTCCATGCCCACGTAGATGCTGGAGAACTGCACGCCTTGGACGAGCACGCCGGCCACCGCGACGTGCAGCAACAAGCGCCCGCGAGGCAGGCGCTCCCGGCGGATCCCGGCGATCGCCAGCAGCACGAGACCGGCGATCGCGAACCGTAAGGCCGCGAAGGTGTAGGGCGCCGCGTGACGCAGGCCGAGCTTGCCGGAGACGAACCCGGAACTCCAGACCGCGACGAGTGCCACCCGCAGGGCCAGGTCGGCCCCCTTGCCGCGCGGTGCGGCGGCGGTATGCGGGTCTTCGCCCGGGCCGGCGCCCCGGCTTCCGGCCGGGTGTCCGGCTGGCCCTCCGCCTGGGCCTTCGGCTGGGGCTGCGGGGCACTCGGCACTCTCGACCGGCGGGGTCTGCATCGTCATCTCCGAGCTCCTCCGAGTCTCCAAATGTTCGATATACAGCACAGTAGAGCAGAATACCGCTCAGGTCGAGACGTGCGAGCGCCGCCGCCATCGACTCGGATCAAAACGACGACTGCCCCACGGACCTTTGTCCGTGAGGCAGGTGGGAGGTTGACGGGTTGGGGGTGCGTGGCCCGGAGGGCGGAGCGGTCAGTACAGGCTGGAGAACAGCACGCACACCAGCTGGGCCGGTTCGCCCGTGTCGTTGCGGAAGTTGTGCGGGCGGCCCGCCGACCACTGGATGCAGTCCCCGGCGCTCAACACGTGGTCCACCCCGTTGTACCGGGCCACCAGGGTGCCCCTGGTCACCATCACCAAGTCGGAGCCCTCGTGCTGCAGTTCCTCGTCGATGCCGCTGTGCGGCGCGAAGTCGCCGGTGACGACCTGGTACCCGAGCTCAGGCGAACGCAGCACCCGGTAGACCACGCCCGGGGCCCGCCGCAGCTCCTCCTGCCCCTCCCGGGGGAACACCGACGGGGCGGACGGCCCCCGGGAGAAACCGAGGAACGATCCGACGTCATGGCCGAACACCCTCGCGAGCCGGCCGAGCCGCTCCAGCGCGATGTCCGTCTCACCGCGTTCCAGCGAGGCCAGGAAGGACACCGACAGTCCGCACTCGGCGGCCACTTGGCGCAGCGACATGCCGCGCTGGGTCCGCAGCCGCTGCAGGACCTCACCGGGGCGCGGGAAGCCGAGCTCCGGGTCACGAGGGCTGGGACCGTCGGCGGCACCAGGAGCGCCGGTGGGGCCAGGAGCGTCGGTGGAAGGAGCCGAGTCAGCCATGATCGCATCCTAGGTCCCGCCGACCGCCCCACCAGCGGCACCCGGCCTTACTCCCCCGCCTTCGTCCTACCCCTTCTCTACGTCAAGCTCGTTGACATAGCCTGCGCGCATGAGCGAACGCGTAGTCCCGGAACCGCACCGGAAGCGGCGGCGCCCCACCAAGCAGGGCACCGTCCTGTCTGCCGAACTCATCGTCGACACCGCGATCCGGCTCGTCGGACAGCACGGCGCCGAAGCACTCACCGTCCGGCGGCTCGGCGCCGCCCTCGGCGCCGACCCGAGTGCGGTCTACCGCTACTTCCACAGCACCGACGACCTGCTGATCGCCATCGCCGACGAGCTCATCGGCCGGGCCCAGCACGGCTGGCAGCCCACCGGCGACTGGCGGGCCGACCTGCGCGCCATCGGCCTGCGCATCCACGCCAGCTACCAGGCCCACCCGCAGGCCGCCCTGCTCGCCGCCCACCGCACCACCGGCCGCACCCACGAGATCGCCGCCGTCGAAACAATCCTCGGCATCCTGCGCACCGCCGGCTTCCCGGACGCGGAAGCCGTCCGGACCTACCACGCCTTCGTCGACCAGAGCCTCGGCTTCGCCGCCCTGGACGCCGCCGCCCTGGCCCTCCCCGCCCCCGCCGCCACCGCCGACCTGGAGGTCTGGCAGGCCTCCTACGCCCAACTCGACGCCGCCACCCACCCGCACATCGCGGCCACCGCCCACCTCCTCACCACGGACATGCGCCGCAGCGGCTACCCGTACGCCCTGGACCTCCTCCTCGACGCCGCCGGGGCCCGACTCGGGGCCTGGCTCGGAACCGGGCGGAGCAGCGGTTCGTAGGGCACCGTCACCCGGTCGGGCGCTGAGCCACCAGCCGGCATCGAGGGGCGCCGGGCGCCGGGCGACGGGCGACGGGCGACGGGCGACGGGCGACGGCGCCTGCGGTTCCCGGGTCGGTCAGTCCGCCGCGTGCACCAACTGCCCGCCCACGTAGGTCCGCAGTACCCGGGCGTGGGCGATCTCGGAGGCCGGCCCGGTGAGGATGTCCCGGTCCAGCACGACCAGGTCCGCGAGTCGCCCGGCCTCCAGGACGCCGGCGTCGTCGTGCCCGTTCACGTACGCGGACCCGGCCGTGTACGCGGCGATCGCCGTACCGAGGTCGAGCCGCTGTTCGGGCAGGAAGACGCGCCCGTCGGTGGCCTCCGGTTCCATCCGGTTGACCGCCACGTGCAGGCCCGCCAGCGGGTCCGGGCTGCTGACCGGCCAGTCGCTGCCCGCCGCCAGGGTGGCGCCGGCGCGCTGAAGGTCGCCGAAGGGGTACTGCCAGGCGGCGCGTTCCGGGCCGAGGAACGGGATGGTCAGCTCGTCCATCTGCGGTTCGTGGGCGGCCCACAGCGGCTGGATGTTGGCGACCGCCCCGAGTCGCGCGAAGCGGGTCAGGTCGTCCGGGTGGACCACCTGAAGGTGGGCGAGGTGGTGGCGGGCGCCGCGCCGTCCGTTGGCGGCCCGGGCGGCCTCGACGGCGTCCAGCGCCTCCCGGACGGCCCGGTCGCCGAGGGCGTGGAAGTGCACCTGGAAGTCGAGCGCGTCGAGCTCGGTGACGTAACCGCGCAGCGCGGCCGGATCCACGAAGCTGAGGCCCGAGTTGGCGGTGGCGCAGCCGCAGCCGTCCAGGTAGGGGCTGGTCATCGCGGCGGTGAAGTTCTCCGCGATCCCGTCCTGCATGATCTTCACCGAGCCGGCCCGGAACCGCCCTTGGCTCAACTCCTGGCGCCGTCTGACCAGTTCGGGGATCTGTTCGGCGCCCTGGTCGCGCTGCCACCAGAGCGCGCCGGTCACCCGGGCGGTGAGGCGGCCGGAGCGCGCCGCGGCGAGGTAGGAGTCGGACGGGTCCGGCTGGCCGTTGAACTCGCCGAGCAGCGCGTCCTGCCAGCCGGTGATGCCGAGCGAGTGCAACAGCCGCTGGGCGCGCAGCAGCCCGTCCAGCCGGTCGGCGGCGGTGGAGGGCGGCACCAGCCGGGCGACCAGGGCGGTGGCGCCCTCCTGGAGCATGCCGCTCGGGGTGCCGTCGGGCTCGCGCTCGATCCGCCCGTCGGCCGGGTCGGGGGTGTCCCGGGTGAGGCCGGCGAGTTCCAGTGCCCGGGTGTTGGCCCAGGCGCCGTGGTGGTCCCGGTTGGTCAGGTACACCGGCCGGTCGGGGACGACGGCGTCGAGCAGCCCGCGCGTCGGCAGGCCGCCGTCGAAGCTCTCCATCGACCACCCGCTGCCGGTGATCCACTCCTGCCGGGGGTTGGCCTCGGCGTACGCCCGGATCCGCTCCAGGTAGTCGGCGACGCCCACCGTCCCGGTGAGGTCGCAGGCCGCCAACTCGGCCCCGCCGAACACCGCGTGGATGTGCGCGTCCTGGAAGCCGGGCAGCAGCAGCTTGCCGGTGAGGTCCACGACCTCGGTCTTCGGCCCGATCAGTTCGCGGACCTCGTCGTGGCCGACGGCGGCGATCCGCTCGCCGATCACCGCCAGGCCGCTCGCCCGGGTGCGGGCGGCGTCGCCGGTGTGCACGGGTCCGTTGGTGAAGACCAGGTCGGCCTCGGTCATCGGTGGCGCTCCGTTCCTGTTTCTCATGCCTGTTCTCGTGCCCGTTCTCGCGTTTGTTCTCGCGCCTGTCCTCATGCCCGCCGGCGCTCTGCTGCTGCTGCCCTGCGGCTGCTCTGCCGGCGCCCTGCCGCCGCCCTGCCGCCGCTCAACTGCCGTTCTCCTGCCGCCCTGTCGCCGCGCGGGGACGGCGACGGCTTCCGGCTCACCGGAAGTACGGTGAGCGCCGCCGCCAGCGGGCCCAGGCCGCAGCCGGCAGCCCGCTGACGATCATCAACGTCACCACGGTCAGCTCGAACCACCCGTTGCCGGCCGACAGTTCGAAGTGGTCGGTGGAGTCGTAGAAGCTCCAGGCGAGGTAGCCGCCGACGGCGAGCAGTGCCGCCGCGCCCAGCAGTGGCCCGACCACGGCACGCAGCCCCTCCACGAGGTTCGTGCGCAGCAGCCCGCGGAACCGCACGGCAGCCGCGATGGCGGTCAGGGCGTAGTAGAGGGCGACGATGATGCCGATGGCGTTGACGGCGGCCGAGATCAAGTCGTTGACGGTCGGGATGGCGACCGAGGCCAGGGCCAGCGCGGCGGCGATGCCGGTGACCAGCAGGGTGCCGACGGCGGGGGTGGCGTGCCGTGGGTGCAGCCGGGTCCAGACCGGGCCGAGCACCCCGTCTCGCCCCATCGCGTACATTCCGCGGGCGGTCGGGATGACCGAGGACTGCAGCGAGGCCACCGCGGAGAACATCAGGGCGATCAACGGCAGTGCGGCGAGCGGCTGGTGGGCGAGCCGGGCCCCGAAGTAGGCCAGGCCGTGCGCGCCGTTGTCGGCCAATTCGCCGATCGGAAGCACCCGTTGGAAGGCCGTGCCGGCGAGGAGGAACAGCAGCATCATCACCACCAGGGCGATCATGCCGCCTCGGGAGGCGTCGCGCGGGTCGCGCACCTCCTCGCCGACGCTGAACACCGATTCGAAGCCCCAGTAGCAGAACACCGCCAGCACCATGCCCTGCGCGACGGCGTCGAGGGAGGGGAGGTCGAAGGGGTTGAACCACTGCAGGGAGAACGGCTGGTCCCCCGCGAACAGCCCGTACCCGCAGAAGCCGAGCAGCACGACGTACTCGAACACCAGCAGCGCCTTCTGCAACCGGGCCGCCAGGTCCAGCCCGCGCACCGCGACCAGCGCGGCACCGACCAGGACCACCAGGCCGAGCAGGGTGCACTGGACGGTCGAGTCCGCGTCCAGCCGCACGCCCGCGACGCCGCGCACGTGGGCCTGGTCGAGCAGTTGGACGACGGACGAGCCGGTGACGGTCGTGGTGTACGCCATGAAGACCACGGTCCCGACGGTGTTCACCCACCCGGTGAGGAACCCCAGCCAGGGGTTGAGGATCCGCCCGACCCACCGGTAGCTGCTCCCGGCATCCGGCTCCACCGCGTTCAGCCGCCCGTACCCGCCGGCGATGGCGAGCACGGGCAGGAAGGCCAGCAGCATGATCGCCGGAAGGTGCATGCCGACCACCCCGGCCATCAGCCCGAGGCCGATCCCGATGCTGCTGGTGGCGGCCGTACTGGAGGCGGCGATCGCCGCACCGTCCAGCAGGCCGATGGACTTCTGCATGCCGGCGGGGGCTCCGCCCGCGTCCGCTCTCGGGCCGCTGCCCGTGTCCTTCACCGTCGATGCCAACGGATCACCGCCTTGGTCGTGGGGGTGCACCTGTGGGGGAACGCACGCGCCGGAGGGGCGGCGCCATGCGGGGTGCGAGCCATGAAACCGGCGGCGCCTTCACACGTCAATGCCGTTGTCGTAAGGCCGGGCGGTGATGCCTCCGGGTCCGTCCCCGGCGGCCGCTCGCCGGTTCGCTTGCGGCCGGCAGCCACGCTCGCCCACGTCGTTCACGGGCTCCGGTCGGGGGCCTTCCAGACCGCGCCCACCGCGACCGAGCAACGCACCGGGCCCCGGAGGGTCCGGCGTGACCGCCCGTCCACCGGGGCCCGTGGTCCGTGTCACCCCGCGACGCCAGAATGGGGATATGCCCACCTTGGAGACCACGCCGAAGATCCGCGCCCGGATGAGCAAGCAGCGCAGTCACGACACGAGCATCGAGATCACCCTCCGCAGGATCCTGCATGCGGCGGGCTTCCGCTATCGCGTGCACCGCAAGCCGCTCAAGGGCATGCGCCGTGAGGCCGACATCCTCTTCGGTCCGGCGCGCATCGCAGTCTTCGTCGACGGCTGCTTCTGGCACGGTTGCCCCGAGCACGCGACGTGGCCCAAGAACAACGCCGGGTTCTGGCGGGAGAAGATCGAGAAGAACCGTGCCCGGGACCTCGACACGGATGCCCGGCTCGCTGCGGCCGGTTGGCTGTCGGTCCGCGTCTGGGAGCACGAGAGCGCCGTCGAAGCCGCCGAGCGCATCGCAGCGCTGGTCCGGGAACGGCGGCCGGGGCCCGGGCGGAGCACGGCCGAAGCGGCGACCGAGTACACCGCACGTCTCGTCGCCGGCTAGACTCTGGCCACATGACCAGCTCGGGCGCAGCCGCTCCATTCCTCGCGAAACCACGCATTCTGGACCTTTTCGCCGGTCCCGGCGGTCTGGACGTGGCTGCGAAGATGCTCGGCGTGCCCTCGCTCGGCATCGAGTGGGACAAGGACGCCTGTGAGACGCGTTACGCGGCCGGGCTCAGGACGTGGCATGCGGACGTCAGCGAGGTCCGGCGGGAACGATTCCAGAAGCTCCCCGCAGACCTGAACGTGTTGGCCGGCGGGCCGCCCTGCCAGACGTACTCCGTGGCCGGCAGCGGTGCGGGACGCGAGGCCCTGGACAAGGTCAAGGAGCTCATCCACCGGTTGGTCGACGGGGCCGGGGAGGAGAACGTCGACGAACGGCTGGCGGAGATGGGTGGCGATCCCCGAACCGCCCTGGTCCTGGAGCCGCTCCGGTACGCGATCAAGGCCCTCGCCTGCCCGAACCGCAACGGTCGCCCGTTCGACGTGATCGTCCTGGAGCAGGTGCCCGCCGTCAAGGCGCTCTGGGACGTCTACAAGAAGGCTCTGGAGAAGGGTCTGCCCCGGGAGGACGGAACGAGGGTCCGGTACGAGGTCGCCGAGGTCAAGACCCTGCACACCGAGGCGTACGGCGTCCCGCAGACCCGCCGCCGCACGATCCTGATCGCGCGGCTCGCCGAGCACGGTGTCCCTCCGCTTCCCGCTCCGACCCACCACGTCTTCAACCTGCGCAGGCCGGAGGAGGGCGGGCCCGACGACGCTCAGCCCACGCTGCCGGTGGACGGGGCGGCGCCGCTCAGGCCCTGGGTCGCGATGGAGGAAGTGTTGACGAGCCGACGGGGCCCGTTCGAGATCGTGTCCAACTACGGCAGCGGCGGCGATCCGAAGAACCGCGGGATCCGAACGCACAAGCAGCCGTCGTTCACCGTCACGGGGAAGGTCTCGCGCAACGCGGTCCGACGGCACCCGAACGGTCCCGACCTCGACCCCGACCGCCTGACCATCCCCGAGGCCGGCATCCTCCAGACCTTCCCGCCCGACTATCCGTGGGGCGGCGGAGACCAGTCGCAGCAGGTGGGTAACGCCGTGCCTCCCCTGTTCGGCATGCACGTGCTGGCGGCGGCCCTGTCGCTGCCGCTCCCGCCCGAGGAACGGCTGCGGGAGAGCTGGCCCCGGCTCGACAGGACCGACACGAGGTACACGGACCTGCGCCTGGAAGGTTGCGAGGCTTCCGGCGGCTGCGGCCCCGACTGCCCGAAGCCCGAGGATCAGGCTTCTTCCTCGGCCGCTTCCGGCTCGTCCCGCCCCCGGACCGGCGCGTCGGCGAAGAGGTCGGCGAAGTAGTCCGCCAGCATGCTCACGGACAGCTCCGGCGCGGGTTCCTCGGCGGGGCCTGTCGGAAGCGCGTTGCGTGACACCTGGCGGGCCGTCTCGGCCTCGTCGATCCAGTCGAGCAGTGGACGGGAGTCCCGCTCGGAGTGGTCGGGAGCGATCACGTCGTACATCAGCGTCGCGGCGGAGGCGTTGACGGCTCCGGCCAGGGCGTTGGCCTCACGGCCGCCGGTGATCGTCCCCTTCACGACCAGCCGGACGATCGCCTGCGCCGTGGGCCGGTGGTTGATCACGGACATCCGGAGTGCCGTGTTGAGGATGTCCTGGTTGCCGCAGGCCGTCACCACGGGTCCGTAGTCCGCACCGTCACGGAAGAGTTCCGCCGCCCACCACAGGCGGGCGAAGGCCTGCTTGTGGTACGGCCCGCGGAAGCGGACGGCCGCCACCTTGGCGACCTTGTCGTCCTTGGGTTCCGGCAGGTGTCGCCAGACCACGTAGTCCGGGGCGACGCCGAGGGCGAGGTAGTTCCAGAACCCGGGGTCGGCCGCCTCTCGGCGGGTGAGTCGGAGCGCCGCGTGGAGCCGCGGGGCGAGCCAGGCGTCGGCCTGGGTGGCCTTGAACCCGTTGCTCCGGCAGTAGGCCATGGCGTCCTCGGCCAGGTCGCGGACAGGTCGAAGCTCGCCGCGCCGGTCGGTGTGCGCGAGCGGTTCGGTGACCTGGTTGAGCTTGATGCTCGGCACCTCCTCGCGACCGGTGAGCAGCCCGTCGGTGAGGAATTCCGCCGCCTCGGCGTTCGGCAGCACGGCCAGGCGCTCCGGGAGGTGGCTGGGCCGGTCGGTCATGCGTCGTCCCCCTGCGTGAGGCGTTCCAGGTCTCGGATGGTGGTGGAGAGCGTCCGGGGGACGCCGGCGCGCCGCGAGGCGGCGAAGTGGATCCGGGATTGGAGTTCCCCCCATCCGGTGGCGGAGGCGCCGGTGCGAGCCGCGTGCACTTCTCTCAGCGCGTGCTCCGGCTCGTGCCCGGGGTACATGTCGGGGAGCATTTCCCGGAGCACGTCGCCTTGCCAGCCATGGGGGAACACCGGTGTGCCGTCCTCCTCGACCTCGAGGTCGCCGACGGCGGAGTGGAAGACGGCCGTCCACACCTCGGAGCACATCTGGGCGAGGAGGACCTCCCGGACGGTCGCCTCCGGGCCGGTGCCGCCGTCTGCGCCGATCAGGTCGCCGAGCCCCTCGAAGTCGGTGTTGACGCGCACGACGGGGATCCGACCGGTGGTGTCGACCAGCCAGGGGGAGTCCCTGAAGCGCTGGAGCCGGCCGGCTCCGGAACCGAAGTTCACCATCCTGACCTCGAGTTCGCGCGCGAGTGAGGGCACGACCGCGGTGACGTCGACGAACCACTCCGTGTCGGAGGTCGCGATGACACGCCCGGGGACGCCGTCGACGGTGGCCACCACGTGCACGGCGAGGGTGGCGCGGTCGAGAAGGTCGCAACGGTTCAGGTACAGCTCGGCCGTCCGCTCGCGGCCGTCCGCGGAAACCGACGAGAACTCCACGGTCGTACGGGTGTTGGTGGCCCGTTCCGTCAGGACGGCCACGACCTTGGTGTTCTGCCATGGCCCCGCGGGATCCAGTGCCTTGGCAGGGAGGCCGGCGGAGAGTCGGAGCCGGGCCTCGGTCCAGTCGGGGCGGTCCTCGTCGGGCCCGAGCGCGACGACGCGTTCGACGACGGAGAGATACTTGCTCTCCACGTCCTCCCAGGGCTCGCCCTCGGCCTTGAGTTGGGCACTGTCGACGCGCCAGGAGACGTTTCCGGTGAGCCGCCGGTAGGGGTAGACCTTCACGCCTGCTCCCCCTTTCCGCTGCGGAGTTCGACGACGAGTCCGGTGAGTTGGGCCCGGACCGGATGCCGGGACACGTCGGTGATCCCCCGGAAGACGGCCTTGCGGCTTCCCGCCGACAGCTGCAGGGCACCGTCGACGACCTCACAGCCACTGACGGCGACGAGTTCCTTCCAGGGCGCGGCCGGGCGCGGCCCGGAACGCACGTCGAACTTGGCGACCGGCGTCACCGGCCGGTCCGTGTCGACGCCCGACGACACTCGCAGGTCGACGGTGACCGACCAGGCGCCGGTTTCGTCGATCAGCGCGTCCACGTTGTCCAGTTCGGGCAGGACCGCAGCCGTGGCCTGGCGCGGCTTCCTCGCGCTGCCGCCCAGCTTGAGCCGCCCTGCGATCTTGGCTTCGCCCCCGTTGCGGCGCCTGGCCCGGGGCACCGCCACGAGGTCGCGAACCGCGGCGTTCGCCGCGGTGGTCAGGGCGGCGATGCGCCGGTGCGCGGACGGCGAGTAGGCGAGGCGCAGTTCCTCCGTCTGCCCCCACTTGTTGTGCTCGGGCGGCTCCGACGCGCGGAGGAACTCTTCGGCGGCCTCGGCGCCGGGGGCGTCCGGGCCTGCCGCCCGACCGGCGAGCAGGACCGCCTGGAAGGGGTTGGTGCCGATCGGGATGTTGGTGGCGGGGCTGTCCTTGACGGTCATGCGGTTGCCCCGCATGGAGACCAGCCGGTTCGGACGGCCGTCGGCGTCCTCGGCATTGGTCACCAGGAGCACTGCCTCGTGCGGCACGCCACCGCGTACCTGACCGCCGTGGAGCGGCACGTTGAGCGGTACGACGGCTCGGGCGACCTGGCCGGGGCCCGTCAGCCGGTCGACGGTGGTCCCCTCCAGGAAGGCGCGCAGGGCGCGGGTGCGGGACGGCTGGGCGACGGCCGGGTCCACGTGCTCCTCGGGGATGAGCACCTCCCCGTTGCGACAGGTGCGGACGGACGCCTCGAGGTGCGGCTTGTGGTCGCCGCCGCCGGTCATCGCCGCCCAGAAGTTGCGGCCGAGCGCGTCGACGAGGCGTGCGTGCATGCGGTGCACGGAGTCGTCGTCCTCGGCGGTTTCCTCGTCGTCCACGGCACCGTTGACGGACAGCAGGCTGGCCACGTCGTGGGCGCCCACGATCAGGAAGGACGTGCCGGGAGCCGCGCTCTCGCGGGTGAGGTGGAGCTTCTCGACGGTCTCCTCGTCGGCCCACCAGGAACGGACCACGTCCGCGGACTCGGTGGTCGGGTCGGGGCGCCCGAACCAGGCCGGGCCGGCACACGCGCGACCGTCCACCTCACGCCACGGCAGGTCGAGCCGGCCGATGAGGCGCCGTTCGGTGCGCCCCTCGTGGGGTTCGGAGAGGGTGGAGTTGATCAGCACCAGGCCGAGCCGGCTGGTGGCCCACAGGGTGGCCTTGCCCAGGCCGTAGGAACCGCCCGCCCCGAGGTCCCGCTTGTGGCTGTCGAGTTGTCGACGGACGACGGCGGCGAAGAGCCCGTCCTCGTAGTCACCGCCGGTCAGCCCGGTGGCGTTGTAGTCGTCGACACGGAGCAGCACCAGGCGGTCGTGCTGGTACATGTCGCGCAGTCCGGCCGCGATCGTGCGCGAGACCTTGCCCTGTTTCCCGCCGTCGGCGGTGAGTGCCTCGTAGTGGGGACGCAGACGCTCCCAGTCGATGGCCTCCCGGAATCGGGCCAGAGCCTCCCCGGTGAGTTCGTGCAGGGTGTAGCGTACCCGGACGGGCTCGACCGGATCGAGGCGCGCGTCGAGGCTGTTCTGGGTGGCCTCGCGCGCGAGTACCGAGACATCGGCCTCGAAGGCGAACGCGGCGGCATTGCCGTACTCGCGACCGCCGTCGGCGTGGGCCGGCCGGTGGTACCAGGTGATGGGCAGTCCCAGTTGGGCGTCGGAGCTGCGGGTGTGGATGGTTTCCAGGTCGGTGTTGAGCACCTCCGCGATCAGCCGGATGGTGTCGTCCCGGGGTACGGAGCGGCCGACGATCCAGGCCGAGACGGCGGCTCGGGTCACGCCCAGGTCCTCCGCCAGATCGGTCTGGCTCTTCCCGGCGTTCTTGAGCTGGCGCGCCAGCCAGGGGCCGAAGTCCTCAGCCGCCTTCACGTCCCACCTGCTTCCGGATGGCTTGTTTCACGAGGTGGAAGCCACGCTACCGCATCGCTGTTGACAGCGACAGGCCCTTGTCAACCGACCTTTGACAGGGTCGCGCCCGACGCGGCCGGAGTCGAACGCGCATCTGGAACAGAAATCCGAAATCCCTTCCCAATTGCCCGAATTCCCACGGAAAGTCCGCCCGAGGCCGGGCCGGATCGCAGCTTGCACGCCGAGGGAATCCATGGGAAGGTTCTTTCCACTTCCCCGGCGGACGCCGCGTGAAGTGGCCCCGAAACAGGGGCCGATACATCTGATTTTTCCCGGGGGGGAATTCTTTTCGGCCGCCTCCGGAGTCCTCGTGGATTCCGTGTGTTCTCACGCGGCCCACTCCCCTCTGCATCACTGCACCACCTCGCACCATTCTCTCGTGCACGTCTCCACGAAAGCGAAAGCGCAGGTACCTCGGTGTCCCCGCAGAATTCCCCGCTCCACCGCATGCGTTCCATCGTCACCGCGTACGACCGGCTCGTCGACGATCCGCAGGCCCTGGAGACCTATCTCCACCTGGTGGGCGACATCGACCACGGCATGGTCACCTCCTACCGGAACGCCATTCGCAACGCGGACGCCCAGGCCCGCCGCCCGCGCCGCAACCCCGGCCGCTGTCGCCGCGTCACTGCGGCTACCCACTGCACCGTCACATTGACTGTGCGGCAGGCCCGCTGACGGCACCTCCGCCCCGTACCGCCGCCCACCCGCACGCTCCCGCATCCGAAGTGGAACCATCCGTGGCCGATCCGCAGTTGCCTGTGATCCGCACCGTCGTCGAGCAGTCCCGCCGGGTCCTGGAGACCTACGGTGTCGACCCGGGCCTGATCCCCGAACACGCCAACGGCGAACGCCGCATCACCCAGGGCGGGTACGGCGACCGCCAGCTCTTCGAGCTCGTCCAGAACGCGGCCGACGAACTGCGCGACGAACCGGGCGGCCGGATCCACGTCGTCCTCACGGGCACCCACCTGTATTGCGCCAACCAGGGCGACCCGGTGACGCCGGAGGGCGCAGAGACCATCCTGCGCATGAGCATGTCCCACAAGCGAGGCGGCCAGATCGGCCGCTTCGGCGTGGGGGTGAAGTCGGTCCTGGTGGTGACCGACGCACCCGAGTTCTTCAGCCGCCACGGCAGCTTCGGCTTCGACCGGGCCTGGTCGTACGAGCTGATCCGGAACGTGCCCGGCGTACGTGAACGGCTCGGTGAGGACTTCGAGGCACCTGTGCTGCGCATGGCCCGGGAACTCGACATGGCGGCCGAGCGCCTCCGGGACCAGGTGCTGGACGAACTGCTGGAGTGGTCCACCACCGTGGTCCGCCTCCGGCTGCTGCCCGGCGCCGCCGAGCGGCTGGGCAAGGACATGCACGGACACCAGGGCGTGGCCGGTCACGACACCCGCGAGGAGTTCCCCTCGGGCTTCCACCTGTTCTCCCCGCACGTGGGACCGGTGATCCTCGAGGACCGCCGGTCCCGTCCGATCGCGCGCAGGGCCCTCCGCTCCGAGCGGGCCGGAAGCCTGCACACCATCCAGGAGGAGCGGGTCGGCAAGCCGCCGGCCACCTCCGACTGGCGGGTCTTCACCTGCACCCACGAGCCGACCGACGTCGCGCGGCGCGACGCCGGCGAACTGCACGACCGGTTGTCCATCGACGTGGCCTGGGCGGTGCCCGCCTACCGCCCGGACGAACGGACCGGTCTGCTCAGCGCCGCCGACGCCCGGGGGCGGGGCCGGTTCTGGTCCTTCTTCCCGACCAAGTACGAGATGACCCTCAGCGGCATCCTGAACGGGGCCTGGAAGACCAACGAGGACCGTCAGAACCTCCTGGACTCCTCGCCGTTCAACGTCGAGATGATCCAGGTCGCGGCCCGGCTGGTGGTCGATTCGCTGCCCGAGCTCGCGCCGGCGGAGGACCCCGGCGCGTACCTTCCGCTGCTGCCCGGTCGCTCCAAGGGCGTGGAGACGATCAGTTGGGCCGACCGCCTGCTCACCGAGCAGATCTGGGCCGCCTCGACGGTGCGTCCGTCACTGCCGGACCAGGACGGCGTCCTGCGCGCGCCAGCCGACCTGAACATCCACCCGGACCTCGGGAAGGACGGCGCCGGGATCAACCGCTGGCTGCGGGCCTGGCACTCCTACCCCGGCCGTCCCCGCAACTGGGCGCACCCCTCGGTCGAGGCCACCGACCTGCGTTCCGGCAAGGTCCAGCACATCCTCGGCGCTGCCGGCCGGCAGCGGGCCTCGGTCGTCGAATGGCTGGAGGCCCTCGTCTCCGACGGCACGGCGGAGGCTTCGGCGGCCGCCGTCCGGATCGTCGCCGACATGATCGGTGCCGACGCCTCCTGCGCCACCGAGGCCCGCAAGGCCCGGATCGTGCTCACCGAGGAGCACGGGCTGGTCGCCCCACTGGGCAGTGTGGTGTACCGGCGCACCGAAGAGGACGGCCTGCGGGAGTCCCTCGTCTACGTCGACCGAGCGCTGTCCGACGACCCCTCGCTCTCCTCCGCCCTCACCGCCCTCGGCATCCAGGAAGCCGACGTCCGAGGGCGCTTCGTGAGCGTCCTCGACCAGGGGTTCGGATCGTACGGCCCGCAGGAGTGGACCCGGTTCTGGGAGTTGTTCCACCGGGCGGGGGCCTCCGTGGTGGGCCACGAGGTGACCAAGCGAGTGGACGCGCCGCTGGACACACTGATGGTACGGACGGCGGACAGCCGCTTCCACGTCATGCGCGACTGCATGGTGCCCGGTGTCGTCGTCACCGCCGAGAGCGACCCGGAGATCGCGGTGGACATGCGTTTCCACTCCGACGACGCGGCCTTCTTCCGCGAGTTGGGCCTGCCGGAGCGGCCGACTCCCCGTCACAAGCCGGAAACCGAGCCATGGTTCGGCGAGTACCGCGAAGCGGTGCACGCGGCGTACTGTCGCACGCTCGACGACCGGGCCGGCCGGCCTGCCCTCGCCCGGACGAGGGTCGAGGGCTCTCCCGTCGGTGGTCCGCTGCACCTGCTGCCCCGGCTCTCCGAGGAGGCCCGCGCGGCCTTCCTCCGGGCACTGCCCGAGGAAGCGCTGATCGCGAACTGGACGCTTCAGATCGGGGCTCAGGCCAACAGCCGCCGGTCGGTGCTCTCCCCCATCCGCTGGATGCTCACCCGGCACGGGCGGGTCGGGACGTCGCAGGGGCTCAAGTCCCTCAAGGAGGCCGTCGGGCCGCAGCTCGACGCGTACCGTGACGTGCTTCCGGTGGCCTCGATCAGTGCCGAGAAGGCCCGCAAGCTGGGGCTTGCGGACAGCGTCGAGAAGGTCCGCCCGAAGCAGTGGGAAC
This sequence comes from Streptomyces sp. NRRL S-350, assembly GCF_000719705.1. Lineage (GTDB taxonomy): Bacteria > Actinomycetota > Actinomycetes > Streptomycetales > Streptomycetaceae > Kitasatospora. The sequence goes on along the minus strand of NZ_JOHO01000014.1, from coordinate 22,730 downwards.
AGCTCCTGGAGAAGTTGCAGGAGAGCGAGGACGACGCGTTCGTCGGCTCCACCTACGCGCTGCTGACCCGCCTGGAGATCGACTTCCCCGAGGGCTCGCTGACCCGCTGCCGGGTCGGTACGGCCTGGGACACAAGGGAGGACGGCGAGATCGCCGTCGCCTCGGACCCGCAGGAGTACCGCTCGCTGCAGGCCGAACGGGTACCCGCGCTGTTGATGCCGGACCGGGAGTCCGCGGATCTCATGGTCGAGCGGTGGGGCATGCTGCGCCACGACGACGTCATCACCCGGGAGACCCGGCACGAGTCGAACGTGGAGCCGGTTCCGCTGGTCGAGGAATTCCCGACGCTGCGGCAGAGGATGGGCAGTTCCGTCGGCACGTACTCCCTGCTGCGGTGCTCCACTCTGGAGGAGGTCGTCCGCACTCCCCACGGCCCGAAGCCGAAGTCCCTGGAGAGCGCCCGCCAGGGCAACGTGATCAAGGTCGTGGACTCGCTGGACCGACTCGGCACGCTCCGGGCCGTGGACCGTGAACTGGGTCTGCGGATAGGAGAAGCCGGCTGCCGCGCGGTCCTGGACGCCCAGGACCGCCAGGAGCAGGACGAGAAGGTCCGGTCCGCGTTCAAGGCGATCCGCGACGCCACGGACGTGACGGCCAAGCTGGAACTGCTGATCGGTGCGGAGGCACTGCGCGACCGGCTCCCGGCAGGGTTGATGGAAGCCGAACGTCAGGAGCTGGACGGGCAGGAGCCCACGGGGCGTCGGATCGCCCAGATGGCCTTCAACGCCCACGGCGACACCGTGCTCAAGACGCACGTTCGCGACATCCTCGAGCGCTTCCCGAACGCCCCGTCGTCCTACACCGGCGGTTCGGCGGCGGTCTCCTTCGTCTCCGACCTCGGACTCCCGGCGCCCTTCGCCGGCTACCGGGCCCCGGCCCTCGAACAGAGCCTGACGGTGGAAGGCCCCCGGGACTTTCCACGGTTGCACGACTACCAGGAGCGGCTCGCGCTCAACATCTTCGAGATGCTGGACCGGATCGCCCCGCAGCGGGCCATGTTGTCCCTGCCCACCGGCGCCGGCAAGACGCGGGTCACCGCCGAAGCCGTCATCCGCTGGGTCAAGCAGACCGGTTCGCTCACGGGGCCGATCCTGTGGATCGCCCAGACCGAGGAGCTGTGCGAACAGGCCGTGCAGAGCTGGCAGTTCGTCTGGAGCAAGGCGGGCGCGCAGGAGCGGCTGACGATCAACCGGCTCTGGACCTCGAACGAGGCGGCCCCGGTCACCGACGGACCGCAGCTCGTCGTGGCCACCGACGCCAAGCTGCGGGTGTGCCTGGACACCGACCGGTACGCCTGGCTGCGGGAAGCCGCGCTGGTGGTGGTGGACGAGGCACACGTGGCGACCGGTCCGAGCTACACCGAGATCCTGGGTCTGCTCGGGCTGAGCCAGCACCGCACCGACCGTCACCTGCTCGGCCTCACCGCCACCCCGTTCCGCGGTCACAACGAGGAGGAGACCCGTCGGCTGGTCAACAGGTTCGGTGCCCGCCGGCTGGACGAGGGCGTCTTCCCCTCCGACGACGCCTACGGACACCTCCAGGACCTGGGTGTGCTGGCGCGGGTCGAGCACAGGGAGCTGACCGGCGGCACCATCGAGCTCTCCCGCCAGGAGCGGGAGAGCACCGAACAGTTCAGCCTGCTGTCCAAAGCGGCCGAGCAACGGCTCGCCGAGGACCACGACCGCAGCCGCCGCATCGTCGAGGAGATCGCGGCCATGCCCGACGACTGGCCGGTGTTGGTGTTCGCCACCTCCGTGGAACACGCCAAATTCCTGGCGGCCATGCTGATGGACCGCCGGATCTCCGCGTCGTCGGTGGACGCCACCACTTCCGACAGCGACCGCCGGGCCCGGATCCGGGATTTCCGCGACGGCCGCGTACGGGTGATCACCAACTACGGTGTGCTCACCCAGGGCTTCGACGCCCCGGCCACCCGGGCGGTGGTGGTCGCCCGCCCCGTCTACAGCCCGAACGTGTACCAGCAGATGATCGGGCGCGGCCTGCGCGGCCCCCGCAACGGAGGCAAGGACACCTGCCTCATCCTCAACGTCCGGGACAACATCCGGAACTTCGACACGGCCCTCGCCTTCACCCGGTTCGAGCACCTGTGGAGCACCTCGTGACCGTCTGCCCCGAGGACGGACCCGTCCTCACGGCCGAACAACAGGCCGTCGTGGACCAGCCCTGGGACACCCGGCTGTTGGTCACCGCCGGGGCCGGGACCGGAAAGACGCACACCCTGGTGCGCCGCATGGACGCACTCGTCGGCAACCTCGACCCGGACGAGGCCCTGGAAGCCTCCGAGCTGCTGGTCCTCAGCTTCTCCCGGGCCGCGGTCCGCGAGCTGCGAGACCGGATCGTCCGGCACGGCGAGCACGCGCGGCGCGTGCGGGTGCAGACCTTCGACTCCTGGGCGTACTCCCTCCTGCTCCAGGCGTACCCGGACGGCGAGTGGTCGGCGTTCTCCTTTGACGAGCGCATCCGGGCGGCCACCCGGGCGATCGAGAAGGGCGCGCTGGAGTCCCTGGAGTCCGGCCCGCCCACGCACGTGATCGTCGACGAGGTGCAGGACCTGGTGGGGGCGCGCCGGGAGATGGTGGAGTCACTGCTGGACCGGCTCCAGGACTCCTGCGGGTTCACTCTGGTCGGTGACCCCGCCCAAGCCGTCTACGACTTCCAGATCGAGGACCCCGAGGAGTACGCCGATCGCGCCGACCTCTTCCTCCGCTGGGTACGGATCTCCTACGCCGACGACCTGGTGGAACTGCGACTGACCCGGAACTTCCGCGCCGTCACCCCCGAGGCGCGCACCGCCCTCCCGCTCGGACCCGCCGTGCAAGGCATCGGCAGTGCCCCCGAAGGCGCGGACGCGGCCGCCGGACGGCTCTACGGGGACCTGCGCGAGCTGCTGCTCGATCTCCCCGACCTCGGGTCGCTCACCGACGCGTTCACGGTGGACTCACTGCGCTCCTTCCCCGGCACCTGCGCGATCCTCACCCGCGACAACCGGCAGGCCCTGGTCGTCTCGGAGCTTCTGCACACCCAGGGCGTCCCGCACGCCCTGCGACGCTCGCTTCGGGACCGGCCGGTGCCGTACTGGGTCGCCGAAGTGCTGCGCCGGACCCGAGCCGCCACGCTCACCGAGGAGCGGCTGCGCGAACTGCTCGCCACGATCCCGCTTCCCCCCGCCACCGACCTCGACCGGGTCTGGCGGTCCCTGCGGGTGGCGGCACGCGGCACCGGCCGGGGCACGCTCGACGTCGCACGGCTGCGGCGGCTGGTGGCGGAGCGCCGCTTCCCCGACGAACTGGCCGATCCGGAACCGGCCCGGCTCGTCGTGTCCACGGTGCACCGCTCCAAGGGCCTGGAGTTCGACCGGGTGATACTGCTCAATCCGCAGTCCCTGGCCGAATTGCGTCGTCACACCGACCACCTCGACGTGCCCGCCGAGACCCGCGCCCTCTACGTGGCCATGACCCGGGCACGGGAGGACCTGTACCGGATCCCGGGCCCCGACACGGTGACGGTACTCAGGCACAAGCCGACCGGCCGGTGGTACCGGGGAGTCCCCAACCCGCGCCACAGGTGGCGGCGCGACGGCATCGAGGTACGGGCCGGTGACGTGGACACCCTGGAACCGGCCGTCGCCCCGGTCGACGCACCCGGCGCCCAGGCGTACCTGCTGGAACGGGTGCGGCCGGGGGACACAGTGACGTTCCGCCTCCGGGACTCCCTCCCGATGGGCCCCGAGCAGAGCCCCCGGTACGCCCTGCTCCACGAAGGGCGGGAGATCGGCGACGCCTCCGAAGCCTTCAGGAGCCAGTTGCACGGCGTCCTGAAGGTCGGCGCGACCTGGGAGGTCCACTGGCCCGAGGAGATCGCCGGCCTACGGATCGACTGCCTGGAGTCGGTCGCGGGCAGCCCGGCGGCCGGGGCCAACGCGGGCCTGGGCGACCAAGGGGTGTGGATCGCCCCGCGCATCAGCGGAATCGGACGGTTCCGGCGCGCAGCCGGTACCGAGGAGGAGCAGGAATGACCATCCACGCAGGACGGCACGCCCGGCACTACGAGGTCCGCGAGGACCTGGTGGCCCGGCTCCGCCGGGAGCTGCTGGGCCCGGACCTCGACGCCTCCGCCGAGGACCGCGCCGAGGTCCTGGACCAGGACGCTCCGATCAACCGCTACTCCGTCGGCGTGCTCTACCCCCGTCCGGCGGACGCCGAGGCCGGCCTCCGATGCCGGGAGGACGTCGCAGAGCAGGACGGCTTCGACGAGGAACCCTTGACCAGGGCGGACGGCCTCGACGAGTCAGCCCCGACCGCGGACCGCCCCCACTCCGGCGACCGACGTCCGTCCGCTGTCGGGCTGACCTTCGCGGTCGACCTCGCCGCGTGCCGGGAGATCGTGGTCTCGGCCCGCGCCGCCGTGTACGAGCCGGAGGACGCAGAAGGGCGCAGGGTCTCGGCCCGCCGCAGCGAGGCCCGCACCACCTCCGACCAGCGGGAACGCTGGCGCCGGGTGGAACTCGACCTCCCGGACACCACGATCGACGTCGGCTGCCCGGGTCGCGGCGCCTCGCGCGACCTGATCGACCGCACGGCCCGGTTGGAGGTTCACGTACGCCGCCCGGCAGCGGAGACGGGCACGGTCACCGTCACGGTCACCCTGGTGAACATCCAGAAGGTGGGCGAGCGAGAGCTCCAGGACGCCTTCGCGCTCTTCCAGGCCGGGCTGACGGTCCGTGCCGCCAACGGGTCGAGCGCCTTCGTGGAGCGTCCGACGGCCCTGTCCGCCGTGGACGCCGAGTCGGAGAGCAGCCGGCTGCTGCACCGGCACGCCCCCACTTTCGCCACCGGCCACGGCTGCGCCGCCGTGTGGGACTGGGCACCGCCCCCGATCGGCCTCACCGACGTGGTGCGCGCGGGCGTGGGCGAGGTGCGCACCGAGTTCGTGCCCACCCACGAGGTGCTGCTCACCGACTCGAACCCGGCGATCGACGCGAGCGCCCTCACCATGCTCGGTCTCGCCGAGGCGGACGACGCGGAGGTGGTCGCCGCCCTGGAGGGGCTGGCCACCGGCTACGAGCGGTGGATCGAACGGAAGCGGGACGAGGCCGCCGCGCTCATCGGCACCTCGTACGAATCGGCCGCGGCGGACCAGGTCCGCGCGTGCGGCGAAGCCCTGCAGCGGATCAGGGAGGGCATCGCGCTCTTGCGCGACAAGCCCGACCTGATGCGCGCCTTCCGCCTCGCAAACCGAGCGATGGCCACCCAGCGGGCGCGGAGCGCCTGGGTCAAGGGCGGCCGGATCGGCGACCCGGACCCGACGTCCGCGCGCTGGCGTCCCTTCCAGATCGCCTTCGTGCTGCTGTGCCTGGCCGGGGTGGACGACCCCGGGCACGCCGACCGCGGCGTGTCCGACCTGCTGTGGTTCCCTACGGGTGGCGGCAAGACCGAGGCGTACCTGGGCCTCATCGCGCTCACCACTTTCCTGCGCCGGATGCGGCTCGGGGCAGCGGGCGGCGGCGTCACCGTCCTGATGCGCTACACGCTGCGACTCCTGACCCTCCAGCAGTTCGAGCGTGCCGCGATCCTGATCTGCGCCATGGAGCGGCTGCGTCTGGAGAACCCCGAGGAACTGGGACACGAGGAGATCTCCATCGGCATGTGGGTGGGACGTTCCGCCACGCCGAACACCCTGGACGTGGCCTCCCGGCAGCTCCTCGCCGCCCGCACCGGCCGGGTGCTCCAGAAGGAGAATCCCGTCCAGTTGCACGCCTGCCCGTGGTGCGGGACCGCCCTCGACGCCCACCACTACCGGGTGGACGAGGAAGCCGATCGGATGGATGTGCGCTGCCCCGGCAGGGACTGTCCGTTCTCCGACGGGCTGCCGGTGCACTTGGTCGACCAAGCCGTGTACGCGGCCCGGCCCACCCTGGTGATCGCCACCGTCGACAAGTTCGCCTCGATGCCGTGGCGTGAGAGGACCGCCGCCCTCTTCAACCGGGACCGCCAGGACTCCACCCCTCCGCCTGAGCTGATCGTGCAGGACGAACTGCACCTGATCTCGGGACCGTTGGGCACCCTGACCGGCCTGTACGAGACGGCCGTCGACGTGCTCGCCGACCACCCCAAGGTGATCGCCTCCACCGCGACCATCCGCCGGGCCGCCGAACAGGGCAGGGCCCTGTTCTCCCGCGAGGTGCGGCAGTTCCCGCCCGCAGGCCTGGACGCCCGCGATTCCTGGTTCGCCGTGGAGACGCCCGCGGGCGAGAAGGCATCCCGACGCTACGTCGGCCTGCTCGCCCCGGGCACCAGCCAGTCCACCCTGCTGATCCGCACCTACGCCACGTTGCTGCACCAGGCGATGCGTACCGACGCCGGCCCGGACGTGCGCGACGCGTACTGGACGCTGGTCGGCTACTTCAACAGCCTGCGTCTGTTGTCCGCCGCCGAACTGCAGGTCCACGACGACGTCGTGGCCTACCTGGAGCATCTCGCCGAACGCGACACCTGCGAGCCGCGGTCCGTCGGCAACCACTCCGAGCTGACCAGTCGGGTCGATGCCAGCGACATCCCGACCCGTCTGAAGCAGATCGAGCGTCGGCTGGGGGACGGTGACACCGCGGACGTGGTGGACGTGCTCCTGGCCACGAACATGATCGCCGTCGGTGTGGACGTGGACCGGCTCGGCCTGATGGCCGTGATGGGCCAACCGCAGACCACCGCCGAGTACATCCAGGCCACCAGCCGGGTGGGCCGCGCCCATCCAGGTCTGGTCGCGGTGATGCTCAACGCGGGCCGCTCCCGGGACCGTTCGCACTACGAGAACTTCCAGCACTTCCACTCCGCGCTCTACCGCGAGGTCGAGTCCACCTCGGTGACACCGTTCTCGGCGCGCGCCCGTGACCGCGGTCTCCACGCCGTGATCGTCGCCCTCGCCCGGACCCTGATCCCCGCCGCCCGCAAGGACGAGGACGCCGGGAGGATCCACCTCTACCGGGACGAACTGCGGGACCGAATCCGCCCGCTGATCCTCGATCGGGTCGGTCGTGTCTCCCCGGAGGGGACCGCCGCCAAGGAGGTCGCCCACGTCGCGGCGGCCTTCGACGAGTTCGTCGACTGGTGGTACGACGAGGCCGAAGCGCACGGCGGTCTGTACTACGAACCGAAGCGGGGGCGCTCCGTCCCCTCGCTGCTCAAGCCCTACAACGACGCCCTGGAGGACGTCGAGGCGTGGGAGACCCTGTGGTCCCTCCGCGACGTCGACGCCGAGTCCGCCCTGTTCATGGAGGCATCCCGATGACCCCGCCCCCGTCCCGTCGCCGGCGCGGTGCCGCCGGTTCCGCCGCGCCGGCCCGCAATCTGCCCCGCCGTGGTGCGGTCCGTCGGGCCCAGGCCATCACCACGTACGGCGTCGGGTCCCTGGTCGCCGTGGACCAGGAGTCCTTCATCGTGTCGGGCATCGACGCCGCGGCCGAGCAGTGGCCCCGTGACGAGGCCCCGGTCATCCGCGAGCCCCGCCTCGCGCGGGTACTGGGCGTGCGGCACTTCCGTCTCCCGCCCGCATCCGGTGACGACAGCCGGGACGGCATCCGGGTGCGCCGCTTCCCGCTCTGGCACCACTGCCCCGAGTGCCACGCGTTGGACCACGTGGCGAAGTTCAACCCTCCGCCGGGACGCAACGAGTGCGGCGAGTGCGCCGAGCCCCTGGTGCCCTCCCGCTTCGTGGTCGCCTGCGAGGACGGACACATCTCCGACTTCCCGTACCGGGACTGGCTGCACCGGCGGCGTCGCGGGGAGGGCGCGGCCGCCGCCTGCGACGGCCGGATGAGCCTGCGGTCGTCGGGTCGCACCTCGTCGCTCCGCTCGGTGGTGCTCTCCTGTTCCTGCGGAGTGCCCGAGGTGTCCATGGAGGGCTCCTTCCGGGCCGGCGCCCTCAAGGACCTGCACATCGGCTGCCGGGGCGAGCGGCCGTGGTTGAAGGACGCGCCCAGGATCCCCTGCTCCCTGACGCCCCGTACCCTCCAGCGCGGTTCCTCCTCCGTCTGGCAGCCTGTGCTCCGCTCGGCTCTGTCCATCCCGCCGTGGAGCGACACCCGGGTGAACGCGCTGGACAAGCACTGGGACAAGCTCCGCGGCTGTACCGACCTCGGCGAGATGGAGATCCACCTGAAGCACGTCTTCGACGGGATCCCCTCCCCGGTGAGTGCCCAGGAGGCGTTGGACCTGGTTGCCGCGATGGAGGCCGAGGACCCCGCCGGGGAGGACACCCCGGACCGGGACCAGGAGAAGCGCTACCGGGCCCTGCGCGACCTGGAGTACCAGCGCCTGTGCGCCGGCAATCCGGAGGAATCCGGTCACCACACCGAGCAGTTCGTCTGCGAGCCGCCGATCGGCGACGGGAAGTCGCTGACCGGTCTGGGCCTGGTCACCCCGATGCTGGTGAAGAAGCTCCGGGAGGTCCGCGCCCTCAAGGCCTTCACCCGCGTCATCGATCCCGAGACCTCCTCCGAGGGGCACGAGGCGCAGCTGTCGCTCGAGCCCACCGACTGGCTGCCCGCCATGGAGGTCCACGGTGAGGGGGTGTTCCTCCGGTTCGACGAGGAGAAGGTCGACGCCTGGGCCGAACTGCCCGCCGTCGCCGACCGCGTGGCGCGCATCCGGCACCGCCACCAGCGGGTCCTCGCCGAACGGGCCTCGGACCCGACACGGGTTCCGGTTTCCCCCGCCACCCCGCGCATGGCCCTGTTGCACACCTTCGCGCACGTGATGATCAACGAGTGGAGCCTGGACTCCGGGTACCCGGCCGCATCGCTGCGCGAACGGATCTACTCGGGCGACGAGATGGCCGGTGTGTTGATCTACACGGCCACCAGCGACTCCGCCGGAAGCCTCGGCGGCCTGGTCGCCCAGGGCGAGATCGACCGCCTCGACCGGGCCGTGCGCTCGGCCGTCCACCGGGCCGAGTGGTGCTCCGCCGATCCGCTCTGCGTGGAGAGCGAGGTCTCCGGCGCGGGCGGCACCAACCTGGCCGCGTGCCACGCGTGCGTGATGCTCCCGGAGACCAGTTGCGAGCACAACAACGGTCTGCTCGACCGGGCCCTCCTGGTCGGCACTCCGGAGGAACCGTCGATCGGCTTCTTCTCGCACCTGCTCGCCCGCTGAGCACCGGGCGGTGACCCGGGGCGGAACGGCACACGATGTCGTCCCGCCCCGACGTCACGGTGTCCGCGCGGCCCGGGTCACTGCCGATCCCGTGGTGCGGGCCCGCGCCGACCCAACGCCGCCCGGATCGCCAGCCCGAAGGCCCGCGCCACCGGCGGCGGCGACGCGTGGCCCACCTGCCGGTACCGCACCGTCTTTCCGCCGGCGAAGGACCAGTCGTCGGGGAAACCCTGCAGGCGTGCCGCCTGCTCGACTGTCAGCTTCACCAGGTCCGCTCCGTCCGGTGACGGATCCCAACGATCGTCGGGCCCCGGCACATCGGTGGCGACGGTGCCGCCGTTGACCCTCATGCGGGCCCAGGAACGCTTCGACCCGGTCGGACCGAGATCCGGCCCACCGCGGTTCCAGGAGCCCCCGACCAGGGTGGGAGCGACCTGATCGGCCTGGGCGGCCCAAGCGGCGGCATGCGGCCACCCGCGGGCGGCCATCGAGGCGCCCAATGCCTCACCGACCGTCGGTGGCGGATCGGTGTCACGCGGCGGGGGCACGAAGTCGCGCATGGAATCCCCCTTCAGCGCCACCAGGATCCCCTGCTTGCGGTCTTGGGGCACACCGTGCCACATCGCGTTGACGACGAACCAGGCGTACTCGTACCCGAGGTGTTCGAGTTCGGCTTCGACCACCGCCCGGATGGGTTCGTACGCGGGTTTGGAAGCCAGTTCGGAGACGTTCTCGATGAGCAGCGCACGTGGCTGCACACCGTGCACCAGCATGACGGTCGCTTCGAGCAATCGGAGTTCCTCGTCACTGTCCTCGCGTCTCACCGCGGCGCTCGCCTTCACCCGGGGCAGACCGGCCGCGAGGAGGTCCACGTCGTAGCACTCGCGGTGCTCCTCCGGTACGAAGTCGAGCAGATCGCTCTCCAGGACGTTCCAGTCCGGGCGGTTCAGCCGAAGCGTCTCGCAGGCCACGGGGCGGTTGTCCAGGAGCAACACGGGATCGAACCCGGCCTGTTCGAGGCCGAGTGCGAGGCCGCCCGCGCCGGCGCACACGGCGAGGCAGCTCAGGCGTTCGTGGCGGAACTCTTCCATGATCACCATTTGTGCTTGTCGGGAGAACGCGGCGAAGGCCGAGCCTCTGAGCCATCGATGATCGCATCTCCGCCGGGAGGAGTCGATGGTCCGGATGCGCACGGCAACGGTCCCGAACGGCAAGGGCGCAGGCGGTCCGGCCGTGAAGGAGCGGAACCGCACCCGGCTCCCTCGCGGGCTCGCTGGCGGCCGGCCGGGAGACCCCCCTTCCTTTTCGCCGGAGCGGGAAGGATGCGGATGCCGACGGCGGGCCGCACCGGCCCGCTCCGGTGCGCACCGCTTTTCCCGACATGCCGAAGGAACCACTCGTGCCTCTGACTCTGCCGCTCGACGCCACCGTCCTGTTCCAGGGCGACAGCATCACGGACGCCGGACGCCGGCGCCACGTACCCGCCGATCTGGGCGACGGGTACGCCGCGCTCGCCGCTCGCCGTCTGCTCGCCGCCCACCCCGGGGTGACCGTGCTGAACCGCGGCGTCGCCGGCGACCGCGTCGCCGATCTGCGGGCCCGGTGGGAGGAGGACACCCTCGCCCACGGCCCCGACCTGCTCTCGATCATGGTCGGGGTGAACGACACCCTGCGTCGCGACGATGCCGGGCAGTCCGCCTCCCCAGGGGCCTGGGAGGAGGACTACCGAAGCCTGCTGCTCGCCGCCGTCTCGCGGGGGGAAACCCGGCTCGTGCTGATCGAACCGTTCCTGGTGCCCGTGGCCGCCCAGCAGTGGGCCTGGCGGGAGGACCTCGACCCGCGGATCGGCGTCGTCCGGCGGCTCGCGGCCGAGTTCGATGCCCAGCTCCTCGCCGCCGACGGACTGCTCAACCAGGCCGCCCGCAGTGCCGGTCGGCCCGAGCTGGTGGCCTTCGACGGTGTGCATCCGACCCCGTTCGGCCACCGCGTCCTCGCCGACGCCTGGTGCGCACTCGTCCTCGGCACCTGACCCCGGCGATCCCCCGCCCCCGGCGATCCCTGAGCCCGGCGATCCCTTGCGCCCTGGGATCCTTTGCGCCCTGGGATCGGCAGGCACTCGGGGGGGAGGTGCCGCCGCGGGGGCGCGGATCGGAACGGCGCCGCGCGTGCGGGAATCCGTGCCGACTCCGCGTCATGGCCCCGGTGAAGCAGCCTGGCCGCTATCCGAACAGGCGTCGCTGGATCTGCCGCCGGTAATCGTCGAGGGTCCGGTCGAGGTGCCTGGCCGTGGCCTCGGCCGCCTCTTCGGGCCGGCCGTCGCGGATGGCCTGGTAGATCGCCTCGTGTTCCTCGACCGCGGACCTGGTGCCGTCACCGAGCGTGTCGTGGATCCCGATCGCGCTGGACTGCCGCTGCAGCCGTCGTGCGTCCCGGACGGCGCTGACCAGGAAGGTGTTGTGCGAGGCGGTGGCCACGGCCGCGTGGAAGTCCTCGTCCGCCTGGTTGAACACGTCGACCTGACCGTGGACGAACCCGTGCCGGCACTGCTGCACGGCGACCTCGATGGTCCGCAGTTCGGCGGGCGTGGCACGGGTGGCGGCCAGCCTGCTCGCGGCCATCTCCTGCACCCGGCGGAACTCGAACAGCATGAGCACGTGGTCGAGGTCGACGGGGCGGAAGAAGCCGCCCCAGCGGCTGGTGATGAGCATGCCCTCGTCGTCGGCGACGAACAGTCCGCGCCCCTTGTGCGCCCGGACCCGGCCGAGGGCCGAGAGGATCTTCACGGCCTCCCGCACCACCGCCCGGCTGGTGTCCAGCCTCTGGGCCAGATCGTTCTCGGTGGGCAGCCGGTCACCCGCCACCAGGCGGGACTCGGCGATGAACTCCAGGATCCGCTCCGCGACGATTTCGTACCCGGGCCGGTAGTCGCGCCGCGCGTCCGCACCGTGCACCACTGCGGCCGCTTCCGGTACGGCTTCCGGCGCTGCTGCGGTCGCCGTCGCCGATGCCGATGCCGCCGCCGATGCCGTCGCAACGGAAGGTGCCTGCGTCGGCAAGGCCGCCTGGGCCGCGGGCGTGTCGTTCATCTGTCCTGCCTCCTGGCTGACGCAACTGGGGCGGCTGATCGCTGCGGAACCCCGCTCATCGTATCGCAAGCGGTAATGAGTAGTACTCATCCAGAAGCGAAATTCATGCCATGCAGTCGGCGATCCGGCTGGCTCACAGGGGCTTGCCGAGCATTCATGCCGCCTGTCCGGCCATTATGCGCGCAGCCCGTCCCGACGACGCCGGGGCGAGGACCTGACGGAGCGCCCGATAGGGCGCCTGATTTCTCCGCGGCAGTCCCGTTGCGGGACTGCCGCGATCGGGCGAGGCGGCGAGGCCGGAAACGGTGAGGCCGGAAAGCCTCTGCCCCCCGGCCTCACCGCCTACTGCCTACTGCCTACTGCCCCGGTACGGGCCTGGCTACTGGATCGTCCAGGCCTGGTTGGACTGGTTCAGGGGCATCCACTGCTCGACGGCGGCTCCGTTCGCCGTCGATGCGTTGCCCACCTCCAGGATCTGCCTGCTCTCGAAGTTGCGGATGACGTACCCACCGCCGGTCGGTTCGAAGTACCACAGCTGGTTGTTGCCGCCGCCGTAGGAGTACTGCTGCAGCGTGGTTCCCCGCCAGTGGCTGGAGGCGTTGATGTCGAGGACCTTGCCGCTGTTCCGGTTGACGATCCGGTAGAGCTGCCCGCTGACCGGAACGATGTTCCACTGCTGGTTGGCGCCGCCCGTGGCCGGCCACTGGATGACGCTCCCGCCGTCGGCGGTGGACCCTCCGCTGACGTCCATCAGCTGACCGCTGTTGACGTTCCTGATCGTGTAGTACGTCGACGCGTTGGTGTTCGGGGCTCCGGTCGAGCCGGCCAGCGCCCCGCCGGCCGGCTGCACGCTGAAGTCCGTGATGAAGAAGTACGCGCCGTCGGTCTTGGCGACGCGCACGTAGCGGAACTCCTGGCGGACGTCGATCCTGCCCGTGAGCGTCGAGGCGAGCGGCAGTGTGCTCGTCTGGCGTCCCAGGACGGTGTAGCTGCCGAAGTTCGGGTCGTTGGAGGCCCGGACCTCGAAGTTGCCGCGTGTCGACGACTGGTCCAGGTCCTGGCGGGTCGTCAGCGAGAACTGGCCCAGCTGGTGGGCCTGGCCCAGGTCGACCTGCCACCAGGCCGAGGTGTCGCTGCCGGTCGGCGACCAGCCGGTCGCGCCGTTGTTGTCGACGGCCTTCGAGGCCTCCCATCCGGTGCCGAAGACCGAGGAGGAGGATGCCGGCTTGTTGTACGCGAGGTTGGCCTTCGCGGCCAGCCCCTGGTAGGCGGGCTCGAGGCCGGAGGCCCTGATCACCGAGTCGCCGGACGTCGTGTTGTTGGTGAGGGTGATGTTGGAGCCGTTGCGGTTCTGGTTGATGAATCCGTCGGTGTGCGCCAGCACGTTGTTCGACAGGGTCATGTTGTTCGACCCCTCGTCCAGGTAGATGCCGTGCACCGGCGAGCCGCAGGCGGCCGGCCCTCGCACCAGGTCGTGGATGTAGTTGCCGTTGACGACCGTGCCCGGGTCGTTGGAGAGGTGGTAGATGCCGGCGGAGTCGCAGAGCCGGTTCATCGCGTTGCCGATCCGGTTGTAGCTGATGCTGTTGTTGCCTTCGGCGTTGGCCGCCGACTGCCAGCCCCAGCCGAGCGAGATGCCGGCCCACGGAGTGTCGGAGATGTCGTTGTGGTCGATGGTGGTGCTGTTGACGAAGCCCGCGTTGATGCCCGTGGTCCCCAGGTAGTCCTCACCGATCCGGGTGATCAGGTTGTCCTTGACGGTGACGTTCTTGACGACCTCCCTGGCGTCCTCCCCGGCCGGTGAGGTGGGCGGGTTGTAGACGGTGTGGTACTCCACGGTCGGGTCGGAGAACTTGCCGACCGTGATGCCGTTGCCGGAGATGTCGTGGACGTAGTTGCCGGTCGCGCTGCTGTCGTGGACGCCGTGGTGCAGGTCGAGGGCGGTGGAGCCCAGTTGGGTGAAGGCGTTGTCGGTGAAGGAGACGCGGTCGGCGTCCGCGGCCTGGACCGCGGCCGGCGGGCGGCCGACGTACTGGTTGTTGGAGCTGTCGGCCGAGAGGTTGTAGTTGCCGCCCTGGCCGTTGAGGTAGCCGTTGTTGCTCGCCTCCATCCAGGTGGTCCGGGTGAAGGTGATGCCGGAGAACCGCAGGTCGTGGGCGGGGCTGTCGAGGTTGGCGCCCTTGACGTCGAAGAGCGTCTGGACCGTCGGCGCCTGCACGTCGGCCGTGGCCATGTCCTCGCCGGGGCGGGGCTTGTAGTAGACGGTCTGCGCGGCCGTGTCGACGTAGAACTCACCGGGTTCGTCGAGGAACTCGTGGGCGTTCTCGAAGTGCAGGGGGGAGCCGTTGGCGAGCACGGGGAAGGGGCGCTGGAACAGGATGCCCGCCTCGCGGTCCTGGATCGACACGTCGGCGGTGCCGTTGCCGGGGCTGATCGACTTCAGCCGCAGGTAGCTCTCGCCCCACTGGGTCTCCAGCGCCATCTCGACCCGGTTGAGGTGGCCCCAGTCCGAGACCTGCGAACTGAGCACCTTCAGCAGCTTGTTGGTCTTGTCGCTGCCCTGCAGCTGGAAGTCCGAGCCGACATCGGGGTAGCGGGCCCGGGTGGCGCGGCCGCCGTTGACGTACAGCTGCCGGAAGTCGAGGGTGCCCACCGGCGCCTTGTACTCGCCGTTGGCGGCCGCGGTCCAACCGGTGATCGACTTGCCGCCGCTGATCACGGGCGTCTCGCCGCGGTACGCTTGGTAGACGACCGTGTGGCCGTTCATTCCCGAGTCGCCGGTACCGAAGGTGATCGGCGCGGTGAGGGGGTAGGTGCCTCCGCGCAGGTTCACGACGATGTCGTCGGACATGGCCGCGTTGACGGCTCGGACCGCGGACTGGGCGGCCTGGATGGTCCTGAAGGCTGCGGTGGCACTGGTCCCCGGGTTGCCGTCGTTGCCGTTGACCGGGTCGACGTAGAAGTTCGTCGTGGCCGCGTAGGCGGATTGAGCGGGCAGCGCGGCCGCTAAGACGACGGTTGCCGTCGCGAGCGCCTTGACCGCCCCCGCGCCGATGCGTAGGGCTCTCATCTGCGGTGTCCCTCCTTCATCCCTGCTGCTTATGAATTGTATTTATCAAGGTGCTACGGCAGGGATGTCAAGATGATAGACATCCCTATTTTCTGCCGCAGAAATGCGAACGGCAGACAGCCGCGCTAACGCTGACGCCGCATACGCCACCGGAGCAGGCAGGAAGCGGCAGGTCAGAATGGTCACACTCGCGACAGCCGACCGCAGGCGACCTCACGGCCTGAGCCGACCGGGAAGCAAAATCCAAAATGAGTAGTACTCATTTTGTCGAATCAGGGCGCCAACTGCGCTCCACCAGTCCTCGCATCATCGGGACCAGTTACCCCGCCCGCAGGTCCCACCTGACCAGACGACAGAGGAGCCGCTCCCGCCCGAAGCGGAGACGGCTCGACCGCCTCGCCGAACTCGCTGCCGGCGCAGGGGCCGGGGCCCTCCGGAGGTCCGGGAGCCGGTGGGACTGGTCGGTGGCGGTGAAGGAGCGGAAGTAGCGTTGCTCGTCGGCATCGCAGGCCTCGACGAACAGGAGGTACCAGGAGCGCCGTCGGTGGTGGCGCCGCTGCTGGAGCTACGTCGCTGGTATCGCCTTGCTGGTAGCGCCGTCGCACGGAGCGCCTTAGCTGGTAGCGCCGTCGCACGGAGCGACGTCACGCGAAGGGGCTCGCCCCCGCGCTGCGGATGCTGCGGGGAGAGGCGCCGAGTTCGCGACGACAGGCCTTGTTGAACGCCTGCAGGTCAGGGATGCCGACGGAGGCGGCGATGGCGGGGATCGACAGGGTGGTGGCCTGGAGGAAGTGGCGAGCCCGCTCCATCCGCCGAGCGCGGAGGTAGCCGACGACCGTCTCGCCGACGGTGGCCCGGAACAAGCGGGTGAGGTGGTTGTGCGAGACGCCCGAGGCCTTGGCGATGTCCGGCACCGTCAGGGGCTCGGCCAGGCGGGCCTCGATCAGGGCGACGGCGGCCGTGACCGCCGGATGACGCCCCCGGGGGCTTCGCGCGCCCGGCGGAGTGAGGTGGGCGATTCGCCAGAGGGCGGCCCACACTTCGGCCGTGGCCCGCGCCGGAGCGTCCGGCCAGGCGGCCAGGGCCTGCCGGAAGTGCTGCTCCAGCAGCGGCAGTTCGGCGCCGGTGTCCTGGAGCACCGGGATGCTGCGGGGCGCTCCGGTCGTCCCGAGGCGCAGGTGCACGTAGATGTGCTCGGAGCGCCCCCGGTACCGGTAGCGCACCGGCGTACCGGGCGGCACGAGGCTGATCCGGCCGGGGCGGATCGTGTGATCGGCGCCGGCCACTTCCAGGTCGGCCTCGTAGCGGTAGAGGTGCAGCTGCCACAGGTCGGGCAGCAGGAAGTCGTCCACCCGGCCCGCCGGGCCGTGCACGCCGAGGCCGACGGCGGCGAGGACGGGCGGCTCCTCCAGCCGGGCGAGGATCGTCTCCATGGGGATACCTTCTACCACCGCCGGCGCGGGGCCCCACCCCGGTCGGAGGGCCCCACCCCGGACCGAGGGCCGCACCCCGGGAGGAGGGCCGCAGTCGACCCGGGGCGGTGGCGGACATGGTGGAAATGGACCAGCAGAGGGTGAGCCGGGCCCACGCGGCGGGCGGTGGCCGCGCCTAGCGTGGCGGTCATGGAGAACCGGAAAACCCTGCTGGATTCGGTCCGGATGGCGCGCTTCGTGGCGAGCGGCTCCGTGCGCCTGGACGCGGTCGTCCCGGCCGGGATGAACGAGGAGGCGATGGCGGTGCTCTCGGCCGGTGTGCCGCCCGTGCCGTACGGGACGCCGCTGTCACGAGCCTACGAAGCCGACTCGTTCGTCGGCAGGCTGCTGAGGATTCCGCAGGTGGAGGGGGCCCTGCACAGCCTGGTGGGCCCGGAGCCGACCGTGGACCACCATGCCGTGCACGTCCGCGAACCGCACGGAAGCGAGGCCCAGCCGCTGCACGGGGACGCCATCATCGACGTCCGACAGGACGCCTTCGACGTACAACTGATGTACTACCCGCGGGCGGTGACCCTGGAGATGGGCGGCACCCTCAGCGTCCCGGGCAGCCACCTGCGCCGGACCAACGAGTCCGACACCGGGCGCTACCAGAACCTGCTCGGCCAGGACCGGCTGGTCTGTCCGGCGGGCACGGTGGTGTTCGTGCACCACGGGCTCTGGCACGGAGGCCGGCGCAACGACAGCGACACCGTCCGGTACATGTTCAAGATCCGTTTCAATCCCACGGTGCGTCAGCGACTGCTGTGGGACACCTCGGACCTGGACGACCCGGCCGTGCTCGCGGAACTCGGCCGGTCCTTCCCCTGGTACGAGTCGGCGACGGGCCGCCTTGAGTTGTACAACCGCGTGCTGTTCTGGCGGGCGCTGACCGGCGACGACAGCTTCGACCTCGACCACTGGGTGACGAGGGTCTCGAACCGACCGCAGGAGGCGACGGCATGACCGCGCGACGCGTGCTCCCCACTCCCGCCCCGGGCCCGGACGTGGACCCGGGCACCGGCCCGGCCCCGGCCACCGGCCCGGCCCCGGCCACCGGCTCGGGCCCGGACGCCGGCGCCTTGCGGCAGCAGGTGCTGGTGCTCTACCTCGACAACTCCGCGCTCGACTCCCGCGTCCTCGGCTGGTCCCTGTACGACGGCACCGGTCGCACCTCCCCGACGGCCGGTGACGGCGACGAGCCGCCGTATCCGTCAGGGGTGGCCGCGCTCTGCGACGGCTGGCGGCTGATCCAGGCGTCGCAGTTGCTCCCTCCTCCTCCGGGCGGCGAGTACGACGTCTCCTTCCTCAAGCACGAGTTCTTCTTCGAGCGGTTCGCGCACTGAGCCGACGGTCGAAGGCCGGCACCCGGCGCCCGGCACCTGAGAGCCGGCACCCCACAGCCGACAGCCGACAGGGCCGTCATCGCCGGTCCCCGCCGCTCCCCCGTTCCGGGCCGCGTCTCCTGAAGACGTGGCCCGGAGGGGGTCGGCCTGTCAGAGGAAGCGCCAGAGGTGGTCGGCCGTGCCGTTGTCGTCCCACAGGACGACCTGGGCTCCGGCGGTCGTGGAGGCGCCGGTGACTCCGAGGACGCGGCCGCTCGCGGCGGACTGGATGCGGAAGGTGTCGCCGCCGCCGTGTCGCAGGCGCCACCCGTGGTCGGCGGCCCCGTCGTCGGTCCACTGGACGATCCGGGCGCCGTTGGCGGTGCTGCCGCCCTCCACGGCGAGGACCTTGCCGCTGTTGGAGTTCCGCAGCCGCAGGTAGCCTCCGCTGTCGACCACCGCGGTCCACAGGTGGTCGGCGGTGCCGTTGTCCGTCCACTGGAGCGCGGGGGCGCCGTCGGCGGTCGACATGCTCAGTACGCCGAGGACGAGTCCGCTGGCCACGTTCTGGATGCGGCGGGTGCCGGTCGGGACGAACCGCCACCGGCTGGTCGGCGCGCCGGTGTCGGCGGCCTGTACGGCGAGGGCCCCTTGGGCGAGGGAGCCGCCGGCGATGCCGAGTGGCTTGCCGCTGTTGACGTTGCGCAGTTCGTACGCGCCGTCGGCCGCCTCGGCGACGGTCCACCGGTGGTCGGCGGTGCCGCTGTCCGACCACTGGAGCACCGGGGCGTCGTCGGCGGTGGACATGTTCTGCACGCCGAGGACCTTGCCGCTGTTGACGTTGCGCAGGCGCAGCGCGGTGCCGTCGACGACGGGCACCCAGTCGTGGTCGGTGGTGCCGGAGTCGGACCACTGGAGGGCGGATCCTCCGTCCGCCGTGGACATGTTCCGGATGCCGAGGACGAGTCCGCTGGCCGCGTTGAGCAGGCGGAAGCCGGCGTTTCCGGCGGTCGCGGTGCTCTTGGTGCTCCAGTAGACGGTGTAGTTGAAGCCCTGCGCCTCGTGGAACGGCCCGAGGCCGACGGGCGAGCCGTCGGCGGTCGCGGTGAACGCGAGGCCGGTCGTGCCGGTCCGGGTGATCGATGCCGGGTCGAGGACGGGGAGGGCGGAGAGGGCGGTGCTGCCGTAGTTGCCGCACAGGACGACCGGACCGTAGGTGATCGCGGCGACGTCGGGGTTGTCGTTGGCGGCTCGGAGGGTGGTGCGCATGGGGAGTTTGACGGTCACGGTGTCGCCGGAGACCCAGGCGCGGGTGAGGGTGGCGTAGGTGCCGGGGGTGGCGGCGATGTTCTGTGCCGTGCCGTTGACGCTCACGGTGGCGCCGGCGGCCCAGGCCGGGATGCGGATGCGCATCGACCAGGTGCCGTCGGCGCTGCCGGTGACGCGGAGCGTCGTGGTGTCCTCGGCGGGGTACGAGGTGGACTGGGTGATCGTGATGCCGCGTTCGGTCCAGTTGAGGACGGTGGGCAGGAACAGGTTCACGACCAGGGTGGTGCCCTCGCGGAAGTAGACGGAGTCCGCCAGTTTGGTGTTGGACTCCATCCCGGTGCCCTGGCAGCACCAGAAGCTGTCGTAGTCGGTGCTCCAGGTGCCGCCGCCCCAGGCCGGGCCCACGCCGCGGCGGCCGCCGGGCTTGAGGGGGGTGAAGTAGGTGACGTGCCCGTGGGGGTCGGCGGGGTTCTGCGCGCCGACGACGTGGTTGAGCAGGGTGCGTTCGTAGAAGTCGAAGTACGCGGCCTGGGTTGGGTCCAACTGCCACAGTTCGCGGGTGAGTTTGAGCATGTTGTACGAGTTGCAGAGCTCGCAGTTGTCGTTGGTCAGGTACGCGGCGATGGCGTCGGGGGCGCGGAAGTGCTCGGCCTGGCTGTTCCCGCCGATGGCGTAGGTGTGCGAGGTGGTGCAGAACGTCCACGCTCGGGAGGCGATGTCGTGGTAGCGCGCGGTGCCGGTGGCCCGGTACTCGCGGACGGCGCCGATCCACTTGGGCACCTGGGTGTTGGCGTGCAGCCCGTTCAGCTGGTCCTGGCCGGCGGCCAGCGGGTCGAACACGGCGGCGTGGTCGAAGCGTTGGGCCACGGTGAGCCAGCGCGGGTCTCCGGTCTGCAGGTGGAGGTCGGCGAGGACCTCGTTCATGCCGCCGAACTCGACGCCCATCAGTGACTGCATCTGGCTGTACCCGAGTCGGCCGGTGCGGACGTCGACCCAGTCGGCCAGCGCCAGGAGGACGTCCCGGGCCTGGGTGCTGCCCATGAGGCGCCAGACGTCGAGCAGGCCGGCCATCGTCTTGTGGACGCAGTAGTAGGGGACGTTGCCGTTCTTGAGCGTGCCGGCTTCGAGCTGGGCGAAGTCGGTCTCGGGGAAGCCCGAGAGGTAGCCGGGGGTGAATCCCGCGGCGGCGTTGTTGGCCTGGCACCTGGCCAGTTCGGCCACCATGCGGTCGGCCTTGTCGCGGCAGACGGTGTCGCCCAGCCCGGCGTAGGCCTGGGCCCACGCGCTGAGGAAGTGGCCCTGCACGTGGGTCCGGAAGGGGAACGCGGGGGCGTCCCAACCTCCCGTCGCGGTGGCGGAGTTGGTGGAGAGCCGGTGGTTGGCGCGGAAGTTGTACAGCAGGCGCTCGACGTCGACGAAGCGCAGGTACGCCAGGGTGCGGTTCTGGTTGTCGAGCCACCGGCCGCCGGTGAGCCGGACCTGGCCGAGCTCGAACGGCAGCGTCGTGGTGCCGACGGCGGCGGCCTGTGCGTCCGGCGTGGCGAGGCCGAGACCGACGGCCGGCGCGACGGCCAGCACGCCGGTCGCCTTGAGCAGATTGCGGCGGCTCAGGGGTGGGGGCAGCATGGCTGACCTGTTCCTTTCGGGAGGGGACCACCGTGCGCGGGGATTGTTAGCGCTAACAAAAGTTCCCGGAGCAGGGCAACTCGCGGGCTCGGGGCGGGGGTTCGCCGTCTTCACGACATCCGGCGTTAACAGGGGTGTGATGTTTATAGCCCCGGCGTACCGGGCGTGTCCAGGGCCCGGCAGCGGCGCCGCGCCCGCCCCGGCGGTCGGCGCCCCCCTTTCCCGTCCACGGTGCGACGGAATCCCCAGGCGGCCCGAGGTGCGAAAAACGTGCGCATCGGCGGCGTTGGTTGCGCGATGTCTTGACGGACTCCCCGACGGGTGGCCACAGTGATGGCCGTCGCGGCGCCCCGAGGTGCCCATTCACCCAACCTTGCGCAACCGCCGCTTCCCGGGCGGAATTGTTAACGCTAACAATCCCCGGTCCCCTGCTTCCCCCACACCTTCCTTCCCACCCCTGCGAAGGAGTTCGTCCATGACCGTACGATCGTGGCTGCGCCGTGCCCGGCGGGCGCTGGCGGCCGCGGGGACGGCCGCCGTGCTCGCCGTCGGCGTGCTCACCGGCACCGCCACCCCCTCCCAGGCCGCCACCCAGGGGCCGTGCGACATCTACGCCGCCGGCGGCACGCCGTGCGCCGCCGCGCACAGCACCACCCGCGCCCTGTTCGCCGCCTACGACGGCCCGCTCTACCAGGTGCGGCGCACCTCCGACGGCACGACCGAGGACATCGGCGTCCTGAGCACCGGCGGCTACGCCGACGCCCCCGCCCAGGACACGTTCTGCGCCGGCACCGAGTGCACCATCACCCGCGTCTACGACCAGACCGGCGGCGGCAGCACCCTGGTCTACCAGGGGCCCGGCGGCACCGGCGGTGCCGACACGGCGGCCACCGCGACCACCGAAGCGGTGACCGTCGGCGGCCGGAAGGCCTACGCGCTCTACATCAAGCCCGGCAACAGCTACTTCGCGTACAGCTCCACCTCGGGGGTGCCGACCGGCAGCTCACCCGAAGGCGAGTACATGGTGACCAGCGGCACCCACGTCAACAACGGCTGCTGCTTCGACTACGGCAACACGGAGACCGACCACAAGGCCGACGGCAACGGCGCGATGGACGCGATCAACTTCGGCACGGAATGCTGGTTCGGCGGCTGCAGCGGATCCGGGCCGTGGGTGCAGGCGGACCTGGAGAACGGCCTGTTCTCCGGCGGCAGCAAGACGTGGAACCCCCACCAGGTGCCGCAGACCAGCCGGTTCGTCACCGCGATGCTCAAGAACAACGGCACCACCCAGATGGCGCTCAAGGGCGCCGACGCCCGGACCGGGAGCCTGACCCAGCTCTACAGCGGCTCACTGCCCGCCGGATGGAACCCGATGCACAAGCAGGGCGCCGTCATCCTCGGCAGCGGCGGCGACTGCTGCCAGACCAACCACAACGCCAGCGAGGGCACCTTCTACGAGGGCGCCATGGTCAAGGGCTACCCCTCCGACGCCACCGACGCCGCCGTCCAGGCCAACATCGCCGCGGCCGGCTACAGCACCGGCTCCACCGGCGCCGGCTCGCTGACACCCGGCTCCCGGATCTCCCTGAAGGCCACCACCGCCTGCTGCACCTCCGACTACCTCCGCCACGACGACACCGACACCAAGGCCG
>NZ_JOHO01000013.1 GCF_000719705.1 Streptomyces sp. NRRL S-350 | reverse complement strand
CCCCCAAGACCCACCCCCCACCCGCAGCACCCGCGCCGAAAACGACCCGCGCCAGCTCAGGTTCAGGGACCTGGCTACCTACGCCGAGCGGTGGCCGGCGCGGCGGGCCTGGCCCCAAGGGCGTTCCGCGGGGCTTGACGCAGTGGCGATCGACGGTGCGGCAGGCACGCGAACAGGTCCTCCTGTGAACGGCGGATTGACCCTTGGCGCCAGCGGAGTACCTGCCGAGCCGGTGGACGAGCCTGGTGTTTCCCGGGGAAACGCGGCCCAGTCGGGGACGTCAGGTGAAACTGGCCGGCATCGCGGCCGATAGCCTCAGACCCGACACATCCCGACAAACGAGAGGAGAACCGTGGCGATCAAGGTGGACAAGCCCGGACGGAACCTCAAGCCGTCAACTGCTTCGGCATCGAAGGATGCAGAAGGCGGCGGCGCAGGCTCGGCGCCACCCACCGTCGCTGAGCAGCCGGCTGCCGATAGCGGTCCCAAGGTGACCGACGTACCGGACCGCGACTGGGACATCCTCAACATCCCGCTGGACCAGATCGCACCGAACCCGTACAACCTCCGCGATATGGGCGACCTCGAGGAAATCGCGGAGAGCCTCAAGCAGCCGGCCGGTCTGCTGGAGCCCGTGTCGGTGATGCATCGAGAGGAGTTCGCAAGGTTCTATCCGGAAGCTGCGGAGAGCATCACGCAGAAGTACGTGCTGGGCTTCGGTGAGCGGCGTTGGCGTTCTCACTTCCTGGCCGGCCTGCGGCGCATCCGCGCGGTACTGCGCGATGACCTGGCCCCGACCATCCGCGAAGAGCTGATCAAGGAGAACTGGCACCGCAAGCAACCCACCGAGTACGAGGAGGCGCTGCAGTTCGGCCTGTTCGAGGGCATGTCCGTCCGAGAGATCGCCCGCCGGCTCAACATCAAGAGCCACAGCACGGTGCAGAAGCGCCTGGACCTTCTCAAGCTCCCGCAGGAGCTCCAGCAGGCCATGGCCAAGAAGGAGCTGGGCTACTCCGACGCACGCAAGCTGCTGGGGTTCGAGGACAAGGAACAGGCCGTCCAGGCCTGGGAGCTGGTCCGGGGAAAGGACATGACGCTGGACGATGCGATGCGGCACGTCTTGCTCGGACACCAGCGCGGTGCGGAAGAGGAAGAGTCACTCGAGGCCGCCAAGCCCGAGGTCGAGGTCGAACGGCCGACGGAAGTGGACGAGGCGGAAGCTGAGACTGCTTCCGAGGCCGTTGCGGCAGCGCCTCCGGCGGCGGAGCCCGCTGTTGTGTCAACGCCTGCGGAGCCTCGGGAGAGCGCCGCTGCCGCGCCCGCCGCTGCGGAGGCCTCGGCTGCTCCCGCCCAGCCCCGGCCGGCCCCGGCCGCTCCCGTTCAGAGCCGGGCTGAGAAGGCGGAAGGGAAGCGGGCGCTGGAGCGACGGGTCGCCTCGGCAGACCGTGAGCAGGCTTGCATCTCGCTGCTCAGCGATCCCCACGCCTACACCTTGGAGGGCGTCGACGGGGTGATCTCGAGGGCTCTGCTCGGTGGCACCAACCAGGCCGCCCGGGTTCGCGCCCACGACTGGCTGCAGAAGGCCGGGCAGGCCGGGATCAGCGTGAAGGATCCCGAAAGCTACTTCGAGGCGGTACTGTCCTCCAAATCCGCTGACCTCATTCACCATGCCTCTCTCGCCACTGCTCTTGCTACCGGCGAGGGCCGCGCAGCCGACCGTCGTCGGCCGAACTGGGACGCGCACGACGCAGCTCACGTGCAGTTCCTGATCACCGCAGCTGGCTATGTACCCGAGACCGCTTGGGAGCGGGAATCGCTGACGCGTCTGGGAGTTGCCCTGAGCGAAGCGGCCCGTGACGAGGCGGAACTGACCGACCAGGAGTCCTTGTGAGCACGAAGCTCCTCCCCATGCAGGAGATCCGCAAGCGCCTGCGGCCCAACGACCGCCTGCACCCGCTGATCATCGCGTTCCTTCTCGCGGCCGGCGGCACGGCGAAGACGACGAGCACCGTCGCCATCGCCTGCATCCTGGCCTTGCGCGGCTACAAGGTCGTCGTCTTCGACCTCGACGCGCAGAGCAACGCCTCCGAGACCCTGTGCCAGGGCGAGGAGCAGCGTAAGCCCGGCAGCAAGACCGTCTGGGACCTGATCAACAAGAGGGCGACTCTCGAGGAGACCCTGCTCCCGGGGCGCTTCCGCGTCGCGCTGGGCACGTCGGAGGACTGCTTCCGGGAGATCCCGAACCTGTACGTCGTCCCGGGCGACCCGGAGCTGATCGACGCCGACACCATCTTCGCCACGCAGCGCCAGAAGTTCTACTGGTTCGCGGACCTCACGGCGGCCTACGAGGACGGCAAGCTCACCGCTGACGACAACGAGATCTGGCTCCTCGACCTGCCAGCCAACTACCAGGGCGTCACCGTCACGTCGATGATCGCCATGGAGGAGGAGGACGAGGTGATCCCGCCGCTTCTGGTGACCGGCAAGGAGGCTGGCGCGCTCAAGAAGCTCTACAAGGCGTTGGAGAAGATGCGCGACGACAACGTCGGTCGCGGTGCGCCCGCCAATCCGACCGTGCACAACATCCTGCTGTGCGCGACTCCCACGCCCTCGCACAGCGCCAAGGAGTACCACGAGACCGTGGAGAAGGTGGAGCTGGACAACCCCGGCAAGATCCTCCCGTACGTCCGGTACAGCGGCGTAGCGGCGGCTCAGTACTCCAAGCAGTGCCCGGTGTCGATCAGCGCCGACTCTTCGGCCCCGGCCCTCGACTACGAAGCCGTCGTGGACGCTCTCGGGTTCCCGGACCTGGAGCCCGGCGAGTAGGTTCCGCAGCAGCAAGCACAACGGCCCGTACGGACCGCGGAAGGTAGTGACTCCCGCGCTCTGTACGGGCCTTGTGCCTGCTCAGCCACCCTACCGAGAAGCAAGGACAACGTCAGGGCTGATCGCCCATCAGGGACCTGGCTTAGCCCGCGAGAACGGCTGGCAGCATGGACGCGCTGGGACCGGTCGTACAGTGGGGCCTTCGCCGGTCAGGGCCCCGGGGCGCCCGGGCCCTGACCGTACGCCCCGCACGCTTATCAGAACGGTGGCTCCTCGTTGAGGCCGCCCTGCGTGTCGCTGCCCCACGGATCGCCCACTGGCCCCTGTGTGGTCCACGGGTTGGGCTGCGACGGGCCCCGGCTTTCCCCACCGCCGCGGCTCTGCTGCCACCCGTTCGTGCTGCTGCGCTCGGATCGCTGCGAGCGCGTCACCTTGGCCGTCGCACCTCGCAAAGAGGGCCCGACGTCCTGGACCTCGACTTCGAAGACGCTGCGCTTCTCGCCTTCCTTGGTCTCGTAGGAGCGCTGCTTGAGGAAGCCCTGAACGATGACGCGCATACCGCGCTGCAGGGACTCGGCCACGTTCTCGGCCGACTGGCGCCAGACGTTGCAGGTGAGGAAGAGGCTCTCGCCGTCCTGCCATTCGTTGGTCTGGCGGTCGAAGGTGCGGGGGGTGGAGGCGATCCGGAACTTCGCGACCGCAGCCCCCGAGGGGGTGAAGCGCAGCTCGGGGTCGTCGACAAGGTTGCCGGTCAGGGTTATGAGCGTTTCTCCAGCCACGGGGGCGGCTCCTTAGGCAGCGGTACGGATGACGGGGCGGGTGTAGTGGATGGTGCGGACGAGGTCGACCTGGCGGTTGCTGTTCGCGACGTCGATGGCGGCCTCGGCGAGGTAGGGGATCAACGGCGCCCAGGGCTCGTTGTGCTTGACCGCACGCTTCTTGGCGCGGTCCCAGGTTCGTTTGACGCTGTCGGGCTTCAGACCGAGGGCTTTGCCGATGGTGACGGCGTCCAGACGCTGCTGGAGGTGTGCTCGGACGATCGCTGCGCTGCGGTCAGCTGCGCGCAGGGCGATCGGTTCACCATCGAAGGCACGGATGACGGCCGCCATGTCAGGTGGCGGGTGCAGCTGTCCTGTGGAGGTGAGCCTCGAATGCCCGACGGGCTGCTCGATCATCGCGTCGTCCCAGTGCAGCGGGCCGGGCCACCGCTGCTCCTGAGCCAGTTGCTGGGCCGCCTCGGCCTGGTCGACGGACACGCCGTGGTGGGTTGGCTCTTGGTCCCAGAGCTGGTCGTACAGAGCCCGGACCTGGGCGTGACGATGGACAGTGTGCCGGGCGCTGTGGGCACGCAGGTGGGTCTGCAGGTGGTCGGCCGGCCAGTCGAGCTCCCCGGCGAGGAACGTCGGCGGGAAGCCTTGATGCACCAGCGCCCGCAGTCGGCGGCGCGTACCCAAGCTGGGCTTCTCAGCGGCGATCTCGAGCGATGCGGGCAGCGGCAGGGCGAGGACGCGCGTGTGGACGAGCGGGGGAACGGGGCGGTTGCGCCAGGCCGCCCGGTAGGTGGGCTGGTTCAGACCGGCGAGGTCACGGATGCCAGCCGGGCTGCTCCCCGTGTCAGTGAGATGCCGCAGATGCGTCGCGGCAAGCAGGTTGGTGGTGCGGGTCACGTGGACTCCAGATACGGATGATCACGCCGGGTCGTGCCAGGGCGCGGGGGTCCTTGCTGCCGACGTAGTGCTTGGCCAGAGCCTCGTACTCGACCACGCGGGCGTCGTCGCGCCAGATCTGAGCGGATGTCAGGGCGTCTTCGGTTGAGCGAACGAGCTTACTGAGGTCGGGGTAGCGGTCGGGGCGGGTGCGCGAGGCGGGGGCGCTCTTGGGGCGGGGGAGGGTGAAGTGCATCTCCGCGACGAGGGGACCGTCCAGGGTTCGCCAGGTCGGTAGGGCAAGTCTGGTCCGGATCGCGGCGGCCTTGACGGCGTCGCGCCAGGGACCGACCAGCTTGCTTGACTCGACCAGGTTCGAGACCAGGTTGCCCTTCTTGGTACGTCGAAGGCCCTTCGGTGACTTGCTGCCCTGGGGGGCGGGCGTGCCGAAGACCGTGCACTCGAAGAGAGGACGGCTCGCGGGGTCGGCCGCGGATTGTTCAAGCAAGGGCGTCTCCTAGGTGGGGACCGTCCGGTTGCAGGACGGGATCGGGGAAGTCGGCAGGGGACCGGCTTCGCGGGTTTGTGGTGCGGCTCGTGGCGGGTGCAGACCCGAGCGGGGCGCGCGGCTGGCGGCTGGCTGTTGGGCATCAGTCGTCGTAGCGGGTGGTATCGGGCCTCCAGAAGTCCGGGTCGGCGGCGTTCCGGAGGTGGTGGCAGTCGTCGCAGATGATGACTCCGCCGTTGGTCACGTTGGTGTCGTATCCGTCGACCAGGTCGGTGCAGTCGTAGCACTGGGCGAGCTCTGCTCCGGAGGTGACGGTGAGACCGGCGACGGCGGCCGCCAGCGTGCTGAGCGTGGCCCTGGCCGGCGGCGCGGTGACGGGGGCTTCGTCCTCGGTGAGGCCGTTGGCGGTTCCTAGAAGGTCCAGGACCGTTGTGACGAGGTGCTGTTGCTCGGC
This sequence comes from Streptomyces sp. NRRL S-350, assembly GCF_000719705.1. Taxonomy (GTDB): domain Bacteria; phylum Actinomycetota; class Actinomycetes; order Streptomycetales; family Streptomycetaceae; genus Kitasatospora. The sequence goes on along the minus strand of NZ_JOHO01000013.1, from coordinate 148,749 downwards.
GTCGAGGGTGTCCCACGGCACGCGGCGGCATCCTGGGCTGCGGCCGGTTTGGGGCATGGGTGGATCACGGACAGTGCTCACGGGGGCTCCGCGGGGATTGGTGTGCCGTTGCGGGGCCCTCGACGGCGCATGTCGAAGGGCCCCGCAACGAGTCCTTTTCGGCACTACCAATCCTAGCTCTGCTCAAATGCGCGCGCAATTGAGTAGAGGGGTGGCGGAAACACGAATGCCCTGGTCAGGTGGCCTGTCCAGGGCATTCGTGCGCGGATCTACTAACGGCGCGCGGGGGGTCGCGCCGGGGCCTGCGACCAGCCTCTCCAGTAGTTGCGGTGCCACTCGAACACCGCGGTCCTGCTCACCAGCTCACCGCGGACGCCGACCAGCCGGTACACGCACCCTCCGTACATCCGGTACAGCCGACGCAGGTTGCGCTCCGACATCGGATGAGGCGACTGCGCGATGGCCTCAGCGGCCTGCGCCCACGTGACCAGATCTCGGGGCCGACCAGACAGGTAACGACGGGTCGGGCAGGCCGGCCTCGTCCGGGCGGTCACGAGGCTGCGCCGAGGTTGTGCCGGGCGACGTCCGCGAGCGCCCAGCTGCGCGGCGCGTCAGGAGTCGGTGCACACCGCAGGTTGAGGCAGACGCAGTGCCACTGGCCGCGGATGCGCGCGCTGATCAGTGACCAGCAGAGGCAACCGGGGCAGGTGAGCTTCCCCACCGCCTGGTCGGCATCCCCGGTCTCCATCGCGGCGCGAAGGTTCGAGGCCATCTGCAGCACTTCGTACTCGCTTCGGGCGCTGGCGTCGGCCTGCTGGGCGATGGAGTAGGCGTACGCCGCCAAGTTCTTGCGCCCGATCGGGGCAGGTCCGGAGGCGTGGCGCTGCGCGAACTCCGCCAGCTCACGGTCAAGAAGCTCGGCGACCTCATACACGCGCAGGTTCAGCGGAACCTCTGGGCCGGCCGCGGGCCGGTCCCCTGTCACCACCGCGCCCGCCCTCGTAGAGCCGGCTGTGATCCAGTGGTTGTCTTCTGCGACCCGGTGAGCAGCGTTCGTCCGGGCCTGCTGGTGGCGCATTTCTCTGTTCCCCCCGTTTATTGGCACCCGCCCCCGCACTCTGGGCTCGAGCCCTCAGACGAGCTCAGCCCACGAATCAGTTCAGCCCCAGGTGGAGTCGTCCGGGGTGTCCGGGTTCTGGTCCTGGCCGGTCCGACCGGTCTGATCGCCAACCGGAGGTGGCGCGATCACGCCCCAGGTGGAGTCCGCGACGACCGCGGTGTCCTGGTCACCGTGGCCCCAGGTGGAGTCGGCTGCGCTGGCTCGGGTGGTGGCGTAGGTGCTGTACAGGGCGAGGGCTGCCAGGACGGGCAGCAGGACGGCTACGGCGGCGCGGCGGAGGTTGGTTGTGAGGTACATCGGGTCTCTCGGATCGGTGGATGGGATTCGGTGGCCGGTACTAGGCCGTTGGTTTGAGTGCAATTGGATGATCATCCGCACTAAGGTTCGCCCTGACCGCATATGCCGATCAAGGGGAGCGTTGGTGCACGTCCGTCCGGTGTCCGAAGGTACATCGTTGAATACTGAAGAATCGGACAAAGCGGCGGCCGCAGCGGCTGCCCTGACGTCAGGCGCCTTGCCGCGACCTGCGCTTGTCCTCTGGCAGCGCGCCCTTCGCCACGAGCGCATCCCGGACGACAGCCCATACCTGGACCTTCTGCTCACACTGGGCCTGCTGGTGCCGGCGAGCGTCGAGCCAGGTCGGTACACCGCAGTACCGCTGGAGGTGTTCGAACGTCGCGCGACGGCCACGGCCCTGGACACCCTGCAGGAGACCTTGGACAAGGTTCGCGGTCTCCACATCCTCATGGGGAGCCTGTCCAGGGAAGGCTGCACCTCGACCAACGGCATCGAGTACGTCTACGGCTGCAACGTGAACTACGCCATTGATGAGAAGATCGAGGGCGCCAGCCATAGCCTTCTGACCGCACAGCCCGGCGGGGCCCGCTCCCCGAAGAAGCTGGCGTACTCCTGGGAACGGGACAGCAAGGCGATCCGCCGCGGCGTCGCCATGCGCACGCTCTACCACTCCAGCGCGATCGCCCCGGGATCGGACGGGACCGCTACCCGGGAGTGGGTGGACTACATGACCGGCCTCGGCGCCCAGGTCCGCCTGCTGGCCGCGCCATTTACCCGCCTCATCGTCATCGATGAGTCCACCGCGTTCATCCCCAGCTTCCACACGCCGCCGGAGAAGGGCTCGGCGCCGGCCTGGATCGTGACCGCCCCGGCGATGGTGGCGTTCATCGTCGAGGTCTTCAATCTCGCCTGGGACCGCGCCGAGCCATGGCAGGCCGACCGCAGCGACGACCAGGGGACCGGGCCGGTGACCACGCAGCAGGAACGGTCGATCCTGCGCTCACTGGTCGCCGGCCGCACCTACGAGGTCATCGCGCGGGAGTTGTCCGTCTCGGTGAGCCGAGTCAAGCAGGCACTGGGCGCGCTCCGACGGAGACTCGCCGAGCTCGGTGAGTTCCAGACGGTCCCGACCCGCGATCAGGTCATCTACTGGTGGGCTACCAGCCGGGAGCAGCACCTGGACTAGCGGGCCTTGGCCACGTCCTCGAGGTCCTTCAGCAGTTCCAGGACCGCCAGGGCGCCGGTGAGGTCGAGACCGGCGTCGGGGTTGGGGGGCAAGCCGAGAGGCCCGCCGCCTTCGCGTATCGCGTGCAGGCCGCCGACGAGGCGTTCCAGTTCTTCGGCGACGACGGTGACGACCTGGCTCACCGAGCTGGGAGCTGACCAGCTCAGACCGGCTGTGGTGAGAACCCTGGTCCAGTGTTCGCGTGCTTGGGAGACTGCCTCATCGGCGGCAGCGGCGGACGCCGACCGGGCCTGCCAGGACGCGAGGTTCACCACGGGAGCGAGACGGGGTGACCGATGCTCGGGTACGTCGTCGGTCAACGCGGCACTCGGGGACATGCAGAGGGCTCCGATCGTGGGTCCGGCAGGCAAAGGGTTTCAAAAACCCCTCGAAGGCGCTAGTGCACGGCCAGGATTTAAGAGTCTCTTATGGCCATTGTCATTTCCCCCCTCCTGCACTGACACCGTGTTGCCGACAAGGATTGACAGTGCAGCAAGGGGGGTATGAGCCCCCTCTACCCCCGCCATCTGGCGGGGGTAGCGAGGTAGTTGGGAGGCGTACTCCCAGCCGGGGATTCTAGACACTTCGTCAGCCTCTGTCACGACGGCGGCGGTTCTCCGCCACTGATGACCGAAGTTGCTCGGCCCTTGAACTCTTGATCCTGTCCGATGTGTTGTTGCGGAATTCAGAGGTCAGTCCCAGTCGTCAAAAGGGCCCGTCAAGCCCCGGGTTTCGTGGTACGGCAGCCCGTCGATGTAGTGGGGCTCGAGAAACAGCTGGTCAACGCCAGCTCGATCCATGTGGCCGGGTGAGGCGGCCCGCGCGCGCCGGGCAAGAAGGGTGGTCTGCTGCAGAGCCTGAAGCTGGCGTGCAGACAGGCCGGAAGCGATCGTTGCCACGGAAGTCTCCTCGGGGGTTCAGGTGTTAACGAGCTGATCGAGTAGGGAGCGCTCGAACGTGAGTTCGTAAGCGTCCTGGAGTTCCCAGACGGTGCGGTGCGGGTAGCGGGTCTTCTCGCTGCCGACCCAGGCGGACACCGCCTCCCAGCACACGCTGGTCATCGGATGGACGTCGTGGTGGAGCAGGCAAGCCCGCGGGGCGCTGGCGGCTGACCCGGTGTCGTTCACGTTGGTTGCTCCCTTCGTTGCTGACGTGCGGTGGCAAGTGCGCGGTAGTGGGATTCGAGCGAGCGCCGAGCAGAGGAGAACTGCTGGGCTTCGGCCACAGCACGGGCCAGATCGCGGCCGGGCAGGAACCGGTCCTCCGGTTCGCGTCCCAGCCGGCCGTACCCCACGGGCAGGAACGGATTGACCGCCTCGCTGTCCTCGGGGCTGTTCTTCGCGGTACGCAGCTGCTGTCGCACAGCGCAGTACTCAACCCCGGGCGGCTGCCCGCTCCAGCCCTTGAGCGTTGGGCGCCCCGCGGACACAGGCCGGTGCTGGTCGACCGGCTCGGGCTCTGCCGGGTGGGTAGTGCCGGTGCGCACCCGGATGCTGCCGACGGTCCCGGGGAACCGTTGCTCCAGGAGCGCGAGGAGACGGGCCTGCTCCAAGCGCAGCGCCGTGGACCAGGCTGCGCTCGTTGCGCTGATGGTCAGGACTTTGGCGCTCGGGTCGTACCCGACAGCGCGCCAGTTCTTCGCGCGGTCCGGACCGACGAGCCCGGGCCACTGGTCGAGGATGCTGCCGGCGGAGGCGCCGCGCTTCCAGCCTGCCTCCTCCACCAGGCGCTCGAGCACTGCGGCGAAGGCCGCTGGCTCACGGCCTCCGGAGTGGGCAGCCGCCCTTTTCGGCGTCTTGGGCTCGGCTCGCTTGGGTGCGAATGTTCGCTGCCGAGCGGCTTCCCGGGCCTGGGCGAGTGCTATCCGGGCAAGGTCGGGTCCGACCGGCGCGTGGTCCCTCATGCCACCACCGCCAGTCGGGTCCGCCGGGACACCCAGGAGAGGCGTAGTGCCGGGTCTACGACCTGACCGAGCAGTCGGCGGGCGACGTCCAGACCGTGGGCCTCGACCATGACCCGCACCAGTTCCCCTCGGCCTGCTGCGAGTTCTCCCCGGGCCTGGGTGCGCAGGTCGTTGATCTCCTCCAGGGTGAGCCCGTCAACTGTCAGGTCCGGTTCCGGCTGAATGTCCGGTGGGGGCACCTTGGCCGCCGCAGACCGGGTGTCGAGCCAGGCCATCCACTCCGGGTTGGTGTCCGGAGCGGCGCGGTTCTCGGCTTCGGCAGCGCGCTGGGCTGCTTCCGCCTCCAGGATGCGCTCCAGGTGAAGACACGCGGCCAGGTAGCGGTGCGGCCGGTCGGGCCGCCAGATCACCCCTCCGCGAGCGGTCTTCGCCTGCTCGCGGACCCACACCAGGATGCGGATCTCGTCCCAGCCTCGGGCGACCAGGTCGAGCAGTGTCCATGACAGCTGCCGAAGGCTCGCAGTCTGGCACCAGGTCACCAGTGGCCGGATGTACCGGGCAGCCCGCTCGGCGCGGTCGGCCATGGCCCGGGTGACCGTTGCTCCGAGAATCGTCCTCCGGGGCTTGCTTTTCGTCGGCCGCGCGTGCGTGGTAGTTGAAAACCCATCACTTACCTGAACCTGACCCTCTTCCTTAACCACCCTCAAGGAAGGGGTACGCGACGCCTTTGCCGCCGCGTCCTGCTGAACCCGGTCGATGCGCTCCTGGCGGCCCCGCTCGGTCACCCCGATGACCCGGGCGGTGTACCCCGTGCCCTCGATCCGGTTTCCGACGTGCTGGTCGAACAGTGGAGGGACCACGGCGGCGTACACCGTCGCCGTCGCTGCGTATCCCTCCTGGCCGCGGGCCCGCTTGGAGTTGAAGTGGCTGCCGTGCTCGGCCCAGGCAAGCCAGCCGGCGGCGCGTAGGTGGCGGATGTGGGTGGCGACGGCGGTCCGGGATAGGCCTGTGCGGTTCATCACACCGGCCCAGCAGTAGCGGACCCGACCAGTGGTCCAGTCCATGCGGGGAACGAGGTCCTGAGCGACAGTCAGCGTGGTGGCTGTCGCCCCGGGGATGAGTCCGGCCTGGTAGGCGATCTGAACGTCGCGCCACCACCGGGCCGGGGTAGTCCGCCGGGACGTGGTGCCGGTGATGGTCTCAGTCCGGGCAGGCGACCACTTCCGGGTGGACTTCGACGCGCTTGCATTCTCGGTGGATTGGCGAACAGGGGCGTGGTAAGGCACCATGATGGTGCGCCTCCTTCCTGAAGAGGGCGCGACAGAGCCCCGTCTCGGTGCTCTGGGTGTGAACCCCGTCGGCCGGTGGCCTGGAAACCGGAGGCCTTCGGGGGTGAAGTCCGCAGGGAAGAGCTGGTACTCGACCCGGCGGGGTGACATTGCGGCTGGCCTTGAGATGGTGGAACATCTCGGCCGGCCTGGCGGCCCGGAGGGCTGCCTACGTGCGGCTTACCTCATACTCTCTGCCTTCTCGGGAGAACCACCCTGACCAGATCCGGTCCGGGAACACGACGACCCGCCATGCGGCGCCGGAGCGGGATGCTCGACGGCGGCAAGGCGGGTCGGGGTAGTGGATGCGGGCAGGCGCCCGCTATCATCGGCCTGCGGCACTGCGCTTCCTCTAAGACGGGTTGTGTGTCGTCGGCAGAAGGCCCGGACTTCCACGAACGGGCGCTACTGCACCTGGGGTCTCCCACTCGCACACGCGGTTCCGACGCCGCGCGAGACCGGGAAGGCCCCAGTTCGATTTTTGAGGCGAGGTCATGTCACTGCCCGTCAGGGCAAAGACGCCAAGGCTGTAGCGTACCCCCTTGTTACCGGACGTAGCCAACGACCCGCCCGGCTCACTCTAGACCGGGACCGGCACTCGCGTCGCACTAATAGGAATGGCGACCACCGCTTCCGCTTGGCCAGCGAAAGGGCCGTCACCAGGGCGGATGCCTGGACAGCGTCGTCCGGAGCGTCATTGACGTCCGGCCTCGGCCGTCATGCGGCGCAGCATGCCCAGCAGCCATTCCAGGGCAGCAGCCTCGGCTGCGGCTGACGACCAGCCGCGGCCGAGCATCTCCCGCTTGATGCCGTCAGCCACGTCGAAGAACGGAGCCAGGACCACCGCCAGGTCCATCAGGTTGACGCCGATCTGACGGGCGGTCTCTTCGGCTGTCGGCTCTCGCCCACCCTTGAACATCACCAACACGTTCCCTTCGTCAGGCGGCCAGAAGACCGGCGGCGTCGACCAGGTCGGTCCAGTACTGGTAGCCGATCCGCTGCTTGCACAGCCCGCAGCGGATCACAGCCTCCGGAACCGGCTCGTACACCAGCTCCCCGCCGCACGTGCCGGACGGGTCGGTGCGGGACGGCAGCGGACACGGCGCCTTCAGGGTGCATGGCCGCCGGCGGTCGTTGTTGACCACGGCGGTCATCCGCCGCACCAGCAGGCGCACGTCGGTGTCGAGATCGTCCACGTCGCTGTACCCGCCGCCACAGGCCCAGCGCAGGTTGGCGCCGAGGAACTCCAGCACCCCAGCCACCGTCTGATCCTGACCGCCGCGATGAGGCGTCAACGGCCACCGAGGATCGTGGCGGCGCAGCTCTGCCCGCCACTCGTCCTCACGGGCCAGAAGCGGACCGGTGACTCCTCCGGCCAGCAGGTCATAAGCCTCCAGGTTGCCGGGCGCGGTAGACCCGTCCGGCCCGCTGGGCGGCTTGGGCATGCCCTCCTCCCGGGGCGCTGCGCCCTGGTGCACCACCTCGCTGAGCCGCGGCCACAGCGTGCGGATCTCCTGCAGCCCGCTCGCGATCCGGTCCTCGCAGAGCCAGCAGACTCCGCGACCAGCGCTCAGCTCCTCGCGCTTCAGCCGGCGCGGGCAGCACTGGCAGACCGGGGTGTCAGCCGGGCCTGCCGCACGGCCAGCTCGGACAACAGCGGCGTCGTGATAGATGGACGTCAAGATTGCTCCCCCCTTCAGGCAGCGTCCTCCCGCCGAATCGGCATCGGGACGACGGAGTCGTAGACGGCAGCCAGGTTCTGGCGGCGCTTCGCGCGCGCCAACGTGGCGGCCTCGGTGCAGTCGGTGCAGCGGCAGCCCTCCAGCACGTACCGGGACTCGGTACCGCAGATCTCCCGCTGCGGAGTGGGCTTGTCGCCAGCGGCGATCGCCCGTGCCGCAGCAGCCATCTGCGCGAGAACGGGCTCGCGCTTCAAAAGCCGGTAGATGGTGCTGGGATCGACCTTCATCGCGGCCGCCGCGGCCGCGATCGTCGGGCTGTCACGCAGCACGACGATCAGACGCGTGTACTGCTTCGGCTGGATACGGGCTGGCTGCCCTCGCTGCCCTGCCACTGGCTCCCCCTGTCTTGGCAACTGGCTCTTTCGTCGTGCTCGAGTTCCTTGCGGCAGGTCGAGCGGCCCGGCCGGACATGGCACGGGCCGCTCGACCCCTACTTGGCAGCGGTGGAGACGCTGATTGCGCGGGACGCCGCTTTCTTGATCTTCCGCATGGGAACGGCAATGCCGGCAGTGATCAGCGCCTTGACCATCCGCTCCTTGTCCGGGACGGTCGGGATCGGCACCTGCAGGTCGTCGTACAGCTCGATGATCTGCCGGAAGTCGGGCTCCTCCTGGGCGCTTTCGGGGCTGCGCCATTCCAGCAGGTGCGCGCCGTACTGGCCCTCGGGGGTGGCGTCGACTGCCTTGCGGACGAACTTCTTGATGCGGTTGGCGGCGGACCACTGCTCGTGCGCGGCGGTGTAGTCCGCGAGCTTCTGCGCCACGTCGGCGTCCGTGCGCACGATGTTCGCCTGCACGGGACGACCGGCTGCCGGAGCGCCCCAGCAAGCGGTTGCGAAGGGGCAGAAGTCGCACACCGTGTCGATCCCGGGGCCGTAGAAGTCCCTACGGGCGTCTTCGGGTGACTTCGTCTCGGTGATGCGCTGGAGCCACCAGCGGGCCTCCTCCGCACGCTGCGGGTCGTACGGGATCTCCTGGACGTGCTCCTCGCCGGAGTCCCGGTCGATGAACCGAATCCGGATCCTCTCGACGGGGATCGGCCCGAGCCGGGCCAGGGCCCGCTGCCCGTCCACCGCCAGGAAGCCATGGGTGCGTAGGACACGGGCGTAGGTATGGACTTGACGAAGCTCGGCATCGGTCGCGCCATACCGGAGCACCCGGTCCCAGCGTCGGACGGTCTTCGTCTTGATGTCCTCGACGGTGTTGACGTCGGCGGGGACTTTCGGTCGGAGCCGGCGGGGCAGTCGCCGGGCTGTCGCCTGGTCTAACTGGACGATGTCGATGGTGCCCCGGATCTCTTCGTCGGCGACGCGCTTCTCCACCAGCCACCCGAACTCCCGCTTCGCGGCGGTAGTCAGGCCTTCGTGGATGTACGTGCCGAGGATGGCGGCCCGGCTGATGACGTGATCGGTGCGGGGCCACCCGTGATAGACGTATGCGGCACGGCGTTCGCACACCGTGTCCGAGGCACCGAGCTGCCGCTGCTTGGATCGTGGTCGAGCACGGTCGACGGCATCGGCCGCTATCCAGATCGAGGGGGACGGCGCAGGAGGGGCGGACATGGGTGAGCACTTCCCGGTAGGCACGCGGTCCCGCGTTCGCGGGTGCGCTGATTCGTGGGGACGGAAGCTGGTGGGCAGCCCGCCCGGGCTGCCCACCACGGCGGTCAGGGGGCGCCTACGCCGCTTCCTGGCCGGTGAATTCGGCGTCGGCCTCCGCCTGCTGTGCTTCCGCTGCCGCCCGCAGACGACTGGCATCGTCGTCAGGAGTGCCATCGATGTCGGCGGCGGGTGCGGCAAGCTGTCGGACCCGTTCCTGGACGGCCAGGCGCACGGTCTTCCACTCGGTCTCGCTCAGCCCGGTAGCGGGCCCGGCGTCGAGCTCCTTCCAGAGCTTCACGCACGCGTCGCGGTCCAGGGCCGCCGCGATACGCGCCATCCACGGCCCGGTGCGGTCCCCGGTGAGCGCCGGCATGTTCCGGGGCTGACTCTCGGCCGAGCACCCCAGGAGATCGAACACCAGGCGTTCGATGGAGAACCCAGGCAACGGCATGGGCTTGCCGCTTTCGACGCGGAAGCGAAGTGTGCGGGCCTTGATCAGCTGCGGGTCCTGGTCGCGGCGCATCCGAATCCAGACGGTGGAGTCGAACCCGAGGTCCTTCTGGGCCGCGACCTTCCACTCCCGCACGACGCGGCGCCGCTCGTCGAGCAGCGGCTGGCCGTTCTCGTCCGTCGCGGAGATGTCCTTGCCCCTGGCCAGGATGATCGCGATACCGGGAAAGGTCTGAAGTGCGTGGATGACGCGGTACCACCGGTTGGTGGAGTCGTTCCACAGGTTCCGCGTCACGTCGACGTTCGCGTCCGGGTTGCGCTCCAGCTTCGCCCGGTTGTTGTCGGTTCGGCGGGCACGCTCGTAGGCCCAGTCCGAGAGCATCCGCCACAGGGCCGTCCCGGAGTCGATGGCGAGGACGACCGGCTTCTCGCCGGCCTCAGCAACGCGGCGGGCCTCGGCCTTGACCGCCTCGACCTGTTCGGCGATGTCCAGGTAGGAACCGTCATGCTCGATCACCTCGAACCGGGCACCGGGAATCGCCCCGTACTCGTCGGCCGAGCCTTCGGCGAGATCGAGCACATACATCTGGCCGACCTTGTCGGAGGCGCTGAACTCGATCGCGCTGTACGTCTTCCCGGCTCCCTCATCACCCTCGATGAGGATCAGAGGGAAGGGCACGATGCCGGTTGGCTTGCGGGATTTGATCTTCGGTGGCACTTGGGGGTACTCCAAGACGAAAGGGGGCTCATGGAGGCGGGGGCAGCCCAGTGTCGGCTTCCGGGAACCTGCCGCCCGCCTGGACATCAGCGCGGCGGGTAGCGGTGCTCCAGCCACGCGGCGGCGACCTGGTTCACGGTCGGTTCCCAGCCGCGTTCGCTGGCCTCGGCCTGCGCGTAGTTGGCGACCTGGTCGCGGCGTTCCGTGGTGCTGCGAACGGTGACGGTCTCCTTGGCGGAGGTGCCGCGCTTCGCACGCACCGGCCGCTCCGGAATGAACTCGCCTGCGAGGAAGAGCTGCAGACCCTCATCGACCTCAGCCGTGACCGGATGGTCGGGGGTGGCGTCCTCCTGCGCCTGCTTCCACGTGTCCGTGTGGACGTACAGGGTCAGGGTCGGGTTGTCAGGCCGTGAACGGACACGGCTTTCCCGTGCGGCCGCCTCAGCGACGGCAGCGGCATGCTCGGCCGCCTCCGGGGTTCCCAGTTCCTTGAGGAACGTCGCGGCGGCGAGCAGGCGGTGGCCGAGACCGCTGGCCTTGGTCGTGGATCGGGTGGCCATCGTGGGGTGTCCTTTGCTGGGCGGACGCCCACCGCTCGGGACGGTGGGCGGACGCGCGGTGCGCGTTCTCACGCCAGTGTCCTCCTATTCAATTGCGCGCGCATCTAAGTACTGACGCGCTCGGTTGCTGATGATCCCGACGCTACAGCTATTCGAATGCGCGCGCAATTGAATACGGCTAGACTGTCGTCAGCCAAGCAAAAAGGGCTGCCCCGCCCGCACCAACTGTGCGGAAGGACAACCCAGACGCAGACATCGTACTGAAATCTCCCGGCAAACCACACCCCCAGTTTCAGGAGCCCCACCAGTGACCCGACACACCTACCTCGACACCGAGTACCACCCCGACCGCCGGACCATCGGGGGACTGCTCGAACTCGCCATCACCGACGGCTCCGGCAACACGTACTTCGCCGTGAACGCGGCCATGGACCAGGACGCCGCCCGCGCCCACCCCTGGCTACGCGACAACGTCTGGCCTCACCTGCCCACCCGCGCAGGCGAACTCGACCTCGCGCACCCGGACGTGAAGACCCCCGAGCAGATTCGCGACGACCTGACCGCCTGGTTCACCGCGACCCCCGGCGACGAGCCCGCCGAGCTGTACGCCTACTACGGCGCCCGCGACGAAGTGAACCTGCAGATGCTCTTCGACAGTGACTGGAACAACAACCACCGTCAGATCCCGATGCACGTCAACGACCTGCGCACCCTGCGGACGCTCGCGGGGATGCCCGACATGCCGCCGCGGCCAGCAGACCATCACCACCCGGTGGCGGACGCCCAATGGGCCAAGCTCGCCCACGAGCACATCTCCCGCCGCCTGCCGACCAAGTACCTGTCCCGCGAGACGTGCCTCCACCCGGACTGCAGCCGTGACTACGACCCCTCCGGGACCATCACGGGCTACTGGATGTCGTACGCCAACGTCGGCCGTGTCTGCGACAACCACCAGCCCTACGGCCGCCACCTGAGCGACCACTACCCCACCCAGCGCGGCGGCCGCGGGAACCACACCATCACCTGCTCCTGCGGGCACAGCACCAGCGCGGCCGCCTGGTCGGGTGAAGCCGCCGCAGCCTGGGCTGTTCACCTGGCCGGCGCCTGAAGCACTCGCCACCCCTAGTGCAACGCATTGTCCGATGCCGTGTTGCACTAATAGGAGCGCCGAGGCTGCCTGTCGCCTTCCCAAGCCGGATCAGCTACTGGGAAGCGGTAGAGGTTAGTCGGGGGCTGGTGTCAGCTCTTGGCGTCCACCACGACTACCGAGGGCTCGGTGGCCGCCCACTCGACGTCGATCATCCGCCGCTCGGGCTGCTGGCTCAGTGCCTCGACGTTGACGCAGTCGGCGCGGTGCACCGAGACGTCGTTGCCGCGGGTGGTGAAGCCGACGATCGGGTCCCCCGGCGCCGGGGAGCAGCAGTTTTCGACCAGGGTCAGATCGTAGTCGGCGGCCTTCTTGGCGGCCTGGAGCAGCTGGTCGATGCGGCCGCGCGATACACCGAACCGCTCACTGAAGGTCCGGTTGTTCCAGCGCTTGCCGTCCGGTCCGTACTCGGAGCGCTGCGCGTCGAGGAGGCAGACTCCTCGCAGGGTCATGTACCGGCCTCCGTCTCCGCGGGCGTCGGCGGGGATGAGGTCGTAGCGCTCCAGGGGCGGGGTGTTCCAGAACGTGTCACTGTCGGCGAGTTCCTGGCGGACGATGGTCACGGCCTTGGTGCGGCTGCTCGGCAGGGGATGCACCATCAGGGTGTAGGCCTTGAGAAGGGCTTCGAGCTGGTCGGTGTTCTTCTCGGCGTGGGCCTTGAGGACTTCCTGGGCCAGCCGGCGGTAGGGGCTGTTGTCGCGCACCATGCGAGGGTCTCGGGTCGGCAGCGTTTCGAGCAGAGGCAGCGTCATGTCGAGTCCTCGTGGAGTGACGGGTGGCCGGCACCCATTTTTAGTGCCTCGCGCCGCCTTTGTCAAAGATTTTGCTATGTAGGGCCGTCTCCCCGGGCGACCCGGTAGAAGTCGGTGGCGATCGGCCATCCGGCTTCCCCGGCGTGGTGGCTGTTCGCTCTCCGGATCCACGACAGCCAAGCGGTGTCCAGGCCGGTGCGCAGGATCCTGACGCCGGGCGGGACCTGCCGAGGCGATCCGTCCTTCTGCGCGCCCGTAGTGTGCCGCAGGGTGATGAACAGCGCCCGGGAGCCCTCCAGGCCCTGGCGAAGCGTGTCCTGTACGACCTGGTCTCGCACCGGAAGCCACATCTTCAACGCGGCCGTCGTGTTCGGGTGCAGCAGGCACTCCTGCTCCACCCGCTCGGTGTGCCGCCCTGGCGCGGTCCACGCGAGTCGAATGCGCGAGAAGTCAGCGGACAAGTCGTCCACGTTGGCGGCGACCAGGCCGCTGGGCGTCGTCCCGGTGTCCCACAGCAACTCGACGGCGGCGAGCAGGCGCAGCCGGTACGGCTCCCAGCGCTGGGGGCCGGGCTCGCTCAACTCGCGGCGCAGGACGACGTGCTCCAGCGGAGCGACCGGGTTCTTGGTGTGGCCGGCCCACGGCCGCATGCCCTTGGCCTCCCACCAGTACGGGCGGTTCCCGGCTGCCCTGTTCAGGTCCGCCAGGCCGTCCATGATGTACCGGACGCTGGAGGGCTTCAGGCGGTTGTAGGGCGGTTTCGCCCGGCACTGCCCGGCGGCGATGTGCCCGAGCAGGGTCAGCGGCCACTCGTGGTACCCGACGACCTGCTCGTCCAGCAGGGCACCGGGAACCCGTAGCAGGGGACGGGCCAGGAACGTCAGGCCACGCTCGACGGTGGCCACGGTCACCCTGAGGCGCTCGCCTCGCTTCTCGCTGGTGTGGATGTCACGGTCCGCGAGAGCGACCCGCAGGACGTCGTTCAAGTGGTCGAAGGCCTCACCGCCGCTCATGGGAAGAGCGTACGGGCAGCGGAGCGTTCGCTGTGAGCGCCCGGGCAGAACTCCGCCGGATCGTGCGTCGGAGACGGGTGAGGTCTCGCGGCGGTCAGCTCTGGGGTCGCATCATGGCCGCCATGGGACCGTGAGCGCGGGCGCTGGCGTCCCCCGCAGCGTTCCGCCGCTGTTCATGGTCATATCGCCGCGCTGGAAGTGCATGACGCTCGCCGTCGTTTCGCCGATCATGGTGACCGGGCGGGGCCCGGCCAGAGGCGAGGCGTTCAGCGGAACGACCGTCCACTGGCCTTGTGCTGCGGGATCAGGAAGCTGCTTGCCCAGATACTCCGGCACCTTTCCAGGGGCGAGTCGGTACCAGCCGGTGTCGGGGGCGGTCCACGCGTTCGACATGTCGAGCATCTTCTCCCACGACCATCCGCATCCGCTGGCCATTTTTCGGGCGGGCCGGGAGCGGCAACCGCGTGGCCCCGGGCGGCCCGGCGGGTGCCATGGGCTGATCTGCCCGAGCGGTAACCGCCTACGCGACGACCGTCTGGCTCGCCGCGAGCCGCATCCTCTCCCGGGCCTGCCGGGCGACCGCCCAGGCGTTCTCACCGCTGGTCCGGATCTTCCGGAAGTAGCGCTTCATCGCCGCGGACCCCTTGGCCCAGTCACCGAGCATCGCGATAACGTCCTCCGGCACGTCCGACTCGTACAGCTCGGTTGCCCCGCCGGCCCGCAGGCCGTGCGAGGTGACGGAGGAGGCGGTCTGTTCGTTGAGCAGCGCGTTGTGGCCGAGCCCGACGCGCTGCTCCTCGGTGAGGTGTGCGATCTTGGCGTACGCCTTCCTGGCGAGGGCCTTGACGAACTTGTTGATGGCCTCGCCGGAGAGCATCGACAGCCGCGTCCAGTCCTCTGCGGTGAGCTCGCGGTCCTGCTTGTCGGTGCCGTCGGGGTGCTTGGGTCGGGTCTGCGGGGTGAGGCGCACGGCCAGGCGGCCGGCCTTGTCCAACGCCCGGAAGAGCGCCTGGTCCTGCGGCTGGTGGATCAGGCGGCCGTACTCCAGCCAGGCCCGCACCCGGCGGACGGGGCAGATATGGGGGGCGTCGTCCCGGGCCGGGATCCAAGCCTCGAAGACCGTGCCGTCCTTGTGGGTCTTGCGGTCCACCAGCCGCACGTGCATGCCATCGCGCTCCAGCGTGACGTGGGTGACGAGCAGGCTGGCCAACTCGATCCGACGGGTGAGCAGGTGGAAGCCCAGGCAGGCGATGGCCGCGTCGCGCAGGTCGGCAGGCCGACCGGATTCGTCGCAGACCGCGACCATCAGCTCCAGGTCGACCTCGCGGATCGCCGGTGACTGCTTGTCGGTCTTGGTGCGGCTCCACCTGGCCCGGTACGCCGCGATCATCGCAGAGACCTGCCGGGTTCCGGGCCGGGTGTTGCCCGGGGTCTCCTCCTCCTGCCAGGTGACGACCGTGCTCTTGTGGGCCGCGATGGTGTCCGGGTCGAGGCCGCGCTGGATGAGACCGCCGATGTACTCGATCAGCGTCGCGGTGGTGCACGGCAGGGCGACCCGGCCGCGGTCGTCGCACCAGCGCTGGAACAGGCCGATCTGGCTGCGCCGGTTGCGTTCGGTGTTCTCCGGCCGGGCCGCCTCGATCAGCTCGGCGACGTCCTCGGAGATGACGTAGTCCGCGGCGGAGTACTGCGGCGCGACGAAGGCGGCCGGGATCGGCCGCCCGGCGACCAGCACGGTGTCCCGGGTGAAGTCGCTGAGGTCCAAGCCCAGGGGCTCGCGTACTGCGGGAAGGGCTTGCTCGTCGTCGTCCAGCAGTTCGGCGTCGACGACCTCGGCGGGAGTTGACTGATCGAGGGTGGTCACGGAACCTCCTGTACGACGGGGCCAGGCCCACCAGGGGGCGGTGAAGGTGTGTTCGGAAGGGCCAGTGCGCCCGGTGGCAGGCCAGCTTTCAGGACTACGTCGTTGACGCCGGCTAGGAGATTGTCCGTGTCGTAGGTGAGCACCGCCCAGGTCCGTCGCCGGGCCTGGGCGGTGCGGCGGAACGCGGCGTGCAGCGGCAGGCCGAGGTAGAGGACGGCGCCGCCATCGGGGATGGTCGTGTCGGCCACGGTGCCCTGAGGTGTCAGACACCAGGCGTGTTCGAAGACCGGGAACATCAGCGGGGCGTCCGGGACCAGGACGAACCCCTCGACGTACGTGGCGCCGGTGGCGTCGGCGTACTTGCTGGCCTCCTCGAAGCAGCGGCCCAGCCGCCCCCGGGGCTGATCCGCCGGCCAGGGGGCAGGGTGGTAGAGGACTCCGAAGGCGGCAACGAGCGCGGCAAAACTACGGAAGCGCCAGCTCTCGTCACCGGAGTGGAGTTGGGCGTACGTGTCCACCCAGTGCCGCAGCTTCTGCTCGGCTTCGTCGGCGGCGCCGGTCACGATGCGGCCTCCTGCGGTCGGTCGGCGGGCGTCTCGGGGGCAACCGGAGTGCGGGTGACTTCCATCCAGACGTTGGCTGGCCTCCAGGTCACGGTGTAGCCGTGCTGAGGGGCCTTCTCGACGGCCCACCGGTAGTGCTCGATCACCTCGGGGAGGCCGTCGAGGTCGTTGCCCATGAGGGTGTAGCCCCCGGCGAGGCGGTACCGCACCTCGATCTGGTGGGAGGACTTGACTGCCCGCGAGCCGTCGCGGCCGCCGCGGGCCCGGAAGGTGAAGCCCTCCTGGCCGTCGCTGCCGATGGCCAGACCCATCGCGCGGAAGAGGCGCTCAGCCTGAGCGAGCGTGATCTTCTTCGCGGGACTGCCCGCTACGGCCCGCTGGGCGGTCCTTGCTTCCGGAACGACCGGGCCGGGCGCGGGTTCGTTGTGTGGATCGGCCGCTTCCGCGGTCCGCAGAAGGTCAGCCACCAGAGCGGACGGGTACTCCGCCTGATCGGCCCACTTCTGTGCTTGCTGGACCAGGTGGCGCAACTGCTTGGCGGCCAAGTCCAGGCGGCCAGCGGCAAGTGCCGTGTCCACGGCTCCGTGGGCGTAGGAGGTGGTGCGCAGGATCTGGCCGAGGCCCGAGTGCAGGCCTTCGGCGGTGTTGTGGACCGGTTCCTGGGCGCGGCGGTTGATGAAGCCGGCCAGCTCGTTGACCTGGTCGCGGACTCGCACGGCCGACGGCCCGGGCTGCCGACCGGCGAGCAGCGCGGCCACCTGCACGTTGGTGTCCTTGCGCAGGCGGGCGATGTCGTCCAACGGCGCTGCCTCGGTGGGCCACGCGCGCCGGGCAGCCCGGTCGAGGAGAGTCTCCAGCTGGTGGAGCGCCACCGTCTCGGTGAAGCCGTCCGCCGCAGCGCCCTCGCCGAGAAGCGTGGCCTCGCTCAGCAGGTTCTCCACGGAACGGGCCGCCAGGCGGGCGACCACCGCGTCGACGGCCTCGCCGGCCACGCGGTGGTCGCTCACGCGCGCGGCGATGACCTGGTGAAGCCGGTGGATCCGGTCACGGTACCCGGCGCGCTCCAGTTCTTCGGCGTGATCGTGCGGGTACTGCTCCATGGAAGTGCCTCTCTGGTCGGTGCTGTTCAGGTGCTGGCCGTCAGCCCGTCTTGCAGCAGCGGGTACAGGGTCTCGGGGCGTTCGAGGACGCCGCTGCTGAACCGGGGGTTCGGGCGCAGCGTCGGGGCCAACGGGATGCCGAAGTACGCTGTGTCCTCGCCGAGTTCAGTCCACGTGGGATCGATCGCGTTGCCGTCGCCGTCGGTGCACCAGGCGTGGGCGGTAGCCACCGGGCTGCCGGTAACGATCGCGAAGCCCTCGACGTAGCGCAGGTGCGGGTGCGCCCGCTCGATGGCGGCCGCGTTGTGAAAACACTCCCTCTCCGGGCCACGCGGGATGGCTGCAGGGAGGCTGACCGGGTTGAACCAGCGTCCGTGTTCGAGGACGAGCTCGAACACGGACCGGTACGCCCAGCCGCTGATTGGCCGGTTCGCCTCGCGTTCCATGGTGATGTGCATGTTCATCCAGCCGAGCAGGGCCTGCTCGGTGGCGTTCTCGGGTGGACGGATTCTCAGTGCCGGGACCACCTGCTCGCCCTCGGCCCAGAACGCGCGGGCGGCGGCGGACTCGTTGTCCGTCACGCTCATGCGGCGGCCGGGCCGGCGGCCCACGGGTCCGGGACGGGGGTGGCGGTGATCCAGCCGGTAGCCGTCTCGTACTCCATCTGCGAGGTGGCGTGGCAGATGCTGGCCTGCTGGTCGCCGTAGAACATGACCTTGAGCCGCTGGCCGGCGGTGTCCACGATGACGCCTTCGCGGCCGTCGTGGCGGACCCGGCCGCCGAGCGCGACCGTGATGCCCAGGCGGCGCTCCAGCCTGTAGTAGGCCGCGATGTGCTCCAGGTCGGCGGCCTGCCGCTGCCTGGTCTGGGCCTCGGCTTCGGCGCGGTCCTCGGGGTCGTCGTACGTCATCCGGGTCTCCTTGACGGGGTGTGAGCGGAACGGGAACAGCACGAAGGCGGCTGGCGGGGTGCGTCCGGCGGGCCCGTTGGCCGGGGTCGGGTTCACTCGGCGGCGGGGGCGGCGTGCGGGGCGAGCGTGTCGATCACGGTGCGCAGCGTCTCGCGGATGGCCTTCTCCCGCCGGGCCCACTGCCGCCGGAGCTGCTCCGGGTCCGGGGTGGTGACCAGGTTGGGCTGCTGCAGCAGCAGGTCGGCGCCGCGCAGCGACTCCCGCGCCACCTCGTAGGCGGCCAGCAGCGGTTCGTAGCGGGCGACGGCGGCGGCCTCGATCCGGCAGGCCCGGTCGGTGCAGCGGATCTCGGCGCGGACGGTGAGGAAACCGGTGCCGTCGGAGGTGACGGTGACCGGCACGGGCGCGGTGGGTTCGGCACGGCGGCAGGGGTGGTTGTCGGCGAGCTCGGTCCGGGCCTCCTCGTGCAGGCCCGGGTAGCCGCCGACCTCGGACAGCAGATCCGCGGTGATGCCGCGTTCGTAGATGTGGGTCACCGCGGCGGGCAGCTCCCGGCCGGGCGCGGCCGCCTCCGGGGTGGTGCGGGTGCCGGGGTAGTCGGGGTGGTCGCGCCAGCGCTGGGCGAGGTCGACCAGTTCGACGCCGTTCGCCGCCCGGCCCATCAGGGAGGCCGGGGCCGTGCCGTCGGCCTGGTCCGCGATCTCGCCAACCAGGGCCAGCCGGCGCTGCAGGGCGCGCCGGGTGGAGTGGTGCAGACCGGGGGCGGCCAGCTCCTCGTGCAGCCGGGAGCGCACGAAGCCGACGAAGGCGTGAAGCTGGTCGGCGGCGGCGGCGGCGGGGCGGCCGGACGGTTCGGACGGCACGGGCTGGATTCCTGTTCGGTCGGCTCAACTGCGGTGCGCGAGAGCGATGTTGGTGATCAGTCTGTCATGCGGTCGACCCGGTCCTGGACGTCCCGCAGCTGGCGCAGCGCGGCCTCGGGGTCGGTGGTGGCGAGCTGTTCGAGCCACGGGTTGTCGGGGTGCTCGTCGTGGCCGTACCAGAGCAGCGACATCTCCCGGAACAGGCGCAGGGCGTGGAGCTGCTGGAGCGCGCCCCTGTCGTGGGCGTGGGCGAGGACCTGGTCGAGCCGCGGGAGCAGGTGGGTGAAGTGCTCGCGTTCGGGGGCCGGCCGCTCGGGGTCCGCGGTACGCTCGGCGACCCGGGCCCGGACGAAGCCGGCCAGCTCGTCCAGCAGGCGCCCGAGCGGCGTCCCGGGTTCGGTCGACGTCGCCACGATGGCCTCCTGCCGGAAAACGGTGCTTGCGAGGGAAGCCCTCTCACAGCGGTTGCCTCGTATATTGCCAGATATACGAGGCTAACCATCGTTAACGCGCTGTGCGGGGCCTCGAAGGGCGGTTGAGCGGGCGTCAGCGGACAGCCGACCGGCGCGCGAGCGCGGTCGGCCGCCGAGGCGCTATCCGACTGGCGCGCACAAGATCAAGCAGCGCGGCCGCGGGCAGGAGTGACAGTTGACCGGCCGGCGCCTTCCGATCAAGTGCGGCGAGCAGCGCGGCGGGCGCAGTGATCGCAGCGCTGTTGTCCCGCTCGATTCGCTGGGCGCAGCGCGAACACGGCTTTCCCGACAGCGAGTTGTCGAGATCGCCCCACAGTGCCGAGGAGCCACAGGCCAAGATGACGCCGACGCCCCGCTCCTTCGTCCGGCCCCGGTGGTCCAGGCGGCCCCAGGCGACCCGCAGGACCAGCGGCCACTGATCGTCTGTCGGCGGCGCGTCCACCAGCGAGCGGCGGCCGACTGGCGCTGACGCGGCGTCAGTGCCGTGCGAGATGATGGACTGCACGATGCCCCTCGCCTCCCGGGAGATGCGCCCATGAGCCTTGCCGAGCGTGCCGACTACATCCCGCCCGCCCACGTCGCATTCACGCGCGGGACTCGGCATGCAGAGCAGAAAATGGCCACTCAGATCAACCATGGATATGCCATTTGGGAAGAGGAGCATATCACGCACGAGCTGTGCGAGAAAATGTTTCCAGAGGTCCGCTATGCAAAATTCAACCGTCCGCAGGAAAAGCGCACCGGAGCCGACTACATGTGGTGGTGGGTTGACCGTTCCGGCCAGTCCTTCGGCTGCCTGATTCAGGCGAAAAGCCTCAAGCGGATCGGGCGGAAATGGAAAGTCGGCTCTGACGCCCCTCTGAAGCTGGAGCAGCAGCTGACCCTCCTGCTACGCAGTGCCGACCGTCTGGGCTTGCCCGCCGGCCTCATGCTGTACGCCGGGGATGTGGACTACCGGTCGGCCATGAATTGCCCGAGCAGGCACCGTGACACCGCCTGTCACCTGCGGGAAGGCGCAGGCGTGACCCTCCTGCCCGCGCTGCCCGTCCGCGACGAGACCAAGGACGAAGCGATCGCCGCCACCCGGCTTCGGCACCTGCCGGGCGGCCCCGACGCGGTGAGCGTCTTCCACCAGGCCACCCCGATCGTCGACCTCTCCAACCCAAACGCGCCGGAAACCCCCTTCACCGAACTGGCACTGTCCGGAATTCGTAAGGAACTTCGGCCATTCCTGGAAGTCGACCAAATCGGCGCCCCGCGCATCGCCAGGACGATGTTCAACATGCTCGGCAGTTATCGCGGCCATGAGCCCGACTTCATTTATGACGGCCCACACCGAATGCAAACCCTGGGGCCTCGGATCCGGAACTACTTCAGCAGCGAATTCGTACGGCACATACAGCGCGGCTTGCGCCCGCAACTGCCCGAATACGTCCAGGCCTGCCTGGACGGCGACCCGCCCACGGACATCACCCAAAACGCCGCCGGCATCGTCCTGGTCGAGCTGTAGACCCCGGAGACCGCCATGACCACCGACACCCTGACCCGCCTCCCGGTCGCTCTGAGCGCCAGCAATGACCCAACCCCCGTGGAGAAGGCCGTCACCGAGGGCATCGCCGCCGACTTCGAACCCGAGACGTTCCTGTGGATCGCCTTCCGCCGTCCCGACGGCGGCGCC
This sequence comes from Streptomyces sp. NRRL S-350, assembly GCF_000719705.1. Classification (GTDB taxonomy): domain Bacteria; phylum Actinomycetota; class Actinomycetes; order Streptomycetales; family Streptomycetaceae; genus Kitasatospora. The sequence continues at coordinate 127,443 of NZ_JOHO01000013.1, read as the reverse complement.
AGGATCTGGTACTCCTGGACCACTGGCGGCGCCCCGCTCGGCGACCGCATCGACCAGGCCGCTCTCACCGCACGGCTCGACTGCTCAGACTGGTTCTGGATCGGCAACCGCCACCTGACCAAGCACACCCGGGGCCGGATCACCATCGACGCCTACCCGCTACGGCCCATCCAGGCCGACGTCCGAGGCGGCGTACGCGCCCCCGAGACCGAGCGGGACGCACTGCGCCGCCTCATCGACACCGCCTTCGCCATGAGCGGCCGGCCCCGCTCCGAGCCGACGATCGACGTCGGCCGCTGGCTCGGCGTCGGCCCGGGCCTGCTCAGTGGGAACAGCTGACCAGCGGTAGCGCGGCACGGCCCTCAGCGGGGCTGGCCGCCCATCGGGGTACTGATCATGTGGACCGGCTGGTTCTTGTGGAAGCGCTCGGCCGTCCGGCGCTGCTCCAAAACCTGGTCGTACAGCGGAAGCGCCTCGGCGAACGCCTCAGGTGCAGAGTTGCAGAACTTGGTCTCCTGGCTGCCGCTGTAGGCGAAGCCGTGCACCCGAGCCACCCACCCCACGGCGCTGTCGTCCGGATCCCCCTCATCAGGGCCGACATAGAAGAGCAATCCGACCCGGCCCGTCTCGTCGTGGAGCTCCATGCTGCGAGGGTCGTCGGTCGACTTGATTTCCAGAGCCATCGAAGATCCTCGCGCAGGTGCGGGTGTTGCAGGGTCTCGGACAGGTTAGCCGGAGCCGCCGACAGCCCGGCGGCCGCGGCCGGCAGCGGTGGTCTGGCACCGCTGCCCGCCGCGCTACCGACTACCGGTGCGCGGAGTCCAGGAACGCCTGCAGATGCTCGGAGGAGCCCAAGAGCAGCCAGGAGCCGACCGCGAAGACGGTGTCAGGATCGTGGCCGGCGCGGGCGCCGGGCTGCAGCCACTGATCGGCAACCTTCGTCCAGCCGCCGGCACGGTCGGCGTATCGGCCGAAGATGCCAGCAAGGTTCTCCGCGACCTCGGTGTACGTCTCGGGACGCCGCACCCAGCCTTCCAGAACGTCCGCGACGCCATCGGCGACCTCCGGGTCGAACCGCTTCGGCCGATCATCCAGGTCGCCGCCGACGGTGTAGGCCAGGTTCAAGAGCCGGGCGGACTCCCAGCTGCCCTCCCGCCCGGAGGTCAGCGGATGCGGGCCGTAGAGGGACGCCGGAAAGCGCAGCACCGCCCGGTACAGCGCCACCAGGGTGGACGCGACCGCCTTCCGACCCGCCTTGTCCCACAGCGCGGCCAGCCTCTCCGTGGAGTCGTCGCCCTCGACCGGGTGGTTGACGGGGCGCACGGGGCCGCGCTCGGCGACGATCCGGGCGTAGGGCCACGGCTCCTCCAAGCCCGGCCTGTTCAGGCTGGAGGACGCCCGGTACAGTCCGTTCCCCGCAGTGAGCCAGCCCTGCCACTGGGCATCGACCAGCCGGTAGGGCCAGCCGCCAGCTGGCTCCTCCTGAGAGGCCGCGCTGAGCCGGGCGTCGTTCTGCGAGTCGAGGTCGACCAGGACTACACGCTGGCCGTACTCAGCCAGGCCCGCTCGAAGGTCAACGGCGTGGGTCGTCTTGCCTTCACCGCCCGGCGTAGCTGACGCGATCGGGACGGCTGGCCGAGCGTCCGGCTCCTTGCCTCCAGCACGCAGCAGTTCGGTGTACTGGGCAGTGGAGCCGTCTTGCTGCGCCTTACGGGCACGGCGGCCGGCACGGGACTGGTTCTGCTTGGTCACAACGGTGCTCTCACATCCGGCGGGTCGCCCACGCACCCCGCCCGGAGAAGGGCACGGTGAATTCACCACGGGCGTCGGGTGGGACCCCTTGGTCGAACGGTGCTCTCCCGGCGTGGGACGGGGCGGCAGCGACGATCGGCGTGCGTGTCCAGCCACGGCCTACTGTACCGGCCCATGGCAGTCCTGAGCGGATGCGGACGACGCGACGCGGATCGGTGTCTGGGGCCATCGCGGGTGGCCGTCGGGTCGGGTTCCAGCCAGCGGGGAAAGCGGTTCCGGACACAATCGCCCGCTCCCGAGATACGAAATTGCACGGGCCCAATTCTGGCTCTACGATGGGTAGTTGTGGGTTTACTGTCTTCGCCATGACGAAGAACAACCCCGCCGATTCCGCGTTGCGCGACCAAATCGACGCCGCGGCCGCCGAGAGTGATGCCTTCCTGACCGCCCGAGGGGCCTCCGCTCCAGTTTCCGTGGGCTCACCGACCTGGCAACGCCCGGCCATGGAAGCCCTCGTGGCCGCAGTCTGGGCCGGAACGGCACGACGATGCGCGCATATCCGGGAAGACCGGCTCGTCTCAACGCCTACGGTGCTGTGGATCGAGGCGCCGGAGACGGTGTGCTGCCCGCCGTGCGATCTGGCGCGCAGGCTGAAGGAGGCCCGCACCTGCCAGGGGTGCGGGGCCCGGGGCACGCTGGAAGGCGGAGTCGAGTACGCGGCGCCGGCCGGGCCGATGTCCGTCACCGCAGTCTGGTGTCCCACCTGCCCACCGCCCGCGCTGGAGTCAGCACCCCGCTCGTCGGGCGCCAGCAGTCGCGCCCGCGCTGGCAAGAAGCGTTCCGGCCGACGCGGTCGCTGAAGGCCCGCGCCGGGCGGCACCGGGCATCAACACCAGGGGAATCGGCGCGTTCACCCGCGCCGGTTCCCCCCGACGGGGTAACGTCTCCAGCGGGGGCGCTCCGCGGCGTCCCGTCATCCACGCCGGTACCCGTGCCCACGCCTCCGGCCAGCGATCAAGGCTCTCCAACCGCGGTTGCTCTTCGCCGTCCCGTTGACCCGGCCGGCGCGGGCGTGGGACGCGCGGCCAGAGACGACGCGACGATGACCGAGCACAACTACCCCGGCAAGCAGGAAATCCGCGCCCGCCAGCGCCTCACCGGCGAGACCTTCATGCAAGCCCGCCGCCGCCTCGCCGAGGGCCGCGACCTGAAGGTCTCCACCATCGGCTACCTCCTGTCCACCAGCCTTCCGGTCGGACCCCGGCCCGACTTCACCGCCCCCGCCGAGGAAGTCCTCGCCGCCCTGGTCGCCAACTCCGCCCAGGCCCTCACCCGGCAGGAGACCAACGAGACCTACCCCGCGTGGGCGGACGTCGTCGTACTTCGTCCGCGCCGCCCGGCCCGCCCGGACGAGGCACCGCCCGGTTGGTACCCGGTCGAGGCCATGGTCGCCGTGCGGGCTCGCAGGGTTTGGTGCGCCGACGAGGACGAGCGCGTGCGCACAGACGCCTACCGCGCGGCGAAGGCCTTCCTGCTGCGGATGTGGCCGGACCTGCCCGAGGACTGGCAGACGGCGTGCATGGCCCTCGACGTGGTGGCGATGATGCGCGGCTGGGACGACCAGGCCCTGCGCCAGGTGATCGCCGACCCGCTTGCCCGCGCTACCACAATCGCCCCCGATCCCACCCTCATCCCGGACCACTGACATCCGGCTCTGCTACTGGGACGGCCCCCTCCCCCAGTAGCAGAGCCCAGTTCTCAGAAGCTTTCAGGGAGCCTGGGCGCTCCTATTAGTGCAAGACCGTATCGGACACACCGGCTGGTGCGGCACCCACTGATCGGTGGGTGCCGCACCAGGCCGCCTACGTGCCGTCAAGGTGCTGAGTGCGCTTGTCGACCCGGTCGACGGCATCTCGAAGGCTGCCGCCGGAGTTGGGGTGAAGCTCGTGATCGATGCGGTTGATCGTGTCCTCGATGGTGTCGAGCCGGTGGATGACGCCCGGGTGTTCGTCGTTACCAGCCCAGTCCCGCACGAAGTCCTCGACATTGCGCGCGGCGTGATGCAGGGCACGCGTCGCCCGCCACAGGATGCCTGCGACGGCACACACCGCAGCGACCGCGCCGCACCAGACCGCGAGGGCATCGGCCTGGCCGGCAGCCGTCGCAAGGTCCACTTGCTACCTCCTGGGTGGGTCAGCTGACAGGTCGGTTCCAGGACGCGGTCCAGGTCGCGGGCCCCACGATGCCGTCGACGGTCAGCGGCCAGCCGTGGTTCGTGGAGTCCTGCTGGAACTGCCGGCAGATGCTCGCGCTGGCGGGGCCGTACCAGCCGTCGACGGTGATGCGCCAACCGCGGTTGGCCATCTGCTGCTGCCAGGTTCGAACGATCTCGTCGTGGAGCATGGGGCTCTGCTGGCGCAGGTACTCGCCCGGCCACGCCGGTCCGGCGGGCGCCGGGACCGGGGCGGGGGCCGGAGAGGCCTGGTCGCTGTACTGGGGGCGGCCGTAGCCGACGATCACGGCAGCGGTCCGCACTCGGCGGGCGACGGCGTTCCCGGTGTTGGCCTCGATGGTGTAGACGTTGCCGCTGCCGTCGGTGTCGGTGACCAGACCAACGTGGTCGATTGCGCCGACGCTCAGGTCGCCGTCCCAGTCGAAGAAGACGACGTCACCGCGCTGTATGCCGTCGGTGCCGTCGTGCCACTGGTCGGCCTCCTGGAAACGGACAGCGTGGGCGACGGTGTACGCGTAGTCGGTGTCGAAGCACACCGCGGAGAACTCGCCGCTCTGCCGGGCCCAGTAGGTGATCCCTTCGTCGCACCACGGCGCATCGGCGAACTCCTGGCCGTCCCTGGAGGCGTAGTCCTCAGTGATGTAGTTGGGTCGGCCACTCAGCCCCAGGCTCTTCTCGGCCTGGGAGATCATGGTTTCCACGCTCATGCGGGGTTCCCTCCGGTGGTGGGAGCGCCGTAGACGCCGGCGCTGTTGGGCTGGCCGAACTTCGCAGCCAGAAGCGCGGCCTCGTCGGGAGTGGTGGGGCCGTTGCCGCTCTCGGTGAGCAGTACGGCCTGCTGCGCCTGGCTCGGGTTGGGGTCGGTGGGGCGGGGTGCGCCCATGGGTGCCTCCTTGGAGGGCATGAGTGAGCCCCCGGGCCAGCGGCCACGGGGGCTGAACGGGGTGAGGGTGGGTCAGGTGAACAAGAGGCGCCAGGTCTCGGGGCCGGGGTAGCCGTCGGCGCTCGAGCCGTTCCAGCCCTGGGCGTGCTGGAAGTCGGCGACGTTGAGCCGGTCGGCCTCGCTCCAGGCCGGGGACGGGCCGATGCGGTAGTGGCTGCCGTAGCCCTTGCGGACCAGCTGCTCACCGAGCATCAGCACGTACTGGTTGGACTGGCCGTCCGCGAAGGCCTGCCGGCCAGGGAACGGCGGCACCTCTCCGGGGAGGTAGCCGAGAAGTCGGCGCAGCGATTCCGGGCCCGGGACGCCGTCGGCGTCCTGGTGCGGGGCGGTCCCCTGCAGTCCGATGCTGAGCTGGTAATCCTGGTAGTTCAGGGTGTCCGCGTCGCCCCACGCCGGGCCGGGACCAACCTGGTAGTGGGTGCCGTGCCCGGCAGCGACCAGGGCTCGTCCGACAACAGTGACCTGATCACCGACGGCGCCGTAGCCGTACCGGAGGCCAGCGATGGTGACCTGGTAGCGGGCGGGGGTCGGCGTCGGGGCGGGAGCAGGTGTGAGCTGTGCGCTGGGGACGTTGAAGGAGTCGACGGCGGGTCCGCCGCGGTAGTCCTGCGGGTCTGCGGTGGGCGGGGCAATGTGGTCCGGGAACGTTGGGGCGAAGTACCCGGTGACGCGGGCCGCTCGGCGTGGCGTTGCGTGCGACCACACCCCGTTGCCCTGCCCGCTGTCCTGGGAGCCAGCCTCGATGCTGTTGCCGCCCTTGGTGTAGACGGTGTCGCCGTCCCAACCGGTGACGATCTCGCAGTGCTGGCCGTCGCCGAGGTTGACCCATGCTCCGATGGACGGGTAGAGCGACCACTGGCCGTGCTGCTTGGCCCAGTCGGAGAAGGCGGTGACGTTGTCGGTCTTCGGCACGGCCGAGTCGAGGCCGGTGTCGTGGTACATGTCCCAGCAGTACTCGACGCACCACGAGACGCCGTCCTCCCCGTACTCCGTCCCGAACGGCGTGTGGTTGTCGTAGCCTCCGTTGGGGTTCCAGCCCTCGTAGATCTGCTCGGGGATGGATGCGACGTGGTCCAGGAGCTGCTTCCACTGCGGAGTGGGGCTCGAGGGCGGGGCCTCAGTGGGGGTCGTGTCCGGCTGGGACGCGGGGTCCGGGGCGGGGGCTGGCGGTGTCGGCGTGGGCACGCCGGCCCAGGCATGCAGTTGGTCGACCGTGCCGTTGTAGAGGTTCGTGTCGATCGGGGCGTCAGTGGTCTGGTGGAACGCCCACGGATGTTGGACGGCTGGGGCGCCGGGCGGGGAGTCGTAGTCGGCGATCCACAGGAAGTCGCCGCACTCGTCGTCGGTGCGGTGCCACCAGTCGAGGTTGGCGTACAGGCCGACCTGGTGCCCTGGGTAACGGGCCTTCACCTGTGCGAGCCACTGGTTCTTACGGTCGGTGGCCGTGGTGTCGTCGACATCCTGGCCGTACGGTTCGAAGTCGAGAGCCAGGAACTCACCGGACGGGATGTCCCCGACGACCGCGCAGAAGTGGTCGACCTCGCCCTGGACGTCGTTTTCGGCGTGGAAGAAGTGGTAGTGGCCGATGACGAGGCTGCGGCCGCGCGCGTCGGCGAGCTTGGCCCGGTAGCCCTGCTGGTCGGTGTGCGCGCCTTCGGTTGCCTTGATGATGGCGAACTCGGCGTCGGCGGGGATCGAATCCTGGTAGTCAGAGACGTCGTAGCCTCGAGCGTTGGGCATCAGAGTGCCTCCCCTGCCGGTGCCGGATCCTTGGGCGCGGCGGTGACGATCTGCTTGAGCTCGTCGTGGGCCTGCCGCAGAAGAGACAGCTCCTCCATGACCGCGTCGTGGGTCTCTCCGGCCTGGCGCTCTGCGGCGCGGCCGAGCACGGTCTGGCCGACCATCAGCAGCGGCAGGGCCACCAGCTGGATGACGTTGGACCAGTACAGGAGGCGGTCCTGCGCGGCGGGGAGCAGCAGTGGCAGCAGGCCGTACATGGTGAAGGCGTAGAAGGCCCACATCGTGCCGAACCCGCGGGTGACGAGGACGGCCAGGCGCTCATTGAAGCTGGTCAGGTTGCTCATCGGCTGATCAGCCCCGGGACGTAGAGCTGCGCGGTCCAGTCGGCGTGGCTGGCGGTGTGCGCGCCGCCGGCACCCCTGTGGTGGAAGGCGCACAACCAGCGGAACTGGCCCGGCGAAGACTCGGCCCAGTCGGTTATCTCCTCGGCAGTGGCGTGCTCGCTGATCTCGGGGAAGTCCTTGTGCAGGGCCTCGGCGTCGGCGGCGTTGGCGACCGCGAACTCGAGGACCGCGTGATGTAGCTCGAGGTTTCCGGCGCACTGGTCGTGCCCGGCGCGCTCGCCGACGTAGCAGGCCGCGCCCTGGCGGTGGTGCTTGCGGTAGGCGTTGAACGCCGCGTAGTGCGGGTCGTCTTCGCGGGGTTCGTGGGCCGGGAAGTGCATGGTGTACCGGTGGGTGGCCGGCTGGTCGTGTGCGGCGACCTCGCGGTGCGGGTGGGTGGTCAAGCTGCCTCCTGGGATGAAAAAGCCCCCGACCGGTCGACGGGTCGGGGGTGCGGCGTGGTCGTCAGGCGGTTGGCAGGCTGTTCGCGCTCCAGCTGGGCGGCAGGACAGCCTCGGCTGCGCTCGGCGTCTCCAGGACGGGGACCGGTTCGGGCCGGCATCCACAGGCAGGAAGGTGGTCCTGATGCGGAGCTGGGCAGTCCGCGCTGTGGATCTGCGCGGCGGCCTCCAGACTGATCGCGTGATCAGCGCACGCACGGACCGCCATGGTGACGTCGACGGACGTTGGCCAGAGCTCCAGGTCAACACTGGTGGCTCGGTCGGCACGGTCGCGGCTGCGAGCCTCCTTCACGGTGGCAAGGTGAGCGGCGAACTCCGCTGCGGTGAGGCGGCGGCACCACTGCACAACAGCGCCGGCTCCGCACATGCCGCAGGTCGCCTCCCCGACGCTGATCACCGCAGGGTGGACGTTGGTCATGTGGTGGGGTTCCTCTCAGCCGTGCGACCAGCGGATGGACCACCAGGGAGCGCCCTGACCGGGAGCGGCGGTGGACAGGGCACCTCCTGAGCCCTGCTGGACGATGACCTGGAGGGTGTCGCCGGCGGCGACCGGGACCCGGAAGAAGCCGCCGCAGGTGGGGTAGTAGGTCGACGCCGGGGCGGAGCACCAGGAACCGGGTAGGCCACTGCCGTTCTTCTGCAGGAACACCGCGCGGAAGCCGTTGCTGTTGTTGGCCCAGCAGATGTTGTAGGCGACGTCGAGGGTGCCGGGCTGCTGGGCGCGGTACTTGGTGGCGTCCACCGAGGGATTGAAGCCGCCGTACGTGTCGGTGTCGACGGTGTCCCAGATCATGGCCGCATTAGTGGTGTTGGCTGTGGACTGAGCGGTGACCTGACGAGCTGTGAAGAGAGGCGGGTTCGTCAGGAAGGAGCCGTTGCCGTAAACGTTGGCATTCCACAGGGCACTCGTGACGAACCCGCCGGGGGCTTGGGTGGCCCAGGTCGGTGCGGGGGGAAGGTTGGGTATGACGGCCCTCCAGGGATGCTGCCGGCAGCAGCCGCCCGTTGGCGGCGGGCCGGGAGAGTCGGGACGAGGAGGTCAGCTGCTCGCGGGGGCAGGAACCGTCCAGCCGGTCGCCAAGGTGACGGTTCTGCCGGCGGCGAAGGCGGGCCTTGCAGCAGGCAGTGGTTCTGGAGTACATGAGCAGTTCGGCAGGTGGGCTTGGTCCGGTGCCGTGCACGTCGCCTGGTGGATCTGCGCCGCGGCGGTCATGCTGATGGCGTGCGGGCCGCAGGCGTAGACGGTGACCGTTGTGTCGGCCGCCGTGGATGCCGGGATCCGGGTCGCCATCGCGGTCAGTTCCGTCGGCGTAGGGCGGCGACGCCACTGCACGAGCGCTGGAGCACCACAGAGCTTGCAGGTCAAGGCAGTCGTTCCGAGCTTCAGCAGGTCAGACATGGGAGAACCTCACCCACAATCCGGTCCGCAGGTCGGAATCGAGAACGGTTCCAAGTGCTCCGCCGGAGCTCTGCCAGCCGCACACCTCAATGTAGTCTCCCGGTTTCAGGAAAATATCCTTGACCGGTGTCACGAGACCAATTTCCGGTCCCATCGCGGGAAGGTATGCAGCGGCTCCGAGAACAGCTGTTCCGTTGACCTGCAATTTGACTGCGCGAAAGCCGTTGCTGTTGCCGATCGGCGCGTAGACTCCGCATGCCGTGTACCAGCCGCCCGCACCCGCTTGGCAGGTGTAGCGCGAGGTGTTGCTGGTGGAGGAATGGCCGCCGTAGGGATCGCTGGAGACCGTGTCTATGTTCAGCGGCGTCCAGTTCTGATTGCTCAGAGACTGACTGGTGGATTGGTACCCGACGAAGGTCGGCGGGTTCAGAAGGAACGTCAGCGGGGAGTAGACGCTGGCATTCCACAATGCACTGGTGATGAAGTTGCCGGGGATCTCTGATGCCAGAGTTGGAACGGCAAGGCCCACGTTGCTCCTCCTCTCTGAATTGGCCAGGCCGGTTGTGGGGGTGGCGGTCGGTCAGGTACGCGGCGCGGGGGCGGCCCAGGCGGGCGGCAGGTCGGCGGCTGGCCGAGCTCGTGGAGCAACCGGAGCCGCAGCGGGCAGCGGCTCCGGCATGCAGCCGCAGGCCGGTAGGCGGGCCGGATCAGCGACGCACTGCGGCTGGTGAATGTGGGTAGCTCCGTCGAGGCTGATCGCGTGGGCCGTACAGGCGAACACCGCCTGCACGTCGTCGGCGCCGGCGGAGTGGCGGCGGCGCCACTGAACGGCGGTTGCCGCGGTGCAATTGGGGACCCAGCAGTGGCTCTGCGGCGGTCGGCTGATGTTCGTGGAGTCGAGGAGGAGCAACTGGGCCTCCTAGGCGTGGATCCAGAGGACAGTGAGCGCGCAGTCTCCGTTGGTGGTCAGCGCCCCACCGCTGGCCTGGTAGGCCGCTACTTCGACGTAGTCGCCGACTGCGAGCTGGACGATGGCCAGGGTCTGGATGGCGGTGGTGATGTCCCAGGAGGGGTTCGGGATGCCGAACTGGCTTGCCGCGATGAGCGAGCCGTTCTTGTGGAGGCGTGCCAGACGGGCGCCGCTGCTGCTGGTGCCCATCCCGACCGAGCCGATGAGCAGATACCAGCCGGCGATCTGCGCGGTGTAGCGACTGTTGTTGACGGTGTTGGAGTGGCCCCCGTAGGTGTCGATGACGGTCGTATCGATCGCCACCGGTGTCACGGTCGTGTTCGGAATGGACTGGGCCGCTGCCTGGACACCGCGGAACACGGGTCGGTTGAGCAGGAACGACAACGGGGTGTAGACGTTGGCGTTCCACGTCGCGCTGGTGATGAAGTTCCCTGGGACCTGCGATGCCAGGGCCGGAAGGGAAAGCGCCACGCTGGTCCTCCTCTCGATGCGACACGCAAGGCCTCAGGCAGAAGCCCCGGCCGGGCTGGCGGCCGGGGCGGTGGTGGCGCGGCTTCGCGCATGCGGCTAGTAGGCGAACGCGGTCGAGTCGAACTGCGAGACCTTGTCCCAGGTGGTCGGGTCGGACACTCCGCTGGGGAGGGGTTCACACACGGGGTCGCCCGTACTGTGGGCATTCGTCACTGCCGAGGTGAGCGTCAGGACGCATGTCGTCCAACCGGAGGTGGTGGCGGGAACACCGCCAGGTGCGATGGTGACGGTCTCCGCCATGGGTGTGCCTTGGCCGAGCACCAGCTGCTGACCGGCGGCCAGCTGCGCCCGGGCGGGGTTCACGTTGTCCTGACCGGCCTTGATGGTGACCGTGGTCGCTCCGGCCGTGACGGGCGACGCGAGCGTGGTGTGGAACGCCGCGAAGACGGCGTACGGGGTCAGGTCGGCAGGGCTGCACTGGAGCGTCACCGTGGCGTCGGTCTGGTCGTTGAACGACCAGTCGATCTTCTCGATGTAGCAGTCCGCCTGGATCGGCGGAGCGCCTTGCGGCCTGCGCATCACGCGTACGCGCATACCGAGCTCCAGAGAGAGGCAGACCGGCCACATCGCGGGCATCGCCGAGGGGTGGAGGGTCAGTGTCGTGACTCGAGGCGCTGGCTGCTTGTACCGCGACAGCAGATAGTTGGCGCTGTCCTGGATTTCCAAGGTGCTGCTGGCGTAGCTGGTGCGCGTCATCGTGCGGGGGAAGTACGCGGCGACGCTCGCCGTGTCCTGGGCGCTGAAGACCTGCTGGCTGGACTGCTGGGTGACCCGGACTTCGTTGCTGATGTGGGTCGCATCCAGCTCGAGGCCGGCTTCCTCATACGGCCATTCCCCGCCAGCCTGGTTCTCCCCGAACGTGTACACGGGGGTCGTGGCGTTGTACCGGGCAGCGCGGGACTTGAAGGTGATGGCACCTGTCCGGTTGACGTAGTGTTGCCCGTTCTCGGTCGCCACCACGTCTTCGAGGGCAGCCAGGGCGTCCTGGCCGGAGAACTTGGCCCCGGACAGGCTTCGGGTCTGGCCCGTGTCGATGCTGCGTGCACCCTGGTACCCGGCGTAGTCAAGGATCCGCTGGTAGCGGGCGTCGCTGGATTCGCCCGCGAAGGCGTTCTTCCACGCGTTGTAGAAGTTCAGGCAGTCGTCGGCGCCGAACCACTGCGTGAACTCACCGATGAAGGCGAGGTCACCTTGGAAGTTTCCCTGGAAGGGGCCGCCGATGACCCAGTTGGCGAATCCGCCGACGCTCTCGAAGACGATGCCGGTCGGGGCAGCGTCGTTCGGGATGTTGCCGAGGTAGGCGTTGCCGCCGTCGATGGAGGCGAGGAGCTGCTGGTTCTGCTGGTTGTAGCCGAAGATCGCCAGGTGCCAGTTGCCGTCAGCGACGTTGGGAATGTTTCCGTTCTGGTCGGCCAGCAGGCAGCTCGAACCGTGGTTCGTGGGGCCGGTGACCACCATGATCGGGTGGCCGCTGGAGTCGATCCCGAGGGCCAGCTTGGAACCGATGAACTGATCGTTGGTCATCTGGCCGTCCGTCCCCACCCAGACGTACGTGACGGTCGGGGGAACGGGGCCGGTGTAACGGAACGCGATGAGGCGGCTGAACAGTGCCGGGTTCGCCGGGCCAGTGATGCCTGCATCGGACAGGCAGAGCGCCGAGCCAGCGAAGGCACCGGCCTGCCCTGGGCTCGGGTTGTTGATCGTCATGACGGTCCCGCCCGAGCCGGCGAAGACGCCGTTCACGGGGTCCTTCGCGGTCACGCTGTTGCCCGTGGTGAGAGTTCCGGGCCCGTTCTTGGAGATGTAGAGCGTCGCGGGCCGGTAGTTGCCCATGCTGTCGGCGAAGGTGGCGGCACCCTGTGGGTCGTCCAGCCGGTACAGGAACCGAGGTGTGTAGGACTTGATCTCCTCGGAGCACGGGTCGGAGAGGGTGACCTGCGAGAGGAGACTGAGCGTGTCCACGCCCGTGACCTGGGTCTGCCCGTACGTGCCCGACAGCCCCCAGCTGGAGCCCCAGCGCTCGGTGAAGCCGCTGTAGATCGGGTACCAGGTACCTGGAGCGCACCAGGCTGACGGGGCGGCGGCCCGCTCGAGTTGCCAGCCGTCGACCTGGACGTTGCACGACGCCGACGGGGAGGCGTTCGTGCGAAGCGAGACGGCGCAGAAGGCGGTTCCGGCGGGGGCGGTGCCGGTGACGGTGAAGCGTGTCCAGGACGCTGCGGTGGCTCCTGTGAGAGTGATGGTCGTGCCCTGGACCATCTGCAGCAGGGTGCTGCCGTCCGCGCTGAAGAAGCGCAGCGCCAGGTAGAGCGGAACCGTGGTGCCAGCCGTGACGTTCCGGACCTGCATCTGCGCGCTGTACGTCGCGCCGGGCTCGAAGCTGGGCTGCTGGATGTAGGCGACGGCGGTCGAGCCGGCGGTTGAGGCGGGTACCGCGAACTGGGCTACGGTGCCGCCAGCCCAGGCTGAGCTGGAGGCGACGAAGGCGCCCCCGCCGCTGTCGGTGCGCGAGTAGATTCCCGGGCCGTTGTCGCTGGTGTCGAGCGTTCCGAGCGAGTAGCCGCCGACGTCTCCACCGGTGGCCTGAGACTGTCGCAGCAAGTTGCGGGTCGGCGGCCACTGCGCGCGCAACCGGTACGGCTGGTAGGGATGGACGTGGCCGTAGTACGGCCCGGCGGCGTTGAGGGGGTCGAACCGGCCGTCGTTGTTGTCGAGCTGCAGGCGCAGCTCGCCGCTGCGGATCTGGTCGAGCTCGTATTGCTTGCCTCGGCTGGAGGCGACCTGGTTGCGTGTGAGATTGGAGACGTCGACGTAGTTGTTCAAGGGGACGTTGCCACCCTGGACGCCCAGCGATGCTCCCCAGCCGTGTTCGATCGTCGGCCAGTTCGGGTTGTTGGGCTGCGCGCTGATGGTGTTGACGTTGCGGATGGTGGCGACCATCCCGGCCGGCTCGCTGTCCGTCGCGCCGGTCTGGAAGAAGAACTGCACCCCGGTCACCGGGAAGGCATGGGCGATGGTGGCCTGAGCCGTCCAGGCACGGCCGTCCGGGCTGGTGGAGAAGGTGAACGAGCCGTTCGCTTCGGAGAGCTTCCACCAGCGGTGCGTGTCAGGGTTGTAGGTCGGCAGCGGCGTGGTGGTGAACACTCCGGCGACCTGCAGCCGCAGGCTGAACACGCCGCTTGCAGCGAGCTGCGCGTTGATCCAGTTGCTGCCGTCTGCGGCGAGCCTGAAGATCGTGAGCGTGCCGCCGTTGCCGTTGGGCGCCGGGGTGATCTCCGCATGGATGCTGGAACCGGTCGCGTCCCACGGCGCCGACCCGACGGTGTTGTAGGTGTTCGCGCCGGTGGGGACCGCGACCTGCACCAACTGGTTGACCGGATCGACGGTGCAGGCCGCGACGCTGCTTGCATTCCACAGGGCGGTGTTGAGACCGGGCGAGGTGAACGGGTCCTGAAGTGCGGAGAGCTTCGCCATACCGGCGCCTCCTGTCGTGGGGTCAGCGCCGGTAGGCGGGGTAGGTGGTGGAGTTGCGCATACCGCGGCGCAGCCACTCCGTCTCGATGTCGTCCGCGAGCTGCTTGGTCGTCACGGCCGAGCCCTGCACGGTGATGTTCCAGTTATGGGTGACGTGGACCGGCCCTCCGCCGGCGGCTGAGGTGCCCGATGGCAGGGTGCCGACGGCGACCGGACCAGCGGGCCGCCCGGCGGCAGCCGCGACCGAGGCGGTGACGCGCACGGCGTCCGTGGTGATGCCCTGGGCGCTGGTGATGACGTTCTGCGCCAGGCCCGTGGCGGCCTCGGAGACGGGGTCGCTACCGGCGACGATGCCGTTGGCAAGACCCGTGGCGACGTGCATTCCGATCTCGTGGAACACCCGCGACGGCGAGTGGATCCCGAGGACCCTCAGGACCGGTCCGGGGACGATGTCCTTGATGAGACCCGTGAGCTTCGAGGCGAGCCAGGCGCTCATCGAGATCACGCCGTTGTACAGGCCGATCAGCAGGTTCTTTCCGGCGTCGATCAGCCAGGACCCAGCACCAGAGAAGAAGCTGACGACCATCCCGGGCAGCCTGGCCAGATAGCCGATGGCACGCTCACCGCCCGACACGAGCCAGTCGAAGGCCTCAACGACGAGCTTCAGGGCGGCCTGCACTCCGACGCGGAACCACGTGACGTGGTTGTAGGCGTAGATCAAACCGCCCACGATCGCGGCCAGGGCGAGGACGACCAGCCCGATCGGGTTGGCGTCCATCGCGAGGTTCAGCAGCCACTGGGCTGCCGTCATCGCGCCCTCGGCGACGGTGGAGGCCACCATGGCGACCTTCTCCGCGACGAACGCGATCGCGGAACGGGCTGAGGCAAGCGCGACCTCGCCCGCTCTGAGCGCGTACTCAGCTGCGGCAACGGCCGCTGTCTTCAGCGCCCCGCCGACGGCGGCTGCGCCCTGGACCATGCCGCTCCACGCGGATGCGGCGCCCGCCGCGGTGGCCCGCCCGATGTTGACAGCGAGGTCCGCGGCGTTGCGGGAGGCGGTGCCGATCCATGCTGCGGCGGCCTGGCCGCCGCTGGCGACGCCTGACGCGAGTTTCTGCGTGCCGCTGGAGACGGTGGAGGCAACCGCGGTTGCCCCAGAGCGCACCGCGGCGCCGGCCCGGGCCGCTCCTCCGGCGTTCTCGCCGACCTGAGCGCCCGCCACCGCAGACGCGAACTGGGCGGCGGCTCGAGCACCGGACGCCATGTCGCCGATCAGGCCTTGGACGCCCTTGGCCACCCCGGCGATCTTGTTCACGGCGAAGACGGTGAACGCGGCGGACAGGCCGCCCGCCACGACGTCGGCGAGGACGCCGGCTGCTGTCGAGTTCTGCTGGAAGAACCCGAGGATCGCGGAGATCGGCGGAATCAGCTTCTCGCCGATGCTGATGGCCGTGACTTCGAGGCCCTGCTTGAGCTTGGCCATCTGGACGGTCATCTGCTCGTTGGTCGCGGTCCAGCCCTCGACCTCGTGGCCGCCGTCGTTGAACGACTTGCTGACGGCCTCGATGCTTTCCTTGGTCTTCTTGCCGTCCTCGCTGGTCAGCATCAGCGCGGTCTGAAGACCGGACTGGCCACCGGTTGCCTTGCGCAGCAGGTCGGAGAAGGTGGTCAGCTCGGGGTTACCGGCCTTGACCTGGTCGGAGAAGCCCTGGCTCTTATCCCACAAGGACTGGAACTGCTCGGCCTGCGCCGCGAGAGCGCCTGGCAGGTCCTTGGCCTGCTGCTTGAACTCCTTCTGGGAGATCTGGCCCTGCTCGTAGGCCTGCGCGAGCTTCTGCAGGGCCGGCGGCATGGCCGAGACCATCTTCGCGGCGTCCTGCGCGGCCGACGCAGACTGCTTGAACACGCCGACCGCGTAGAGCCCGGACGGACCGAGGCGCCGCCCGATCGCCTCCACGATCTCGTTCATGACGCCGGACAGGCCCTTGCTGCCCATGTCCTGCGCGACCTGAGTGGCTGACAGGCCCAGCTGCTGGAGGGTCGCGGACGTCGTGGAGTTCGGTGACTGGAGCGAACGGATCGCGCCTGCCATGAGCTGCGCGGCGTGCTGCGCGGTCTCACCCTTCGTCGTCATCGACGCGAGGTCACCGACGACATCCTCGAAGGACACGTGCGCGGCATACGCGGACGGCAGCACGGTGGACAGCGAGGAAGCGAACAGCCCGAAGTTGGTCTTGGCCTCTCCAGCGCCCGTCTTCAGGGCGTTCATGACCTGGACGGACTTCGACGCCGGGATGTTGTAGTCGTTCATCGTCGTGGTCATGGCGTCCACGACTTGGTTCAGCGGGGCACCTTCCTCACGGGCGCCCTGCGCGGCGGCCCGGACAACGTCCAGGCCGCCGTTGGCGAACTTGTAGCCGGCCTTCTCGGCCTCGTACATGCCTTCGGTCACCTGGTGCCAGCTGGTACCGGTGTCGGCGGCGATGTTCTTGATGCCGTCTCGGACGGCGTTGAGGTTGGCTTCCTGCTCGCCAGCGGCGGTGACGAGGACCATCGTGGCGCTCTGGAAGTCCGCGGCCATCTTGACGCTCGCGGCGCCACCGGCGAGGCCGGCGACCGTGACGGCCTTGCCGACGTTGTTGATGGTGGCCATCGCGCCGCCGGCCGAAGCAGCGGACGCGGTGGAGGCGGCATCGGTGGCCGTCGCGCTGTTGCGGGCGGCGGCACCGACGGCGGTAAGGGACTCGGTGGTCGTTGCCGACGCGGCCTGCACAGACACGGCCATCCGCTCGGCGCTCGCGCCGATGGACTGCAGCGACGTGTCGGTAGCGGTGCTGCTCTCGGTGACGCTGGTGGCCATCGCCCGCGCGGAATCGCTGACGGCTGACAGCGACGTCGAGGCCTTCACCGAGCTGGTCTGGACGGCGGCGGCCATCTCCTCGGCACTGACAGCGATGCCCTGCAACGACGCGTCGGTGACGCCGCCGGTCTCGGCCAGGCTGCCGGACATGGCCCGGGCCGACTCGCCCACCGACGTGAAGACGAGGTCGACCTGGGCGGCGATCGCTCGTATCGACGCGCCGAAGTCCTCGAATGCGGCGACGCCCGCCTCGATGGCGGACAGCAGTGGGGCGACGTTGCCGAGGAACTCGGCGGTGACCGGAGGGAGGAGAGAGTCAGACACCTGGCACCTCCTCGTGTTCGGAGGGTCAGGTGAGTGCCGCGCCCCAGGCTCGGATGAAGGCGGCGCGCAGCGCGGGGTCGTGGGCGACCTCGTCGTATGCAGCGCGCATGTAGGGGCGAGGTGGCAGGGTCGTCGCGTGCCCGCGGCCGGTGACGCCACCGAGTTCCTGGATGCGGGCGTACGCGGCTGTCGGGCCGGTCACGGCAAGCCACTCGCCGGGACTGGTCCTGGTGGGGCCGAGGACGGTGAGGGAGTTGTGCAACGACCGGCTGGTGCTGGGCACAACCATCGCGGGTGGTTCGCCAGGCCGGGACGGCGTCGGTGTCCCGCGCTCGTGGCTCATGCGGGTCAACTGCCGTTCGACGGAGTGTGCGAACAGGGCGGCGGCTTCAGCGACGGCGAGCGGGGTCGCGGCCTGGGCGCGGACGCCGATGCCGGTCAGGGCGCGGCGCAGCTCGTCGCCGCCGCTCAGGGAGACTCCCACAGGCCTCCCTCCCGCTACCGGTGCCGGGCTTCCGCCTCGGCCCGGGCCCGTTCATGGCGGGCCTCTTCGACTTCGGCGTACGCGCGGGCGATGACCGGGAGCTGTTCGATCAGCCACCACGGCTGGTCGTCGACCACCGACGGAGGCCAGTGGTGGACTTGAGCGAACCAGCCGTAGGGGAATGCGGCCTCGTCGAGCGGGGTGGCGGGGTGCTCGCCGGGGATGGGCCTACGGTCGAGGGCCGCTACGAGGCGACGGTAGGCGCGGTAGGGGAAGCGGGGTCGGCTTCCTGCGCGGCCTGGTCCTTCGCGTCGGTCGGGTCGGGGTTGCCCGGGAAGAGGAGCTGCTGCGCCGGGCGGATGAGCTCGGCGAGCTTGTCGTAGTCCTCGATCTCCATCAGGTCCAGCGAGTCCGGGGACACGGACGGCAGCGGGAGGGGACGCGGGAGCTGCCAGTTCTCGACCAGGAGGGCCATCAGGCCGTCGGCGACGTCCAGGCCCATGGAGATGTTGGAGGCACTGTCCTGGACGGACCGCAGGATGCGCTTCTTCGCGCCGGCCTTGAGCTCCTTGGGGTCCCGCAGGACGACCCAGGAGTCGGGCGAGGCGAGGGGGTGCTGCTCGGACATGGGTGGGGCTCCTTCGGAGAGGTGGGAGGGGTGCGCCGGGATCAGAAGCTGCCGGGCGGGACGTTGCAGGTGATCGAGATCTTGATCTGGGAGTAGCCGCCGCTGCCTCCGGCGTTCGCCGTGTTCAGCAGGGGCTTGAAGGTGGTCGTGTAGCCGACTGCGGTCTTACCGGCGTCCGGGTCGGCGACGGTGAACGCGCACTGCTGCATGTCGATCTGGATCTTGAGCATGTTCACGCCGGTCAGCCCGTTGCTGTGGATGACCTGCACCTGGGGCTGGCTGTTGGTCAGCATGTACAGCAGGGGGCTCTCGTCGGAGACCGCAGAGAACGTGAACTTGCCTTCGACGGTGAGTCCGCCGCGCTGGATCACGTACGGCACGCGGACGCCAGTCGCGGTGTAGATGACCCCCAGCTCGCGCTTGAGGGTGATCTCGCCTTCGGAGACCGTCGCAACCGGGGATCCGGCAACGCTCCCGCCGATGCCGATCGTGGTGCTCCATGACGGCAGCGGGATGGTCGTGCCGGGCGCGGCCTGCGGGGCGACCGCGGCGGGCACCGACGGCCAGGAGGTGCCCTTGACGGTGTACTCCAGCAGCGCACTCTCGACGGCGAACTTCAGCGCCAGTTCGGAGGCTGCGAAGCCGGGGTACTGGCGGGCGCCGGTGCTGCCCGGGCCGAGGTAGTGCGTGACGGTGTGGGACGGTGGCTGGCCGGTGCCGCTGTTGAGCAGACTGTAGGCGTAGGTGTACGGACCGGTGACGGGGGTGACGGCGTCGCCAACGCTGTGGGCGTAGGCCAGGCCTCCGGTGGCGGGCACCGTGACGGGGATGACGAAGTTCGGGGCGGAGCCGGTCGGGGTGCCGGTGGTGACGATCTCCGCCTTCGCACCGGTGCCGATCTGCACCAGGGTGCCGGCCGGGATGGTGGCCTGCGTGGTGAAGGAGGTCGCTCCGGCGGCCGCGGCGACGCTGAGGGTCGTCGCGCCGGTACCGGTCGGGGTGCCGGTAACGCTGACGTCGCCCAGGATGTTGCGGCACCACCACGGCAGCTGGTCGGCGAACGCGGGGCTGTTGATGTCCAGCTCAGCCTTGCCGACGCCGAGGATCTCGTTGAACTCGGTGGACATGACGCCGCGCAGCGCCTTGTCCTCGAGGTAGGTGACCTTGTCGGACGGCTTGATCTGAGCCACGGTCAGGGTGTTGGTCATCGCGACGGGCTGGCCGGGGGTGGCCTCCGCGGCGATTCCCAGGAATTGGCGTGCTGGCGCGAACGCGGCGACGGCCATGGGCTTACTCCTTGCTGCTCGCGCCCGGCTGGGGCTCGTTGTCGGGGTGCTGGTTGGGCGGTTCAGCGGTGGGCGTCCAGCGGCCGTCGTCCGGCGGGCCGTCAGGCCAGGCGAAGACCGTCGCTGGCGTCGCGGGAGCGCCGGGGTCGTCGTCGGTGGAGGGCCGGGCCGGGCGCGCGGGGCGGGCGGTGAGCGGGACGGCGAGGTAGACCAGCTCGACTGCGCCCGTGTACTGGTAGGCGGCCGGTCCGTTGGCGTGGGTGGGGGCTTCGGTCGCTTTGGTCGCTGGCTCGGCTGCGGGCGCGGGCGCGGCGGCCGGAGCGGTCTGCGCGCTGTCGTCCTGCGCCGCAGCCGACTTGGCTGTGGGCATGGGGGGCTGCTCCTGCACGGAGAAGGGAAGAAGTGAGGGCGCAGGTCAGACGGCGGTTAGCTCTACGGCCGTGAACTTGATCTGCATGTACTGCTTGGTCAGCTGTGCCTTGGAGCTGGGCTGGCCGTAGCGGACGCTGATCGCTGCGCTGCCTCCGGCGACGGCTTCGCCGGCCTGGAACACGCAGCCACCGAGGGTGTGGTCGGAGCGCAGCCGGGCGAGGAGGGCGTCGCGCAGGGCGTACACGTCGTCCTGGGCGTCCTCGGCGTACTCGCACTCGGAGCGGATGAAGACGTTCAGCTCGACCGTGTACAGGACCCGCATCAGGCCGACGCCTTCTGGGCCGACTGTCTCGCGGTACTCGGACTGGTCGGGGATGGTGATGACGATCTGGCAGCCAGTGCGGGTGCCGGGCGGCATGCCGCGGTAGTAGTCGGCGTGGTCGTCGGCCTTCGCGAATGCGCGACGCACCACGCCGACGCCGTGCACTGGTGAGCTGCGGTAGGTCCGGGTCGCCGGATCGTAGGGTCCGCCCAGGAAGGTGCCGATGCCGTTGATGACGCTCTGAATGCTCATCAGGGCACCACCCGCCGGTAGGGGGCGAGGAGGCGCTGGGCCTCGGCGACCAGACCGGATCCGTCCCTGCGGGAGTCTCGCTGCCGGATCCCGGCGGACAGGCTCGTGTCGGGGAAGGCGTCTTCGGCTGCGGTGTCCGGACGCATCAGCGACGCGGTGGCGTAGTTGATGACGGCCAGGTGGACGTCGGCCGGCAGCCCGGACAGGCCCATCCCGGCGGTGTGTGCGAACAGCAGAGGGGACGCGAGCGGCACGATGCCGGGCATCGGCTGACCGGTCGGGACCGGCGGGCTCCAGGTGGAGGAGGCGGTGATGGTCTCCTCGGCGCCGGGTTCCCACAGCCGGTAGCTCTGGCCGGGCTGCAGGCCGGTGATATCCGGCACGCTGACGCTCTGGTCGCCGGCGCTCTGCGGCGCGGTCAGCACGGTGGCGACGTGCCCGGCGAGGTAGGTGACGCGTGCGAAGACGCTTCCGCCCAGCTGGGGGCTGGTGAAGCTGAGCGCGCCGCTCCATGGGCCGATGTTGGGTGGGAACACGAGGTTCCCGCTGTCGTCCCAGTAGGCGGGCTGGTTGACGACGGTCAGCGCGGTGGGGTTGTGGCCGTAGGCGATGCTCTGGACGGACAGGACCGGGGTGTGGTCGGCGCGGATCCGCAGGTTCCCGGCGCGGTCGTAGCGCGCGGTGTGCTGCTGTGTGGTCTGGTGCACTGCGAGCGGCTGACGGCAGTAGTTGTCAGCCCACTGGCTCGACATGAGCAGGACGTTCGTCAGCTCGGCGTCCTGCGCGGCCAGGGAGGAGTTCCCGGAGCGCAGGTTGTAGGTGTCCAGGAACGTCGGATGGGCGCGGAACGCGGCCGGGGTCACGTACGGGAGAGTGAGCACGTGGCCTCCTCCCTCCGGGTCAGCGCGTCCAGTGGCCGTGCTCGCAGCCCACGGCCATCGCTCCGTCGGGCCAGCCCCTGGGCATGCAGATCTCGCAGATGGGCGCCTCGGGCTCGGCCTTGAAGGCGACTTCGAGGTCCACGACCGGCGTGCTGGCGCCCTTCGGGGCCTTGCGGGCGCTGGCTCGGGCGGGTGCCGGCTTGGTGTCGGCCGGGGGCTGCTGATCGGGCGCAGCTGCGGTCTCGGCGCCCAGCGGCTCGGTGGTGTCGGTCACTGGTCCTCCCGCTTGCAAGTCGTGCCGCACTTGCCGCAGCGGGCGAAGTACGAACCATGGCCGCAGTTGGCGCAGCGGTAGCCGCTGCTGTGCCGCACGGCGCCGCCGAGGTTGGCGGCGAAGGCGCCGAGCTGGCGCAGGGCCTTCTCATGGGCCGGGTTGTCGACGGTTACGGTGCCGTCGCGGCCGGGGGTGTAGCTGGTGGTGAAACCGAGGCGGGCGCCCTTGATGTCGACGCCGCGCACGGCACTGTCAGGCAGGCAGAGCCGGGCCATGCTCCCTCCTTCCGGGAACGCGGAAGGCCCGCGGTCCAAGGCGGGCCGCGGGCTTTCCAGTGGTGGGGATGGGTCGGTTACGCGGCCTTGATGCCGGTGATGGCGCCGTTCCAGCCGGGCGCGTAGCAGACCATGGTGCCGAGCCAGTACGAGCTGGACTCGTAGGCGAACTGGGTGACCGGCCAGTCCACACCCATCAGGTCCTGGACGTTCCAGGCGGCCCACACGTCGGAGACGTCGGTGTCGGGCATGGGCAGCGTGTCGGAGAGGATCGCGGTGTTGCCCTGCGGCATCCACGGGTGGACCTCAACGGTGACGCCCTTGCCGGTGACCTCGTTGATGATGGTGTTCACGACGTCGCCCAGGGTCACGCCGGACACCTCGTCCTGGGTCAGCGTCAGCCGGTAGTTGCTGCTGGACGCGGACTTCAGCGAGTCGGACAGCTGCTTGCGGTCCGAGCCGTTGAACAGCACCCGGTCCGGGTCGGCCTTCACCGACTGGTAGAGCGCGGCGAACGCGGTCTGGAACTCGCCACCCGGGTTCGAGGTCGACAGGGGGGTGTTGAGCTGCCGGGTGTAGCCGGACTGCGGGCCGGTGCAGATGGGCAGGATGCCGTCGTACCCGTTGGTGTACGCGGTGGTGTCCGCGACGACCGAGGCGGCGACAGCGCCGCTGGTCGGCAGAGCGCCCTGGATGGTGAAGGTGCTGTAGCCGGAGCGGCCCGCGTAGAAGCGGGTGGCGTCGCCCGGGTCGGCCGAGGCGCCGGTCGCGACGTAGACGCGCTGGCCGAGTGCTCCGGCGGGCAGGTTGCACGTGACGTCCACGACCTGGCCGGCGGAGACCGCGACGGACACCATGCCGGACAGTACGGACTGGCCGAAGTCACCGGCGTCGCTGGTGACCTTGACGTACACGTTGCCGGCGCTGCCGCTGATCGGGGTCTCACCGGCGGCGGCCGCGCGGGCGGTGACGGTGACGTTGCCCGGGGCCGCGACCGCGCCGAGGAAGTTGTTCGCCGCCGTGCCACGGCCCATCAGGAACATGCGCTCCTCGAGGAGCATCGAGGCGTAGAGCAGGCTGGTGCGGGACAGCTGACGGATGTCCTGGTATCCCTGGCCCTGGTACTGCGCGGACCAGGTGACCTGGTCCGACACCGAGAACTGGGCGTACGGCACGACGACGTCGTAACCCGCGTAGCTGATCTTCGGGCCGCGCGCGTAGTACAGCGGGTTCCCGGAGCCCTGCGGCGCGAAGTTCGTCTGGGTCGCGTCCGAGATACCGGGGTGGATGGTGGAGACGCCGCCGGTGCCGGTGCCGGTGTATCCGCTGATCACCTTGAAGCGGTGGGACAGGCCGACGCCCTTCTTGCGCGGGATGCGGTTGCGCAGCGGGGTCGGGCGCGGGGCCAGCATCTTGGCCGGGCTTTCCAGGTCGAAAGCGACCAGGCCGGACGCGATCGGCGTGGTGTTGGTGATGTCCTTCACCATGTCCGGGGCCTGGGCCTTGAGCTGGCCCAGTGCGGCGGTGAGAGAGCTCAGCTGGTCCGGGGAGAGCGACTTGGCGATCTCCGGCGACTCCAGGGTCTTCACCAGGGCGCCGTGCACGGTGGTCGGCTGCGGCGTGAAGTCGATGCCGCGGCCCTGGCTGAAGGCCTGGTTCATGGCGGCGAGGTCGAGGTGCCGGGTCGGCATCGCGTCGACGGCCTTCATCAGGTTGTCGAAGCGGTCCGCCAGGTCAGTCTTGGCCAGGCGGGGGGCGTCCGGCGACTCGCCGAACAGTACATCTGCGGTGGGCAGAGCCACAGTTGACTCCTATCGGGAGGCAGCAGGGAAGGGAAGGTCAGGGGTGGGGTCAGACGTTGGCGCGGTCCAGCAGCGCGTTGGCCTTCTGCCGGTAGCCGTCCTTGAGGTCGCGGTCACTGACCGCGTCGGCCTTGGCCAGGTACTGGTTGGCCTCGGCGATGAGCCGCTGCGCGTCGGCGCTGCGGGCGCTGTCCTCCTGGGCGGCGGTGCGCGTCAGCGCGGGCCCGCCGGGCAGAGGCTGGGCCTTGAGGGTCTCCAGCTCGCCGTTGGCCTTCACCAGATCCGCTTCCAGCGTCTTCATGCGCTCTTCGGATGCGGTCGTGGCCTCTGCCACGGCGGACTTCACCAGCTCGGCGATGTCAGCCTTCGTGATCTGCGGTTCGGGGGCCGCCGGGGTGGCGGTGTCGTTCTTGTGGAGATCCGCGGTGTCGGCGAACTCCATGGCGGTGCCGGTCTGCTCGGCCTCCTCGCGGTGGGAGAACCACTTCAGGGCGCTCACCGCGTCGAGGAGGGTGGCGATGTCGCAGGCCTCGTTGAGGTTGCCCATGGCCAGGGACTCGGCTTCGCTGATGATCAGCGCGGCGATGATGGCGATGGCCTGCTGGGCGCCGTTGATGTCGCTGGTCTCGTCCTCGCCCTCGGCGGCCGCCGGGGCGGCGGTGTCGGCCTTGATGAGGGCGCGGGCCTGGACGATGACCTCGGCGGCGCGCAGCACCGTCTCGGGGTCGGGCGCGGCCGCGACCGGGGCAGGTGCCGGGTCGGTGCGGGTGCTGGCCGTAGGCTGCGGCTCGGGGGCGCCGGTCGGCTCTGGTGCCGGGGTGGTAGGGGTCTCGACCAGCGCGGCGTCGGGAACGGCCGCCAGCGACCCGGTGTCGTCGGCCTTGGCGACCTGGATCCCGCACTCGGGGTTAGCCGGGCGGTCCACGACGGAGACCTCGATGATCTCTCCGTCGGTGACCAGGCCGTTCGGGGCGTCGGGGTGCCCGAACTCGACTCGCGGGTTCTTGATACCGACGCTGAAGCCCTTGAGCACCTTGCTCTCGACCTTGGTCACGGCGATGGGGTCCACGATGTGCGCGGTGAGCAGGTGCTTGCCGTCGATGCCCTTGGACAGGCCGACGCCGACGCCGACCGCGCGCTTGCTGTCGTGCTGCTCGCGGACGTTGCCGCCTTCGGACATCCACGCGGGCATGGCCCGGTCGAGCCAGTCCTGGTCGAGGCGCTGATTGTCGCGGTCGAGGGCGCTGGTGGCGGCCGGGCCGTAGACGAGGAGTGTGCCGTCGGGCTGCTTCTCGGACTTGGTGATCGGCGACCAGGCGTAGGAAACGTTCAAGGGTCCCCTCCTTCTGGTTGGGGGCTG
Organism: Streptomyces sp. NRRL S-350; assembly: GCF_000719705.1. Classification (GTDB taxonomy): domain Bacteria; phylum Actinomycetota; class Actinomycetes; order Streptomycetales; family Streptomycetaceae; genus Kitasatospora. The sequence continues at coordinate 102,437 of NZ_JOHO01000013.1, read as the reverse complement.
AGGCGGTGGTGGGTAGCCCCGCGTCAGGCGGGGAGAAGGCTGCAGCGGCAGCTGGGGTGCTGTGGCGGGGCCGTGACGCCGGAGGGGAAGGCCTGGCCGAGCTGGAGCGAGCCGGCGTCCTCGTTGTCCAGGCACGCGGTGCACGGTTCGTCTTCGCAGGTCCACTGGACGCTGCTGACGCCTGCACCTTGGTAGGTGCTGGTGGTGGCGGCGGACTGGCCGTGCAGCAGCTCGGTGAGAGCGAGCATGCGGGCCCACGGGGCGTCGGCGATCGCTGCGCGCAGCTCGTCGGCGAGCTGGCTGGCGGTGAGGCCCGTGTTCTTCGCCTCGGCCAGGGCTTGGGCGAGGCGGCGCAGCCGGTTCGTTGCGATCTCGCGGGCCTGGCTGACGGCCTGCTCTTGATGGGCCGCCAGGTCGTGTCGGTTGGTCGCGGTCAGGGTGTGGGTGGCCGCGGCCTCATCACCAGGCGTCCAGTTGAAGGTGGCTGTGCTCTCACCGGCGACGGCGGCGGTGGCCGCGGTGCTGCCGATCGCCCAGCCCTCGGTGCGCAGGCCGAGGACGAGGTCGGTGATGACCGGGTTCAGGTCGATCCCCTGGCCGGTGAGCCAGGCGCTGGCCTGGGCCAGGTCCCAGTCGTCGGCCTTGGCCAGGTGGATGTGGGTGATCCAGGCTGCTGCAAGGGCATTCCAGTCGAGCGCACCGGCCAAGGCCTGCGTGATACGCGGTGCCCACGCGGCGGCGGTGGCGGTGTCGCGGCCCCAGCCCGGCCAGACGGCCGGGCTACCGGCTTTTGGGTCCGGACCACCGCCGGCGGCGAACACGACTGGTGCGCCTTGTAGCGCGGGGGCGTCGGCCTTGGTGACGGTGTTGAAGGTGAACGGTCGGCTGGGGCGCGGGTTGCGTCGGGCCCACCGCCGGTAGGCGGCCAGTTCGGTCTTCACCGCCTGGTCGCGGGCGCCGTCGTCCTCGTCTCCAGCAAGCGCGTCCGGATCCTCGAACCGGTCGATGATGCCGTCGCCGTCTTCGTCGGTGGCGGGCGGGGCCTGGACAGGGCCCACGGTCTCCCCTGACGGTGCCAGCCGGGCGGCGCCTTCGAGGAACACGACGCCGCGCTGCGTCATGAGCATTGGCATGTCCGCCTCAGGAAAGGGGTAGCGCGGTAGGCCACGCAGGTCCCGGTCCTCGTTGAGGGTGGTGCGGCCCCACTGCACGCGTTCCTGTGCGACGGCGTCAGCCGCAGCGTCGTCCTCGTCCTCCAGGCCGAGAATCTTGAACTCCAGCTGCGGCGCCATGTGCAGGTGCCGGTGGGAGATGCTGGTGATCAGCTTCTGCAGCCAGCGGTAGTCAGGCATCGTGGAGGAACGTTCCTGCACATCGGCCTGGCCCTCGTGATAGCCAGTGCTGCCGAGGCCACCGGGCTCGCTGAAGTTCAGCTCGGGCAGCGTGACGCCGAAGTGCGAGCTGAGTAGCCGGATGAGGAACAGGTCGTACTCGGGCTTGTACCGCTCGGCGACGTCGCTGTTGGTGGCGAGGTCGATGCCGGGTGGCAACATTCGCATGCGGTGCCGGTCGGCGTGCTGGCCGGACCACATGTCGTTGATCGCGGTCTCGTACTCGCGGACCTGGGCCGGCGTCCAGCCGACGGCGTCCGAGGACATCTTGAGGAATCCGGTGGGGACGGTGCCGTCGGTGTACTCCGAACGGATCCAGTTGCGGCGCTGCAGCCACACGTCGAGGTCGGTGAGGCACTGCTCGACAGCGGAGAACCCGTACGGGGTGAACGAGCGGACGTTGCGCCGCTTGTAGATCAGCGTGTCGTCGTCGTACGGGTTCAGGATGTTCTGGTCGTCGTCGGTGTCCGCGGTGTACTCGCCCCGGGGGAATCCCCACAGGAGCTGCTGGTAGGCCGGGTTCGGCGGCAGCGGCTTGCCGCCGCGGTGGTCCCGCAGGACCTTGATCGTGGAGCCGTCCACGATCTCCAGGGCGTACAGGCCCCCGCCGCGGGTGCGGCGCGGGTAGATCGCTATCGCGTCGAGGACCAGCTGCTCCTCCAGCAGCTTGCTGATCCATTCGGGCCACTCTTCGTCCTGGCCAGGGTCCGGCCTGGACCAGAACGCGGTGCACCGCGCGATCTCGGATCCGAGACTGCGCCGCAGATCGGCTTCGATCTCTGCGCGGGGGGCAGACGGGTTCGCAGCCTGGGCTTGGGCGATCGCGTCCTTGGAGATGACGATCGCCCACTCCAGGGAGACCACGTGTGACTTGCGGATCTCGATGCAGCGGCGGGGCAAGCCGACCTCGGCGGAGTCGCGCAGTACCTTCCACGGCACCAGGCGGTCAGTGATGCCGGGAAGGTTGACGCTGACCGGGTACTCGGAGAAGCGCGGCGGAGTGCGGCCGGTCTCCGGGTTGACCGGGTCGAACGCGGTCGGCAGCAGCGGCATGCCGGGGCCGAACGCGACCATGGGCTCGATGCGCGGCAGAGGGCTGAACGACCCCGTGGTGCCGGCGCCGAGCTGGGTGGAGGCGAGCAGCGCTGCGACCTGCTCCGAGGAGAAGGTGTGGACGGCCGCTGCCTGCGTGGACTTCTCCAGGCTGGAGGCGTCACTGCCCGTCATCTGGGGCGTCGGGGTCGGGGTCTTCTTGCGGGGGAAGGGCCATCGGGCCATGCGGTGCCCTCCCATCGAGGTAGTCCAGGGGGGTTCCCGGTGCGGGTCGGGGGATCGAGGTGTAGGAGTCGAGCCAGCCCATGGCGCGGTCGGCGCTGTTCGATCCGGCGAGGAGCCGGTGCAGGGCCTGCGTCATCGCGTCGACCTGGTCGTCGTGCGAGGCGTTCGGGAAGCCGGCGGTCTCTTCGAGGAAGGAGCCGATCCAAGGGGCGATCTCGGGCGCCGGAAGCCAGACGACGCCGCTCTCCACGAACGGCGCGACGGAGGAGGCGCGCGCGAACTTGGACTCCTTCGGGGTGACCGGTATCAGCCCGGGCACGGTGGAGCGCAGTTGTGAGATGACAGCAGGCCCGTTCGCCCGGTCTTCGACCAACTTCGCGTGGGCCTGCGGCCAGCGCTTGGAAAGAGCGGTGACGGCGCGGCAGGTGGCGGGGAAGTCGAGGCGGTCGCAGACCTGGTCCATGAGGTAGACCTGGCCGTTGATCTTCGCCCAGACCTGTCCGACGACGAAGTCACCGCTCTTGCTGTCCTTGAACGTCATGTCCCAGGACTGGATGACCTCGGTGGCGTTCGGGATCCAGTACGAGCCATCGGCGCGCTGGTCGGCCTTCGGGGCCTGGTACCAGCGCCAGTGGTCGCGGCGGAACAGCCCGCCTTCGGCCGGCGCGGGGCGGCCCTGGTAGAGCGAGGTCCAGGTACGGGCGCCGACGTCCCGCTTAGTGGACTCCCAGTCAGCGACGCCGCGGCCGCGGGCGGAGACCAGGTACTCGCCGGGCTCGCGGCCGAGCGGGTCGTCAGCGGTCTCGGCCTGCGCCGGGATGTTGACGTAGGTCCACTCCCCGACCGCCTTGTCTGCCTCCAAGAGCCGGCCGGCGAGGTCATCTTCGTGCCAGCGGGTCAAGACGACGATGACGGCGGTATTGGGACCGAAACGCGTGCGTGCGGTGTCGACCCAGAAGTCCCAGACCTTCTCCCGCTGCACCAGCGACTCCGCCTCAGCGCGGCCCTTGATCGGGTCGTCGATGATCAGCACGTCGACTGGGCGGCCGGTCAGGGCGCCGGCGATGCCGACGGAGTAGACGCCGCCGTCATGGTTCTCGAGCTGCCATTCGTGGGCTGCACCGGTGTCATGGCGCACTCGCAGCCCGAACAGGTCTGTGTTGGCAGAGATGTCGTTGCGGATGGCGCGGCCCCACCGGCGGGCGGTGCCAAACTCGTAGCTGGCGATCGCGATCCGCAGGTCGGGGTTGCGGGCGAGAAGCCAGGCGGGGAAGGTACGGCTGACGCGCTGCGACTTGCCTTCCTGCGGGGGCATCGTCCAGATCAGGCGCCGGGTCTTTCCGGCCGCGACGTCCATGAGGTGGCGGTCGAGCAGTGCCAGCGCGGGCGTGGTGACTACCCGCGGGTCGAGCGCCTTCGCGAGGTCGTGGGGGGTCGGGAAGCGATCCGTCGCCTGTGACAGGCCTTCCAGGCGAGATGCGGCCAGTGCCAGCGCATTGGCGAAGTCGACCACCGCGTCATCACCCCTTCCACGTGCGGGCGACGGTGCGTCAGTCGGCCTGGGGCAGGGGCGGAGCGTGTTGGGTGGTGTTCTCCCACAGCAGTCGGCCCGTGTTCTCGGTGCCCTGTAGGCGGCGCGGTCGGCTGGGTACGTTCCAGCCCGGGCGCGGACGTCGGCGTGCGACCAGCCGCCAGCCGGCCGCGCGCAGGCTCGCTCCGCTCTCCTCTTCCTGGGTGTAGGTCACCAGCCGCTGGTAGCCCGCCGCCCGGGCGGTCCGCCAAGCCGCGCCGTACAGCGCAGAGCAGGCGTTCGCCGTGCCGTCAGTGGCTACGCGGGTGACCTCCAGGGTCAAGCCGTCGTCAAACGGACGGGCCACCGGTCGACCGACAATGGCAACGCCGACGACCTGGTCGTCCGGTTCGGCGACGACGGCGAGAGAGAACTTGTGGCCCTGTGGCGGGGCATGGTGGCGGTGGTGCTCGGTGACGAACGCGCACGCCGCTGCGAAGCTCAGCGGGCGAATCCGCAGACGTCGTTGAGTAGGCTCAGGCATCCGGCCACCCCCCTGAACCGTTCGGTGTGACCGTCGAAGTTGGGGCCATCGGATAGGTCCTGCTCTGCGCCGCTTGGTTGGCTCCGAGGTTCAGGCGGCCGGGACTGCGCGTAGATGTCGGGCGGCGACCGCACGGGCTTCGGCCGCGTCGGTGCCGGTGACGCCGACGTGGGACAGCGCGGCTTCGAGCGCGGACAGGACGAGTTCGGCCTGCCGCTCGGTGATCCTGGCCATGCGCTCTTCGATGCCGAGCTGGGCGATGCGGGCGAGGATCGCTGCGGCCCGGTCCATGGCCCGCTCGTAGAGGGCGACCTCGGCGCGCAGCTGCTCGGCGCCGCCGGCGCCTTCGTAACGGAGACGGTCCTGGAGGCGGTTGACGATCTTCCCGAGGGCTTCCTGCCAGGCCAGGGCCTGCCCGGCGAGCTTGGCGAGCGCGGCGAAGGGATCTTCGACAGCCTGCACGCGCATGTCGGCGAGCATCTGGTTGGCTTGGTGCTCGGCCATCTCGGTGGCGGCCCGCATCCGGTGCGCCGCGGTGTTGCCGCCGTGGTACTTGCAGGGTCCGAACCCGGCGTGGTCGGTGCCCATACCGGCCTTCTGGCCGCAGGTACGGGACGGGTCACCGCGCAGGCGTGCCCCGCAGCGGGGGAAGTCCCACTGGTCCGGTGGGCGGCGGTTCTGGGTCCACTCGCCGGTCTCCCGGTACTGGCTTCGAGTGCTGCTCAATCCCGGCTCCTCTGGTTCACGCGGAGCAGGCGCTGGCGGCGGTCGCCGATGTCGAGGGCCAGGCGGGCCGCGTTGAGGTCGCCCTTGAGGGCTTCCTTCCAGGCGACGGTGTGCAGCTTGTCCAGGCGCAGGACCTCGAGGATCAGGGCGGGGTCGATGCTCTGGCCGTCATAGTGAGTGGCGGCGACTTCCTGGGCCGCGTCGATCGCGTCAACAGGGTCGGCGAAGCCGAGGCGGTCCGCGATGGTGTCCCAGTCGACGCCAGCCAGCTTGAGGTTGAGAGCGGTGACAGCCCGCTGGTGGTCTTCGTTGCTGGCGGCCGACATAGGTTCCCCCCGATCTCTAGACAGAAACAATGTCCATGTGGCGTGGACTATCGAGAGTGCACACCGTAACTTTGTCTATGTCGGCGCTACACTGTCGGTATGAGCGCTGCAGACAAGCCCGACGACGAACGAACAGAGCTGCTCGAGGAGCTGAACGCCAAGCCGTACTGGACCTACGACGACATCGCCGTGTACTGGAACATGAGTCCGAAGTCGGTACGCACCTACCGCTTCACGCGTGCCGGCTTCCTGCCGGATCCGGACGAGACGATCAACCGGGCGCCGGTGTGGAAGCCTGACACGATCCGCGACCATCCGCGCCCGGGGACCCAGCAGCAGGAACTGGACGCCGCCCGCGCGAAGCAGCTGGAGGAGCTCAACGGCAAGGACGTGTGGACGATGCAGGACGTCGCCGTGTACTGGGGCATCAGCGTGGAGTCGGTGCGCACGTACCGCATGCGGCCCGGTGTCCTGCCGGAGGCGACGATGCGCGGGCGCACACCGACATGGCCAGCGGAGGTAATCCGTAACCACCGGCGCCCCGGCCGAGGGGCCGGCGGCGGCCCGAAACGCAAGGACGGCTCCCAGTGAGCGTGCTCGTAGAGGTCGGCCAGGTCTGGCAGGACATCAGCAGCCGGTCGGGCGGCCGCAAGCTGCGGGTCGACGCGGTGGACGCGACACACGCGACGCTCCAGCCGGTCGCGGTGACGCCGCAGAAGGCCGTCGTGGCTCTTCCACAGCGTGCGACGCGGATCCGGCTCGACCGCTTCCAGCCTCACCGGCTCAAGCTGCTCCTGGGCGAACGCGTCCAGGCTGCCCCCGCCGAGGTCTCACCCATGGTGCTGACGGTCCGACAGCCGTGGGCCTGGGCGATCATCCACGCAGGGAAGGACATCGAGAACCGCAGCCGGCTCACCCGCCTGCGCGGCCCGCTGCTGATCCACGCAGGGCGCCGGTGGGCGGACGCGGGCGAGACCGCGCTGAAGGCCCGCGGCATCGCCGTGCCGGACGAGGCCCGTCGCTACGGGCACATCGTCGGAGCGGTCACGGTCACCGGCTGCGCTCAGGACTCGACCTCGTCGTGGGCCGTGCCGGGTATGTGGCACTGGGAGCTCACCCAGCCGATAGCCGCCGACCAGCTCATCACGTGCCAGGGGAAGCTGGGCATGTTCCGGGCGCCCCACACCTGGAGGGACGCCTTTGCAGGGTCAGCGCTTGGCCGGCGGCTGGTACTCGAAGGAGCGGGTGAGTAGGCGGCGGGGGTCAGCGAACCGGGCGCGCAAGGCGGGCGACACACTGCGGGAGCGCAAGTTGCTGCGGCCGCCGGGCTTCTCGTTCTCGCGCCACCGCGGTGAGCGCAGGCAGTACGCGATGACGGCCGGGTGCGCGATGACGCGCCGGAACCGGTAGCCCTTCTCGTGCAGTGACTGGCCGACGAACTCCACCATCTTCCCGGCGATGCCCAGGCCCTGGAAGTCCGGGAGGACGACCGTGCGGTGGGCCATCTTCATGTCCCGGATCTTGGAGTGGGGCAGGTGGATGTACGAGGTGAACGCGACCAGCTGTCCGTCGATCCAGCCGCCGTAGCACTGAGCGGACTTGGCGAGGTCGGCGCTCAGATAGTGATGACGGCTGAAGGTGGGCCAGACGGCTCGGTCCACGCGGTGGATCCGCAGTTCGAGCTCAGGGTGGGGTTGAACCGACCTCCAGCTGAACGAGCCGGCGGCGACGTCGTACACCCAGTCGGGCTGCAGCCAGTCCTCCACGTCATAGTGGCAGGTGACAGCGACCAGCTGGCGCTTCTGGCGGCGGACCGTCTTCTGCACCGTGTGGCTCGCGACCTTGGCGACCTGCCGGTCCACGACGGAGGTGAACTCATCGATGACGACAGTGTCGGCGTCATCGGTCTCGGCCAGGGCCCGGGCGATCGTCGCCCGGAAGGCTTCGCCGTTGGACAGGGTGTGGTGGGGGCGCAGCCAGGCCGGCGGGGAGGACAGGCCGACGGCGTTGAGGAGCGCGACGATCTGCCGCACGCTCATCTTGGCCGGGAAGTCGTCCATCAGGCTGCGGTCGGTCGACCAGTCGTAGGTGGTGGCGAGCTGGTCCGGCCACAGGTGCCGGGCGAGAGTCGACTTGCCGGAGCCGGACGGGCCGACGATCAGGCCGACGTTCCAGTCCTTGTCTTCCAGGGGCAGGTCGGCGTCCCAGCTGAGCGTGGTCTTCGCCTCGATCGGGACGTCGAACAGGCCGCTGGCCTGGAGGACGCGGGCGCTGGAGTGGATCGGGGTGGAGACTTCGATGTGGGCGTGCATGCAGGGCTCCGTCAGGTGATGAGAGCTCGGACGTGCCGGCCTTCGGCGCTGAGGCGGTCGAGGAGTTCGACCTGCTCGTCCTCGTTGGCGCACGTCACGATGACGCCCCACAGGCCGTGGTCGTCGTCGCCCTGGTCGGCGTCGCCTTCGATGGCGGCGGAGGTGGCTGCGTCGTCGTCGGCGAGGAGCTGGTCGAGGTCGGCGGTGGTGTAGCCGGTGCCGTCCAGGCCTCCGTCGTCGGCCATGGCCTGGAGGAGTTCGGCGAGGGCGTCGTCATCGAAGGTGCCGAGCTCGGAGAGCCGGTTGTCGGCGAGGTTGATGCGGCGCGCGTCGGCGTCGGTGCAGGTGATGACCTCGCAGCGGGCGGTCTTCTCGCCGTTGGCCTTCAGGGCCTTGAGCGTGTGGTTGCCCGCCAGGACGATCAGGGCGTTTCCGGTGTCGCGGACGACGAGGGAGCGGTACTGGCCGGTCTTGCGCAGCGACTGCTGGATCGCAGGGACATCGCCGCGCTTGGCGTTGCCGGGGTACGGGCTCAGGTCTCGCAGGGGGACAGCGCGGGTCTCTACGTACTCGACGGCCATGGCGCTCCCTCCTCTCTGGGGGTTGGGGTGCCACGACGGCCGCCAGCGCGGGCGCGTCCGGACCGGAGCCGTAGCCGGGAAGCTCGGCGGCGGCCGTCGTGGCGGTCGGGGGTTGGGCTACGGCGCGACGGTGGCCGCAGCCTCCGGGGCGGTCGAGGTCGCGGCCGCCGGGTCCGCCGCCGGAGCCGGGTCCGGACTGGTCGGCGCGGTGGTGGCCGGGTCCGGGGCGCCGCCCAGGGCGCTCTTGAGGGCGGTCACCAGGTCGGAGAGAGCCTGGTGGGCCTCGGTGGTGCCGGTCTTGAGGACCGGCTCGGCCACGGCCAGGGCGTCGGCGAACAGCGACTTGGTCTGGGAGATGGTGTCGGCCTTGGCGGCGTCCAGGACCGGCGACAGCGCGGAAGCCAGGGAATGGACCAGAGTCTCCAGCGTGGTGGCCTCGTTCTTGCCGGCGCCGAACAGGTCGGCCTTGATGTGCTCGGCGATGGTACGCAGGTGGCCCGAGAGGCTGTGGCCCTCGTCCTCCAGCTTGTCGATGGCGTCGTGGAGCGAATCGAGAGCAGACATGGTGTTTTCCTCGCAATGGGGTGAGTGGGGGGTGGGTCGCCCGCGTCCGGCGGGGTGGCCCCCCTTGCAGGTGCGGGGGTCCACGCGCGCCGCCGGACGCGGGCCGTCTACAGGGCCGTGGGTCGGCCGGTAGGGGCTGGGTCAGACGGTCAGGAGGCGGCCGTCGAAGTAGGCGTTGGCCCAGAACACGGCGCGGTCCAGGCGCTTGGCGTTCACGCGGGCCTGGCCGGACGTCGGGGTGACGGCGGCCAGGACGTTCCTCGCGCGGCGCGGCAGCCGGTGCGTGGCATGGACGGCCGGGGGCGGGCCGAACAGGTCGCGGCGCTGGCGACGGTTGCGGCTGGGCTGCGGGGCGCGGCGAACACTGGCGGCGCGCTCCTCGCGGTGTCGGCGGCGGCGCTCGGCGCGGGTCAGGGTGGCGGTGGTGGTGTCGACGGCCGGGTCAGTGTCCAAGGGGTGCTCCCAGGTTGGTGGCGGGCATGCGAAGACCTCCGCACCCGTTGGGTGGGAGGTCTGCGAAGGCTGGAGGCGAGGTCTACTCGGTGGTGACCAGGACCTGGACGCCGGCCGGGACGGTGATCCGTACGGTGGGCGGCAGCGGGACCGACGCGAAGAAGAGGGCCGTGCTGGTGTGCTCTTCCATTGCCAGCGGCTCGTCCTCGTACCCCGCCGACTCCCCGGGCTCGGGCTCGGGCTCGGCCAGGGCCTTCTCCAGCGTCTTCCGGAGCTGGCGGGAGCGGTTCTCCGCGCTCTCGTAGACACCGCCGATCCAGTCGGCTTTCCGCTCACCAGCGCGGACGGCGCGGATCTCCTCGTCGGCGCTGTCCAGCGCGTCGAGCATCCACTGCTCCGCGTTGTCGACGGCCACGACGCGATACGCGGCCTCACCGGCCAGCGGAATGCCGCTGGTACCGCTGCGGCCGCTCAGGGCGTAGACGCCGAGGCCGCCGTAGGAGCCGTCCATGCGGTGACCGAACAGCTGGGAGCCGGTCTCGGCGTAGATGAGGTACTGGCCGTCGTTGTACGAGGAGTGCGTCTCGCTCGGGTTGACGCGCTCGACCAGGACGACCTTGCCGGTGTACGTGGTGGTCATGTGAGGGGTCCTTCGCTCGGGAGGGGCCCGTGTCGGAGGGGGGGTCGGCCGCCGTGGACCCCTCAGTCACGGCGGCCGACGTCAAAGGCCCCGCCGGATCGGTTGCGTCCGCGCGGGGTCTGCTTGGGGGCGGAGCTGGTGAGGCTCAGCCGGATGGTGACGCTGGGCTGGGCCCTGACGGTCACTCGGGTGCGGCGAAGCCGATCTTCAGCTTCGGCGGCTTGGGGGCGTTGTCGCCGAGCAGTCGGCGGGCGGCCTCTTCGGCCTGCTTCAGGAGCTTCGGGTCGGCGCCGTCGATCTCGATGGTGACGCTGTTGTCGCCGCGGGAGGCGGTGATCCGCATGCCAGGGCTCGCTCTCGCAGGTGGTGGGGTGAGGATGACGGGCGGTAGGTCGCAAAGGACCCGCAGGAATGCGGAATGGTTCGTCAGCCCATCCGGGCAACAGCAGCATGGGCGCGGCGGGCACCGTCTGCGCCCTGCTTTGTAACAAACCACTTGACACGTCGCGCTTATGGCGGGCGACTATTGGGGTCGCCCCTTCTGTACCGGAGGGGCTTTGAACACCAACGCTTCAACCTTCGCCGCTGTCCTGTTGACGCTCCTGGTTGCCCATATGTGGGGTGACCACAGCGCGCAGACGGACCACCAGGCGGCGCACAAGGGCAGGCCCGGGCCCGACAGCGGGACGACCAACGCGGAGTCCTGGCGGGCCATGCTCGGCCACCTGGTGAGCTACCACGCCGTGATGATCGTGATGCTCGCTGCCGTGGTATTCGCGCTCGACCTGCGGGTGGGCGTCACCGGCTGCGCGGCCGGGGTCGCCTTCTTGGTGGTGACGCATGGATTCTGGGATCGGCGGTGGCCCGTTGCCCTGTTCATGCGAATCACCCGTAGCCCCCAGTGGGCGAAGGACCCGCAGGGCCGCTACCTGGTTGACCAGAGTCAGCACTGGCTCTGCCTGTGGCTCGCCTCGCTCCTGATCGTCTTGGTCTGACCGAACGAGACCTCAAGTGGCGTCGGCCGCCGAGCGCCGAGCTGAGCCGGCGCCCGGGGGCCATGCGGGCGCCGGGGTGTTTCCCGAGGAAACAGCTGGCCGGACGGTGGCCGGGGCGGGATTCGAACCCGCAGGCCGCCCGTTTTGAGCGGGCGAGGTCAGCCAGTTGCGCTCACCCGGCCTGGGCTCCCCACCGAGGATTCGAACCTCGACTCGCAGGTCCAGAGCCTGCTGTGCTGCCGGTTACACCAACGGGGATCGAGCACGGTCGGCAGGATTCGAACCTGCGGCACTCCGGGTTGGAGCCGGATGCTCTGGCCAGCCTGAGCTACGACCGCTTGGCGGAAGGTGCGAGAGTCGAACTCGCCGCGGTGTCACCCGCCACGCTTTTCGAGAGCGCTTGGCACGCCACATGCCGGACCTTCCAGGGCAGCTTCCACGGCCGTACCCTCACGGGCCGGTGAGTGTGGAAGCCTGCGGAGGATGCAGGGATCGAACCTGCGCGGGTGTGACCCCGACGACGGCTTAGCAAGCCGCTGCCTTACCGCTCGGCCAATCCTCCATGCGTGGCGCTGACAGGAGTCGAACCTGCAACCTGCGGTCCCTCAGACCGCCGCCTCTGCCTGGTTGGGCTACAGCGCCTTGCGTAGCGTCGGTGCGATTCGAACGCACACTGGACCGGTCCTGAACCGGTTCCCTCTGCCGTTGGGGTACGACGCCTTGGGGTGATCGGCGGGACTCGAACCCGCAACATCCGCGACCACAACGCGGTGCTCTAGCCGTTGAGCTACGATCACAGTGCGCTGCCGAGGAATCGAACCTCGCTAGCCCGAAGGCACAGGCTTTACAGGCCCGTTCGTGTCCCAGCACTCAACGCGTGGTCGCACCGGCGGGATTCGAACCCGCGACCTGCGGCTTATGAGGCCGCCGAGCTGACCGAGCTGCTCTACGGTGCTGTGAATGAGCGTATGGACCTGGCAGGCCGATGGCCACGGGTTTTCCTTTGCCCTGCCTCGCGCTCAGCAGATCTGGTGTACGTAGCTGCGGGTGCCCGTCGGCACGACGTTGAGGTCGCGGCGCACGATGCTGATTCCGCTGCTCCAGCCCCCAGGGACGTTCACTGGAACCCCCAGAAGTCGAACCTGATCCGGCCCCGGTCGTCCCGGGAGAAGAACCCGTGGTGGTCCCGCAGAGCTTGGTAGACGGCTCGCGGTACACGGTGCGGTGGCTTGGCCGGGTCGGGGTCCGGTGGCAGGAGCTGAGGCGGCAGTCTGCGGACCAGGCGCGGGCACACGTCGTCCAGGAGCGTCGGCGGGAAGGGCTCCAGCTCGCCGTCGAATGGGCCGCCTCGCAGGAACGCGGTCTCGTCGGTCGGACCGTCGTAGGACCCTTCCGGGGAGTGCCGTTCGGCCTCGAGGACGTTGCTGTGGCCCAAGCCTCGCGGTTCGGTCTCACGGTACTGGCCCCACGTCCCTCGATGCCGGCCGCCGAGGTGGTGGGCGGCCTTGGTCACCACGTCAGCCCAGGGGTAGGAGACCCAACCAGCCGGAAGGCTCGTCATCAGGAACTTGCCGCAGCAGGGCGCCACGAACTCAATCACCAGGTCGACCTGCGGCAGGAGCCACAGATCGTGCACGTGGCCGTCAGCCATGGCGCAGCAGGTTCCACAGGTCGCCGGGGGTGACGTAGCCGGGCCAGCGGCCGTCCTTGAACAGCTCGATGCCGGCGCGCCGGTAGGCCTCGTCCGCGAGCTGGCTGCAGATCATGTGGCCGCTGTCGGCGATGTACCGGCGTAGGCCGGGCGCCGGGAGGTGGAAGCGGTGCGCGGCGAGGGCGGCGTAGTCGAGGGCGCTGTACGGGGTGTAGCGCAGGCTGCGGGCGGCTGCGGCGACCTTCTCGCGCTGGTCGTCCGTCAGCGGCGGGGAGACGTACACGACGTCGCGGTCCGCGTACTCGCTGAGCGGTCGCAGGACGGCGCCGCCGGGCTGCGCTTCGATCAGCTCGGTTTCGCCGTCCTGGTTCGGGCCGACGACGACGAAGGCGTGCTCGAAGCGGGAGAAGCCGGAGCCGGTGAGCCACTGGCCGGCTCGGATGAGGCTGCCGACCGGGCCGAGGATGGAGGTTAGGCCGATGTCGCCCGTGCGGGGCTGCTGCTGAATCACGCTCCTCCTTCAGTGCCGGGCGGCGGCGGTCGCGGGGGCGATGGGCGGCCAGTGCCAGTGGCCGGGTTCGTGGCCGTGCTCGCGGTTGGGGAGCCAGAGGGTGCCAGGGCCGTCGAGGAACACGTGGAGGTTGACGGTGTTGCCTTCGGCCCGGACGACGATCGCGGGCAGGACGTCGCCGACGCGGTGCTCGGCGAACTCCACGGGCGGGTTGTGGGTGGGCCTGTTCGCGTACTCGTGGACGCGGGTCAGGTCCTCGGCGGACAGGCGGTAGTGAACGATGCGGCCGGTCGACGGGGAAGGGTGCACCGGGGCGCCTCCTTCCGGGATGTGTCAGGTGCGCTGGACGGCCTGGTAGGTCGGGCAGGGCCAGGGCGCGGGCTCGGCGCCTTCGAGGCCGTCGTACTGCTCGCAGTGGGAGCAGGCGGGCTGGTGGCGGCCGGCCTCGGGGCGGTGGAGGTCGAGCACGGCGACAGCTGCGGGATTGTCCTGGTGGTGCTGCCGGAGCTGCTGCCACTGGGTGGCCGCCTGGTCGGTGTCGGCGGCGACCTTCTCGGCGAGCCGGGCCTGGGCCTGGGCGTGGCAGTCGGCGTGCGGATCCGGCGATCGGCGGCGGAACGGCGTCGCGCTGGCGGCGAGTGAGGGCAGCTCAGCGCCGCACGGGCAGGTCCGGGGGGCGGTGAGCAGCGACTTGGCGGGCACGGCGAGGTCGTACGCGGCGATGCCCGTCACGCCGCGGCCAGGTCGGTGGTCTTGAGCGGGGGTGCGGCGATCTCGCCGCGGGCGACGGGCTGCAGCTCGCGCCAGTCGTAGAGGCCGTCGTAGCTGGTGATGCGGCCCTCGGATGCCCAGCGGCGGACGGTTCCGATGGGGCGCTTCACGAGGTGGGCGATGTCGGCGCCGGTGAGCAGCACGGGGGCGGCGGTGGCAGTGGGCAAAGGGGCCTCCCTTCGCGGGTGGTGGAAACACGAAGGGCCGCCCCGGCGGTTTCACGGGGCGGCCCTTCGTGGTGCAGAAGTTCCAGTAGACCAAATACTGGATTCGGTCTGACTGGATGTCAACCCCCTTTCCGAAGATTCTTTCGGAAGGCCTCGGGGCCCGTTGCCGGGTCTCAGCTGGTCCTACCTACCGTGTTCACCGGCCGCAGCGGCAGGTTCTTGCCCCAGCGGTGCGCCCGCACGGTGACGGGCCCGTGGTTCGGGCACTCCCCCAGCTCCTCCACGAGCGCCCGGTGCTGACGCGGGGTTCGGCAGTGGTTCTGGCGGGTGCGCTCTTCCACCTCGCGCCCGTACTGCGGCGTCCACGTCCGGCCTGAGTGCTCGCCCTCCGGCTCGCGCTGCGACGGGACCAGCGGCGTCTTGGGCTCCTCCAGGTCGACAACGGTCACCCGGTCCACCGTGCGGACGCGCTTCGCCTTGCTCTTGCCCTTGCCGGTGCCCTGCTTCTCGGTCCGCTCGCGTCGGGGGACCTCGATCTCCCGGCCGACCAGCGGCTGCCCGTCCAGGTCGGCCACCTTGTCCACCATCAGCCGCAGGACAGCGAGCGCCTCGATCGCGCCCCGCGCCCAGGCCAGTCGCGAGCCCGCCGGCGGGGCGGTCGGCAGCTGCTGGCCGATCGGCAGCAGCAGCTCGTCCTCCCACTCCAGCGGCGAGTCGTGCTCGCGGAAGGGGACGGTTCGGCGAAGCCGGCGCCGGGGGCGAGTTGTCGCCCGCAAGGCGCCCGGGTGGCTACTCGACGGCGACCCAGTCGTGCACGACGTTGAGGGCTTCCTGGTAGCTGCCGCTGCTGGTGACGGCGTTGGTGAACTCAGCGATGATCTGCGCCCGCTCGGGGCCGCCGACGCCGTTGGCGCTCAGGTGGCGGCGCAGCTGGGCCCGGACGGCGCCGAGGATCGAGTACACGTTGCCGTCGGTGCCGGACAGCGTGACGGTGCAGTCGGGATATCGGATGTCGGACATCGGGGGCCTTCTCCTTCAGTCAGGGCGGGACACGGTCGGCGTCGGTGAGCTGCGTGTCTTCTTGCACGGTCCGACATGGACAAAGTTAGTGCCTAGGCACTAACACGTCAAGAAAAAAACTGACTCCTTGAAGGAGCCTCGAATCCCTGCAGACGGCCTCTACGCACCCAGAGGGGCCGCGCCGACTTCCCCCGCGGCGTGCCAGGACCAGAGCGCCCGGGCGCCGTCCAGGGTGCGGCTCCAGCCAGCCTGACGGCCCGTCCGGCAGACCTCGAGTCCGTCCTTGCAGGAGCAGGTGACCCGGAAGTGCCCCGCCCAGCGGGTCACGACGGCCTCCTTGATCCAGCCCCGGTGCTCCCCCTCGGCCACCCGGATCGGCTTCGTCACCGCGTCGAGCTGTCCGCGGGTCACCGCGACCAGAGGGAACAGGTCGTACCCCTCCACGTCGAGGTCGGCCATCGGGTAGTGCCAGGTCAGGTCGGCCACCCACCGTCCGCCGCGGCTGTAGACGCGGCGGACGGTGGCATGGAGTTCCTGCTCGGGGTAGTTCTGCATGACCAGGTCGCCGGCCTTGATTGCCGATCCGGTCCGCTGCGGCGCGTCAGCGCGCCCTCGGCCCTCATCCAAAGCTGACGTCACCCCGCGTCTTGGCGATCTTGGCGATCGCGCGCCGGGCGTCCTCGCCGGGGTCGTCGATGTCGGCCCGGCCGTGGGCAGCAGCTTCGGCCCCGGAGGCGAACAGCGGTACCCGGGACGTGTAGTCGACCGCTTCGGCGAAGGTCGCGCTGTCGATCAGGCCTTCGATGAGCGCGATCTGCAGCGCGAGAAGCTCAGCCCCGCCGTGGCAGCCGATCCAGCCGGCGCACATGCGGCGTTGATCGCTGTCCCTGTCGGCCTGGTGGCACTGCCAGACTTTCGTAGGCTGCTCAGCCCTGGGCCGGTCGTACCGCTCCAGTTTGTCGTACTCCGATTCCGCCCAGACCCCGGACGGGACGTCGGGCCGGTACGGGCAGGTGTCGCAGGCCTTCGGCGCAGGCGGCCGGATCTCAGACGTCATGGTGGGTGTACTCCGGTGGGAGGGCGACGAGCGCTTCGTCGGGGACCGCGCCGAGTGTAGGGGCGGGCCGTGTGAGCGGGCGGTAGTCCTGGCAGGCACAGGACCGGCACGGGATGGTGCTGGCGTCCGTGAGGTGGAAGGCGTGCTGGTTGTCCCGGTGCCCGCATCTGCACGGGGAGCGGTCCGCGGAACGGCGTCGGCATTCGGCGGTCGCCTCGTGCACCAGGGCGTTGTCGGTCGCGGCCCGGGCCGCCCCGCGCAGGGTGGCGGCGGTGACCGGGCCGGAGGCGAGGTGCTGGGCACCGACGGCGGCGAGCGTCTGCCGCAGCTCGGGATCGACGCAGACCTGGTCGGCGAGTGCGTTGAACGCGGCGGCCTGGGAGCGGCGTTCGGCGGCGACGGCATCGTGGTCGGCTGCGCTCATCGGGGGCGGGCTGGTGTCGGTCACGAGAGGGCGCCGTCCTCGCGGTGCTGGCGAGCGCGGGCGGCCTGGTATCCGGCGACGAGGAACGCGGGCTCGTGGCAGTACCAGCGGTCGTAGTGCTCGTCGGCGTCGAGCTTGGACCAGATCCCGGCCTGGGCGTCGGGGTGGCGGGCGGTGAGGTACGCGCACATCGCTACCCGGTGCTCGGGGGCGAGGCCGGTGACGGTCAGCGTGTCGTAGGTGGCATCGAGCTGGTCGAGGAGCTCGGCATGGGGCGGCTGCGGGTAGACCGGCACGGTGCGCTGGGAGTTCCACTGGCTGGTCCGCCCGAAGGGGTTGTCCAGGCCGGGGCGGCGGGAGAAGTCCATGGGCTGCAGCACGCGGTACTCGGTGGTGTCGGCGGCGCCGGGCTGCGCCCGGGTGATGACACCGGTTCCGCCCGGCACCCGGTGGGCCCAGAGCTGCGCGGTGTGGGTGACGCGTGTCTGCTCGGGCAGCGGGTGCCGGACGGTGGGGCGGATGATCGGTGACATCGGGGGCTGGGTCCTTCCCGAAGGCGGTCGAGGGGGCCGGGCCCGGCGGTCCGGGCCCGGCGTGAACGGCGCGGGCTACTGCTGGTAGGCGGCGATCAGCTTGCGCACCTGGTCCGCGGGCAGACAGCCCGGGTGGCGGTAAGGGCTGGGCGGCTCGCCGTTGCGGCCGCGGATGTGCGACAGGTAGCGCGGCCCGGACCAGCCGGGGCACCCGGGGAGTATGCACTCCAGCCACCAGTGGTTGTCGGAGCCGGGAAAGCCGCTGCGGGCGCGCCAGAACTGGGCCTCGATGGTGGCGAACGCCTGCTTGGCGCTGCCGATGTTGCGGTCGCTGACCGGCAGCCGGGGGTGGAGAAGAGGCACCTCATCGAGCGGTTCGAAGACCCGCGGTACGAGTTCGGCCAGGGGTATGGGGGTGATGTTCCCGTCGGCGTACTCCCTGATCAGGTAGTCGGCGGCCTTCTTGTGGCCCGGCTGGCCCTTGTCCGGGCGGCCGACGCAGTGTTCGTCCTTCCCGTTGGGGACGGCGTACCAGGGGCGGTGGAAGCGGAAGACGTGCCCGAGGACCAGGTCGGTGCTCGTGTCGGGGGACACGATGACCGGATAGCGGCACTCATCCATCTCCGGGTCTCCGAGCCGGTATGGCAGCAGGAGGGTGCTCATGGGGGGTACTCCTTGTCGCGCAGGCGGCCCCGACCGTGAAGTCGAATCGCTCATTTGGATGACCTGAGTTTATCAACTTGGGCAGGGTTGAGCCCCCGAGCCACACACCGATGAACCGTCAGGAGCGGTCCCCTAGCTGCGGATATCCCCGGCGGCGAGCAGGACCTGGGCCGTACAGTCGTTGCAGCGACCATGCGGAAAGCGGTCGCGTCGGCACGAGTGAATGAGGGCACCAGCCTTGGCAACCACCTTCGGTACGAACACCTCCGTCACGTCCACCATCGCCTTGCTGGAGGCACAGCTCCCGGACCTTGAGGCGGAACAGGCCTCCCTGGAGAGCAAGTTGGCGTCGGTCACCGCAGACCTCGAATCGGTCCGCACCGCCCTCAGCAGCCTGAAGGCGCTCACCCCGGCAGTCCTGGAGACGGACAGCGGGGCGGACACCGAGCCGGTCCCCGCCGCCGAGGAGGACAAGCCGCTCCCGGTCGGTGAGGCGCCGACGGCGAAGAAGACAACCCGTCGGGGAGCAGCACGGACCACCGCGGCGAAGCCCGCTGGAACGGGGCCCCGCAGAGGCCGCAAGGCCGCCGAGGAGGCGCAGACCGCCGAGAAGGCGGCCGCTGCTCCGGCGCCGCGCAAGACGGCGACGAAGAAGGCCACCGCCGCGAAGGCCGCCCCCAAGGCGGTACCTGCCAAGGAGACGCGCGGCAAGCGGTCGAACGGCATCGCGGATGCCGTTCACGACGCCCTGACCAAGGCCGGTACGCCGCTCCGGGCGAAGGAAGTGCTTCACGCCATCGGCTTGGACGAGACCAGCAACAACATGACCAACGTGACCGCGACCCTTGGGCGACTCGTCACGCGGGGCCGGGCACGGCGCTCCGGACGCGGCCTGTTCGAGCCGGCACAGCAGAGCTGACGAGCCGCTCGGCCTGCCTCTGCGCGCAGTCACCGCCTTGTGCAGCGTGCTGGCCAGGTGATCGGTCCTGCCAGCACGCTGCACAGTGGCGCCCCGCGCGCGCCTCTGCTGCTGGATGGTGAAGATGACCGGCACAGCGCCACCACTCGGGCGGTCAGAGTTCGGTGATCAACCCGTTCTGGCCGTAGCCGAACACCCGGTGCGACCTGAACGGCGCGGGGCGGAACACTGGGACACGGCCGCCACCGCGCGCGGCGGTCATGCGGACGTCGTACGAGCGGGTGATGCCCAGCACCCACCGCTGCGGCTTGGCCTCAACCCACCCCTCCCCCGTGGTCGCGCCAGCCATCACGTGGCTGTCACTCGCCCGCCGGGCCCGCTGCAGCCGGATGTGCGGGCACAGGGTCAGGGACGCCTCGGCGCACGCGGGGTGCATTGGCGGGTCGGCGTAGCCGCGGCGCTGGAACGACTGCTCTCCGCCGAGGAACGCCACCCAGTAGCCGAGGTCACCGCCGCAGATCGAGCAGCGGCGCTGCTGGGCCAGCCGTACGCCCTGCTCGGCGTTGATCGCGGTGAAGTCGTGGAAGTCGCCGTGCTGGGAGACGGCCGGTATGGGCAGTCGGCGGCGCGGATCGACGGGGAGTTCGGGCATGCGCTCGGGGAGATTGGCCAGGAGCGCGGCGAGGTCGGACTGGATGGGCATGGGTGATCCGTTCGCTGGCCGGGAACGAGCGGGCCCGGCCCGGGTCGAGGTGTTTGGGGAGGGCGGCGGCCCGGCGGCGCAGACGGGCCTCTGCAGGGGCTGGCGAGGAGACGGTGGGGGTGCCGTCACCGGCCGGAGCGGGTGGCGCAGAAGCCGTCGCACAGGGCGGCCTCGTCCGGGTCGGTGTGGCCAGCGCAGTGAGGCACGTTCTCGTGCCCGTGGTCCCAGGGGTCGGGCAGGCACTCGGCTCCGCCGTCGGTGAGGACCTGGTCGAGGCGCTGCCAGAGCAGCCGCACGGGATGGTCGGCGGGCAGACCGGCGGCGGCTTCGTCCAGCGCAGCGCGCATGTCGGTGGTGCCGAGCCCGTCCAGCAGGTCGGCGGGCTTGGGGTGGCGCAGCTCGTGCTGGACGATGGCGGCGTGCTGGTCGTACGCCT
Organism: Streptomyces sp. NRRL S-350; assembly: GCF_000719705.1. Classification (GTDB taxonomy): domain Bacteria; phylum Actinomycetota; class Actinomycetes; order Streptomycetales; family Streptomycetaceae; genus Kitasatospora. The sequence goes on along the minus strand of NZ_JOHO01000013.1, from coordinate 82,262 downwards.
CGCTAACCGCGTTGGCGTCCCACTGCGGGGTGGTGAGGCCGCCGCAGGTGCACATGCCGACGTAGAGGTCGCCGACGGGATCGAGGGTGAGTCGGTGCTGGTCGCGGACGGCCTGGAACAGGGGGTCGTCCGGCCAGTGGGGGTAGTCGTGGCACTGGTCGGTGCACGGGCCGGTGGTGTGGGCCTGCTTCCACGGCGGCCCGGGGACGGTGCTCACTCGCTCTCCCCGTCGACGCCGAACCACTGGCATTCCTGGTTGTGACAAGACCAGCCGGAGCCGTGGGGGTCGTGCCAGCGTTCCATGTCCCTTTCGCCGCACTGGGGGCACGGCGGGTTCTCTTCTTCGGTGGTCACGGGGTCATCCTCTCGGGGTGCCGGGGGTCAGTCCGAGGTCAGGCAGGCCAGCGCAAGGGCAACGTCGCCGAGAGAGAAGTCCGGCAGTTCCAGCCGCGCCAGGCCTTCGTCGAGTACCTCGACCAGCACCGTCCCGTACGTACGCCGCTCGCCGTTGTTGGCGTCCTCGAACTCGAACTTCTCGCCCGGCGGGAAGCCCTCCAGCGTCTCGCCGCCGTCGAAGTGGTCGTGCGGATCACCCCAGGCCGCCCGGTACGCCTGGGCGGCCCGGTCGAGCGGGATGCGGTCGAAGGTGAGGGTGCAGCAATGGACCAGGTCGGACAGGTCGATCCGGATGGTCCCCGAGCTGTGAGGCGTCTCCACCGCCAGCGTCACGATCCTCAGATACTCCCTCTCGTCCGGGACGGCGGGCAGCGGCAGGCCGGTCTCGGCCCGCAGGTAGTCAGCTGCGGCGCGTACGAGCATCCGAACCGCCTCGTGGTAGACGGCACTGGGCTCCGCCGCCCGGGCGGATTGGCGAGGGCCCTTCGGCTTGCGTGGGGTGCCCTTGGCGGCCGCCCTGCGCATCTTGCCCGCGACGATGCCAAGGCTGCCCCGGTCGATCGGCACGGGCGGGAACGTGCCGGCGGCGATCCTCGCGTCCAGGGAGTCCAACTGGTCGGCCAGGCGCAGCGCGACGTCGGGCGTGGTGTCGATGTACGCGGCGGTGCCAACCCCCCTGGGGCGGACCTCGGCGCCGCGCATCAGGTCCGCCAGTCCGGGGTCGGTGATGGCATCGGGGTGGGCGAGCAAGTAGGCGTGCAGGCGGCCGGGCAGCGTGATGGCGGTGGGGTTCATGGCTCCTCGTCAGCATCAATTTGGATGACGCAAATTTATCAACTGTCGAGCGCTCAGGTGGCCGCTCCACGTGGCACCGCCCTACCGTCGAGCCATCCACGGACAGCCGGAAACGGGCCACCAGAAGGCCCTTTGGCGCTCGGGGGCCGGCGCAGGCGCGGGTGCGCACACACCCCCACCCGCACGACCCCGGGTTCACCGCCTGGCACCCACCCCCGAAATTCGGCGAGAAAACAGGACTTGGCGCCAGAGTCGGCCGAGGTGGGCGTGCGCAGCAGGGTCGCTGCCGTCGGGCCGAGGTGGGGCGCCGCCGATGTGCACGATCGAGGGTCGCGCCTACTCGGGCGCCACGGTGGACCGGATGACCCTTTGCGTCGCAGACTGATAAATTCAGGTCATCTCAATAAAGGCTGCGGGCGGCCTATTCATGACAGCGCCGTCGTCCACCCCTGCGGCCGGCTACTCGCCTCCCTGACGAGCGCTGCACTGCCGACTCGAACCAGCCTCTTGAAGGAGCACCAGAGATGATGTTGCCCGCGACTCCCGTTACCCGCCGGATCATTGCCCTGGCCGAGGAGGCTGGACTGAACCCCGAGGAGCGACCTGCCTTCGGGAACAGCTATCGCGTGGTCGTGGATGCCAAGGACGGCATGGACTCGCCGATCGGGCACATCGAGATCGGCCGGCGGTCGGGGCGCGTCCTGCGGGCCACCGTGATGATCGGCTTGGGCGGCCCCGAGCCGCAGAGGATGACGCTGGACGGTGCGGTCGCGGTACGTGCGTGGCTGCAAGGCTTGCTCCGTTCGAAAGCCCGGACCCACGCGACCGGCCGCCATGGCGATGCGAGCGCGCGAACTGTTACCCGCCAGTAGGAGTGCTGCGTTTCCGCAGGTCGCATCGGAACCGGCAAGTAGCATCCCCGGGGCACGGATCGTTAACGTAGGCGGCCATACACGGTCACCGATACACTCAGGTCATACGAACCAGGCTCAGCCGCCGGAGGTACCTCCATGACAGCCCCCGCGCTCTGCCCGAGCTGCGGGAAGCAGCCCGCCAGCTCCGACGCCGAACGCCACCGTGCCTCCTGCAGCCCGGCGCAGCCGGCTCCCGGCGCGAGGAAGGCCCCTGGAGCGCTGTGGTCGCTCGCCGAAGCCCACGCCAAGTACCCGCATGTCCCGCTGCCCACTCTGAAGGGCTGGGCTCGCGAAGGGCGGTTCGGGGATGCCCTCGGTGAATCCGTCGGCGGCCCGGGCCGGCCAGGCCGGCTCTACGCGAAGAAGATGATCAAGGCTGCCCTCGTCAAGGCTGGCCGTGTCACGGCGAAGGGCGAGCCGGTCCTTCGTCCTCACCGCGGTCGTGTCATGCCGCCGGGTGAGCATCGCACCCGCAGCGGCGTCCGGCTCCTCGGCATCACCGATCTCCCCGGGCTCTTCGGCATCTCCCTCAATACGGCGAGGATCTGGTCGTCGCGGCCCAGCACGGTGACACCGGCGTTCCTGAGCCCGAAGGCCTGGCTGGACGGACTCGGGAACATGACCACCATCGCGCCGCCCGAGGCCAACCGCCGGGGATGGCATCCCCTCTGGCGTGAAGACCACCTACGAAAGTGGGGCACTCTGCCGAACGCCCACGGGCACCCACGGCTGCTGAACGACGGCTCCCCGAACCCCGCAGCCCTCGACTACGGACGCCGACGAACCACGTCTGCGTGACGCCGACGGATGGGGCTGCTCAACTGGTCAGGAGGGGAGCAGTACGTACTGCTCCCCTCCTGACCGCTCGGGCGCACGGTCAGATAGGCCGGACCATGACGGCATACACGGGAGCGTCCTCGAACGGCTGCTGCTCCCCGACCTTCCGGTAGTCCCAGGACTCGTAGAGGGCTTGGACCCGCGGGTGGGTGGTGTCGACCAAAAGGGTGGCCAGGGCCTGGGGCTTGGAGGCGAGCAGCTCGGTGTGGAGCAGATCAGAGATGCCCTGCTTGCGCCAGCGCGGCCGGATCATGACCTCCGACACGGCGAAGGTGCTGGGGTCGGCCGGCTCTTCTTCGAGGTGGCCGCGCCACCACTCCTTGCCCTCAGCGAGCGGCGCGCCGTACGCGAAGCCGACTGGCTCCTCACCGTCGTCGTCGTAGGCGACCACGCAGTGGAAGCCCGGCCGCTCGATCCAGTGCTTCACGAACCAGGGGAACCTCTGTACGAACGGGTCGTCGGCCTGGTCGGCGTAGGCATCAGCGTGCACGGCGATCAGCAGGTCGGACAGGCCCTCCGGAAGCTCTCCTTCGCGGTGGTGACGGGTCGTTATCACTGGCTCTCCTTCGGGCGGCGAACTCGATCGGTCCACTCTCGCGTAGCCGTGCTGTCCGGCGCCACACTGATCAAGTCGCGGTGGAAGTCGCCGAGCAGGCTTCGCATTCTGGTCGGCAGCTCGTCGTGGCCCATGAGTGGCCGCACGGTGAGGGCGGTGGCGCAGGCCTGTTCGATCTCACCTTGGTGTAGCTGGGCGAGGGCGAGCCACCCTGTCGCTGACGCTCGGTTGCGCCGGTACTGGGCGGGGATGCTGGCCAGCGCTTGGTGGGCGGCGCCTTCGGCCTGTTCTGCGGAGCCGAGCCGCTGGTGGACGACTGCGGAGAGGGCGAAGAGTTCAGCGCGGCCGTAGAAGGCCAGCCAGGAAGGCCGTTGCTCCTCGCTGGCTCGGTTCAGGGCGTCGTGGGCGTGTCCGAGGTAGCGGAGGGCGGCTTGGCGGTCTGAGGCTGCGGCGTACCCGATTGCGGCGCGGGCGTGAGCGAGGGAGGCGGCCAGGGGGTCACGCCGGGAGACTCCCAGGCCGTGGGCGGCCTGGGCAGCGGCGATGGAGTCGTGCCACTGTTGCTGCTGGAAGGCGATGACCGCCAGGTTGTTGTACACCCGCAGCTGGGCGGTGGAGTCCTGGGCGAGGCCGGCGTAGGTGAGCGTGTCCTTGAGGAGTTCCTGGGCCCGCTTGAACCGGCGGTCGTCGATCGCGCTGAACGCCGCCGTAGCGGTGAAGTCGGCAGCGAGGCTGAGGAGCTGTCGGCCGATGGCCTGGCTGGTGTTCATCTTCTTGAGCTTGAGGGCTTCGGCCGCGCCAGCAACAGCGGCAGCTTCCAACGCGGTATGCCCGCCCAGGTGGTAGTCGAGGGCGACCAGGTCGTCCAGCTTGGTGCGTAGGCGGGCGACGTCGGACCGGCCGACCATCGTGGGGGCTGCAAGTGTGGGGAGCGGGGGCAGGGCAGCGGCCGTGATGGCGATGAAGCTGCGACGAAGCACGGGTTCCTCCGGCGAGGGTGCGACGCCCGGCTCGATGAAGCCGAGCTGCTCGGGTGTGCGCTCCAGCACGTTGGTGAGCGCGATCCTGATTCTGCCCTGCGGCCACCGGCTCTTGCCGGACAGCCACTTCTGGACGGTGCGCTCCGAGAGGGTCCCGATCTTGCCTGTGACGCGGCCCAGTTCATCGTTGAGCTGCCGTGCTAACTCGAGTCGTGTCAGCCGCAGTTCGGCCATCCGGGCTCGTAGAGCGAGGTTCTCCCCCATGCCCTCAAAGTAGCGGTGCGGTCACCGATCGTGCAGCCGTTTGGGTAATGAGATCGTCAAAAGTTCCCTCTCCGTGCGCGCGGGACGACCCCGATTGTTCCTCGTCAACATTCAGCCCGGCCAGTTGACTGGGCATCAGCCCCCTCGGGCCAGCCGGCGAGCCGCACCCTGCGAGCAGGCGGGCCACGCTCTTCCCCAGGAGACCGCGGATGCCTACGACGACGAACGAACCCGAGCAGCTGGTCCCCGCCAGCAAGGCGGCGGTGCATACCCGGGCCGCCGACGGCACGTGCGACGCCGACTGCCCGGCTTGGCCGTGCAACGTCGAGGTGGACGCCAACCTGGAGATCGAGACCGGGCAGACGGCGGTTCCGGCAGCACGCCGGAGCCTCAAGGAGCTGGTCAAGGACCACGAGCTGCCGGCCGACGAACGGCTGGACGACGCGCTGCTCTGCCTGAGCGAGTTGCTGACCAACGCCCGCCGCCACGCCGGAACGGTGCTCCGGGTCCGGGTCACCTGGACCCGCGAAGGGCACCTGAGAGTGGACGTGCAGGACAACAGCCTGCGCTTACCCCAGCAGCGGAAGCACAACAAGGGCAGCCAGGGCGGCCGCGGCCTCCACCTCGTAAGCGAGCTCGCCGACGCATGGGGCTGGTATCCGGCCGGGGCCGGCAAGGTCGTCTGGTTCCACGTCACCGTCGGCCAGCTCCGCACCGAGCAGCAGCGGGAGCAGCGCTTAACCGCCATGGTGCGGCGCAGCCGCGCCCTCGCCCAGCGCGAGGCCGGGCAGGCGGCCGTATCGCGGCCGGCGCGGGTTCACCCTCTTCCTCGGCGCACGCCTGGGCTCGGCTGGGGCGAGTTCGTTCGAGGCGGCCAGACCGGCCGCAAGAGCGCCTAGAGCTGGGTGCCGTTCATCGGGACGGCACCCGATCAGCCCGGCGGCCTGGCAGGCGGCCGCCGGATCCCTGCCCCATCCCCGCGCGGCCCGGCCCGGAGCAGCCGGGCCAGGGGCAGGCCCCTCGGAGGATCCGTGCGTCGGACACGTCGAACCCCGAGGCCGAGCCGGTCTCCCGCCAACCCCCGGGCGGGAGACCGGCTCGATCCCCCCGCAGAAGACGACGGAGAGTTGAAGAAGGTGAGCACCACGTCCAGCAACGCGGTCCGGAGGGCGCGCGGCACGGCGGCCCCCGCCGACGGGTCCCAGTACGGCGGATCCATCGCGTCGAGGGAGCCGGCACTGTACGCGGCGGCTCTGGCGGAGGGGCTCGACCCCGAAGGCGCGGTGCTGCTCTCGAACGGGCGGAGCCGGGTCTACCGGCTGCCCGCGGCCACCTGGAAGGGCGGGAGCGGGGTGGTGGCCAAGATCCACGCCCGAGGACACGCCCTGGCCGCCGCGCAGCAGTGCGCCGTGGCCTACTGGGTGCGCTCGGAAGGCGTGCAGACGCCCCGCCCGCTGCGCCGTCAGCCGATCACCTCGCACGGTGGCGTGGCGGTGTCGTTCTGGGAGGACTTCGGCGACGGCGGCCGGGCCACTCCGACGGGGCTCGCCGGCGTGCTCAGTGACCTGCACTCGCTCCCGGAGCCGCCGGACTTCCTGGGCATCCGCCTCTACCAGCCGTTCACCGACCTACACGTGAGAGTCCGGGCGCTGAGAGATCTGGCCCCGACCGTCCGCGGCCACCTGATCCGCGAGCTCCAAGCCCTGGCGGCCTGGTGGAACGTGGCACGGTGGCCCACGAAGTCCGGCGTCATCCACACCGCGCTGAGCCCGCGGGAGACCACGGCTACCGCATCCGGTACCGGCCTCCTGGACCTGGCCGACCTGCGGATCGGGCCCCCGATGGTGGACCTGGCATCCGTCGCCCTGCAGCAGGACGTCTACGCCAACGACCCCGCCCTCCCGCACCAGGGGGACCGCGACGACGACCCGGACGCCGCCTACGAGGCTTTCCACCAGGCCTACGGCGTCGACGTGATGCGATTCGCCGACGGCCGGCCTTACCGAGCCCTGCGGTGGATCCACATCCTCACTGGCTGCATCGACGCCCTCGAACGCGCCACCGGCTCCTCCGCCTGGTGCACCGAGGGCGACTACCGACTGAGCTGCGTCCGAGGCGACGAGGGCGACCCACCGTGGTACTGGCGCACGGCCGCGGAGATGGCCGAGGTGGAGAGGTGACCCCCGAGCTGCAGGCGGCCCCCGGCACGATCACGAAGCCGGACATCGTCCCCTACGTGATCTCGTACACCGGCGAGCACGACCACCCGACCAAACTGGTAGCCACCAAGCGCGGCCTGCGCTTCGTGGGCGAGGCCCCCGGCGACCGGGACAGCCGCGGTGTGCTGTGGATCCGCCAAGACCAGAAGCCCGGCGACGGCCGGCCGGACTTCGGCGGGATCAACTCCGCTCGACAACGCCGCTGCATGAGCCAGTTCCTCTGCCAGGTCTGCGCCGGCCCGCCCTCGGTGACGACGGACGGCATGCTCTTCCTTCTCCTGGACAAGCCCGAACCGGGCTGGAACGACTGGCCGGAACGAATGGGCACCACCCACCCGCCGCTGTGCGCCCGCTGCGCCGCCCAGGCCGTACGGATGTGCGGTGCGCTTAGGCATGGCTTCACTGCGGTCCGTGTCCGGCGCCCCTCCATTGCCGGGGTCGATGGGAAGGTCTACGGCCCTGGAGCCGAGTTCGTGCAGCGGGTTGTCCAGTACGACGAGCTGGACGTGCTCCGCTGGACGGTCGCGGAGCAACTGGTCGCGATCCTCATCGAATGCACCGTCATCACCGACCTGGAGGACGACCTGCACAGCGCCAGCCTGCTGGCCGCACCCACCCGCGACTGACCGAACGGCGAACTCAGTGAGCATCTCCGAACCCGCACCCTCAGGGCTTGCCAGTGTCTAAGCTCCCCAGCATGAAGACCGTGAGTGACCGCGGCGTCACAGGGCCAGCCACCGATTCGAGCGAGCTGAACGACCAGCTCGTCCACGCGCTGGAGGGGGCGGGCAGAATCACCAGCCCGGAGATCGCTGCGGCGTTCCGGGCGACGCCCCGCCACCTGTTCGTCCCGGATGTCGAGTTGAGGGAGGCGTACCGGGATGACTACCAGCCCACCGAGCGCGACGGCGACGGCCGGCTCCTCAGCTCGGTCAGTGCGCCGTGGCTGGTCGCGCAGATGCTGGAGTACCTGCGGCCTCAGCCGGGCAACTCGGTGCTCGAGATCGGCTCAGGGGGCTACAACGCCGTTCTCCTCCACCAGTTGGTCGGCGACGCGGGCGCGGTGACCAGCATCGACATCGACCCGGTGGTGACCGAGCGCGCCCGCCGCTGCCTGCGAGCGGCCGGCCTGGAGGCCGCGGTCCGCCTTCTCACCGGCGACGGCGCCCAGGGTGTCCCCGATGCGGCCCCGTACGACCGGATCGAGGTGACGGTGCAGGCGGCCGCGATCGAGCAGACGTGGCTCGACCAGCTCGCGCCCGGCGGCGTGCTCGTCGTCCCGCTGCGCGTGCGCGGCCTCGGCCGCCTCGTCGCCCTCACCCGAGACGGCGAAGGGCACTACTCCGGGGGCGGCTGGCTCCCCTGCGGCTTCGTGCCGATGCGGGGGGAGGCGGCGAGCTCCACCCAGATGCACGCGCTGATCCCCGGCGCCCGCGTCCGGGTCGACGGCACCCAGCCGCTCGACACCGAGGCCCTGACGAAGGCCCTCGACACCACCGGCAGCCCGCGATGGTCCGGTGTCGAGGTGGGGGCGAGCGAGGGCACCAGGCCCGTCATCGACCTGTGGTTCGCCACCGTCCTCGACACGTACGGCACCCTGCTGACGGACCCGAAGGAGTCCGCCCTGCAAGCGCTGCCGGGTGGCACCCCCCTCACCTGGAACACCGACTCCACCGCCGCGGCTTACGTGACGATGCGTCCGGTCGAGGGCCAGAGCGGCCGCTACGAGTACGGCGTGATCGTCCACGGCGAGGACGAGGACCTTGCCGAGGCCCTGGTGGAGCACCTGCGGGAATGGGGCCGGGACCACCGTGGCGGCCCCGGTCCCGTCCTCCACGTCTACGACTCGGGCACCGACCCCGCGACCATGGCCCCTGGCCGGGCACTGGAACGGCCCGGCGCGCCGATGGTTCTCACCTGGCCGAAGGACTGACGGCCCACCCACACTCCCGGACCCGAGCGGTCCGGGTGCACCATCCCCACCGATGTTGGAAGGAGGATGCACATGAGCAAGGCATTGCTGGACGCCTTCGAGCTCGAACCGGTGAACACGCCGCTGAGTGCGATCCGCGAGAACTACGCGGACACCGAGGGTGACACCACTGGTGACGGTTGCGGGGCCTCGCCCCCGGCCGGGCCGACCAGCGGCTGCCTGATCCCGGGCCAGCTGTAGCAGCACGCGGGTGGGCGGCACCGGCGGCTCCGGTGCCGCCCACCCGGTCGTCTCAACCAGGGGGAACCGTCCGTGCGTAGCCGTCTCGTGCCCGACCCGGTGGTACTGGCCCGCCTCCCGCTCCTACCAGCCGACAGCACGAAGGCCGGCGGGTTGCTCGCCGAGGGGTTGTTCCTCGCCTCCCGCGACCTCGACACCACCTCCGGCGGCGTGCTGGCGCGGGCCGCCTACGACCTGCGCGCGCGCACCCGCACCACCCCCAATGGCGTCTGGGCCGCCGCCACCACCGCCCGCCTGGCCGCCGGGGAACCGCTCCTGCTGTTGGGCGAGGAGCACCGCTGCGCCACTCTCCCCAGCGCGGCCTGGCTCGCGGCCGTCGCCGACCGCGCCCTCGACCTGCCGGGCGGCCCCGACCTGCTCCGCCTCTTCGCCAACCCGACCGCGCTGCAACGCGGCACCGTGCTGGAGGCCGAGCACCCGGGTGCGTACGGCACCGCGCAGCTGGGCACAGCCCGGCTGACCGAGGTGTCCGACTGGCTGATGCGCGAGTGCGGCCGCACCGGTGGCGCCCCGGCCGGACGGGTCGTCAGCGCGGCGCTCAACCGCTGGCCCACCGCCGACGGCGCCCAGGTGCGGGCCGCGATCACCGCGCTGATCCGCACCGGCCTGCTCCTGACCGACCTTCTGCCCGCCGACCTCGCCGACGACCCCCTCGGCCACCTTGCCGCGAAGCTCCCCCCGGCCGCCGGCCTGCGCACCGAACTCACCGGCCTGCGCGCGCTGCTCGCCGACGCGGACCACCACCGGCCCGGCGCCCCCGAGCGCCTGCCGCTCCTGCACGCCGCCCGACGCGCGGCCGACGCGATCCACCCCACCGCCCGCCCGCTGACCTGCGACACCATCGCCGAGGCCGACCTGCGCCTCCCGGCCACGGTGGGCAGGGAGGCGGCGCGGGCCGTCGACACCCTCTGGCGCATCGGCCACCGCACGCCGCCGCTGCAGCCCTGGACAGCGAAGTTCCGGGATGCGTACGGCCCTCACCGCCTCGTCCCGCTGCTCGAAACCGTTGACCTGGCCACCGGGATCGGCCCGCCGGGGCTGGAGGACGCGATCGGCGCCCGCTCCGACCTGGACGACCGCCGCACCCAACTCCTCCTCGGGATGCTGCTCACCGCGACCGCGCAGGGCGAGCAGGAGGTGGAGCTGACCGAGGAGATGGTCGACGCGCTGGCCCACCACGGCGACGGGCGGCCGCCCCGCACGGCCGAAGTCCACGTGCGGGTCCGGGAAGACGACGACGGCCACCTCGCCCTGGCCATCGGCACCCACGCGGCGCAGGACGCCGGATCGGCCGCCGGACGCCTCGCCCGCTACCTGCCCAACCTCGCCCCCGAGCAGCAGGCCGGCAGCGAGCCGGCACTCGCCGAGATCGTCTGCCGACCCCTCACCGCCAGCACCGGGGCCCTGGCGGTCGAGAGCGGACGGACGGCGTACCGCATCCCCGTGGGCCTGCCCCTCACCGACTCCCGGGACCTCGACCCCCGCACCCTGAACATCACCACCACCCCGGCCGGACACCTCACCCTCTACTCCCCCGACCTCGGCCGCACTGTCCGCCCCGTGCTGCTCAGCCGGATCACCCGCGCTCTCCTGCCACCGGCCGCCCAGCTTCTCCACCTGCTCGGCCACGCGGACGAAAGGCCTTGGCACCCCTGGTCCTGGGGCCCCGCCGCCCAAGCGCCCTACACCCCACGCGTCACCTACCGTTCCACCGTCCTCGCCCCGCAGCGCTGGCTCCTCCCCCAGGGCCTCCACGAGCTGGTCGACCACCGCGACCGCTGGCACGCCCACCTGGACGACTGGCTGTCCCACACCACCGTGCCGGTGCCGCAGCAGGTGGTGATCGAGGAGAGCGACCGACACCTGCCCGTCGACTTGGCCGACCCGGAGCACCGCGAGCTGCTGCGGCGCAGCGTCCGCCGCGGCTGCCGCACCGTCAGCGAGGTACTGCCGGGCCAGCCACCGGTCACCGGCCTGGACGGCCGCCACCACCTCGAACTCGTCATCGGCCTGCGCCAGCACCAGGCCGAGCCGCCGGTGCCGCTCGACCCCCGCACCGCCGCCCGGGCCCGGGCGGCCGACATCAACCTCCCCGGCGGCACCTGGCTCTCCCTCGCCCTCCCCGCCCCCGTCCGGCACCAGGAGGCGATCCTCACCCAGCTCCCGGCGTACCCAGGCACGCTGTCCTACTGGCTGCGGTACACCACCCCCGACCTCGGCCCCCACCTGCGCCTGCGCTACCACGGCACCCCCGAGCTACTGGCCGAGGTTCAGCAGGGACTCGCCAGCCTCGCCGGTCTGTTGGCCGAGCAGCACCTGACCACCGGTCACCTCACCGCCGAGCCGTACCAGCGGGAGACCCAGCGCTACGGCGGCCCGGGCGCGATCGGCGCGGCCGAGGCGGTGTTCGCCGCCGACTCCGCGCTCTCCCGCGCCGCCCTCTTCAACCTGGGCGACGACCAGCGGCTCATCCTCGCCGCCCACACCGCCGCCGCCATCGCCCGCACCCTCAACACCCCCACCGCCGCCCGCCCCCGCCCCCTCCCGGCCGACCTGCGCCGCCGCCGCGAGGGCCTGCGGGCCGAGTGCCGGACAGCGACCGTCCCCGCCGACCTCACCGGCCCGTGGAACACCCTGCTCGACGCCCTGGCCGCCTACCGCCCGCACCTCGCCGACGAGGTGGCGCTGCTGTGCGCCTCCGACCTCATCCACATGCACTGCAACCGCCTCCTCGGCACCGACCGAGACCGCGAGCAACTGGCCCGCTCGCTCGCCACGGACCTCCTGCGCACCTCAGACCTCGCCCGCCATGCCTGACCCCCTCGTACTGGTCGAGGAGACCGTGGCCGCCGTCCTCGACCCGGAGCAGGCGGCCGCCGGCCTCACCCCCGGCGCCGCCGCCAACCTCGCTGACGGCCTGCCCGGCACCGCGCTGCTCCTCGCCGTCCTGGCCGATGGCGACACCACCCTGATCGACGCCGCCGACCGGCACTGGGACGCTGCCGCCCGCGCCGTCGCGGGCTCCCGCCCGGACGGCGTCTACTCCGGCCCCGGCGCCCTGGCCGCCTCCCTCATCTACGGCAGCGCCTACCTCCCGGAGCACCGGCGCCAGCGCGAAGCCCTCGGCCGCGCCGCCGCCTGGCTCTCCGCCCGCGCCCAGGGCCTGGCCGAAGACCACACCAACCGGCTCCTCGGGGGCCCGGCCGGAACCATGTGGGGCGTCTACGACACCATCAAGGGCCTGGCCGGGATAGGCCGAGCGCTCCTCGCCGCCGTACAGCTCGGCATCCCGCAGGCCGGGCCGGGGCTGACCGCCGCCCTCACCACCCTCACCACGCTGATCACCACCACCGACGGCGCGGGCCGCCCCGGCTGGTGGGTCCGCGCAGAGGACCACGCGCTGAACGTCCCCGGAACCCTGCCCCCTTCCGGCGCCGCGAACACCGGGGCCGCGCACGGCATCGCCGGACCCCTCTCCCTCCTCGCCCTCGCGCACCAGGCCGGCAACTCCGTCCCCGGCCAGGAGAAGGCCATCGCCACCGCGGCTCACTGGCTCCTCAACTGGGCCGCCCCCGGCCCCTCCTGGCCGCCGTACGTCAGCGGCGACGACCTCGCGCAACCCCCGGACGCCGAGCGCCTGGCCGCCGCTCCGGGCCGCCGCGACGCCTGGTGCTACGGCACCCCCGGCATCGCCACTGTTCTCCACCACACCGGCCGGGCGCTCGCCGACCCCGTCCTCCTCACCCTGGCTCGCCAAGCCCTCGACCGCCTCGCCCGCCGTCCGCCCGCCACCTGGGACACCACCGGCCCGGGGCTCTGCCACGGCAGCGCCGGAGTCCTCGAGGTAGCCGTGCGTCTGAACCACCAGCACCTCGCCGACGCGGCCGCCCGGTACACCGCCGCCACCTTCCACGAGGCCAAGCCGGGCACGGGCTTCCTCACCGGCCGTGCCGGGGCGGCCCTCGCACTGGCCACCCACCGCCAGCCCACCGGCCACCAAATCCACTGGGACGGCCTGCTCATGCTGGCCTGACCCGAGGTCCCGCACATACACCGACCTCAGCGCGAGCACTGGAGAAACAGCACCATGACCACCCCGCAGACCGGGACACCCCTCCTCTTCGAGACCATCCGGAAGATCAAGGCGAAGCTCGACGGATTGACCCCACTGGAGCGCGACCTCGAGGTCGTCATGCGCATCGGGAAGATCGGCGAGGAGGCCGGGGAAGTGCATGAGGCACTGACCCTCGCCCTCGGTCAGAACCCGCGCAAGGGCAAGGACCCCGAGGGCTGGACCAAGGTGGAGAACGAGCTGTGCGACGTCGTCTTTACCGCGCTCGTCGCCCTGGAAACCGTCAGCGAGGACGCCGAAGCGAAGCTCGCCGAGCGCCTGGCCTACGTCTCCGACCGCACCCTCAACCTCACCTGACCCCTGCTGGGCTGCTGTCGTCGACACCCACTGCGCCGTCGTCAACGGCAGCAGCCCAGCCCCGCCACCGGAAGAAGGACCTGCTCATGGAGATCACGTACGCCACCGCGCCGACCCCCGGCACCGCGGGTGACGACTACGGCCTCATCGGGGACGACTGGGCCCTCGTCCTCGACGGAGCCACTGCCAACGGCTTACCGACCGGCTGCACCCACACCGTCCGCTGGTACGTCCACCAGCTCGCCGCCCACCTCGGCACCCAGCTGGCCGCCACCACCTACCCGCTGCCGGAAGTGCTGCGGGTCGCCATCGCCGACCTCGCCGTCTCCCACGGCCGGACTTGCGACATGACCTGCCCCGACAGTCCGTCCTCCACCGTCGCCGCCGCCCGGGTCACCGGCGACCAGGTGGAACTCCTCGTGTTGTGCGACTCCCCGATCCTCGTCCTCACCCACCCCGGCGACGTCTTGGTGGTCACCGACACCCGCACCCAGCACCTCCCCGGCTACACACCCGCCGATCTCAGCAAGCTGCGGAACACGGACATCGGGTTCTGGGTGGCCTCGACCAACCCGGCCGCGGCCGACCGAGCCGTTACTCGCACCCTGCCTCGCGCGGAGGTCGCCGCCGTCGCGCTGTTGACCGACGGCGCGTCTCGCCTGGCCGACCACTACGGCTGGAGCTGGGAGCAGCTGATGAACACGTTGCTCGACAAGGGGCCTCGGGAGGTGATCCGGCTGACCCGCGAGCAGGAAGCGATCCGGTCACCGGCGCGGGGGAAGGCGAACGACGACGCCACCGCCATCGTCATCCGTCTCTGAACGTGCCCGGTTGCCGGTCCGACAGCAGCTCGGACAGCGGTTGCCCGGTAGTGCCAGCGCAGCGGCTCCCCCGACCGCTCCTTCCCGGGGCTTGACCTTGTGACGGCGTAGCGGCGTACGGCAGGGGGCGCACTCGGGTTCGCCCAATGCGCCCCCTGCCGTACGCCGGCCGTGGTAGGCAGGTGCCCGGGATCACCGAGGTGGAGGGGGCACATGGTGGGCACGGCTGTGCGCGAAAGGCCGAATACGGTCGCGGTGCGGCAGGGGGTGCTGCGCCGGACGGTTAAGGTGCCCCGGTATGACCCGGACATGGAGCGGCTGTGCTGGGCCATCGCCGAGGACATGACGATCCGCAACCCGGTCTATCCGAAAACCACTTATCCGCAGGTGAGTGGGTGCCCGCGCGAGCTGTGCCGGATGGTCAGCGGCTTCGTGGCGCAGGGTGTCCCGGGCGGCGAGCTGCTGCTGGTGTGCCCGCGCTGTGGATCCGCCTGGACTCCGACCTGGGACGGGCTGTGGCGTCTCGAAGGCGACCCCGGGCAGTTCAACCGCGAGTTGCTGGCCGAAGCGCTGGCAGACAGCGGCCGACCAGTCACCGCGCTGGCCAGCACGGTACGCGAGCTGCGGGCCGCGCTGTCGGCCAGCACGTGGCGGCCGACCCGCTCGGACGCGGACTTCGCTTGGACCTGGCGCAGGTGGGGCAACCAGGCGGTCACCGTGGACAAGCTGCGGCAGGCGATGTGGATCGAGGGCAACCAGAAACGCAGCAACGAGCTGTCCACGCTCCTGGCCAGCGTGATCGGCCTGCTGCTGCTCCCTGTCGCCGACCAGCTCGGGGCCGCCGACGAGATCGGCGTTGAGCTGGTAGCGCTGGCAGCCGAGCTGGAACGGTCCTGGCCGTAGCCGCAGAGGTGGATGGGACGCCGTGGGAGGACTCCCCTTCATGACCCAGCCACCTGTCCCTAGCAGCCCTGCCGGCCTAGTCGTCCTGACGGCAGGGGAGGTGGAGCAGATCGCGGGGCTGCTCGACCTCCTCGCGGTGCTCGACAAGCAGATGCCGGACCTGGCCGACGACTGGGCGCAGGAGCTGCGGGCCCGCGCGGCTGGGAAAGCTCCCTGGTCGCAGCTCTAGGAGGATCGAGCGCCGAAGGGGTAGTAATCCAGGTCCAGAGGAACGGGCTCGGTGAGCTGGCGAGGCCGCCGCTGGGCCCTCCACCTCCTGACGGGCCGCCCGGTCTGGCCCCCGTTCACCGGGGGCTGCGCCCGCCTATGTTGACGGGCGCAGCCGAGTTCAGGCCGTCGCGATCCGGTCGAGGTAGTACGGGACGTACGGCGGGGTCTGGAGCTGGGCGGCTTCGGCGAACGGCACCCACGCGATGCCCTGTCCCTCGTCGCCGAGCCGGATCGCGTCCTTCGGCCCGGTGTAGACCGCGTGGAGGACGCGGGTCATCGGTGAGACGCGCTCGTGCCGGGGGCCGGGCAGCGGCCGTACGCCGGTGATCTTGATCCCGGCTTCCTCGAACACCTCACGCACCGCGGTCTCGGCTGGCGTCTCGTTGTGCTCTCGCCACCCCCCAATCGGAGTTCGGAATCCAGGCCAGGCGATGCCCGGCTTGTCGTCGCGGTGGTGCATCAGCAGCTCGCCCTCGGGGGTGGTCACGAACACCACGATCCCTTCGAAGTCCTGGTGTTCCGGGACCGGGCGCTCCAGGTAGAGCACGGTGTCAGAGCGGGCGGCGCGGGCCACCTGCAGCATCTCCCGGTACTGCTTCGGGGTCATGTGGTCGCGCCAGTTGTAGTCGGTCTCGAAACGCCATTCGGTGTGCTCGGCCGGATCGAGGACGATGCTGGCCTGCTGCTCCTCGGTGAGCGTGCCCCCGTCGAAGACCCAGCCGATGGAGGGGACCGGCCGGGTGGCGTCGGCCTCTTGGTAGATCATCGCAATCAGCTTCTGCCGAGCGATCAGCTCGGGGTTCAGCTCCCTCAGATCGAGGCCGATCTCTTCCTCGGTCTCGCGCAGAGCGGTGGCGAAGGGACTCTGCCCGTGCTCGACGTTGCCGCCGGGCGAGTCCCAGCGGTCACTGTCCACCGCGTTGCGCAGCCAAAGGGTCCGTCCCTCGGGGTCGCGCAGCAAGAAGCAGGCCCACACCAGAGGCCGGGCGACGGTGCGCACGTACGTGGTGACGGGCTGCCAGCCGCAGGCGAGGCGGTGCGCGAGCCAGCCGATCACCTCGCGGTAGCCGTCGCTGGTCTCGGGCAAGGTGTCCGGGGCGAACCAGCCGAAGGCGTCATGCTCTGACAGCCGCACAGCGGTGTCGGCCGGCACGACGGTGGTGAAGACGAACTGCCGGGTCGCCCTGCCCCGGGTGTTGGTGAAGTCCAAGAACCGCGCGTACTCCAGGTCGGCCGGGTCGAGGGTGATGCCGGTCTCCTCGGCCAGCTCCCGCAAGGCGCCGAGGAGCGGATCTTCGCCTGGCAGCAGGCCGCCGGCCGGGTAGTCCCACAGGCCCGGCAGAACGTCGCCCTGCTGACGGCGCAGCATCAGCACCCGGCCATCCGGGTCGCGCACGATGGTTCCGGCAGCGAGCTTGTCCTTGCCAGCGGCGAGGGCCTGCTCGGTGAGCAGCGTGTACGAGATCACGTCGGTGTGTTCTCCTTCTTGTCGTTCCAGCCGCCCCAGGCGGTGACGTCCTGGCCGGCCAGAGCTTCGGCGATCTGCCAGTGCATTCCGCTCCTGGAGCCCTTGACCAGGACGATGTCGCCGGAACGTACCTGGTCTTGCAGGAACGTGGCGGCGGTGGCGTTGTCGGCGACCCAGCCGACGGTGGGCACGCCAGCTTCTCCTGCGGCGAGGGCGAGTTGCTGGGCAAGGGGGCCGCCTACGACGAGAAGCAGGTCGATGCCGAGCTGTCCGGCTTCGCGGCCCACGGCGCGGTGTCCTGCGAGGGCATCGCGGCCGAGTTCGGCCATCTCGCCGAGGACGGCGATCGTCCGCCGCCCTTCGGCACTCTCTGAGTTCATGCAGTTACAAGACGCGACAGCCGGGGTTGCTGGTTCCCCCACCGCGGCCAGTAGCGCTGAGGTCGATCCCGGCGGCGCAGTGCGGGGCTGGTCGCGGGTGGCAGTGACCTCGCGGTCAAGGCACGTGAACGGTCACTTTGACCGTTCGCCGAACGGAATTGCGCCGGGGTTCAGAAGCAGGCGCTCACCGGCCCTCCTCCGCCCGCAGCCTCAGCCAGACGATCCGGCCGATCTCGTGCATGCCGTGGTGCAGCTCCAGGCGGTCCCGGCCGGACAGCCGCCACGTCCGCACCGGCTGCCCCTCCTCCTCGATCCGCACGCTCTGGTAGGCGTCGCCGTCGGTCAGGCGGACGGTGAGGCGACGACCGCCAGGCCCTCCTCGCGGCAGGAATCGACCATCTCCTGGTGCCGGGCCTCGCGCTCCGCCTCAGGCACGCTGGCCACCAGGTGCTCGCGCACGTGGTTGGTCGTCCGGTGCAGGTGAGTCAGCGCGTGCTCGGCGTCGGCCAGCCGGTTCGCGTCCGCGTTCGGCGTGAGCAGCGCGTGGAACGCACTGAGTGGGCTTCAGCGAAGCCGTGCCGCACTCAGTCCGAGAAGTGGTCGATGATTGCGGGGTGACCTTGCCGTTCGATGGTTGAGACCGACGGGGAGAGGATCTTGAAGGCTTGCCTCCAGCCGCGGTCAGCGAGTGTCAGGCGCGTCTCGGCTGGCAGGAGTAGCGACAGACGCGCAGCGCTGGTGTAGCCGACCTTCTGGTAGAACGAGGTCAGTTCTCGGCCGTGACGCAGCGTCAAGGCCTGGTATCCGGCCTCGCGGAAGCTTTGTTCAGTCTGCTGCAGCAGAGCACGTGCGATGCCCTGCTGCCTCGAATCCGGACGGACGGCCAGGACCTGGACCGTCGCGAATCGGCGGATGAGTTGATGCCGGAGGACTCGGGGTGCCTCCGTCATCCATTTGGCCAGTCCGCAGACCGCAAGGCCGACTTGCTGGCCGTCAGGTCCCTCGGCGATCAGGAAGCTGACTCGGCTGTGCGACAGTGCTTCGCCTTCGGTGGCTTGGAGAGCCTGCTGCATGCCGTCGAGAACAGCGGACACCTTGTCGGCCGGTTGGTGAAGATCGACCAGGGAGACCAGCTCGGCGACAGCGTCCTTGTCGGCGACGGTCGCTGAGCGAAGTCGGATGTCGGTGGTGGGGGTAGCGAGTGCGACGTTCACGCTTGTTCCTCTGTGAGGCACGGAGAGGTGCTGTAGGCGGTTCAGGCGAACGGGGTGAGCCTGGGCGATTCGGCGAGGGCGCGAACTCGGGTGCGGATCTCGTCAGCAGCCTTGCCATGGAGGAGCGTGGGCCCGTTGCTTGAGCAGGCCTCACGGACGACCTGCTCGCGTTCTTGCTCGCGGCACAGGGCGGAGACGTGGACTGATATCTCGCTGATGCGAAGGCCTAGTTCATCGGCCAGGTCCTTGACGGTGATGTCCATGGTGTCCTCGGTGTTGTCGCATGCGTCGAAGATGCTTGATGCATCCAATTTAGCGCCTAGGCGCGTGTTCATCTAGTTTTTTTCTTGCTTCCAGCTCTTCGGGTTGTCACCTGGGCGCGCTGAAGCCTCCGCCTGTCTGGCGTGACCTGTGCGGACCGTGGGGCCTTGCCTCTCACCGGGGCCGGGCGGCAACTGCGGACCGACGCGGGCCGCGGCATCGTGGGTGGCTGGTCGCGGCGTGCTCCGCCCCCGCACCCGTGGCCAGCGCCTTGGCTGCGCTGGACCAGCCCCCGGTCGAGGGCCTGAGCCGCCGGCTCCGATGGCAGGGCCGTGGCCGGCCCCGCCATCGGCCCGCCACCTCACCGGTCGGGCCGTGGCCGGCCCGACCTGGCCCCCGCCCATCGACAAAGTGGCTCGCGCCTGTTCGGGCGGGACCATCGTCCGTCCGGCTGGACCATCCGCGGCGCCTGCCGATGACCGGTCTTGGGTTGCCGTCAGATCGAGCCGATGAGAAGTACACAGTCCGCGAGCAGCCTGCAGAGGGAGGGCCGTCAGTGAGGGCCAGGACACACTCGAGAAGCGCCGGTACCGGCTCAGGAGCACGGATGCCCGCCATCCTGCCGAATGAGCGCGGAGAGGGCCCCTTGGGGCCCGGGTCCGGCGGCAGCCGGACCTCCGTGATCGGCGGGGTAAGTCCAGCCAGCTGCTTGGTTGCCGTTCGGCGCAAGGAGCAACCAGGGCTGCGGAAGCGGCAGGTGACGCGGTGGCTCGCGCGGGCGCGCCCGCGCGCGTTTATGTGGAAAAGAGAGCCAGCAGCTTCCCGCAGCTCTGACCTGCAAGAACGCCGAAAGCACCGTCGCGGAATCACGACACTTCAGCGCCGGAGTGTCGTGCCGACATCAACACTTCGCGCCCCGAGTTGCTTCTACAGGCAACTCCGAGGTGCATCGGGCGACACTCGCATGGGAAGCATCCCCACTCCGCTGCCGGTCATACCGCCTCGGGGCCCCTTTCGACCCGGACATAAGGAAAAGAGGGATTCCCCTCCATAGTGCTTGTGACCTGCGGAAACGCCGAACTCGCTGTCGTGAAATCACGACAGACGGGCGCACGGCACGCCTGGCATGTATGCATCACGTCTGAGCCGCCCACTCAGAGTGGCGGGAGATCGGGAGGGGGTGTCGTGATTTCACGACACCGACTTGCCTGTTCTGGCAACTAGGGGCTGGAAGTGTCGTGTTGCCACGACGCCTCGTAGTCCGACTCGCCGCTACGGGCAAGTCGACTGTACTTGGCAGGCAAGTCACGCTAAGTTGCGGATCATCCGCGCTGTGAAAGGCCGCCTCATGCCCCGTTCCGCCGCCCAGAGCTCACCAGAGCCGCAGCCTGCCAAGCCGAAGTCGTCCCCAGCCAGGGAGCGGCCGAGCCTGGAGTCCCTGCTCGCGCAGGCCGTAGCCTCAACCACGCGCGAGCACCTCCCCCGCGAGAAGCGGCCCGTGCGGGTCGTCACCGAGTTCGAGTACGCCAAGCCGCGTGCCCCTCACAAGATGATGGGCAAGCGCGGGTGGTCAGTCGTCTCGAACGCGTTCCTGAGCCAGGTGCTGGCCCCAGTCATCGCGGCGAAGGGCATGACCCCTACCGAGGTCGCAGTTCTGCTGTACTGCATGGGGGAGCAGGAGGAAGGCATCCTGGTCATCAAGACTCAGCAGACGATCGCCAACTTCCTCGCACTGCCCAGGACCAACGTGTCGGCCGCGCTCACGAGGATTGAAAACTGGCACATGATCCGCCGCGACAAGAAGGACCGGACGGTGTACCAGGTCAATCCGACCCTGTGCTTCAAGGGGAACGGAGATGCTCAGCAGGAGATGCTTGATACTGCGATGCTGATGCGGTTGGGCCCGGGAGACTTCCCGGACCTGGTGGTGCCGACGCCGAAGCCCCGAAAGCCCCGGGCGAAGAAGGAGCAGAAGCCATGATCATGAGGACTGAGGTGCTCGGGCATATCCGGACCCTCGGGCTGCCCATCTCGGCCCGCAACCTCTTCGACCTCCTGACCGAGGTCCAGCAGGCTGGCGGCGCGATCCCCGAGTCCCAGCAGGAGCTGGCCGCCACCCTGAAGACCAGCCCGAGCGTGCTCTCCAGGGCCATGCGCAGGCTCTGCGAACTGAACATCGTCCTGCGCACCACCCGGTACAAGTACACGCTGCACCCTCTGGTGGCCGGCTACGAGACCGAGAACGACATGGAGACAGCGATCAGCGACGCGCTCCAGCAGATCGCGGACGGCGAGCTGCCCCCGATCGCGGCACAGCCGCCGACGAAGCGACACTTGGCGGCCGTCAGCTAGCCGACCGGGTGCCGCGCGCCAGTCAGGCCGCCCCGTTCCTCGGCGCCATCGCCTGCACGGTCGCCGACGCGCTGAGCGCCGGAACCGCGCTCTACCTCGAGTACGGGTTCCCTCCCAGCCGCGGGTCCTACCGCCTCATCCTGCGCGAGCCCAAGCTCATGCCCGGCGGCCAGCTCACCGGCAGCACCGCGGCCGCCGACCAGTGGCTGCTGCCGCTCAGTCTGAACCGGCTCCTCATCGCCCAGCGCGCGCGGCGTCGGTAGAGCCCAGCAGGCCCAATCCCGGGGGGAAGGCGCCATCCGCCCGTCTCGGCCTCATCCGTGCTGACGGTCGTCCAGGCACCGAATCGACAGCTGCGTGCGTCTCTTCGCGGCGACGGATTTCCCTGAAGAGCCGTCACGCCTTGTGCCGTCCTGGGACGATCTCCGTGACCAAAGGGATCCCGGGGTGCGGGGGCGACCCGGGATGGAGCAGCAGGAGGGCAACGTGAGCAGTGGGGGGAAGGCCCTGGCCAGCGACGACCCGGGCGAGCTGGTGGAGGTGCTGCACTGGAACGTCCAGCACGGCTGGAAGATGGCCGAGGCCCTGGCGTACTTGAAGCGCCGGGCGCAGGACGGCGGCCGCAAGGCCGCGGTGATCAGCCTCAACGAGGTGCAGCCCGGCCAGGGCGAGGAGATCGCCAAGGAGCTTGGGATGCTGTACTTCGCGCCGGCCTCGCCGCCGGGCGTCAGCGAGGAGGACAGCAGGGTCCGCAACGGCAACGGCCTCTTCATCGACCCCGACGGGCCGCTCGTCCCGGACATGGAGTGGGAGCAGCACTGGACGGGGCTCTGGCACCCGCCGGTGGTCGTCCCCACCCGGGTGCGCGACCGTGACGGGAACCTGAGCGCGCGGCAGATCTTCTTCGGCTGCGACCACGCCTGCTACTGGAACCCCGACTTCAGGCTCGCCGAGGCCCGGTTCTGGGCGGGCGTCGCGGTGAAAGACCAGCGCTTGGGCCACGTCGACGCGGACTTCAACGCTTGGGTCGTCGGCCGGGCGCCGCTGTCGATGGACGGCATCGCCGACCGCAACTACGCGGGCAACCGATCGGTGAAGGACGCCGCCGGCCAGTGGGTGGCCGACACCCAGGCCGACGAGATGCTGACCCGCCACGGCTGGGTGTACGTCCACGGCTACGCCGCGCAGCACCTCGGGTGCGCCGGCGCGGACGGGGCGACCTCCGGCCACGGCCCCGACAAGGAGCGCCAGGTCGTCCCTGAGGAGGACCTGCCTCCCGGCGGCCTGTCGGCGATCGACCGGACGTACATCACCGAGGAGCTGCTGCCTGCCGTGGCTGGCGCCGAGCTCGTGGTGAGCGAGGAAGCCGACGCGATCTCGGACCACCGGCTGCGAGCGACGTACTACGACCTCGACCGGTTGGTGACGATCACCAACCGGCCGGTGAAACTGGTCCGCCACTAGGGCACTGGTGCGCCTGGCTGGCTGATCTCTGCCCGCCCAGGCCGAGGTACGGCCGGGGCGAGGAACGTTGATCGAGACCTCATCCGGGCGGAGGTGAGTGTTTCCCGGAGAAACACTCACCTCCGCCCGGGCCGGTGACGGCTGCACCCGGGTGGGCCCCGGGGCCTTCTGCGAGTCCTCGACCAGCAGTCATCGCGTTCTCGCTGCTCAGCGGCTTGGACCCGTTCATGACCTCGGTCATGTTGACGGCTCCATGTACCCGCTGATCGGAGACGGCTTGGCGGACCCGCTCGCGCCGACGGCGGCGCCACGCGGCTGTACGGCATGACGGCCGGTCGTAGACGGCATCGCGGCGGTGCCCGTGACCTGGGACGAAGCGCCTGCCGCAGACCGGGCAGGCCCGCGCGACCTCTGCCTTGCGCCCGTCGAGGATGGCGAAGCCGATCGCGACGGCCTCGGCCTGGTGCTGGCGCTCCCGCCTGCGAGCTGCCTTGCACGCCCGGTCGCAGAACAGCGCATCGGAGCGGACGCCTGCTCGCAGCGGCTTGCTGCAGTGCCCGCACCGACGTACAGCTGCCTCGTCTGCCTGGTCCATGCCGGGCAGGCTTGGGCTGGCCAAGGCCACGTCTTCACCGTACGCCGCACAGCGGGCGTCCAGCACTACAGGGCTTGGTGCCCCCTCGCTTCGGGCGGTCCGAGCTCGACGGGCTCCTCCCGGCCGTCGCTGTTGGGCAGGGGTGCCGAACAGTCCGAACAGCCAGTCTGAGTGGCTGACGACCGCTGCTGGCCCGCGTAGGGTGGTGGCAGGTCAGCACCGGGAGGGATCCATGACAGCGCAGGCGCACGACTACCCACTGGGGCCCATTGACCGGCCGCGCACGGTCGGCGCGGTCCGCCGCGCCCTGCCTGCCGAACTGCGCCAGGCGTTCCAGACGGCTCTGGACGAAGCTGACCCTGCTGATCTGTTCACTCTGGTCGGGCAGTGGGCGGCAGTCGCGCAGACCGCCACCGACGCCGACATAGACGCCGCAGCGGCCGCGGTGCGGACGGGCAGTGCCCCCGTGCACGAGCTGGGCGAGGTCTTTGCCGCGCTGGCTGCCTGGTGACTGCCGGCCGCCGCTACAAGGTCGTGCTCACCGACGCGGTCCGCGAGCAGCTGCGCACGTTGGACGGTGCCGAGCGGCTGGCTGGTATCCCCAGCGTCCTCAGCCGGGAGGCACTGCATGCCCTGCTGGCCGGGACAGTGCTCGGCGAACTGCTGGCCGGCCTCGATGATGTTGCTGGTGATCCCTTCGGCGGCCTGTCCCTCGCACGGACCCCGGACGGCGAAGACGACCGAGTCGCGCTGATCGGCACCTTGGCGGTCACCTACATGGTCAGCCCCTCGACCCGGCCCCCGGTTGTGACGATCACCGGGATCCGCGCGCCGAAGGCTTCCTGACCCGAGGAACGTCCTGGACCGCCCGGCACCACCAGCCGTACGGGCCTTCGACGTCACGCAGGGCGCGCTGGGCCACCAGGTGCTCGCGTGGACCGATCCCGTCGGGTCGGCTGGCCTCGGGCAGTGGACGAGAATCCGTCGCGCCGCTGCGGGCCGGTCGGTACCCTGGCCTGGTCGCCCTGCTGCGGACGACCCTGGCCTAGTCGTCCGGCCCGTGACCGGACTGACCACGACGGCCCGAAGCCGCCTAGCGGCGCTCGGCAGCAACTCGGTTGATGGTCCACCAGGTTCGCCCAGCATCCTCGGCGTGCCCGGATCACGGGACAGCGGCACGCTGTGAAGGGCAGAGCCCCATGTCCCAGCCCAACCAGGCCGAGCGCGACGCCGCCCGCCGCTGGCAGCAGCAGCACCCCGGCACCTCGTACCAGGACGCGCTGAAGAAGGTCCGGGCCCGGCACCGCGCCCAGGCCAGCACTCCCGACTCCGGCGAGGACCACGACCACATCGGCTTCACCGTCGCCGCCGCTATGGCCGACGAGCAGAGCAGCGGCAGGGTGCGGACCCCCGTGGCCGCCGCCGTCACCATCCTCCACGGCATCGAAGGCGCCAGGATGCTCAGCCAGATGGTCGCCACCAGCGGGCCCGAGGTCACCTGCATGCTGTGCGACAAGACCGTGCACGGCAGCCCGGTGGTGAACATCGGTCTCGTCCTGCGCGCCGTCACCCAGGGGAGCGAGGAGGCCGAGGCCAGCATGCCGGTGTTCACCCACCCCGCCTGCGCCCCGGCCCGCTGCTGGTCCTGGTCGCAGTTGACGGCGGAACGCCACCGCCGCCGCATGCCCGTCGACCCCGCCGATCTCCTCCCGCGCCCCGCGCGCCGAAAGCCGCGCCAGGAGGACTGGTACGCCTGGCCCATCACCCGGAGCGACCAGCCGCAGGCCCTGTTCTACCTCCAGCCAGGCGACCCTCACCCCCACGGCGACCTCGGCTTCCGCGCCGACCGCCTCACCGACGGCCTGCCCACCTACAACCCCCGCGACCCGCAGCCGACCCCTGGCTGGCGCATCGTCACTCGGGGCGGCCGCATCGTCCGCATCCAGCACCAACTGTGGGGCGACCTCTACACCCTCCCCGAGCCGGCAGACCCAGGCACCCCGGGCTGGATCGCCGCCGCCCGCACCACGGGCACCGTCCACTTCATCACCGCCCCCGCTTACACCATCAACCTCACCCCCGGTCAGACGGTGTTCGACTTCAACAACGCACTGCGCCGCGACGTTCTGTTCGGCGCCGTCATGGAGTTGGTCGAGGAGGGAGCGCGGTGAGCACCAGCACGGGCTCGGACAGGGCCGCCAACACGGCATCTTGTGCAGGTTGACCTGTGGCGTCCGGCGACCTCGCGACGGTAGTCAAGCGGCACCCGGGGCCGCGACCGCTCCGCCGCGGGGGCAAGCTGGAGGTACAGCGGACTGGGAGGCTGGTTGCGATGTTCGAACGGGACGCCGAGCTGACGGCGCTGGCTCGACAGTCGGTGGTGGTGGCCGGCGCGCTGCGGTTGCTGGTAGAGCGGATGGGTGATCTCGGCTGGCGGTTGGAGGACTACAGCAAAGAGCAGTTGCTGGACGTCGCCCACGCCCTGCGCGGCAGCGCCATGACGATGGCGATGGAGACGGGAAACACCCAGCTGCTGAGCGAGATCACCGGGCGCCGGATGCACGAGACCGACTCGGCCGAGTGGTTGCGGCGCCTGCAGGGCGACGACGACTCGTAGGCACGGTGGCAGCGCGGCGATCGTGGGAGGTCTTTTCTCTCCGCCCGGAGTCGGGGGACACTGATCATGCCCGCCGTGATCTTCCGGCGTCGTCGCGGGCGCCGTTGTCAGATCCGGCTGGTGGCAGGATGTGTGGGGACCTCGGCGGTAGTTGCGTCAAGGTCCCCACATTGCGTGCTGCTGAGCGGTTAGAGCACGTCGCCGGTCAGTCGCGGGTCGCCGGCCTGAATGTCGCTGAGGAAGGCGCTCCAGCTCTCGGGAGAGAAGTGGAGGGTTCCGCCTGCGCGGTCCTTGGTATCCCGCACTGCGACAGCGCCGTGCTCGGCGCTGACCGGGCGGCCGACCTCGCAGCAGTTGCTGTTCTGACTGCCGCTGTAGCTCGACTTGTGCCAGACGACGTTCTCGTCGGCGCTTTGGTCCAGAGAAGTGTCCATGGCATGCCTTTCAGGCGCGGGAGGCCGCATCCGGCTCAAGTCAGTCGAACTCGCCAGCCTTGACGCCGGCGATGAATGCCTTCCACTCAGCTGGGGTGAACCGCAGGTCGTTCCGGTCCGGGCGCTTGGAGTCGGTCAGCACACGGCCGCCCTCGGGGAAGGAGGCAACTTCGACGCAGTTGCCGTTGTTCTGGCTGAATGAGGAGGTACGGCGCTTCAGGCCGGACGCGTCGAGCGCGTACAGCTCGTCCTTGGCCGGGCCCTCGACGGCCGTGTCGGGTTCGGGGGTGTTGCTCATGATGCGTGTCCTTCCATGTGTTTCTTGATCGTCTCCCGCGATGCATCGACGGGGAGTGCTGCGGCGAGGATGCGGTCGAGCGCTTCGTCGTAGTCACGAGCGACCTCATCTCCCTCGAAGTATCGCGTGGCCTGGCGGTCTTCGGTCGTAGCAATCGGCAGCCATGGCCGAGGGAAGTGGAACACGGTGAAGGTCCCGCCAGCGCCGGGATGGGGTCCGGCGGTCAGGGGCATGATCTGGATCCCGACATTGGGAAGGTCGCCAACGTCCAGCAACCGACGGAGCTGGTCCACCATCAGGTTCGGGTGTGAGACGAACCGCTGCATCAGCAGGGCTTCGTGTAGGACGAAGCGCCACTTCGGCCCGCCGGGCTGCGTGAGAATCGCCTGTCGGCGCATCCGGAGATCGACGATCGCGGGGTGGTTCTCCGGAGGGATGCCGAACGCGGTCGCGGCGGTGATCTCCTTGGCGTACGCAGCCGTCTGGAGCCAGCCGGGGATGACGTTCGGGTGGTAGCTGCGGATCGACTCCGCTTCCCCCTCGGCGTAGATCAGATCCTCGAGGTGCTGCGGGACGGCTGTGGTTCCGTAGTTGCTCCACCACCCGGACTTGCCGGCGTTCCGTGCCACATCCTCCAAGGCTGTGATGGTGTCCGGATCGGAGACTCCGCAAGCCTTCAGCCAGTCGTTCACCTCGAGGGCCGTGATGGCGCCGTTCGCGTGCTCGATCCGGGAGATCTTCGGGCCGGTCCACTTGGGTCCCAACCGCTCCGCCAGCTGCTCGCCGCTCAGTCCGGCCTTGGCACGGTAGGTGCGAAGTGCGCGGGCGAGGCGGCGACGGCGGACGGTGGGTGCAGCGCGTTGGTTGGGCATCGTGCGAATTCCGTCCCTTTCTGGGTGCGCTGAGCGAGCGTCCGGGTGCAGTTTCGCACCTCCTGGGTGCGGCAGTCGATAGAACGTCAGTGCATCTCTTGCCGATTATGGCGGCAAGCTTGCCACCTGGCGCGAGAAGGAGCACGCTATAGGTGCGGTCGATGACGGGCAGTCAACCCTGGCTGTCGCGGCCCACTTTGAGCTGTGCTGCGCCTGAACGCCTGCACGCTGGGGCTTCTACCTGGCCAAGGCGACACCCGCAGTGGTGTCGCGTCTAAAGGTCCAGCGATGGAACCCGCGAGCGAGCGTGAACTGCCCATCGCTGCTCGGCTGTGCCATGGCGTGCCGTGGCGCCCTGGCGCGAAGTCAACACCACTCGGCGACCTCTGGGCCGCCGGTCCTGCTTCAACGCGACCGTCACGGCCGCTTCCCCGGATACACCCTGTACTGGCACCGGAGGAATGTCATGCTCACGGTAGGTTTAACAACTGCGGTATGCCACAAGGCAGTTGGGGAAGCCCGGCGCAAGATCGTGCTGGAGCTGCACCGTGCCGGCCTCCACCTCGAGGAGGAAGAGGCAGACACAGTGAAGCTCCTCCTGTCGGAGCTGCTGACCAACGCGATCGAGCACGGGTTCGGCGGCGAAACCACGGCCCGGGACGCCAAGCTCAAGGTCAAGGCGGAGCTCCGAAGCGACACCGGCCGCCTGCGGATCTCCGTGACCGACCCCGCGGCCGACGCGCTGCCGAAAGCGCGCGAGGCCGGTCCGGACTCCACGACCGGCCGGGGGCTGCTGCTGATCAACCTGTACGCCGTCAGCTTCGGCTACGAGGCGCTGGCGGACGAGAAGACAACCTGGTTCGAAGTCGCTCTCTCCCTCACCCAGGGCCACCCGGACGACGAGGCGATCGACTCGGTTTCCCTGACTTCCACGGAACAGCAGGCGGCGCAGCGCATCGCGGTCCTGGACGCCTATCGCCGGGTCAAGGATGCGCGTCCGGCGCCGAGGATCGGCACGATAGGGACACGCCGACGGGGCGTCATCGGTGATGACGGGGCGGCGGCGTGAGCCTTCGACTCGCGGCGGCTTACACCCCGCACCCCAGGATGTGGCGCTCGCCGTACCGAGCCCAGCACACCGTGCAGGCTTGGCGCCGCCGAGCGAACCAGACCGTCAACCAGAAGCTGATGGCGGCCGCGGAGCCCAAGGACGAGCGGGTGACCGTTCACGCCCGGCCCAGTACTGCGGCTCTCCGAGGCCTGGTCACGGGATTGGTGCGGCACGTCATCGGACAGCAGGGGCCGCCGGTTCGCCGCCGATGGCTGATATCACGGCCGCAGCGGGTAGAACCGCCGATCGGCCCCTAGAGCGGGCGGGTCCACCACTGCGCCGGTGGCCCGCCCTCAAAAGCCCGGCGGCCGGTTGCGCACTACCCGGCCGGCCGCCGGGCCACCCCCGCCGCTTCGGCGGGGACGCGGCAGAGCAGCGCCGGATTCTCGGGGCGCCAGGCTCACCGCGCACTCCGGGAGCGCCGCCCCACGCGGGTGTCTCTCCCCCGGCCCGGCCTCGGTGAGGAAGTGACGAGGCCGGTGAGGTGCCAGGACGGCGGAATGTCGGCCCCGGACTCGCGCGACCTGAGGCGAGGGGTCCGCGGTCCTCGGCACCGGGCTGGTCAGGGCCGCAACCGTTGGCCCTGACCAGCAGCCGGAAAGCCCGGGCAGCCCCCGGGGTGGTCCGCGCCCTCGTCGTTGCGCGTTCCCCCGGGAGCCGAAGCCCCACCGTACCGCCGCGAAGGTCCCGTTCGGGGCCCGATCGCGGCATCTCGCCGCCGACCGGCCGGAACCCCCGGTGCACTGCGCCCGGCCGGTCGGCGGCGCCCAGGACACGACGGCAGCGGAACACCGCCTGGCGTCTCCAGGAGTCGAGAGAGGAAGAAGAGCCATGGTCCGGCGGTTACCCGCCCCGCAAGCGTGCGGTAATGCCGTACTGGGAGTCCCTGCCGTTCTCGACAACGTGGCAACGAGGACCCGAACCAGGCCCGCCCCCACCGTTGAGGAGTTCGTCCGCACGGTCCTCCCAGGGATCGCCCGCGCGGTGTGCACGGGAATGCCTCTGCCCCCAGACGCTCCACCGGAGGTACAGCAAGCCGCCTGGCAGATCGCGAGCCTGCTCCACCGCGCGCAGGACGACGCCCGACAGGACCTGCTGGCCAGCATCAAGCCACTGCACGCCGTCCTGACCGAACAACGCCGGCGCCTCGACCAGCGGCACGCCACCGTCACCGACCCCGAACAGCTCGAGGACGTGGTGGCGATCGACCACACCAACGCCATGGCGCTGCGGGCCGCCCGGCGCGCCAGGGCGCTGGCCGGCGCCCCCTGGCCCCGAGGCCGCGCCAATGCGGTCCCGCTCCTGGAGGTCGCGCGAGGCGCCCAGTGCGCGATCGCCCACTACCAGCGCGTCCACATCGGCCCGAGCGACGCTGCCCTCGCTGTGCCGGGCGCGGTGGTCGAGCCACTACTCGCGGCGATCGCCGAGCTCCTGGACAACGCCGTGCGCGCTGCGGCCCAAGTCGACGGGGCGGCAACGATGACAGTCGAACGCACCGCGCAGGGCGCCGCCGCGGTAACCATCACCGATCCCGGCCCCGGGATGGACGACCTCACCCTTGCGCAGGCCCTCGCCCTGCTGCGGCACCGCCCACCGCTCCCCACACCGACCAGCAACCGGCCGCTCGGACTGCGGACCGTCGCACTGGCCTGCGCCGCAGGCGGCTTCCGAGCCGAACTCGACTCCGTTCCGGGGATCGGCACGCACGCCCGCCTCCACCTGCCCGCGGCCGCCGTCCAACAGCCGTCGCCCGTGTCAGCAGCCGAACCCGGTACGCCGCCCACCCCCACCTTCGCTTCCTGAAAGTCGACATTCCGTGTCCCTCTTCTCGCAGTCCGCCGTCCAGGCCCTCGCGCCCCAGCAGCTGGCCGACCTCCTCACCGGCATCCCCAGCGCCACCACCGCCCTGCAGGTCAGCCCCGACGGACTTGTCCTCGCCCACTGGCCCGAGCGCCCCGCCGACGTGATCGACGGCCTCGCCGCCGCCGTGACCGGTCTGGTCTCCTGCGCCCGCGGCTGCGCCCCGGGTCTGGCACCGACCGCGCCACCGGCCCTGGACCACAACGTGTCGGTGTACAAGGACGGCTCCCTGCTGCTCCTGATGATCGCGGGCGACGGCTCGCTGCTGGCCCTGGCCGGGACCGGCGAAGCTCCCCTGGGCGTGATGGGTGAGCAACTGGCCCGTCTGGCCAAGTCCATGACACCGGCTTCCGCCCGAGCGGCCTGACGTCCCAGCCGCCAACCCGCCAGCCCGGCCCAGCGCCACATCAACACTGCGGCCAGGCTCGCCCGGCCCACCCCCCCAGTAGTCGTCTCGGCCTCACGCGCACCCACCCACCCGTCAGATCGGACCCCCATGGCACCCATCGAGGACCACGCACTCATCGGAGACATGCACACCGCCGCCCTGATCCGCCGCGACGGCGCCCTGAACTGGCTGTGCCTGCCCCAGTTCGACTCCCCCGCAGTCTTCGCCGCCCTGCTCGGAAACGACGACCACGGCTCCTGGACGGTCTCCCCCACCCCGGCCTCCGACAGCGCCAGTTCACCCCGTGCCGACCGGCGCCGCTACCGCGGTGACTCGCTGATCCTGGAACAGGAGTGGGACGCCCAGGACGGCACCGTACGGGTGATCGACTTCATGCCGCCGCGCCAGCTGCCCGCCACGCCGAACACCCCGGTAGTGATCCGCATCGTGGAAGGGATAGCCGGACGCGTCCGGATGCGCTCCAGCCTGCGAGCTCGCTTCGCGTACGGCAGGGTCCGCCCCTGGCTGCACCAGACCACCACCGAGTCCACGCTGCGCACCACCGCGGTCGCCGGCCCCGACTCCCTCTGGCTCGACACCCCGGCCTTCAGCACCCTCGATCACCCCGCCGAGCACGACTTCGCCGTGGCTGCGGGTGAGCGGATCACCTTCGCGCTCACCTGGCAGCCCTCCCACCTGGCCTCGCCGGAGGTCCCCGACCCGGAGGACTCGCTCGCGCTGACCGAGCACTTCTGGTCCGACTGGGTCAGCCAGTGCACCTACCAGGGCCCCTACCGCGAGGCCGTGGTCCGCTCCCTGATCACCCTCAAGGCGCTCACCTACGCCCCCACCGGCGGCATCGTCGCCGCCCCCACCACCTCCCTGCCCGAGGACATCGGCGGCGAACGCAACTGGGACTACCGCTACACCTGGCTACGCGACGCGGCGATCACCCTGTCCTCCCTGCTTCGCACCGGTTACCGCGAGGAGGCCCAGGCCTGGCGCGAGTGGCTGCTGCGCGCCGTCGCCGGCGACCCCGAGAACCTGCAGATCATGTACACCATCACCGGCCAGCGGGAGCTCACCGAATCCACCCTGGACTGGCTGCCCGGCTACGAGGGCTCCCAGCCGGTGCGGGTCGGCAACGGCGCCGCGGGCCAGCTCCAGCTGGACGTCTACGGCGAGGTGGTCGAGGCCCTGCACCTGGCCCACATGACCGGACTGACCCGCAACGACCACGCCCACCACCTCCAGCTGCGCCTGATCGAGTACCTGGAGCAGCACTGGCAGGAGCCGGACGAGGGCATCTGGGAGGTCCGTGGCCCGCGCCGCCACTTCGTCCACTCCAAGGTGATGGCCTGGGTGGCCGTCGACCGCACCATCAAGCTGATCGAGCAGTCCCCCGCCGACGGCCCGCTGGAGCGCTGGCGCGAGCTGCGCGACACCATCCACCGGGACGTCTGCGAGAAGGGCTACGACCCGGAGCGCAACACCTTCACCCAGTACTACGGCGGCCGCGAGCTGGACGCGTCCCTGCTGCTCATCCCCCAGGTCGGCTTCCTGCCGCCGGACGACAAGCGGGTGATCGGCACCATCGAGACCATCCAGCGCGAACTGTCCACCGAGGACGGCTTCGTCCTGCGCTATCCCACCCACGACAACGAGGGCAACAACGTCGACGGCCTCTCCGGCCACGAGGGCGCCTTCCTCGCCTGCTCCTTCTGGCTCGCCGACGACCTCGCCATGATCGGGCGGGTGCAGGAGGCCCGCGAGCTGTTCGACCGGCTGCTCTCGCTGCGCAACGACGTCGGCCTGCTCGCCGAGGAGTGGGACCCGCGGCTCAAGCGCCAGGTCGGGAACTTCCCGCAGGCCTTCAGCCACGTCCCCCTGATCGACACCGCCCTGCGGCTCACCGCAGCCGCCTGCGCAGGCGTGGTCTCGGGATCTGACGGGCGAGAGAACGACTTCGGGGTGCCGGACCAGACCGACACCAGGACCGCGACCCTGGCGGGTGCGGCCCGGTGAGCACGATGACGACTGCGCTCGCGGCGCCGCTCATGCCCGCGGCGCCGCGACTGGGCGACCACGACCTTCGGCTCATCCGGTTCGTCCTCACCCCAGGGCCGAGGGCTGGGCGGCGCGCCAAGGCAGGTCTGCGGGTGGAAGACATCCGAGGCGCCGACCAGAAAGTCTGCGACCTGCTTGGCGCGCAGCACCTGCCCCAGGCATCGGCCCTCGCGGCCGCCTACCGGCTGGTCACCACACCCGAGATCGGCATGCCGACCGCCCCGGGTGCCGGCCTGCGCATGCCGCCGCGCGTACGCAGGGCTCTGGAACTGCTCCTCTCCGGCCTGACCGACGATCAGATCGCGGACGAGCTCGAAGTAGCCCGCGACACCGCGCACGGCTACCTCACCGAGGCCGTCCAGGAACTGGGAGCCGGCCGCCGCCCGCAGGCCGCCTTCCTCGCGGTCACCTGCGACCTGGTCCTGCTGTCGGCGATCTCGCCGCTGTTTCCCGCCGTCGTGCTGTCCAAGGTGCCCCGCCGATGAGCGAGCGTTCCCACCTATTTCTCCCGGGAGAGTGTGATGCCTGACCCCAGGATTGGCCTAGTCCACGAGTTGGACGACCCTCTGTGCGACGAGCTCGCCGCCCTTGCGCAGCCATGCATTGCCGGTTTCAGCGACGACCGCCCGGTCAGCCCCTCGCTGGTGCGCTCCAGGCTGGCCAACGCGCTGACCGGTGAGCCGCCGGTGCTGGCGGTGGCTCGTGACCGTCAGGAGATGGTCGGCTGGTGCGCGGTGCGTCGGCCTGAACCCGGCGAGACGAGGGCACGTCTGTGGGGGCCAGTTGTCGCCCCGTCGATCCGCCGGACCGGGCTGGGCACGGCGTTGCTGGACACGGTGGTTGGCGCGGCTCGGTGGCCGTTGGTGACCACGGACGTCCCGGCCGACCGGGACGGCGCCGCCGACTTCTTCATCCGGTCGGACTGGACCCAGCTTGACCCCATCACCGTGTTGCACGGGATACCGGCCGAGGGTGCGTTCGACGCTGTCACTGCGGAGGGCGTCGAGGATCTGGACGCCTACGTGGCGGCATCGGCACAGCAGCTTGGCCGCCACGGGCAGGAGTTCGCCCGGGCCACGCTGCGGCGGTGGCGGGACGACGCCCGGTTCCAGACCCGGAACCTGCTGCTGGACCCAGCGACCGGGTCGCTGCTGCTGGGTCTGGCCCAGCGTAACGAGGTGGGCAGTGAGCTGCTGCTGGCCGAGGTGTGGGCCGCGACGCCGGAGGTCAGGCGCCGGCTGATCACCGCGGCGCACACGGCGGCGGCCGTCCAGCGCCTGGCCGGCGTGCGCGCGGTGACCCAGCAGGACCCGGCCGACTTCGTCGCCTGCGGCATGCGTGTCACCGGCCGCTGCGCCACCTTCAGCCTCGACCGCGACTGCTGACCCCCGTTTCGCCGAACCGACTCGAACCCACCCGAAAGGAGGGCCCCGTGCCCGTATCCGTGAAGCCGCCGCTCGTCCACGCGGTCGATGTCGCCGCCAGCACGGACGAAGTCCGTCGCTTGGCCGCCGATCTGGCCGCCCGCCTCAGCGCCTGCCCCGACGTGCGCAGCGTGCAGCGCGACGAGGCGTCGGCGTCGTGGCTGTGCACCCTCGTCCACGGCGGCCGCGGGCGTCTGGCCCTGGCCACCCCCGCGGACCCGGCCGCCGCCGCCCAGCACGCGCACCGTCTCATCGCCACCTTCGAACAGGGCACTCCCGCCGAGGCGGAGGCCTTCTTTTCGGTCGCGCGGCACCTGCCGTTCACCACAACCGAGATCGCCGCAGCCGTCTGCGAGCTGCCGCTCACCAGCCGCCTGGCTGAACGCTGGCCGGACAAGCCGCTGGCCCGCGTCGGCGTGCTGCTGACGATCCACCACATGCGCGACTTCCTCGTCCTGGTCGACAGCCTGCTCGCCCTCGGTGTGGACCCGGCGCACATGACCGTGATCGACAAGGAGTACCCCTACGCGCACACCCACCGCGTGGACGCCCACCTCGTTCACCGCCACGGCATCGCTGTGTGGCGCTACCGGGACCTGCGGGAGGGCATCGCGGACCACATCACCCGCGTGTCCTCCGCCGGCAAGCAGAGCGTGGTCATGGACGACGGAGGCTACGTCCTACCCGTCGTGCTGCGCGATCTCCCCGACCAGGCCGGTCACTTCATCGGGCTGGTGGAACAGACGACCTCCGGCATCCGGAAGGTCGAAGGCCTCGAGCTGCCGTTGCCGCTGTTCAGCGTGGCCGAGAGCGACATGAAGGGCATGATCGAGTCCTACGGCATCGCCGACGCGGCGGTCCGCAACACTCTGCGGCTCCTGCCGGACGAGAAGTTCGAGGGCCAGGCCGCCCTCGTACTCGGCTTCGGCCGGATCGGCCAGGAGGTCGCCCGCGTCCTGGAAAGCCGGCGGATGCGGGTCGCCGTGTACGACGCCGACATCACCCGCCTGGTCGCCGCGCACGAAGAAGGCTTCCTCACCGGCCGCTCACTCGGTGCCCTCGTGCGGGCCCACCGGCCCCGGCTAGTGTTCGGCTGTGTCGGCAGCCGCAGCTTCGGCCTCGCGCAGGCCCGGCTCCTGCCGCCGCGAGCGGTCCTGGTCAGCACCACCAGCAGGAACTACGAGTTCGGACTGGACGAACTCCGCGAGGGCAGCGCCTACGTGACGGACCGAGGCGTGCTCGGTTCCAGCTACCAGCTGGCCGACGGCCCGGAGGTCCTTGTCCTCGGGCACGGCATGCCGATCAACTTCCACCACGCCGAGTCCCTGTCCAACCGCTACGTGGACTTGGTCCTGGCCGGGCTCGCGGTCGGCGCCGTCGCCCTCGCCGGCGGCGATGAGCGGCTGCAGCCCGGACACAACCTGGCCGCCACCAACGAGATTCTCGCCGAGTCCGGCATCGTCGACGACTACTACCGGCTCTACGGCCCGGCGACCGGCGGCGGGCGTGCCTGAGCGGACTTTCACCCCTGACGACCTCACCGGCACCGGGTCGGTATGCGGCTGCCTGATCTGTCGGCTCGACGCCGTGTTCGCCCGCCATCTCAGGGCCCTGCGCACCGGCTACCCCGGCACCGTCACCATGCTGGGCCACCGCACGGCCGCCCCCGGGACAACCGCCGTGCCGCACTTCCTCACGATGCAGCTGGGCGAGGTGCCCGCGGACATCGTCGTGTGGGAGGAGATGCGCCCCGACCAGCTGAAGGCCTGGCTCCCGCAAGCAGACGCCCGCGACCGGGTGCCGCAGCTGGCGAGCCGGATCCCGCGCCTGATCCGCATCCGCCAGGCCATCCGCGCAGGCACGTTCACGCCCTCGGGATCCGCCGGCGCTGCCCTGGCCAGCGGCGACCGCTACCCCTCGTTCCGCTACCTCGTACAGCACTGGCCCACCCTGACCAAGGAGTACACCCCATGACCACCGACCCCTCCGCCGACTTCGGCACCGTCAAGACCGGCTACGCCGCGTACTCCAGCGGCGGCCGCGGCCGCCTGCGGCACGACCTCACCGCGCGCCGGGTCCTCGCAGAGCTCGGCGACCGGTCGGTCCGCGTTCTGGACGTCGGCTGCGGCGACGGCGAGATGGTGCTGCGCCTGACGGCCGCCGGCCACCAGGTGGTCGGCGTGGAGAAGTCCCCGGACATGCTCGCCGCCGCGGCCCAACGGGTCGCCGCCGCCGGGATCAGCGAGCGGGTGACGCTCACCGACGGCGACATCTACAACCTGCCGTTCGAGGACGGGGCGTTCGCCGCGGTTGTCTGCCACGGCGTCGTGATGTACCTGCCCGACTCCGCCGCCCCCATGGCCCACCTTGCCCGGCTCGTCGCCGACGGCGGCATCCTCAGCGTCCTGACGAAGAACAGCCTGGCCGTGGGCATGCGCGAGGCCTTGACCGGCCGGTACGAATCGGCCCGGGCCCAGATCGAGAGCGGACAGGCCGCCAGCGTCGGCAACCTCGGCATCACCACCCGCGGCGACACCCCCGCCCACCTGGACGACCTCGCGCGGGCCAACGAGCTCACGCCGCTGCCGTGGCAGGGCGTGCGGATCTTCCACGACCACCGCAACGACTGGACGCCCACCGAAGATGAGTACCAGGAAGCACTCGAGACGGAGTGGGCCGCCTCCACCCGCAGCCCCTACCGCGAGCTGGGCCGCCTCGTACACGCCGTCGCCCGCCGTGAGGCCGCCGCGTGAGCATGCCGACGGCCATCCGGCCGCTCACCATCAGCCGTCTCGCCCGGGACCTCGCGTCCCGGGCGGGGCAGCCCGTACCCGCCCTGCACTGCTACGAGTCCCTGGCCGCCCTGTGGACCCGCTGCCGTGATACCGGCCAGCCGGGCGAACAGGTGCTGCACGAGGCGACCTACCGGGCGGCCCGGCTACTCGCGGCCGGTGATGACACCGTCATCGCACCCGTCGCCGGCCGCCTGCCCCTCTGGCTCCGGTCGGACCGGTCGGTCGTACGGCTGCCCGCATCCCTCGCCGTCCAGGGAGTCGAGTGGCAGGACATGCTCGTTCTGGCCCAGACCTGGCTGGACGCCCGGCACGACACCGGACCGGTCCTCGTGGCAGGCGTGCGCACCGGCGGCGCCTACCTGGCCCCGCTGATCGCCGCCCACCTCAAGGCCGCCGGCGTCGACGTGCAGGTGACCAGTGTCCGACCCGGCGAGCATCTCGACGCCGACAACCGGCGGATTCTCCTGGTGGACGACCCGCCGCTAACCGGCCGCACGCTGCTGGCCTTGGCCCGGGAAACGCCCGAAGCCGAGGTGCTGGTACCGGTCTTCGACACGGCCGACGTCCAGCCGCTGCGGAAGGCGGGCATCGCGGTCACCGTGCTGCCCCGCGAGAAGTGGCAGTCCACCCGCCGCCTGGATCCCGGCGCCCTGGCCGCCTACCTTCAGGCCCACGCCGAGTGGCCTGGCGCTGACCAGCCACTGTCCCTGGACGCACCCGCACCCGGGCGGGAGAACTCCGCCCTGGCCCCATGGCCGGGGGTTCGCCGCCGCTCGCCCGCCCGGGCCGCCGTCCAGCTGCGCACGCCCGGCGGGATCCGGCACGCGGCAGTAGCAGCATGGGTGCCGCCCGGGATCTTCGGCGGCTCCGCCCGTGCCGCAGCCACAGAGCTGCAGCACCCAGTCGTCCCGGTCACGCTCGCCGTGGCGCCCGCGCTCGTGGTGAGCGAAGACGTCACTCCCACGGCCCCGCTTGGCCCGCAGCCGGGGCCCGACCGACTGGAGGAGGCGCTGGACTACGTGCTCGCCCGTGCCAGTCAGCTCCCGGTGCAGACCGCTGAATCCACCAGGCCGGTCCCTGCGGGAGTGCTCGCGCTGGCCCAGGCCCTGACCGGTACGGACGGCACCCAGGCCGCCACGGTGCTGCACGACCTGCTGTCCGTTCTCCCCCCGGGGCTACCCGACAACCGGTGCGAGGGGGAGAAGTGGCTCCTCGACGCTGACGGGCGGCTCCGTAAGACGGGGCACCTCGCCCACGCCTACCGCCGTGACAACGAGCTGCTGACCCCGCTGATCGACCTGGCCGCGCTCACCATCACGTTCGGCAGCTCTCTGGACGCCGTCGCCGACAGCCTCGCCAGACGCCTGCCCGGCGAACAGCCCTGGCACGAGGCGCTCGCCGTGGCCGTGCTTTGCTACGGCGCAGCGCGCGGCGAGCAGCTTCCCCGGACCTACAACGTGCAGCGCGCGGCCGAGACCGCCAGGGAGGCATACCGGCTCCAGCGCGGCATGACCGACGCAGCCGCTCTCCTGCAGCGCACCCTGAACAAGGCTGCGGCCGGCCCGCGGGCGGCCGAGCCGGTCGTGGCCCGGTGGACGGAGCCGCCCGCAGCACTGGTGCAACCCCGGCTGCCCTTCGGCGGCACTCCCGCACCCCAGGCCGGGCCCGGCCCGGCAGGTGAGGAGCTGGCGCTCGTGCTGAAGACCGTCGAGCGGTGGGCCCGGGGCCGGTTCCATCCGGTACGGGAAGGGGATGTGCTGCTGCTCGCACCGCTGGACGCGCCGTCGGCGTGGCCTCAGGCCCGGACCGTGCTGGACGAGTTGCCGGGGCTGTTGCCTCGCGCCGGGCTGCTTGCCTGGTGCGGTGTGCCCGTGGTGTCCCTGGGCGGGGTGACCTGATGCTCGTCTTCGACTTCGACGGTGTCCTGCACGACTCCCGCGAGCGGGCGTGGCGCTGCTACCAGGACGCCCGCCGTGAGATGGGGCTGTGGGACCTTCCTGACCTGGCCGGCCCGGGCGAGCTCCCCGTCGTCTACCAGGGCGTGCTCAGCGCCTCTCTGACCCGCTGGGTCGCCTTCGAGACCGCGGAGCGGTTCTGGAAGCTCCACGCCCAGCTGACCGACCAAGCCGCCGCCGAAGAGCCACGCGGCGTCATTCCAGAGCTGGTGGGACCTCTGGCCGAACTGGCAGCCGGGCCCGGGTACGCAGTGGTCACCGGCAGCCACGGAAGCACCGTCTGCGCTCTGCTCGCCCGTGACCTGCCCACCGAGGCGATGCCTCGCGTGCTGCTCTCCAGGGACGAGCAGGGCAGCAAGACCGACAAGCTCCGGTTCCTGCGCACCTGGCACGGGGCGAGGACGTACATCGGCGACACCGGCAGCGATGTCCGCCACGCCCACGCCGCTGACCTGACCGCGATCGCCGTCGCCTACGGCTACGCGAACCTCGAGGACCTCACCGCCGCCCAACCGGACCAACTACTCGCCACCCCCGCCAGCCTCGCCGCCTGGTGCCTCGCACCAGCCCGCGGATAACGACCAACCCGCAGCGAGAGAGCGGTCAGAACCCGCTCGGCGCTCGCGTCCTGATTACGACTCGAATCGACACACCAGCGCCCGCCGGAATCGGCGCCGCACCTTCCTGTCCCCTCCCCTCGCCGCTGCCGGTCCCCCGGCTCCGTGGCGGCGTTCTACCTTTCGGAGGACCGATGTCCAACACCCAAGAGTCCCAGCCGTTACCGCACCGGCTGACGCCCGGCCCGCTGGCCGACAGGCTGACCCCCCTCCTGGAGGCAGTCGCCCCGGGCGCCGACCACCACCGGGCCGCGGCCGAGGCCGACACCTGCCGGACCCGGCCCAACGAGCTGCGTCGGCACCTGGAGACCCACCTCGGCGGCCTCGCCGGCCGCGTGCGCGTCACCGGCACCCTGGACCGCCGCCTCGTCCTCATCGAGCGCCCCGACAGCCGCTGGGCCGTCGCCGACCTCTCCGGACAGGGCCACGACAGCCGCCACTGGCCCGCGTGGCTCACCGGCCACATCGAACTCGACGACCCTGACTCGTGGCTCTCGCTCGCGGACCTGGACGAGTACGCCGTCACCCGACTGTCACGGCCGCGGCTGCTCCTGGCAGCGCTGTACCACCCCGAGTTCTTCCCGCTGCCGCGATTCCCCCTGGGGATCAGCGACGTCGCCCGGGGCTCGCGCTCCACCCTCATGGGCACCACCGAGCTGATGGACATGCAGCTCGGCGTGACGCTGCCCGACCTGCTCAAGGAAATCGCCGACAACACCCCCGACATCCTCGGCATCTCCGCGACGTTCGGGCAGCACGACCTGATGGTGGAGGTACTGGACGCGGCCTACTCGCTGCCCGAGCCCCCGCTGGTCGTGGCCGGCGGAAGCCTCACCGTCCGCAACGAGAAGCAGCTCCTGGACGCCTACCCGAAGCTGCTGATAGCCCGGGGCGCGGGGGCGCCGACGATCCGCGGCATCCTCGCGCACTGGCACGGCGACATCACCCGCGAGGAGATCCCGGGCATCGGCTACCAGGGCGCCGCGCGCGGAGAAGGCACGTTGGCGATCCGCCGCACCGCCCGGCCGGCCGCGGCCCGCAGCGAGGAGAGCGACCTGCTGCCCGAGCTCGACCTGCTGGACGCCACCCTGGACTGCCACGGGGTCGCCCAGGCCGAATGCTCGCGCGGCTGTGTCAGCGCGTGCTCGTTCTGCCCCCGCGACCACAAGGGGAAGTGGGCAGGGGCGAACGCCAACCTGCTCCCGTGGTTCCTGCACGAGGTCGGCTTGGTCTTCGACCGCCACCCCGACACCAGCCGCGTCCTGTACGTGGTGGACGAGGAGTACGTCGGCCGCGGTCCGGACGCCGTCCCCAGGGCGCTGGCAGTGGCCGGCACGATTAACGACGCCGGATTCCAGTGGGAAACCAGCTGCCGCATCGAGCAGGTCGTGCACCCCGACCACGACAAGGACTGGCACGTGGAGAGGGCGGCCATGTGGCGGGAGCTGGTCGAGCGGGGCCTGCGACGGTGCCTGTTCGGCGTCGAGTCCGGCGTCGACTCCATCCTGGAGCGCTTCAACAAGGAGACGACCTCCGAGCAGAACGCGCTGGCGATCCGGACCCTGTCCGCACTCGGTGTCCCGACCCGCTACACGTACATCACGTTCGACCATCTGATGACTCTGCCGGAGCTGAAGGCGACCCATACCTTCCAGGGCCGCACCGACCTGCTCCTGCGCCCCCTGCCGCACCTGTCCGTCGAGGAGATCGTCGCCGGAGTGCGCGACGAAGCCTTCGTCGCGAAGTACACCACCGGACGGCCTCTCCACCAGGGCATCTCCTACATGCTCGTCTCCATGGAGTGCCTGATCGGCGCCGCGTACACCCGGGAGGTGCAGAACCGGGGCCTGGCAGGCGCGGTCCGGCCCTCGATGGGCCGCCAGGACGCCGACTTCGCGGACTGGCGGATCGGCATCGCCTCCGAGTGGGCGCAGCTGTGGATCGACCGGAACTTCGCCCTGGACTACACGCTCAAGTCGCTGGAGAAGGTCCTGGAGCAGGGTGACGCGTGGCGGGCTGTGCGCGCGGCCCGGGTGGTCCTGAAGGACTCGGCGTACACGGTGCTGGGGCACATGCTGCACGCGATCGAGAGCACCCCCCTGTCGATGGGCGTGGAGGGCGGCGGGGCCGGCCTGCAGGGGCGGCTGCGGACGGTGCTGGAGGAGGAGATCGCGCAGCTGGCCCGCCGTGTGGACGGCGCCGTCCGCAAGGCGGCCCTGGCGCTGCCCGACGACCGGGCCGCCTTGCTGCGGGCCGAGCACCGGCGCTGGCTGGGCAACCGCGAGTGGGCGCTGATCAACGCGGCCGACCCTTGCGGGACCTGACGCAGGTGGGCCGCCCCCGGTGCCGGGGGCGGCCCACCCAGGGGCGGCGCGGATCAGGAACTGGCCTTCTCCCTGATCGGCACCCAGTTGAACTCGGGGCAGAACCGGGCGTAGGTGACGAGCTTCCACTTCGCGTAGTCGTCAAGGCGGCCCTGCTCGCGCAGCAGGTGCTTGACCCACAGGTGGCAGACGCGCTCCTCCTCGGTCATCGTCTCGGCGATCTGGTCGAGCATCCGGCAGGCGACCGCGAAGTCCTCCTCCGTCAGCGCGGACAGGTCGACCTCGACCCCTTCCAAGATGAAGGAGAAGACGAGCCGGGTCGTGGAGAACGACGTCTTGCGCTCCCCGAGGAA
The DNA here is from genome assembly GCF_000719705.1 of Streptomyces sp. NRRL S-350. Taxonomy (GTDB): domain Bacteria; phylum Actinomycetota; class Actinomycetes; order Streptomycetales; family Streptomycetaceae; genus Kitasatospora. Next base: position 39,796 of record NZ_JOHO01000013.1, on the reverse strand, counting down.
CGTCGTCCGGTCGGCGAGGGCCTGCATCAGGTGGTCCCGGTCGGCGACCGGGTAGCCGATGCCGAGGTCCAGGTCGGACGTCTCGAGGTTGAGGCGGGTGCCCAGAGAGCCGACGTCGCGTGGCTCGCGTCCCGTCCACTGTCGGATCAGGCCAGCGGCCTGCTCCCGCAGGGCCAGCAGCCTGGTGTCGTGGGCGCGCATCGCGGCGTAGAACGCTTCGGCTCGCGCGTACTCGGCGGGGGTGAAGTCTGCGGGGGTCGCCCAACCGGCGGCCATGATCGCGCTGAGATCAAGTTCGGTGTCGGTGTTCACGCGCCACACCATAGTCACTTTCGTCATGGTTTGTGGCGGAAACTTACGGAAGGGTAGAAGAGTGAATGGTGTAGAAAGCCGTCTCCTGACACGGGAGTTGACGGTCAACCCGGTGGCGGTCGGTTGCTGGGCGATCGGCGGCCCCGGCCACAACCTGGGCCTGCCTATGGGCTGGGCGAACGCGGACGACCGCGAGTCGCTGCTCGGTCTGCGCCGGGCGCACCAGCTCGGCGCGAACCTGTTCGACACCGCCGACGTGTACGGCCACGGCCACTCCGAGCGGCTGATCGGACGGTTCCTGGCCGACGTCGACCGGGACTCCGTGGTGCTGTCGAGCAAGGTCGGGTACTTCGCCGGCACCGCCGAGCACGCCTACGAGCCCGAACACATGCGCCACCAACTGGAGACGACCCTGCGCAACCTGCGCACCGACCACCTGGACATCTACTTCCTCCACACGAACTCCTTCGGCAAGGCGGACCGCTACCTGGAAGGCGCCGTCGAGCAGATGCGCGACTTCCAGCGCCGGGGTCTGATCCGTGCCATCGGGATGCGCGGCCCGCACCGCCTGGCCACCGACCGCCTCACGCTCCCCAAGGCGCAGCGGGAGGACAAGCACGCGCGGTTCCGCCAGTTGTTCGAGGTCATCCGCCCGGACTACCTGTCGGTGCGGTTCAACGCCCTGACCCCGCTCGCGGGCGAAGGCCAGCAGGACCTGTTCGCGTTCGCCGCGGAGCGCGGCGTGTCAGTGCTGGCGAACAAGCCCCTCGCGCAGGGGTTGCTGCTGGGCAAGTACGACCCCGATCGGCCGCCGGCCTTCGGCGAGGGCGACATCCGCGGGCGCAAGGCGTGGTTCACCGAGCCGTTCCTGCGGATCCTCCAGCAGGGCCTGGAGCCGCTGCGCGAGCGTTTCGGCCCCTCGTCGGCGGACCTGGCTCGCGTCGCGATCCGGTACGTTCTCCAGCACGCCGACAACTGCGCCGTGTTGACCGGGTTCACCACCGCCGAGCAGGTCGAGAAGAACCTGCTGTGCCTGGGCGAGGAGCTGTCCGGCGACGACATGGCGTTCATCCGGGAGACCTGCGGGCGCGTCCAGAAGCAGCTGGACGCCGCCGGGGAGGTCTTCCTCGACGAGCTGGAGAAGCCGTGACCGCCGCCGACCAAGCCTCGCTGTTCACCCACCGCACCGCCGTGCACGAGCCGGCCACCGACCGGCTGCGGCTGATGACGTGGAACGTCCAGCACGCAGCGGCCGCCCGCACCGTGCGGCAGGTCGACTGGCTGGCCGGCCAGGAGGGCGCCGACGTCGCGGTCCTCACGGAAGTTTCCGGCGGGAGCAGCGGCGATGTGCTGGTCCAGGAGCTCAGCGACGCCGGTTACCGGGCCGTGATCGCCCCATGGGGCGGTGACGACTACCGCACCGTCATCGCCTCCCGCCACCCCGGCCTCGCCGCCGCACTCTGCCCGGTGCAGTTCCTGCCCCATCGCTTCCCCGCCGCGGCCCTGTGCCTCGCCGACACCCCGATCACCGTCGCTGGTCTGTATGTGCCCTCCCGCGGGCCCAAGGAGCGACGCAACGAGGACAAGCGGGCCTTCCAGAGTGCGGTGAGCGCCGCACTGCCCGCCCTCACCGCCCATGGCGGCCTGGTCGTCGTCGCTGGCGACCTCAACGTGGTGGAGCCCGACCACACCCCGCACCACCGCGTCTATGGCCAGTGGGAGTACGACTTCTACTCCTCCTTCGCCGCGGCGGGCCTCACCGACGCCTTCCGCGCCCAGTGGCCCGAGGCAGTCGAGCACAGCTGGTTCGGACGCCGCTCCGGCGACGGCTACCGTTTCGACCACGCCCTGGTCACCGCCGCTCACCGCACGCGGATCCTCACCTGCCGCTACCTGCATGAACCGCGTGAGAGTGGCCTGAGCGACCACTCCGCCATGGAACTCGTCGTAGACCTGCAACAGGAGACCGCGCCGTAACCGCCCTCGTCACCGCCACCCACCCGGCGACCCTCCCGTCCGGCCGCCGGGTCGAGGTGATGCTCCTCGTCGGCCCCGTGGGCCTTCGTCTTGGACTCGGCCTGTTTCATGGCGGCTTCGGCCTCGCGGAACATGGCCAGGGCGCCCGGGCGGTGGAGGACATCACCGTCACCCACTGGCAGCTGATCACCAGCTGACCTGAGCACCACCAGCACACCGACCGGGCCCCGCACCGCGGGGCCCGGCCCATGTCCGCGCTCAGCCACGGGCCGCCATCTCCGGCACTGGCAGGGCCTCCGGCAGCGGCTGGCGCCCCCGAGCCAGCACCAGCACGGCACCCGCCCCGCCGACCGCCGCCACCGCCAGGCCGCTGCCCAGGAACGCGGCCCAGGAACGCGGCCCCTGGACCCGTGGCGGCCAGCGCCGGGACGAACAGCATCGAGACTGTCCCGCAGGTACGGATCACGGTCCGATCCACCGTCAGCAGCCGCCTTCGGGCGGCTGGAGGGAACAGCGCGAAGTGCGTCGACAGTGCGATCTGCAAGAACGGCGACACCACCCCCGACAGCACGGACAGCATCAGCAGCACCGGCAGCGACCCGGCCAGCCCGATCGCCGCCAGCACCAGCCCGGTTGCCGCCCACGCCCCGCAGTACACCGCCGTCAGCGGCGCCGGCACGTCGTAACCCCCGGCCGCTCCCGCAGTTGGCAACAACCAGCGCTCCAGCGACGAAAGAGAGAAACCAGTGATCATCTGGCTCAACGGCCCCTTCGGCGGCGGCAAGACCACCTGCTCCACCACCCTGCAGAAGGAGCTGCCCGGCGCCGTCCTCTTCGACGCCGAGGAGGTCGGCTTCCTCCTTCGCCAGGTCTTCCCCAGCAAGTACCGGGACTTCCAGGACAACCCCGCCTGGCGCCCCCTGGTCGCCGAGTTCGCCGTCCGCTGCCACCAGGAGAACGACGGCCACCCGGTGATCATCCCGATGACCCTGCTGCGCCAGAACTACGCCGCCGAGATCCACGGGGCCATCAAGGCCGCTGGCGTTCCGCTCCAGCACCTCCTTCTCCACGCCGACCCGGAAACCCTCCTCGACCGCATCAACGGCAGCGTCGAGTTCCCCGACAACGAGGAGCGCAGCGAGAAGGTCAGGGTCTTCCGCCGCCGCAAGCTGCCCATTTACACCGAGGCGTACGACGGCTGGCTCGCCGCCGACGCCGAGGTCATCGACACCACCCACCTCACCCCCCGCCAGGTCGCCGACCAAGCCCTCAAGACCATCGGCGCGCTGTGACCAGCAACCTTTCCGAGGCGATAGCGCGCCTCACTGGGCCGGCTGAGGTCGTCGCCGACCTCAGCCGGCCCGGTACCACTGCAACCGACCGCCTCCTGCGCCGCCCCGGAGGCCAGCACCTGGTTCTCAAGGCGAACAGCAGCCCGGACTGCTTCACCCGCGAGCTGCATGCACTGCGCACCTGGACACCCGCTCTCGGCAAAGCAGCACCCCAACTGGTCGACGCCGACGCTGGTGCGGGATCGGGGACGCCGCTGCCATCGCCGTCTCAGCCGCTGCTGCTGGCCACAACGACTTTTCCCGTGAAGGTCACACGGCACTTCGCGCCATGGCCGCTACCTGACGGCCGCCGGCCGCGGCCCCTCGCCGCGGCCGACTCCTCACTGTCAGTCCTGGCCGAGAAGGCAGGCAACGACCGGCCCGCCGTGGTCATTGATGCCGTCGACCAGGACGTCCACTGCCTCACGGGCATGAGCGATCAGCCCGGTGCCCTGGATGTCGGCCAGAGTGGGCGACGGCAGCGGCCAGCCCCTCGCCAGGATCTGTACCGTGCTGGTCGTCAGCACCGCGACCGTGCTCTGGTGCGTCTCCGGCTCCTCCAGCGCCGGGTAGCGGTCCTCACCGCGCTGGTAGCGGGCCGCCTGCCAGTCCGCCCAGCCGTAGGGCAGCCGGTCTGCCGCGAGGTGGTGGTGGCGCAGCGGCACCTCGATGGTGATCGCCAGGTCGCCGGCGTAGTCGTCGCGGCCCGCGCGTACGCGGTGCAGGTCCGGGCGCAGGCGGACGTAACCCGGGGACATGACCGGCCCGGTCGCCGTGCGCCAGGCCGTGACCGCGAACTCGACCGGGTCCGGGTCTTCGTCGTCCCACGGGGCGAAGGACTTGCGGTTCTGCTGGACGTAGGCAGCGAAGCGGCTGCCGCCCGCCCGATCAGCCATCTCCTGGTCGTAGGCGGAGTCGATACGGACAAGGGTGGTCGAGGACCAGGGCTTGAGCATGCGAAGGCCTCCAGCGGGCGTGGCGGTGGGAGCGAGGGCCGGAGCCGGGTCGGGCTCGACGGCGGGATGGATCTGGGTGTCGGCGGCGCGCAGCAGCTCGGTGTACGGCATGTCAGTGCCGGCCTGCTGCGCCGCGCGGGCGGCCCGGGCCGCTCCTCGGCGGTTCTTCTTCGTCACGGTGTTCGTTCCTGGCGGGCCTGCCCCACGCGCTCCCCGCCGGACGATGGCACGCGGCGAACGAGAGCACGGGCACCCTCAGGTCCCTTGGTCGGCGGCGCCCGGTGTCCCGGCGTGGGCGGGGATCAGGCAGCGACGATCGGCAGTGCGTGTCCAGCCGGATGCCAGCGTATCGGGCAGGCGGGCCGAAATAGGTCGCCCTGAGGAATGTGCCGCCACGGAACGGTGGGCGGCGCGGAGATGACACAAGCTCACAAGGACAGGCCTCGTAAGCTGATCACCATCTGCTGAATGGATCCGTCTGAGCACTGCCGGGCGAGACCGCGCACCGCAGACGTCCGGCTGAGCACACGGCCGCCAGACCTCCAGGCCTTTCTGCCTCCGCACTGAAGCGCCGTCACAACCGCGCTGCACAGCCGACAGTGTCACGTCGCTGCTGTCCCGGGCTCCTCGTTCAGCGCCTGGCACGCCCTCAAATACCAGGCATGTGAGACCAGGACAGCGCGCGGCTCACCGTAGTGCGTGAGCACCGTCGGGGCGTTCTGGAAGTGAGCCTCCTCCACCAGCCGACCAAGATCGTTCCTCGCTTCGCGGATGCCCATGGTGGCGGCCTTCTTCGACATGGTCAGAGGATACACACGGTACACACAGTAACTTGTGTACCGTGATTACACTGTGTACCGTGATCTTGTGCCGAGGAGTCAGCAGCCCCGGCCTCGGACGCCGTACCGAGCAGGAGACCCACCGTGAGGATCGCCAGACGCACCGCCCCGGCCGCCGCCCCCACGGCGCCGGCCGGTCCCCCGAGCCAGCAGGATGTCGAGCGCGCTCGCGCGGACATCGCCGAGCTCGAGAGGCTCGCGAAGATCGTCACCGCGGGGTTGGTCAGCATCGGCGTGGGCGGCCTGACCTTCACGGCGGTCAACGTCACGCAGTTCGCCACCCGGCACGGCACCCTGCTGGAGATCGCGTGGCTGCTCGACCCGCTGGTGTCCTCGGCGCTGCTCCTCGTTCTGTACGTCGACGGCCGCCTGTCCCGGCATTCCGGCTACCGGCCGTCGGGCTGGCCGCTGTTGCTGCGGAACTTCGCCGGGCTGGCCACGTGGGTGATGAACGTCTGGCCGTCGGTGTTCCCCACCGGGAAGCTGGAGTTCTCCCATGCGGACCCGGGCGGAGTCCTCTTGCACTCGGTCGTGCCGATCCTGGTCATCCTGCTGGCCGAGGCGGCCGCCGGATACAGGCGGTACTTCGCACGCCGTATCGCCCTGTGCGAGGTGACGATCCGTAACTGGGACGCGTTCGTGCGGGCGGAGAAGCAGCGCGCCGCCGAGGAGCAGCGCGAGGCGGACAGGGCGGCCAAGGCGGACGCGCAGAGGATCGAGCTGCAGGAGCGCGCCGAGAAGAAGGCCGAACAGGATCGGGCCGATCGGGCGGCCGAGCTGGAGAAGAAGCGGGCGCACGACGACAAGGTTCGTGCGGAGGTTCGTGCGGCTGAGGAGGCGAGGCTGGCTGCCGAACGGGCGGCCGATCTGGAGCGGCGGCGCTTGGACGCGCAGGCCGCCGAAGCGAACCGTGCGGCTGCGGCGGAGGCCGCACGTGCGGCAGTCGAGGCCGCACAGGCCGAGGCCGACGGCAAGGTCCGTGCGGCTGCCGAAATCGAACGGTTGCGGCTTGAGGCTGCCGAGCGTGCGGCTGCCCGTGCGGCCGAGGAAGCCGAACGTGCGGCTGCCCGTGCGGCCGAGGAAGCCGAACGGGAAGCCGCACGCAAGGAGCGGCTGGTCAGGGCGGAAGCCGAGGCGGAGGCCGCACGAATCCGCGCGCAGGCCGAGGCGCAAGCTCTTGCAGAGCAAACACGTATGGCTGCTGAGCAGGCAAAACGTGCAGAGGAGCGGCGTGCGCTGGAGGCCGAACGCAGACGTGCAGACTCTGCAGACCGAGCCGCACGGCGCACGGTGCGGCCCGTTATCCCTGGCGAACAGAACCCGCTCATCGAGGCGCACGGAGTGCCGCACGGAACGCTCCGGGAGCCGCACGGAACGGTCCCCGTACCGCACGCAGAATCGAACAGTCAACCGAATGGACACGCCCGGACGGCGTATGAAACGCTCCTGCCAGCCGCACGCACGCCGCACGAATCGGCGCATGCAGTCGCTGCGGACCCGCACGAATCGCGCAGTCAGGCCAGAGCGCGGATCCGCGAGGAAGCCGAAGAGCGGGCCGCACGGAACGAGCTGCAGGGCATCGCGCTGACCGGCATCGAGTTGGGTCGCCAGTACGGAAACAGCGAACGCTGGGGGCAGGCGCGGATCGCGTCGGCCAAGCTCCGGCTGAAGAACGACCCGGACTTCCGGGCGAAGATCGAGAAGCAGATTGCGGAGGAGAGCGATGCCGGCGAGAGCGCACAACCGGAGGCGGCGTACCAGATCGATGTCGCCGCTTAACTAACGCACAGTAATCAAATCGGGGATGTGAAGAAGGGCCGCCGGCTTCGAGTCCGCAGGGAATCGCGGGCTCCGTGGCACCCGGCACGGTCGGCGGCCCCCGTCCGTAACCGACCGACAGGGCGGAGGTGACGACCATGGCAGGTGCGAAGGGGAAGCAGCGCCGGGACGACTTCTACTCCGAGAGACTGGCCGCTGCCGCGAACCCGATGGAGGCTCTGGCCGTCGAGCTCGACCGGGTGAGGGCCGTATTCGGGAAGGTGCCCGACCAGCGGCAGGCCGAGGTGCTGCGGCTGGTGCAGGACCATCTGAGAGAGCTGCGGGCGACGCTGGCCGACTACCGGCGACGCTGAGTCCGCACGGTCCGCAGTCCGCACAGTCCGCACCGGGGGTGCGGACGGACTGCGGTGAAACACCTTGCGCGCGCGCAGGCGCAGGCGCGCGCGCGATTTACCTGCAGAACCATCAACTGTCAATAATCGAAAAGAGATTGTGATGCACTACGCAGTGAGCGGACTCACGGGCTGCGTCGCCGGAGTGCTGGCCTGGCTGCTGCTGACCAAGGGCGTCAGCGTCGGCCCGACCATCATCCGCAGGCAGATACCGCGCCTCATCGCCGCTCTCACTCTCGTCTGCGGGATGGGCCTCACCGGGCTACTCAGCGTTCCGCTGCGCGCCATCGCCAACACCGTGGACCACTGGTCGACCCAGGCCGGATGGATCGGGTTCTCCATCTCTGCTCTCGCCGCCGCCTTCTGCGTTGTCGGTCTGCTCCTCGACCTGATCAACAACAAGATCGACAAGAACACGCTCACCATGGCAAGTCTGGTCCCGTTTGCGGCCTCGCTGATCCCAGGCAGCTTCGGTGCCTGGTCGGTGTCGGTGCTGTCCATGCTGGCCGCCTCCCTCGGCCAATGGGTCGGCTCCTGGTTCGCTCGCTGACAAGGGGGACCACCAGATGATCGAGATCCTCATCGGATCGGCATTAGCCACCGCCCGCGCCTACGGGCCCCGCACCCTCGCCTACGGTCGGCAGACTGCAGCCGCGAAGAAGCAGGAGCTGGCCGCCAAGACCGGACGAGTCGTCAGCGGTACCCGGAACAAGGTGCGCTGGTGGGTGAGCGAGACTGGCGAAGACCTGGTCGAGTGGCTCGAAGAGGCCGGAGAGCGCAACGCCGAACGCGTCCACTGGTGGACGCAGCGAGCTACCGCCTACGCGCGCGCCTGGAAGATCGAGTTCCCGGAAGCCAGGGAGCGGGTCAACGACTTGGTCGCGGACTGGTACGGGGAGGACCGGCACGCTGACCCCGACCCGGAGCAACCGCCCGGCCTCGCCAGGCCGACGTCGAAGCCGGGCACAGGGACTGCTCCAACCGCCCCGTCCAGTGCCCCGAAGCCGAAGCCGAAGCCGAAGCGGTCCGCGCCGTCGGCGCCGGCCGGGCTGGAGCCGTCGAGCTACCCCTACCCCGCGCCCGGTGACTGGCCCGGCACCAAGAACGACACCACCGTGGCCGCGCCGCCTTCCGCGTCCGGCGGTACGCCGGGCCTGCTGCCCGTCACCGTCATCACCCACTCCGGAGTCATCGTGAGCACCCCCGCCATGTCCGCCGAGCTCGTCGGCTACGACTCGCTTCGCACCACCCTGACCCTGATCGCCAGCTCTGCTCTGGACGACCTGGAGATCGCCCAGAACGACGCCGCCAGGTCCGCCGTCACCGCCACGTACTTCGACCAGCTGGCTGACAGCGCCGTCCGGCACAACCTCGACGCTGCGACGATCGCCGAGCTCCAGGCGATCGCCGAGGCCGCCCGCAGCGAAGCCGCCGCCAACCAGGCACTCGCCAGCGCAGCGGCTCTGCGCGCCGGTAACGCCGCTATCGCGCTCCGCGGAGTGACCGCACGCTGGCACGAGTACGTGCACCAGCACCGTGCCCAGGCCGCGAAGGGCGCGATCCCGTCCCAGCAGTTCCTCGAAGGCTGACGGGAAGGAGAAGGAGATGTTCCAGAACGAGGAGACGGATCGTCAGCGCGCCAGCATCAACGACACCCTGGCAGCCTTCCGCGCCCCGGACCAGGTGCCAGCGGCGCGCCGCCAGCCCCTTGGCGCTGCCGAGCACAGCGGCTGGCGGGCGCTGCCGCTGCCGATGAAGGCCGCCGCTGGACTGGTGGTCGGCACCTGGACAGCCGGCCGGTGGTCAGTACGGCAGTGGCGGGCCACCCTGCCGGTGTATGTCTCCGGCGCCGTGTGGGGCGCGGCCGCCCTCGGCCACGGTGAGCACGTCTCTCCGGGACTGGCGGTGGCTGGTGCTGCGGCAAGCGCCTTGGGCGGCGGCTGGTGGGTGCGTACCGCCACCCCGCCGCCCAAGCTCTTGGGTGGCGCCGTGGTGCTGTGGGCCGGCACGTGGACGTGGCTCGGCGCGGCGCTCACCGAGGGTCCTACCGAGCGGCCGCTGCCCGCCCTGTTCGCCTTCGGGGCGACCATCACGGTGGGCACCTTCGGGTGGCTCGAGGGCCGCCGCCGGGCGCTGACCCCGCAGGGCGAGGAGGACGACGGGGTGGAGGTGCTGCAGGCCGAACCGGTGAAGGCGCCGCCGGTGGTCATCGACCAGGACGGCAACCCCGTCACGGGCGGCGACCAGCACCAGGTGTGGGAGGAGTTCGTGTCGAGCCCCGGCGGGCCGCTGCCCGGTGCGGAACTGGTCGAGGTCACGGTCACCGCGAACGGCTGGAGTGGAATCATCCTGCTGCCGCGCGGCCGGGCTTCGCTGGCCACCGCGCACGCCGCGGCCGACCGGATCGCCTCCGCCTACGACGTGCCGGAGGTGTCGGTGTCGATCGACTCCACCAGTTCCGGCTCCTCGCGCCGCGCCCAGCTGTCGATCTTCGAGCGCGACCCGCTGGCCACCTCCCAGCCCTGGGACGGCCCCAGTCTGCTCGACCCGGCCACCGGCATCGCACCCATCGGCCTCTACCAGGATCTGCTGCCGACCCGGTACCGAATGTGGCGTCCAGGCAGCGGCCCCGTGCACGACCTGATCTCCGGCACCACCGACTCCGGCAAGAGCTCCCTGGTGAGCATGCTGCTGGCCTACGAGCGACACTCCCAGCACATGCTGTCCTTCGTTGGCGACCCGCAGGGCGGCCAGAGCCTGCCCGACTGGCAGGACGAAACGCACTGGTACGCCGATGACCCGGACGAGATCCTGGGCATGATGCAGGCCGCCGTGGCTCTGATGTACGACCGCTCCCGGCGGCTGGCGACGTTGGAGTGGGTCGACCAGCACGGCCGCATCCGGCGCGGTGTCTCCGCGTTCGACCCGGTCGCCCTCGGCCTGCCGATCTTCAGCACGACGATCGAGGAGGCCCACAAGGTACTGAAGATCAACAGTGAGATGGTCCGGGCCACCGAGGAGTTCGGCGCGATGAGCCGCAAGTGCGGCGGCCGTCTGCGGGTGGTCACCCCGGTGCCGACCCTGGACACCATGGGCCACAGCACACTTCTTCGGGAGATGGTCGCCTCCGGGAACGTGATCGTCTTCCGTACCGGCGGGCCGTCCTCCGGGCAGGCCGCCTTCAACGGCACGCTGCCGGTGCAACCGCACTTGCTCCAGAAGGAATGGCCAGACGGATCGTCAACGGCCGGCCTGGGGTTCGCGCACGTTCCCGGTGCCCGCCGCGGTGCGTTCAGGACCTTCCAGGTCGAGGATCCGTACCACTGGGCCTCGACGGGGCACCTGACGGAGATCCAGGCCGAGGATGAACTCGCGCTCGGCGAGATGTTCGCTACGTGGCGCGAGCGGCGCGCCGACCGACGCCTGGGCCGTGTCCGGGTGCCGGTGAACGTTCAGCTCACCAAGGCATCTGCCGTCTCGCCTGTCGCCCCGCCGGTTGCCGTGCCCGCGTCGACGGTGGCCGGGATTCCAGCTGGCGGGGAGGAAGCCGCGCGAGCTGAGGCAGCGCTGATCACGCCGAAGGCCGGCCTGCGGTCTTCGGCCCGCGCCGACCTGCTTGCGGCCCTGCGCACCGACGTGGACCGGGTCTGGACGAATGCCGAACTGATGGACATGACCGGCCTGACCAACGCGAAGACGGTCAGCTCGGCGTTGACGCGGCTCGCCGACGACAAACTGGTGGTCAAGCACGGTACCGGGCAGTGGCAGGGCGTCGCGCGGAGCCCGGAGTTCGCGATGGCCTGAGTGGATGGGAGAACCCACTGCCGACATCTGCCTAATCCGAGCGCAAAGGGCCCCGGGAACGCCCCGGGGCCCGGGCCCGGACCTCTGCGAGCCGGACGCTGTGCGGGCTCAGGAGACCACTCTGTCGGGCAGCCAGAGGAAGCGATTCGGACCACCGCTCCACTCGGTGAGCGCAGCGGCCGGGCAGCCAAACCTGCTGGTGGATCACCAACGCGGTGGGCGATGATGATCACCTCACGCACGACGAAGGGATTCGCATGGCTCTGCCTCCACTGACCCCTGAGGTCCGCGCCGAGGCTCTGAAGAAGGCGATGGCAGCGCGCAAGGAGCGCGCCGACATCCTGACCGCGCTCAAGGCCGGGACGCTCTCCCTGCCGGAGGTCCTGGCGCGCCAGGACGACGTCATCGCCAAGACCAAGGTCCGTCGTCTCCTGACGGCTCTGCCCGGGGTCGGAGCAGTCAGCGCCGACCGCCTGCTGGGCGAGCTCGGCATCTCCGAGACCCGCCGCGTCCAGGGCCTCGGCCCTCGCCAGCGCGAAGTGCTCTTGGAGCGCTTCGCCGCTTAAAGCTGACGGACAAGACCACGGGTCCCCGGCACTCGCCGGGGGCCCTCCGTCTATCAGAAACACCCTGGGGAGACCTTGAGAGTGCTGCGCGCGGGCGCCGACTACCAGCGCTTCTTGACCGACGCCATGCGGCTCAAGACCTTCAGCGTCCCCGAGATATCGTCCGAGCACGCGCCGCACACCGCCTGGTGGCGTGTCCAGGTGGAGGACATCGTGTACGAGCCGGAACGCCGCCTGGCCGTCATCGTCATCCCCAACGGCCAGTACCGGCTGCCGGCGCAGCTGCTCGGCTGGGCCGAGGCGGTGCACAACGACCTTGCCGACCGGTGGCACGTCGCCGACCCCTTCCCGTTCGTGGCGTACTTCGGCCAGGTCGACGGCGAGTTCCTGGTCGACATGAAGCCGATCCTCGGCCACTCTGAAACGGGCACGGCCTGACCACTTCCACTGCGGGCCGCAAGAGGCGGCGCCTACGATGACCTGTCGGGCCGTCAGCAGCGTTGTGCTGACGGCGGGTAGCTGTCACCAAGGGGAGAGCGATGGCCGGCCGCGACCGAGAGATCGAAGACCTCCGGGACCAGATGCGCCGGTGCGCTGAGGAAGCCGCTCTCTTCCCCGCCGGATCCCGTGCCCGCGCCGTGGCCCTCGCGGACGCGGAAGGGTATGCCGCTGAGGTCAACGCGCTGCGCGCCGGGGTCCGGCGCCGCCTGCATCCACTGCGCGTGCGTGCTGCCGTGATCACGGCGGTCGTTGGGCTGACGGTTCAGGTGACTGGTATCGCCGGTCACGCCACCACTGAGGTCGCGGGGACGCTAGGCCTGGTTGGGTTCGCCCTGATCACCCGCTGGCGTGCCAGGCCCCGCCGGATCGGTGCTCGGGGCCTGTTCAGGTCGTGACCTGCTCCACGTAGGCTGCGTCGTTCAGTCGCGCCGGAGGACCTGGTTGCGCAATGCGCGCAACACGGCCAGGGCGTCCTGGTCGTCGGCGTCGGTGAACGCGTGGATCGCCAGCAGGATGGATCGGGCGACCAGCTTCGCGGTCACTGGGTCGTGGCCTGCGGCAGCGGCCTGGTTGTGCAGGGCATCGGTCAGGACAAAGACCATACGAGCCATCGGGTCACTGTTGATCTCCGCGACCAGTCGGCCCGTTTCGTCATAGTCCATGGTGGCGTCGATGCCGAAGGCGGCGATCAGGATGTGGTGGAGTGTGTGCTGCCCGTAGGCGGCCAACAGCGCCGGCAGCGGGCGCTCGCCAGCGCCGCCTGCCAGAACCTTGAGGGCATCGGTGTCGTTTCCGACGACGGCCTCCAGGGCGGCTAGGGCTCGCAGGTGCTCATCGTCAGTCAGCTCGATGTCCATGGCAGGCCAGGCTATGCCAACCTCTGTAGCCCGGGGCGAGTTCACGAGAACGGGACAGCACTGGGAACCGCTGCGCGACAGTGCGGGGGTGACCTCTACATCGGATCGCTTGGGCCTGCCCGCACGCCGTCGCCGCCACGCACGCCTGATCGCCGCCCTGACCACGCTGATCGGAGCCTGCGCCGAGGCAGCCGACGCGGTGTACCAACCCATCGCCGCCGCCCCTGTCGACCAGGAGGCCGTGGAGGTGAACCTTCTGCCGTGCCATCAGGTCAGCCTTACCGCCGCCCCCCTGCTGGACCTGGCCCGCGCCGAGGACGACGCCCGGTGGCCGTCCGCCGTCGCCCGGGAGCGGAACGAGGCCCGACGGACCTACGCGGCGCGGTGCGCCGTGGCGCAGGCCGAGGCGCTCCTCGACCAGACGCAGGCCGGGCCGCCCGCTGAACACGGCGTACCGCTACCGACAGTGGAGCAGAGTGCCGCGTTGGACCTGGCGAGTGCGGGCGACGAGTTCGCCGCCCGGTGGCGAGACGATCCGGCGCAGGCCGTCGCCCTGGTGCGCGAGCTGGTGGCCGGTGGTGAGTTCACCGCCGACGAGGTTCTCGACGAGGCGGCGGCCGCCACCGTGACGGCCGGGCTGCTGGCGCTGCAGGAGGCACGGGCCGCATCCGACCCGAGCACGGCGGCCGAGCTCTGCCTAAGCGCCGTTCCGCACATCGCGCTCGCGGTCACCCTGGTCTCAGCCGACTTGGACTGACCGAGGTCAACGCTCCCCAGTGCTGTCCGTTCTCGCGTGAACACAGCTCGGGTCAGTCGGTCTTGGTAACTCCCGAACTGATGACGAAGTGCTGCTGTTCTCGCTCGCGTACGGAGCCCCCGGCGTGTTTCCCGGGGAAACAGGCTGGCCGCGCCTCGGGGCGGGGCTGTGGAGCCGGTCACCAGGCCGAGTCGGAGAGAGGACCGAGAATCCCCGGCCGGTCCCGTGGTGGGAGGTGTTCCCGCGGATGGAGCTGCCCAGGCGGTCCGCGACCCGGCGGCCTGTAGGGCGGCCAGACGACCAGATGGCCCGCACCCAAGGAGGGTGCGGGCCATCTCAACGTTCGGACCAGGCCGCGGCCGCAGTGCCGGCGCCTACCTCGCCTTGCGACGGCCGTCCGGCGAGCGCTGCCCGCGCGCGATGGCGGACACCCGCTCGGCGCCGACGCCCAGCTCCTTGCTGATGTCCGTGTACGTCATCCCTTCGCGCAGGTAGATCTCCTGGACCACCCGCTGGCGGTAGTCGCTGAGCGACGCCTGGAGATCGGGAACCTCGCGAAGGGCCTGCGTGAGCCGCTTCGCGGCGTTCATGCGGCCTTCGGGGGTGTCGGGGTAGTGCAGAAGCTCCTCGAGGCACTTGAACAGCTCGGGCAGCGGCTTCGGGTCAGTCATCAGGGCGGCCATGGCTCCGACAGTACCCAGCTGGTAGCCCACCGGGCAAGTGCCCATCCCCGAGTATTGCAAGTAAGTTTCTTGACGAATTAGCCCCTAGGCTCTACTTTCGAAAGGGTGAGCACCGTTCGAGTGCCGATCGAACTCACTCCTGATGGCCCCACCAACCCCTGGAGACCCCACAGATGCTGCAAGCAACGACTCACGTCGACCCGCCCGCGCCGGACACCGAGGTCTGGCGAAGCTCCGCACGTGGCGCCGCCTGGTGCGAGCGCGACCTGCTCGCCAAGGCCGCCAAGCTGCGCGCCGAGGGCTACGCATCGGTCCTGGAAGCCGACGCGCCAGTGACCGTGCTCGCCGCCCGGCAGTCCGCCGACCACTACCACGGCCTCGCCGCCCAGCTGGAGATGGCTGCCCAGAACTGGGGCAACGTCGCGCGCACCTTCGGCCGCGCCCTCACCTGCCCCGACCCGCTCACCGCTCACACCTACGCCGAGACCGCTAACCGCCTGGCCGCCGCAGCCGGCCTCATCGCCGGGGCCGTCGAGCCGTCCTGACCACTTTCGGCACCTTCTCCGAACGGAAATCCCCAATGAAGATCAACCCTGACAGCGCACAGTGGGACACCAGCCGGGTCAAGAGGATCCCGCTGGAGGGCGAGCCGCGGACGGTGATCACCGGCCCTGCCCACCGTGGCCGAACGATGAAGGCCGACACCATCCGCTTCGAGTACCGGCCGGACGGCGACGCCTGGGCGGTGCACACCATCGAACTCTTCGGCATCGTCATCAAGGCCAACGACCAGCCGGGGAAGCTGGCGGCCCAGAGCACCTACTACAGCCAGCCTGCCCACGGAGGCGCCTCCCTGGCGGACGCCCCCGAGTGGGCCAGGCGCGGCGCCGAGTTCTACCGGCCCCGTGAGGCCGCCCCGACGTGCACCAGCGACCCGTTCGAGTTCGACGTCCAGTCCCCGGGGTCTCGGGCCGACGGCACCGCACGGCTCGACCTCAGCTTGTAGCCGGCCGCCGCGCTGCGCCCGGCGACCCGAACCCGCCGGGCGCAGCGCACTGTCCGGACACCTCCGCCACGCCACCCCGCCTTCCACGGTGCGTCGGCCGCCATCCCCCAGGAAGCCGCGCCGCCCACCGGTCCCTCGACCGCTCGACCAAGGACGCCGATGACCAGCGCCAATACCCCCGTCCTCCAGGACCAGCCCGACGAGAAGCACCGCCAGCTGATCCGCCAGTACAACCAGCACCTGCACGGCCTCGCGGCCGGCGCACGCGAGGCCTCACTGCGCCACCCGAACTGCGGCGCACTCGGGGACCTCAACATGGCGCTGCGCGCCCTGCCGCCGGAGCTGCTGGCCGCACTGCCGACCGACGTGCAGCCGCACCCGGAGGCCGACGACACCGACTGGCAGGTCGAGCGCCGGGCCCTGCTGCGCCAGATCGCCCGGCTGGAGAAGGACCTCGCCGAAGCGAAGGAGCACGGCCGTCCGCAGCGGGTGGACGTCATCGTCGACGACCAGGACGGCTCCATCAGCGTTCACGTCTACTTCGACGGCTCGGACGCTGAGGAGCACGGCACGCACATCGTTGAGCACCACCTCGACTCCGACGACGCCACCGATCACGACCTCTACCAATCCCGGATCGACCACGAGGCCGGCACCCCGATGACCGTGCGGGAAGCCATCGAGGAGATCGCCCTCGGCTATCACCGGGAAGCCACCGGCTGCGACGGCAACTGCCCCACCGATGACAAGGACGGCGAGGAGCACGACATCACCGAGGAAGCGAGCGAAGAGCAGTGACCACCGAACCCAGCCGCGCCTACACCGTGACCTGGTCGATCGAGGTCTCCGGCGCCGACCCCGAAGCCGCCGTCAGGGAAGCGATCGAGACCATGCGCAGCCCTGAGCCGCAGCCCGTGGACTGCTTCGAGGTCTACGACGTCCAGGCCCATACCGCGGTCGAGATCGACATGGCCTCCGGCACGTCCCGCCCAATCCCGTACTGGCCCCGGGTGGACGTCGTCGTGGACCACGATCACGCTGGCACCGAAGTCCACGTGTTCGTCCAGGGCACCAAGGCCGAACCCGACAACCTTGCGGGACCAGCGGCGTGGCACATCCTCGACCCGGGCAGCGAGGACGACAACCCGGACCACGCCTGGTACCGGCAGGCGATCACCCACCCCGACGACACTCCCCTTCCGGTGCAGCAGTTCATCAACCGCCTGGCCATGGACAACCACCAGTGCGGCAACGAAGAGGACTGCGCGGCCGCCGACGCTGAGGGCGTCATCACCGTGGAGGCCCGCGCATGAGCGGCAACACCCCGCTGCTGACCCTTCAGGAGACCTGGCTCGGCTGGGTCGAGCCGAGCCATATCACCACCGCCCTTGGTGAGCGCTGCTCCGGGCAGTGGGAGGTGCAGCTGCGTCCCGACAAGCAGAACAGCAGCCTGGCGATCCGGCTGTGCTGTCCGGTCTGCACGGCGCAGCACGTCTATGCCACTGCCAGCTGGGAACAGCAGGCCACCACCGCCCGGCAGTCGGGCTTCAACCGCGGCCACCGCGACATGGCGGGGGTCCGGTTGTGGCCCGGTCCGGAGAGCGACGGCGACGTGGAGGGACAGTCGCGCTCCTACCTGGTGACCCGACCGGGCGTGCGACGGCCGGAGCGGGCTGAGGTGATCGGCGAGGTGACGTACGACGCGGAGACCGGGCGGTGGGAAGGCCGGACCCGGCCCGCCGACCCGCCGCCACCGCAGTTGCTCTTCGCCGAGACCGAGCCGGTCACCTTCCTCTGGGAGTCCACCTGGGGGACGCTGGAGGAGGCCGCCAGCTGGGTGGCCCGCCGCCGACGGCGCAGGCTCGACGCGGAGACGATCCGGCGCCTCGCCGGGCGAACGCCTTGGTGGGGTGTCTCTCCGTGTGCCAGCTGCGGGGACGACCATGAGATCCATGAGTGGATGACCGTGGACCGTTACAACCTCGTGGTCCTGGACTGCGACCGCCAGTCCTGACGTTCAGCATGGCGGGCTACCCGAGGCCTGCGGCGCCGTCGTCACCTTCCGGTGTGCCCGGGCCGCCGGTGGCGATTCTGGACCACGGGTAGCTCGCCCATGCCTCCTCCAGCACCGGGTTGTGCCCCACCGTGCGGCCCGTGAGCGCCTCGCGCAGCGAGTAGGTCGAGCGCTCCGGGTCTGCGGCGCGGGTGAGGAGCAACTCGTTGAGCGTGCCGTCGGTGAGAACGACCAGGTCCTCCAGTTCGGCCGCACTCGTCACGGTGACGAAGGTGTCGGTCTGCGGCTGGTACTGGCGCTGGAACGGTGCGTTGGCTGTGTCGAAGGACTCCATCGTGACGATCAGGCCATGGACAGGCCGGTCGGCGGGGATGCTCTCGAGGCCGGTCGCCCGGGACCGGATGGCGTCCGCCGTCCTGTCGATCTGCTCATAGCCCTTCTTGAGGTTCTGCAGGAGCCGGTCGATCTTCTTGTCGGTGCCCAGCCGCACTTCCTGGTCCGGCCGGGTCGACTTGACCTCGACCAGGAGCACCAGGTCGTCGAAGACTACGATCCAGTCGACGCTCTTCAGCGGGTTCTTCTTCGGCCCGTAGGTGAGCTCGGGGTGTACGTCGGCGTTCGTGATGAGTCGCAGCTGGCGCCCGACGTACTGCTCGAAGAGGGTGCCCAGGTCACGGGCGAACGCGTTGCCGAACCGCTCGCCGCCCTCGTAGTAGAGGCTGAGGAGGCTCGCCTTCGGAGCCACGAGGTGGGAGCACGGCGCGATCAGGCCGGGCCCGTAGCCGTCGACCAGCGGGGTGCTCCGCAGCGGGTTGTACTCGTACCGCCTCATGTCGGGGTGGTTGGTGACCCGGCGTTCGTTGGCGCGCTGAAAGCGCTCTTGGTCCGTGACGAAGTGCTGCTCAGCGACCTTCGTGATCAGCTCGGCGGGGAGCACGTCGGTGATGAACCGGTGCTCGGGCAGGGCGAACGAGTCCAGGTCGACGCGGCCGGCGTTGAGCTGCGTCGCGGTGTGGAGCAGCAAGGTGATCCCGACGTACTCGCTGAGGGAGCAGCCGAGGAGCTCCTGTTCCCAGCCGTCGACCAGCCGCTCCAGGGGCTTGTTCGGCTCGGTGAAGGTGAGGACCGCCGCGGTGCGCGCCAGGTTGGGGTAGACCGGCTGCTGGTACAGGAACTGCTCGCTGGTGATCCGCAGCATGAAGCTCCAGAGCGCGTCCGGATCGGTCCGGGCGTCGTTGTGCACGTACGGATCGGACAGGCCGGTGTGCAGGTTGAGGAGAGCTTCCAGGTCCTTCGCTGTTGCTTCCTTGCGGTTGAACTCGCTTCCGCAGGCGAGGGACACCCGGGCGACCTCGGCGAGGGCCCACGGGCGGTAGGGCCGGTAACTCGGGAAGAGTCGGCGGACGGGCTTCCACCACTGCTTGTCGCTGTACTGGGCCGACGTGGAAGCGATCAGCGGTAGCAGGCTGCTGGGGCTGTACCGGCGGACGCGCCGCACGAAGTCTCGGTCCCGAACTGCCTGCTCACTCGTGTGCATCTTCCTAGGATCCGCGACGGACGAGGCGGCTGTCTCCCCGTTATCGCGCGGGGCGTGTGGCAGTCCGGGACCAACGTCAGGCGCCCCGCCCTGTCCAGGGTGCACGGGTCTCCATCGCTCCTCGGATCGAAGCCGAGCCGAGAGCCGGGTCACCGCTTCGGGTCGGGCGGCTTTCCGGGGACAACGGTCGCAGTGGGGTGGTCCTGGGGTGAGTCCAGGGTGGCGCTGGTGGGGTGCGCGAGCAGCAGCGTCACGGCCGCGAGCGCGAGGAGGACGGGCAGGGCGTAGCTGGTGTGGCGAGCGCGATCCATGATCGTTTGTCCATTTCTTTTCTTGACAATTAAGTGCCTAGACACTAATTTTAGTGCACGGGCCCGACACCGTGCAGCCCGAAAACCGAAGGGACACCCCATGCGACACCACTTGCTGTTCGAACACGCACCCCCTCCCACCGAAGAGGAAGAAGCCGAACTCGAGGCTGCACGCAACGCGGCCATCAAGGCGCGCCGTGCCCTGCACGCCCTCGACGTGCCGCCCGACCACGCCGCCTACAAGGCCGCCCAGGCGGAAGTCAGCCGCACCGCGGCCATCATGGAGAACTTCCCCACCCCGATCTTCTGCTTCGAGCGCGGGGAGATGGGCCTCCACGCCATCGCCAGCCAGCTCCTCGGGCTGTGCCACGACTACGGCCCCCACCCGGACTGGCCCGAGGAGCCCGAAGGGCTCACCGACGGCGAGATCGCCATCGCCATGAACCCCGACCAGTTCCCCACCCGCACCCCGCTGCCCGAAGCGGTCGCCTTCACGCAGGCCCGGGACCAAGTGCGCAGCTGGCACGGCGACGGACAGCCCCAGGGCATCGCCCGCCACAAGCTCGACGACAGCAGCGACGACTACTGGCTCGTGACCCCCGGCGAGATCACCGCCGGTCTCGCCGCCTACCGTGCCCAACCCGAGTCGGACATCACCCGGGTCCTCGACGCCTGCCGCCTGAGCCGCCAGGCATGGGCCCGGTGGATCGACTACCTCGACCGGGCGAGGGACCACGGCGGCGCCCGCGTCCGCTGAACCAGCGCTGCGCCCGGCTACCCGAACCGGCCGGGCGCAGCCCCCAGCGTCACCCTCCTCAAGCAGCCACGCCGACCAACCGCGGCACCCCTCACATCCAGTCTGAGAACCGAGAACGCTCTGATGACACGTCACGCCAACGCGGCCGAGAAACACGCGGCCCAGCACCTCCGCCGTCAACGGGCGACCAGCCTGCTCGCCGCCGAGGAGGCCGCCAAGACGGCCGCCGAGTCCCTGATCACCGCTGTCAGCCACAGCGACAACTCCCGCCCGCTGTCGTTCAACCTGCTGCGCACCGCAGCCGTCCGGATCGCCACAAACCGCGAGTGGAACGCAGTCTCCGACCGGGCAACCGACCTCGCATCCTGCGAAGACCTGGACGAGGACCTCGGCCTGGTGGAAGCCGTCGCCGAGAAACGCGAGGAGATCGTCCGCCGCTGGGCACACGGAGACGGCCTGCGCTCCGCCGGGCTCGGCTACGGCAACGCCTTCGACTTGGCCGATGGCCACGCCCAGCACCTGGGCGCTGCCGAGTTCATGGCCCAGACCGGCGACTGGCCTCACATGATCAAGCCGTGGGAGGTCCCCGCAGAGGACGCCACAACGCCGGACGGGAACAGCCCCGATGTCTCACCCGAAGACTGAAGCTGTCCGCGAGCTGATTGCTGCGGGCCTCACCAACACGGCCATCGGCAAGCAGCAGGGCATGGAACGGCAGACCGTCGGCCGTATCCGCCGCGAACTCGGACTGCCCGACGTCCCGCGGCAGCCGCTGACCGTCGAACAGAAGTGGCGCCAGCGGACCCGCAAGGTCTCCGGAGGCCACCTGGAGTGGACGGGCGAGAGGACCGCGGCCGGCAGCAAGCCAGTCATGCGTCACTCCGGCAAGGCCTACAGCGCCACCAGGGTTGCCTACCGCATCGCGCACGGCAAGGACCCGGAGGGCTACGCGAAGCCCGGCTGCGGGATGCCGAACTGCGTGGAGCCGACGCATCAGCTCGACACGGCCGACCATCGGCCCGTGCACACACCGCGCATCCAGTACACCAGCGCCGAGGAGAAGCTCGCTGCTCTCACCGAGCCGACCAAGGACGGCCATGTCCTGTGGACCGGAACGGTCACCTCCCAAGGCCAGCAGCTGCTCACCTTCAACGGCGTCAGCTACACGGCCAACCGGATCGCGTTCAGGGCGCACTGGAAGCGTGAACCGGTCGGGCCGGTGATCCGGGCCTGCGAACAGCCCGGCTGCATCCGCGGAGAGCATCTCGATGACAGCCAGGCCCGGCGCAGCCACCAAGCCGCCTTGAGGGCTGTGTTCGGCACCGCCGGGCGCCGCATCACGTCAGCGACATGACCGAGCCCGCAGCCAGCGCCGTGACCTCTCACGAGCTGGTGACCGTCGCGGGTGGGCATCTTCGCTGCTCTGAGTGCCGAGCGACTTGGACCAACCGGGCCGCCGCCAACGCCCACGGCGGACAAGGCCGCTGCCCGGGACACCCGATGTGCCACG
Source organism: Streptomyces sp. NRRL S-350 (assembly GCF_000719705.1). GTDB lineage: Bacteria > Actinomycetota > Actinomycetes > Streptomycetales > Streptomycetaceae > Kitasatospora. The sequence continues at coordinate 17,907 of NZ_JOHO01000013.1, read as the reverse complement.
GAGCGCTCTACGACCGGCTCCACTACGTCCAGACCCGTTGGGACGGACTCACCACCGACGCGCTGTGCGACTCCCACGCCTGCCCGGTGTGCCGGGCCTGGCCGGCCTGCGACTGCTGCGTGTGCCGAGAAGTGCTGGCCGTCAAAGCGCTGCACACCGTCTACGAAGACCCCGTGCACGGCTTCACCAACGACCCGTTCCTCCACCTGAAAGAGACCAAGACCTGCATGAGCGACGACCCCAAGACCACCATCGTTCTGCCCGGCCCGTTCTGCGACTGGTTCGAAGGCACCGGTTCCTACCAGGACACCGCCGAGGCGGGCCAGGACGCCATCGACTTCAAGACGGTCTACGGCGGCGGCCGCCGCCGTACCCACGGCACGGGCTACACCCTCACCATCTCGATCTCCCGGTACGAGCTGAAGTTCCTCGAGAAGTACGCCGAGACCTTCGCGATGCTCTGCGGCAAGGGATCGGAATCCACCGCAACTGAGCGGCGGGCGAGCACCACCTTGCAGGAGCGCCTCGCAGAGGTCCGACGTGTGCTCATCGCCGACGAGCGTCCCGCCAGCGAGCAGCAGTGACCCGAGCCCGTTCTTACCCCGTCGTCGGTCAGCCCCTCACGACAGTGGCCGCTGAGAAGCCGACCCCGACGAAGGAACAGATCCTCCTGGTCCTGGACAGCGCCCGCACCGTGCTTATCACCAAGCCCCAGGCGCTCCTGGCCTGCGCCCAGCTGTTCGGCCTTCCCGATGACACGACCGCGACCGTTTCATGGGCCCGAAGGACCATGGACTACCCGGCCGCGGAGCGCCTGTTCGACCGAATGGCCAGCGATGGCCTGATCGTCGGGAAGCTCGCTCACGAGTGGCGCGACAGCGGATACACCAGCGGCTACCTACAGGTCGGCACGACCTACTACGTGACCGCACGCCGAGCCCTGGCCATCCAGGAACGCAACGAGCAGCACAACGACGAAGCGCTCTGGGAGCAGGCCCGGGAGGCCGCCCTGCAGGCCCTGGCCAAGAGCCACCCGGAGCAGTTCGCGGGCATGACTCAACAGATCTACGACCAACTGCGCACCGGCCGGATCGACGCGTCGCTCCGCATCTGATCATCACCGCGGCTCACGCCGACCAGGGCAACATCACCGCCCCAGCCAGCTCACCCCCAACCCGCCTTCGAAGGGCCCACCGTGTCCAGTGCCGACAACCGATCAACCCCGGACCAACAACTCGCCGAGGCTCTGCGGCTCCTCGCCCACGGAACCTACGTCTTCAGCCGCGCCGCCAACGAAACGGACCTGCTGCTGATCCACGAAGCTTGCAACGGCCCGACGGCGTACATCGCCCCCGACGAACAGCTCGACCCGCTCCTGCGGGCCGTCCTCGACCACAGCCAGCAATGCCCCGCGCAGCCGAACCCGACGGCCGGCGAGCCGAGGTACCTCCAGCTGGAACAGACGGAGGTGGTGTACGACACCCCCTCCGGCCCCGCGACCAGGCCCATACGGGCGTTCCGCACGGGCCCCCGCCACGTCACCTGCTTCGTCACCGAGCACGGCACCGGCATGAGCATCACCAACGCCGCACGAGAGGTTGCCGCCGCCCTACGCACGCTGTGGCACCCGGACACCGCGATCCGCGTGATCGAGCACTACCCCGCCGACAGCATCAGCCCCGCCCACTACGACGAGGTGTTCTCGCCCCCCTCCGGGGCCGTCGCCTGGCGCCGCCTGTCGGTCGCCGCCCTCACTGTCGAGTTCGAGGGACGCCTGCCCCGCTGACCTACCGCACCAGCTGCGTCCGGCTACCCGAACCGGCCGGACGCAGCCCCCGCCCCCACCCAGGAAGACCTCCATGAACCTGAGCCGAGAAATCCTCACCGTCCTCGCCCGCGCCGACCGCCCGCTCGACATCTACGAGATCGCCGTACAGATCAACGGCGCCCGCACTGACGCTGACGCCCCGCGGGTCAACCCCCACGCACTCGGGCCCGTCATGCGACGCATGTCCGCCAGGACCGTACGAAAGAGCGAGCTCCAAGGCCTCGGCTTCCCCTACCCCTACCGTAAGCAGAACGGCTTCTGCTGGTACATGCCGCACAGCCGCGTCGGGTACAAGGTGCTCGGCGCCGACACCGTGCTGACCGCCCTCCCCGCCCTGCAGCGCCTCCAGCAACGAGCCCTCCAGGTGCTGCGGGAGCGACACCAGGACGAGTTCCAAAGCATCGTCAGCGAGATGCTGACCCGCTGGGGACTGCCCGAGCCGAGCGAGGACATCGACTGATGCCCCGGCACACCGTCCGCCGCATGCTCATCCAGTCAAGGCACCCCGACAAGACCGCCTGCTCCCACCGCCTGACCTCTAGCGGCAAGCCACGCGACCCCGAGAGCGGGTGCGCCGGCCGCGGCGACTACCTCGCCCGCTGCACGACCTGCACCTGGAGCAGCACGGGCTCGCCCCGCACCTCCCTCGAGTACGCCTGGTCCACCCATGCCTGCGCCGACCACCAGGAGACCCTCTCGTGACCAACGTGACCTCCCCGTTCGGTCCGCCTAAGGTGTACGGGCACGGGCGAACGCTGAAGGCGGCACGCGAGAACACCGAAGAAGGACTCGCCCTCGTCGGGGTGCCCGCGAAGGTCACGATCACCGCGGTGACGCCGGAGCTGGAGCACCTGCGGTCGGCCGAGGCCGCGTACGAGGCGGCCCTGGGCGAAGCGGTGGCCGCCTTGCTGCCGCGGCGGGCGACGCTGCGTGCCATCGCCCGGGCCACCGGAGTCCCAGCCAGCCGAGTGAAGCGGATCCTCGCCGGGCGCTCGGCGCCGTACGAGGACCCCAAGCCTCGTCGCAGCGGAACCGCCGGTGCCGGCCGCTCTCATGCCGAGCGGATAGGCGGCCGCGCAGACGGCTCGCGGGGCGCCGCGCGCGAAGCTGGCGCCCTGCGTAGACCTACCGGCCGCCCCCGAGTGCGCTGGCTCCCGCCGCGATGCACCGTGGACCCATGGTGATCGTGCTCCTGGAGCTCACGGAGCCCTCCGACGCGAGGAGCATCACGGCGGGTGGGGAACCAGTCGAGCTTTCAGCGGTCCGGCAGGTCCATGCCGCGCCATCCGATCCTGACGTGCCGGGCGATCCCGGACCGACGACGCTGTGCGGTCGCGACAGCGACACGATGCTGATCGAACACTGGCAGCCACCCGGGCCTGGCAGCCGGTGGTACCCGCCGCGGTGGGCCGGACGGGTCTGTCCGATCTGCGACCGCGCCGTCCGGTCCGGATGAAACGGTCCGCCCTGTGAACATCGGCCGAGAGCGGCGCTACCGCCAGTTCGGAGCGTCGACCGTCCCCCACCAGGCGTCCAGTTCGTCCTGCTGCTCGTAGAACCGGTGCTCGCTCGGCTTGGGCTCGATGGTCACCGTGACCGGGTTGCTGTCCTGGCGGCGGCTGTGCTGCTGCAGCTCGATCAGCGCGGCCACCTGCGGAAGGGCCATCGGCTCCTCCAGCACGAACTCGCGGGAGCCGACACGGCGCGCACCGGTCTCCCGCAGTAGCCCCGCGACGGTCGGGAAGTCCTTGAAGAACGCGAGGGTGATCCGGATGCGCGGCTGATCGCCGGTGCCGGTGTGGTTGGTCGTCATGTCGGCGAACCTACGACTGGGCGGAGACCGGCAAGAAGGCCCCGAAGTAGCTATTGCCCGGGGGGTGTGCTTTCCCGCACCCGCTCCACTCTGCGGGAGTGTAGCGGTGTCGGCGAAAGGCAAGGCCGAAGGCCGCGTACGGAGCTGGCCCGGGGGCGCGCCCTCCCAGGAACGCGCCCCCGTCCTCAGCCGGCCAGGGCCTCAGGTGGTGTCCTGCCTGCCCGACCAGCGGTCCGGGTTGGGGCTGGCGGCGACAGTGGTCTGGTCACCGGGGAGCGTGGCAGTGGGGGCAGGGGCCGTCCCAGAGCAGGTCGACGGCCCAGCACACTCGGCACATGGACAGCCCGACTTCGTCGTTGCAGCCCTCGGGGCACTCACCCATGGAGCAGGTGGCGGGACCTGGGCATTCGTACACGGCGAGCTCAGCGTCGTAGGCCGCGCGCTGCTGTTCGGCGCGGAGTCGCCCGTGGGCGCAGTCGGGGCAGTCACCGATGCGGCAGTTGTGGCCCCAGCCGGATCCGTCGTCGTGGTTAGGCCAGGTGAGGGCGGCGGCCAGGGCGCGGCTCACGGCAAGGGCCGCCTGGCGGTAGCTGCCGCCGGTCTCGGCCTGCTGGGCGCGGACGGCCTTCTTACGGGCGTGGTTGTCGGGCATGATGCTCCAAGGGCGCGGGTGTGGACACAGCGCGGCGCGGAGCACCTTCTACGAGGGGGACGGCGTCGCCATCGCCCCTGGGCCGGCGTGACAGCCCGAACAACGACCGGAGCGTACCAGCACGCGCGGCCTCAGCGCGGACTGTTCACCACCGTCAGGGCTCGTATCCCTGGTGAAGCCAACGGGGATCTCAGAGGGGCGCCCGACTGCTACCCACCCGGCCATGGTGCCGCGTCAGGACAGCGGGAGTAGTCCGCTTTCCAGCACAGCCGTGTTCTGCTCGAGGGCGAACCCAAGCCGGGTGTTGGACTGGTCGGGCAGGTCCTCCCAGCCCGCAACTCCCGCGCCGGAAGTCGCGGGCTGGGACTCACCCCCGGAGGGGTACTGATGGTGGACGGCACGCACGCTCGGGCCGAGCCCAGCCAGGCGATCGGAACGGGCAGCCTGCTGTGCGCCGCTGGCGACAGGTGTTTCCCTGGGAAACAGTTGGCCGCTCTGTCGGCAAGGTCCAGGCAGCCGAAGGGGCGAGTCTGTCCCGAACCGAACGGACCCGCCCCGGGCAGAAGCGTACCGGCAGCGAGCCCACACCGGTCAACAGCCGACCGTACGCTGCGGCTGGCCCAGTCACCGCCAGGACGGGGACAAGCGTGGTACGGGCGGGTGCACGAACCCCTACGCTGACCCGGGTGACGACACCGACCCCCGGGGTGGGCCCCGCCTCCACTGGCGATCAAGCACCGGCCTGCATCCAGCTGTACGACCTCCGCCTCCGCCACACCTCCGGCCACATCCCCACCCGCCGGGTGATGCTCCAGGTGGAGAGCGAGCCGGGGCGGGAGGTGGAGTTCGGGCCGCCCACCACGCCCTCCTCCTCGACCTCCACCAACGTGCCACACCGGAGGAGAAGTACCGGTCCGGGCGGGTGGTGGTGGAGAAGGCCGGGCAGCCGCAGTTCAAGACCCACGACACCCTCGTCTACGAGCTCACGGTGCGGGTGGACGAGGGGATCGTGCCGCTGCGCTTCCTCCTCACCCCGTTCGGGGAGAGCCAGCAGCTGTGCTCGGAGTGCGACAGCACGGCGATCGGCGGCAGCGAGTACCTGAACACCTGCCCCGACCACCTCGACGCCCCCTTCCGGGGCGGCCCCATGGGCGGCACCTCCGACTACGACGTCTCCTCCCGCCTCTCCATCCGCCTCAACACCTGGGAGAAGCTGGTGAAGGAGGAGCGGGCGGCCGCGTCGGCGGCGGCGAAGAAGATCATGGCCGGGCGCAAGCGGCAGCAGGTCCTGTCGGACAAGGCCCATGAGCAGTACATGGCCGCGCACCCGGAGGAGTTCGGCGACCGCGGCTGACCCAGTGCCAGAACAGCGGAGGTCGGGGGTCGTCACCACGACCCCCGGCCTCCCCCGGCTCAGCTCTGGAGGAGGCCGGCGCTCACCTGCCAGTACGCCGACGGATCGGCCGAGCCGAGGGCGCGGGCGATGTCCGGCAGGGCGTGCGAGTGCAGGCCGGGGATGAGGGCCAGGGCGACGGTGCCGCCCCGGGCGCGGGCGAGGGCGATCCAGACGTCGAGGCCGGGGCCGGGGTGCATCACGATCCGCGAGAACCGCTTGTCGGCGGCGAGCAGGGAGAACACCACCCGGCCGTCCCTCTCCACCCGCCAGCGAACGCGGGAGTCGGCGGCGCGGGCGACGGTGCCGTTGGGGGCGAAGGCGTGCCGGGCGGCAAACACCCCCACCGCCACCCCCGACACCTCCGGCTCCACCACCATGGCGAGGATCGGCACCAGGCCGTCGCCGTCCGGGTCCGGCGCGGCGGTGCGCACCAGCGCGGAGCAGGCCGGCACTCCCTCGGAGAGTTCGAAGCTCATCAGGTCGCCCCTCTCAGTCCAGGGCCGTGAGGGTCCGGCCGACGAGGTCGACCCTCCGGGTGAGCGGCGGGTACGCACCCTCCTCCCGCAGGCCGAGGGCCCAGCGGGTGGTGCAGTCCTCGAAGTACTGCCGCTGAAGGTGGTAGTTGCCGCCGAGCATGGTGAGGAGCCGGGTCACGGCCTCGGTGTACCTCGGCTGCGCCCCCGGGCCCTGCGGATCGTGCGGGCGGGCGAGGCGGGGGTCGAGGAGGAGGGCGGACAGGTCGGTGTGCCAGCGGCCGAGGAAGGCGGCGTGCTCGCGCAGCGCGGCCGCCGGGTCGTCCGCGTCGAGGTCGGGTGGTTCGTTGTAGGCGAGGGCGAGGGGGTAGGCGGCGTGGAACTCCCTGACCGCCTCCATCTCCGCCTCGGTGAAGAAGGGTGCGTGGTACTCGCACAGGCTCAACGGGCCAGCCCACTGCTTGGGGAACCTGTACTCGAGGTCTTCCATGGCCTGACCCCCGCTCAGTCGTGGTCGCCGAAGTCGTCCAGCGGCTCCGGCCGCTCGTACGCCCTCGGTGCCCCCGGTTCGGACGGGGTGGCCCAGACCATGCGCAGCGACCGGGGGCTGTCCTGCACCGGCATGTACCGGGGCTGGTCGTCCGGCGGCCATGCGCCGTGCCAGGCGCCGATGATGCCGCCGCCGTTCGTCGGCATCTCCTGCTGCCCCACCACGAACGCCAACGACTCCTCGGTCCGGCGGCCGTCGAACGGGCCGCCCTCGTACCGCTTCTCCCGTACCTGCCGATCCACCGGCTCCGGCTCCGGCGCGGCCTGGTACAGGCCCTCGACGTCGCCGACTTGCTCCACCCAGCGGCCGGTGAGTGCGCCGAGGACCTGCGGCAGGACACCCTCCGCCGTCCCGGACGCGACCCAGCGGTAGGTGACGACCCGGCCGGGCCGCCCCTCCCGCGCGAAGCCGTCGAGGACACCCGGCTCGTCGGGGCGCTCGCGCATCACGATGTTCCCCGGCTCCTCCTCGTCCCCGCCCTGCGGGGGACCGAAGGAGGTGATGGCGGCCGGGCAGCCGGTGAAGCGGAACAGCCGGTCGCCGACCTCCACCTCGTGCACCCCGTCCCCGGCCGCGCCGCCGTCCCGGGGCGCGGGCACCACCTCGGCCGCGTCCTGTTCGGCCTCGAACTCGGCCCGGGTCAGCCGCCGGCCTTCGCCTTCTGTGCAGCCGCAGGGCATCCGCACGTGCTCCAGGCCCTGGTGGAAGAGCCGCTGCGCTCCCTCGCCGAGGAGGTCGTCCAGCTCGCCCCAGGCCCCGGCGGCCTGCACTTGGTCCATCTCCAGCCCGCGTGCCTTGACCAGCTTCTGCAGCTCCGTCAGACCCTGCTCCGCGGCTTCCCCGTCCACCGCCTGCGACCACCAGAAGCGTCGGCCTTGGCAGGAGAAGCAGCGCTCTTCCGGCTCCTCCCCGCGCTGCTCCGCGTCGTAGTCCAGGAGCTCCTGATAATCGGAGATCTCGTCCAGGTCGTCGGTGGCGTGGTCGCCGGGCAGGCAGCGGCTCTCGTGCTCGGCGCGGCCGCAGCCGAGGCAGGTGGGGCAAGCGGTGTCGAGGACGAGGACGATGCCGCTGTCCGTCCGCTGCTCGTACCGGTTGGGGCCGAGGCCGGAGGCGTGGCAGTCGGGGCAGGGGGCGGCCCCGGCCAGCTGCGGCTTCGGGTAGTCCACGACGAACAGGGTGTCGTTCGCCCCGTCCTGGTGCTCCGCCTTCACCGCCTCGATTGCGGCCCGGTACGGCTCGCCGGTCTCGGCCATCCGCTGCCGTACGGCTGCCTTCAACGCGCGGTTCTTCTCACCCACGGGGTCCATCCCTCCGCGCGCACCGGTCCCGTGACCCGGGCGCGCCAGCACTGCGAGGGCGAACCAGGAGGTGTGTGGTGGCTGCAGATCCCGCTGAGCGTGGTGGGGGCCTCACCGCTCGTCCGGATCACGGGGCCGGACAAGCTGAGCCCTGGCCTCCCGCAGCGGTCGACCAGGCAGCACCATAGCGCACGGCCGGGCGGGGAAAGGTGCGGTCACACGAATCTGTCACCCCGGCGTGTACCGCCAGCCCACCGTGTTGACGGCCCTACCGTGCCGTCCATGCCCCACACCCTCCCGATGGCCGCCGTGGCCTGGCAGGGTGTCCTCGGCCCCCTCGGCTACCGGGCCGCGACGCCGGAGCGGCCGCTGATCGCCCCGGTGCCCCTCGGCCGCCCCTCACCGACCACAATGTGGCTCCGCGACATGCCCGGGGCCGATGACTTCCCCGCGGGCTACGTACCCGACGACGATGCGTAGCCGCAGCGACGCCAGGCATCGCCTGTCCCGTCACCGGCCGATTCTGCGCCTGGCGGGCCGGCCGCCGAGCTGCCCACCACCGGAGAGACTGCGTGGTATGTAGCCAGGACTCGTATCGAACGGCTTTTCGACTCTGGCGGAGGCTGAACTACCGTCAGGCAATAGTGGCCCTGACCAGTGCGTTTGCGTAAGCATGGCCCCGTTCGCCCTTCCGCCGCCGTTGGCCCTCGCCATGCCCGTCGCCGAGCTGCCCGTAGCCACCACCGGCCTCTGGGAGGGGAAGCTCGACGGGTGGAGAGGTTCTGCCCTGACGGGACCCGATTCGCGGATCTGGTCACGCAGAGGGACCGACCTGACCACGGCGTTCTCCGACATCGCCAGCGCCCTGTCCCAGCTGCCCGAGGCAGTCCTCGACGGCGAGATCATCGCGCTCGACGCCGACGCGAACTTGGTCTTCTCCAAGCTGCAGACCAGGGGCCGCGGGCCCCGGCGCGGGGAGGACTTCATCGTCCAGTACGCGGTCTTCGACCTGCTGGCCGTGGGCGACACCGACTGGCGTGGCAGGCGGTACCTCGAACGCCGCGCCGAGGTCGAACGGCTCCTCGCCGATGCGCCGGCGCCGATCCGTCCGGTGCCGGCGACCGCGGACCGCGCCGAGGCGCTGAGCTGGGTCGGCGGCCTGGGCGGTGGCATTGAAGGTCTCGTGGTGAAGCCAGACCTGCCGTACCGGGAAGGCCGCAGGTCCGCTTGGCAGAAGTGGAGGCGCACACACACCGTCGAAGCAGTGATCGTCGGAGTGACCCAGGCAGCCGCCGCCCAGCAGGCCTTCGTTCTCGCTCAGCCGATACGAGGCAGGCTCCGCACGGTCGGCGTCACCCTGCCGATCCCTACGGAGCTGCGGGGGGAGGTCGCGCCGCTGCTGCGCCCCGCCGGCCCGCTCGCCGAGCTGCCCGGAACGGTCGGCGGCCTGCCGGGTGCTCCACCGATCGCCTACCTGCCAATCGAGCCGACGGTCGTCATTGAGATCGAGGCAGACCAGGCGGCGCCCACCGAATTCTCCAGGTACCGCCATCGGCCGCGAGCGATCCGACTCAGGGCCGATCTGACGCCGGCCGACCTGTAGCCGAAGTGGGCGCCCCCTCTGGTTACGCCTGCCGGGACAATGAGCGCAGGTGTTTGATATCCCGAGGCCGTCACTGGGGCTTCCCACAACCGGACGGGACCACAGCCTGGTGTCCGATCGTGTTTCCCGCCCCGTTCCGGCTCCCCCCGCTGCCGCTGTACGCGGCCTGCTGACCTGCTGACGCCGAACACCGAAGGCCCGTCTGACCCGTCCGGGCCTCGCTCTCCTCCCCCGCTTACACCGATCGGCGCGAAGAGGCCGAGGAGGCCGAGGAGGCGCCTGTCACCCGCGGCTGAGCGTCTGTCAGGGGGAGGGGATGATGGCGGGCCGGGCGTCGCCCTCCTGTACCGCCAGCTCGCCCTGGTGGACCGCCGTGTACCCGTCTGCGGTGACGGTGACCCGCAGGTGTTCAGCGAGGCCGACGCGGAGATGACCGCTGACCCAGGTGTGGAGCCAGGCGGCGAGCCACGCGTTGTCGGGGGTGCGCGTGGGCGGGTCGGTGATGTCGTTGAGGGTGCGCATCCTGATCGGCCCCTCGTGACTCTCCAGGAGCTTCGCCACGGCGGCCAGCTGCTCGGCGTCCGCCGCCTGCAGCTCTCCCTCGGCCCCGACGACCTCGAGCCTGATCGTCCAATGGTGTCCGTGGTGTTTGTGGCAGTGGTGCCAGATGGGGAGGTCGGGGATGGAGTGGTGCGCCTCGACCCAGAGCTCTTGAGCGATCGTCAGCATGGGAGCCAGCATGTCACCGGGCGGACGGCGCTGTGACCGGAACGCGTTAGCGCGGTGCGGGGAAGAGCAGAGCGGTGGAGTAGGTGGGTGCGTCGGTGAGGACGACGGAGGCGATCGACCAGTCGGTGATCGCCCGGCCCCGGGGTCGGCGCGTAGGAAGCGGCGGAAGGTGGCCGATGCCGGGCGGGCCGTAGTCCAGCTCCTGGCGGACGTGGTCGAAGGTGACGTCGGCGGCCAGGCCGGCGAGGAGGGAGCCGATCTGGTCGGTCTCGCGCACGACGATCGTGCCCGGCCTGCTGCTGTTGCCCATGGGTCCTCCCTGAAGGTGCGAAGGGCGGCCGGAGTCGCCCCGGGTTGGGGATGCGTTGTTACTGCGCTGTCCCGTCGGCCGTCCAGCTCTTGATCAGCCCGGGCGCTGGCTGGTCGGGCATCTCGGCGGCGATCTCCACCAGGCCGACCACCCTGCCTTCGATGACCCGGCCGACAAGTTCCTCGAACTCCTCGGCGGTCTTCAGATCCCGGACGATGCGCTTATCCAGGAGCTTCGCCCATTCCGGGTCCTCGTCGGCCGGGTAGACGTACACCCAGAACCGGACGGTCCCGGGCGGCGGAAGGAGAGGAAGCGGGCGCTGTGTCGTCACCACTGGATCGCCGCGTGGTGGCCGGGGAACATCGCGACGATGTAGGCGTCACCGTCATCGCCGTGGCCGATGTTGAGCTCCTGGCGGTCGTCGTACATCTCCCTGAGCTGGCTCGCGGCGTCCTCCCGGCCGGCCGCCGCGGTGTCGCCCACGGCGTGGATCACCACCGGCTCTCTGCCGTTGTTGCCGCACCACTCGGTGACTACCGTCCACTGCCCGATCCGGACCGCGCGCGGTGTGCGGTCCCGGCCTTCCGAGTCCGTGATGGGGCTGGCGTCGTTGGTGCGGTACGTGAAGGAGCGCTTTTCACCTTCGAAGGTCGTTGTGGTCATGCTGGGCTCCGGGTGTCCAGTCGAGGCGGGTGGGCAAGGTGGTGCGGGTTCGCTGGGGCCCGGTCGGTTCGGGTGACCGGGCCCCAGCTGGTGTGGTCGCCGTGCTCGGCGTCACCCACTGCCTGCTCTCGCAGCGGGCGGTCCTGCTGTCAGCGCGGGAGGCAGGCGCTGACGGGTATCCCCGTCAGGTAGTGGCGGGTGACCCCCTCGGGTGCCCGCCCGTTCGCCCGGAGCACGGCAGTCGACTTCTCATCGAACTGGATGGTGGCGAGACGCCTTCCGGCCCACTCAACGTGGTTGACGGTTCCCGTCAGTCCCGTCAGGTAGCTCGGGCGCATCTTGCCGAGGGCGACCCCGACGCCTTCCTGGATCGCAGCCATTCCGGCTGTCACCAGCAGGCTCCGGCGCTCTCGGGCTACCTCCAGGTATCGGTCCAGTTCATCCTCGCTGGCCTCATGGGCCAGGTAGTCGCGCACGGTCTCGGCGGTGACGTTCAACTCGGTTGTTCCCTTTTCGTGTGCTGCGCCTGTCGCGGCGCGGGTTCCTGGTGCGGGGTAGGTGTCAGATGGGGTAGACGCACGCGAGGGGGATGCCGGGCAGGGTGTACTCGGCGTCGTCGGTGGCAAGGTAGTGCTCGCTGCGGTACCGGGTCGTGCTCTCGGCGTCGAGGCGGATGCTGGCCTTGGCCTTGCCCCTGGCGCGCTTGTCGATGCTGGCGACGGTGCCGCGCAGTCCGTTCAGCGTGAAGTCCTTCAGGCCGCCGAGGCGGACCGATTGTCCGGCCGTGATGCTGGCTTCCCGGTCGGAGCGCAGCTGCTTGCGTCGCTTCTCGGCGTTGTCGTCGAAGCGGTCGAGATCGGCCGCCGTGGAGTTGTTCGTGACGTAGGTGATGACCTCGTTGAACGCGATGGTCGTGGCCATGGGGTCCTCTCGGGGTGGTTCCGGTGCGGGAGTGTTTCTCGGGGAAACAGGTGCCGCCCCCGGAGGGGGGTGCCGGGGGCGGCGGCTTGATGGGCCGTTCCCCTGTCGGGGGCCGGGGGAACGGGGGTGGTGATCGGAGTGCGGTCCGACATGGACAACGTTAGTGCCTAGGGGCTTGCTTGTCAAAGTTTATTCTTGACACCACTGCCCGGCCGAGCAGTCCGGCAACCTGCCACAGGCCGCGCTCCCGCGGCCGCTCAGACGCTTGCTTCGGGCAGCTGGCTGGGGGCAGCAGCCTGCTCGGGAAGGAGCCGATGCTGTCCGTCGACCGTACGCAGGTACGCGACGACGTTCACGGCCTCGCCGGTATCGCGGTGACGGGCCGCCAGGTGCGGCCCGCCGGCCAGCCCGGCGTGGACGGTCGCCAGGCCCAGGCGACGCTGCCACGGCCCCTGAGATAGGCCGGTGTACTGCACCTTCGCCACAGGGCACAGATGGACGACGTTGCGCAGGAAGAGCCCGCGCCAGACGGTGAAGTACCCGTGGCGTGCGACGCAGGACAGCGTGTGGCTGAGGACGGCGGCGTAGCGTGCCCGCTTGGGCGCGGGGATCCGCATCCGGGTCGCCTCGAGCCCGTCTGGCCCATACAGGTGCCTGATCAGCTGATCGGCCTGGTCTCGGGTGGCCACCGGCGCGAGGAGCATCGGTCGGTGATGCCCGGCGGTGGCCAGGTGGACCTGCACCCAGTCGCGGCTGCGCCACAGAACGGGCTGTGTCAGCAGGACGGCGTGTGTGCGGCCGTGCCGCAGGGTCTGCTGTTGCCGGTCGAACAGCCCGTAGTCGACCCGGTAGCCGCCGGGCAGCGCCCGCAGGGTCCATCCGTGCCAGCGTGCCCACCGTGAGCCGGTCATCCGCCATGCCGCGCCCGCGGCACCGAGCACCGACAGCAAGGTCAGCGGCTCGCTGGACAGCAGGTACGGCACGAGACCCGTGCCCAACGTCACCGCAGCGCGGAGCAGCGTGTGGACCTCCAGCAGCAGCGCCAGAGCCAGCGTCCGGGGCGCGACGGTCACCACTGGCTCTGCCCCCGTGGCAGCATCGTGGGGGAACCGCTCGGGCCTTGGCGGCGCCGGGGCCGCGCCGTCGACAGCCATCCGCTCGTGCAGTGCCTCACGCAGCGCTCCGGCCTGTTCCTCGGATAGGTAACTCAACCGGGCGCTTTGGCCCGACACCGATAGGCGAAGCGAGCACACGCCGATCAGCCGTCCCAGGAACGGGCGGGTCACGTCTGCTTCCTGAAGGTGGGCCAGCTCGAAGCGATGCCGGCGGCGCCAGAGGATCCCTGTGCGCACGTGCAACGCGTCCGCCTCCAGGCGCCAGGACGTGGACCGCCAGGATGCGTAGCCGTAACCGCCTGCGGCCAGCGTTGCCGCGGTCGCAAGGGACACCGTCACCCACGCTGGCCAGGTCCGGGCGGAGTGGACCCACTCCTGCAGATCGCGGAAGAGGAACCCGACCACGCCGCAGGCCACAGCCCAGGTGCGCCGCCACGGGGTGACGGGGTGCAGGTGCCCCTCGAGGACGGTCTCCTTGTCCCCGCTCACAGGGCGACCTGGTGCTCGCGCGCGACGACGGACAGCACCTCGCGAATGCGCTCCGCGTCGTCGGCCTGCACATCGTGCACGCTCAGCTGGTGGTACGCGCCGGTCGTGACGCGAACGGAGGCCAGGCCGAAGCGCCGTTGCAGCGGACCGGACTCGACCTCGATCGTCTGGATCCGCCCATACGCCAACTCGTACAGGCCGCGGTGCCACAGGCCGCCGCGCACCCACAGCCGGTCTTCGGTCAGGGCGTAGCCGGCGAACTCCCACCGCGCCCGAAGGCGCCACCAGCGGACGGCGCAGCGCACGGCGCCGAGTGCGGCCACCGCCCAGCCCAGCCAGACCGGCCAGACCAGCCAGGAAGGGCCGTGCGACCAGACCTGGGGAACGATGAGTGCCGTGGCCGTGCCGACGGTGCATACCGGTATCGCCAGGCCGACGGCGGTGGCGCGCCACAGGCGCAGTGCTGCGCGGGGTAAGGGGGTGAAGACCACCCCGTTGGGCTGGAAGGGCAGCGGCGCAGGCTCGGGCCGCTCGGTCGCCGGCGCCGGGGGGTCGTTCGTCTCGTACATCACAGGGTTGGTCCTTCGGTTCGGAGGGGGTCAGCTGGGCCCCGGGCGGGTTCGGGTCGCCGGGAGCCCAGCAGGGTGAGCGGTCACCAGACGCTGAAGCCGCCCTGGTGCTGCGCCCGGGTCATGAAGTCGATCCAGCGGTTCCACAGGTCGAGGTCGCTGACGTCGGCGGCGTGGAGGATGTCGATGACCTCCTTCGCGGAGTGCCCGCGTCGGTAGACGGTCAGGGCGGCGAAGATCTCAGCGGGGGTGATGAGCCAGCCTTGGTGGGCTGTCGCGAACTTGTGGGCCTCGATGGCGCGCGGCGGATCTGTGTGCCAGGCCAGGGCCTTCTTCCGCGCCTCGTTGTAGGCGATGACTTCCGGCTTCGGCTCGCGGTCCTCGTACCGGTCCGGGTGGGCGGCGACGTCGAGATCGCCCGGGGTGGTGCCGGCCGGGAGTGCGGGGAACTCGGGACAGCTGTTGGCGACGGTCATGCCCAGGCGCAGCATGGCCCGGCGGTAGGCGGCCATCTGCCACCTGTTGAGTTCGAAGGAGGTGGTGTTGGCGGCGCGGACTGCGGCGCGGGTGGCGTTCACTCGCCGGTGCGCCGCGATCGTCTCCGGTGTGCCGGTGCGCACCGTCATGGCGTCTCGGGCGGCGAGGGCAGCGTCGTGGGCCGCCACCGCTTCCCGGAGCCCGGTGTTGTCCTCGGGGATGGGCTCGACAAGGTTCATGTAGTGCACCACCGCGGTTGTCCCTCTCTCGTTGCCAGCGGCTGATTGGCCGTCGGTTCTGCCGTCGTGCGCAGCTCGACATGGACAAAGTTAGTGCCTAGGCACTGATGTGTCAAGCAAAAAACTTGCTGAACAGATGGGCCGCAGCGCTCCCGTGTCGCCGCGGCGCAGCCCGCACGGGGCAGACACCGGGCCGGGCCGCTGCGCCCCGGCGGGTTCGGGTCGCCGGACCGCAGCGGCAGATCGTGCCCGTGCGCCGATCGGCTCAGGAGCCGCTCTGGTCGGCCAACAGCTCGTCTCGTCGGGCCCGCGCCCGGGCATCGCGCTGCGCCCGGTAGAGCCGGTCGATGGCGGCGTAGTCGATGCGCAGGCCGATGATCTTCGCCGCCTTGAGGAGGACGTTCACGCGCGCACTGGTGATGTACATGCCGTCGGACCATTCCCGGTAGTTGATGGTGTCCCAGGTCTCGCCGCGCTCGCGCAGGATCTCGGCGTAGTCGTGCCACTCCTCCACGAGGAGTTCAGTGAGTGCGGCACGCTCGGCTTTGGTGGACATCAGGTCCCTCTCTCTCGGGTGAAGCGCTCGCAGCGCGACGGTTCGAAGGGCGGCTCACCCCGGGCCGGCTGCGTCCCGGCCGGTTCGGGTAGCCGGGGCGCAGCCGGGCGGGCTACTGCCCGGTGAAGCGGGTGACCTCGTCCAGGACGGCGATCATCCGCTCGCGCTGCTCCGGGTCTGTGGGGTTGCGCAGGAAGCTCTGCAGCTCGGTCTCCACGCCTTCCAGGTATTCGACGTTGGCGGTCATCTCGGGGTCGTTGCGGTAGTTGCGGATCAGGGCGGCCAGCAGGTTGGCGAGGGAGCGCACCACGGGGAGGTCCAGCTCTGGCGTGGGGTTGGTCATCGTGTCGTCCTTGCGGGGCGGTGAGCTGCTCGGTGCAGCCCGGGGAGGCGGGGCTGGGCCCCGGCGGGTTCGGGTCGCCGGGGCGGCTGTCAGCAGTAGGCGAAGAAGCCAGGAGTGCCGCGCCACTCGTAGCCGAGCTGGCATGACTCGCTCGGGCCGATGGCGATGCCAGCGTTCCCGGGGGCGTCGTAGTAGGAGGTGTTCGCGCCGAGCCACACGCTGGCGGTCACGGTCAGCAGGATCAGGACGGCAGTCCGTTTCTTGATCATTCGAGTCTCCAGAGGGGTGGGGCTGTGCCCCGCCCGGTCTGGGCGGGGCACAGCAGAGCGGCTACCGGTCGTTGCGGACGGGCAGGTCGGGGCGCATCTCCCGCAGGCGTTCGGCGGGAACGAGCGCGTAGTCCGAGGCAGTGTTGATGAATCGGGCCCCGCAGCCGCCGCCCGGGCGGCGGTTCCAGCCCGAGATGTCGCGGTGGTGGGTGTCGCTCGGCATGGTCGGCTTGCGGCAGTTCCCGCACCGGGAGTCGGTGATGTTGATGAACAGGGTGGCGGTCAGTTCGGCAGGCACGGTGTGTCCTTCTCTCGGTGTTGGTGGGCTGCTCTTGTGCGGCCCGGGCGGTGGGGACCGCCCCGCCCGGTCGGGCGGGGCGGCCGGGGTGTCAGGCGAGGCGGATCATGTCGCCGTCGTTGAAGGAGATGACGTCCTCGATCCCGCCGGTCCAGGTGATCGCGACCAGCCCGAGGCGGGTGTCGGTCTCGACGACGCGGCCGACGGTGCCGGGGGCGACGACGGGCCGGGAGTGCTGGCCGTAGGTGCGGAGGGCGACGGTCTCGTACGGCTTGAAGTGGCGCATCAGCTGCATTGGGCTGGTCCGTTCTCACTCGGTGGGCTGCTCTTGTGCGGCCCGACATGGACAAAGTTAGCGCCTAGGCACTAAGTCGTCAAGGAAGAAACTTGCCGAACTGGGTCTTCGAAGTGGGCCGGCTGGCGGGCGCGTGCGTCTCGGAGCGACGGCGCAGCGAGGCAGCCCGAGGGGGCGTCGCCAGAGCTCTGGGGGTGTGCTCGGTACGGGCAATGCGTGAGTGTTCATGGGCGCTCGCTGGCGGCCCCCTGGCGGCCCGTGACATGAGAGGGGGTGTTTCCCAGGGAAACGCAAAAGGGCTGACCCCCGCCCGATCCGGGCGGGGGTCAGCTGGTTGGGTGTTAGCCCCCGATGGGTCCCGGGTGGGACGGGGTGCTCGACGGGGTGCCGGGTGCCGGGGTGCTGGGTGCGCTCGGGCTGTCCTGGGCGGTCGGGCTGTTCGTGACGCTCGGGAACGGGGCCGCGATCGTGACGGTCGCGGTCGCCGTGACCGTTGCGGTCGTTGTGACCGTCGCGGTCACCGTGACGGTCGGCATTGCGACCGTGTACGGCGCCTGGGCGCTGAACTGGGGGGCGGTCGGCAGCGTGGCGAGGTTCGGGGTCGTCGCGTTGCCGGTCAGCGTCGCGATGGTCGGCAGGGTCGCTGCCGGGGACATCGCGGGCTGGGGGGTGAGATCCAGGCCGCTGGGGGCGGTCGGGAACTCGGACGGCCAGGCGGGGATGGTGCTGGCCGGGGTGCTGGCCGGGGTGGTCCCGGCTGCGGCGGGGAGGCTCGCGTTGGTACCCGCCGAGTGGGCGGTGTAGCGCCCGATCAGGGCCGCTCCGCCGACCGCGCCGATCAGCGCGACGGCGGCGAGCCCGCGTCCGGCCTTGCTGCCCGCCTGGGGGGCGGGGGCGGCCGTCTTGCGGGGTGTGACCTTGCGGGGCTTGGAGTACGTCACTGCTTGTCTCCCTTGTCGGTGGGCTGCTCTTGTGCGGCCCGACATGGACAAAGTTAGTGCCTAGGCACTAACGTGTCAAG
>NZ_JOHO01000012.1 GCF_000719705.1 Streptomyces sp. NRRL S-350 | reverse complement strand
ACCGAAGTTCACCCACACACACCCAAACAACCACCACCGGCCACAGCCGCCGACAACCGACCACCCCCACCACCACCGCCACCCCACCCAGGGGGGCGCTGGCTGGGTGGCGGGCCTCGCGCGCGCGAGGCCCGGTAGCTGGGTGGTTGCTCTTCTTTAGAAGATGGGCGCACGCCTGTGACCTGCGAAAACGCGAAAGTTATATGCACTCAGGGATGCATGGACTGGGTCACCGCGGGGCGGAGCTGCATGCATCGCATACCCGCATAGATCGAAGGTCGGACGCGGACTGAATGGTGAGGCAGCCTGACGGCCTCGGACAGGGTGGGCTTCGCCGCGCCAAGGTGGGCGACACGGCGCGGCGAAGCCAACTTGCAGGCCTTTTCATATGCCGTCTGATATGTTCTCAGCCGTTCTGGAGGACCACAGAGAGGACGGCCGGTGACGGAGTCCACGCCTGGCCGGCGCCGCAAGACCCCAGCTCAGAAGGTTACTAACGGGCTGGAAGAGATCCTTGGTGACAGCCTGCAGAGGCTGCATGACGCCAACCCAGGGATCGGCTTCACGCTGATCGCTGACACCAAGCCCAAGAAGCACGCGCCAGCCACCACCCATGGCGGCAGCTGGGCAGGCATCGACAAGGAGCTGCTGCGGAACATCCATCTGTTCGAGTTCTCGAACAAGGAGCGCGCGGTCCTCGACAACATGACTGCAGACGTCGATAAGGACGGTGTCTGGAAGGGCACCCAGGCGCAGCTCGCCGCGACCCTGCGGTGCAACCAGACCACGGTCTCGCGGGCCATTGTTAAGCTGGACCGCAAGAACTTCGTGTGGAAGGTTGCGCGAGGAACGTACCAAGTGAATCCGACATGGGCATTCGGTTGGGGCTCCGACCACTCCGCAAGAGTCATTGCGAAGATCGGCAAAACCGTAATGGCGACGAAGGTCATCAAAATTCCCGGGAAGAAGGCGGCCTGATGAGCTCACCCGCTGAGCAACTCCCTCAGATCCCCCAGGAAGAGTTCTGGGTCAACTCCCTGACGTTTGAGTACCTGCCGAACGCCAAACTGAATGGCACCGAGCGGGATATTCTGGACATTCTTTTCTCCAGGCAGGAATACGGTGGCCTGGTGGAAGTCACCCAGAAGGAACTGGCTAAGCGGCTGGGCGTCCAGCAGCCGAACATCAGCCGCGCGCTCGCCGGCTTGGCGCAGCGCGGCATCATCGACCCGCCCGAGATCCGCCGTCGAGGCCAGATCCGCATCCATCCCCTGTTCGCCCGATACCCCAGTGCCCGGCATGCTGCGGCAGTCCTCCAGGACCCCGAGCTCGTCACCTGGCGTCTCGACATCCCTACCCCTGAAATGCGACCTCCCCGCCTGGAGGTCGCATCCCGGCCGGCAGAACGGCCAGTACGTGGTCAGCGTCCGGCTCTCCGAGTAGTCCGAGGCTGAGCAGTCAGTTCGTCAGTTCACTGCGGTGCCAGGCTCCGGTGGAGTCTGGCACCGCAGCATTTCCGCAGGTCACCGCTGATGCATGCATGGACCATGTGCGGATTGATATGTCGTGCTGCATGGCCGCGGCCCGGCCGCAGGAAGCCCCATCTGGAGGCCAGCAGGATGCATGCACGAACATATCCCGTTTGATATGTCAGGACTATGAGGGGCACTTCGCCGGGGTTCGCCCGGCCGCGGCCAACCTCCCGGTAGGCCGTGTCTGTCCATGCTCACGGCAAGGCTGGGCCCCTCCGCGGTGCACCTCAGCTGCAGAGGGTCGCCTCCCGCTGCGCATCACTGTGGCTGGCAGTAACAGTGATGCGCACGGATCAGCATCAGCCTTGACTGGCCGAAGGCTGACCGGGTGGGCAGCGGCCGGCTGGGGCCGGACGTACTGCAGGCCCGAGCGGACTGCATCGTGGCGCTGCCGAGACCCAACCGCGCCGCCGAAGCCGTCGACCGTGCCGCCTCGGACCGCATGGCTCGATCGACGCCGCCCTCGACGCGCGCCGGAATCGCTTCTCGACAGAAAACTTGCCCCGAAGAGACTGCCAGCAGCTATTTATAAATTCTGCCGGTGGCATTGCGGAAAGGCCGCGGAATGAGGGACGCGGGCGTTTGGAGATCTCTTAAGGGTCTGAAGCCTCGGAGAGCGGCCTCCCAAGGCGCGACAGTCACCAAGAGTAACCAAAGCCCTGAGAAGGAGGCCCGGGCCAGGCGGGAGCGACATGCGATGTGAGGTCTGGACAACGCGCCCAGATGGCCTCCATCCCCTACGAGGTCACTCAATCTCTCCTCTAGAACTAGAGGCGGCGGAGAACCGCGACGACCTTGCCCAGGATGGTCGCATTGTCGCCTGGGATGGGCTGATAGTCCGGGTTGTGCGGCATCAGCCAGACCTTGCCGTCCTCGCGCTTCAGGCGCTTCACCGTGGCCTCGCCGTCGATCATTGCGGCCACGATGTCGCCGTTCTCGGCCACCGGCTGGCGGCGGACAGTGACCCAGTCTCCATCGCAGATCGCCGCTTCGACCATGCTGTGGCCGCGCACGGCGAGCGCGAACAGCTCGCCCTCCCCCACCAGCTGACGGGGCAGGGGGAAGACGTCCTCGACCGTCTGCTCGGCCAGAATCGGCCCGCCAGCGGCGATCCGACCCACCACCGGCACGTACGAGGTGGAGGGACGGATGGCTGCTGGCTCGGGGACTCCAGTGATGCCGAGGCGGTAGTTCGAGAGGCAGTAGGCCCGCGGCCGGTGCGGGTCCTTGTAGACCAGGCTCTTACGCTCCAGAGCTGTCAACTGGTGGGCGACCGAAGAAGTCGAGGTAAGGCCGACGGCCTGGCCGATCTCCCGCATCGACGGCGGGTACCCGCGCCTCTCAACAGAGTCGCGGATGCACTCGATCACCGCCCGCTGACGGTCGGTCAAGCCGTCTTCGCCGGTGCGGATGCCGCGCGGCCGGCCGGACCGCACGGAGGGAGGTGTCTCATCCGTCACGGCGTACTCCTTCGGGGTGGATCTTGGGGTGGCACTCTATGCCCGCTCTCCTGGCCTCGTCCATGCACTTTGCGCGCTCCGACCTGCGGTGATGGCATTCCGTCCAGCTCGCGGCACGGACAGTACGGCGGGCGCAACCGCGCCGATCCCGTAACGGGCGGCGGCCTTGTCCAAGACGGGCTCCAGCGTGCGCACCGCCTCGGTGGCCGCGTCGAAGGTCAGCTGCACCCCCTGGACGCCGACACTGGTGCTGGTCAGGCCGCCAGCCCGGGCGGTGACCGCGCGGATCCGAGCCCGCTCCAGCCCCAGCGCGCCGAATAGGGCGTACAGGACGTCACGCAGTACGGGGCTGTGGCCGGTCGCCTCTGGCAGTGTCCTGGACTTGGTGGTTGAGGAGCGGTCCGCGTAGGTCACCTGCAGTTCGACGGTGCGGGCGCTCTGCCCGGCGGCGCGCAGCCGGGCGCCGAGGTCGAGGGCGAGGTCGAGGAGGGCGCGGCGGACTTCAGCGGGGTCGAGGACGTCGTGGTCGAAGCGGCGGGTGGAGGTGATGGTGGCCGGGGGTCCGGCCGGGGTAATGGTGCGGCGGTCGGTGCCGTGGGCGCGTTCAGCGAGGAGGCGGCCGGTGCTGGCTCCGGCGATGCGCTGGACGGTGGCCACGGGGACGGCGGCGAGTTCGCCGATGGTGTCGATCCCATACCGGCGCAGTTTGCGCTCCAGCGCGAGGCCAATGCCGGGGAGGAGCCGGACGTCCTGGGCGTGGAGGAAGGCCCGGGCGGCGGTGGGGTCGTCGGGCAGGGCCTGGACGGTGCCCGGGCGGGCGGTGTCGGCGGCGAGGGTGGCCATCATGCGGTTGTTGCCGAGGCCGCCGGTGGTGATCAAGCCGAAGCGGGCGGCGAGGCGGGTCTGCAGCAGGTCGGCCAGCTCCACCGGGGCCCTACCGAAGTACTTCACCGCGCCCGCGAGTTGGAGCAGTGCGCTGTCGGGTGGGAGGGCCTGGACGACGGGGGTGATGTCGGCGAGGACGGCGAAGACCTGCCGGTAGGTGTCGAAGGCGGGGCGGTGGCAGCGCAGGTGAAGGACCGTCACCGCGCTGGTGCCGCTGCTGCTGCTGGGGGTCATCGTGTTCACCCCGCCGCGCCTGGGGAGGCGTGCCAGTAGCGGCCGGCGCCACCGGAACGGCCGGGCTGCTGGTCGGGGGTGTCGTGGTCGGCCGGGTCGGCGGTGGGTGCGGCGAGCAGGGCTCGGACGGCCGCAGTGCCGCCTTCGGCGCGGGCGCGGGCGAGGTCAGTGAGGTCCCAGGCGGCGTGGCCGACGACCGACAGGGCCTTGCCCCTGCGCTGGAGCTGCCCGCGGACCACCAGCAGCCAACTGTGGAAGAGGGTGTGGGCGGCGCGCTCGGCGTCGGGGCCGTGGAAGAAGGCGAGGTCGACTAGCTGGCCGCCGGATCCGTCGTCGAGGGTGAGGAAGATGGTGCGCCGGCCGTCCTTCTGCGCGCGCGGCGGGGTCTGGATTGCCGTCTTCGCGCCCGCCACCAGCACGGTGGCTCCGTTCTCGCACTCGCGCAGGCCGGTGGCCGGGGTGATGCCGAGCTCGGCCAGCAGCGGGTGGTGGTCGGACATCAGGTGGCGGGAGGCGTCCATCCCGATCACGGCCAGCTCCTCCTGGAGCTCGTCGGCTGGCGTCATCGCTGGCAGGCCGGTGGCTGCCGGGGCGCCGTCGGCCAGTTCGGCGGGCAGCGCCAGCTGGTCGGGCACGGGGCGGGCGCGGTGGCGGGCGTGGAGCTCGTCCAGGAGCAGCAGCAGGTCGCGGCGCGGCCGGGCGCCGCCCGGGACCGAGCTCAGCGCGCCGATCCGGGCCAGGCCCTGGGCGGTGGGCAGGGAGGGGCGGGCCCGCTCCCAGAAGTCTTCCACCGACCGGTACGGCCGGGCCGCGGTGATGCGCTCCACCTCGCCGTCGGTGATGCCCTTGACGGAGGTGAGCGCGATCCGCACGCCGACCCTGCCGTCGGGCAGTGTCTCGGCGCGGTAGCTGGCCCCGGAGTGCTCGACGTCCACCGGTAGGATCGGCACGCCCCGGCGGCGGGCGTCGGTGAGGACCACCCGCAGCGGGTACATCCCGGGGTCCGCGGCGAGGACTCCGGCGAAGAACTGGGCCGGGTAGTGCGCCTTCAGCCAGGCCGACTGGGCCACCGGCACCGCGAACGCGACCGCATGCGCGGCGGCGAACCCGTAATTCGCCATCCCAGCAAGGGAGTTGAAGCACCGGTCGATGGTCTGCTGGTCGTATCCGGCCGCCGCCGCGCGGGAGCGGAACCAGGACTCCAGCGCGGGCAGCCGCTCCGGCTTGCCGAGCGCGCGCCGGGCCTCCTCCCCCATCGCGACATCCGTGCGCGTCAGGATCGCGATCATCTGCGCGACCTGCTCGTTGAACACCAGCACGCCCCGGGACGGGGAGAGCACCTCGGCCAGGTCCGGGTGCGGGTAGGCCGGCGGGCGGGTGCCGTTCTTCGCCGCCAGGTACGGCTTGACCATGTCGGCGGCCAGCGGCCCCGGCCGGAATAGGGCGATCTGCACCACCAGATCCTGGAATTCCCGGGGCTGCGAGCGCCCGAGCAAATCCCGCTGCCCGGGTGACTCGAGCTGGAAGACGAACAGCGACTCGCCCTCGCGCAGCAGCTCCATCGCGGCCTCGTCGGTCAGCGGGACCTGCTCGCGGTCGTCCAGGTCGACGCGGCGGCCGGTGGTGCGCTCGATCTCGGCGACGGCGTGCGCCATCGCCGACTGCATCCGCACGCCCAGGATGTCCAACTTCAACAACCCGAGGTCCTCGACGTCCTCCTTGTCGAAGCAGCTCATCGGCAGGCTCTCCCCCGCCGTCGGCATCACCGGCGTGCGGGCCAGCAGGGAACTGTCCGAGAGCAGCACCCCGCACGGGTGCATCGCGATCCCGCGCGGCAGCCCGTCCAGGCCCTCCACCAAGTCCCACAGCCGCCCGTAACGCTCGGCCTGGGCCGCCACCTGGCGCAGCTCCGGCAGCTCGGCCATCGCGGTGCGCACCTCGCGCGCCCGGATATGCGGGAACGCCTTGGCCAGGCGGTCGACCTCGGCCGGGTCGATGCCCATCGCCAGGCCGGCATCCCGGATCGCCCACCGCACCCGGTAAGTCTCCGGCATGCTGACGGTGGCCACCCGCTCCGGCCCGAACCGCTGCAGCACGGCCCGGTAGCAGTCGATGCGGCGCTCGGACTCCACGTCCACGTCGATGTCCGGCAGGCTCTTGCGCCGGTAGGACAGGAACCGCTCCATGATGAGCAGCGGCTGGTGGTCCAGCGGGTTGGCCACCGAGATGCCCAGCAGGTGCACCAGCAGCGAGCCGGCCGCCGAACCGCGCGCGGCCACCCGGATCCCCAGCGCCTTGATGTCCTCGACGACCTGGGCGACCGTCAGCAGGTACGCGGACCAGCCGAGCGCCGTCACCACGTCCAGCTCCGCCCGCAGCCGCTCCGGCCCGTCCAGGCGCCGGTCCAGCCCGAGCCGCACCATCTGCGCCTCGCACCGCTCGCGCAGCACCCGCGGCGAGGACCCCGGCACCAGGCCGAGCCGGTCCTCCTCCGGGAAGTGCACCTTGCCGATTCCCAGGTCGGAGTGAGGGTCCAGGCGGCACTCGGCTGCGGTGCGGGCGGTCACCGCCAGCAGCCGCTGCGCGCCGCCCGCACCCTGCCCGGCCGCCTCGGCGACCTGCCCGGCCAGCTCGGCCATCACCGCCGGCGGCTTCAGCCACCGCTCGCCGCCGTCAGCGCCGCCGCGCGGCACCGGGCGTAGCAGCCTCGCGGCGTCCAGGACGTCCGCCACCAGACCCTGGCCGGGGTCGGCGTAGCGCACCGCATTGGTGAGCACCGCCTCCAGGTCGAGGTCTGCCGCAAGGCCCACCGTGCGGGCGGCCAGCCGCAGCGAGCCCGGACCGGTGCCCGGGCGGCCGAGGTGAACGGCTTCCAGGCGCAGCGCCGGACCGAACATCTCCCGCCAGGGGGCGAGCAGCTGGGTGGCGCGGTCCGGGCGGCCGGCCGCCAGCGCCCGCATCGGCTCCGAGCCGGGGCCGAGCAGCACGGTCAGGCCCTCGGTGTGGCCGGCCAGCACATCCAGCGGCACCACCGGCTGGCCGCCGCGCGCGGCCCGGGCCGCCCAGGCCGCGCTGACCAAGGCGCAGATGTTCGCCCAGCCGGCCTTGTCGCGGGCCAGCACCGTGATCCGGGGCGCGGACTCGTCCACGAAGGCCCCGCCGCGCGCTGGGGACCGGCGCCGCCCAGCCGCGGCGGGCGGCTCGGCCAAGCCGACCGCGAGGTCCGCACCGAACAACGGCCGCAACCCCACGGCGGCGCACGCCTTCGCGTGGCGGACCACGCCGGAGACGGTGTCCCGGTCCGTCAACGCCAGCTCCGTGAGACCGCGCTCGGCGGCCCGCTCGGCCAGCGCAGCCGGGAGGGAGGCGCCGTAGCGGACTGAGTAGCCCGACGCGGAGTGGAGGTGCGCGAACACCTCGATCACCTCCGGTCGTCAGCCCCTTCTCGTTGTCACCCGGACTCCCCTTCCGGCACCCCCAGTAGCTCATATGTTCGAATATCCGTGCAAGCTGCATTACCGCAGGTCGGGGCTTCGGGACGGTGCGCGACTACCTCTCCGGCCGTTGGGGGCGCGGCAAGCAGCGGTTGGGCCGGGTGTTCGAAAGAATCTTGAAACCGGCCCTGGGGTGCCCCCGGGAGGGCGACCTAGAAGCGGCAAGCCGAGCGAAGTGGTACAACCCCAGCCTCGGCATGAGGCAGATGCCGACACGCGGTAGCCGGGCAGAGACGGCCCCCAACGGCGTGCGAGGCTGGGGTTATGTGCGGTAGGTACGTCTCCACGACCGGCCCGGTGGACCTGGCCCGGCTGTTCGACGCAACGCTGGCAGTGCCCGACGACGGGTTCGCGCCGAGCTGGAACGTGGCGCCGACCCGCGACGTCCTCGCCGTGCTCGAGCGCCTGGACAAGGAGAGTGGCGAGATCGCCCGGCAGGTCCGGGCGCTGCGCTGGGGACTCGTGCCGTCCTGGGCCAAGGACCCGTCCGGCGGCGCGAGGATGATCAACGCACGGGTCGAGACCGTCCACGAGAAGCCCAGCTTCAAGCGCGCCTTCGCCGCGCGGCGGTGCATCGTCCCCGCCGACGGCTACTACGAGTGGCGCCAGGCCCCGGCCGGTCCGGACGGCAAGCCCTACAAGCAGCCGTACTACCTGGCCCCCGCAGACGGGGCGCTGCTGGGGATGGCCGGGCTGTACGAGTTCTGGAAGGACAAGACCCGACCTGACGACGACCCGCTGGCCTGGCTGACCACCTGCACCATCATCACCACCGAGGCCACGGACGCCGCCGGCCGCATCCACGACCGCATGCCGCTGACCATCACCGCGGCCAACCGCGATGCCTGGCTCGACCCCGACCACACCGACCCCGACAGCCTGCGGGCGCTCCTGCACACCCCTTCCGGTACCGAGCTCACCGTCACGGCCGTCAGCACCGACGTCAACAACGTCCGCAACGACCGGCCCGACCTCTTGACCGAGGTGGATGACCCCCTGCCCGTCTGAGCACACCGGGTACGCGACGAGCTGCGGTCGCTTCGCGAGGGCCCCAGTCGCCGAGCGAGTTGGACGCTGTGCCGTCGCGCTGCTCAGTCGGAGGTGATCTGCTCCCACAGGGCCTGGGCAGCGAGGCCGGCCTCCAGGGCGAGCCCGAGGATGCGCAGCGTCTGGTCGGAGGGTTCGTCGCTGCGCTCGGGCAGAACACCCGACAGGGTGCAGAAGACCTGGGTAGTGACGGAGGCGAGGAGACGTCCGAGGTCTTCGTCGCCGAGTCCGGCCAGCCGGGCGTTGACGCTGACGAGCGGCTGCTCCTGATCGTCGCTGTCAGGTGCTGGCCTCGGGTCGATCCTCTGCTTGGCGACGTCGAGGCGCTGGGTGAAGGCCGTGTGGCCTCTGGCCCAGTCTGTGGCTGCGCCCGCGGTGGGCGAGCGCAGCGAAGCGAGCAGAGCCTGGCTGGCGTTGTACTGCTCCATGACGGGGTTGGTGTAGGCCGTGAGTGCCGCGCCGGTGAAAAGGCTCGAGAACCCGTGGCTGGCCTCCAAGCCGCGCAGGTACGCGCCGGAGGCTTGGGCGAGTGCCGCGTTGCGCTCTTCCATGGCCTTGAAATAGGAGGCGATCGTGCTCATCTTGGGCTCCGTCCGGGAAGTCGGTGACCGGGCTTCCAACCCTGGGCCTGGCCCGTCGGCCCCGCACCCCGAGCACGACTCGAAGCTGGCTGCAGTTCGCTAGCATGAGCGCGGGCCTCCGGGTTCCTTGCCCGTACGGGCGCCTGGCACCGACCTGCAGCCGGGACGCCGGGCAGAAGAAGCTCAGCTTCGCCGGCAGCAGCACAACTCCATCGACGTCGGTTTCCAATTCTCCGGCGCGGCGAGGTCGGCGGCGTGCCCGAAGAGAGACCGTCATGGCGGACAGCAAGCTGCAGCGGATCGCCCGCATCCGGATGCTCGTCACCACCGAGACCTACCAGCAGGCCCTGCGTGCAATCGCAGTAGGCAGGGCCGTACCGGGCCTGAGCTCCGAGTACTCCTCGGCGATTTCCCGCGATCACCGCAAGGGCGATTACGCCGCGCTCTCGGAGTGCCCCGAGTGCGAGGCCGGGGCTCTGCTCGACTTGCTGAACATGCCGAAGCTGCACCGCGTGCTGCCGGAGGAGGAGCGCGAGGCGCTCGGCGAGGCTATGAATGCGGCCTTCAGCAGCGGCGGCGACGCGGCCGTCACCAGGATCTTCGCGGAGGTGGATCGCCTCTGCCCCGAGCTGACCCTGCCTCGGATCGACGCGGCCTGGCTCTGCCTCGTCTGCACCACCGGGTTTGGCGAGAACGACGTCATCCCCTGCGACCGATGCGGGCAGCCCACGACCGACACTGACACGGCCCAGTGCGGCTGCTGGATGGACCTGCTCTAGGGCACTGCCGCGGGGAGGAGGTGTTCCTGGCCGCGGACGTTCGGTCGGCCGAGTCTCCGGGAACCTACTACCCGGGACCCGGCCCGTCCGACGACCGGACTCAGAAACCCGTGGTCCAGCCCAGGGCCTCGGCGACGGTGCGCACGCCGACCTCCAGGGTGAAGGTGACGTGGAGACTGCGGCCGTCGAGACCGCTGCCGAGCTCCGCGAAGTGGTCGGCCAGTGTGCCTGGTTCGAACGAGTCGGAAAGGACGTGCCAGGGCGGGCGGTGCCCAGGGCGCTCCTGGCTCTGGGTACCGAGGGTCACCACGTAGGCGATGACGGCCGGCCAGAGTGTCTCGACCAAGTAGTCCTCGTGATCGGCATCCGGGTCTTCTTCGAGATCCTCGGCCAGGGTCGCCCGGAAGCGCTCGCGCAGGTCGGGGTGAGCTCGTTCGACGGCCTCAACGACCGCCTTCAGGCTGGCCCCCGGACCGAGACTGGCGAGAGCGGCCGGGCGGGAGTTGGGCGGGAGCCAGATCCACAGCAACGACGGGTCCGACCAGTGCTCGGCCGGGACGTACATCGCGCCCGCCTCGTTGAGGTGGGCAGCGAACGCCTCTCCTCCGGCGGATGCGAGCAGCGCCGCGACGGCGGACCAGCCGGCGGGGATGGCGAGGTCCTCGTCGATGAGGCGGTCGATTTCGAAGGCAAGCCGTGTGGGGTGGGCCCGGGCGAGCAGGTCACCGTCGAAGACGCAGGCCGGGCAGACGGTGAGCTCGTCCTTGGCGGTCGGGGCGAGCAGGTGGCGTGCGGGGTAGTGGTCGCCGCAGATTGTGCAGGCGGCGTGGTCGGTGAGCTTGGCGATCTCCCGTTCACGGGCCTGGGCGAGGGCGGCGGACACCTCGGTCACCAGGTCGGTGGGGCTCGTGGTGGCCGGTACCCGGTGAACCATCGCCTCGCCGGAGTTGAGGCTGATCCGCGGTGCGATGAACGTGAACTCGGGGACGATGGTGAGGTCCACCTGGTCGCCATCGTCGGGGTCGGCGTCCCAGATTTCCTGATCGGGCCGGGTGAGGATCGACCAGAGCGGACCCGGGTACCCGTCCCACTGGCCGCCTTCCGGGAAGCCGTCCGATGCGGTAGGCCACCCCGCGGCGCCGAACGCGCCGAGCATCCTCCGGTGAGCGTCCTCGGTGAGGATGTTCGGGGTGTCCTTGGCGATCCGGGCGGCGCGGGCGTAGCTGCCGTTGGCGGCGGCCCTGGTGGCCATCTTCCGGGCGCGGTCGCGAGTCATGGTCAGTCGATTCCGGCGCAGCCCCACGTCCCGCGCCTGAGCATGCTCGTGATCAGGTCATCGGAGTTCGGTGGTGAGATTCGGAGAACCTTGTCCACGGGCCGTGGCCACGTGGGAGCCATGGGGTGGGAGTCGGGCGGTCACCAACGCCGGTAAGAGCGTAGCGCAGCGCGGCACGCTGGCGTTCGCCTTCCGGGCGAGGCCGTGCCACCGGCCTGACCGGCCGGTCACACCCTCCCTGGGCCCGCGGTGCGTCCGCAGTCCGCCCGGCTTGGCGGCAAGGACTGCTCCGGGTCACCGTCCGGGCGAGGCAGCCGCGAAGCCGACTGCGATGTCGATCGCGGTGTTCGCAGCAGCACGGCGGGGACCGGGCAGGAGCCCTTCACACGTGCGCAGCATCTGCGCGGGATCCGGTGAGGTGCGGGCCAGCCGCCGGAAAGGCAGGGCAGCCCGGCCGGGTACGGCGTCGACCGTCAGCTCGGATGGAACCAGGCCCAGCCGCTGGACGGTGAGCTCCAGCGCCAGGAGCACCAGGCGGGCGGTGGCGGAGGCGCTGGTGGTGATCAGCGTGAGCTGCCCGTCCTGGCAGCTGGTGCAGCCCTCGTAGGCAGCGCCGAGGAGCTCGGCGATTTGCTGGTCCGCCGGATCGGTGTCCTGGGCGCTCGTGGTGAGGCGGAGCGGGAATGTGTGCAGGTGCTGGTCGCTCATCGGCGCCTCCGGCCGGAAGAGATTCGCTGGGGGTCACACTGCTGTTGTCTCCGGAGCGAACAGCCGGGGCCCGGCCGGGTCGGTCCAGTCGACGCCGCGGACGACGTCGGAGGACCAGGCCCGCCAGCCGTGGATGCTGTTGTCGAAATGCCCGTAGAGCGCGACGGTCTGAATCCGCGTGGGGTGATGGTCGGCGTCCCACTCCAGCACGGCGGTGACCGGCGACCCGGCGATGACGGCCAGGCCCCGGTGGGCGATGCGGGAAACCCAACCCTGCGGGGTGTTGATCCGGAAGTACGGGGCGTCCTGGTACTCGCTCTTCCAGGTGAAGATGACGCCCGGGACGGAGTAGGCCAGGTCGGTGGTCACCAGGGCGCGCGGGACGGGCGGGACCCGGGACGGGTTGTGGCCGGGAAGATCCGATCCCCGCCAAGTCCGGGCGTAGATCTCGTCCATGCCGTTCTCGCGCATTCTGGCGAGGTCGGCCTCGAACAGCTCCACGATCCTGGCACTGACCGCCTCGCCGATGGCCGCCCTGGCCTCGCGAACGTTCATCTCCACCGCGGCGCGGGCCATCCGTCGCTCCTGTCCCTGGTCGGCGCAGCCGACAGTCCGGCTGCCGGTCAACGGTAGTGGCCACGATGGTCCAAGAGGGTGTCGTCACCCGATCGGGTGAACAGCGCCGCGTTCCAGGGCGCTGTCCGAATCGGTGCCTGCTCCTGAGGCGGCACTCGGGTGAACCGGATCGCTCACCCACGACCTTGAGGGGGACGCCTCGGTTAGCGGGTCACCGGATGATCCATCAGCAAGGAGGTTCCTCGTGCGTCGCTCCGCCGTTGCGGTAGTTGCTGCCGTTCTGGCCGTCTCCGCTTTCAGCGCGCCGGCCGCAGATGCCGCGACCCGGTCGGCGAGTGCCTGCACACACCGGGGCGGCCCGCAGGTCTGCATCAGGATCGAGGGCACCGGGACCCACGTCGACAAGGTCACGGCGATCTGGACCAACCCGCCGAAGGGCGCCACCGACGCCACGGCGCACCTCTACCTTGACGGCAAGGAGGTCCACTACCCGCAGAAGGCCACCCGGCACGGGGACACGCTGAGCGCGGACTGGGGCTGGATGGAGTTCTCAGGCCGGATGTGCGTCGACTTCGACGGGGTGAAAGACCGGCGCGCCTGCGAGGACGTCTATGACTCGAACCACAGCTGAGCCTGCGTCCCGCGATCGGCCGGAACCCCAAGGCGGCCAGCACCCTTACTGATTCCTCAAGATCCCCGACAGCGGACAGAGCGCTTCACTGTGGGCCCTCTTCCGCGTTGCGTGCGGCGAGTCGCACCAACCATTCCTCATAGGCGGCCAAGTAGTCATCAGCGAGCACCTTGGCCTGCGCGAGTGCATCCTCACCCGGCTCAGCGCGGTCAGCTGATGCGCCGTGGGCAATGGTGCAGCACAGCCCGCGGGCGAAGAAGTCGAGCAGTTTCTCCCGCTCCTGCGCCGCCTCCTCCCGCGTCGTAATCGGTTCGGGGGAAACGTGCACCGCAAGCCTCCTGCTGGAAAGGCGTCGGGGACGCGACGGGACAGCGTGCGCCGACTCTTCGGACGGGGTGCGATTCTCCTCCCCCAACAGGAAGAACCCCTAATCGGCATCCCGTGATCGAAGAACTCGGCCGCATCTGCCGGGCCCTGCGTCACGGACCTGGTGGCCGAGCACTCCTGACCGCCGGTCGAGTACGAGGTGCCACCTCCAGAGCCGAATCCCCTGGTGGCAGTGACTGGATAGGGGGACGGTCGTTGCACCGTTCGGTGCCGCCGTCAGACGGTGCTGCGGGTCAGGAGGGAAGGAAGGCTGCTGTGAACGACGACCGGGATGGCGAAGGCGAGGAGCGGCACATCCGGCTCGACGGGGAGAACACCCCTGGCGCGCGGATCGCCCCGTACCCGAAGGGCTACATCTTCCCGATGACAGACGCCGCCTCGGCGTACACCATGGTCTCGACCAAGGTGCTGCAGGTTCTCCCCCAGTACGGCATCAGCCGACTCGCCCACGCGGTATTTCTAACGGCGCTCGCGGAGCCAGGCGCTACTGCTGGCCCGGAAGGCGACTGCCACAGCTGCCAGGGCCTGGCAAAGTTGGATCCGGAGGACCTGGCAAGCCGCCTCGGCGCGGAGACCGACGAGATCACGGCAGCGGTGCAGGAGCTGGCCGACCGTTCCCTGCTCCTCTCACCCGAGCGGCCGGACGACAACCTGTGGCAGGTCAACCCCACCGCCGCCTTCCGCGGGCCCTCCGCCGAGCAGCACAAGGTCATCAACCGCCTGATCGAGCAGCGGGGCGGAGAGTTCCCCGTACTGCCGGAACCGGGTACGGTCCTGGTCAGCGCGGTCACGGGCAAGACCTTCACGGCCTGATCCGGCCCCATCGGCGTACGCTTCCCCGCGACCGACAAACGTCACCCCCACTGCGACACAACTCCGTTGGTATGTCGCGGTATCTGACACATCTGTCGCCGTACCTCACACTCGCGCGGTTCCTCCGTACAGGCGGTGGCCGAGGCCAGTCAGACCCAGGTCATGCTGCGGACAGTCCGGCGCGGGTGGCGAAGTCCCGCACCCCGGGCAGGCGCCGGTCATGCCGGAGCAGCCCGGCCGCGAGGTCGCGGACCGCACCGCGGCGCACCTC
This sequence comes from Streptomyces sp. NRRL S-350, assembly GCF_000719705.1. Classification (GTDB taxonomy): domain Bacteria; phylum Actinomycetota; class Actinomycetes; order Streptomycetales; family Streptomycetaceae; genus Kitasatospora. The sequence goes on along the minus strand of NZ_JOHO01000012.1, from coordinate 155,282 downwards.
CTGGGGGGCGGCCTGCTCGGCCGCGAGCAGCGCCCGGTAGCACTGCTCCGGCTTGCCCCACTGGTCGAAGGCGCGGGCCACGTCGGTGAAGAACCGGGCCCGACGCTCGGCGGTCGGCAACGCGGAGGGGTCGACGGTGCGGGCGACCTCGATCGCCCGGCCGGCGTCGCCGAGTTCATAGTGCACCGAAACCTCATGCAGCGTCACCCCCTTCACCCCGTCGACCAGGCCGGAGGAGCGCCCGGCCGTGGCGGCACTGTCGGCGCCCTCGGTGATCAGCGCGTGCGCGTATCCCCGGTCACCGCCCTTGGCGGCGGTGTACGCGGCGGTCGCGTACAGGTCGCCGCGCAGCGCCAGCCGCTCGGCCTCGGGCACCGTGGCGTCGGCCAGCAGTTCCTCGGCCGCCACCACCACGATGTCGGTCGCCCGGGCCAGGGAGCCCTGCCGGCGCCACGAGCTGGAGACCATCCGATGGGCCTCGGCGAGCACCAGCGGGTCGCCGCCGGTGCGCGCGGACGTCAACGCCCGGTCGGCGGTGACCGCCACCAGGTTGTTGTCGCCGACCTTGATGCACAGCCGCACCGCCACGTTGTAGAGCGCGGCCGTGCTGACGGCCTGCTGCTCCGGAGTGCCGACCATCTGCGCGGCGGCGATCCGGGCGGGCAGCGCCGCCGCGAGCTGGTCGTAGCGGGCGTCGCGGAACTCCTGGCGCGAGGCGGCCAGTGCCGCCGCCACCGATTGGGCGTTAGGTTCCTGACGGGGCGCAGGCAGGCGGCCGGTGCCGTACAGGAGCAGGTCTTCGAGTCCGGACAGCGGTCCGGCGGCGTGGGCGTCCTGCTGGAGGGCGGCCGGGGCGAGCACCGCCGCGGCCAGACCCAGGAACGGGCGGCGTCGCACATCGTCCTCCAACTCGCCGGCGGGGGTGCTGGTCAGCGTATCGGAGACGGAGGTCTCTTCCGGGCTTGCTGGGGCGAGCAGTTCGTCTTGGGTGGTGCCGAGCACCCTGGCCAGCGCTGACGCCACGGGGGGAGAGAGCGCGCGCTGACCGGCCTCGATCTTCTCCAACAGCGAGGTGGAGATCCGGGCGGCCTGGGCGACGTGGTCCTGGGTGAGGCCGAGCTTCTTGCGGAGGCGCCGGACGCGCCGGCCTACCACCTGCTGCCGGGTTCTGCTGCTGTCCATGACGCCCCCCGGGGCCGTGAGCGGCTGCCTGGCGCCCACCGTACCGACTCCGGGCGGCCCGCCGCAGCCCCGCCTATGCGGCGTCAACTCCCTTGTGTGGCTTGAGAACTCCACACAGAAGCCACACAGATCGGCCCTGCGTGTTCTCGAACACCTGACTTGGCGGCACGCTCGTTGTCAGCCGGCCCCGAGCCGGACACCGAAATCCCCTGCGGAGGCAGAGATGGACATCGAGATCGAGGGCACCGAGACCGGGACCGCGTACGTGGCGCCGGCCGTGGACGACCTGGGCGACGTCACCGAGGTCACCCTCGGGTCGGGCGGCTTCAACAACCCCGACTCCACCATGTACTGGCAGGGCTGACCGCCCCCGCGGCGCCGGTAGGCGCCACCCGAAGGTGAGCGCGCACCCCGGCACCCGCCGGGGTGCGCGGCTCTTTCCGGAACGCCACTCCACCAAGGGAGCCCCCGACATGAGGTATGTCGCAGGCACGGTCGCCCGTACAACCCCGCCCGAGTCCGGGCCGCGCCCGCGCGGCGGGAACGAGATCCATGCCGACGGCACCCTGCGCGTCTGGGCCGTCGGCCACGACCCCGGTGAAGTCCGGTGCTCGGCCTCCCGGGACGGCACCGCGCAGGTGATCCTGATCGGCGTGTGCCCGCCCACCGCCGAGGAGGCCCGGGGCGCGGCCGACGCCGCCGCCGTCGGCCGGTGGCACGAGGCCGCCCGGCTGCCCGGCTCCTACCTGGCCATCGTCCGGGCCGGCGGCACCGTACGGATCATCGGTGACCGCGCCGCCGCCATCCCGGTGCACTTCACCGCCACCAGGCAGGCGGTGACCTGGTCGACGTCCGCCGGCGCGCTGGCCGCCCTCACCGGCGCCGCCCCGGATCTGGCCCGGCTGCTGGCCGAGGTCACCACCTGGGGCACGGAACCCGGCGGTGACGGTTGGTTCGACGGCGTTCACCGCGTCCCGCCGGGTGCCGCGCTGACCCTCGCCCCCGGCGCGCCACTGGTGATCGAGCGGCTGCCCCTCCCCGCCGCCCGCTCGTTCGCCGACGCCGCCGAGCAGCTGCGCCACGAACTGCCGCTCGCGGTCGGCCGCCGCGCCCTGGCCGACGGGCAGCTGTCGGGCGACCTGTCCGGCGGCGTGGACTCCAGCTCGATCGCCTGCCTGGCCGCCGCCCACACGGACCTGATCGCGATCACCTACGTGGACGCGGCGATGGCCGGTCAGGACGACACCCGGTACGCGGCCGAGGTCGCCGCCGCCTACCCGGCCGTCACCCGGCACCTGGTGGATGGCCGGACCGCCGGATCCCGGCACTTCGACCACCTCGCCGACCCGCCGGCCGTGCCCGGCACCGATGCCCCCGCCCTCAGCGTCGCCATGCTCGGCATCATGCGGGCGCAGCTCGCCCCCGCGCTCGCCGCCGGCAGCACCGGGCACCTGACCGGCTGGGGAGGCGACAACGTGCTGGACGCGCTGCCCTCCCCTGCCGACCGCTACCGCTCGGGTGCCCGCGCAGCAGGGCTGCGTGACGCCCACCAGCTCGCCCGGGACCGCCGAGCTCCCGCCCACCCCCTCCTGCGCGCCACCGCAGCAGCCGCCCGCACCTCCTACCCGAAGGGCCTGGCCCGCCTCGCCGACACTCTTCCGGCCGGGCGGGCCCCGAGCGGGCTGCCCGACCCGGCCGACGCCGCCCGCTGGTGCGGACCACTGCCCGCCGCCCGCTGGCTCACCCCCGCCGGGCGCACCGCCGTGGCCCACCTGGTCGGTGACCGCGCGCAGACCGCAGACCCGGACCTGGGCCCCGGAGCACTGCGCGAGCGCCTGGCCCTGGAGGCCACCGGCGCCGAGTTCACCCACTTCGACACCCTGACCCGCACTCTGTACGGCCTGCCGCTGCACGCCCCGTTCCTCGACACCCGGATTGTCGACATCTGCCAGGCCGTCCCCGCCTGGGAGCGGCGCCAGCCGGGTGACTTCAAGCCCTTGGCCCGAGCCGCCCTCACCGGCCTGGTCCACGCCCCGCTGCTGGCCCGCCGCACCAAGACGGCGTTCAACGGCATCTACGACGGGCTGCGCCACAACGCCCCCGCGCTGCGCGCCCTGCTCGCCGGATCGGCGCTGGCCGAGGCGGGCCTGCTCGACCTGGCCGCCGTCCTGGCCTCCCTCGACCGGACAGCCCACGGTTCCCCGGCCGACCTGGTCAGCCTGCACGCCCTGGTCGCCGCCGAGGTGTGGCTGACGAACCAGCAGAGCACCTTCGGCGCCTGGTGGGAGCCGACGCTGGCCCGGGAGGGCGCCCGGTGACCGCGGGCCGCGTCCACGCCGCCCGGGGCCCGGCCGGCGCCGGGGTGCTCGACCTCGCCACCGGCCGATGGATCATGCTCGACCCGGTCGCCGCCGACCTCCTCGACCTGCTGGCCGACCCGGACGGCAGGGCCGCCGCCATCGAGGAGCTGACCGCCCGCTGGGCGGCCACCGGCGCCGAACCCGACCGGGTCCGGGCCGACCTGGAGCGGGCCGTCGGCGACCTGGACCGGCTGCTCGCCGGGCGCCCCGTCCACCGCACCCCGCCCGGTCCGCTCCCGCCGGTCCGCTTCGCCCCCGCCGCCCGCCCCACTGTCCGGGCCCGAGCCGCCGCGGCGGTCGGCCTGGCCGCCGCCGTGCTGCTCCTGCGGCTGCTGCCGATGCGTCACGTCCACACCCTCGCCCGTGCCGCGGCCCGCCTGCCCGGCCGCCCAGCCCGCCTCGGCGACGCCGAATCCGTCCTGGCCGCTGTGCGCAGCGCGGGGCGCTGGTGGCCGGGCCGGGTCGCGTGCCTGGAGGAGTCCCTGGCCGTCCACCTCGGCTCGGCCCTCACCGGCCGCCGGGTCTGCTGGGTGCTGGGGGTGCGGTTCGCGCCGCGCGGAGCCCACGCCTGGGTCGTCGCCGAAGGGCACGTGATCGGCCAGGAGGAGGCGGACCGCGTCTGGCCGTACCTGGCCGTCCTGGCCACCGACTGATTCGAACAGGTGGTGGAACGGGGGTATGGCCGTGTCCACCCGTATGGGTGAAGCGTTGCGGCAGATGTGACAGACACACAGCTCCGAACCCCGGCCCCCCGCACCCCTGTTCTGGAGCGGATCGGGCTCCGGCTGCGCCGCCGGCGCACGGCACCCGGTCCGCTCCCCGCCTGGCAGCTCGGCAGCGAGCGGCACGAAGACCGCGCCGACGGCCTGCTCACCATGGCCCGCACCCTGCCCCGCCTGGCCCGCATCGCCCTGGGCCTGGCCTGGCAGGCCGATCGCACCGCGCTGCTGCGCCTGCTCGGGCTCCAGCTCGCCGCCGGGGCGCTGACCGCCGTCGGCCTCCACCTCACCCGCGCCGCGTTCGCGGTCCTGTTCGCGGCGGGCGCCCCGCTGGAGCGGCTCGGCCGGGCAGAGGCCACCCTGCTGGCCCTGGTCGCCGTTGCCGCCGCACGCTCCCTGGCCTCCGCCGCCACCCTCGCCCAGGCCGCCCGCCTCGGGCCGGCCGTCGACAGCCGCGCCGAACTCGCCTACCTGGAAGCCGCCACCCGCGTCCCCCTCGCCGCCTACGACAACCCCGCCTGGTGCGACCACGGCGAGGCAGCCAACCGGGCCGCCAAGGACGCGCACCTCATGCTCGAATCCCTCACCGCCGTAATCGGTGCGGTCCTCGGCATCACCGCGGCCGGCGGCATCCTGACCGGCCTGGACCCGCTGCTGCTGCCCCTGCTGCTGCTGGCCGTCCTGCCCAGGGCCTGGGCCGCCGCGCACGCCGCCCAAGCCGCCCACCGCGCCGACCGGCACGCCGTCGGCGACCGCCGCACCCGCCACATCCTCATGTACCTCGCCTCCGGCCGCAGCACCGCCCTCGACGTGCGCGCCGCCACCATGCGCCCGTGGCTGCTCGGCCAGTACCGGGCCGTCAGCCGCCGCCTGGAGGACCACACCGCGCGCATCGGCACGGACAACGCGCTGCGCCAGCTCGGCGGCGACGCCCTGGCCGGCGCCGCCGCGCTCGGGGTGTACGGGGCGCTGCTGTGGCTGACCGTCCACGGCCGCATTCCGACCGCGGACGCGGCCACCGCGCTGATCGCCGTCCAGACCAGCCGGGCGCTGCTGAACGGCCTGGCCACCGGGCTGACCACCTCCTACCGGATGGGTCTCTACCTGGGCGACTGGGCAGATTTCCTCACGGACGCGAAGGCCCGCACCGCCCTTCCGGCCGCCCCCGCCCCGGTTCCGGTGAACCCCGCCGTCATCCGCGCCGACCGGGTCACCTTCGCGTACGAGGGAGCAGCCGCCCCGGTGCTGACCGACATCTCCCTGACCGTCCGCCGCGGGGAGGTCCTGGCGATCGTCGGCCACAACGGCGCCGGGAAGTCGACCCTGGCCAAGGTCCTCGCCGGTCTCTACGCGCCTGCCAGCGGCACCGTGACCTGGGACGGTACCGACCTGACCGCCACCGATCCGGACGAGCTGTTCTCCCGCGTGGCGATGCTGCCCCAGGACATCGCCCGCTGGCAGGCCACCCTCCGGGAGAACATCACCCTGGGCCAGGGCGACCAGGGCGACGGGGCTGTTCTCGCCGCAGCCCGTGCCGCGGGTGCCACCGAGGTCATTGACTCGCTGCCGGACGGCCTGGAGACCCACATCCGGCCCTCGCAGTCCGGCGGCCGGGACCTCTCCGGGGGGCAGTGGCAGCGGATTGCCGCCGCCCGCGCCTACGCTCGCAACGCGCCGGTGCTGATCTGCGACGAACCGACCAGCGCGCTCGACCCACGGGCGGAGCAGGCCGCCTACGACCGTATCCGCGAGCTCGCCGCCGGACGGACCGTCATCCTGATTACGCACCGCCTGGGCTCGACCCAGCACGCGGACCGCATCGTGGTACTCGACCACGGCCGCATCCTGGAGGAGGGCGGGCACGACGAACTGTTGGCCGCCGGCGGGGAGTACGCGGCGATGTGGACCACCCAGGCGCGCGCCTACGCCCCTGTCCCGTAGCCGCAGCCGGTGCCGGTGGCGCGCGTGGCCAGCAGCCGGCCGGCCAGGCGGGTCTGTGGCACGGCGGCCGGCCCGGCCGGGGACTGCCCGAAGGAGCGGACCGCACCGGCCGAGGCGTTGGGGAACCGGCTGTTCATCGGGTCATCCCCGTGGCGAGGACCGGGCAGTGAGCCTGGCCGCGATGCCGGTGAGCGATGCCGGGTTCGGGGCCGTCTGGATGAGGTTGGCGGCTTGGGCCCCGTGCAGGTTCTCGGCCAGGACGTAGAGGGCGGACCTTTCGTCGTCGGCCGACAGGTCCGGGCAGTAGGTGGCCACGACCACCGCCTCCGGCTTCGGCCACTCTCGCGGATCGTTGCTGGTGGGGCCGACGATGGTGATTTGCCACTCCCGGTCGAGATGGTCGACGGCGCGGCGCTCGTCGCTGCCGAAGGGAGACCGCGCGGCTGCGCCCCATTCCAGTTCGGTCTTCCACGGCGCAGCCAGGGGCGGGTTGGCCTCGTAGAAGGCGTTCGTGTCCGTGTAGAGCCGCGGCGGCGTCAGCGCAGCAGACAGCGGCCCGTCCAGCCACTGGTCGTAGAGCGGGTCCAAGGCGGCGTACTCGCTGCGCCACTGGGCGAACGCCGGATCGGCGGCGAGCGCGGAGAACAGCGCGCTGGCCCGGTCGGCGAGTTCGGCGAGTTCGACGGCGAGGTAGCGCTCGCCGGCCCGACCGACGTCGGCGGTCCCGCCGTTGCGGCTGAGGGCGGCGCAGCGGCGGGTGGCCGCGTCGAGCTCGGCGCGGGCGCGTTCGACGTGGGGGTCATCGCTGGTCCGGTTGTCGGTGCGGGCGAGGGCTTCGGCTTCGCGGAGGCGGGTGGCGGCTTGGTCGCGGTGGTCGGCGGCGGTGAGGGCCTGGTGCAGGCGCTCTACGCGGTCGCGGAGGATCGCTTCCTCCGCTCGAAGGCAGCACGCGATGTGGGCCCACACGGTCCGGGTGAGGCGCGGCTCGTCCTGTGGATCCGTCTTCCTGCGGCCCGCAGGTCCGGCGGTGGCGCCGGTGTCGATGGCCCGGGCGAGCGTGGTGGCGGCCTGGCCGGCACCGATGCCGACCTGGAGCATCTGGTGGATCAGTTCGATGTCGCGCGCGTTGCCGAACTGCTCGAAGGTCCGCTGGAGGCGCTCCTCCACGCGGCGCGTGTCCCGCAGGAGGTCCTGGATCTCGTAGTAGTGCAGAAGCGCGTCCGACAGGCGAGGGCCGTCCTGCTCGGAGGGCCGGTCCTGGAGTTTCTCCGGAGCGAGGTGAGGCGGGAGCAGCCGTGCCAGGTCCTGGTCCGCCACAGTGAAGCGCTCCGCGTTGTAGCTGAGCAGCGTCTCGATGGAGCTCTGGTGGCGCGGCTCCGGACGCAGGTAGACCTCCAGTCGGTAGTCGCTGTTGCCGACGATGTTCTGCAGGTCCGCGAAGGTGGGCTCGCGCTTGCCGAGCTCGTAGCGGTTGAGGGCCGTCTGCCCGATCCCCGCGGCGGCGGCCAGGTCGCTCTGGCTGAGGTCGGGGGTGCCGGTTCTGGCCCGCCTGATCAGCGAGCTCGCGCTGATCACGGCGTTCGGGTCCGGGTACCTGGCCATGTGTCGCTCCCTCAGCATCGGCATGCCATTTCGGCTCTACTCTATGCCAATTTGGCATGCGATGGTGCCGACTTCAACGGCAGCCCGACCGACTGCAGCGGTCGAGCGGGGCCCGATGACGACCGTCACCAGAGGACGGGCCTCCCGTTGGCTTTGGCTCCGGCTACCCTGCGGGGTGTTGTCAGTACGTGCTGGCACCCTGCCCCCGTGCTGATACCCCTCGCCGACGCCCGGACGACGGCCGCGTCCGTGCTCACCGCTCCCGCGCTGCGCTTCGCCGCCGACGGCCTCCACTCCAACTTCCTCCGCGAGACCGGCCACATGTACCTGGGCGCCACCGCGCTGCCCGGCGTCAAGCGCGGTGGGGTGTGGCACGTCGACCAGGCCCTGCTCGACCGAGCGCTGCAGGAGCTCGCGGCGGTGGCAGCCGCACCGGGCCGGCTCGTCCCGCTGGGGCTGCCGTGGACGGAGCTGAACCGGGGCTGCCGCTTCGACGACGACTGGCGCCTGGCCGTCCAGGGTGAACTCGTTGACCGCGCCGCCCGGGTCCGCCGCCGCGTGCCGGCCGCGGACCTCCTCGACGCCGGACTCGACCCCGCGGTGCAGCGCCTGGCGGTGAAGGAGCTCAGCCGGCTGCTCGGAGGTGTCCGGGAGCCCGACGGCCGTGGCCCGCTGGTGGTGGCCGGCGTGGTGGTGATGGAGGTGGTGCGCCGCCGGGCCGGGGTGTGGAGTATCCCCGCGCGGTGGGCGGAGGTGCTGGACCGGTGGCGTGCCGAGCACGTGGCGCTGCTGGCGCGGGCGCAGCGGTGTGCGGGGTGCGGTGCGGTGGAGGACCTCTCCGGGCGGACGGTGGCGGGCCGGGCGCTGCAGAACCTCGACTGGCGGTCCTCCGGTGCGGACGGCTGGATCACCCAGTGTCCGGCCTGTGCCGGCGGCGAGCACCGCTTGTACGGCGGTTCGATGCGGGGCGTGCGCTACACCAGCGAGCGGCGGCGGGCGACGCGCGCCGACGGCTACCTCTGCGTGGTGTGCGGGGTGCGGCAGGCCGCCGTCTGGGACCACTGCCACGAGGCGGGCCACGACTTCGTCCGCGGGCCGGCCTGCGCGAGTTGCAACCAGGACGAACGTGCACAGAAGGGTATCTGGCGGACCTTTTGGAATCATGGTCTGGCGGTACGGCACCTGCTGGAGTGCAACGGCTGCCGTACCACCGGCGGCCTTCCGCCCCGGCACCTGTCCGCGCTGGCCGCCGCCCGGCTCAGCGCCACCGCGCGGCACGGCCGATGCACCGCCGAGCCCTCGACCGTCCTTGAGCAACTGCCGGAAGGCGGCTTCCTCGCCCGGCTGCACTGCGCAGCCCACCCCAACCGAGAGGTTCGTTGGGAGGAGACCGTCGACGCGGCGACGGCCCTGGAGTGGGTCGCGGACCTGGCGATCGAGCACTCCTGACCCTCGGGTCGAGGGGCTGCCGGCCCGGATCCGCTCGTCGAGTGGCCGGTAGCCTTGCGCCAGTACGGCAGAAGGCAACCGACCGGCGGAGGTGGAAGAGCCGGTCTACTCCGTCCGCCGTCTCCACTTGGGTTCCGGCACCAGCGCGTAGGCGAAACCGCCGAGCATTGAACCGAGGACCGCCATCCAGAACTGGGTGCTGCTGCACTGCCCGGCGAACCACTGGTAGGTGATCCAGGCGAACACCATCAGGTGGATCACGGAGAGCACGATGACCGCGATGCTGATGGCGACGACGGCCTGCGGGGCACGGCGCCAGCCGCGTCGGGCCACTTCTCTCTGGGCTGCGGCTGCGGCGGGGATCAGCGTGATGAAGGCGGCGATGTAGATCGTGAAGGACGGATCACTCACCATCGCAGCTACGCGGCCATCGCTGTAGAGAGCGGAGCCCGGGACATCAAGTCGGCCGCCCGGGTTCGGAGCTGGCTGACCTCTGGGGCGCGGTAGCGGTCGGCGGCGGCGAGCAGGGTGTTCATCCGGCTGGCGACCAGCGCGGAGTCCAGTCCGGCGGAGTCGAGTGCCTGCTGGCCGGCGGCCGCGGCCCGCTCGGGCTCACCTTCGTCCAGGAGGGCGGCGGCGAGGCCGATCCGGTCCATCACCCGCACTCGCTGGTAGCCGGGGGCCCGCAGACGCAGAGCGGCTTCGAAATGCGGGCTGGCGGGGTGCCCCCGGTAGCCCTGGTGGGTCAGGTCCCGGGCGCTGACCGCCCGGGCGCCGGCGTGCTCGGCACCGTCGAAGTACGCCAGCCAGGCGGGGGCGGGAGTGCTTGCCGCGTCGGCGAGCAGCTGGTCGGCGTGGTCGAGATGACGGGCGGACTGCCGGGGGTTGCCGAGGGCGGCGTGGACGCGGCCGGTCTGGGACTGGATGAGGGCACGCACCAACGGCTGCCCGTCGCGGTCGGCCTTCGCGGCGGCGACGTCGAGCAGGCCCAGCGCGTCGTCGAAACGCCCGAGGTAGATCATCTGGTGGGACATGCGGGTGACGATCTCCGGTCCGCGTCCGGGTATGCGGGCCTGGACGGCGGCGTGTATGGCATAGCTCCAGTAGCGCTGGGCGGTGCCGTAGCGTCCGGCGTCATGGCTGACCCACCCGGCCAGGGCAGCCAGGTCGGCGGTGGCGGCGAACACCCGGGGGCGCAGGCCGGTCGGGACGCCGTCTTGGATGCGGCGGGCCACCTCGGCGAGCAGTCCGACGATGGCGGTGCGATAGATGCCGCTGCCCGGTCCGGCCTCCAGGTCGGTGAACATTCGGGTGCCGACCTCGAGGGCGGTGGTGCTGTCGGCGTCGAAGCCGGTCGCAGACTGGGCGAGGGTGCGGGAGGTGCCGCCGAGGAGGTGTTCGGCGAGGGCCACCAGAGTGGTGCCGGCGGCGAGGGTCAGGGCTTCGCGGCGGTCGAGCATCAGCAGGTCCATCCGGGTCCATCCGGCCAGAGTCGCCGCCGCGGGTTCGGTGAGCAGCGGTACCTGGATCGTATCCAGCGCGACGCCGGTCGGAACCAGGCCGAGGTCACTGGGCGTCAGGGAGTGCCCGAGTTCGTCGCCGAGGACCTGGGCGAGGAGTTCGGGCACCGGCGGGCGGGGGTGTTCGCCGTCCAGCCAGCGGCGTACGCGGGTGGTGTCGGGTGCGACCTGCCGGTGTCCGGATCGCAGGGCGAGTGCGGTGATGCGGCGGGCGATCTCCCCGTGGGACAGCCCACTGGCCGTCACCCACGCCTGCAGTTCCGCGTTGACGGTGCCCTTGCTCATGGCCCCCCCTGATGGCTACTCACCGTAACTTTTCCGCGACGGTTCGCGACCCCCACGGTACTGGTCCAGGGCGTTCGGCGGGGCGGATTCTAGGTGGGCGGCCAGGGACACGGCAGCCGTCGCCAGCGGGAGTTCGCTCGCAGGCGATGGCCAGTGCCGGCCCGGCCGCCCGGGCCGCCTCGGCCCACCTCACCCCTTCACCGAGAGGAGCTCCGCCATGTCTCCGCAGCCTCCGCCGCCCCCGTACCCCGGCCGCTGAGCGGCACCCGGTGCAACACCCTGGCGGGGCGGCCGAGCGGAATTCGGCCGCCCCGCCAGGGGCCCTTCCATCCTGACGGAGGATCACATGCAGAGTCAGCCCACCCTCGTGCTCAACCCCGACGAACTCGGTCAGAACCCCGACCTGGGTATGGACCTCGCCGTCTCGCTGGGCATCCGCGACCTGGAGCTGCGGACCGCCTGGGGCCGCAACCTGCTCCTCGCCGACGACGACCGGCTCAACGGCCTGCGCTGCGACGCCACCGCCCGGGGGCTGCGGGTGGCCGCGCTCGCCGCCCCGTTGTGGAAGTGGTGCCGGCCCGAGGCGACGCCCGGCCGCGTCGACTCCTTCGGCTTCCCCACCCAGGTCGCGCCTGCCGACCGCGAGCGCTGGATCGACCGAGCCCTGACGGTCGCACAGATCCTCGGCGCTCCCCGGGTGCGGGTCTTCTCCTACCTGCGCGTCGAGCCCGCGCTCACCGAAACCCTCGCCGACGACCCGCTGCTCCCCTACGCGCTGGACCGAGCCCGCGAGGCCGGGGTGCGGCTGCTGCTGGAGAACGAGCCGGTGTGCACGGTCTTCCGGCCCGACGCCCTCCTGGAGATCCTCGGCAAGCACCCGGAGCTGGGCCTGTGGCTGGACCTAGGCAACCTCCACGAAGTCGGCCAGGCCACCGCGGCCACCGTCAAGGAGCTGGCCCCCTTCACCGAGTATGTCCACATCAAGGACTGGCGGGCGCAGCCGGAGGGCACGTTGGAGTTCTGCGCGGCCGGCAGCGGTGACGTCCCCTACCTGGAGCTGCTCACCGCGTTGGAGGAGGTCCGGGCCGGGCTGCCGTACGGGCTGGAGACGCACGTCAAGGGCGATCCGGCCGCCGCGCTGGCCGAGGGGGCGGCGTTCCTGCGCGCCCGGGCGGCGGGCGGCGGCTCGTGCTGAGGGTGCTGCTGGTGGGGGCGGGGGAAGTCGGCGCCAAGCACCTGCAGGCGCTGCGCTCCACACCCGGGCTGGAGGTGGCGGCGGTCGCCGACCCACACCCGCAGTTGACGCTGGAGCGGGGGCTGCCGCTGTTCGCCGGGTGGCGGGCGGCGCTCACCGTGCTGCAGCCGCAGCTGGTCATCGTCGCCGCGCCGCCGTCGGTGGCGCTGACGGCCGCCAGGGACGCGGCGGCCACCGGCGCGGTGGTGCTGGTGGAGAAGCCGGTCACCCTGGACGCGGCCGATCTGGCCGCCCTGCCGGGGGACGAGCGGATCTACGTGGCCTTCCAGCCGCACTTCGCACCCGGCCTGCCGGAGCTCCTGCTCGATCCGCCGTCGATCCAGCACGCGCGGGTGAGCCTGACCTGCCGCCGGGATAGGGCGTACTACCGGGGCTGGCGGGCCCGCTTCGGCACCGCCGGCGGGATCCTGCACCAGCAGGCCATCCACGGCCTCGCGCTGGCCCTGCGGCTGATGCCCGGCAACCTGGCTGCACCGCCCGTCGCGCGCACCGAGCACCACCGGGCCTTCGCCGACACCGAGGACCGCGTCACGGCCCGCCTTTCCCTGCCGGGCGGCCGGACGATCGCGGTCGACGCCAGGGTCGACGACGACGGCCCCCCGCTCCACCACGTCGACCTCGAACTCGCCGACGGCACCGCCCTCGCCGTGCGGGGGCGCAACCTCGAAGCCGGACTCGGCGACCTTGCCGCGGCCCCCGACCACCAGCAGCTGCGCCGCGACCTCTACACCGCGCTGACGGCTGTCGCCCACGGCGGCCCGGCGCACCCCAGCCTGTTCCCCCTTTCCGACCTGCGGCGCCACCTGGAGGCGATCCACGATGTCTACGCCCACGCCGAGCGCGTCCTCGCCCCTGCTGCCGCTGCCGCTTGACCAGGGGGTGGAGGTCGTCGAGCGCAAGGGCCTCGGCCACCCGGACACCCTCGCCGACGGCATCGCCGAGCTCGCCTCGGCCCACTACAGCCAGTACTGCCTGGACGCCTTCGGCGCGGTGCTGCACCACAACTTGGACAAGGTCGCCGTCCTCGGCGGCCGGGCCGCCTTCACCGACACCGGCGGCAGCTACGACCGGCCGCTGCGGGTGGTCTTCGGCGGCCGGATCTCCACCAGCTTCGAAGGCAGGCCGATCCCAGTGCGCGAGATCCTGGAGCGGGCCGCCCGCGAGCAGCTGCAGCAGGCCCTGCCCGGCTTCGAGCGGGTCGAACTGCAGATCCGTCACGAGACCACCGACAGCAGCAAGTTCCCGACCTGGTTCGCTCCCCGGTCCCTGGCCGACCTGCCGGAGCGCCCCACTGCGTTCTCCAACGACACCGCGCTGCTGGTGGGCACCTGGCCGCGTACTACCGCCGAGACGCTCGCCCTGGCCACCGAGGCTTGGTGGCGGCGCTGCCCGTGGGCGGGCAGCGACATCAAGGCCCTGGTGGTGCGGCGCGGCGGGGAGTTCTCGGTGACCTCATGCGTCCCCGCGCTGGCCGGGCACCTGGGCAGCGCGGCCGAGTTCGCCGACGTCCTCACTGCGGAGGCGGACGCGCTGACCGCCGAGCTCGGCAAGCGCCTGCCCGGCCCCGTCGACGTCGTCGTCAACACCAAGGGCAGCCGCGCCGAGCCGCTGTCGAGTCAGTACTTCACCGTCTCGGGCAGCGCTGTGGACTTCGGGGAGGACGGCATGGTGGGTCGCGGCAACGCGCGCAGCGGCGTGATCAGCGGGGCCCACGGCGCCGGGAACGAGGCTACCTTCGGCAAGAACCCGGCCTACCACGTCGGGAAGGTCGGCGGCTGGCTCGCCGACGAGGCCGCCCGCGCCGTCGGGATGCGCTTCGGTCCGTGCCGCGTCGCGCTGATGTGGCACAACGGCTCCCCCTACGACCAGCCCGCCCTGCTGCAGACCACCACCGCCGACGGAACCGACCAGCCCGAGGCCATCGACTTGGTCCGCGCCGTCCTCGCCCGCACCGACTGGGTGCACGACCTGGTGGAGAACGCCCGCTACCTGCCGCGCATCGAGCCCCTCGATGGGCTGCTGGCCGACCTCGACCGGGCACCAGGCGCATGAACACCACGGCGGCCGTGACCACCGGCCACGTCACCGCCGTCCTGCGCCTGCCCGACGGCGCGGACCCGACGGCCGCCGCCCGGGCGGCCCGCATGCTGCCCGGCGGCTGGCACCTCGGCCCGGCCGCCGGGCCCGTCCTCCTCGACATCACCTCCGGCCCCTGCTCCGTCAGCGCCGACGACCACGCCATCCGCCTGAGCCTGCCGGCCCGGCAGCTGCGCACCGACACCCTGGCCTACGTCACCTACACCGCGCTGGAGCGGCTGCGCCAACAGCAGCACCGGGTGAGCGTGCACGCCAACGCCGCCGTCGCCCCCGACGGCCGGGCCGTCCTGCTGCTCGGCAGCAAGGGCACGGGCAAGACCACCACCACCCTCGCCCTCGGCGAACTCGGCTGGACGCACGCCGGAGACGACCTGGTCGTCCTCGCCGAAGACGCCGACGGCACCCTGAGCGTGCTGCCCGGCAAGCCCACCGCTGCGGTGCGCCCGGCCGACCCTGCGCTGCACCACCTGCCCAAGCCGATCGTCGACCTCGCCCCGTTCGCCGACCGGCCGACGCCGCTCGCCCTGATCGTGCGCCTGGGCGTGCACCCGGCGGCCGGCTCCGGGCGACTGCTGGCCGCGACGCCGTTCAGCGTGAACGAGCGGCTGCGCCTGCACGAGATGCTCGCCCGCTACATCTCCGGCCTGCCCACCCCGCTGACCGGCGTCAGCGGCACGCCGTACGGGCCGGTCTGGCCGATCGACACCCCGGACTGTGCCCGCTGGCGCTCCCATCTGCTGGACCGCTTGGAGCGCACCCCCTACCTCTACCTACAGGCGGCCGGCGCGCGGGCCGCCGCCGAACTGATCGCGAGGGAGTACAACCGATGACCCGCTCCCCCGGTGTCGCCGTGCTGCCCAGCCGCAACGAGCCGGACACCGTCGCCACCGTCACCAAGGCGGTCGACGCCGCCCTCGACGACGCCCGCGCCCTGATCGTGCACGCCGACTCCTCCGACACCCCGGCCACCGCCGCCGCGTTCGCGGCCACCGCGACCCGCTCCCGCACCCTGCAGTTGACCGACCTGCCCCGCGGCAAGGGCGCCCAGGTCCTCGCCGCCCTGCACCGCGTCCGCCCCGACGGGCCGGTGCTGCTGGCCGACACCGACACCCACCACCCGGACCCGGCCGTCTACCGGGCGCTGCTGGACGCGGTGCGGGCCGACGCCGGGCTGGCCATCGCCGACTACCCCCGGTTCTGGGACGAGGCGAACCTCACCGTCCACCTGGCCCGGCCGCTGATCGCCGCCACCACCGGCTTCGACGTCCCCCAGCCGCTGGCGGGAGACGTCGCGCTGTCCGCCACCGCGGCCGACGACGTCCTCGGCGCCGCTCCCAGCGCGGACCGAGAGCTCGCCGACGCCGTGGCCGGGTACGGCATCGACGCCTTCCTCCTGCTCGCCTCCGCCGCCCGCCACACCATCACCTCGGTCCGGCTCGACGCCCCCAAATTGCACGCCCCCTCATTCCCGCACCTGCCCACGATCTTCGCCCAGGCCGTCCCCGTCCTCCTCGCCTACGCACCCCGCCACGCGCCCCAGCCGGCACCCGGGCCCGCCGACTACCGGGTGGCCGACCGGCCGCTGACCGGCGAGCGCCTGCAGCAGATGCTGACCGCGCTGGATTCCCTCGGCCCGACCGCTGCGCGCTACGATGCCCACCCGTGGCCACACCACGTAGCCGCTTCCTGGCAGATGGTGATCAACGGGGCCACGCCCCGCACCGCCGCCGCCTACCTGTGGCCGCACTACCTCGACCGCGTACGGACCTGGCTCACCACCGCCCGGGCCGCCGCCCCCGAGCAGCGCGCTCGCCAGCTCGCCATCGCCCACGCCGACCTGGCCGACCACCTGGCCACCGTCACCCGGAGCACCCGATGACCACCACCGCGCTCTCCGCCTTCGCCGTGGAGCCCTTCCCGACCGTCACCGAAGGCGACGACCTCGCCGACCTCATCACCACCGCGCTGCGCGAGCAGCAGGCGCAGCTCCAGGGCGGCGACATCGTCGTGGTCGCCTCCAAGGTCGTCAGCATCGCGGAGAAGCGCCGGGTCGACCTGGCCACCGTGACACCCGGCCCGGAGGCCCTGGCCCTGTCCGCCGCCACCGGCAAGCCCGCCGAGATCACCGAGCTGATCCTCGCTGAGTCCGACGAGCACTTTCTGGCCACCCCGAGCGGCCCGATCATCGCCCGGCACCACCTGGGCTACCAGCTCACCTCCGCCGGGATCGACCGCGACGGCCCGGACGGCGCGTGGCTGCTGCCCGCCGACCCGGACGCCTCCGCCCGCCACCTACGCGACGCGATCATCACCGCCACCGGTGCTCACGTCGCCGTGGTGATCGCCGACTCCGACGGCCGGGCCGACCGGCGCGGCGCCACCGTCATCTCCATCGGCGCCGCCGGCATCGCCCCGCTGCGCGTCACCGAACACACGGAGCCTGGCGGCAAGACGAAGCGGCAGGAAGAGACCTTCACCGACATGGTCGCCGCCGCCGCCGGACTGATCCTCGGCCAGCGCGGCCGTGGCGCCCCGGTCGCCGTCCTGCGCGGCATCGCCTACGAGCCGAGCGACGACGGGGTCCGCTCCATGCTGCACCACGGCACCCGCCCGTGACCTGGCTCATCACCGGCGCAGCGGGCGGCATCGGCCTCGACCTGGCTCCGCGCCTGGCCGCCCTCGGCATCCCGCTGCGCCTGACCGACCTGCGCCCGTCGGCCACCGTCCCGGCGGGCGCCGAGTTCGTCCCGGCCGACCTGCGCGACCAACAGGCCGTCACCGCCGCTGCCGAGGGCGCGAGCGTGGTCGTGCACCTGGGAGGACTCAGCCAGGAAGCCCCGCTCGCCGAGATGCTCCAGCACAACATCACCGGCACCCACCACGTCCTGGAAGCCGCCCACCGCCACCGCGTCCCGCGCGTCGTCCTCGCCAGCAGCCACCACGTCGTCGGCATGCACCCCGCCGGCCACCCGCTGTCCCCAGGAGCCGAGCTCGCCCCCGACTCCTTCTACGCCGTCAGCAAGGTCGCCGTTGAAGCCCTCGGCCAGCTATACGCCCGCAAGTTCGGGTTGGAGGTCGTGGCGCTGCGCATCGGCAGCCACCGCCCGCGGCCCATCGAGCCCCGGCACGCCGCCACCTGGCTCAGCCCCCGCGACAGCGCCGCGCTCATCTACGCCGCCGCCACCCGGCCGCTTCCGCAGCCCTACCTGTCGGTGTTCGGTACCTCCGACAACCCCGGCAGCTGGTGGCCCCGTACCGGCTGGGACGTCCTGGGCTACCAGCCAGTCGACTGCGCAGCCGATCACCCCCGCCTTGACCCGCCCACCGACCGCTGGCAAGGCGGGGCCTTCGCGGAGAGTGCATGATCTCGTCTCGAGTTGACGCCGTCCTCCCGCCCGTTGCCTGAAGGACCACATGAACTCCGCCCTCGCCCTGCAGCGCTACGGCGCCGGAGACACCACCGACCTGCTCGACACCCTCGCCGACGTCTGGGCCGAAGCCCATACCGGCCACGACGACGTCGCCGCCGCCGGGTTCACCCCCGACACGCTGCGCCGCCAGATCACCGGCCACGCCCGCCACGACGGCTTCGTCCTCATCGCCGCCTACGCCGAGGGCCAGCTCGTCGGCTTCGGCTACGGCTTCCGGTGCTCCCCCGCCTACTGGTACGGCGAGCAGCTCCGGCCGGTCATCACCCCCGAGGCCCGCGACACCGACAGCCTCGCCGGGATCTGCGAACTCGCCGTCCGCACCGGCTGGCAGGGCCGCGGCGTCGGCACCGACATCCACACCGCACTGCTGGACGTGCTGCGCACCGAATGGGTGTCGCTGCTCGCAATGCCGGGCAACGGACCCGTCAGGCGGCTCTACGATCGCCTGGGATACCGGTACGCCGGCCCCTACAGCCCCGGCCCCGACGGACCGGTGCTCGACCTCCTCCTGCTCCGCACGCCCCTCTGACCGGCGCAGCGCACCGGGCCCGGCCCGAGGCGGCGGCGGCCCGACACCCCGGAGCGCCATGACCACCGCCACCGCCCGGTTCACCCCCGGCAGCACCGCTGTGCGCCGCGACATCCACCAGGGGCGCGTCTGGTCCGCCCAGCCCTACCGCACCCTCACCGACGACGGCGACGTCCTCGAACTCCTCTACTGGCCCGGACTCACCAGCCTCGGACCAACCACGTGGTCGGACGCGATGCGCACCGGCGACCACGCCCTGCGCCAGTCCGGCCTGGAAGACCTCGCAGCCGGCGACTGGCAACTCGGCCCCTGGGTATGGGAGAAGACCACGCTTCGCTCCCGCTTCGAGGCCGGTGCTTACTTCAGCGTTCACACCTTCCAGGACGCTGCGACCGGCGAGCCGTTGCGCTGGTACGTCAACTTCGAACTCCCCTACACCCGTACCCAGATCGGCCTGGACACCTTCGACCTCTTCGTCGACTTGGTCGTCGAGCCCGACCTGAGTTCGTACCGGTGGAAGGACACCGATGAATACCGCCAGGGCCGCCGCCTCGGCCTGATCGACGACCACCTGCACGTCCAAGTCGAGGCCGCCCGCGAGCAGGCCCTCGGGCTGCTCCAGGACCGTCGAGGGCCCTTCGCCGACGCCTGGCCAGCCTGGGCACCGGATCCCGCCTGGCCGCGCCCGCAGCTCCCCCACGATGCGGGCGACTACGCAGCCGGCGATGCGAGGTGAGCCCCGCCGTTGAGCTGTTCGACGCCCAGCACCTGGAGCTGGTCGAAACCGCGGCACCCGTCCTCTCGGCCGAGGAGCGGGCCACCATGGACCGGATCTGGGCACGAGACACCGCCGGGAACCCGGCCCTGTTCGACGGGCCGGCAGTCGCCTGTGTCGCGCTGCAGGTTGGCGCCTCTGGGCGGCCGGTCCTGTCCTGGGCACCGGTCACCTACCGGTACCGGGCGCTGCGCCTGATCCCGAGCGCATGGAAGCCGTCGTCGGTCTTCGTGACCGTCCTGCAGCGGGTGACCGGTGGTGGCCTGGTGGTGGGGCGCGAGGCCGGCTGGACGGCGCACCCGGGCCGATGGCAGCTCCCGGGGGGAAGCGTCGAACCACCACCGGCCGGCCAGCCGCTCGACCTGGCCTTCCTGCGCCGACATGCCGCCCGCGAACTCGCGGAGGAAGTCGGCCTGCGGACCGACCCCGACGACCTGCAGGCGTGGGCGATGTCCCAGGGCGAGCACGGCAACATCGGGATCCACTTCGCGGCTCCGCCCGTACCGGAAGCCCTCCTGCGTCGGCACCACCAGGAACTGCTCACCACGCTGGCCGCCGGTGCCGAACCAGAGCTGGAGCAGATCGAGGTCGTAACCTCCGCGGGGCAGCTGCCCGCCCTCGGCCTCGTCGTGGACTACCTGCCACCGCTCCTCGCCCGTTGGAGCGCCGCCCGCCCGCAGGCGCGGACCGGCGAGACCCCGCAGTGGCGACCGGCCCGGTGGCCGGCGGCGCTGGCTACCGACCGGCTGCGGCTGCGCCCCGTCGAAGTGGGAGACCACCCGTTGCTGCGGACCCTGTGGTCGGACCCGGCCGTCCGGCGCTACCTGGGCGGGCCCGTCGACCCGGACCAGGTCGGCCAGCGCCTGGCTGACGCCCCCGGGCGGCCCGGGCACTTCACGGTCACCCTCGACGGGGCACCGATCGGCAGAGTCACCGTTGACCAGGACCATCGTGCCGCGGGCCGGGCCGAGGTCTCCTACGAGTTCCTGCCGAGCGCCGGTGGCTGCGGGCTGGCCGCCGAGGCCGTCGCCGAGGTTCTGCGCTGGGTGCGGGCCGCCGAACCGGAGCGGGAGATCGTGGCGGTGACCCAGGCCGCCAACGACCGCTCCCGGCGCCTCCTGGAGAGGCTGGGGCTGAGCGTGACGGGGCACCTCGTTGAGTACGGAGCGGAGCAGGTGGAGTATGTCTTGGCACCTGGCGTGCCGTCACGGGAACTTCCCGCCGGGCCTCCGTCGTAGGGAGGCCCAGCGCGTCCCGACCACCACCCGGCCGACCGAGCTCGACGCCCAGTAGAGGTGCTGGCAGAACGGCCCTCAGCGCGCCGCTCGGCCCGTGCCGGCCTCCTCCAGGGAAGAGCAGCTCCTCCACTCCGACTCCAGTTGCCTCGCGCCGGTTCAGTACCGGCCGAGGGCGGACCGGGTCAGCGAGCGTCGGCGGCGGTGCGCGGCCAGAGCTCGTGGCCATGCCGCAGGATCAGGTCGATCTCGTCGGCCACCGCACCGGGCTCCTCCCACCGGCTCTTGAGGCTATGGCGGCGGGCGGCAGCCCAGATCAGCCCTGCTCGGGGAAGAGCAGCTCCTCCACGCCGACCGCCGCTGCATCCCGCCGGTTCAGCGCCTGGTTCAGGAGATCCTCCGCCTCGTGCAAGTGGTCGATGACCTGCTGCGCGTGGAGTTCCTCCTCCCCGCGGTCGGCGCCGTCCGGCCTCGACCGAAACCGGATCGCCTCGTCGGCGGCCTCCAGCAGCTTGGCCGCTGCGGCGGCGAAGCCCTCCTCGATCCGGCCGCCGCCGGTGTTCAGCGCCACGGCACCGGGCGGGGAGAAGTCGCAGGCAAGCACGGCCAGGTGGCCGTCCGCCCGGCCGAGGTGGCCGAGGACCCCGGCCTGGTGGTCCTCGACCACGGGCCAGGCCCCCGGCGTGGCGTGCTCCGAGATGGTCAAGACGGTGGCTTGGTCCGCCGAGGACAGCAGGTTGTAGCTGGCATGATCGGCCGCACGGCGAAGGTGCGCGGCGAGCAGCCCGGCGCGAACCTCATCGTCTTCGTGCTCCAGCGCGGCCGGGATATCGACGCCCAATGCCGCCAGCGCGGAACGCAGTTGACCTTCGGTTGGGTTCAGAGTCTTATACACGCCGCGATTGTCCCGCAGCCATGAGTGGCGTAGTGGTGTCATCACCACATCGAGTGACATCCAGAACGGGCACCGGTTCAGCAGTCGTGCTGTGCTCCGAGACGTCAAGCTACTGCAGATCGATGGCTGGGACGGGCCGTGCTGCGGCGAGGATGGCGGCGCCGGCGGCGGTCAGCTCGGCGTGACCGTCCCGGCCGGTTCTGATCCAGCCGGACAACAGCAGGTCTGCGGTAACCCGGGCGTCGGCCGGCTCGTCGGCAGCGCGCCACCGGCCCCGCCGGTGCAGCAGCAGTCCATCACCCGCGGCGGCCAGCAGCGCGGTGTCGGTGTCGGTGAGCTTGCGGTCCGCAGTGATGTGCACCGCGACGTTGCGCGCCCGGGCCGCGTCGACCTGCTGGGTCACGAGGCCGTCCACGGCGTCCAGGGCGAGCCGCATGTCCAGGTGCGCAACGGCTTCGGCGTCCTCGTCGCAGGTGATGTCGGTATGGGTCAGGCGCAGGCTTCCCGGCCCTTCGCCGGGTTCCAGGACGTAGCCCGAGCGTGCGGGCACCACTTGGCCGTCATGCCGATCAAGCGGTCGGTACGGTACAAAGCCTGCGGCGCGCAGCGCGGAGTGGACCGTCGACTGCCGGGGCTGGCAGGTCACTCGCATGTCTCTGCTCCCCTTCGCCTTTCTCTTCTGCGCCCCACCGACCCTACGGTCGCCGATTTGCCGCCCGGGCAGGACTGCGGCCGACTCCACTCGAAGGAGTGGCGTAGCGGCACAGCCCGTCAGCGCGGAGGCCCCCCGGAGCGAACCCTGCCAAGGCGGTTCCCGGCTGCACATCTGGTGGAGTGAGGGGCGGAGGCGGCTGTCCGGGTGATCTTGGCGAACCTGCGCACGGTCTGCGCGGTTGGCCAGGCGCCTGCCGCGAGTCCCGCAGGCATCCGAACTTCCGGGAGGGACGATGCGTCACCCGAGCCGAACCGTCGTTGTCGCGGCAGCGGCCCTGTCGATGCTCATCGGCACCAGCACGACGGCGGAGGCCGCCTCGACCCGCACAATGACCCGCGGAGTGGACGGCTGCTTCGCATACTCGTACGAACCGGGCTTTGCCACGACCACGGTGTACTTCCACAACCGGTGTGACGAGCCCAGGTACATCAAGATCGCGTGGAAGTGGGTCGGACTGAAGGCATCACGGATCCGGGTCGACGGTGACGGTAAGGGGAACGAACAGCGGCGTAGCGAGCCGGATTCGGTCTGGGACGACGGCGCCGCTTGAGCCCTGGTCCAGCCAGCGATGTCGGCAGCACGGCGGCAGCTCCGGCCATGGCTATCCGACCGGGCGGCGTCCGTTCGGGACGATGTACGGGCGCAGCAGAACGGCCAGGCCCATGGTGACGCCGAAGGCCGCTGGCCCGGCCAGGCCCAGTAGGACCTTTCGGGCGGTTCCGTCGAGCAGGCTCTCCGCGATCAGCATCAGGCCGATGGCCAGGGCGACCCCACCGGCCAGGAGGAGCGCGAGCCGGGCACCGACCGGCAGCCACGCTGGGCCGGGAACCTTGAGCACGTCGTGGGCGTGCAGAGCATGGCCGTGGAAGTCCCCCGTGACAACGCCGCACTGGCAGACCAGATGCGGGACGTCCTCTCCGGCGAGGGCCGAGGCGACGGGGTCGGTCTCTCGTATCGGCCCGTGCCGTCCGTCGTCCATTGGGGGCCTGCGCACCAGCATCGACTCCTCCGTGAACGGCCCCGCTGTCGGAATGCATGCTGGGCAAGGGATATCAGGCTACAGCGGCTCTGAATGGTGGCAGGGCGATCCTGGAAGGAGCGGGAGGAGGTAGCTGTGCCGAGGACACGGAAGGCGGCGGTGGGCCCGGGGTGCACGCCCTTCGACCTGCCGGTGGAACTCGCGCTGGCCCACCCGGTCACCGCGGTGCCTTCAGCCGGGGACCGTCGGTGGTTCGAGCCGAAGGCCGACGGTTGGAGAGTCTGCTTGCGGACCGGCCCACGTGCTGCCGTGTTCAGCCGCCACGGCACCGACCTGACCCGATCGTTCTCCGACATCGCGGCTGCGGCCTCCGGACTTCCGGAGGCGGTCGTGGACGGGGAGCTGCTGGCCGTGAAGCCGGACGGATCTCTGGCCTTCAGTCTGCTGCAGACCCGAGCGGGCGCACGCGGCCCCCGCCCCCGGGAGACCTTCCACGTCCAGGTCGCCGCCTTCGATCTGCTGTCTTTCGCTGCGGAGGACCTTCGCCCGCAGCCTCTTGCGGAACGCCGGTCCCGGCTGTTCGAGGTGCTCCCCGCTGGCGGGCGAATCTGGCCGCTGCCGACCACCACTGACCCAGAGCAGGCCAAGCGCTGGTTCGGATCGCTGGGCGGCGGCATCGAGGGCTGCGTGGCCAAGGACTCCACCCAGCCGTACCGGCCGGGACGCCGCTCCGACTGGCTGAAGTATCGGGTGAAGGACAGTACGAGCGCCGTCGTCCTCGGCATCACCCCGGGCGCGACCCCCGCCTCCCAGGGCGCCGTCCTCGGGCTGCCGGACAGCAGGGGCCGTTTGCGCCCGGTCGGGGTCAGCCTCCCCCTGCCGCCCGCGGTACGGGCGGAGCTGGCCTCCCGCCTGCAACCGGCCGCCGTCGAGCTGGCTGAGCTGCCCGGCACCGTTGGCGGTCTTCCCGGCAGCCCCCCAGTTCTCTACCGGCCGGTCGTGCCGACCATCGTCGTCGATATCGAGGTCGACGCCGGCCAGCTCGAATTCGGGCGCTGGCGCCACCGGCCTCGTGTCCTGCGCACCCGCCCCGACCTGGAGGTGGACGACCTTCTCCCGCGTTGACGTACGTCGTCCTCGATCGGGTGACCCAGGCGCTGCAGAGCCCGGTCGTTGTCGGGCCCTGCGCCTACCGTCCTGAGCATGACCTCCGTGACCACAACCTCACTGTCCAACACCACAGTCCGGCCCTACCCGGACTCCGCCGGCCACCCCGCTCTCAACGGCGCGCAGATCACCCACGTCACCAGCGGGCTGCGCACTGCCCTGATCGAACTGGGGGCGTACCTGGACCCGCCCGGTGCAGCGCTCGACCCCGACGGTGCGGCGTGCGAGGCGCTGCGCCTGGTGGTCGCCGCCGCCTACGACACCGCCGAGCCGGGCGAGGAGCCGGGCCTGCTCTTCGTCACCCCGTCCGTCGCCCAGCTAGGTCACCGCCCGGTGTGGCTGAGGCGGGGGCGCGACGGCTCGATCACGGCGGGGTTTCCGGCCGACCACCGCTAGCCGCCAGCCGGGGCGGGATCCGCGGCGCTTCGCCGAACTCGGCAACAGCTCTCAGTACAGGGTGGACAGCGCGGTGAACACCGCGGCGGGCGGCGCGGTGACCTGCACAAGTCCGTTTAGCTCGTCAACCGTCCACCCGGCCGCGGTGAGGGCGTCGACACAGGCGGTGAGCTGTTCAACCCTTGTGATCCCTTCCGCCCATGCCTTGTCCTGCAGCACTCGCTCGCGCGCCTCCGGACCGGCGTCGGCCTTGGCCACCTCTTGCGGTGTCAGCAGGCCGGGCGCGGTGATGAGGATGGGGAAGCGGGGGTTCTCCGGTGTGACGTTCAGGGCCAGACAGAGCTCGAACCCTTGGATCTCCACCCCGGAGCCTTTGTCCTCGTAGGGAGTGCAGCCGGCCTCCAGCAGGATGACCCGGGCCAGACGGATCAACGCCCTATTGAAGGCGTAGTAGTCGCCCACCATCGGCCGCTCCCCTTCGATTGGATGGGACAGGTCTATCACCGCAGGGTTCGCGGCCGATCACCGCTGACTGTCCGCCGCGGGCGGGACCCGAAGCCGACGGCGCGGCGGCTGCTGGGGGTCACCGCGCCGTGCTCGCATCTAGAACAACTCGTCGGCGGCCAGGCAGAAGCGGCCGCCGTGCCAGAACAGCGGGACATCGAACGGACTGTGCTCGGGGCAGTCGTCCCGTACGGGCGCCAGTCCCCCGCACGGCGCTCTGCCGCAGGTGCACGCAGGTCCGGGCGGCGTCAGCCCGGTGGCGTGCGAGTGGACGGTCTGCGGCTCGAGTTCGACCAGGTCCGCGCAGTCGACCTGTTGCTGCTGGCGGGGTGTCTCAGTGGTCCGGTCGCGCAGGCCGTAGGTGCCGTAGCGATCCCGCCCGGCCGGACCGGGGGCGACCCGGGCAAGGACGCTCCGGCCGTAGCCGTCCAGGCCGGGGTACTCGACCTGCGGCGGGTCGGCGAACACCGTGCCAGCCCAGTCGGGGCCCGCGCCGCAGTCCGAGCCGACGACGAAAGGGCCCAGGCGCAGCGTGCCGTCCGCCCGCATCTCGGAGAGTTCGAGCAGCATCTCCAGCACCCGCGGTACGGACAGGCCTCGGCTGCCCGCGAACCTCGCCAACCGGGCCGCCATGTAGCGATCGACAGTCACCTCCAACCGCATCGTGCCGACGCGCACCGCATCCTCGTCAGGCACCGGGCACCGCCACCGGGTTGAGGTCGTACCCGAGCCGGGCGTCGACCGTGGCCCTAGCCTCGTCCAGGCGGCCCTTGTGCGGCTGCTCGCTGATCCGGCCGGTGGAGGTCCGGCAGTGATCACCCTTCTCAGCCCCGCACTGCGGCGAGGAGCACACCGTCTCCAGCACCTCCGCGCGGATCGCCTGCTCACGCTCGGCCGCGCGCCGGGCCCGGGCGGCCTTCGACTCCACGAAGGTCACCCCGGCCATCGCCTCCGGGAATCGGATCGTCTCCGTCTCCTGGCCGAACCGGCTCTGCCGCCACGCCGGGGCGCCCGGGTCGTGGGCGGCCACTCGGTCGGCGAGCATCTCGAGCTGGCGGATCGTCGGCACGACGGCCGGCCCGCCGTAGGACTCTCGCCGCTCCTCGCCTCGTGCGGCTGCTCCCCAGCGCGCGCCGTCGGGCATCGCCAAGGCCAGCGGCACGTCCCCGGCGACGATCGCCGTCAAATGTCCCGCCATCTTCGCGAAGGCGGCGAGTTCGGCGGCGCAGCGGTTCAGCGGGTCGATCAGGTCGGCGAGTTCGACCGGCTGGTCGGGTGTCTCGGCGGCGCGGGCCAGCTGGGCGAGCAGCACACCGGCGCCGGAGAGGTGGAGGGTGATCTCCTCCAGGGTGATGCGCTTGCCCGCGCGCAGGTGGGCGGTGTCGGCCGGGTCGGTGCTGGTCTGCGCGGCCTGGGGTACGAGGTCAGCGGACATCGGCGCACAGCTCCTCGGTCAGGGCCTGCTGGCGGTCGGCAGGCCAGCCGGACGCGAACGCGGCGATGCAGAACAGCATCCGCAGGACGCCGCCGAGCTCGGCGTCAACCTCGTCGCCGTCGAGGAAGTACTCGGCGCCGGGCCGGCCGGTGCCGATGTAAGTCGCCAGCAGCAGGTGTAGGACGGTGCGCGCCGGGGTCCGAACGTCCAGGGACGGCTGCTGCTGGCGGTAGTACCGTACGGAGGCCTCGCTCCCTGCCCCGTACGTCCCGCCGGAGAGCAGGTACTGGGCCAGCAGCAGCACAGCTTCGCGGATCGCGGCCGGGCCGCGCTCGTCCAGCGTGTCGAAGAGGTCATGGGCATGCTCGGTGATCTGGTCTTCGACGGTGCCGGCCAGGGCGGACTGCAGCAGCATCGGCAGCGGGATCCCGGCGGCCAACTGATCGGCGCTCAGGTAGACCAGGCCCTCGCCGGTGAAGGGGTTCTCGGGGGGCGCGGTGACCTCCGGCAGGTCGTCCTCGTCAGTGTCGCGCTCCGCCCGCTCGTCGGCGGGGGGCGCGGCGAACTCCTCGGGACCGGCTCCGAATCCGGCCCACATGTCGAGAGCGTCCTCCAGGACGTCGCGCAGTTCCTCCTCCGGCAGGCTCTCCAGGAGGGCGAGCATCGGCGCGGCCGGGGCCGGTCCCTCGAAGCCGCTCTCCCGCATCCGCCGACCGACCTCCCACAGCCTGGCGGAGGCGGGCGACATCAGTCCGGTGGACGGCAGCAGGCTGAACGGCGTCCCCGCCAGGACGGCCAGCACCAACCGGTCGCCGGCGAGGACTGCAGGGATCGCGGACTTCTGGCACGGCTGGCACCCGGCCCGGGCCGCGCCGACCAAGGCGGCGGCGGGGGCGAGGTTGACCTGCCTGGTAACGCCGTACGGACAGGAGTCCATGACCCCGAAGTCCGGGGCGGGGTGCTGGTGGCCGGTGCCAGCGGCGGCGGCGGTGTATGGGGCGCCGGTGGTGCGCTGCTTCTTGCGGGCGGCCTGCTTCTTGGAGCGGTTCTGCTTCGGCACGAGATGCCTTCCAGCGCGAGGAGGCTCGGTCCCGCGACCCGGGCGTCCACGCGCAGCATCAGCGCGGAGCACAAAAGGGTGGACCTGACGAACAATCAACTCGCGCGGTGCGGGAGCTCGTACGGCTCCTACCACCTTGACCGCTGTGCCGCCCAAGTCGCGGGGCAGGTCGGCGGGACTCGGGCTCGGCGCGCTAGCCCATACCTCTCAATAGGTACCGAAGCAGTCTAGCGGCACGGCGCCCCTGGGCAAACGATTCGTATTCAAGCGCATGCGAGGAGCTACGCCACCTCGGGCCCGACGAGGCGGCGGCCGGAGGCGGTGAAGTCAGGAAGTCAGGAGGTGGGGCGGCCTCGGCGGGGGCGGGCCTGCCAGAAGGCGTCGAACACCTCGGGGTCGAACAGTTCGGTCGGGTCGCCAGGGTTCAGAGGGGTAGGTGGGGGCGGGCTGTCGGGGTTGTTGCGGTGGGCGGTGGCGGCCTGGGAGAGGGCGCGGGTGATGGCGGAGCGGTCGACGCCGTAGCGGCGGGCGAGGGCGGCCCGGGTGAGGGGGACGGGGGCGGTGGTCATCGCGCGGCCTTCCGTGAGCAGACAGCGGCCCCGCCCCGGCGGGGCGGGGCCGCGGGTGGGTTAGCGGTGGTGCAGGCGGTCGTGGCGGCCGATGCCGTCGCTCATCGCGTCGTAGCACTCCACGCCGCAGGCGAGTCCGAGGCTGGCCGACATCCACCCCAGGGCGGGCAGGAACTCGTTGTCGCCGGGTTCAGTGGCGCCGCAGTTGTCGCAGTGCTTGACGTCCGGGCCGGGGCAGGGCAGGTCCACCGGGGCGCTGACCGCGCCGGCGGCCTGCTGGTTGTGGGCCTCGCGCCACGTTCGCCAGGCGGAGCGGGCGGCGGCCTCGGCGAGGTGGGTGGCGGTCCTCTCGCCAGCGTCGGCGTCCTCGCCGCGGCTCCACCATCCGTCGGACACCGTCCACAGGGTGCGGACGGTGCCGTCCAGCAGGGTGAAGTCGTGCTGCGCCAGCGTGACGGACACGCCCCACGAGTAGTGGTTGTCCTCCCACTCCTTCAATGCCCGGGTCTGCTCGGTGCGGGCGGTGGCGAGGGCGGTGCGCAGTTCCTCGGGGACGGGCTGCTCGGCCCACGCGAGCAGGTCGACTGCGTGGCGGCCGACCGCGGTGGGGGTGAGGGTGTCCTGCGCGACGGCCTCGGCGACGGTGCGGATCCTTTCGCCGTCCTTGCGCAGTTCGTAGGCGCGGTGGGCGGTGATGCCGGCGTCGGCGAAGGCGGCGGCTTCGGTGGCGCTCCAGCACCGCTGGTGCTCGTACTCGCCGTGCATGGGCTGTCCGGCCGGCTGGGAGTGGCTGTTGAGGTCCCATCCGGCGTCGGCCCACTGCTGGGGGGTGCGGGCGGTGAGGGCGCGGGCGTCCGCGCCGGTGCGCACCGCCATCGTGTGCAGCAGGGGGTGCAGGCGGGCCGGGGTGTACTCGGTGCCGGTGAGGCGGGCGGCGGCCTCGGCGTCGGCACCGACTTCGGCGTAGGCAGCCGCCGAGCGGGTGAAGGCGTCCTCGACGCGCTCGATCAGCGCGGCGCGCTCGTCGGTGAGCGGCACCACGTACTCGGTGAAGTAGCCGCCGGCGCTGCGGCGGACGTAGACGGTGCCCGCCTGCGGGTCGACGGCGAGGTCGTGCTCGGCGCGCTGGCGGGGGTAGTCAGTGGGGACGCGGCGCAGGGT
Source organism: Streptomyces sp. NRRL S-350 (assembly GCF_000719705.1). Taxonomy (GTDB): domain Bacteria; phylum Actinomycetota; class Actinomycetes; order Streptomycetales; family Streptomycetaceae; genus Kitasatospora. The sequence goes on along the minus strand of NZ_JOHO01000012.1, from coordinate 126,021 downwards.
GGGCGGCCAGTCCTTGAAGAAGCCCGGCACGCGGCCCTCGGAGGCGTCGGCGGGGAAGGGCGGGATGTCGGTGCGGTAGCGCAGGCCCAGCAGGCGGTGGGCGTCGCGGCGCAGGGCGTCGTGGGGGTCCTCGTCGCTGGTGGCGACGACGGCGTAGGCGTCCTTGTTCTGGCCGTCCAGGCAGGTGAGGGGGACGTCGTGCACGCGCAGGACGGTGCCCGGCTGCCAGCTGATGCGGCGCTGGGGGCCATGGCCTTCCAGCAGGAGGGCACCGGCCACGACGGTGCAGTACTCGGTGCGGGGCTTGGTCCACGACTCGTGCTCGCCCGCGACGGCGAGCAGCAGCCCGGCCCAGGTGAGGTCCAGGCGGCCGGTGGTCTCGACACGGTCCAGGCGCACGTCCACGTCGCCGTGGGCGACAGCGTCGTGACCGTCGCGGCCGAAGGCGCGCCGCAGCAGGTCCAGCACCGTCTCGGTGTGCTCGGCGGCGAAGTGCGGCACCGCTCCCTCCCAGCGGTCGAGCCGCAGGGGCGCCAGGTGCTCTCGGTACAGCGGGTTCCGCTCGCTGGGGACGTCGACGCGCGGGCCGCCGTCCTCGGCGCGGTACCAGTGGAAGCCCTTGCGGGTGTAGGCGTGGCTGTGCCAGCGGTCGGCCGGCGCGGCGGGTTCGGTGATCATGGGGGTGCTCCCTCACGGGGGTGGATAAACCCGTCTGCGGGTGCGGACGGGCCTGCCTCGACAGGTCCAGCCTGGCACGCCCCCTCAAAAGTCGCAACACATGTTGCGAATTAACAGGACGGAAAAACCGGCCCGGGGAGAGCTGTCGAGGCATCCACCACCGGACCGGCCCGATCATCCTCGCACGTCAGCCCCGCCACCGGGCCCGCGCCCGCACGGCCGAACCGCGCCTTCCAACCTCCGACACCGGCAGTCCACCAAACCGGCACGCAGTGTCACAGCCCCCGTCTACCGTGGAACCCGCCGCCCGCTGGCAGCGCCCGCCTTGAGAGGACCCGCCCGCATGTCCCGCATGTCCCGGCCCGATCCCGCCGACGTGATCGCCCGCACCCTCGCCGGGTACACCCTGCCCGGCCACCCCTACCCCGGACAGCTGCCCGACGAGCTCGCCCCTTGGCACTGCTACGTCGTCGACAGCGGCCACTGCATCGTGGTCACCCTGCCGAAGAAGAACGGCAAGCCGCCCCGGGAGCGCGACACGGTGCCAGCGCCGGTGAAGGCCGTGCTGCGCACCGGGTGGACCATCCACAACTACACCGGCTACGTGGTGTGCGACCTGCCCTACGACCGTGACCTCGGCCTGCTGGTGGACGAGGCCGACACGGAATGGGACAGCCCCGCTGCAGCCACGGAGGGAAGCACCACCGGAGGCACGACGGCGGCGGCCTGGAACTTCATGCAGCTGGAGCTGACCGCCCCGGGCGCCGCCCCGATGATCGGACAGGGCGGACTTACCCGGGAGCAGGCTCTCGCCGAGGTGCAGTCGTTGCTGGACCGGGCCGCCCTCAGCAGCCCGCTGTTCGTGCAGGCGGCCGAGACCTGGCGCCGCGGCGCGGTGGACGACACTGTGCATGCCGGGCCCTTCATCTGGGCGATCTACGAGCACCCGGCCGACGAGAACCCGACCTTCGCCGCCATGGCCTGGCTCGACGATTTCTCACAGCGCGGCACCGGCGCACCGGCTACGTGGACCACGGGCGGCGCCGACTAGGCGGTAACCGCACCGCGGTGGGACGACGAAGCGGCGGACGCCAGGGTGGCGTCCGCCGCTTCGTCGCCTCCGGGGATCTCTCCCGGGTAAGGGGGATCAGACCTCGGGCAGCAGCTCCAGCGCCTCCTTGGAAGCCGTCGATCCCTCGGCGGCCAGAACCGTACGGACGTGCCGCAGCACACCGGCGGGCAGCTCGGCGCGGTGGATTGTCTCCACGGGCGCGGTGCGAGTCCATCCGGTACGGTCCAGCAGCGTGGCCAGGGTGATGGTCCCGGCATCCCAGGCGCAGGCATTGTCGAAATGCACGGCGACCTGCGAGACGGATTCCAGAACGCCCTCGGAGTGGAGCCGCTGGAGGATGCCCTGCGCCTTCTTCTTCTGCGCAGCGGTCAACTCGTGGTACTTCATCGTGGACCTCTTCATCATGGGAGACACCAGCACTGATCGGCCTGGTGCTATCCCCATAGGGGGCTGATGAGGGGCGCGAGCCGCGCCGGCCCGGAGGGCCATCCCGAAGCGGGGCGATGAGATTTCAGGCTAGCACCGCGCCGCTCGAACAGGACTGACGGAAGCTCAGCCGTGCGAGGCGTGCCGGGATCCGCCGGGGCTGGGCCGGGCGTCCTGGCCTTCTGTCAGACGGCTGTCGCCAGTTGGGTGCTGGCTTCTGCCACCAGGGCGTCGCAAGCGGCCTTCGCCCTGATGCGCAGGCGGTCGACCTCGGCGAGCGAGGCGGCGCCGCGAAGGGCGAAGGTTGCGGCGACGGCGGCCTCCGCTGCGGGGGCGAGGGCAGGGCAGGTCATCCGCAGGGCGAGGCGCGGCGGGGTGACGGCGCTGCGGGTCTCGTGGACGGCCGGGGAGTGCTCCTGGTCGACCTGCTCGGGAGCGCTGGGGTTGAGAGCCAGGGCGCGGGTGCGGACGATCTGGGCGCGGCGGTGGTTGTCGAGGGCGCTCACCAGGGCGGTCACCGTGGCGAGGATCTCGGCGCGACGGGCCTCGGAGGTCTGGATCTGCTGCTGGGCGCGGGTGGCCCGCTGCTGCATGAGGTGGCCCAGTAACGTGCCCCCGAGCGCTGCTGCGGCGGCGATGACGGTGCTGCCGATCGTGACGACGGTGTTCGCGTCCATGGCGGTTTCCCCTCAGTGCGGTTCGGGTTCGGCTGGTGGCCGGCCGGGGCTGGGCGGCCCCAGCCGGACGGGAGGTTGTTCTCGGCCGTCGGCCGTCAGGGCGTCCGGTTGGAGAGGTCGGCGGCGGCGAGTTCGGCGTCGAGGCTGTCGGCGTAGTCCTCCAGGGACTGGCACAGCCGCGCGGTGGTGTCCAGGTCGAGCGGCGCTCCCCCACCGCGCTGGTGCCTCCAGAGATGGGCGATGCCCCTCACCATGGCGGTCACCTGCTCGGCCGGGATCAGCAACTGGCCGTCGACGTGGTGGACGTCCAGACGGACCGGCTCCCCCTCTTCGTCCAGGGGCTGCCTGCACTCGTCCTCAACGAACGGCCCTTCCGGCCGGGCGGGCAGCCGGGCCGGACGGGGCGTCAGCGCGCGGGCGAGCGAGCCCTGCCGCTCGGCGACGCGGGCGGCGGCCCGCTCGGCCAGCTCGGGGCGCAGCGACGGCGACTGCGGCGGGACGGTGATGTCGGCGGCGGCTGCCTCAAGGCGGGCCCGTTCGGCTTCGACGAGCAGCCGCTCCTCGGTGGCCGCTACGCCGTCCATCCACCCCTGGCCGTAGTCGTCGCCGCGGTCGCGGGGGCTGTCGAACATCACCGACTCCGCGGCACTGGCGGCCCAGTCGAGGACGTCGAGCTCGTCTCGGGCGATGGCGCCGTCGGCGTAGTCCAGGGAGTGGCCGGCGGCCATGAGGTGCTGCGCGAGCAGGATGCGGCCGTAGCCGTTCATCCGCGGTGCTCCGATCCGGAGGTGGCGGCAGCCGGTGCCGTGCCGCCGTGCTGCTCGTGCAGGGCGTCCAGCAGGCTGATCTGCTGGGTCGTCAGCGCGCCTGCGGACCGCGCCTTGTCCTGCTTGCGCAGCCAGGAGCCGGGGCGGAAGGTGGGGTCGGTCTCCACACCGGTGCGGTTGACCGGGCCGTCGAGCGTCCCGCCGGCCGCGAGGTAGGCCACCAGACGCCGGTAGGAGCGGTTCCAGTCCGGCTCCAGGCGCCACAGTGGGTCCAGCGCGTCGAGGAGCGCGTTCTGTTCGGGGGTGAGGTTGTCGGCCTTGCGCTGGCGCTCCAGCCAGCGGCCGATGTTGTACCCGTCCAGCTGCTCCTTCGTCTTCGCGGCCAGGTGGTCGTGGGTCTTCTGGTAGGCCGTGGCGTAGGCCGCGCCGCGCGCCCAGGCGTGGGCGTGCTTGTCCCAGATCATTCCGATGGCGTTCAGCTCGGAGACCCGGGCCGCGTCCAGGGTGCCCTGCTCGCGCAGGTAGCGCTGGTTGCCGAGCCAGGTGATCAGCTCCTGGTGCCGGTCCTTGTCGGTGACGTCGAGGTGGTGGTGCTCGATGTAGAACTCCGCGGCGCGGGCCCACATCCGCTCCCACTCCTGGGTGCGCGGGCTGAACATCCGGAGCTTCAGTGAGCGCAGGATCTCGGCCGCGTGGGCGCTGGCCTTGATGCGCAGCCACTCGATCGGGTCCGCCGGCTGCGTCACCGCGGCCTCGGTCTCCGTGGCGACGGTCTCGTCCTGCGGGCCGCTGTCCTCGGCGTCGGCCTGCGGGGCGGCGGCCGTGAGCCGGACGGGGCCGGTGTTGAAGGTGGTGCCGGGCTGGGAGCGGTGGGTGCGCAGGTCGGCGATGCGGCCGACGACCCGGGAGTCGACGGAGGCGAGGGCACGCAGGACGTGCAGGACGGAGCGGAACGCGGAGGACTGGATGGCGGCGTCGGCCTCCTCCTGGACCTGGGGGCCGGCCGGGGTGACGATCGCCGGGTCGGCGACGGGGAGGTCGTCGGCCTCGTCGTCACCGGCTTCGTGGTCAGGGGAGGCGATGTAGACGGGGATGATGACGTAGGCGGTCTTGCCCTCGTTGGGGGCTTGGCGGACGGCCCGGCCCAGGGCCTGCACGATGTCCACCGGGCTCGTCTTCGGGTCGGCGAAGACGATGGCGTCGACCGTGGGCATGTCAATGCCTTCGGCCAGCAAGCGAGCGTTGCACAGGATGCCGCACTCCTCGCCCTCCTCCCCTGGCCGGAGCCCGGTGTGGGCCCGGAACTCGTCGAAGGCGGCCTGGCGGATGCGGCGCGGGTCCGTGCCAGCCACCGCCTTGGCCCAGATTCGCTCGGGCCGGTCGTAGTCCGGGAGCAGGTCGGCGGTCTCCACCAGGGAGGCCGCGAACTTCCGCGCGTAGTCGATCCGGGCGTGGAAGCTGATGACCCGGCGGAGCCCGAGGTCGGCGATCGCCCGCAGCACCGCGACCTGCAGCGCGAGCCTCTGCAGGTCTTCGTTGGTGCGCTGGGAGCGCAGGTCGGAGACGGCCGGGAGCGACAGCAGTTGGCGCAGGTCCTCGTCGGTGACCACCGGCACGATGATCTGGTAGTCCGCGATCCAGCCGCCGGTGACCCCCTCTTCGAACGTCCACCGGAAGACGGTGCGCCCGAAAACCTCCTCGTCGTCCATCGAGTACAGGCTGCGGGAGCTGCCCAGCACCAGGTCGGAGAGGTCGCCTTCGGCCGGTTCGTCGGCGATGCGCGGGGTGGCGGTGAAGTACAGCCGCCGCTCGGCCGGGACCTTGGCGTCCTTGTGGACGGCGGCCCAGGTCTTGTCCAGGGCACCCGCGGTGCGGTGGGCCTCGTCGATGATCACGAGGTCCCACCCGGGGAGGCGGAACTCCTCGTGCGCCTTGACGATCCTCTCCAGGGAGGCGTACGTCGCGTACACGGTGACGGGCTTGCCCGCGGGCACCCGGGCGATGAGGTCGGACAGCTCGGCGGCGTCGGTGGTGACGTGGCCTTCGACGTGGCCGCCGGCCTCCGCGCTCTCGAGTGCCTCCTCCTTGGAGCAGGCGGCGATCGCGGTGCCCGTTCGGCCGCCGATGCTGCTCCACGAGCGGGCTGTCTGCTCCAGAAGTTCGATCGTCGGCATCAGCACCAGGACGCGGCCGTATCGCGCGAGGCGCTTGGCGCAGTTTGCGGAGACCAGCGTCTTGCCAGCGCCGCACGCCATCTCCAGGATCGCCCGGCCGCCGTGCCTGACCTCGCGGTAGGCCGCCGAGACGGCCCTGCGCTGGTAGTCGCGCATCGGCGCGATCCGGACCTTCGGCGGCACCGGGCGGCGGCCGGGGATCACGGCTTCTGCCAGGGCCCTGGCGCTGGCCAGGTCGGCGGCGGCCTGCTCGGACAGCTTGTCGCCCTGCTGGCCGACGGTGGGGTTCACGACGGATGTCCTCTTCTCTGGGGGAGCGGTGCGGGTGAGCAGGGCGGCGGCGCCCGGGTGTGATGGCTGTGTCAGGACCGGGGTACCCAGCCGCGGACTTCCAGGTACTCGACCTTGGCGTCGGGAACGGCCCGGCCCGTCTCGACCAGCCACTCCTGCATGGCCTCGGTGACGTCGCCGTGGTGGCGGTCGACCCGCTCGGTCCACTCCGCCGCGTCGAAGCCCTGGTTGACGGAGTCCCCGTAGGACCTCTCCTCGGTGCCGTCGGAGCGGGGCAGGAACCCGCGGCGGAGGCCCGGCGAGTCCCCGTCGTCACCGGCGGAGAGGGTGAACTGGTCGGAGCGCATCCGTACGGTGAACGCCAGGCGCCCGCCGGCCGAGCCGGTGGAGCGCACGACCTTCGCCAGGTGGGAGGCACCCGTCCCGATCGCCTGCTTCCCGGCGCGGCCGGTCATAGCGCGCCCCTCCTGGCCGATGATGTCCTTGCCCCGCACCCGGGCCTTCTGGCCGCCCTTGGTGGTGCGGCGCTTGACGTTGGGGGCCGCGATGGCGGAAAGCGCCTCGATGTCCCGTTCGCCGCCGCGCACCGCCTGGATCAACTGGCGTAGCGCGCCGACCACGCTGGCGCCCTTGCCCTTGGACCAGAACTGGCTGACGTAGCTGGGATTGCGGTCGAGCATGGTGCCGACCTGGCGCTTGGTGTAGCCCTCGTCGAGAAGTTCCTGGGTCAGCCGGGCGGCCTCGTTGGGGTTGGCCGGGTCGGCGGGGCTCATCGCGTACCTCCCTGGTTGTCCTGGCGGGTCTGGGTGAGCTGGATGCGGCCCTGGTTGCGCAAGGCCAGCAGGCCGTCCTCGGTGACGGGGGCGTCGACCGGTCCGGTGAGGTGGCCCTTGAGCAGGTACTCGCCGGGGCGGCCGAAGTACGGCCAGTGGCCGATCGGCTCGGTGGTGTAGATCGCGTCGGTGCGCAGGGCCACGACCGAGCGGGGCGGCAGGTGCAGGGCGCCGACCCGGCCGATGGTCTTCTTGTTGGCCTCGTCCTTGACCGTCATGTCGAGCAGGGCGGCGCGGGCGTCCGACCAGAGCCCGGCGCTCCACTCCGGGTGCGCCCAGGGGTCCCTGGAGTTGGGGGTGGCCCGCTCCCAGAGGATCCGGTCCCCGGTCTGACCGGTGATCATCGCGCCGTCCGGGACCGTCTGGTCGATCGGTGTGCTGCCGTGGTTGACGCGCGGACGCTGGGCGAAGGCCCCGATGCCGAGCAGCTGGATCGAGCGGATGCCGCGAGAGGCGAGGTAGGCGGCGCGGCGGGTGCGCTCGTCGCCGTGCATCTGGGACAGGCCCAGCAGGTACGACCAGGCGGCCTTGAGCTTGTTCGACCACTCGTCGAGCGGGTCACCCTCCTGCCAGACCAGGCCGTCCAGCACCTCGATCCGCCACGGGAGCTTCTGCGGGTTCTCCAGCGCGAGGAGAACTTCGCGGCCACCGGCCCAGGTGGTGAACGTAGTGCCCGGGGTGGCCGGGTACTCCCAGGCGCGCTCGCCGGGCACCGGCGCGGGCAGGACTCCGACGTGCTCCCAGCCGTTCGGGACGGTCGCGCGGATGTGCCAGTGCGAGGGGTCGTACAGGGCCCTGCGCCGCTGCTTGGCGTCCATCGCCGCGAACTCCCGGCCGGTGACACGGCGGGGGGTTCCGACGCTGCTGCGGTGGGTGTGCCGCGCATAGGCGAAGGTGCGGTCGGCCTCGAACAGGGCGGGCAGCTGCTCCGGGACGCGCGGCGGCACGATCAGCTCGGTGCGGCCCTGGCCGGCGGTGGCGTGCAGCAGTCCGCGCAGCTCCTCGCTCATCACCGGGAAGCCCTCCGCCCACTGGCCGGTGGTCGGGATGGTGCGCTTCCACAGGTCCTTACCCATGGCGCTGGGGGCGGCCATCATCACCACGTCGTCCCACTGCTGCTTGAGGGCCTCGTACATGAGGATGAAGGCGTGCCGGACCACGGCGACATCCGCACCGTCGGGCTGGAACCACGCGCCAGCCGAGTGGATCTCGATCGTCGGATTGTTCCGCTCGGCCCCGGCCCGGATGTAGCGGCCGACCGGGTTGCGGTGGTGGACGAGGTGGCTGGCGAGCTGATCGCGGTTCGGGCCGCCGCCGGTGCTCTCCGCCCACCGCTCGCTGGGCGTGTTGAGCCAGGCCGCCACGGCGTCCCTGAGCGTGGAGTAGCGCTCGGCCTCGATGTGCCAGGGGTCTCCGCCGGTGATGTAGATCCGCCGGACACCGGGCACCACGGAGGTGACCGCGTCGAGGATGTCGCCGGGCCGACGGGCTCCGAGGTCGACCTGGACGACGTTCGTAGCCGGGGGCTCCATGGCCAACGCGCCGGTCCGGGTGTCCAGCCACACCGTCGAGTACCACTTCTGTTCCCAGACCGGCCGCTTCTTGTGCAGGTCGGCAACGGGCATCAGATACCGCTCTCCGGCCGGGCCCTGCGGAAGCGAGGGCAGGATTCGGACCGGGCGGGCCTCGGCGGCCGACACCGATGCGGGCGCCTGGCCGCTAGAGGCGTCCGCGGGGGTCTCCGGCACGGCGGGCACAGGGGCCCCGGTGGGAACGGGCTGCGCCGTCGTGTCGGCCGACACCGGCGCTGCGGTGCCGACGGCCTTCTCGGAGGGGCCGGTGGAAGCATCGGCTCCGGTGTCGTCGGCGGTGTTCTTGACAGGGCTCAGGACAGGGGCGATCCGGACGACGTCCGCGAGCTTCATCCCGGCGGCCTTGGCGATCGTCTCGCCCTTGCCCTGGGCATCGTCGAACTGGGCGAGTTCCACCACGAGCTTGGCGCGCTGGTCGGCGAGGGCGTCGAAGGCGGTCTTCTTTGTGGCGAGCACCTTCTCTGCGGTCTCGACGGCGCTCTGCGCCTTCGCCACCTGGGGGCGCAGCGTGCGCAGCTCGGTCAGCTTGTCGTTGTACGTCTCGCTCACGGGTTTCACTCCCCTTCGGTGGGCTGGTCGGTGGTGGTGCGGGTGCTGACATAGGCAATCGGCCCGCTCGACTGGGACGCCAGACGGGTGCCGAGCAGCAGGTCGGCCAGGCGCCGGTCGTCGGTGCCGGCCGGTGCGGTGGTGATGCGATTAACCGGAGCGGTGAGGTCGGTCAGGTATCCGGCCAGGCGGGCACCGGTGAAGCGGTAGCGCAGGGAGGTCCCGGTGCCATCGGCGACCCACTCGTCGAGTCCGGACAGCACGGCGACTACGAAACCGGCGATCGTCACTGGCAGGACCCCGCCAGCCGCCACCCGGGCCGGGTCGCAGCGCCACCAGCCGGACAGGGCAGCAAGCAGCTCGTGCTCGGAGCGGTCGACGTGGAATCCGATCCATGCCCGGTCGGGCTCTTCCACGCGTTCGCCACTGCCCACTCGCAGCACCGCGATTTCGGGTCGCCGCAGAGCGCCCAGGTCGGCTCGCTCCCGTGACCGGAGCTGCTCGACCGCGTCTGTTGGGATGACGGTCATACGACCAGCGGGGAAGGCGCCGGGGACTACCCCGGCGGCCAGCAGCTTTCTGAGGGTCGGACCCGAGCATCCCAGGGCCTTCCCCGCCTGAGCCGTCGTCAGGAACACGCACACTCCATAGTCTCAGCATCGAGAGAAAGACAGTGAGAGCACTCTATGTGAGCGCGGCATCACCTGTCCAATGTCTTTTCTTGCTCGAAAAGACATGCGGACGTCTGGGGCTGCGGCAGTTTCGTCGACGAAACCGGCCAGCCGGGAGTCCCGTCTCGCCGCCCCTTGACGACCACCTTCGGCCCGCGCCGCCCGTCCACAGCGGGGCACCGGGCGGCCGGGCCCGATGGGGCTGGTCCGGCGACCTCCTTCCCCGCCTTCCCGTAGCCGGCTCAGGCGTTCGCGCGTTGGACCAGGCATGAGCAGCACGATCTCCAGTGGGCGCGGCAGTCGACGCCGGGTGCCGTTGGGCCCCCAGGCGGAACGAGTGCTAGTCACCCTGGCTGGCCAGCGGCGGGGTCAGCCGCCCACAGTCGGCCATCAGTTGACCTGCGAGGAAGCCGCGGTGCCACCGGGTGGCGACCTGCGGGACGGCCTCGAACGGCACCTGCGGCACACCGCCGAACTTCGCGATCTCTTCAGCGACCTGGACGAGGACGTGCTGGCGGAGGCGGCCACGGAGGCCCGCGGGGACGGCGCGGACCCGGTCGCGGCGGTCGACCTCCTGGTGCGCACCCTCCGGCACGCGCTGACCGAGTGGGACGTGCGGATCGCGGAGCTCGGGCAGACGTTCACCACCCTGCTCCCCGACCGGCCGTTGCCGGACTGGGCGAAGTCCGAGGGGTCCATGGAGGACGTACGCCTGCGGCAGGCCGAGCACGCCCTGGCCCAGGCGGTCATCCGGTACCACCACGGCGGAGTGCCCCGCAGGGACCCGCGGCCCCGCCCTTGGTGACCGGCGCCCGGGCCTGCCAGCGCGCAGCCGTGTCCGGCGTGTCGCCCGCCGCCGTCGACCGCGAAGCGGCTCCAGCGGGCAGGGTGTCGCCATGGCCCGACGACGAGCAGTCCTCCACCGGCGGCGGCAGGCCCGCTTCGGCGCCAGCCCGATGCCGCAGCCCTCACCGAACGGCTCCGTCGGCGGGCGTGCCCCGCAGACGACGCTGGCCAAAGGTCAGCCCGCCTGCTGCGCGGCGACGCTGACCACGAGCGTGATGGACGGCGGCACAGTCCTGATGCTCACGCGGCACACCGCCGACTGCCCGGTGTGGGTTGCACGCTGAAGCAGGACGCTCTTCTCGCTACCTACCGGGCGGCAGAGCGGCAGTCGCGGCGTCCTTGGCCGCCGACAGCGCCTCGGCGAGGGAGGCGGCCACCGCAGAGGCCTTCTCGGTCAGCGGGTTGATCTCGCCGACCGCGAGCGTGGACGCCGCCGTCTCGGCAACCAGGTCCATGAGCGCCTCGCTGCGCGCTTCCACCTGCTCCACGGCCCTGCGCTCGGCCGCGATCCGGTCGACCTCCTGCGCCCGGCTGGCGTACGCCTCCAGCGCGAGGACTTGCTCCTCGAGGGCGGAGCGCACCGTGGCCAGTGCGACCTGCTCCCCCTCCAGCAGCTCCTGGATCGTCGTCGCCCCATCGGCGCCGTCCGCCCGGGTGCTGGCGGCCTGCGCCCGGCTGAAGCGGTGCAGGGACTGGGCGATGGACCAGATCCGCTCCGGCAGCTGCACGCGGTTCGCGGCGCCCAGGCCCTCCATGTCCTGCGTGTGCAGCCGGGAGCACAGGACGGTGTCGGCGGCCTGCTGCGCCCGGCTGAGGAGCTGGACGGCGTCGGCGCTGAGCCAGCTCGGGTGGACGTAATGCCCGCGGGCCTGTCCGAGAGCCTTGTTCATCCGGCGGTTCTGCGACGCCTGGAAGCCGACCGCGACAACGGCGCAGCACGCGCCGGCGGCGGCGACGGTCGCGCCGCCGGTCTGGAGCAGGTCGAGGGCGGAGCGCGCCAGGGTGTCGATCTGCTCCGTGCGGTGGCCGAGGTCGGTGTCGGGAGCCGCCAGGGGTTGCCCGAGAAGGTGTTCTGCCAGCCAAGTTCCGGCGCTGACGATGACGCCGGACACCACGGCCTTGAAGGACTTGCCCAGGATGAAGCGGCCCTCGGTGCTCGAGACGGTGAGGGTCTCAGTGCTGTCGTCGGCGAGCAACTGCGGAACGGCGTCGGCCAGGTCAGCGACCATGTGCACGACCGACTCGGGCAGGGCGGGGTCGAAGGCCGGTCGCGCCACGGCCTCCACGGACGGGGGCTTGTCGAGGTTGGCCGTCACGTCAGAGGCCCTTTCACGTCGAGGAGTTCCGGCGCGACGGGGGTTACCCGGCCGGGCAGGGCTGTACGCCGGAGACTGATCGGTCGTGGGCTGCTGCTCGGCCCACGACCGACCTGTGCGCATGCTAGCGGTCGTCACCGACGGAGCCAGCCCGATTTCCGGGAGTTCTAGCCGGGGGTGCCGACCGTCCAGCCGACGAGTCCGGCGACGGGCCCGCGCCAGGTGGGCAGGGGCACCTCGGCGCCGCCGGCCCGGTAGGTCGCGTCCCGCAGGTGGATGAAGGGGCTGTCCTCGTCCGGCCGGGGCCGGTTCTGCTCACTCGCCCGGTCGTCCAGCGCCCCCATCGCTCCTCCGGCGACGTTGCGCAACGCGCTCGACTGCTGCTTGAGCTGCTTGAGCATCAAGCGCTCCCACTGGTCGAGCGTGACGATCGTGCCTGTGACGATCGCGCCGGGGACGATGAGGGTGACCTGGAGGTCCTCGTCGGTGTGCTGCACCCCAAGGCGGAGGAGCTCCAGGTAGGGGTCGGGGTGCCTTGCCTCGCGGTTCTCCAGGGCACGTTCGGCAGCGGCTGCCGCGTCCTTCCACCCCATGCTCGGCTCCTCGCTACCAGTGGTCTCCCGCTCGCATTGTGGACCATGCGGCAGGTGCCCGGTAGCCGCTCGCGGCAGGGGAGCGTCTGGTGCCAACCGGCCAGGGAGGCCCAGTTCTCACGGGCGCCGCCGGCCTCGGACGTAGTCGACCACCGATCCAGCGCCTCCGTAGCCGAGCAGCGCGACCAAGACCGCCATGATGAGCTGCCCGGCCATCTCGTCCTGCCGCCCGGTGGCCAGCAGCCAGAACGCGGGAGCGGAGAGCGCGAGGACGGCCTTGGCGATGTCGGCATACTCGCGGGCCCGGTCGGGCGCGGCGTCGCGGCGCCGATGTTCTACGGCCACCACCGCCACTGAGACCGCGAGCGGCCACCACCACCCGAGCAACACCGCATCGACGATCGAACCCATAGCGACGATCTTGCACCATGCCGCAGACACCCGTCGCCGCCTCCGGGAACGCGATCGCGCCGGGGAGGGAAGCTTCTCGGCCACCATGTGTCTAATGAATTGACATGTCTAGTGATTAGACACAACCTGGAGGCATGAGTACTCCACGTGACCAGACGATGGCGGAATTGCGAGCGTGGGGGGCCAAACCGCCCGGCGAGGTCCGGGCGGATCTCGTCGCCCGCGCCTGGCGCGCAGGCAACCGCAACATCGCGGCGCTCGCCGAGGCGGCCCGCACCACCCGCCAGACGATCTACACCGACCTCGACTCCCACGGGATCGACGCCCGTGACCGGACACAGGAGACCACCGTGTTCCAGAAGATCGAATACCAGGGCATCACCGGCACCGCCGACACCCACATGGACCAGATCCGACGCCTCCACCACGACATCGCGGCGCGAGGTGGCAGCCAGCAGGAGCAGTCCCAGGCGACCCGGCTGGTCATGGACCTGTACTTCCCGCTGCGCTGGCACAACACCCTCGTGGAGCTGCTCCCTGCCGAGAGCGAGGCCCGCGCCGAACGGGACCGCGCCCTCCACCAGGTCGAGGTCACCTGGAGCGCCCTGTCCACCACACCCAACTTCCAGGCCGCCCACCACTCCTGGATCGTCGCCCACGACAAGGCCCACAAGGCCATCTCGGCCTGGGAAGAGGCGGCGCAGGCGTGCTACGCCGTGCCGGTCCCGGATCAGGGACAGTTCGCCGTCTACGCCGAGACCGTGCCCGGGGAGCAGCGCCTGACCCCGCTGTCGGACCCGGCCGTGGAGGCCGCCCGGCTGCGCACCGAGTTGGACACCGAGCACGAGCGCCGTCGCGCGCTCACCGCCCAGACCCTGCTCAGCCCGTCCGGCCAGTAGCGGCCGGACAGGCGCCCAACACACTCGAGCCCGAAAGATCAGGAGAACGAGATGACCGGTCATGACGGAAGCCCGGTGTACGTCGCGCTGCTCGGCAGCACGACCTCATCCGTCGCCGAGAAGATCCCCTTCGCCCGACAGGAGCACGCCGAGGCCCTCACGCAGCAGTGGGCCGAGGACCGCGACCGCCCGGCGGTCGTCGAGGTCTGGCCCCGGGAGCGCTGGCAGCAGCACGGACCCGGCGTACTGCTGGCGATCCGGCAGGCGGTGCCCGCCCGGGTGCGCATCCTCGCCCTGGGGCCGCGCGCGTGGTCGCCGGACGGCCGAGAGCTGGAGACGTGGCTCAGTCGCTCCGAACGCTGGTCGTTCGCCTGGGACTTCGAGCGGGACCGCTACACCAACCAGCCGGGGGTTGCGCGCGTCGAGCATCGGCCCGGCTCCAGTGCGCTGACCGAAGCCTCCGCCCGCGGCACCGACGAGATCGCCGTGCGGACCGCGATGGCGAAGGCCTGCGTCGAGGCTCAGCGCATCTGCGGCGAGAGCCCGTATCGGGACCTGTGGGAGGCGGCCCGCCGCCGGTAGCCCCGATCCGACGCCCGACCACACCAGGGCCGACGGGTCTGGGCAGGACGGCCCCCACGCGCCAGCCCCCGACCGATCACACCACCTGTGGCGGACCCGCAAGAGATCGCCAGCAGATACCGCCTGAACACCCGTTAGGCCCATACCCTCCGGTCGGTGGCTGGCCGGAGGCGAACCGGGCGGGCCGACCGTCGGCACGCCCTTGCCCCGTCGCTCCGGCGGCGGGCACCTCGGGAGGGAACCATGCAACCCACGACCAGTACGCAGACCGAGCCCAACGCGGCCGACATCCCCGAACAGCCGTCGGCGCCGAGCGCCACCGCCGCCCAGTACGCCGCCGCCGACAAGGCCGTCACCGCCGAGGTGGCCAGAACGGACGGGAAGGCCGGTGCCCTGTTGACGGCCCTGGCCCTGCCCTTCGCCGTCCTCGTTGCCGTCGTACCCGGACACGACCTCTCGCCGCTCGCCGCCGTCCTCGTGGTCACCGGCGGTGCCGGCTTGGTCCTCGCCATGACCGTCGCCCTGTCCGTCGTCCGCCCCCGCCTGGCACCCGCCGCGCCCGGCACCTGGGTCCACTGGGCCGGATGCGACCGCGCCAGCCTCGACGCGGACCTCGCGGCACCCGACCCCGCTGGCCGCATCCTCGCCCTGTCGGGTATTGCCCGCGCGAAGTACGTCCTGCTGCGCCGTGCGGTGGACATCACCGTCGTCTCGCTGGTTCTCCTCGCGCTCGCCCTGCCCGCGGGGCTGATCTGACCCATCGGCACCGGACGCGGACAACGAAGGTGCGGGACTCCCGAAGAAGGGGTCCCGCACCTTCCTGCTGCTCCCGGGCGCGCGTCTGCGGTGCACCCGGTTGCCGGGTGGCGAGCCGCCGCAGCTGCGTTCGGCGTGCTGGCCGTACAACGACAGAAGGCCCGCCACCGGGGACGGTGGCGGGCCTTCTGCGTTCATGCTCTGCCGGAATCAGCGGCCGGTGCCGACGGGGCCCAACGGCAGCTCGCCGATGAGGCCCAGGCACAGCTGGCGCTCGCCGCGCTCGCGGACGAACCCGGTGCCGTGGCAGAGGCAGTCCGCCGGGTGGCCGGGCAGCAGCTCGCCGCGTCGGCACCCCAACGGTTCCAGGTTGAGCTGCGCACCGTTCTCCTCTCGCCCGGCCAAGGCCACCCGAACCTCGCCCGACCCCTGGCACCCTCCCGGGCACTCGACGGAGTGCGGGCCGTTTCGCAGCCAGTCCGCGTAGGCCGAGCGGAGCCACACCCGGGCCTCCTGATGGTGCAGCGCGTCCAGGCCGCGCAGCTCGCGCAGACGGTTGGCGAGCTGCGCGCACTCGGTCGGGCTGTGGATGTCCGTCCCGGACTGCAGGGCGACGATGTCCAGCATCACCGCCTCGAACAGCACCGCCTCGAACTGCCGCTCGCGCAGGGTCTCCGCGGCGACGATGCCGGGGTGGCAGCGGTCGGCAAGATCGCTCTGCATCCACAGGTGGTAGGCGATCGCCGCCTGCCTGGACAGACGGGGCACGGACGGGTTGTCCGGGTAGGCCTCGCGGGCAGCGGCGGCGGCGAGGGCCTCGGTCCGCAGGTTCGCCTCGGGCTGGTAGCGGATGCGCTGACCCGCGACGACGACGTCGAATGGCGCGCAGCAGGCGGCCATGACGGCGAGGGTGTCGGCGACGTCCTGCGGGTCGCCGTCGGTGGGGTCGACCGGCAGGGTGGCCTCGGGCACGGTGAAGGCCTCGGTGCTCATCGGTGGGTGCTCCTCGCGTTCTGGTTGTGCTCGCGTCCGGCTGCGGGTGCGAGCTGGTGACGTAGTGAACCCGGCATTCCTTGATGGATCGCTTGATGCCGGGAGCGCTCGGGATAACGACTGGGCAACGGCCTGTCGGGCTCCCCAATTGGGGAGCCCGACAGGCCGTCAAGGTGATGGGCTCGCCCACCTTGATGGCAAGCCCACTGCTGGTCAGAAGGGGTTGCACGCCTCGCAGCGCGGCTCGTCGCGGGGTGCGCCCTCGTGTACGGCGAGCAGGTCGCCCGCCCCGCGCACGGGCACCCAGGCCGGATCGGGGCAGCCCGCTTCGCAGTTCGCCAGCGCCTCGAACCCGCCGTCGCCCGGCTCGCCACCCGCCCGGTGCCGCAGCTCCAGCCCCTCGCTCCCCAAGGACAGGCGGCCCGGCGTGACACCGTCGCGGTTCCGTTCCTCCCAGACGAACAGGCGGGCGAGATCCGCCCCGAACACGTGCCGGGCCTCGACGTCCACCTCCACCGGATTTCCCTCCCCCACCGCCGTGCGGCGCAGCAGGACGGTCAGCAGCGGAAGCGAGGAGAGGGTGCGGACGTGGTCGATGCCCTCGCTCTTCAGGTCCGTCAGCGCGGCGGTGATCCGCTCGTGCTGCTCGACGACGACGGCCTCGGGCACCCTCGGCCCGGGCGGCCGGCGCGCATTGCGCGCCAGCGCCACCAGCAACGGCGTATCCGCCACGATCGCGGCCACCGGCACACCGCGCTGCTGCGCCCGGCGGATCAGCTCGGCCCGGTGCTCCTTGAGCGCGTTGGTGGCGTCCACCACGGTGCTGAGGGAGCGCAGCATCCGCTCCTCCAGCAGGGAGTGCAGGTAGGCCCACGCGGGCAGGTCGGCCAGCTGGTTGCCGCGGTCGCCGGAGACCAGGCCGCGCAGCCGGTCGGAGCTGAGCACGTCGTCGTCGTCGAACGCTCCGGCCAGAGCCGACTTGCCGGAGCCGGAGCAGCCGATGATCAGGACCAAGCTGGGGTCGGGCAGGCCGAACGCGGCCAGGGTCTGCTTCGTCCCGATCACCGCTGCGCCTCCATCCCGGTGGCCAGCTGGGCGAGGACGTGGGCGCGCGGGTAGTCGGTGCCCTCCAGCTGGAGGCCGGCGGCGGCCGTGGCGCAGGCGAGGTCGAGCAGGTTCCGTACCGTACCCGCGGGCACGCCCTGGACGAGCCTGGCACCGAGGGCGCTGCTGGCGGCGGTGAGGGCGCTGTTGGCGCGGGCGAGGTCCTCGTAGGCGAGGAGCCGGTGCGCCTCGTCCAGCAGCAGCGGGTCGAGCTCCGGGGTCTGGGGGGTGGGGCGGGGGCTGGTGCGGTAGTGGGGGACCGGGTCGGCGGCGGGCAGCAGCACCCGGCTGTGCGGGTCGAGCTCGACGCCGTCCTGGTGGTAGACCCCCTCGGGGAGCCGGTGTTCGTCTTCCCAGGCGTCCAGTTCCTCCGGGTCCAGGTCGGTGGGCGGGGTCAGGCCGCCGTAGCGGTCGCAGGTGATCCCGGCGGCGGCCAGCTGGGTGTCGCCGAGCTCGCCGACGATGTGTTCGGTCGCGGCGGTGACCTTGTAGACCTCGGGCTGGGGCAGGTGCGCGAAGGCCTCGTCGTACTCGCGCAGGAGCTGTACGAACAGCGCCTGCCAGCCGGGCGGCATGGCCTCCAGGAACGCCCTGCGCAGGACGAGGGAGTCGGCGTAGGACAGGCCGAAGTAGGTGTGGATGTCTTCGCCGGACGGCAGCGGGTGCTCCGGGGCGGGGCGGTTCGGGTTCATGGGGTTCCTCGGGTAGTTCGGCGCTGAGCGCCGGTGTCGGTGATCGGGGAAGAGGGCCCCGGGTGCTCGGGCGGCGCCCGGGGCGGAGCGGTCAGGCGGCGGTCCGGGGCCGGTCGAGGCTGTGGCCGCGCAGCGCGAGCAGCACGTAGTCGGTGAGGCGGTCCTCCAGAAGCGCGGCGTCGGCGCGGGCGGAGGCGCGCATGGCGGCGTAGTGGGCGGCGCGGGGGCCGAACTCCTCGGCGGCCGGCAAGGCGGCGTCGACGGCCAGCTGCCGTACGGCGCTCAGGGCGGCGTCGCGGCGCGAGCGGCGGGCGGCGTCGGCCGCCCGGGCCCGGGCGTTCACGGCGCTGGTGTGCCCGTGGTGGGTGCACAACCGCCACGTCTCGTACGCCTCGTGGCCGGCCGCCGGGTCGGCGGCGTAGCGGCTCGCCCAACGGTGGGCGAGCTCGGGCAGCTCCTCGATGAGGACGAGGACCTGGGCGGCGCGGGGACCGAGCGCGAGCCGGGCGTCGGTCTCCTCGACCACGCGCAGCGCCCGGGTTCGGACCTGGTGCCGGTAGCCCGGGCCCCCGGGGGCGCTCTCGCCGACCGGCTCGACGGCGAACAGCCGCACCGGCCAGGTCCGCCCTTCGAGGGCTTCGCCCGCGGCGGTGGTGAGGGTGAGGGTGAGGTGCTCCCCGGACCACCAGGTGCCGGGGGCGCCCGGGTTGGGGTGGCGGACGATGCCGTTCGCGTCCGGGGTGAGGAGGTTGATCGGGATCGTGCTGCCCGGGCCGGCGGGCACGGTGCCGTCGGGGCGGGTGGCCAGGTAGTGGGTCGTGGAGGGCACGGTGGCGGTCCTCTTCTGTCGCGGGTTCCGGTCCGGATGGCCGCGCCCCGCACCGCGCGTCGCCCGCTCACGTGGGCGGGGGCCGTGCGGTGCGCAGCGTGGTCATCCGGACCGTCAGGCCGCCGGTGCGGAAGGTAGGCCGGGCAGTGGCACCTGGCCGGGGACCGGCGCGACGGGGGTTGGACCGGATCCACCGGTGCGGGCAGCGCTGTGGGCGCGGTCCTCGGCGTCGCAGATCGGTCTGCCGGGCACGGGCTCGCTCCAGCCGCTCGCGACGGCGACCTGGATGCTCGTGTCGATGCTGGCCCAGCCGCAGTAGTCCTCGTCCTCGAACTCGCGCCCGCACACGGTGCAGTGGGCCGACCAGGACAAGCGCGGCCTCACCGCGCCGATGGAGATCCGGTACTCGGGGACCCACACGCGGCCGTTGTGCAGGACGACGGCGTGCCCCACCGGGCCGCCGCCATCCTCGGCATCGGCGAGGGCGGCGAGCGCGGCGTGCTGGGCCGCGGTGATCAGCGCGGTGCCCTGGTCGGGCATCGGCCGATGCTGGCCGGTGGCGCTCATCCACAGCGCCCACTCGGTGCTCTCGTCGCCGACCAGGTCGGCGCGCTGGAACGGGTCGGTAGCGGCGGTCATCAACGTCTCCAGGCTGGTGTCGAAGGGCGTGGCGCCGCCGTCCGGCCGACTGGACGACCGAACGGCGGCGCCACGTTGCGGGCTGGGAGTCGGCGAAGCGGCCGGACCCCCCGTCAGGGGTGGGCGGTGTGTGTCTGGCGAGAGCTCGGGTGCTGCTGAGCGGTTGGGCCCCGGCTCGGCCTGCTAGCCCCCGGCGATCACGCGGGCCATCGCCTCGAAGGCGTCCAGGGTCCGCGGATCGTACGGGCCGAACTCGGCCCGGCGGCGCTGGGCGAGTTCGTCGTAGAGGCGGGCAGCCTCCCTGAACTGGCCCCGCTCCTCTGCTTCTTCGGCCTGGGCCGCGAGCGGGTCGGTGGCGGGCTCGTCTCCTGCTGCGCCCCGGTCGGCGGGGGTCACTCGATCCTCCAGCCGCCGGCGTCGGCGGCCTGCTGGGCGTCCAGCGCCAGCTCTTCGAGCAGGCCACTCCACTCGGCGCCGAGCCGGACCTCGCGGAGCGTGTTGTGAATCTCCTGCGCCTCGCCGGCGCTGAGGAAGAAGTGGTCGCCGGTCCAGTCGCCTTCGAGGGCGGTCAGGAACCTCTTGACGGTGGCGCTGTCGCCGATTCCGGCCGAGCGCAGCGCCTCGGCGAAGGCTTGGCTGGCGGTGCAGCTCACGTGGCCTGTCGTGGTGCCCCAGTGGAGACCCATGGTGTTCTTCCTTCCTGATGCCGCTCCCCTGGCGGGCAGCGGTTCTGATCCGGCCGGACGGCCGCGCCGCCCCTCACGTCCGTCGGCCCGATCTGCAGGGCCAGGGACGTGACGAGCAGCGTGATCGCCCGGCCGGATCAGGACTGCGTGCCGGCGCTGCTGGTGGCCAGGACGATCGCGGCGGTCAAGCCGTTGATGGCGGTGGTGACGGCGTAGGCGTCCGGCGAGAGGCAGTCGGCGTCGACGCGGCGGGTGAGCGCCGCGAGCGCGATGGCGCGCGGGTCCGTCCCGGCGGCGGGGCGGGCCGGCGGGACGGGGGCGTAGCGGGCCTTGGCGATGTCCGCCAGGTCGGAGAGGGCTCCGACGATCCGCGCGGTGCCGGTCGGCAGGTCCTCGGCTTCCCGGACGGCGAGCGCGACGTGCTCGAACCTGGTGTCCCAGGTGGCCTGGACCTCGTTTCCGTTGCCGTCTTCCGCGGCTTGTAGCAGCAGGGCGGGCACCAGGAACAGGCCCCGGCCGACCTCGGAGCGCCGGACGGGGCTGATGCCGAGCTTGTCGAGCAGGGTGTTGATCTGGTCGGCCTGGTGGCGAAGGGCGGTGTGGGTGTCGGCGTCCTGTTCCGCGCGCTGCTGCTGGTAGGTCGCGTCGGCGTCGGCGAACCAGGCGGGCACGGCGGTGTCCGCGGCGGGGACGGCCGCGGCGGTACCGGCCGTCCGGGCGGAGGTGTCGGGCCGGGCGGGCAGGCCCTCCAGCACCGTCTCCCAGCTCTGGAACGGCAGGGCCTTGTCGTCGATGTAGGCCAGGGCGCCGAACTTCCTGGAGGTGACGAGCAGTTCGGGGCCGTGCCAGTAGGCGCGCTCGGGGTCCTGGTCGTCGACGATGACCTCCCAATGGAGGTATTCGCGCAGCCACTGGGCGATGGCCTCGTGTTGCCGGGGGTGGCGGGCCGTCATCACGAACAGGCTCCAGCCGGCCCTGAGCAGCCGGTGGAGGGCCTCGATCGCGCCGGGGATCGGCGGCCCGTAGATGGCGCCGTCGCGCCATCCGTCGAAGTCGTCGTGGATGACCTGGTCGAAGTCGATGCCGATGGTGAAGGCGCTGGGCGATTGGCGCTGGGCGAGGTCGGTGGCGCGGGTGGCAAGGGCGGTGGCGACGGTGAGGGCGGTGGACATGGCGGTTCCGTTCATGGCGGTGGTGGTTGAGGGTGGCTCGGGCGCCGGACTGCTCAGGTGCCGAGCAGTCCGGCGAGGATGCCGCCGGGCCACAGGCACGCCTCGATCACGGCGGTCAGGAAAAGGGCGAAGAACCAGCCCCGGCCGGTGAAGCGGGCCAGGCGCCGCAGAGTGGGCTGCCGGGAGCGGCGCAGCAGCCGCTGCAGGAGGAGCCAGGCGCCTGCGGTGGCCGGTACGACGAGGTGGGCGAGGACGTCGCCGTGCCACTCGAGGTCGACGTAGGCGGCGACGAAGGTGAGGAAGACGGCCAGCACCAACAGGCGACCGGCCAGCCACCGGGGCCGGTCACGCCAGCGCATCTTCTCGGCGGCCCGGCGGCGCTGGCGGGCGAGGTACTCGGTGCGGGCGGAGCGCAGGAACACCCGGCGGTAGCGGTAGGTGTTCCGCAGAGCGTCCCGGAAGGGGGGCCAGGTGGTGGCGAACTGCCCGTGGAGGTCGCCGAGTGCGGCGTCGAGGGCGGCTCGGGAGAGCTCCCGCTCGCGGTCGGCGGGGTTGGTCGGCGGGTGGATTTCGGGCTGGGTCATCGTTGGTCGGGGGCCTCTCAGAGGGGCGGGTCGGTTGGATTTCGGCTGGTCTCGGCGGCCCGGAAAGGGGCCGTCCGGCAGGCCGCGTTCGCGGCCCGACTGCCCTCGGGTCGTAACGTTGTGTAGCCGAATTAGGTGTGGCGGGGGCTGCGCAGCGACGGCCGGCCCGAGTCTTCGGGGGCCGCCGGCGTCACCGCTCGACGGGGCGTCCGGGGCCGATCGGGGAGGGCCTGTCGGGCTGCTCTCGACCTGCTTTGGGGTTGCTCTTGGCCTGCTGGGAGGCTTCGTGGCTGAGCAGGTCGAGAGCAGGGCCTGAGCAGCCTGAGAGCAAGCCGAATACGGCTCTGACCTGGGATGCAGCAGGGCAAGGAGGTGAAGGCCGAAGGTGTGGCCGGCCCTTGGATCAGGCGGCTGTAGGAGGTTGCCGGCCCCCGCCGCGCGGACCCGGTCCATTCCGGCACGCGCGGCGGGGCCCGCTGGTCCGTCAGGACTGGGCAGGCGGCAGTTCGCCCAGCACCACGCTTCCCGCGAGGCGACCACCGTGGGTGACCAGCCAGGCAGCGGCGGCGCTCAGGATCAGGCCGTGCTCGCCGGTGGCGTTCAGCGGCGCGGTGTCGATGTCGGCCATGAACTCGGCGGGGTCGAAGGGCCGGACGAAGTCGGCCGTGGCGTACTGGATGACCCTCTGGGAGATGAGGTCGAAGAGCAGCAGCTTGCCCGCCGGGGCGTAGCCGCGGTCGTCCAGGACCCGGCACATGCGGGTGTGCTCGTCGCCGCCGACCAGCAGCTGGTCGACGTCGCGGTAGAGGACATAGGTGTCCGGCCGCAGCTTGGCGGGACGGGCCGTGACGGCCTCCGGTTGGGTGGAGTTGTACTGCATGACGTGGTCCTCCTCGGGGTGGCTCCGGCCGGTCGGCCGGGCCGGTCACCGGCACCGAATCCCTGCCCGACCGGCTGCCGGGCGGCAGGTTCGGTGCCGGTGGCCGGGCTGAGCGACCGGGCGGGGGTGTGTGCCCGCGGTGAGCGGTGGGCGAGGATGGTGACCGGGCCGGGGACGAGACCGGCCCGCGCGCCTTCGGGCGCTGGCCCCCGGGGTGGCTCCAACATCCCGGGGGCCGAGCATTTCCCGTTACCGAGAGCGACCGGCGCTCACGGGCTTCAGGTGCGGCTCGTCGGTCTCGATCGCGTCGCGCACCCGCTGGCAGGTGTTGCGCGCGGACTCCTCGGTACCGGTCACCAGACCCTTGGCGAAGAGCGTCGCGTAGATCTGCTTCGCAGTCGGGCGCCCTTGGAGGGCGTCGTACAGTGGGCGGACCGCAGCCTTGCGGGCGAGCATGAGCGCGGCGTCGCTCATCACCTGGGCACCGTGGGCGTCGACCGGTCCGCCCGCGCTCGCGGGAAGCTCAGGGTGAGCGCTGGCAGGCCCCTCACCTGCGGAAATAGCCCGCTCATGTGAGCGCTCGCCGTGAGCGGCCTGCGCGGGGAGCAGCACCGCCTGAGCGTTGGGCAGATTCTCCACGCTCGCCTGCGGGCGCGAGGGGAGGTCGTCGTGCCCGGCGTCAGGTCCGTCGACGAGCGGACCGCCCGGGGCCGCGGGCGGCCTCTGCTCGCCGTGAGCGCCGCCCCGCCCGTCCTTGGCGTGGTCCATGAGGGCGTGCACGCGCCAGATGACCACCGGCACGACCAGGGCGAGCGGAACGGCGACCGCCCAGTGGACTCGCCACTGTCCGTCACTGTTCTGCGTGGTGCCGAGCAGGTGGAAGTCGGCGAGGATCGCGGCGACCTGGCAGGTGGCCATGACCCCGAGCGCGATTGCCATCTCCTTATGCACCTTGCTGCGCGCGGAAGCGAGCACCCAGGCGTCGACGCACACCGCGATCAGCCAGGCGAGCGCGTCGTTCACGCCGGACATCGCGGCGAGCTGGTGCTCGCGCTGGGCGGTGTAGGCGATGCCGGCCACCAGGACGGTGGTCCGCAGGAAGGCGGGCACCTGCTCCTGGCCCCAGCGCCATGCCTTGCGGATCTTGCCCTGTCGCCGTGCGGCCTCGGCGGCTTCCCGGCGCTGCTGCTCCTGCCGCAGCGCCTTGACGGCCGCAGCGGCCTCGCGGACGTGGCGGTCCGCCTCCTCGACGCGGTTGTCGGCGTCGGCCAGGATCCGGTCCGCCTCGCGCTTGGCCGTGTTGATCGCGCGCTCGGACTCGGACTCGGCCCGGCCCCGGGCGGCAGCGGCCTTGCGGAGCTCCTCCGCGATCGTGGCCTCCGCCTGCTCGCGCAACCGCTGGACCGCCTCGGTGCCGCGCTCGCGGATCTCGGCGGCCTCGCGGGCCGCCTCCTCCCGGATCTCGTGCGCCTCGGCGGCCACCTCCTCCCGGAGCAGCTGGGCCGCTTCGGCCGCCTCCTCGCGGATGCCGTCGGCCTCGCGGCGGGCGGCCTCGGTGAGGCGCTCGCGGTTCTCCTCGGCGTCCTGCCGGGCCTGGTTGGCCTGGGCGTCGGCCTCCGCCACCATCTGCCGGGCGGTCTCGGCGGCCGTGGTGCGGATCGTCTCGGCTGCCTGGGCCGCCTCGGTCAGCGCGGTCTCGGCGGCGGTGACGGCGGTGCGGTGGATCTCGTCGGCCTGGCGGCGGCGGTCGGCGACCAGGTCGTCGGCCTCGGCGCGGGCCTCGGCGGTACGCGATCGGACCGTCTCCAGGTACCGGTTGGCGGCCTCGATCCGCCCCTGGAGGTCGGCGAGGTCGTCGGCGCCCTTGGCGGTGGCCTGCTTGGCCGCGCGCTCGGCGTCGGCCAGCAGCCGCCGGGCCTGCGCGTCGGCCTCCTCCGTGATGGTCTCGGCCGCGGCGCGGGCCCGCCGCTCGGCCTCGGCGACCAGGGACGCGGCTTCGGCGGCGGCCTGGGTGCGGACCGTGTCGGCCGCGCTCGTCGCCTCGGCGAGCAGCTCGCTGGCGCGCTGGGTGGCGTCCTCGACCAGCTGGTCAGCCTGCGCCTCGGCCTCGGCGGTGGACTTCTCGCGCTCGATCCGGGCGGCGTCCTTCGCCTCGAAGAGAACCTGGTCGGCCTTCTTCTGTGCCTCGGCCAGGATCTGATCGGCCTGCAGGTTGGCGGCGCCGGTCAGGCGCTCCGCAGCCTCGTCGGCCTCGGCGCGCAGGTGCTTCGCCTCCTCGGTCCACCGGGCGGTGGTGGCCAGGTGCGCGGCGGCGGTCGCCTCGGCGCGGGCCAGCAGCCCGGTGGCGCTCGCCTCGGCCTCGGCGAGGACCTGGTCGGCCTGCTGGCGGGCGTCGGCCAGGATCGCCTCCGTGTCGGGAAGCGGCGGGGAGGGGTCCTGCTGCGTGACGGCGGGACTGGAGCGGGTGGCCGCCTTCGGCGTGCTCGGGGCGGGGCGGGTGCGGTTGCGGGTGCGGGTCATGGCGGTGCTCTCCCGTCTGGGGGGTGGAAGGGGTGGTCGGTGAACCGGAGCCCGTCGATGCGGGCAGAAAGGCCAGGGGTGCCCGGCCGACGCTGCGGCGGGGCACCCCTGGCTGGCTGAACTAGGGTCAGCGCTTCTCGCGGGCGGTCTTGGCCTTCTCCAGGGCCTTCTCCAGGGCTTCGCGCTTGTAGCCGCTGGCGTTCCGCTGGCCCTCGACGGCCCCGAGGGAGACGGTGTTGCCGCAGCCTGCGTCCTTCAGCAGCTGGCGCAGCTCGTCCGCGTCGATGCCGGCGAACTCGCCGGGGCTGGCGTCGGGGTGGTCCTCGTCGTAGTCGCCCTCGCCCTCACCGCCGATGTGCCGGGCTAGCAGGGCGAGCGTGGCGCGATCGGTGCCCAGTTCATCGAGCGCGGTCAGGCAGGCCCGCACCGCGCGGACGGCTTCGGACTCCAGCTGCCGGTAGTCGCCGGCCGCGTCGCCGGACAGCGTTCCGGCCTGCTCCCGCTGCGCGCGGGCGCGCTCGCACACGGCGTCGAATTCGACGCTGGTCAGGTAGTCCGTGGAGACGATTTGCCAGTGGTGGCCGACGGCGATGACGGCGATGGCGACGTGATCCTCCGTCAGCACGGAGGCGTCGGCGCCGGCGTCGCTGGCGAGGTCGCCCAGGCACATGCGGCTGCTGCGCTTGTCGGGGCAGCGCACCGAGACCCGCACCCCGAACATGTCGCGGAATCCCGTCGGAACTTCCTCGCCGTCGGGCCGCTGGGTGCCGCAGACGAGGAAGACGCCGGCCGCCGGGCCGCCGCGCAGCAGGTTCTTCAGCCGGGAGAGGACTCGTTCCCGGCGCTTAGGCGACATCGCGAGCAGGTACATCTGCAGCTCGTCGATCACGCACAGCAGGATCGGGAAGCCGTGCTTGCGCGCCAGCTCCGGGGTGAGGCGGCCCTCGGGCACCAGGGAGATGTCCAGCTGTCCGAGATCGGCGTAGCGCTGCTCCATGTCCTCGGTCAGCTCGTCGAGCATGGCCTCGAACTGCAGCAGCTCCTGCTCGCCCAGGCCCTCGGTGAAGCGGTGCGCCACCTTCTTGGCGCTGCGCCAGTCCGCGCCGCGCTTGGCGTTGGCCAGGTAGAGCCGCACGCCCGGGTCGAGCAGTGCGGCGGCGACGGCGATCCGCATGGCGAAGGTTTTGCCGAACCTCATCATCCCG
This sequence comes from Streptomyces sp. NRRL S-350, assembly GCF_000719705.1. Classification (GTDB taxonomy): domain Bacteria; phylum Actinomycetota; class Actinomycetes; order Streptomycetales; family Streptomycetaceae; genus Kitasatospora. The sequence goes on along the minus strand of NZ_JOHO01000012.1, from coordinate 99,584 downwards.
CTGAAGAACATGCTCGTGAACCCGCCGGCGAACTGGGTCGGCAGGTCGCGGCGTTCGGCCAGGATCGTCTGGCCGAACGGGACGCCGTACCAGAAGTCCCAGAAGTCGGCGTCGGCGAGCAGGCTCTGCGCGTGGCCGACGGCCAGGTACGGGTCCTCCTCCGCCACCCACACGTTCATGCGGCGCCCGTGGCCGCCCTCGGCGGCCGGGACCTCGCGGATCGCGAGTTGAGTGGTGGGGATCGACAGCTCCGCGGCGACGACGTCGGCCTTGGCCAGGACGTGCCGCACCAGCTTCCCGCCGCCGGGCGGCAGGTCGACGGTCACCGTGTAGCCGTTGCCGATCCCGTAGTCGGGCCGGGTGACGACCTGCACGCTCAGCGGCTCCCGACCCCGCTTCGGCTGGGGCAGCAGACCGGCCGCGGTGAGCGCCGCGTTCAGCAGGACGACCTCCTCGGGCAGCTCGTCCGGCTGCTCCTGGAAGGGCGGCTTGGTGAAGTCCGGCGGCACGGGGCCGGCCTGCCCCTCGGCACCGGGCCGGGGGCCGGCCGCCGTGCCCTGCGCACCCGGGCCAGCCGACGACGGACCGGCCTGGGCCTGCGGGCCGGGCGCCGCAGCCGCCGCATGCTGCGCGGAGGGCTGGTCGGCAGCGGGCGCGCCGGGCTCGTAGTTGAGGGGCTTGACCTCGGGGTCGGAGGAGCGCCAGTCGAGGCGGCCCTTGGCCCACGCCGCGGCCAGGACGCCCCCGGCGGTCAGCGACGGCATCAGCAAGCCACCGATCTCGAGCTCGGCGAAGCCGACGACCAGGCCGAGCGCAGCGGTCGCCCACCGGCGCCGGTTGCTCACCCGGCGGCGGTGGTTGGCGAGGTCGGCGGCCGTCGGCTGCCGGTGGCCGGTGTAGGGGCGCTCCTCCATCTCCTTGGCGGCGGCCCGCCACGCCGCGGCCTCGACCAGGAGCACACCGGCCGCGTTCTGGGCCTCCAGGTACTCCTTGGGGTTGGTGCCGTCGCCCTTGACCGCGGCGACGACCTTCCCCGCCTGCTCCTCCAGCTCCTTGGCCTTCGCCGTGAGCCGGTTGACCTCCGCCGTCTGCTCGTCCTTCCACGTCTTGTGGCGGCTGTTGAGGTAGAGGGAGTGGAGGTGGTCGTCGGTCAAGTTGCAGGCCTTCAGCCAGGTTCCGCGCTCCTCCCGGATGACGCGCAGGCCCGCGCGGGTGGTGGACGCCTGACGGCGCAGGCCGTCGGCGAGGTAGGCCAGCACCCCGGTGGCCCGGCTCGGCCGCGGCTGCTCGTTGTCGGTGGTCTGCTGCTGGTCGGCGGGGTCGTCGTCGACGAACTCGGGGTCGTAGACGATCCGCGCGGGCGTGCTGCTCACGGTCCTCCTCCAAAGGGGTTGGGGTCGGGGTGGGTTGGTCCGGGTGGTCGCGGCCGTCCACGCCCCGTGTCCCGTCGGAACGGGTGCGGGTCGTGGGCGGCCGGTGGCATCCGGGCCGGATGCTGCTAGTTGATGGCGCCGACGATCGCGGCACCTGCGCTGTTCGCGGCGGGGATGATGGTCGCGGCGACCGCGCCACCGAGCGTCGCGGACAGGCCGAGCAGGATGCCGGAGACCACGCCCCACTTCATGCGCTTCTTGGCCTGCTCCGGGACCGGCTTCCACGCGGCGATGATCGCGATGCTCACCAGGAGCAGGACGAGACCGCCCGCGCCGTCGAGCTCCAGCGGGTTGGAGCGGACGTTGAGCGTCGTGTGCCCGCCGACCAGCCCCCACATCGCCAGGCTCCCCGCTCCGTTGCCGAGCCAGGTCACGATGCCGGTGAAGGCACCGATCAGACCCGCGGTCGTGGCGGTGGTGAACGTGCCGTAGGCCATGCCGAGCACCACGGGGACGAGCTCGGTGGAGTTCCTCAGAGCCGCCTTGCGGTTCTTGACGTGGGTCGCGCCGAAGCGGCTGAGGTAGATGACCGGGATGGCCAGTCCGGTGAGCAGGCCCCCCATCGTGAGGCCGGTCGCCGGGATGTTCCACATGTTGATCTCCCATCAGGGTTGAGTGAGCAGGGCTTTTGCCGCCCGGAGTGCCGTTTGGCGACGCCGGGCGGAAGCGGGTGGAAGGACGGTCAGCTCTGGAGGTACGGCGCGCCGATGGCGTTGAGCCACGGGATCACCGTCACCGAGGCCGCGCCGACGACGCCGCCGGCCAGGCCGAGGGAGCTGCCGATCACGCCGCCGAGTGCGATCCGGCGGCGCAGCGCGGAGTCGCTGCAGCGCCACAGCACGACCAGCACGAGCAGCAGGAGGAAGACGGCGAAGCCGCCGCCGGCCTGGAGCCCGGCGGGCTGCGCCGGGGCGAGGAGGTGTTCGCTGCCGTGGCCGGTGACGGTGTTGCCGACCTTGTTGGTGGCCTTGGCGACGTTGTGCGCGGCGAGGGCCAGCAGGCCGCCGGCGCACAGGGCGGACACCAGGCCCATCAGCAGACCGGAGGTGAAGACGAGCAGGCTCGCCCAGTCGGGCGGGTGAAAGCCCTCGCGGCGCCAGCGCAGAACAGTGCGGATCGAGACGAACAGCAGGGTGCCCAGCGAGACGGCGAGTCCGCCGATGGACAGCTGCCCGGGGGTGACGGCCAGGTTCATGGTCAGACCCCCGTGAACAGGTAGCTGACGGCGTGCCGGCCGACCGGCGTCAGGACGCTTGCCTCGATCACGGCGTAGGTCAGGACCCGCACCAACCAGCCGACGTACTGGTTCTTCAGCCGCGCGACCAGTTCGCCGACCGCGGCCAGCCCGGCCGCCACCCAGACACCCTCGTAGTAGCCGGCGTCGGCCTTGTAGACGACGGCGACCAGAACCAGGCCTCCCGTCGCACGGAGAGCCTCGGTGCCTGACGTGACCACCCGCCGCAGAGAGAACCGCGGCGCCCGGACCGGCACGGCCGGGGCGCCGTAGAAGTGCTGGTGGACGACGTTGATCGAGGGGACGACCGGCGGGGCGGCGGCGGGCGCGGCCTGCCTCGGGATCGTGGCGGCAGCCAGGCCGCCACCGCCGCCGGAGCCGTACCACTGGTGCTCCGGCCCGTTCGGGCCGTCGGGCCCCGACGGCGGCGGGGGCGGCGGGGCACTGGGCGGCGGCGGGGGCGTTCCCCCGCCGCCGCCGCCCGACGGCGGCGGGAAGAACGGCGGCGGCTTGTCCCCCGAGCCCCACTCACCGGCCTTGTCGACTCGGGTGGGGTTGATCGGCGTGTCACTCATGGCAGTCCTCCTCCCGGTCGAGCCGGTTCAGGTAGGGGGTGAAGTAGAAGCGGTCGAGCACTATCGCTGCGCCCCACAGGGCCGGCGGGACGCCGCACGACAGCAGGAGCCAGAACAACTGGGAGTTCTCGGGCACGGTGCACCCTCCAAGCGGTCATCGCCCGGGGCACCCGGGCCGAGGTCAGACGGGCAGGTTGGTGGCGTGGACGAGGTGGTGGACCAGGCCCAGGCCCAGCCGGGCGAGCGTGGCCACGCCCTCGTCTCGGCGGGTGGTGTCCAGGTCGAGCAGGTGGCCGTCGAGCCTGGCCGCGAAGCGGCGCGCGGATTGCGGCGCCAGCCCCTCGCGGCAGCTCGGCACGGGCAGGGCGTACAGGCGCAGGTACCGGACCAGGCGGATCTCCGCCCGGTCGACGGCGAGCATCCGGCGCTCCAGCTGGGTCCAGGGGGCGCGGTCGAGGTCGGCCGCGGCGGCCACGAGCCGGATCGCGGCGGCCAGCGTCAGGGCCCGCAGGCCCGGCCGCCGCATCCGCCGGCCGACCTCGGCCCAGTCGGGCTGGGTCAGTCCGAAGTGCGCGGCGGCCTTCGACCCCCGCTCCGCCAACCGGCCGATCCGGGCACCGGGGGTGCTCGTCGCGGCGGCCATCAGGCGGACGTCCGGGCCCGGTTCCGGGCCGCGCGGCGCTTCATCGCCCGCCGCTCGTCCTCGCTCATGCCGCCCCAGACTCCGGCGTCCTGGCCGGTCTCCAGCGCCCACTGCAGGCAGCGCTCCATAACCGGGCAGCGGCGGCAGACCGCCTTGGCCTCCTCGATCTGCAGCAGGGCCGGGCCGCTGTTCCCGATCGGGAAGAACAGCTCGGGGTCCTCCTCGCGGCACACCGCGCGGTGGCGCCAGTCCATGGCAACTTCTCCTTCGTCTTCGGGTTGGGATGTGCTCCCGCCTCGGGCCGGGCGGGACGGCGTCCGCTGCGCCAGGCGGCCGGAGCAGCCCGGAGCGTGCGGGAGATCAGTCGTCGCAGTCGTCGTCGTGGTGGTGGTGCTTGGTCTTCGCGGGCTTCGGCGGCTTCGCGGTCGGCGCGGTGGGCTTCGCCGACGGCGCGCTCGCGGGCGGCGTCTTGCTCAGCCCGGCCACCGGCCGGGACGCGGACGTCGAGGTCTTGGACGGCGACGCCTTCGCGATCAGCTGCGCCGCGGCGGCGGGCTGGTCGCAGGTCTGCGGGCTCTGCTCGGAGCAGGCGGTCAGGGTGGCCGCCGCGATGGCGGCGGCCAGGACCAGGGCGAGGCGGGTTCGCACGGTGAGTCCTTCGGGTTGGGCGGTCCCGGGCGGCCCGGGACTGCGGGATGGTCACGCCAGGGGATGCCGGTGGTCGGTTCCGGAACTCCCCCCACCCGCCGCCAGCGGCAGATCGGGGCAACTCCGGTTTCCTGAAGGGAAGTTGGCTGCCGTCCAGGCCGGGGCCTGGACGGCAGCCAATGCTTCGGTGGGGTGCGTGACGGCCGCGCCTCCGTGCCAGGGAGTCGGGATGGCCGCTTCCCGCCCGGCCGGAAGCCGGGTGGGGCTCGCCTGGATGACGGGGAGGCGGGCCCCGAGCCGAAGGTTCGTACGTCACAAGGTGGTGGTGCACCCCGGAGCGGCGTCACGCTCGCGACCGCCGGGGCCAAACTCGTGTTGATCTCTATTGGCACGCTATGGAGTTGAGGTGAAGCAACAAGCACTTCCTTCAGGTGGTTTTCAGGCCGACCCTCCGGGTGCGGGGGTGGTGCGAGGTAGGTGCTGGGGCCCGTGGGGCCCGCCGCACCACCCCCGGCGCCGCACTGGCAGACGTGTACATGCCAGGTCGGTTCCGAGGGACAGGCGGCGGGAAGGCGAAGCCGAACTGCCGGTGGGACTGAGAGGGGGAAGCTACTGGCCGGAGCCGCCGGAGCCGCCGCTGTTCTTCTTGGCGGCGTCCTCGCGGACCCTGCGCAGCGCCTCATCGGCCTGGTTGGCCAGGGGGGCGAAGATGCTCACTTCTTGCGTCATCGGGCACCCCCGTCCTCGGTCGTGTACGGGCGGCCGAAGTTCCGCACCGTGTGCTGCTCGGAGCCAGGCTGGCTGTACGGGTCCGGGCTGTACACGCGCCGGCCGAAGTGGTCGGTCGCGGCGGGCGCGGGGTGGACCTCGCGCGGCTGGCGCAGCGCCGCCGCCGGGTCGTAGGAGTGCCAGCCGCCGGACGACGAACCACCCGTGTGGGTGGTCGTCCCCGAGCTGGAGGTGGAGGATCGGCTGGAGCCGAATCCCAGGTACGACTTCGCACTGTTGAGCAGGCCCATCAGGACGCACCCCCCACCGGCTGCTCCTGGAGCTGGGCGATCTGGTCCTGGATGTTCTGGACCTCGGCCTGGCTCTGGCTCCAGCTGTCGATCCTGTTCGCGAGCCACGTGGCATCCCCGGGCGGGGGGCCCGCGGGGTCCTGGTGCATGATGTCCATGCGAATCACTCCCTTGGGTTGATTCCGGAGACCTCGGTGACAGCTGTCCAGGCGGAGCCGAGGTCTCTTCGTTTTCATCTCGCTTTGTTCTCAGGTCAGTTGATTTCGCTCTGCCTGATCCGACGCATCTGGTCGATGGCGGAGACCAGAACCCTGATCCCTCCACCGCGCTTGCCGGTTCCGGCATCCGCCGGCGGCGCTGCGCCTCGGCGCGTGTGCGCCAGCTTTCCGGCCTTGATCAGGCGGTAGATCGTGGCGGGATGCACCTCGAGGAGCAGTGCTGCCTCCTTCACCGACACCGTCTGCTCCGGCTGGGGCTGACGTGCCGGCTTCCAGCGGCGGACCCTGCCGGGACATGCCCAGGGCCGGATCACAACGCTCCTCGCCGGTGAATCCCCAGGTACCGGCTTCCCGGTCTCCATCAGGGCTTCTTCCTGCTCGGTTCGTCCAACACCTGAACCATACTGCTTTTCGCGAAAGGTAGCAAGCTTCTCTCTGGGTCACCCCGGCGAGGACCTGGGCTTAATCTGGAAACCAGCAAGGTTGGAGCGAGGATTGGGGGGCGGCGCATGGCCGGAGCAGGGTGGACGAGCAGCTCGTCGCAGTACGCCGGTGCACAGGCACCGGGAGCGGCTTGGGCGCAGGAAGCGGCCAGTGCGGGACAGCGCGGTACGCATCGGGTCCTTGAAACGGGGCTGGTCGAAGCCCCCGAGTACGTCGCAACGCTTCTCGGCGCGCGGGCGGTCGTTCGCCGCCGCGCCATGGACCTTGACGGCCGAACGGTGGAGTTGACCGACTCCTACTTCCGCGCGGACATCGCGGCAGGGACGGCGCTCGCCCGGCCTGCCAAGATCAAAGGCGGGCCGGCGCGGGTTCTTCACGAACTCGGGATCGACACACCCCGCATCGTCGAAGAGATCGAAGCGCGGCCGGCCACCGAGGCGGAACGTGAAGCACTGAAGCTCCCGGAAAACGTCTGGGTGCTGGTCATGTACCGCACCTGCAGGACGGCCGACGACCAGCCGGTGCAGGTGGATGTGATGGTGGCTTCCGCGCTACACCAGCGCCTTCGCTACGAGATGCGGACGGACGGGATGATGTGAGCAGCGACCAGGGAAAGCCGAGGAAGGGCGACCGAGAGGATCCGCGGGCGATTCACCAGCGCATCGCCGCGGATCTTCGGGATGAGATCTTCACCGGTGAACTGCCGCGGGACAGGGACAGCAAGAAGCTGCCCTCGACGGCTGAGCTCGTCGAGCGCTTCGGTGCCTCGAACGCCACGATCCAGAAAGCCGTTGGCTTGTTGAAGGCCGAGGATCTCGTGACGGGCCGCCCCGGCGCGAGCATCACCGTGACGGCCAGGCCGCGCCAGACCATGGTTCCGGCGGCCTACTCCGCACCGGCCGAGCCGGGTGAGACGTACAGGTGGATCACGGAGGCTGAGGGCCAGGGCTACCGGGCCACTAGCGAGCTTCGCGAGGTAGGCGTGGTTGCTGCGCCTCGCGAGGTAGCGGCGGCCTTCGGCATCCCGGAGGCGTCGCCCGTGGTCTGCCGGAGCCAGGTGCTTCACCTCGATGGTCAGCCAGCCGAGCTGGTGCACTCCTACTACCCGCTGGCGATCGCAGAGGGGACTCCCCTGCTGGAGACCCGGAAGATCAAGGGCGGGACGCCAACGTTGCTCGCCGGCCTGGGCTACGTGCCTGCGCCCAAGGGAACCGTCGACGTGGTGACAGCTTGCATTCCCACGCAGGAGCAGTTTGCGGTTCTCCAGCTCCCGGGGGAGCTGGTTCCGGTTCTCCGGACTTTCCGGGTAGTGCGGACTGCGGAAGGGGTCGTGATCGAAGTGACCGTGATGGTGAAGGCTGGGCACCTGTACGCGCTCCAGTACACCTTCTGACCCACCAACCTTGCTGCTTTTTGCGAATAGCTGTAGCGTCAGGCGGGCATGATCGAGACCGCCCGGCTTCGGACCGCTCGAAGCAGGCACGGCTCGGAGGCAGGCGACACACAGCGTTGCAAGCAAACGCTTGGCGGCCACCGTGTGCGATGGGCTTAGGATCAGACGCGGACCGTCACTGGCGGCGGGAGGTGGAAGACCCGCTGAACGGTGAAGGTCCAGGAAAAGGCTCGGCCCCGTCGCAACCGCGGCGGGGAATTTGTGGAAGTCCCGCCGGTCTCGGTCACCCGGGGCCGGGGAGCCGGGGAACTGCACCGGCTCGTGCGAACACCTAGTTGGGAGGTGCGCGCTGTGCTTCAGCGTACCCGCTGGAACGCCCATCGGCGCAACAGCGGCCGGCCGATGTCGCGCGGCTGCATGCCGCGCCCGGCCAGCACAGGCCCCCTCCCCCAAATCTTCCTGCGCAGCGGCATGGTCCGCCCCGCAGGATTCACCCGCGTGTGTATCGCCCCCAGCAAGGGCTTGATCCGTTCGGGTGTCGCCGTGCTCCGCATCGTCAGGAGCAGGCTGTCGGCCGAGATCACCTCTGGTGAACGGCTTGGCCTGGAGGTCGAGATGACCTAGGCCGTCAGGGGCGGCGCCTCGTCCCGCTGACTCTCCTTGCCGGGAGGGTTGTGCGGTAAGGGCCGCCCGGGTGCCGACCGGGATTGCCGCCCGGGGAAGCACCCAGATTCTTCCTCGCGAGTGACCGCCTTGCCGGGCCTGTCGACTCGTACTTCTCGGTTCTCCGCAGAACCGCAGCCGACCCCAGCGGGGGCCCTCTGCGTGCCCTCGCCAAGTTCTCGAGGACGAGGTCATGATGCAGCATCGTGCTGCCGTTTTCCACTTCGCCGTACCCGCGCGCCGTCGAAACCGCCCATTTTCAGACGATCGCCGTCTCTGTGACGGGTCGTCAATCGAGACTGCGCGCTGCGCATTTGGCTCTGGGGACAGCCGGTGACCGCGATCCCGGCACCCAGGACCAGCAGGTCCGGGGTGCTGCCCCGCCAGCGCCCGAAGCTGGCCGCCCCTGCCCACACCGAGCCGGACGGTGCGCCGATGGACTCCGAGCGCGCGTTCTGGTGCCGGTTCCCGGCCGCCTGGCTGGCCCGGTACACCGGCGACACGATCCGCACCGTCACCACCGTCGCCGACTACGCCCGGCGCAGCGGCTCGTGCTGGGCGTCGAACTCGACCCTCGCCGGCGCCCTGGGGCTGCATGAGAAGACCGTGGCGGCGATGCTCCGGGAGGTGGAGGGCGTCCTGGTGCTGGCGGACCAGCCCTCCCCCAACGGGACGCTCGGTCGGCGGGTCCGGCCGGTCGGTGAGGACGAGCTCGCAGTGACCGTCTCCTCGCTCGCCCGTAACTCCCTGTCGGGCTACCGGTTCAAGGTGTACGCGGCGATCTCGCTGCGCTCTGACCTGGGGCTGAGCGCCTCGGCATCGGTGCTGGCGCAGGCCTGCGGGATGACCGCGGAGGCGTGCCGGACGATTGCCCGGGACCTGGTGGCCGACGGCTGGGTGTCCCGTGACGCCCCGGTGGGCCGGGCCCCGAAGTACGACGTGCACCCGGCCCCGGTGGCCGGTGCGGCGGTGCAGCTCGGCCTGTTCGCGCAGCCCCGGCAGTCGGCCCGGCCCGAAGGCGTGCCCGGTCTGGAGGACGACGTCGCCGACCCGGCCAATGTGGTCTGCGAGGGCCAGCTGGCGCTGTTCGGGGAGGGCTCCGAGGAGCTGCCGACCCCCCTTGTTGCGGCTCCGGGAACCCCCCTGGTCTCGCTTCCGCAAGCCCCCCTTGTTGCGGCTCCACAAACAGGCCACCTACAACAAGCCCACTTCAACAAGCTGAGCGCCGTAGATGGTTGCTTTTCCCGCGTAGCGGACACGTTGGTGACGCGCGACGCGCCCGCGCGCGAGGACGTGCCCGCCGGGCGCGGCCCGGTGGATGTCTTCGGCCGCCCGCTTCGCGGGGACAAGCCAGGATCTCGAGTCGGCACGGGAACGAAGACGGGTATCCGGCCCGGCCAGCAGTCCGCGGTCCGGCTGTTGCGCTGGGACATCGGCCTGGACGAGGACCTGCGGGTCGCTCTCCAGCCCGTCGAGGATCTGCTGCGGCGCGTGACCAGCACCTCCACCCGTGAGTTCCTCGCCAGCCGCGTCCGCGCCGCCCTGGTGGACGTCGCTGGCTGGACCGGTGCCGACCACGCGCCGACCGCACTGGCCGAGCGCCTGACCTGGCGGCTCAAGCGCCAGCGCGGTAGTGCGCTGGTCGACGACCCGGTGGGGTGGATGCTGAGCCGGGGCCTGCCCCAGGGTCGGCGCTGCCGTCACGAGGCGTGCGACGACGGTATCCGCCTGGACTCCGGCGCAGACTGCGTGACCTGCGAGCTGCGGGTGGAGGACCGGCGTACGACCCGGGCCGCCGTGGCCGGCCAGGTTCTGGCGGAGATGCCGGACGCCACCGACTGCGAGCGCCAGGCCGAGCGCGAGCGGCGCCTGCACAACTTGGCGATGCGCCGGGCCGAGGCCCTGGCCGCCGCCGAGCGCGAGGCCGAGCTGCGCCGCCTGCGCTACGAAGCCGAGCGTCCCGAGCGCGAGGCCCGTGAGGCAGCCGCTGAGACGGCCCGCCTCGCCGTGCCGTGCGAGGACTGCCAGGCCCCGCAGTCGGCGGGGCTGTGCCTGCGCTGCAACAGCCGCCGGGGCACCCGCGCGGCCATGATCGAAACGGTCAACTTCAACCTTGCGATGACCAGCCTGACCTGCTGGGACGACGTGCGGGCGGTGGTCGCCCGGGTCAACGCGGAGATCACCGCGAAGCTGATTGAGGCCCGGATTCCTGGGGCGGACCGCGACATGATCGCGGCCTCCGACCGGGTCAACGCCGAGACCTTCCGCGACCAGGCGCACCGCCGCGCGCTGGAGCACTGGGCTCGCTCCGCTGGGGCCTGCGAGGAGGCGGAGCTGGCGAGCGAGGCCGAGCTGCGCCGCGCCCACCGGTACGGGACCCGCCCGGACGCGGAGAAGGCTGCGTTCGAGGCCGGGGAACGCGCCCGGCTGGCCGCCGCCCGCGAACTGCTGGAGCAGCAGCTGCGGTTCGTCCGCTCGCTGCGCAAGCCCCGCCCGAACGTCGCCGCGCCCACCGCGCAGGCCCGCCACCGAGACCTCCAGGAGTGCTCATGACCAGTGACGACACCCCGGCCCGGTCGACGGCCGCGACGGCCACCACTGTTGTCGGCCGACCGGGCAACCCCGAGGCCGACCCGGTACCCGGAAGCCTGCCGGTCCCGGCCGCGCCCTGCGGGGACTGCGGTTCACCGGCGCCGGCTGACCGCTGCGCGGCTGGCGTCGGCCTCGGGGTTGCCCGTGAGGTGATCGTCGAGGTCGTCGACTACCACCTCGCGATGGCGGATCTGGAGACCTGGGAGGACGTCCGGGCCGTCGTCGACCGGGTCAACGCCCAGGTGGCCGAGGCGATGAACGCGGCACGCCACCCTGGGCAGGACCAGGAGATGGCCGCCTTCTCCGACCGGATCACGGCCGAGGCCCTGCGTGACCGGGCGAGGGCCCTCGCCGAGCAGCACTTCACCCGCCTCACCGGGTTCCCGCAGCGGCCCCGGCGGTACTCCGACGACAACCCTTCCCCGCGCACCGGCCGGGGCTCCAGCGGTTACCTGGACCAGATCCTCGCCCGCCGCGCCGACAGCGAGACCCTGCTGGACCGCCGCCTCGCCCACGCCCGACTCCTGTGCTGGGCGGCCTCCAGCCCCGGACCGACCCGGTGAACCGCCGGCCGGCGCACAAGGAATCGGCCGACCGAACGCGATCCGGCCGCCCCCGGCGAAGACCCCACACGCCCCGGTAGCACCTGCAACACTGAGCGTGACATCGCCTGTGCGGCGGGGGAACCTCCAAGGGAGAGAGCGCAGTTGAGCAGCTACACCCGGCACGACCTCAAGGCCACTTATGACCCGGAGGACGGGCGTTCCTGGGTGAACTTCGTCCTCTACACCGAGCCCGGCTCGGACGTCGTGACCAGCGGCCTGCACCCCGAGACCCGCATCGAGCACACCAGCCCGTACGTGCAGGAGTGGGCGTACCGCCTTCTCCGCTCCACCCCGAACGCCCTGCACGCCCTCCTGGTCACCAACCAGGAGCTGCCGCGACTGTTCCAGGGCTGTGCGGATGAGCACCCCGCGAGTTCCTCCGCCGTCGGCGGCTCCGGCTGCACCTGCTGGCGCACCCTCACCGACCCCCAGTTCGGTACGCCCGTGGTCGCCGAGCACTACCGCACCGTCGGCGGCAGCACCGATCGGTGGACCTACCAGACTCTCTCCCCCGTCAGTCTGCGCGACGGCGAGAGCGTCACCACGCTGGTCATCGACCGCGGCACCTTCTGGGTCAGGACCAGCCGTGACGTCCTGTCCCTCCTTCCCCAGCACCGCGCCAACGAGTACAACGTCGGCTACAGCGGTGGCGGCCCCCGGGCGCTCGCGGCCTACATCCAGCAGCTGGTGGACTCCGACGGCAAGGACACCGCGGCACTGCACCCGGGCGGCGGAAACCCCGGCCAGCGGCTCCTCGAGTTCACCGCGAGCAACGCCGCCGCGCGGAGCCAGGAGCTGACCCTCGATCAGCTGAGGACCATCTCCGAGTCCTGACCAGCCACCGCCGCCCCGGGCCAGGAGGGCGGCGAGCGAGCACCACGTCGACCGCATCACGGAGAGGAGCAGCGGTGGAGGCTCAGTTGTTCGGTTACCAGGTGCTGCCCGGGGTGGCCCTGGACGTTCCGGCCACCGCGAAGGCGTCCCGGGTCCGCGCGGAGGAGGCGTTCGACCGCAGGCAGCTGTACGCCGCCGGCGGCCTGGCTGCGGTGTCCGCACTTCTCGTGCTGATCGGGCAGTGGGCCAGCCAGGCCGCCTCGGCCGCGCTGATCTGCCTCGGCACGCTGGCGGTTTTCCTCGGCTGGATCTGGTACCGGCGCTCCCGTGTCCAGGTCGAGCGCACCCTCCTTGGCCAGCACCCCTGGCAGGTCTGGCCGTGCCACGTGCAGGCCCTGACCGCCGACGAGGTTCGGTCGCTGCGGCACACCGCCCGTCCCGGCACGACCGCCTGCCGAGTTCGCCTGCTGGCGCCCGGCGGCGCTCCCGTCCGCTCGGGCCGGGCCAACCTCCCCACCGGCCTGTGGGATTCGATGACCGACGGGATCGGCACCCTCTGGGTGTGCGGCGACCTGCGCGACCCGTTCCTGGTCTCCGCTCCCGGCGGCACGGAGTGGACGCTCTGCCGACCCGACGGGGTGTACACCGTGCACACCATCAGGCACTGAGGCAGCCCCCCAGGAAGTCGCGCGGCGAACGGCCGGGTGTCCCAACAAGTTGGGACACCCGGCCATCGTGCCAGCGGCGCGGAGTCAGGCGGTACGAGGGCCCATACCGTCGCCGAAGAGCGCCACGAAGCTGCGCACCAGCTCGGCGACTTTTCCCAGCTCGCGGACGACGATGTCCGTCCTGGTGACGATCTTGTTGGCCAGCGTCACCGCAGCGGTCACCTTCTTCCAGCACCGGCCCGCGCCGCGAAGGAGTCCCTGCCAGTCCACCCCGCCACCACCCGATCCCTTGCCTTCCATGACCATGCTCCCCCCAGGGGTTCAGACCCGGCATCCGCCGGAGACCTGCTCAGCACCGCGGCGAGTGAACGCGGCACCGCAACAACGAGCAGCGACCTGACCAGTCACGGGCACCGTGGGCGCCTGGCCTTGGCGGCCCGCTTCCCACGAGCCCCACAGGCGCTCGCCGAAGGGATGGCGGCTGTCAGACCCGACCTCTACCGTCAAAGCATGGTCACTCCCGCAGCCCGGCCGACCTGCACAGGCTGCCTCCAACGCACTGCCGTCGCCAAGGGGCTGTGCCTGCGCTGCTACAAGCGCCGGGCCGCCGGCAAGCCGCTCGTGGACCCCAACATCGCCCGCATCGGGACACGCGACGGGTTCGGAGAGTACGGGGTTCTGGACGACGACGGGACAACCGTCCTGTGCCACGAGTGCGGCCGGCGCCTACGCGCTCTCGGCTACCACCTCCAGGTCGTGCATGGCACCACCGCTGCCGACTACCGCCGTGACCACGGACTCCCCCGCGGCCTCGGGCTGGTCTCCCGCGAAATCAGCGAAGTCGCCTCCGCCAACGCCAAGGCCCGCATCGGCTCGGCCGGCTGGCAGCGGTTCGAAGACGCCCGCGACCCCGCGGCCGCCGCCGCTGCCCGCGACCTCGTCACCATCGCACCCGCCACCATCGCCGAACGCTCCCGCCAAGCCGTCGCCAACGGACGAGCAGCCCGCCGTGGCCGCGTCCGCACCTGCCCCTACTGCCACGCCACCTGGTGCCCACTCCCCGGCGGACACACCCGCAGGACCTGCGGCTCACCCCAGTGCCTGAGCGCTGCATCGGCCAAGGCCCGACGCTCCCAAGCCACCACCCTCGCCTCCCAGCGCCGCTCCCTCACCGAGGGCGAACTGCACCGGCTGCGTACCCTGACCGGCACGGCCCTTCTCGAACTGGTTCGCTCCCTCCTCCACGAAGGCCTCACCCAACACGTCCTCGCCCCCGCCATTGGCATCAGCGAAGCCGGCCTGAGCCGCTTCCTCAAAGGCGTCCGCACCCCCAGCACCGACCGGCCCCGAAGCTCGGCCGCCACGCCCGCTGGCACGATCACTGATCTCGACGCCAGCGGACAGACCGCGCGCGCTGTTCCGACTGCCGGTCGCTTCGGTCGCTGAGCACGGCTGCTGGGCCCACCCCCGCATCATCCTGTCCGAATGGCACACTGGCGATCATGAACCTGCCCTCCCGACGGCCCCTCTGGCAGCCGTTCTCCGAGCCAGCCACCCCCACCCCCCAGCAGGACAGCCGGGCACGGCTGCTCGCAGTCGAACGAGCCCCGTTTCTGGAACCGGCCCCCGTCCGCGACCCCGACCCGAACCAGGCCACCGAAACCCGGCGTCGACTCGGCCCCGGAGGAGCCGCCGACACCACCCCCGCACAGAAGCCCTGATCTTCTCGGAGTGCCAACTGCGCGATCACGCCGGCCAGCCGGGTGGGATCCGCCTCCCCCGGGCGAGCACCGACTGACCACTCCCTCGCCGCTGCTGCCCGTGCTGCCGCCACCGGGCCCAGCGGCAACCAGATCCCAGGTACGGTCCCCCCTCCCACCCGGAGCGGCTACCGTCGTCAGAACAGGCCCGGCCCAGCGCCGGGCAAGCCGACAGGGAGAGGGTGGTGGGGGATGAGCGCCCAGCACGCCGAACACCACGGGGGTGGCCGCTTCGGGCTGCCGCCGATGGACACCGTCCAGGAACTGCGCGCCGCGCTCCGGGCCGGCCACGGCTTCCCCGGCGACGCCGAGAGGCTCGACGCCGAGCTCGCCGAACAGCTGCTGCGCCGGGTGCCGGTCGACCAGGTCGCCGAGGTCCACGAGCTGGGCACCGTCGTCGACCTGGTCACCGTCGCGGAGATCCTCGCCGCATACCGGGGCCGGGTGCACCTGGCAGCCGACCCCGAGACCACCACCGCCGCCGATGAGGTCGTATCCGAGCTACTGGCCCGGCAGGGCGCAGAGTGAGCCACCCCCACCAGCCCGGTGGCGAGGTGATCGCCGCCATCACCGACCGAGCCGCCCAGCGCGCCAAGGAACTCGGTGCCGACGCAGTCCTGGAACTTCTGCGCCGCGAGCTGGAGCACCAGCCGCGCCTGGGCCGACTGATCCGCACGGTCACCGAAGGCGGCCACCAGGTCGAGCTGTACTCCACCCGAATCGAGGCCGACCCGGCGTCCGGCCGCCCGGCCGTCAACGTCGTGCACGCCTACTCCCCCGCCCCGCCGTGGCCGCCGACGGTACGCATCGCCGCCATCGTTCCCGAAGACCCGCCGCGCCCCGATCTCTGACCGGTTCTCTCCGCTCCCGGCAGCCGTGGCGCAGGCCTCGCCCGTAGCGGGGCGCCGCGCCCCTGGCGGCCGGGTCCTGTCCCCCCGGTCGTCCCGGCGGCTACTTCTCCGGCCACACGCTCTTCAACACGACCGTCCGGTGTACCCCCGCGTCAAGCATGGCCTGGGCCCGGTGCTGGCCGTTGACGAAGCCGCCGACACCGTCCGGCGTGATCGCCGAGTCCAGCCCGAACAGCGAGCCCAGCGCCTGACGCTGCCAGCGATCCATACCGGCATCGACAGCTCGCCGAACTGCGAAACCCGCCATGCCCCTGGCTTCGACACCGGCCATGACGCCCTCGGCGAGGACCGCGACCGCGAACTCGTTGACCTTCCGCCAGTCCCCCTGGTGGTACCAGCAGCAGCCCCGGCCCCCGAGCGACCGCGCGAGACGGCGCCAGAACGGGATCGGCGGCGAGGACCCGTCGGGCATGCACTCTGGTGCGCGGAACGGGTGCGGCTCACCGAGCCGGGAGACCTCCAGTACCTCGAAGCGCAGCTCCGGCTCCGGCTCCGGCTCGCGCGGGACGTACCCCTCGCCCCGCTCACCGTCGACCGGGCCCCCGACCAGCCATGCCACCTGCTCGAAGGTGACCGGCCACCACTGCGGCTGGCGCAGCCGGTACTGCTCGGCCTCGGCGAACTCCACCAGCTCGAACTCCGACTGCACCCAGTCGAGCTCATCACCGAGCAGCTGCCGCTGCACCCACAACGGCGGCAGCACCTCCCCCGGGCACAGCTGCTCCCACACCGCCTCGGCGTACTGCTCCGCGCCGGTCGTCAGCGTCATCCCCTCGGTGAGGGTCTGCGTCACCACCACTACTGGCCGCTGGCCTGCGGCAGTGAACAGCTGCAGCCGGAAGGACCACCCGGGCCGATCCTCGAAGGGGCGGAACATGTGCTCGTCCACGGTGCGCTCCCGCTGCCCCCCGAAGGAGAGCGCCGCCGGCTCCGAGCCGTGCGCACCCGGCCGGGTGAGAGGAAGATCGTCATCAGCCATCCCCCGATCTTGCCGCCCCTGCTCAGCAAGGGGGAGGGAAAGTGCATGTCTCCTTCCCGGATTGGGCTGCGAGGGACTTGGCAGCGGTCCCGTCAAGGGCACCGAAGATCTGCGGGTACTCCGGTAGGAGGAACTGAGTCCCGGCATAGGTCCCAACGCGACGGTCCTGGAGCATCCAGAGGCTCGCCGGTACAGCCGTGGTGCAGCTGGCGCCAAGTTGGAGAGCAAGGGCCATCCACGACTGCCCCTCCTCCAGGCTTTCGTTGACGAAACCGGCCACGGGACGGACAAGCCGCCTCCCCCCGCAGAATCGGCTCGTTCGCCTGGCCGTCGGATTTCGTCGACGAAAGCCACCAACACCCCGATGCGGCTGCGCCGACTTCCCCCGATCCGCGGCGCTGCAAGAAGGGAAACCGCTACCGTGGCGAAGCACGGGCCGCGCCGCCCACAGACTGCTCCCAGGGCGCCGGTTAGGGTTCTCCTGATCCGAGTCACCCAGCGCCAGGAGTCAATTTCAGTGTCACGGCGAACCAACCGGGGTTCCGGACGGAACGACAACAAGGGGAACCCGCCGGCGGAGACCACGCCGTCCCCCTCCCCGGACGGACAGGAGTCGGGCGAGACGCCCCCGCCTTCTCCCGAACCGGCCGTGCCGGACACCCGCACCGACGACCAGACCGATAGCAGCGCGCCCCGGCGCGTGGCACAGGGCCAGCGCTTCAAGGCCCCTCTGGAGCATGTCGCCCCCAACCCGCTCAACATCCGCGAGGACTGGGAGTGGGAAGACGACGCATTCGAGGACCTCAAGGACAACGTCGACTCCATCGGCGTCCAGCAGGACCCCACCGTGATCTCGTTCGCCGTCTACGCCGAGAGGTACCCCACCGAGGCGCAGAGCCTGCCGGAGCACACCTACTGGGTCATCGGTGCCGGCGAACGCCGGTACCGGGCTGCAGTCGCCAACGGCCTCACCGTTCTGCCGATGGTGCTGCGCGACGACCAGATCAACAACATGGACGAGCTGATCTGGTCCGAGAACCAGCTCCGCGCGGGGCTTCACCCGTTGCAGGAGGGCCAGCTCCTCCAGCGCTTCAAGAACCGCGGGCTCACCGCCGAACAGATCCAGACCAAGCTGGGCCGACGGAACAAGGGTCTCAGCGAGGCCGCGATCTCGAAGAAGATCCGCCTCTACAACGAGGTTCCCGCTGGCAGCGTCCGGATCGCCATCGGTCGCCGAGAGCTCGGCGTCGACCCCGCCTACCTGCTGCTCACCAAGTACGGCCCTGACGGCATGGAGGCTGCGTACGAGCGGATGCTCAGCCAGAGCCTGACCGCGAAGGCTCTGATCGAGCTGGACTTTCCCAAGCCAGCTCCTCCCGCAGCTGAGCCTGAGCTCGAAGCGAAGGCGGAGGACCGGAGCCCCCAGCCGCCACTGCGCCCCGTCACCGCCGAGTCTCGGTCCAACACGGACCAGGCAGGCGATCCCGCCCCCAAGCCCACCAGCCGTATCCCTTCGCAGCCCGCCGACGGTGGCGGGAGCACGGGTACCGGTGCAGCCGGGTCGCCCAACCCGCGCTCCGGTGAAGACCTCGAAGCGGACGACAACGAGCACGCAAGGTTGAAGGCTGCGACGGAGCTTCTGGCTTCCCGCCGCGACCTGGCGGAGATCGCCGAACCAGTCTTCATCGCATTGATCAACAATGCCCCGGCGGAGGTCCACGCACTCGCGCAGAGGCTGCTCGACGCCAGCGGGCTGGACGTCCCGCCCACGGCCCACGAAGAACTTGCCCGCCGTGCGGAGGCGCTTGCGATCGCGGACGCTGAGCTTCGCCTCTCCCGCCGATCCGGCGGCTACGACCCCACCTACCTCCGTGGCCTGACCCGCCACGGCTACGAACTCACCGCCGACGAGAACGACCTGCTGATGGCGGTCTCCGTGGCGGAACAGGGATGAGTCTGGAGATGCAGGACTGATGTTTAAGCGCCGATACCCCACCGGTCCCCTAGTGATCGGCTTCGCCAACGAAGGCGGTGGGACCCGCAAGACGAATGACACCGTCAACTCCGCCGTGGAGCTGGCCCACCGCGGCTGGAAGACTTTGGTCGTCGACGGCGACCAGACCATGGCAGCCAGCTGCTACCTGGGCTACGGCGTCACCAACAAGAAGCACAACCCGAAGCGGCTCAAGGCGATGAACGCTCGCCTGGACCAGATGACCAGCATCTACGACGTCCTCCACCGCCGGGCGACGTTGCTCGACGCCACGGTGCCGGCCCGCCGTCGATCGGTCCCGTTCCAGGAGTGGGACTTCCTGGAGGACGACGGCGACGAGTGCTTCGAGGAGATCCCCAACCTTCGTCTCGTCCTCGGGTCCCGCTCGATGGTCGATGCCAGCAACGACATCACGAACCCGCGCAACGGCAGGGGGGAGATGTGGCTCAGGAGCTCGATCAAGGAACTGCCGGAGGATGAGGTCGACGTCGTGTGCGTCGACTTCCGCGGCACCTTCGACATCTTGGAGTATTCGGAACTCGCGGCCTGCGACTTCATCATCGGCTGCGTCAAGCCAGACACCAAGGACGACGACACCCTCCACAGCCTCACGGAGTTCATGAAGAAGGCCGAGGAGCGGTACGAGTTCTCCGAGGGTTGCGCCGACCTGCGCTACGTCCTGATCAATGGCACCCAGCCGAAGAACCGCGGCTTGCACTTCGGCGAGATGGTCGAGGACATCCAGAGCTTCTACGGTGAGCGGACCCTGCCGACGATCTCCGAGTCGGTGCTGATCGGCGAGAGCGTCCGCTACCAGGAGCCTGTCCGCTTCTACTGTGACTCCGAGGCGGACAGGCCCGTTCAGGAGTTCATGGCCGTCGTGGACGTCCTGGAGCCCCTGCTCAAGCGCTGACCCGTCTTCGTGGGCGGGCCGTAGAACCATTGCGGCCCGCCCACAGCATGCTTGGGGCGATCCGGTTTCGTCGACGAAACTCGCGACCGGCGCCGAGCGGCTTCGTCCTGGCTTGGTCAGCCGCTTGAGACCAGAGCTCCGGAGCACGGCAGTTTCGTCGACGAAACCAGACGGCAGTCAACATCTGGCCAACCGGATATCAGCTGCACACTCCGTCGCCGAGCCGTGCCACTGAGTATCGAAATGGCCCGCCTGGGGGGCTTCACAGTCGCTGACCAGGTATGTCCCGTGCATCCCGTCCGACCCACATGAAAAAGTGACCCCCTGAGTACCTGAGCAAGGGGGAGCCGTGGCACGACCGGTCCTGACCAGAATCCACTGGATGCTGATCGTCATCGTGGCGATCGGCGCCATCCTCATCGCCCTGATCGGCCTTGGCGGCAGCTACCTCGCCGTCCGCGACGTCGCCTTCCAGAAGGGGATGGGCGACTACTCCAAGGTCTTCCCCATCGGTGTGGACGTGGGCATCATCGTCCTGCTCACCCTGGACCTGGTCCTGGCCTGGCTGCGCATCCCGTTCGCCCCACTGCGGCCGACCGCGTGGCTCTTCACCGCCGCGACGATCGCCTTCAACGCCTCCGCGTCCTGGCCCGATCCGATCGGTGTCGGGATGCACGCGGTCATCCCGGTGACCTTCATCGTTGTCAGCGAAGCCGGCAGGCACGCGGTCGCCCGGATCGCGAAGCTCGACTCGGACCGCGCGATGGAGAAGCTGCGCACGCTGCGCTGGTTCCTGGCACCGCGGCAGACCTGGACAATCTGGCGGGACATGTACCTCTGGGAGGTGACCCGGGTCGACGACGCGCTGCTGCGCAAGCAGGCGATTCTCGCCTACAAGGTCCTGCTGAAGGACGCCCCGGTCAGCCCGGGCGGGGGTCTTCCCGCAGCCGCCACCCTGCCTCTCGAGCTGGCCGCGATGGGAGTGCCGATCGAGCTGACTTACACGGCGGGCCTCGCGGCGGCGGGCGTCGACAGCACCCCGCTGGATCGGATCTTCGCCTCTCGGCGTACAGCCCTCGATGTGGACCAGTCGGAGCTCACGGTGACGGCCGTTCCCCGAACGCGATCCGCGAACGCCGGGCAGCGCCGGGAGCTGACCGGAGTGGAGGGGGAGATACCG
Organism: Streptomyces sp. NRRL S-350; assembly: GCF_000719705.1. Classification (GTDB taxonomy): domain Bacteria; phylum Actinomycetota; class Actinomycetes; order Streptomycetales; family Streptomycetaceae; genus Kitasatospora. Next base: position 78,879 of record NZ_JOHO01000012.1, on the reverse strand, counting down.
CCCAGCGGCTCGGCTGAGCTGACGTCAGCGGTTCCCGAGAAGCCCGCGGTTGCGGAAGCGCCTGCTGCCCCGGAGCTTGCGGCTCAACCCGCAAACGATCACCTTGCGTATGCGGGAGCCGACCTTGCGGGCCTTGCGGGTGCGGATGCGAGCGGGCCGGAGCTGGTGGCCGATCCGCAAGATGCCTATGCGTATTCCCAGGTCAGCAGCCTTGCGGGGACCTTTGCGGGACGTGGCGGTGAGACTGGTGATCGTGCGGGCTCCGACGATCAGCTGGCATCTGCCTTTGCGTACGCGGCCCCGGACGAGCTGGACACCCGCACCGCGCTTGCGGGACAGCGCACCCCGGAGCCGGTGCGCGCAGCAGCCGCGTATCAGCGAGTCACCCGCAGCTCGGCCGACTCGCTGAGCGTCGTCGGATCGCGCGGGAACACCTCCCCCGTGCAGGACGACGACGCGCCGAAGGTCGTGATCCCGGAGGTCTGGATCACTGCCTTCAGCGCCTGGGTGGAGCGGTACGAGCGATACCCGTCGGAGGAGGAGCTTGCCGAGTACCTCTACAACCTGCCGGAGAAGGAGCGCGTACGGGCCCGGGGAGCGGACCGCCCCGTCAGTAAGCGCAGTGTCGAGCGGTACTACGGCGATCTGAAGAAGATGTTCCCGCTCGCGGACCAGCCGCAGCTGGAACTGGAAGGCGCCGGTCGCTGACCCGACAGCGACACGGCGAAGGCCCGGCACCCGAAAGTGCCGGGCCTCCTTGCTGACCCGCAACGGCAGCCCGATAGGCGAGCGCCGTCCGCCCAGGTCCGGCCAGCTCCAGCTCGTCCAAGCCGGACGGAAGCGTCGGGCGGGACGGTTGCCGCTCCAGATGGGCAGGCGCAGGCTGAAGGCATGGAGCAGGACTCTCTCACCATCGGGAGCATGGCCGCCGGGTTCGAGCGAGGCCTCGAAGGACTCCTGGATCTCCTGGACGAGACGGAGCGGCACGACCCGTTCGTCATCGGCTACCGCAGCGCCCTGCCGGACGGGCAGACGTGGGATCCGCTACCTGACGTCGAGCACGTCGCCAGCCTTAGCGCCGCGGCGGAGGCCCGCCTGGAGGGGACCGGGAAGGCCCGGGAACTGCTCCGGCTCGGCTACGAGGCCGCCCTGCTCGACGGAATCGGTGTCCCCAAGGCCGTGCCGGTGCATGATGCGTGGCGGATGGGCTGGCGAGCCGCCCATGTCGCCCTTGCTCCGGCGGCGTGGAAGAAGGGTGTCGGCCCGTGTCTCCGGGAGGCGGAGGCCGAGAAGATCCTCGGAGGAGGAGCTCCCGCTGCTCTGGCGAAGGGCGGTGAGCTCATCGCCCTTCAGGGACCCGCCCACACCGCGCTCTACCCGGCGTGGCAGTTCACCGAGGACGGCGTGCACCCCCTCGTCGGCTACATCCTCCGCGCCTTCGAGCGGTTCGACGTCCGGAACGACCTGACCCTCGCGGCCTGGATGAACACCCCCGTCAAGCCGGAGCGGGCCTACTCGCCGGCCGACCTGCTGACCGAGGGGAAGGAAGAGGCCCTGATGGAGCTGGTCATGGAAGCCTCCGAGAGGTGGGGGCAGTGAACGGCACCAACCCCTCCTCAGAGCGCCGCCCCGACTCCCCCGGTCTCGTCGAGGCCCTGCCACGATTCACCGCGGACGAGACGACCACCCTGTTCCGCTGCCACCTGCAAGGGGACAAGCCGCCGTACTTCAACTCGAGAGGGACCGGGCGCTTCCACCCTCCGCCCGGCTGGACGCCGGTTTACGGGACGTGCTGCACGGCGCACGAGGCCGTGATCGCCGTAGTGGAAGTGTGGGGGGACCGGGAGACGGGCGCGGAGGAGCTGAACGCCGAGTACCGGGTCTCCAGGATCTGGCCGACCGTACGCCGCCAGGTCGCAGACCTCACCGCCCCCAAGGCCGTGGAGCTGCTGGGGGAGGAGCTCTGCCTCCGGATCCAGACCTCCCCGCACCGCCCGGTCACCCAGCCGTGGGGCGCGGCGATGAACCTCTACTTCGACGGGGTGCGGCACACCTCCCGGTGGGCGGAAGACCCTACCGCCCGGTGCATCGCCTTCTTCGGCGAGCCCGGCGAAGACCTCGCCGCCATGGGGGTGGGACCGCCCGAGCAACTGGGCGACCTGATTGTCCAGGCGGAGCGGTACGGCCTGCGTACCTTCCCGGAGGCCCCCCGCGGCTACCCCGAGCAGACCCTGTACTGACCGGCCGGAGCGTCAGCCCGCGATCGCCGAAACCACCAGCGCGCCGACGATGAGGCCAGGACCGAAGAAAGGCTCGACACGGCCGCCAGCGCGAGCCGCCTGCACCAAGCCCTGCAGGAACCCGAACACGAACTGCGCGAGAACGCCCCAGTACAGCGTCGCCCAGCCCTGCGCCGCCAGCAGCGCCGCCAGGCTGGGCGCGAGCTTCACATCCCCCAGCCCCAGCAGCTCGTAGAGCGCGGCCAGGAACAACACCCCGCCGACCAGCCCGACGGCGATGGCGGGACGCAGCAGCACCTGCCACCCGGAGCCGGTGAGGGCCTGCCCAACGAGGAGCAGCGCGATGCCGGCGGCGGTCAAGCCGGTGAGGAGGTTCGGCAGCCGCTGCACCCGCAGGTCGATCAACACCATCGCGCTGCCGAGCACGGCCACCCACAGCTGCGCAGCGAGGAGCCAGCCGCTCGCTCCGGCCGCGACGATGCCCCAGACCGCGGCGGCGGTGAGCACCTCCGGAAGCAGCGCGGCAGGGCCGATCCGTACCGGTTGGACTGGCTCGCTGCCGGTTCCGCCTCGGCCTGCGGTCAACGGGACCGCGGCGACGGGGGAGCAATTGTGGCAGCGGCGGCGCACTAGTTCGGCGTAGGCGGTCCAGCCGACGCCGAGCACCGCGTGCTCGCAGTGCGGGCAGGAGCGGCGCCAACCGTCCTCGACGGAGAAGGCGAAGACGAGCGGCCTCACCGCAAGGGCACCGACCGCCAGGCCCAGCGCGGCGGCGACGGCCAGAAGGGCGGGGGAGTGGGGCATCGGTAGGCCTTCGTTCGCTCTGGTTCGGGGACAAGAAGGCCCGGCCGGTGGGATCCCGGCCGGGCCCTCCTAGGGATTCAGCGCAGCTGGGCGCTCGCGCCGCGGCCGGCGGTGAGCCGCTGGATCAGCTGTTCGGTCTCATCCTGGAGCATGCCGTCGAAGCCCCAGACGGTGGCCATCTGGCGGACCTGAGCGACGACCTCCCGCACCCCGGCGGGGTTGCCCGCCCGGTGCTCGACGCGCATCCAGTCCCGGTAGAGGACCTCGGCGGTCGGCTCGACGTCAAGGCCGACCGCGACGGCGTTGCGGGCGGCGTCGATGTCCAAGACCTCGTCCTGGATGCGGAGCGTCGCGACGGTGTGCGCGACGTCCACGATCTTGCCGATCATCGTCTGCACGAGCGGTGCGGCCCAGGTGTGGGCCCCGCCGCCGCCGAACGGCCGGCCGCGGACCAGGGAAAGCGCGGCCTCCAGGTCGAGGACCCCGGCGGACCCGTGCGGCAGGCCGCGCTGCGCCAGGTGCAGAAAGTTGGCGTAGTCGCAGGACACCTCCTCCGACAGGACGTACTGGTCGACGCCCTTCGGCTTGGGCCGCAGGTACGGCTCTCCGGCGGAGTCGACCCCGAGCCGCCGGCGCAGGCGCGACATGTAGGTGTCCATCGTCGACGTCGTCCACGGCGACACCGGGTCCATGTGGTTGGCGATCGACCCGTAGTCGCGGTCCGACTTGAAGATCAACAAGGCCGCGAGCAGGACCAGGGTCGGCGGGATCGGGGCATCGCCGATCCCGGTGATGCGCAGTGGTCCGAGCACCTGCACCTGGGGAGCTGCCCCCTCGGCCGTGGCGGGGGCGTCGCCTTCGCGGACCACGCTGACCCGCGGCTGCGGCTTCGAAGGGCGCAGCTCCTGCAGAGCCTCCTGAGCCTCGGACGCGGCGGCCTCGGCGGTGTCCTCGGCGGGGAGCTGCTCCTGCTCCTCCGCGTTCTCCTGGTGGTCCTCGGCGTCAGCACGCGCCGGGGCTTCACTGGACTCGACAGGCAGCGTCTTCTCCTCTTCCTTCTCGTCGACCTCGGCCGTGCCGTCCAGCTGCTCGCTCCCGGCGGGGGCAGCGAGGAGGGACAGGTGGCCCTTGGCGCCGCCGCGGTTCTTCTGCAGGGACAGGGCGGAGGGGCCGAACACGTTGCGATCGGGGTCGGGCACCTGGGCCCAGGCGCCCTCGGCCGGGACGGCGGGCTCGGTGGTGGTGGCCATCGCAGCGGTCAGCTGCCGGTAGGCGTCGTCGGTGACGCGCTGGAGTACGACCTCGGCGTCGAGGGACTCCAGCATCTGGGCCTCGGCCACCAGGTCGGTGTCCAGGACCTCGGCGTCCGGGAACAGCTCGCGGGCGCCACCGGCGGCGGCCATCACGACCGCGACCTGCACACCGGCGGGTACCTTGCCCAGCACGTCGGCGAAGGCGTACAGCTCGTCGGTGGCCGGGGCGGTGGGGCAGACCACCATCCAGGGTTGCGGGTCGTCCCCGTCCTCGTGTTCGGCCTGGTGCACCTCGATGAGTACCCGGGCCAAGTCGGCGGTGGCGGTGGCCAGCTGAGGCACCGACATGATCCGGCACTGGGGCAGGAGCTGCTGCAGCTCGTGCCCGAACCCCACGGTCATGATCTCGATGTGGTCGGCCCACAGCGCGGTGCCGGCCTCCATCGCGATGCCGCGGGCAACCTCGCGGACGTTCCGCTCGTCGCCGTCCAGGAGCAGCACACGGCCGTGGGTCAGGTTGGACAGCAGCAGCGCGCCGTCCCCGGCGGTGCCGATCGTGGCGAGGCACGGGTACGGGGCCGGGACGGTACGCGCCTGGTCGGCGTCCAGCAGGGCGGCGCGGTCGCCGCGCACGCCCCACCAGCCGCCGGGCCGATCGGTGAACGGGGCCAGCGCCTCGGCGTCGGCGTCTTCGACGAGGATCTCCACCCGGTCCTGCTGCACCCTTGCGCCGACGATCTGCGGCAGCTCCTGCGGGTGCTGATGGGCCAGGGTGCGCAGCGAGCGGTCGAGCAGGTCGACCAGGACGGGGGAGGAGGTGCGGTCCAGCACGACCTCGGCCTGGCTGGTTTCTTCGGGCATCGCGATCTGCTCACCCGGACGGCGCTCGCGCTGCTGCGCGCGGCGACGCAGTGCGAGGACGCCAAGGGCGCCGGCTCCGAGCAGCGCGGCGATTCCGCCGACGCCCTGCTGGACGGAGAACGGCGCCTGGCTCTCGCCGTGCTCCGCGGGGGCGGTGGCAGGGGCGTGGGTGGTGGCCGCGGTAGCCGGGGCGCTCTGCGGCGGCGCGGCGGGCTGACTGGCCGGGGCTTGGGTCGCCGGAGCTTCGGTGACCGCCGGGGCCGGAGTGCTCGGGGCGGGGGAGGGCTGCGCCGGAGCGGGGGAGGGGGCCGCCTCGGTCGGCGCGGGGGCTGCCGGTGCCGGGGCGGGGGTCGCCTCGGCCGGGGCCGGTGCCACCGGTGCGGAGGCAGTCGCGGCGGGCCCGGGGATCACGATGACGTCGCCCGGGAAGAGCTTGTCGGGGTCGGTCAGGGTGCGCCCGCCGGGCTGGACCGTGTCCTTGGTGGCCTCCAGCAACTGGGGGTAGGCGTCCGCACTGCCGAGTTCCTTCTCCGCGATCGCGGAGAGGGTGTCGCCCTCCGCGACGGTCACCGTGTGCTGCCCGCTGGCGCCGGTCCCGGAACCGGTCGCGGTCGGCACGGAGCCGGGCAAGCCGGTGGCGTCGGCGGGCATCAGCAGCTCCCACCCGGCCCGGACGAGACCCGGTTCCGTCATCCGGCCGCCGTCGGGCTGAAGGCGGCCCTTGTTGAGCTCGAAGATCTCGCTGTACCGGCTGCCGTTGCCCAGGTGCTTCGCGGCGATGTCCCACAGCGTTTCGTGGTGGCTGCCGCCGGAGGCCTGCACCGTGTACACCGGCCCGGACTGGCCTGGGGCGGCGCTCGGCGCCGCTTGCTGGACGGCGGGGGCGGAAGCCGGGACCACCGCGGCGACGGCCGCCGCCCGGCCGGTGCCCTGCTGTGCGGGCAGGGGCGCGGCGGAGGCGGCCTGACCGACGGTGAGCGCACCGGCGCCGACGAGCAGCATGGTGGTGACCAGCTTGCGGGCCAGGGCCTGGCTGCCGCCGGCCGCTGGGAGCCGGACTTGCAGGTCCACCCCGGACAGGGCCGAGCGGACCTCCACCACCACGCAGACCGTGAACTGGAGCCAGAGCAGCCACACGATGACCGCGAGGGTGCAGATCATCGTGCTGGTGCTCACCGACGAGGTGAGCACCTCCAAGTCCGGCACCTTCGTGGGCAGCGGCCACCCGACCCCGACGACCAGGGCGTAGGGGATGCCGGCCAGGATGGCGGCGAGCAGCACCCCCGCGAGCAGCGCCCGGGCCACGTCCCCCACCGTGCGCGAGCGGACACCCGTCGGAGCGTCGATCCTTGTCTTCGCCATCTGGCCTTCCTCGTTCGGTACTGCAGTCGCTGCCGGGCCCTACCCGGTGACGATGGTCTGGATCTCCCGCACGGTCACGTTCTGGGGAGCGCCGCCCGTCACCCCGTTGGGCAGCGGGTTCGCCGGCGCCCCGTACGGGTTGGTGGACGGAGTCCAGGTCACCCGCCACGTCACCTGGGCGGTGAGCGGGTAGGTCGAACCCCGGCTGGAGCGTTCGTAGGTGATGTTGCACGCGGCGCCGGAGGAGTCGACCTGGTAGCCGCCGCCGACCTTCTGGAAGTCGTACGTGCAGGAGGCGGGGCTGGCGTCGTTGGTGCCAGCGTCGATCCGCAGGCTGACAGGTACCGCGAGGGTGGATGCCGCGATGCTGATCCCGGAGTAGTTGAGTGAGGCGGTGACCGACACCGGCTGGATCGGCGAATCGAACTTCACGAAGGTCGGCAGGTTGACGGTCTGCATGTCGGGCTTCGGGGACAGCTCGACGCGCGGCGGGGGCAGCTTCGTCGCCCCGTACGCGATCTTCGACAACATTTGCGGGGTGACGGCGAGCATCCCTGCTGGCGGGTTGCCGGTCGGCACCCACACGATGCCCGGCTGCTGGGTGCACGGCGCGGTGACCGGCAGGTCCCATGCGGCCTTGGTTTTGACCATCCCCCACCAGCGGCCGTCCTGGCCGCGGTGGAAGTCCTGATCCGCCTTCAGCTTGTCGTACTGGGCCTTCGCATCGGCCCCCATGGCGCCGGACAGGCCGGCCAGCAGCTGCTGGTAGGCGGCGTCGAACTCCTCCGGGGTGTACTGCGGCTCGTACCAGCAGGCCGGGGGGTCGTAATTCGCGCCGACGGAGGTCAAGTGCTTGCCGTCCGTGCCGGAGGCGCTGATCTCGACCTCGACGTGCGACTCGATCGCGCCGACCGACGGAGTGCTGCCCCAGCCGGTGCCGCGGTCGGCATGCGCGGTTCCGGCGGCCGTCGCCGTCACGACGAGCGCGACGGCGACGGCCCCGACGGACTTGATCAGGCTGCGCTCTGGCACCGTGTCGATCCCTTCTCGGCGACCGGGGAGGCCACCCGCCACACGCCCTTGTCGGCCGCGAGCTCCATCCCCATCGTCCAGTCGGTGTAGTCGTTGATGGACGGCGTGGTGGTCAGGACCTTCCCGCTGGCCTTCTCCTTCGCGTAACTCTTGGACTGGTCCTCGCAGTACGCCACGACGGCCTTGCCCGTCTCCTTCACCTCCACGGTCAGGGCGTAGTACCGGTCGTTGCCGGTCACGGTCTGCCCGCGGGAGGTGAGCTGGTCGACGGCCTGCTTCATGTAGCCACCGGCGGTGCCGGTGTAGGCGTAGAGCATGCCGGGGGTGTTGATGTCGCCGACCGCCTGGGCCTCGTTGAACGCCTTGAGGGCGTAGGCGAGGTCGGCGGCGACCTTGTCCTTGGTGGCGTCACCGCTGGGCTTGAACTGGATGTCGACGGTCAGGTCAGCGGGCAGCTTGATCTCCGGAGCGCCGGCGGCCTGCGTGAGCGTCGGGCTCGGGCTCGGCTCCGCGGTGGTCGGGGCGCCGTTCTGCACGCCCGAGATGTCACCGGAGGGCTTCGACCCGCCGGAGGAACAGCCGGCCAGGACGGCGACGGACAGCGCGACGGCCGCTGCGCCCGAGATGGTGCGCAGCGGCTGGCGGTTCGTGCGGATGGTGGTGGTCATGGTGATCTCCCGTCCCCTGTGGTCCTTGTGGCTAGGGGTCATTGTTCCTGTACGGCCTGGGCGGTGGCGTTGCCCCACACGGTGACGTTGCCGCTGCCCATGGCGAGCAGCAGCGGCGTGTAGGTGAGCCTGACCCTGACACTGACGGTGTTTCCGCTGACCTGGGTGCACCAGGAGCTGTCCGCGTCGGCGCCGCTGAATCCGGTGGCCCGGACGTAGGCCCGGACGCTGGAAGTGCAGGAGGCGGCGTCCACGGTGACGGTTCCCTGGTTGCGCAGGGCGTCGGTGGAGATGTGGTTGGCGGCGTAGCGGGCGGCCTGCTCGGCGGCGTCGGCCGCGAGCTCGCGCTGGTGGATGGCCCGGCCGGTGTCCACGATGAACCCGGCCATGACCACGAACAGGACGGCGGCCATCAGCAAGGCGAGCGCGCCGGAGCCCCGATCGCTGTGTTCGCGCAACCGGCGCAGGCGTTCGGCGAAGCGGGTGCGGCCGGTCACTGCACCACCCGGCGGTAGACGTCCAGCGGCGCGGCGGCCGTGGCGCTGATGTCGCGGACGGTGGAGCCCAGCATCGCCAGGCCCTTGACCTCGCAGCTCACGGTGATGGTGAACAGCCCTCCCGGTTCGAAGTTGCCGCCGGCGCTGACCTTGATCCGGCCGTCCGCGCAGGTACGGCCGGCGTCGGCCTGGGCGCTGCGGGTCGCGGCGTTCACCGCCGACTGGTAGTCCCGCTGCAGCGCTCCGGCGCGGGCCGCGTCCCGGGCGGTGCCGTCCAGGGTGGAGCGGGCGTGGGTGATCTGCCCGAAGGTGATCAGGAAGAGGATCAGCAGCATCAGGACGGGAGCGATGATCACCAGCTCGAGAGCGGAGATCCCGGCATCGCCGCGCCAGCGCCGCAGGCCGCGTCCTGCCGCAATGGCCGCAGGCTCGCGGAGCGGGGGAGCGGGCACTCGGTCAGCGGCCATCGGGGATGAACCTCTCCACCGGTCCGACGGATCGGCTCGTGATCTGCAGGTGGAGGAACGGCACCACGGAGACGACGTCGGCGTGGACGACGACGCCCACCTGGTCGCCCTCGTCGACCATGCTCACGTCCGGTCCTTCGACCAGCGCGGGCCCCAGGTCGCGGATGCGCTGCTCGGTGGTGGCCCGGGCCTGCCCCTGCCACCCGGACGGGTCGCCGTCGGCCGTGGCCCGGGCCTTGCGGGCGCCGGCCTGGGCCGCGGCGTCGGTGACCTGCAGCGCGAAGAAGTACATGCCGAACTGGACCAGGGCGAAGATGAGGATGACCAGCAGCGGCGTCAGGCCGAGGAACTCCATCGTGGAAGCCCCCCGGTCGTCCCGCAGGCGCTCCCGCAGACGGGTGCTGAGCCGGGCCGTTGGCCGTGGCACTGGTGTCCCCCTTCTCGTCTTCGTCCTGGTCCAGTCCGGTGTTGCGCCGGTACTACTTGCAGCCGCCGGCCTGGGTGGTGTCGGACGTGGTGATGCAGGTGGTGGTCTGGGTCGTCTTGGTGTTGACGGCGGCCAGGACACCCACGGACACCGCGACGACCAGCAGCAGGCCCAGGACCATGTAGCCCAGGAACTCGAGCGAGCTGGCGCCCCGGTCGGCGCCGCGGCCCCGGGCGGCGGCCAGGCGGCGGCCGAGCCAGGTCGACGGCTTCTCAGCGGCGACGGTTGCGACAGTGGTGTTCGACATTGCGGTTCCCCTCGATTCGGTAGAGCTGGGTCTAGATGTGTGACAGGAGGTCAGAGAGAGACAAGGCGGGAGTACGCCGGGTAGCCAAGGAAGATCAAGAAGCCGAAACACAGCAGCATCTGGGCGACCGTCATCGACTGACCGGCCGCCCCGGCCTTGCTGTGCAGCCGGGCCAGCTCCCGCTTGCGCAGGGTGTCGGCACGCGCCTTCAGCGAGTCCCGCACCCGCGCCCCGTCGGCGGCCACGAGCCTCAAGGTGGACGTCAGGTCAACCAGGTCCGGCAGGTTGACCTCCTCACCGAGCCGCCCCGGGGCCGCCCAGTACGCCACGCGCTGCAGCCGCGCCTCGTCCAGGGCCCGGCGGATCCGCAGCATCGGCGGGGCGTCGGACACCTCGGACGACGACTTCAAGGCCTCCGGCAGACCGGCGCCTCCGGCCAGGTTCAGGTGCACCAGCGTCAGGTAGACGCTGATGATCCGCTGGAACTCCAGCCGCATCTTCGCCGCCTCGGTCGCGATCTCGGCGTCCGGCAGGAAGAAGCAACCCGCGATGGCCAGCAGGGTCAGCCACAGCGGCGACAACGCGCTGTCGGTCACGCCGAACAGCCACAGCGCCGCCGCAAGCAGCGGACCGACGATCAGCCCGGCCGCCGAGAACAGCAGCTTCTGAGCCATGAAGGCGTCCGTGCTGCGCTCCAGCAGCGCCAGGTTGGCCCGTTGGCTTGCAGGGGTCCAGCCCTGGGCGGCGAAGAAGGCGCTCATCCGGGGCCCGGCCAGCTTCGTGAGTCGGCCGTGCACGGTGACCACCGACGCCCGCGGGGAGAGCGAGCCCGCGACCGGTGCGGGCGCGGTGCTGCGCAGGGAGTCGATCCGTGCCACCACCGTCGCGGCGCGGGGACGGCCGGGAAGCAGCGCCCGCACCAGCAGGTACAGGCCCAGCCCGAGCGCTCCGCCGGTGAGCATGGTCAGGATCATCGGTTCTCCCCTCGGACGAGCAGCCGGGCCGGCGGCGGGAGCACCGAGAGCTTGCGCAGCCAGAGCATCGCCCCGCCGAAGAAGATGGCCACCACCGCGAGCACCGCCTGGCCCTGCAGGGTCCGGTACGGCGCCACGAACTGGGGGTTGAACAGGGCCATCCCGAGCGGGAAGACGATGATGATGCCGGTCACGATCTGGATGCTGCGCCGGGTTCCGGCGCGCTCGGCCATGACCTTGCGGCGCATGTCCGCCTCGTCGCGGGCAGTCTCCGCCAGCGCAGTCAGGACGTCGCGAAAGCCGGGGCCGCGCTGCCGGGCGTTGTCCTTGAGCGCGATGATGACCATGTCGGCGCTCCCGTCGCCGAGGCTTTCGGCGAAGGCGTCCAGCGCCTCCGCCATGGGCCGCCTGGCGCGCAGCAGGTCAACGAGCATGTGCAGGTGCGGCCTGAGACTGGCCGCGGCTGCCTCGGTGCTCGACTGGATGGCCTGCTCCAGACCGACCGCGCCGGCCATCGTGTCGCGCAGGGACTCGATCCACCCGGCCAGCGCTTCCATCTGCTCCACGCCCTTGCGCTCCGCGCGGGCACCGCCGAACAGCTTCCCGCTGAATGCCACGATGAGCGCGGCCCCCACGGCGGCCACCGGCCACCGGGTGATGACGAGGGTGGCGACGGCCGCCGCCCCGGCTGCCGCGCCGCGGCGGCGCGCGAAGGCCGACAGCCGCTCCAGGCGGCTGGGGCCCGAGGCCGGACGGCGGGGCATACCGACGATGGAGGCGATGAGCAGGGCGAGGCCGCCGCCGGCGAGCAGGCCGCAGCCCAGGGCGGCCAGCAGCAGCGGGGAAAAGACGGTCACGTTCACACCCACACCTCCCCAGGGATGTAGTCGAACTCGGCCAGGTCGTCCAGGCAGCTGATCGGGGCTGCAGCCATCAGCTGTCCGCCAGGGCCCAGCTTGAAGACCTCGCTCGAGGACACCCGGCCGCCGTCGAAGCCGTTCACCTCCCGGATCGAGGCGATCCGGCGGCGCTTCTCCCCGGTGAAGGGGTCGCGGACCTTCTTGATGAAGACCACGAAGTGCAGCGCCGACGCCATCAGCATGTGGGTCGCCTCGATCGGGAGGCGCTCCGCTGCCTCCAGGGCGTAGGTGGCGATGCGGTTGAAGACCTCCTCGCTGCTGTTGGCGTGGAGCGTCGACAGCGAGCCGTCGGTGCCTTGGCTCATGGCCTTCAGCATCTGGATGGCCTCGCCGCCCAGCACCTCGCCGACGATCACACGGTCGGCGTCGTGGCGCAGCGAGCGTTCCAGCAGCTTGCCCTGGGAGATGGCGCCTTCGCCCTCGGTGTTGGCCAGCCGCTCCTCCAGCACGAGGATGTCGGGGTGGAGGTCCTCGTACTCGTCCAGGCCGAGTTCGAGCGAGCGCTCGATAGTGATGATCCGCTCCTCCGGAGGGATCTCATTCGCCAAGGCCCGCAGCAGCGTCGTCTTGCCCGCGTCGGTGGCGCCCGCGACGACGATGTTCTTGCGGGCCTTCACCGCCGCACGCAGGAACTGGGCGGCCTCCTCGGTCACGGTGCCGTTCGCCTGGAGCTCGTGGAGGAAGACCTTTCCGAGGCTGGAGCGTCGGATGCTGAGCGCGGGCTGCCGGTCGCCGGTCATCGTGGGATGAATGGCGGCCAGCCGCTCGCCGCCGGGCATGCGGATGTCCAGCAGCGGATCGGTCTGGCTCCAGGAACGCGAGTTGACGCCCGCGTAGACCGCGAGCTGCTCCACCAGCTGCACCAGCTCGGCGCTGCTGCCCACCAGCGGCGGGACCTCCTCCTTCTTTCCTCCGGTGTACTTGACGAAGACCCGCCCGCCCTGGATGTTGATGTTCTCCACATCCGGGTTGTCCAGCAGGGGCTGCAGAGGACCAGCGCTGTACTGGGCGGCGTGCACCGCGCGCACCAGGCGCTCCTCCTCCTCCCGGGTCGGCAGCTCCCTGCCCTGGGCCATCGCCTCCTCGAGGTACTCCCTCATTACGTCGGCGATCACGGAGTGCGCGTACTGGCGCTCGTCGTCCAGCGTCATCGTCGCGGCGATCACGCCGCTACGGCGCTGCTCACTGAGCCGCTTGCCGAAGCGGGTGTGCAGCTCCCGCACCAGCTGGTGGTCCAACTGCTGCTGCTCCATCAGCGGATCTCCTGTCGGGCGGTGGTGGCGGGCGCGTCGTCGGGCGCGGCGGCGGGTTGGCGGCCGAGGCTGTACCGATCGCCGAGGGTGGCGGCGAGGACCCGGGTGGAGCGCAGCAGGTGGGAGCGCGCGACGTTGCCGCCCTTGCGGCCGGCCACCTGAGCAGCCCCGGAGGGGTCTTCGTCAATCAGGCCGAGGACGTCGGCGGGGACCCGGGCGTTGGCCAGCAGCTGGCGCAGCCCGCCCGCGGCGGGAACCTGTTCCTTGCGGGGGGCGACCAGCACGATGCCGACCGGCGGGCCGACTGTGCCGTTGGGGCTCAGCCGCGCGGTGACGGCGGCGGCCCGGTCGCGGACGGCGGCCAGGTCCTCCGCCTCGGTGCGGGCGATCAGCAGGACGACGGACGCCGCAGGGAGCAGCTCCAGCGTGGGGGAGTTGGGCCCGATGCGACCGAGGTCGGCGACGACGTCGATCTCTGGCAGGGCGGCGAGAGCCCGGCCGAGCTGGGGCCACAGGCCCGTCCAGGCGGTTGCCTGCTCGGCGGTGGCAAGCCCGAGCAGGACTTCCTGCCCGCCTTGGAGCCGCTGGGTGTGCTCCCAGACGATGGAGGGGCTGAGGCCGCGCCGGGCGGCCAGGCCCAACGAGCTCATCCCGGTGCTGGGATCCAGGGTTTCTCCGGACTCCGCGATCGGGCGGCGGTAGACGAGGTCGCCTCCCCACTCCCCGGCCTCGGCGTACAGGCTGCGGCGCGGCCAGACTGCGGCGAGGGCGAGCGCGGTGGTGCTGGTGCCGGGTGCGTTCTTGGGGGACGCGATGGCGATCAGGGCCATGGGTGTCGTCCTCTTATTACTGGGGGGCGGAGAGCAGCACCAACGCGACCTCGCCGGCTGAGGACGCCTGGGCGATGGCCCCGGACTTGTCGGTGGGCACCAGGACGGACAGCGACAGGCTGGTGCTGGCGGCGCTGTCGTTCTTGAACACCTGTCGCACGGTGCCGGAGGCGAGTTCGGCGCCCGAGCTGGGCGTGCCGGGGGCGGCGGTGGCGGTGCCGGTCGGCAGCTTCGCGGCGTCCCTCCCGACCCACATCACGCGGACCTTGTCGCCGTCGCGCAGCCCCGGCGGGAACTGTCCCGCCTTCAGGGCGAGTCCGACCACGGCCTGGTCGGTGGAGACACCGGTCTTCTGGGTCAGCATGTCGCCGGTGAGCAGGCTGCCCTTGGCCACCTCCGAGGCGGTGAAGAGCTGCCCGAGCTGCTGGCGCTGGTCCCAACGCACGAAGTTGACCGGGGTGTCGGCGGCGACCTGGATCTCCTCGATCGCCGTCTCCGGGATGTGCTGACCGGGGGCGACCCGCTCGGTGATCTTCACGGCGGACACCTTCTCGCCGGCCTTCTGGACGAGCACCGTCGCACCGAGGCCGCCCGCGAGGACCAGCAGGGCGGCCAGGACGGCCAGGCCCGGGCGGCGCTCGCGTCCGACGGCCGGAAGCCGGCCGCCCCCCGAGGGCTGCCGCTGCTCCGGCGCGGTGCGCTGTGCCGGAGGATTGGCCGTCTCCGGCTTCGACTTTGTGGGATTCCTCAGAGCCATTCCTGCCCCAACCGCATCGTGCTGGCGTGATTTCTGATTTGACGTCAACAAGTCAAATTCCGGGGGCTTCGCTATCGGGACCCCCTCCGGAGCGGACGTTGCCCGCCCGGGCCCTGAGCAGCCGTTGGATCGGCCACTCGGGCCCACGAATGCCTAACGCGACATGATCGCCCCCCGTTACCTCTGCCCTGGGCCCGCGAAACCGTAAAGGTTCTGGTCATCCGGTGTGCAGGTATGACCAAATCACTCTGGTGTCGCTGCGTCACAGAGCATCCGAGCAGTCACAATACGAAAGTTTCAGCCAGATGCCCACACCAATTCGGCCGTGGCGGTCCTGCCGTTGGCATAGTCACACGAAAATTTGTAGTAAATGCAATGAAATGGTCAGTGAGGCACATATTCGGGCAATCCGGATGCGGCCCCGGTCGCGGGCCGCACCCGGAAATCACCTGTTCAGTCCACCCGCAACGGCTACCGCTTCTTCGGGCGGCCAGGCCCACGCCTGCCGTGCCTCGTCCCCGCCTGGTGATGGACAGCCGCCGCCACCGTCGTCGTCGACCCTCCGCCGTCCGGCTGCCGCTTCGCCGTCGTCGCCCCGCCGTCCCCCGGGGAGGAGTCCGACTGCTTGTCAGCCCCGCCCGACGGGTCCGGCGCGGGGCCGTTGAACTCCAGCACAACGGCGTCCTGCACGTCCGCGACGGCCAGCAGCTCCGGGAGCGTCCTCGACCCCATCTGCTCGTCCGCCTTCTCCACCATCTCCTCCACCAGCTTCGGGCGGTAGTACATCCCGAACAGCTCGGAGACCTGCAAACCCCGCACCCGCAGCGGCCCCACCCGGTTCCCATCGGCGGTGACCTGCACGTAGTGCGAGAACCGCGGCAGGTCCGCGATCTGACCGGCGGACACCGCCCCGTGCCACTCCTCCGCCATCGCCCTGGCCGCGGTCATCGACCCGGCCGTCGTGCTCACCACGGACGAGTTCTGCATCAGCGCCTCCTTCGTGGCCGGACTGATCCGGCCGAGCGACTGCGCCATCACATGCAGCCGACCTCCGAACTTCCTCAACTGCTCGGTGATCGCCGCGAACGACGGACCACCCGCCGGGTCCAAGGCGATCAACTCGTCAGCGAAGGTGTGGAACCACTTCCTCGCCTCCGACGCCAGGTCCCTGCGGGAGAGACCGGCTTGCAGCAGGTTCTGCAGGACCGTGCTGAACAGCAGCCGGTCCGACGGCCCCGTGCCTTCCAGGCACAGCCACACGATGTGGCCCTCGTCCATCGCCTCCCGAATGTCGTACGTCCCCTGCGGCGAGCCCAGGAACGCGCGCGTCACCTCGTTCGACGCGAGGCGGTCGATCGGGTTCAGTACCGGGCCCAGCACCTCGGCCACCTGGTACGCCGCGAACGTCGTGGTCCACCACCGGCGCTGCTCGGGGCTCAAATGCTTGATCAGGGCGTCCCGCCACGGCTTGTCCGTCAGCAGGGTGCGGATCTGCAGCAGGGTCGCCTGCGCGTCCGGCCGGTTGGCGGCCACCGCGCGGGCGTTGTGCGCCACCAACGCCTCGATCGACTTCGTGAAGATCGTCAAAGCGCGCGGCGCCGCCGCGTCCGTCCAGTTCAGCCCCGTCGCGAGGGCGTCGACCGCTGCCGTGGTCAGCCGGTTGGCCTTGCGCCCGGGCTTCATCTCCAACAAGTTCCAGCTCGGCAGCTTCGCCCCCGGCTGGTCCGCGCGGGCCAGGTCGACCCGGCGCACTCGGGAAGCGAAGACCGGATGGGCGAGATAAGGGGACGCCGTGGTCCAGGAGTCACCGTGCGGATCGACGAACATCGCCCCGGAGCCGGCCGCTGCGACCGCGATGGCCCTGGTGAGCGCGGTCTCGGTCTTGCCGTAGTTCGACTTGCCCACGTTGACGCTGAACAGGAACTCCTCCTCGCGGGTGGCGATGACCCGGCTGGTGCCGTCGGCGTGGACGAGTCGCCCGTGCGGGACCAAAGCCTCACCAGCGACGTAGTCCGGCAGCTCCGAAGCGAGGACCGGCAGCACCGCGTGCATCGTCGGCGGCTTCAACAACCCCGCGAGCTCGCTGACGTGCAGCCAGTTCTGCTGGCGGGGGCCGACCTGCCCGCTGCTCCACCGCCGGTCGAAGGAGTCTCGGCGATGCCAGCTGTCCGCGCCCCAGGACCACTTCAGGAACCGGCCGCCGTCCACGCCGAGCCGGCTGTCCTGCCCGAAGACATCGAGACCGGCACTCACCCGTTCCAGCAGCTGCCGGGCACGCCCCTCGTCCTTGGAGGCGCAGCGCACCAGCAGCTGGATGCGCACCAGCCCGGTGTCGCTGTGCAGGCGCCCCAGCGCCTCCTCCGGCTCGACCGCCCGCGGCCGGGGCATCGGCATCCGGGAACCCGCGGAGGACTTCGACGAGGGGTCGAGGAGGCTGAGCAGCTGGTAACGCAGCGAGTCCTCCGCGTCCGCCGCCACGAGCGCCGCGTTGCGGGCGTTCCTGCGGGCAGCCTTGCGGCTGTCCTCCTGGGCTTCGTGCATCAGCTTCCACCGGCGCAGCTTCACCTGCCACCGCGGGATGGACTGGATGTCGACGACGACCTCGGCCAGGTCCCCCTGCTCGGCGCGGATGTCGCCGACGGCGTCGATCAGCGGCTGGAGCGGATCGGGGACCATCGGCACCTCGCGCAGCGCGGCGGAGGCGCGACCCTTGAGGACGAACTCGGCGCGCACCGCGACCAGGCGGCCGTCCTCCTTCTCCTTCCGCTGCTTCTCCAGTGCCACCTTGCCGTTCTTGCCAGCGGCCTTCGCCTTGGCTCGGGCCTCCTTCGCCTCGGTCTTCAGGCGCCTCTGCAGCTCCTTGTCCTTCTTGTCCAGCCGGTCCTGCGCGGCCTGGGCGGCCACCGGATCGGCGGCCTCCTCGGCCTCGGCGACGCTGACCTCCTGGAAGCGGCTGTTGGTGAGCAGGGTGGCGGCGGCCTTCGGCCCCTCCACGCTGTACTCCAGCGGCACGCTGCCGTCCGCCCGCAGCCGTACCCGCACCCGGCGGGCTCCTCGAGGTGCCCACCAGGGGCCCTTGCTGGACGCCCGCATCAGCAGGGCGGTCTGGCGCCAGATGTCCTCGCTGCTCGGGTCGAACCGGCGGCTGGGTGTCAGGATGTAGCGGGTGCGCAGCGCGAGGGCACGGCGGGTCAGGAACTGGTGGAGCAGGCCTGCGGCAACGGCCACGGGGGTGATGACGACAAGGAGCGTTCCGGCGTTGTCGCCGCACCAGGCGGCCACGTCGGCCAGCCAGCTCACGACGGCCCAGGCCGCGCCCAACACATCCTTCAGCATGCTGCTGTGGCTCTGGTCGTTCATCGCACGGGCTCCCATCCGGTCGAGGTGCGGGTGAAGATCACGGTGGCCGGCCGGCTGTCCCCGTACGAGCCGGTCGGGGAGGTGCCCGCCCACAGCAGGTCGACCCGGACCTTGTCGGTGCTTCCGTCGGCCGTGTGCGCGGCGGCGGCCTGCACCCGCACGCCGGTGTAGAGGTAGAGGCGGCCCGCTCCGGTGGTCGCGGGGAAGTACAGCGGCCAGCGCTCACGGCCGACGCCGGTGGTCTCGGCCATCCAGACCGCGCGGGCCAGGGAGGTGAGCTGCTCGGCGTCGGCCGGGGTGAGGTCGCTGGGCTTCTGCCGGGAGAACGCCTCCTGCAGAGAGGCGTCACCGGCAGGACCGTCACCGGCGGCGGGCACGCCGGACGGCATCACTTCCCGCACGGCGGTCGGACTCGGCGACGGCGCTTCGGCTGTCGGGGTGCCCGACGGCGAAGCGGCGGGCGTTGCCAGGGGCGTGGGGACGGTGGTGGAGGCCGGCGGGCTCGTCGAAGGGGCGGCCCGGGGGCCGGTGGCGGCCGAACTCGGCCGGTTGTCCGCGGCGCCCGGAACCAGCAGAAGGACGAGTCCTGCGGTGAGCACGGCCATGGCCGCGAGCTCGGGCAGTCGACGGGGTAGCTTGATCATCATTGTGGCCTCTCAGCCGAGCACGCGGGCGCCGCCCGCATAGTCGTAGTTCCAGACGCTGGCTTGCTTGACGACGTCTCCCGGCTTCGGGGCGTTGATCATCTGGCCGCCGCCGATGTACAGGCCGACGTGGTAGATACCGCGCGAGTTGCCGAAGAAGACCATGTCGCCCGGCCGGAGCGCGCTCATGCCGGCCGAGGCGGGGATGCGCTGCCCGACCCCGGCCTGGTCGGCGGCCACCCGCGGCAGCTTGATCCCGACCTTCGCGAACGCATAGACCATCAGGCCGGAGCAGTCGAAGCCGGTGACCGTCCGGCCGTCCTGCCCGCCCTCGGAGCAGCAGATGCCCGTCGTCTTGCCCGTCGCATCTCCGCCGCCCCAGGAGTAGGGGACACCGAACTGGCTCGCCGCCGCCGCGATCACCTGCTGCGCCTGCTCGGAGGCGTCCCCGATCGGCACGGTCGTGGTGGGGTCGCCGAGCTGGATGTACTGCTTCATCCACCGCAGTACTTCGTCGACGTAGGCGCTGGAGTAGTTGTAGCGGAGGATCGCGTTGTGCAGGGTCTGAGGGTCGGTCAGGTCCTTGCCCTGGCAGAGGTACAGCGCGGCGGCGAGCGTCTCGTCGTCGACGTCCTGCGGGCTGGCGCCGCCCTCGGGACGGACCTTGTCCGCGTACGAGGCGAAGGTGGAGGGGAGGAACTGGACGACGCCCACTGCGGCGTCGAACTGGCTGTTGCCGTCCCACCGGCCCTGGTCCGTGTCGTAGACGGGAGTGATGTTGCCTCCGACTCCGCGGCCGTCGAGGATCGGGCCCACGATCGGCGGTGTCACCAGCCCGTCGGCGTCGATCTGGTGACCCTCGGCGTGGCCTGACTCGACCTTGCCGATGCCGGCCAGGAGCTGCCACGACATGCCTTTGCACTCGGGGTCGAGCTGCGGCATCGCGGCGGCGGCCCGTACGTACGCCTCCATCAGCCGCGGCGGGATGCCGCCGACCGAGGCCACCGGAGCGGTGGCTCCCGGGTCGGCGCCGTCGATCATGCTGATGATGGCGAGGCCGCACAGTGTCACCGCCGCGCCCACCAGCAGCAGGCCCAGGCAGCTGATCTTCCGGTAAGCCCTGAACAGCTTCACAGCCCGAGCCCCCCGTCCAGGCCGTCACCGGCGCCGTCGGAGGTGCCGGCGGCCTCCTGCGGTGCCTGGTAGCCGATGTGACGGCGCATCCGCAGCGCCTCGAGCGGCGTGCGGCTCGGCTCGCGCAGCACCTCCGGGCTGACCCGCCGCAGCACCGCCGGGTCCATGCCCTCCATGGCGGGCGCGGGCGGGACGTCTGTGACCGGCCGCGACGCCAGGATCTCCCCTGTGCGCTCGTTGATGACCATCGGCTCCTCGCCGTCGATCACTCGGATCGGCTCGGTCGGCGGAAGGGCTCCTGGGCCCAGCGCGGAACGCATTTCGGACGGGCCGCTGTCGCCCTCGCCGCCGTAGACCACCACCTGACCGGCGCCCGGCTGAGCGGCGCGGTCCGGGGCGATGACGGACTCGCTCGGCTCCGTCTCGTAGAAGGGGTACTCCGGGCCGCGGTCCTTGGCGTGCTCCCAGACCTCGCCCCGGTCGGCCGGGTCGAAGTGGCCGGCCCGGCCGCTCGCGCCCTCGAACGGGTCGCCCAGCGTCAGGTCGTAGCCGGTCTGCGCGGCCTCGTAGGCGGTGCGGACGCCGTTGACCAGCGTCGGCCCGTACGTCTGGCCGAACGCGGCGGCCTGGTAGTACTGGTGCCGGGCTGCACCGCTGACGGTGTTGACCGTGCCCTGGACGCCCCGCTTGGCCATGCGGTAGCCGGCCGGGATTTCCTTCGTCAGGTCCTTCGCGCCCTCCTTCCAGTCGCCGGTCCACTCCTTGCGGACGTTCGAGTAGTGCTCCCATTGGCGGTCGACGTTCTCCCACATGGCGTCGTTGGCCCGGTTCAGCCGGGTCCAGGTGGCCGGAGCGCCGAGCGTCGCGTTGAAGCCCAGCTTGCCGACCTGGCCCGCGCGGATCGCGAGGCGTCCGGCCCGGGTGCCCAGCAGCGCGTTGTGCAGAGCGTGCCCCGCCGGGGTGAGGCCGTGGGCGGGCATCTGCTGCTGGCGTCCGAAGGGCGGCCTGCCTCCGCCGCCGGCCGGGCCGCGTCCGCCGCCCGGGCCACCGTGAGCGCCGGGACCACCGGGGCCGTGCTGCGGCGTCTGGCCGCCGAGCGGCCCCCGGGAGCCGACCGGCTTCATGCGGGCGGCGAGCTTGTGCGGCGGCAGCGGGTTGCCGGCCACCAGCTGGTGCGCGGCGTGGAAGGGCAGTGCCAGCGCGGACAGGCCGCGTCGGACCTCCCCGTACGCGCCGACGGCCATCGCCCCGCCGTTCATGCGGCCGAGACCGGGGTCGGCGATCGCCGCCAGGCCCTCGGCGATACGCGCCTTGCGCATCAGCGCACCGTGGGCGGGGGAGCCGCCGCCGAACATGGCACTGCCGAACAGCGCGCCACCACCGGCCCGACCGCCGCCCAGCATCCCGCCGCCGGAGGGCGACATCGTGCCCATGGCCTGGGACATCGCCAGCGCCAAGCCCTGGTTCTCGCCCAGGAACAAGCTGCCGCCGACCTTCGCGTACCGCATCCGGGACGCGAACCGCTCACCGACCTGCCCGGCGGCGGCGAAGATCCGCTTGTGGAACACCAGGATCACCAGCGCGAAACCGTCCAGGATCAACAGCCGCTGGATCATGACCGTGTCCTTGGAGTTCGTCAGGATCTGGTCGGCGCCCAGCGCGAACAGCGGCAGCATGATGCTGATCGCGAACTCGGTGACCACGCTCGTCATGAAGACCCCGACCCACTTCCAGAGCGCGCTCCGGTTGCCGCCGGGCAGCATCGCCCACACCAGCGCAGGGGCCGTCAGCGAGGCGGCCACCACGTCCGCGAACTGCGTGCCCAGGTGGACCAAGGCCATACCGAGCACGACGATCGCGATCAGCAGCGTCGCGAACAACACCAGGACGGTGCCGCCGACCCGGTCCCAGTTGCTGTTGACCGCGAAGTTGTAGGCGGCCTTCCCCTCGTCACCGTGCTTCTGCAGCTCGGTCTTCAGCTCGTCCCAGGCCGTGCTCTTGGGGCACAGCTGGTCGGACCCGGGCAGCCAGCTGATGCACCCGTCGCCGGCGTCCTTGCCCTTGATCTCGCCGTGGATCCACCGCCGGTGCACCTCCGCGAGCTCCCGCTCGTGGGCGTTCTCGGACTTCGGATTCGGGATGATCCCGTACTGCAGCAGCTGGTACGGCTGCACGACCAGGACGCGGGTCAAGGTCATCCGCATCGGGCAGCTGGGGTCCTTCTTGTCCTTGTCGCTGGTGCAGCCGGGGTCCGGCCCGTTGACTCCGGCGGCCAGCTGGCCGACATCGTGCGCGGCCTGCTGGGTCTGCACCAAAGGACCCTGCTCGCCCAGGACGCTGCGCGGACTCAGCGCGGGCATCAGCACCAGCGTCGACAGCAGCAGGGTGATGATCATCTCGCCGGCGCCGCGGCCGACCTTCCCCTTCATCATCAGGATGCAGCCGAAGGCGCTCCCCATCGCCAGGAAGAGGGGGTAGAGGCCCAGTTCGTTCGCGGTGACCTGGAAGAACTCACCGTTGAGCTTGTGCGCGGTTTCCACCAGCGTCGAGACGATGGGGAAGTTCCAGATCCACTGGCAGACCCAGCACATCAGGCCCACCGCCATCCGCACCAGCGCGAAGCCGGCGCCGAGCAGCAGGTTGCACACGTGCGACCGGATGTCGGTGGTGCCGCCGTTCTCGCTCTTCAGGTCGTAGTTGTCGAGCGGGACGCCTTCGGACGACAGGACGTTGAGGGGGGCCAGGATGCCGCCGCGCTCGCTGCCGTCGGCGGCATCGGCGGCCGACGCTCCCGCCAGCAGGAACAGGAACGTCATCCCGGCCGTCATCAGCACGGTGCGACGCCCGGGCCAGTAGGCGGCGGCGAAGCGGTGGACCGCCCGCGCGATCCGCAGCGCCCGGCGACCGGCGGCCCGGACCCGCCGCGCTGCGCGCTCCAGCGGAGCCGGGAAGGTGGGGGTGTTCATCGCAGGGCCTCCTTCCGGAGCGAGCTGGTGGTCGGGCGGGTGGCCGGGGTGGTGAAGATGTTCTTGTGCTTGGGCAGGTCGGGGACCACGACCTGGATGAGGCCGACGCGGTTTCGGGTGTCCTGCAGGAACATCTCGCCGGCCCGGTTCTGCTGGCCGTGCGGCGACAGGCCCTTGACCATCTGCAGCAGGCCCTCGTCGTCCGGGGGCAGGCCGAGGAACTCCAGGCCGCGCTTGGCCATCGCCTCGTCGGTGGTGCGGGCCAGCACCCGCTGCGTGATCAGGCCGCGGATCGTCTCGTTTCCGAGCTCTGGGGCGTCGTGGGCGCCGGCGACGAACCCTGCGTTGTGCTTGCGGCCGTCGTGGGCGATTTCGGAGATCAACGCCGATCCTTCGGCGGAGGAGGTCAGCCAGTAGATCTCGTCCAGGATCAGTGCGGCGAAGCGGCTGCGGTCCGTGAAGGCGATGTGGCGGCTGATCGCGGCGATCAGGTAGAGCACCGCGCGGCCGATCAGGGCCTCCAGTGGCTGGGTCCGCAGTACCTCCGGCCGGCCCAACGACTCCTTCGGCGGCAGCGTCAGCCCATTCGTCGCGAAGATGATCAGGTCGGCCTGCAGGTCGATCAGCGACAGTGCGGGCAGCGACGGGTCGAAAACCATCCGGGCCAGCTTCTGGTCGCTGACCGTGGCCAGCAGGTCCAGAACATCGGCGGCCGTCGCGCCGCGGGTGCCTCCCTCCTCGGAGATGGCCTCCAGCTCCTCCAGCACCGCGCCCATGTGCGGGTTGCGGGAGGCAGCGGCGGCCTTCACCGCCCGGGAGAGCAGCGCACCGCCCGGCGACATCAGGTCCAACTGGGTCTGCAGCAGCAGGTAGCTGAGCGCCGCCGCCTCGCCTTCCGCAGCGGGGAGGACGCGCAGCGGGTCGATCGAGACCTTCGCGTTGGCGGCGTCGATGACCTGGTGGCGGCCCGGGGCGGCGGTCGACGCGAAGCTCACGTACTCGCGCTGGCTCGTCCGGTCGATCACGATCGCCCGGTGACCCCGGTCGAGCAGCGTGCTGATGATCAGCTTGAGGAACACCGACTTGCCCGACCCCAGGTCCCCCAGCACCGCGAGGCTCGCCGCCGTGTTGCTCAGCGGAGCGGCGGCCAGGTCCAGGTAGACCGGCTTCGTCGTGCCGACGTCCAGGCTCTGACCGATCATCGGGCCGCTCTCGTCGCCGATCTCCGCGACGGTGAACGCCCCGCTCATCGCCCAGTCCTCCGAGAGCTGGAACTGGGTGCACTCCCGCTGGCGCAGCACCGACGGCGCGCCGGGCAGGCCGAGCTGGAACAGCCGCTCCTGCCCGCCGCGCGGCCGGATCACCCCGTAGTCCGCACCGGACAGCCGCGCCTTCAGCTCCCGGGCCCGCTCGTCCGCCACCTGCGCGGTCGGGCCCCACACGGTGAACGCGGTGCGGGACTGCACCTCCAGCTCCACGCTGGTGCGCCCCAGCCGGGCCTCCTGCTCGCCGAGCACCTCGGCCGCGCCGTGCAGCGAGTCCGGCGTGCCGGTCGGGTGCGCCGCCCACTGGTCGGCCTGATCGCTGAGTTCGGCCTTCTTCTTGGCGATGGCCCGCTTCGCCCGCTGCCCTTCCACCAGGGTCAGGTCCACCACCGCGTCGACCGGCCACGGCAGTACGTCCAGCCGCGCCAGCAGGTCGGCCGAGCCCTCGTAGACCGCCTCCGGGATCTCCTCCAGCGCCAGGTGCGCCTGGTAGCCGGTCTGCTCCTCCGTCTCGACCTGCAGCCACAGCTTCGACAAGGCGCTGCCGTCGATCCGGGAGCCGAGCCAGCCGCGCAGCCCACCCTCCTCGCGCTGCCGCCGGGCGGCGGCGTCCTGGCCGCCCTCCAGCAGCCGCACCTGGCCCAGGCTCGCGTAGCCCGGGCTGCGCAGATGGGCACCGACGATCCGCCCGCCGTAGCGCGTGCTGGTCTCGGCCTCGGTGAGCAGCGGTTCCTGCATGCCGCGGTGGACCGCATGCTGGTGGATCCACACGATCTCCGACGGCCGGGCGGGACGCATCTGCAGGCCGCCGCCGAACCCGGTCTCGGTCTGCCGGGCCAGTCCCCTATATAGCTGCACATCGGCGACCGGCACCGGGGCCGGGGGCAGACCGGCCTGCTCGCCGAACATCGCCCACGCCGACCCGCGGGCCTGGGCGAGCTGCGCCGCCCGGCCGGGTGCCTGCAGCGGCACCGCCAGCCAGACCGTCCGACGGTGCATCTCGCGGTCGGACAGCAGGTACTCGGCGGCGCGGGCGCTCTCCAGCGCGCCGGGGTTAGCGTCCAGGTCGACGCCTTCGGCGATCCGGGCGGCGACCTCGCTCGCCTCGACCCGGGCGCACAGGCTGTACAGGCGGGCGGTGCCGGACAGGGAGCGGACCAGGGAGGTGACGCGGCGCAGGACGTCCTGGCGCTCGAGGTCGCTGGCGTAGCGGGAGCCGATCGGGGTGACCCGCCAAAAGGCCCAGACGGTGCCGGTGGTGGAGAACAGGAGGTTCCCGGAGATGTGACGGATCGACGCCTTCACGACGGCTCCCCTTTCTGGGAGTGGGCGGCGGAGGCCGCGGCGAGCATCTGCTGCAGGGGGGTGAGGGCTGGCCCCGGAGCCGGGCCGGCGGGGAGCGGATCCCGGGTGCGGGGTTCGAAGATGCTCAGCGAGCGGAACTCCGGCTCGGGCCGCAGGTCCTCGCGGACGGCGGGGACTTCCACGGCCGGCTCGTCGCCCGGGGCTTCCTCGACGGTGAAGCAGCCGGTCATCACCACCGGCCGCATCGGCCGTACCGCGCGACCGGCGATCCGGCCGCCGCGAGGAGTGATGAGCAGGGAGGCGGCGTCCGCCGCCACGAGGAACGGGCTTCGCCCGGCGATGCGCGAGTGCCGCGCGGCCCAGATCGCCACCGCCCACACCACCACCGGCAGGGGGCCGAGGACCGGCGCCCACCAGGTGACGGTGCGGATCAGCAGGAAGGCGCCGACGGCGGCCACCACCAACTGAGGTGGCGTGTAGGGCCCCATCGGGATGCGCCAGTCGCCGATCTTGCCCAGAACCCACGGATGCCTGCGGGCCTTGGTGTAGGAGCGGCCGATCCTGGGACGCGCGGCGCTGCTCACGACTGGCCCAGCTGGCCGGTGAAGGCGACCGGGAGCTCACGCGGCAGCTGGCCCGCGCCCTGGACCTTCGGCACGCTCGGCGCCTTGTTCTCGCTGTACTCGGTCTGGAAGATGTCCGAGATCGTGTACCGGCCGGTGAACAGCGACCAGCAAATGACCAGGCCGATGGCCCCGCCGATCGCCGCCTTGACGCTCATCTTCCGGATCGCGTAGATGATCACGATGCCGGTCAGGGCGATCATCAGGCCGGCTGCCGTCCAGTCGAGCAGCGTGTTCGCCCAGCTGTTGCCGAAGTTCTGGATCGGCCCGGCGAGGGTGGTGGTGTTCATCGGGACGCCCCGTTCGTGGTGGTGGAGGTCGGCGCCGCGGCGCCGGAGGAAGAAGCGGCGGTGCCGGCGGGGGCGAGCGCGGCGATCTCCCACCGCCCGGCCCGGGCGGTCAGCCGCAAGGGGTAGGACAGCGGCCACTCACCGGCGCTGTCCGACGCGACGACATCGGCCAGAACCTCCAGCACCGTCCCGTCCGCCGGCGCGGACGGCACCGCGTTGGAAGCCGTCAGCGTCTTCAGCGAGACCTTCGAGTAGGCCGCGCCCGGGGTCGGGATCTTCGCCGTCGGCGCGAGGTAACGGGAGCTGTCCCCCACCCCGCTCAGGTAGGCCGTCAGGTAGCCGGTCACCGTCTCCCGCAGCGGCCCGTCCATGACCTGCGAGCCGTACGTCCGCGTTGCCGGGTCCGTCTCGGTCAGCGAGCCAGGCGCCGCCACCTGAGCTGGAGCTCCAGTCACCACCAGCGAGTCCGGCGCACCGCCGGAGGCGTCCGAGCGGACCATCGACACCTGGACCGCGAAGTACCGCACCACCCGCACACCGCCTTGCGGGACGTCGGCTCCCGCTGCGGGCGCTTGCGTGGAGCTTTGCGTAGAGCCTTGCGGGGACCTTGCGCCTTGCGGGGAAGCAGGCGGCACGACCACCGTGGCCGCAACCGTCACCTGCCACGTCCGCCCGCCCATCGGGGTGCTGCGCACCGCGACCGTCTTGACGACGGAGGTCCGCAAGGCGGAGGACGACTTCGGCAGGTCGACCCCGGGGGCCATCGCGCGCAGCGCCGCAGCGTCGGTGTCCGCATCGGTGGAGCGCAGCCACAGGTCGACGAAGTTCTCGGCGTAGCCGACCGGCGGAGCGATCACGATCGGGGCGGCGGCCTGCCCCTCGGGGGTACTCCGGGCCGTCTGCGGGAGGGCGATCGCGAGGGCGAGGGCCAGAGGTCCGGCAGCGAGCGCGGCCCAGATACCGCCGTACAAGAGGACGGTCCGGGCGCGGGAGCGGTGCAGATCGGTGCCGGAGGCGATCGGCGAGGGGGTGTCCGGCGCGCGGTTGCGCCGGGCAGAAAGGCGGTTCACTCAGGACTCCTAGGTCGTCAGCGATTGCTGTCGACGGAGGAAACCCCGCACTCCTTGACGGACCCCTTGATGATCGAAGCCCGCCCGGTAACGACTGCGCAACGGGCCCGATCAAAGCTATGACCTGCGGATTTGGTGGCCCATCAAGGAACCGCGGCGGTTCCTTGATGGGCCATCAAGGAACCGCGGACCCCGGCGGCGGGCGGCATCAAGGTGAGCCGCCCGCCCCGCAACCGCAGGGACGGGGACTCCTTGATGGCCTCCCCAGCACCCGGGCCGGCACCTTGATGGGGCACCCCTGCGGGTCCGGATTCCTTGACACCCCGCCCCGGGGCCGCACCGATTCCTTGATGCCGTCCCCGGCACCCGGCGCGGCCGAACCGCTCCGGTCGGGCACCGCGGAGCCGCTGCGCAGCGCGGGCAGGGGCGAGCCGGGAGCCCGCCGCCGGGTACCGGCCATCAGTGCGCGCCATTGCAGCTCCGCCGCGCCGGCTGCCGTTCCGAACGCGGTCCGCAAGGCAGTCCGCACCACGGCGCGGGTGCGGTGCGCGGCGGTCGGCGCGGCGGCGCCCGCAGTACGCATCCACCGCGTGGCGCACCCTCCGCACCGCACGGCTCCCTCTCCTTGCGGTGCGGGTGCGGGACGGTGCCCGCCCCCGCAAAGGGGTTGGTCACCCGCACCCGCAAAGGACCGGTCTCCCCGCAAAGGTCCTCTCACCCGCATACGCAAGCGCGCCTGCCGCTTTGCGGAAGCCACTCCGGCGGACCGGTCCGGCCCCGCCGCCGCGCGTCAGGTGACCTTTGACAGGCGATCTTGACCGGTCCTCAGATCGCTGCACCACCGGCGCACGAACCCGCTACGGTCCGGCTCGTGCCCACTCTCACTCCCTCGCAGGCGACCGCCCTCCAAGCCCGACTCGCCGACGCAGCCGTCCTTCCCCGCCAGCGCCGAGCCGTCCCCCACGTGGCCGCGATGACCGCCACCGGACCGGACGCTGACAGCAGCAACACGACGGAGCACGTCCTCGCCCTGGTCCGTCAGGAACGCGACGGCGAGCCCCTGCGCGGCGCCATCGAGGTCGCCTCCAAGGCGCTGCTGCACAACGCCCTGCCCAGCGGCGAGGTCGTCGCGGTGGGCGACCAGCAGGACGACGCCCTCGCCGTCCTGGCCCAGCGTGTCCTGCGGCTCCACCTGTCCGGCGAGGGCACCGCCGCCTGGATCTTGTTGCGGCAGTACGACGTCCCCCGGCACGCCGCGGTCCTCGCCCTGATCACCGGTTGGCTCAACCTCCAGCTCGCCGGTGTGGATCCGATGAGCCTGTAGCGCGGCGCGGGTCAACGCGGCGGCCGAGACCAACGATCCCGTACGAGCGAGCACACGGGTCAGGCTCAAGGCGGGAAACGAGCAGCTATCGAGGCCGGTGGGCAACCGCCCAGGCCGCCTGTCAAACGTCATCAGGTACACGTCATCCAGGAGCGCTCAGCCCCTCAACCGGCGGCGTTGCGCAGTCGTTATCTGCCGCACCTTGATCATCAAGAGGTCCGTCCAGAAGTGCGGGGTTACCTCGGGCACTGATCCACCACAGCCCGAGGAGCCCCCGATGGACCTGCTGCCGACCCTGCTGCCTGGCGACCCCGGCTGCCTGGCCGCAGTCGCTGCAACCACCTACCTCCCGGCCGGCGCCTTCTACATCGCGCTCACCGGAATCGGCGGCGACCGGCGCCCTACGACACCCGCGGCCATCCTGGCGGCCGTCGCCGCCGCGGTGGCGCTGACTGTCTTCTGGCCGCTGCTTCTCGCCACCCGGGCGATCCGCGCACTGCACCGTCGCCGGGCCTCGGCCACCGGCCCGCTCCGCCTCGCCATGCCGGCCCCACGACCTGCCGCCCCGGCGCCGCTCCCGCCGAAGCCCTCCGAGCCGCCCGTGCCACCGCGCTGGTACCGGCAGGACTACGCGGCCGTCAGCGTCGCCCTCGCCGAAGGCCGCACCGCGATCGCCCGAACCTGGGCGGGCTTCCTCGCCGACGATGCCACCCTCGAGTTCGGCCCCGCCCACCCGTTCACCCAGGAGGCGTGGCTGCTCGTCGCCCGCACTGTCCACGCCGCCCTCACCGACATCCAGGCCAGGCAGCCGGCCGACGACGCCCAGCCGATCGAAGACCCGTACGGCTACTTCCTCTTCCCTCAAGCCCACCGGGGCGCCTGGGACCCCGACCGTGACAGCGTCTACGCCTCCGCCCGCGGCCAGCAGGCGGTGACCCGGTGACCACCTTCTTCACCGGACTCTCCACCGGACCCGACGGCTGCCTCGTCTGCGAGGGCCTCGACTACGTCGAGTTCGACGCCCGTCTCGCCCGGGACGGCGACTGCGCACCCACCACCAAGGCGGCGTACATGGCACTGTCCTCCTTCGCCGGGATCGAAGAGCGCATCACCCTCACCACCGAGGCCGTGGCGACGTGGTCCGCGGAAGCCCGCTACGCCCTCCTCCCGTACCGCAAGACCGTCGCCGCCTGCATGGGCCGCTCGGTCAAGACCCTCGACCGAGCCACCGCCGACCTGGTGGACCGCCAGATCCTGGCAGTCCACCCACAGACCGCTCCCGGCAACGAGGCAGTGGCCGACGCGAACCTGTACCAGCTCCTCGACCGCGAGCGCTGGGCCCAGCAACTCCTGCAGCGGGCCGCCGCTCCGACACCCACTCCCGTTCTCGGCCCCGACGGCCGGCCGGTACCCCGAGTCCAGCGCGCACCGGGCATCGACTACGTCCGCCTCGACGCCCGCATCGCCCGCACCGGCGAGCGCTCGCCGAACTACAAGTCCGTCTACGCCGCGATCGCCACCTTCGTGAACATCCACAACCGGGCGATCACCGACCGGCCGCCCACGGTGAAGGAGCTGATGGCCTGCACCGGACTCGGCCGTACCGCCGTCACCGACGTCCTGGCCCAGATGCGGGCCGACGGACTCCTCCTCATGCAGGACAACTTCCTCCCCGCCCAGGACGGCGGCGGTCGCGTCGCCTCCTCCTACTTCCTCCTCGACGCCCGGCTCTGGCGGGCCCGGGCCGCTGCCCGCGACGACCGCGAGATCGCCGCCTTCACCGGGGGGTGGCGTCACCAGGCGGACATGGGTGGGGACACCACGCGGACAGGGGTGGCGTCACCAGGCGGACATGGGTGGGGACACCACACGGACATCATTAAGAGCAGTAGTGAGAACAGTCGCAGCGAGCCCCTTCCGGACGCCCGTAGGGCAACTACAGGTGGTTTGCCGCGCGCGGCCCGCAGCGCACGCTCGCGCCCCAAGCCGAACCCGAGCAGCGGCACAGCCGCGACCAAGACCACGAAGCCCCACACCAAGACAATCCGTACCACCGCCTCCAAGCCCGTCCCCCGGGAAGAGGAAGTCTTCGCGATGGTCGACGCCCTCGGCGTCAGCAAGCACCCCGCCATCAAGGTCCCGCCGCTGCGCCGGGCCGTCCGCGACCTGCTCTCCGCGGGCCGCACGCCCGAACACGCCCTTGCCCGGATCAACGCCGGCTGGTGGCGGGCCCGGGTTCCCGAGCGGATCAAGACCGGGGAGATTCGAGGGCCGGTCGGATACCTCGCCACGATCCTCTCCAGCCGAGAGTGCGAGCGGCCGGACTGCGAACGCGGGCTGATCCTCGGCTCTGGCGAGGAGTGCCGCGCCTGCGGCCTGCGAGCGGCCGAGCGCCAGGCCCGCCGCGCCCAGGAGTACCTGGAGCAGGAGACCATCGCCCTCGACCAGGTCGTCCGGCCCGCTCGCCAGCGCCGCACCACGCCGCAGCCCGCCCCGACGACCTGGCGCTGCCAGGCACCCGGCCCGGACGGCCTGGGCGGCGGACCGTGCGGCAGGCCGGGAACCGGCACCGCGCCGGAACCGGCGATGTGCCCGGACTGCCTGGAGAGCCTCCGCCAGGCCCTCGCCAGGTGAGCCCGAACAGGGTCGGCCGCGGATCGCGGGCCGCGAACGCCGCTACCCATCGCCTGCCACCCCCGCAGCCCGCCCCGGAGAGATCGCATCTCTCCGGGGCGGGCATCCGCATGCCCGGCGATGGCTACCATCGGTGCATGGCTGATCGCGATACGGAGTTCCGGTCCTTCGATGGCACGCGGCTGAGCGGCACCGTCGCCACCGCCGAACGCCCCCAGGCGCTGGCGGTCCTGGTCCACGGGGCGGGCGTCACCCGCGAGGAAGGCGGCTTCTTCACCCGACTCGCCGGTGCCCTGGCCGCCTCCTGGGTCGACAACCTGCGCTTCGACCTGCGGGCCCACGGCAGCAGCGACGGCCGCGAGCAGGACATCACCATGGCGGGCGTTGCCAACGACATCCGCGCCGCCGCCGACCATCTGCGCGCCGAAACCGGGTCACCGGTGGAGAGGCCGGTCCACGTCATCGCCGCGTCCTTCTCCGGCGGGGCCGCCGCACTGGTCGCCGCCAACTACCCCGCGGCGGTGGACAAGCTGGTCCTGCTCAACCCGAGGCTGGACTACCGGCAGCGCTACATCACCAGCCGGCCGTACATCGACGACGCCGACTACCTGGACGAAGCCTCCGCCCGGGAACTCGAGGACCGGGGCTTCACCGAGCGCAGCCCCTTCGGGCTCGGCCGGGCCCTCCTCAACGAGGTGCACTACCTCGACCCGGCGGCGATCCTTCCGCGCATCCTCTCCACCACGCTGCTGGTGCACGGCACCAAGGACACGTTCGTGCCGGTGGAGTCCTCCCGCCACTACCTCTCCGCGTTCGGCGGAGGTGCCGAGCTGATCGAGCTGGACGGCGCGCAGCACGGATTCGCGGTCCACGACGACCCGCAGTACCTCGACCCGCAGACGCAGGCGTGGCAGACAGAGGTGATCGAGAAGGTCACCGCGTTCCTTGCCGCGCGGTGACCGGCCGACCCGGCCTACTGGACCTGGAGGCGGAGGCCTTCGCCGAAGTCACTGCCGCCGTCCGGGCCGGGCGCACCCTGACCGCTGAGCACCTGCAGCGCTTGGTCGGCTGGGCCGGACGCCTCCATGTCCCCGCCCTGCTCCATGACGCCTGGTTCGGACGGGCCGTCACCGCCGCGGTCCTCGCCCGGTACGTCGGCCACGCCTGGAGCGCGGCAGAGTTCCCCGACCGGAGCCTCCCCCGGGAGAGCTGGCGGCAGATGTTCCGGGCTGCCGGGTACACGCGCGACGGTGTACCGGCTCCGCTACCGCCCGGGCCGGTGGAACTGTGGCGCGGCAGCGTGCCCGAGCGGCGCAGGGACTGGTCGTGGACCGCCACCCGGGCGGTCGCCCAGCGCTACGCGGACGGCGCAGTCTCCGGCCGCCCGCCGGGCAGGCTCTACCGCGTCGTCGCGCCGCCCGAAGCCCTGCTGTCGCACAGCACCAGCTGCAACGAGGACGAGTACGTCATCGACACCCGGGGACTGCGGATCACCGAAGCCCCCCTGGTCGTGCCACCGCGGGCGGGCTGAGGACAGCTACCTGCGAGCCGCGGGCCGGACTTCACGCAGAGCGCTGAGCAGCTGGCGTACGGCCGGGCGCCGGGAGTGCGGGAGCAGGGCCGCCTTGGTGCGGTGCAGTTCGGCGAGGGCCTGGCCGAAGCCCGCACCGGCAGCGATTTCCAGCGCGGCCAGTGCAACGTCGGCGGCTCGGTCCGGCTCGCCGGTGGCCACCAGGGCACCGGACATGGCGGCAGTGAAGAAGGCGCGGTCCCGGGGGGCGAACCGGCCGGTCGCCAGGTAGCGGCCGAACAGGTCGACGGAGCGGGCCGGTCGCCCGGCCTCCCGGTAGCAGAGCGCACTCTGGACCATCAGCCGCTCCAGGGTGTAGCCCTCCCCCAGAGGCCCCGTGCAGGTCGCCGGGCCGGTGGGCGGGGGTGCTGCTTCGACGGCTTCTCGGGCCTCTTCGAGGAGCCGGTCGATCGCCTTTCCCCGAACTCCGGTGAGGGCCAGCGCGCGGGCTTCGTGCTGGAGGGCCTCCGCCCGGGGCCGCGGCGGCAGCGACCACGGCCCGGCGTGGGCGGCGCGGGCGAGATCCCGCATCCGGGCAGGGTCGCCGTCGGCGGCTTGGGCCTTGCGCAGCAGGACGTAGCCGTGGAGCTGCCCTTCTCCGGCCATGGTGGCCAGCTCGATCGCCCGGTCGTGCCAGAACGCGGTGGGCGCCGGGCCGGCTTCGGAGTCGCGGTGAAGCCAGGCAGTGAACTCGGCCGCCCGGGCACCGAGCACTAGGAGATCCCGGCGGGCGCTCCCGGAGGCCTCGCGGGCGGCCCGCTCGACCGAGCTGACGATGGCCAGGGCCTGGGGGAGGGCCGCGCGGGGGCCGAGGACGCTGTCGGTGCGGCCCGCGTCGTCCAGCGCGGCTCGAAGGTGCGGCAGCAGACGGTCCGGCCTGTCCGGCAGGGCCAGGCCAACCTCGGGCGGGCAGTAGAGAGGTGGCGTCGTGCTCCTGGGCATGCCGGGTCGGCGTCCCGGCGGGCGGCAGAGCGGGACGAAGCCGAGGTCCTCCAGGATGCGCTGAGCCGAGCGCCGCTCCTCTGGGCAACTGAACATCGACACCAAGACCTTGCGGGCGTCCCGGTTCGGACAGCCCGGCGTCGGGGACTCCCACCGCCGCACCTGCCGGATCGAGATCCCGACCCGGACGCCGATCTCCTGGGCGTGGTCCTCGAAGGCGTCGACGAAGTCCTGCTGGGTCTTGAGCCCCAGCGCGATCCTGGCCGTGACGAACGCGGGGTTGCCCACCTCTACCGGGTCCCCGGTCACCGAACCTCCCCGCCCGCCTGGTGTCGCTTCGACAGCGCACCAGTATTCCGCCGCCGGTCCCGATGTGTCCGGTGATCTGACCTCGACTCGCCCTTCCGGGGACTGTTGTCTGGGCGGGTACATGCGCAGCGAGGAGATGACGGATGCTCACGCCCACGGCCGGCCGCGGGGCGCCTTCGGCAGGTGCCGCCGTCGGCCCCCGAACGCCGCCGGGCCAAAGGCGCGTCGCGGGAAACGGAAGGCGGGGCCGGGTCGGATCGACCCGGCCCCGCCCTGCTGTCCGTTCCTTGCTGCTGCGGTTACACCTCGAGCGCCTTGGCGAAGTCCGCGAGCGCCCGCCACTGATCCAAGGACAGGTGGAGCGTCGGCCCGTCGGGGTCCTTCGAGTCACCGACCTCGACGTGGCCCGGCTTGATGCGCGACCGGCGCCAGCGGACGCAGTCTCCCGTCTGACCGCTGTAGGAACTCTTGGTCCACTCCTTCGGAACCTGACGAGGGGTGGTGCTGGACATGGCGGTCCTTTCGAAGTGGAGCTGGGCGGTTCAGGCAGCGCGTACGAGCTGTTCGAGGAACTTCCGCGTCGCGCTCGGGTCGAGCGCGAGGTCGGTGATCTGGGCCATCGCCTTGGCGTAGGTGTCCAAGGACGCCTCGTCGTCCAGGTAGAGGGTCGTGGCGAGGGTCTCGATGGTGGCCACCCGCGCCCCGTCTGGGAAGTCGAGCACGGAGAAGGCGCTGTCGAGGCCGACGTGCGCACCGCGCTCCGACGGCAGGACGAGCAGCGTGACAAGGTCGGGGTCCTGGGCGAGCAGGTGTCGGATCTGTGTGCGCATCACCTCGGCGCCGCCGACCGGAGTGCGCAGCGCGGCCTCCCCGATGACCGCGGTCAGCGGGGTGGTGACCCGGCGCTGGCGCTCCTGGCGGACCTGCACCAGCGTCTCGGCCTGCTCGATGCCGTCGTGGACGATGCCGACCCCGGCATGAAGAAGGGCCCGCGAGTACTCCTCGGCCTGGAGACGGCCGGGGATCAGCAGCGGCTGCCACGTCCAGACGGAGCCGGCGGTCTCCTCCAGCCCCAACAGGTTCTTCAGAGCGATGTGCAGCGACCGGGCGTAGGACTGCCACCAGGTCGGCGCGGTCAGGCTCCGGACGGTCTCTTCCAGCGCCGCGCGGACCTTGCGGTCGTCAACGCCGTAGACGTCGAGCAGTGCCCGTACCACAGGCACGTCGATCCTCACCGCTCCCCGTTCCAGGCGGCTGAGGCGGTCGATCTTGATACCGGCCGCCGCAGAGGCGACCTCCAGGGTCATGCCGCACTGCTCGCGAAGACGGCGGAGGATCCCGCCGACACGCATCCGCCGGTAGTCCTGCTCGCTGCTGGTGGTGGCCACGGTCTCTGCTGCTCCTCCTGGTCGCGGTGCCCGCTCAGTGTGACGTGTCAACCGGCGGTGACGACGTTCAGGGTGACGGTGCGTCACATTCTGCCGGTGGGCGGCCTGTGAGCCAACCATAGGGCGCTAATTAGCGAATCGCGATATTGACGACTCGCTAATTAGCGAGCACAGTGGAGTGTGCTAGCTCAAGGTGACCAGATGATCGCTTTAGGCGATGTCTGTCTGCGCCGACCTGCCCCCCGGCAGCCCCCAAGACGTGGCTGGAGCCCCGATGAACCACATCACCGCTCTCATGGAACCGCCCACCGCCCCGCGTGCACCGGCCGACCGCTCCCGCCACGAAGCCGACCCCCTCCCGATACTGACCACCGCCCCCGCCGCAGAGGCCAAGGGACGGGACTGGCTGGCCCGCACCAGCGCCGACCCGGCCGCCTGCCTGGCGGCCTGGCGCATCCCGCACCGCCTCGCGCCCCTGCGCATCGCACCGGGCAGCCCCTGGCACATCATCAGCACCGACATCCGCCTCGGCGACGGAGCCCTCCAGTCGCTCGCCGCCATCAACGCCGCGCCCGGCCCCACCTTGCTCACCGAGACCAGCATCTGCTTCTGGGTGCCGCGCCTGACGGCCAGCTGGACGGACGACCTTCTCTCCGGCGTCTGCGACACCCCCCACGGACCGTGGCCCTGGGGCACGACGCTGACCGTGCACCTGACCTCCGACAACGACACGGTCCTGCCGTGCCCCGCCCCCGGCAGCGACGCCCGCAAGTCCCGCTGGGTCCACGCGCCCGACGGCAGCGGCGACCTCACCTACGCCGGAACCCTGGCCACCGCCCTCCACCACTCCTTCCGCGCCCTGTTCGCGGATGCACCCGCGGAACCGGCCCCCCATCCGCCGCGATCCCCCCGGCCGCCCGCCACGGCCGACCACTTCGCCGCCTTCGCCGGGTGGCCGCACCACAAGGAGGCGCCGTGACGTCGCCGGCCCCGCTCAAGGAACAGACCGACTGCGCCCCCGCCCCCTGGAAGCACCGGGTGGAGAAGCTGTCCCCCGAGCACGTCCCCCAGCTGCGCAAGCGCACCACCGAGTACTGCACCAAGGCCCGGGCCTCCCAGGGGCGGCTGGCTGACCCGCGCGCCCTCGCCGACGTCGCCGTGGTGGTCACCGAGATGGTCACCAACGTCCTCAAGCACGCCACACCCCCAGGCCAGCCGGTGGACATGGGCCTGCTGCTGATGCTGGACGGTGACGACGTCCTGATCGTCGTCACCGACCCCAGCCCGGACGGACCGATGCTCGACACCACCGAGCCCGGCCAGGAGGAAGGCGGACTCGGCCTGGGCCTCGTCCGCGACATCACCCTCGACCGCTGGGGCTGGCACCCCCTGCCCGTCGGCAAGGCCGTCTGGGCACAGTGCCCGCTCCCCGTCGTTCCCGCCGAACCGAACCGAACGGAATCGTGATGGCCCCGCCCAGCCCCACCATGGCCACCGTCGCCGAGAAGCTGCCCAGTGGCTTCCGCCTCTCCGACGGCCGGACGCTGCTCACCCCCCGTCCCGTCGGCCAGCAGGAAGTCTCCATCGGCTGCTGGATCAGGGTCGACGGTTGGCCGTGCGAGGTCACCAACATGCTCTGGCGTTCGGGCGGAGGACGGATACTGCACCTGAACGCGCAGGGGACCACCGTCGTCATCCCGGTGCAGTCCTTCGAGACGGTCGAGAAGTACACCGTGCTCGCCACCCCCGTCCGGCGGTAGCCCGGTGGACCTTCCCCGCCCGCGGCGACACCCCGACCGCGCCCAGGCCGCCGCAATGCCCCCTGTCCTCTGGCTGGCCGGCGTCCTGGGCGCGCAGCGGCGCGACCGCACCGTCGTGCGGTGGCTGGCCGAACCGGACCGCCTGGTTGCGATGCCCACCGGGATCCGCTGGAACGCGATCTCCCTGCCCTCCGGGATCGGGCTCCCCCTGCTCGAGTCCGCGCTCGACGGACCGAGCGCCCACCGGATCGGGCCGGTACTCCACGACACCCGCGCCGACGGGACCGTCTGGCTCATACCGCCCGACCAGGAAGCTGACTGGGCGGCCCGCCACCCACTGGTCGACCTGCTGCGGGACGGGCACCCCCTCGACGTCCCCGACCCCGAACGCACCTGCGAGGCGGGCAGCCCACCCGTCCACTGGGCTCACTGGCCGAAGGTGAACGGCACGCTCACCTCGACCCAGTGGCTGCACGCGGCTCTTTTCGCCCGCGAAGAACCGTGCCACCTCGACTCTTTGACCAGCGGTCCGGCCGGGCCGCCCCGCTGAGACCACCAGCTCAACATGCGCAGAGGCCTGGGTGGACTCCCCAATTGGGGAGCCCACCCAGGCCTCTGCCGTTCCGTTTCTACCAGGTGCCGGTTCGGGCCTGGACCGCGGTCACAACGGCTGGTGAGCCAGGACGGCACGGATGATCTCCGCCCAGGCCGCCTCGTTGGACACCGGGGGCGTGGTCGCCCAGACTCGCGCGAGGTCGGCGACCACCCGGCCCACCTCGCGAGCCTGCCCGGCCAGATCCTCCTCCAGCCGGTCGGCATCACCGTCCACGGCGCCGGTGACGATGACCCGGCCATGGAGGAAGTAGCTGGCCCCGATGTCCATCCCGCGCCAGGTGCTGGCCAGCGCGGTGGCCACCACGTTCGGCGGCAGGCCCTCGTTGGTCGCATTGCCGCCCAGCCACATCAGCGCCCGCGGGTGGTAGACACCCCGGTCCGGGCTCCCGCCGAGGCGGGTCGCCAGGTCCTGCCGGAGCAACGCCGGATCGTCGGGCAGTTCGATCTCGACGACCGGACCGGCCGGGTCAATCTGCAGTGCGAACATCGTGGTCTCCTGTAATCGGTCCGGCTTCGCCCGGACGTACGGTGATGGTGGTGAACTCGGACCGGCGAACCGGCCACGGGGAACCGAACAGCTGCACGCTGTCGGCCTCGCCCGGGGTCACATAGACGACGTCGTTGCACTCCCCATGGACGAGGTAGTGCCGGGTGCCGCCGTCGGACAACGTCGCGGTGGCGTGGCCGATGCTGGTGAACCGTGACATGGGGGCCCCTCCGCTTACAGGTCGGCCCAGCCGCACCGAGGGCGCTCGGCGTCGGCCAGCGGGCTCCAGATGGGCGCGGACGGACCGTGCTCCTCGATGTCCCGGAGCGTCGCCGCCCCGGCCGGGACGTTGCGCAGCAGGTTGACCACCCGGGCGTTGTCCCCGGCGGCCAGCTGCAGGTCCTCGATCCGGTTGCGCATCGTGGTCTCCGAGCCGTTGGTCAGGACGAACAGCAGCCGCGGGAAGAGAGGGTAGGAGTCCTGCCAAGCCGGCGGCGCGCCTTGGGCCTCGGTGGTGCCGCGCAGACGCAGCGGGATCGGGGTGAGCTCATAGAAGCGGGCGTAGGCCGTGAGCTTCGAGGTCAGCTGCTCGCTGACCTCCGTGCACCGGTCCAGCTCGACGAACGCGCGCAGGTGCACCCGGCCCTCGTCCGTGGTGGCGGTGTAGCGCATCACGGCATCCGGCATCAGGGCGTCCCGCCGTGCCTCGGAGAGCCGGTGGTAGACCTCCGGCACCCAGTCGCGCGGTCCGTACTCGTCGCCGCGGCGCCGGGCGTCCCGGACGAACTCCACGTGCGTCCTGACGACGTCCATCGTGTGGTCGGCGTTGAGCAGCGCCCGATCCGCGTCGAGCTTCGGCGGCGGACTGCTCATGCTCCTCAGCTCTTTGAACTCGCCCGCGACCTCCCGGCCGGCATCGGTCAGGAACCAGGTCCGCGGTCGGCCGCCCCCGAAGACCGGCCGGGTGACGTAGTCGGTCAGGCCCTTGCTGTGCAGGCCGGCCAGGCGCTTGTTGGCCCAGTTCGGGTTCTTGAACGGGCCGAGCAGCTCCCGCAGCTGCTCCGATGTGACCAGGCGGTGCTGGAAGAGCAGGGCCAGTGCCTGCCGGTCGAAGCTGTGTCCGTTGTGGCTCTCGGTGGTGGCGATCACGCCGGGCCCCTTCTCGAATCTCAGGCGCGTGTGCGGTCGGCACAGACAACCCCGGACTCCTTGACGCACCCCTTGATAGGGGTACGGGCCCAGAGCACGATTCGATAACACCGCACGTCAAGGTATGGATAGCGGTACCTTGACGGCTCGTTGGCAGCGGCGGATTCCTTGATGCCCGGCCTTGACGGTGCATCAAGGAATCACTTGCCCGAGCCGGCCTTGACCTCGTTGAGCAGCTGGCGGCCCCGCTCGGCACTGACTCCGAGCGCCTCGCCGATCGCCGCGGGCGACACCGTCGGGTCCTCGTCCAACATCTGCTGCACCTTGGCCCGACGCTCGGCCGCCAGCACGTGCCGGGGCGCGGTCCGGGGGCGGGGCGTGGACTCCACGACACCAACCGGTCGGCCGCCGGCCTTCGCCTCGCCCTGCAGGAACCGCTCGTTCTGGTCCCAGTTCCTGATGGTCGAGCGCTTCCAGTGCTTCACGCCGTGGACCACCGTGTCGGCCTCCGGGATGGAGGTGAGCTTCGCGCTCTTCCGGTTGGTGGAGGTGGCATAGGTCCGCCAGGTCGAGATGGTGGGCCGGCGATCCTCCGGCACCAGGAGGTAGGCCTCCTCAAGGTCGAACAGGTCGTCCTCGTCCTCGCGCTCCAGGGCGGCGACAACCCAACGGCCGCCGGTGAACTCCAGGCGCAGCTGGGCGTTCACCGGCCAGGCGCCCTTCTCGTTGTACGCCACCAGCTTCACGTTCACGTCGACGACCGCATCCTCTGCGGCCTCGGGCACCTCCTCGGCGGCGAACACGCTGAACACCTCGACCCGGTCGAAGCCCGAGTCCGCGGCCGGCGCGATCCGGGCGCCGTCGGCCACCGGGGCCGAGCTGCCCGCACCGGTGAAGTAGCCGGTGAGGAAGTCGCGCAGCAGCTCCAACACCGACTCGCCCTCGACCGCCAGGTTGTACACCTCGTCGGGGTTCGCCGGCGTGATCAGCGGGATCTCCCGCTCCTCGACCGCGGCGAGCAGCTGCTCCTCGTCCCAGAAGCGGGTCTTGGCGCCAGGCCGGCTGATCGGCTGGGCGCGGATCTTCTCCCAGCGGCGGGTGTTGGTGAAGGTGCCCGTGCTGACGCCGAGCAGGGAGGCGGCCCGGGCCGTGTCGGCGGTGGTGCGGTTGGCGGGGATCATGGCGGAGTCCTTAAGGAGTAGCGGGTGGGGCCGGCCCGACCGGCTGGCAACAAGACAACCGTATCGCACTAAAACCATGATCGGTACCGGTTGTGCAGTCCGCCTCTGCTCCGCCAGCCGCTCCCAGGTGCGAACCGGCACGCCCTGCCTGCCTCGCGCAGGCTGGTGACCAGCGGAAACCGCAGGCCGCGCAGCCTGTCCTGCTCTTCCCGATGCTGCCCTTGAAAGTGTCGCGGTGAATGGCGACCTGAGCGAGAGTTGGCGAACAGCATCGGGCCGGACGGCTGCTCCAGCCGTCCGGCCCGATGCCGGTTCAGGCGACCGGCAGCAGCGCCGCCCCCGGCGCCGGCGCCGACAGCGCGGCGGCCCGCGCCGACCGCCAAGCCGTCTCGAAGCCATCGCGCGCCTTGGTGGGCACGCTGGCCGGAGCGGCGACGAACTGCCGCTCGACCGCGGGGAAGCGCTCACCCCGCTGGAGCGTGACCACCCGGTCGAAGCCGAAGGCGTAGCCGTCGACGACGCTCGCGGTGTGCTCCAGCTCCCGTCCGGGAGCGGCGGCGAAACGGTCGAGCGAGGCTTTCGCCACGTGCCGGGGGAGCCCCCCGAGTCGGCGGACCGAGCGCCACACCGTTCCCTTCTTCTTGTCGTCGTAGCAGTCGGGCACCCGCCGGGTGCAGGACTGCTTGGGCAGGCCTCGGCACGCCTTGCACCGCGGGCGCGGCTCGCCGTGCTGCTGCTCGTAGGCGAGGCAGGCCGCGCAGCGCGGCCCGTGCCAGCTCCGGCACCAGGCGGAGCGGCCCGGGGTGAGTACGCGCCGCACCTCGTAGACGCTCCACGGCTCGGAGTCCAGGCGGGCGGCCAGGAGGTCGAGCGCCCGGGTGTTGCCGGCCAGGTGGAGCTGGTGGCGCAGCGAGGAGTTGGCGTAGAGCGTGAACAGCGGGTTCAGGGCCTGGGCGGTGTACTCCAGCAGTGCGGCCTCCACGATCTGCTCGGGGAAGCGCTCGGCCCGGGCCATGTGGTCGGGCAGCGATCCGCTGGAAGTCGGGTATGGGCAGGCCCAGCAGTAGCTCTTGGGCCATACCACGCCGAACCGTTGCTGCAGGTAGGCGAGCAGTTTTGGCCGATCCCATCCCCAGTTGATCAACGGGTACCAGGGGTTGCGGCCGGTCTTGCCGTAGGAGGTGTCGACGCGGGCCCGGCCGGTCTCGCCGGCCTCGAAGCCGATGATGTGGCGGTAGCTGCCGGTGAGGTACAGCTCGAACCACAGGTCCAGTGGCTCGCCCTTGCTGTGCACGGAGCACAGCCTGGCGCCTCCGTACATCGGGATGGTGCCGGACAGCTGCAGGTCGAGCAGCAGGCTCCACTCCCCGCTGGTGCGGATCGTGGTCGGGGTGCGGGTGTCGGTCAGGATCTCGATGCCGTCCTTGGCGATCGAGTGGCCGCCGCGGGCGATCTGGACCAGCCGGACGCGCTTGGCGCGCAGCAGCGGGAGGATGTGCCGCTCGGCCAGCTCGATGCTGTCGGGCCACTCGTTGCTTCTCTAGCGAGATCCGTGTTGTTGCAGATCCGTGTTGCTAGTGACGTGTACGAGAAGCGTCACCGGTTCGGGTGAACGCGTGGTTGTTGAGGCCCGGCGTGACCTGGAGCAATGCAAGATCCATGTCGTGAGATGGAAGGTGTACTTTCACGGCAAACGGGAGGGCCTTCCCCCGGAGTGCGTCGATCCAGTCGTGTTGCAGTACCAGGACGTCCTGCTGCGGGCCGAGGCCCGGCCGCGGAGGGCCGGCCAGCCCTTCCTGCTCGATCCTCTGGGCGCCCCGGATCTTCGAGTGGACAGCTGGTTCGACAGCGACGACATCCGCGACCTGGGGCGAAAGACCTGGCGGAAGTACGCGTACAGCCTTGCGGTGTGGCTGAACTTCCTGTGGGCGTACGGGCGGCCATGGGACGACGTCGAGCCGACGGCAGTGGAAGCCTTCAAGACCTGGCGGATGCTGGACGGGCGCAACCCACGCCTGGTGGAGTCGGGCACCTACAGCGACAACCTCACCAACATCCGGCTGTTCTACCTGTGGGCGGCGGACGAGTTCCAGATCCCCAACCCGATCCGGACCCGTCCGGGGCGGGGCAAGCGGCGCGACGGCACGCGGTCGGAGAAGCCGGTGACCGACCCGAAGGCGACGCGGGACCGGGACGTGAAGTGGTTCGACCCGGCCGGCTACGAGCGGTATCGGGACTGCGGCCTGCTCGGACTGACGCTGGAGGGCGACGAGGACCCGAGCTGGCGGGGCCGCAACGGGCAGCGGAACGCCGCCTTCGCGGACTGCCTCTACAACTCGGGGCTGCGGCTGGAGGAAGGCGGCTCGCTGCTGCTGGTCGAGCTCCCGCCGGACGACCCTAGCCGCGGCTTCTACACCTGCCACCTCGCCGAGCAGACCGCCAAGGGCAGCGTGGCGCGCAAGTACTGGATGTCGCGCAAGGGCCTGGTGCCAGTGCTGAACTACTGCGAGGGCGAGCGGGCCACCGCGGTGCGTCGGGCACAGGCCGCCGGACGCTACGAGCGCATGGCGGGAACCCGGTTGCTGACGCGAACGCTGTCAGGTCGGCGGGTGCGACTGGTCGGACAGGACGGCCGGGTCGAGGAGGTGCCGCTGGACTCGCTTACGCCGGAGGCCCGCCGACTTCTGCTACGCGAGACGTCTCAGGGGTTGGAGCCGGTGGCGCTGTGGCTGAACGAGGACGGGATGCCCCGGGACCCGCACGGATGGCAGCACGTCTTCACCCAGGCCAATCAGCGGCTGCGCGACGGCCTGGGGCTGGAGGGGTTCGCGGGCGCGGCCCATATGCTCCGCCACAGCTTCGCGCTGCGCTGGTTCTCGGTGGGCCGGCTGTTGTTCGACAGGAAGTTCGCGCACCTGGACGGGGAGGAACTGCGGGATCTGCGTTACGAGTTCGGCAGCACCTGGGACCTGGTGCGGCTTTTGCTCGGGCATGCGGACCAGCGCACCACCAAGGAGATCTACCTGGAGCCGTTCGAGGCATTGGAGCTGGAGTTGCTGTTGATGCATGCCGACAGCAGCGGCATCGCGGACCTGATGGCGGCGGTCTACAGCGCCGACCGGCGGGTGCTGGGCGATCCGGTGGCGACTCGGTGAGCCCGGGGCGTTCGGCGGCTATGCCGGAGGCGGGCTACGTCCCGCCGCAGCGGCTGTTCCTTGAGGACGGTCAGTGCCGGGTGCGGTTCTTCTCGGAGCAGGACCCCGATGAGGTGGCCGACTTCGACTTCGCGACGCTTCCGGTGGCCCGTCCGCTGCAGGAGGCGTTCGCCCTCGCCTTCGACGCGCACGTGGGACCTGCTGGGAAGGTGAAGGCGTCCGCTGTCGCCAGCAACACCTTTCGCTTGCTGGGCTACTTCGTCGACGTCCTGCTCCTCGACGAGAAGCATCCGCAGGCCCCGCAGGACCTGGCGCCCAGGCACCTGACGTCGTTCCTCCTGGGCAGGGGGGATGCGCCGACTGCCGGTATGGCGGTGGGGGCGCTGAGGGCTCTCCTGATGAACGTGGAGGGGCTGACGCCGCAGTTCGCCGCGAAGTGCGCGGAGTGGGTGCCGGCACGACGGGACCGGATCGGCTCGCGGGGCAGCTACAGCCCGGTGGAGGAGAAGGCGATCCTGGACAACGCGCGGAAGGTGGTGCGGGCGGCCGCGAAGCGCATCCGCGAGTCCCGCGAGGTCCTGGGACGGTGGCGCGAGGGCCGTATCTCGCGCGAGGAGGAACCTGTGCTCTACGAGTACGGCTCGGTCCTCGACATGGTCGAGGAGACTGGGGAGCTGCCGCGCAACAAGCGGGGCAACGGCCTGGCACAGTGGGTGGTCCCGCACGGCACCGTGG
This sequence comes from Streptomyces sp. NRRL S-350, assembly GCF_000719705.1. GTDB lineage: Bacteria > Actinomycetota > Actinomycetes > Streptomycetales > Streptomycetaceae > Kitasatospora. The sequence continues at coordinate 34,321 of NZ_JOHO01000012.1, read as the reverse complement.
CAGAGTTGACCGCCCGGCTGCACCTGACCAGGGACGAGACGTGCGCGCTGGTGCTTCTGCTGGTGCGGCTGACCGGGGAGAACGGCTCGACGATCATCAAGGCGCCGGCAGCGTTCCACCGAACTGACGGCGGGGCCGGGCCGCTGGCCACGGTCCAGGTCGACCTGAGCAAGCCCCGGCGGGGCAAGCGGCGCTACATGACGGCCGCGCTGAGCGACCTGCCGCCGTGGGCGCCGGCACCGGCGGAGGAGGGTGAGCTGTCAGCCCGAGACGAGCTGCACACACCGTTCGGCCTCTACATGCTCGCGCTGGAGCTGACCGCCTCGTCGCGAAGGATCAAGGGCAGCAACCGGCTCCTGGTCTACTGGGTTCCCAAGGCCGGGGCAGGGCGCCAGTCCAAGAGCATCGAAGTGATCAAGCGCCGCAATGTGTGCGGGAGGGGCTTTCGAGACCAACTGTCGCAGGCGGCGGGGGGTGAGTGGGGCGCTCGCCTGAACCTGGTCGCCGATGAGCCCGACGAAGAGGGCAACCCGCAGCGGCTGATCGTGGGTGCCGGGCGGATGCGGGTCACACACGGGGCACGCGAGCAGAAGCCGGTGGCCCAGACCCGGGAGACCCTGGCGAACATCTACCTGCGACGGGACAAGTCGAGCCTGCGCGAGTACCAGAAGGTGGTCGCCGACGTGCTGGAGAAAGAGGTCGCCAAAGCCCGCACCGCGGGCCGCATCCCACGACTGAGTACGGCGGACGTCGCCGGGGCCCTGCGCGACCCTGAGACGGTCGCCAGACGGTTCGGGGTGACGACGGAGACGATGCGGCTGCTGGTCGCCCGGGACGCCGACACGGTGCTGGCCGCCTGCGCGGACAACAGCAACAGCCCACACAGCACGCCCGGCGAGCCCTGCCGGGCGTCATTCCTCAAGTGCTTGGAATGCCCGTGCGCCCGCGCGATGCCCCACCACCTGCCGGTTCAGGTGGTGGCCCGGGACATGATCGACGAGCGTCGCACGCACATGACAGCCCTTCGCTGGGCTGAGCGATTCGCCCTGCCCTTCGAGGAACTGGACGATCTGATCCGGTCGGCGGGCAAGAGAGCCGAGGACCGGGCCCGCGCGGCGGCGGGCCAGGAGGAGCGTGACCTGGTGCGGCGACTGCTGGACGGGGAGCTGGACGAACGATGAGCCAAGACGAAGCCGCCCGCGCGCCGAAAGAGGTCTTCCTGCCCGGCCCGGGCATGGTGGTGCTGCACAACCGGCAGCTGCGGCCCGGCACAGACCGCTCGACGCTGTCGGTGGTGGGCGACATGCGCTGGAACCTGCGGCCGGCCATCCTTGAGGATCACATGGCCTCGGTCAGCATCAACTTCGCACTGGTGCCCAAGCGGTTCCGCGACATCGCCAAGATCTACATCTGGATGGAGCTGAACTGCGAGGAGGGGCTGACGATCCTCCGCAGGGCGAACATCAACGGCAAGCTCGCCGTATTCACGATGGTCTCTCAACTCCGCAACCTTCGCGGGTTGTTGGACTGGATGGATGTACACGGGTTCACCTCGATCGCGGACGTGACACCGGAGGACCTGGAGGACTACCTCGACGCGGTGCGGGACGCGGAGCTCACCCACGGCTACCGCAGCGATCTGCTGCAGGCCGTCCGGAGACTGTGGGCTTTCCGCGAGCTGCTGCCTCCCGAGGGCCGGCTGCCTGAGATGCCGCCCTGGGGAGGGAAGGAGTCCAGGGTCCTGCTGGGCAAGTCCCGGCGGGACCGGGAGAACGGCACTCCCCGCATTCAGGAGCCCACGATGACGATGGCGGTGCTGTGGGCGGCGAGGTTCGTTGAGGACTTCGCCGAGGACATCATTGCGGCGCTGGACGAGTTCCGGCCGCTGTTCGGCTTCAAGCCCGGCCGCCACAGTCCCGGTGCCCACCGCCGGGTCCGGATTCCGGGCCAGGCCGGGGCGGCCCCGGAGGTCGGCGCCCTGATCGAGTCCTTCCGAGCGAGTGGCCGTGACCTGCCTGGCCGGCAGAGGGAGGACGGCATCTGGGAGCCGGACTGGCCCTTCCTCGCCAAGCTTCTCGATCTCGGGCTCACCACTATGCAGAAGAACCAGGCATACCGGGACATGTTCCTCACCTCCGGTATCCCCGTCGCCCACGGCACGTTCCTTGCTCTCCGGCCCCGGGGCCTGCTGGACGGCGAACCCTGGACGAAGAGCATCGCCTACGACGACGTCAAGCAGCTGGTGCGGACACTGTCGACCGCATGCTTCCTTCTGGTGGCCTATCTGACCGGCTGCCGCCCCGGGGAGGCGCTCAACCTGCGGCGAGGCTGCTTGCGTCGGGACCGGGTGACGAAGCTGTGGGAGGTCCACGGCCGGAAGTGGAAGAACGCCCGCGATGAGAACGGAGAGAAGATCCCCGAGGGGCAGTTCCGCGACGAGCCGTGGATCGCCCCCGCCCTCGTCGCCACGGCGATCGGCGTCCAAGAGCGCCTCCACGACGCCGACGTCCTGTTCCCTGTCTGGCTGGTGGCGGACGAACGCGCCGAGCATGAGGGAGGCGAGGCCCGCACGCTGGCCTCGATCAACGACGACCTGAACCTGTTCGTGACCTGGGTGAACAGCTTCTGCGACCGGCACGGCCGCAGCGATGTGGTCCCCGTCGATCCCCGGCGGCTGACAAGCTCACGCCTGCGGCGCACGCTGGCCTGGTTCATCTGCCGCCGCCCACGCGGCATGGTCGCCGCGGCGGTCCAGTACGGGCATCTGCGGGTCCAGATCACTCAGGGCTATGCCGGCACGTACGCCTCGGGTTTCCCTGACGATCTGGCGTTCGAGCGGTGGCTGTCCCGCCTGGAGGACCTGCAGGACGCAGACCGGCGTATGAAGGCCGGCGAGCACGTCAGCGGCCCCGCCGCCGACACCTACCGATCGCGGGTGAGCGGAGGGACGAGGAAGTTCGCCGGGCGGGTCCTGAGAACCGGTGCAGAGGCGCGACACGTCATGGCGAACGCCTCGCTGCAGATCTACTCCGGCAGGGGAATGACCTGTGTGTTCACCGCACCGACGGCACGCTGCGAGCTGAATCCCTCCCTCGACGACGCACGGGTCACTCCGGACACCGAGGGCTGCCATCCGGCCTGTGTCAACATCTGCCGCACCGAGGACAATATCGACGAACTGCGGGCCGAGGCAGCTGAGTTGAGGGCTGTTGTCGCTGACGAGGCGAGCCCGCCGATTCGCTGGGAGCGTGAGCGCAGGCGCCTGGCCCAGCTGGACCAGCTCATCGAGGACCACGAGCGTGGACGCATCGGAGGGGACGCGCGGTGAAGGCCGAGCAGGAACCGCCGCAGGAGTTGTGCGTCAAGCTGCGGGCGGCCGCCGATCGGCTGCTGGCCGGCACTCCTCTGCACTCCTCGGGCAAGCTCACCATCCTCGACCTGGCTGAGGAAACCCAGATCAAGCGGTGGCTGCTGACGCACAAGTACCCGAACACTCTCATGGCCAAGTATCAGGCGGAGTTCAACGCCGCCCGGCACAAGAGCGAGCCGGTCAGAAAAGCCGAGGCCGAGATCGACAAGCTCCGCGAAGACCTGGCCATGGCCCGCAGGGAGAAGCGGCAGCTGGCGGACCTTCTGGGTACCTACGCGGTCGTGATCGAGCAGTTGACCCAGGAGCGAGCCGAGGCGATCGCTGAGCGCGACGAGGCACTGGCCGCCCGGGACGCCGCGCTGGGCGTCACCGCCCTGAAACCGCCACAGCAGCGGGTGGCCCCCATCGGCAGGCCACACCGCCCACTTCCGCGCGGTTGGAGGTGACCTCAGGACCGGATTCCGCACGTCATCCGTTCGAAGCAGGCATGCGACGCATGAATTAAATTTCGGGACCTCGGGGCCGTCGAGAACGGTGTCGCACGCGGCATCGCTGGGCCCGCAGCCGCGATCCGGCGGCGGTTCCGACCCTCTGGGTCGATCGGCTCCGGACAGGCGCTCAAACGGCCGTCCACGACTTCGGCAAACATGGCCTGACCTGGTGTTTTCCCAGGATTCACCTAGGCTAGGAAGTTCTGCGGGACACCTTCGGAGGGGACATCATGAGCGAGGGCACCAACGCGTACGACGCCAGCCACATCCAGGTGTTGGAGGGGCGGGAAGCCGTTCGGAAGAGGCCCGGGATGTACATCGGCTCGACCGGTGAACGCGGCCTTCGACACCTGGTGTTCGAGGTCGCCGACAGGGCAGTGAACGAGGTCCTGGCCGGCCATGCCAGCTGCGTCGACGTCACTCTCATGCCCGACGGCGGCGTGTGCGTCGCCGACGACGGACCAGGCGTTCCAATCGACCAGACGGAGGGCGTCGGCGGTCCCGGCCTCGAAGCCCTGCTGACGCGCATGCAGTTCGGGTCGGGGCCCGGTGGGCGCCACGACGTGACGCTCGGCTTCTGCGGTGTTGGGCCTTTCGTCGTCAATGCCCTGTCGAGCCGTCTGACAGCCGACGTGCAGCGCGAGGGAGCCCGCTGGGTCCAGGAGTATGCGCGCGGAGTCGCGGTCACACCGCTCACCGAGGCGGGGTCGACGACCGGAAGCGGGACCACCATCACCTTCTGGCCCGACGCCGACATCTTCACTGCTTCAGAGTTCTCATTCGACGCTCTGGCGGAGCGCTTCAGGGAACTTGCCTTCCTGAACCGGGACTTGGAGATCTCGCTGACCGACCAGCGCCGCCCGCCCGAATCCCCGTCGGTGCGGTTCCGGTTCCCGAGCGGGGCCCGGGACTTCGTCGCCTTCCTCGACGGCCAAGCGGCGACAGCCGGCGACCCGGGCATCATCAGCTTCGAGCACGAGGACCCGCAGATGGCGGGAACAGTAGAGGTGGCCTTGAGGTGGCGCGACACCGACGAAGAGCGCGTCCAGAGCTTTGCCAACAGCCGGCCCACCGGCGGCGGCACGCACGAGCGCGGCTTCCGCGACGGGGTGGCGGCGGCAGTCAATACGTACGCGCGGAAGCGCCAATTGCTGGCGGTGACGGACCCCGATCTCGATGCTGACCGGGTCGGCGTGGGTCTGACGGCCGTTGTGTCAGTGAAGCTGGACGATCCCGAGTTCCACGGCGCCATCCGGGACGTGCTGGGGAACGCCACAGTGCGCCCCTGCGTAGAACAGGCCGTACAGGAACACCTCGGCAGGTGGCTGGAGGGTCATCCGGAGCGGGCCGCGGCCGTCATTGACCGGATTGTCCACGGCGCCCACCGGTACTGACCAGCAAGAGAGCAACACGCGCAGACCGGCTAGAGAACCATTCCCGTGACGGCGTTGATCACGATCAGGTCCGAGAGGTCGGGGCGGAGCCCGAAGGCGACCGGGTCCTCCAGCATGCGGACCAGGATCGCGGTGGAGTCCGCGCCGAGACCCCAGCACAGGACGGTCTGGTCGCAGGGGGCGGGTTCGGGGAAGGTGTTCTCGGGGGCGAACAGCGTGAGCTGAGTGGTGGGCAACACCGTGAGAGGAATGGGGGGCATCGGCGCTCCGCATGGTGAGGGGACTCTGGGCGGCGGCTGCCGCCGAGGTGCCCGGTCGGTTCGAAGGGTGAGGTCCGGCGCCAACCTGACCAACGAGAGAAGTATATCAGCTCACGTGCATGCTTGGTATGGGATTTGCCGCCTGACCTGCATGGATTCCCCATGGCTTCAGGTGCGATGCGGCGGCGCCGGCCGGCCGCGGCCCTGGGTGCTCAGCGCAGCGCGGCCAGCGCGAGCAGGGCGAAATCGGTGCCGCCGCGCAGGCGCAGGTCGACCCGTGCGCAGTCGGCGCCGCCCAGGCCCGGGGTGAGCGCGATCTCCACGTGCGGCGCGTCGGGCAGGCCGGTGCGGGAGGTGAGCCGGGTCGTGCCCGCCGCCTGGGTGTTGGTCGGGAGCAGCGGCCACGCCGCGGCCAGGCGCCGGGCTGCGGCTCCGGAGACCCCAGTAGCGGGGTCGTCGGCGGACCGGCCGTCCAGGGCCAGGCGCAGCAGGCGCTCGGCGTAGGGCAGTCGGAGGCGCTCGGCCCGGATGACGACGGCGTGGTCGCCGGAGGGGGCCGCGGTGATCCGGGTGCCGTCCACGTTCCAGCAGACCTTGAACCCGTCGGCCTCGGTGTCGGTGACGGCGCGGCGTTCGGGGGCGAGGGGGCTGGAGCACAGCTCGTACCGGAGCTCGCTGCGGCGGGTGAAGCCGTCGGTGCCCGGCCCGGCGGCGACCGCCGCCCGATCGGCGGCGGGCAGGTGGTGGCGGGCCGCGGCGGCGGCGAGATGGCGCGGGTGGACGCGGCGGCCGGGGACGGCGGTGGCCTTCAGCGGGGCGCAGCCGGCGGGCCAGGCCGCCATCTTGACCGTGCCGCAGGAGTCAGTGGTGAGCAGCAGGGTGCGGGTGCCGTCGGTCAGCCCGGCCGCGGCCAGGCCGTCCAGCTCGGTACCCGGCGCCGGGTGCCAGGCCCTGCCCGCCCGGGCGGGCAGGTGACCGGCGGTGGCGGCGGCGAGCTCCTCGGCGGCGCGGAATCGAGTTGTCAGGCGCATGACTATTTCTCCTTGGTGTGATCTTGGTTCGAAGGGGGCCGTGCCGACGGGGCCAACCGTCGGCACGGCGCGGGTGCGGCGTTGCTCAGAACAGGGTGTCGGGGCCGGCGGGCGGCTCGGGGAGCAGCAGCGCGGCCAGGGGGGCGAGCCGCTCGCGGGCCAGCGCCTCGCGCTCGCTCGTCTCGCCCGCGGTGGCGGTCCGGACGCGGACACTGTCGACGTCCGGGGCGTCCTCGACGGTGTAGCCGGACCCCTCCAGCGCCCCGGTCATCGCGGCCAGGGTGCTGACGAAGTTGTCGGTGAGGCACCACAGCACGACGCTGTCGTACGGGCGCTCCTCGGTGGCGGGCTCTTCGCGCAGTGCGAAGTCCCCTTCGTCGTCCGGACCGCAGTTCTCAGGCGCCGGTGCCGACTGCCATCCCTTGGCGGCCAGGGCGGCGGCGACCGCCCGCTCGGTGGCCAGGGGTGGGCCGGGCCTCACCCTCCGCCGGGTGGCGGTTCGGCGCCGGGTCACCGCTCCTCCGGCTCGTCGTCGTCCTCGTCTCCGCGGTGCTCCTCGACGTCGGGCAGGGGCATCCCGATCTCGGTGAACCACTCGTCGACGATGTTCGCGGTGTCGCCGCCGTTGAGGTATCCCTCTGCGGCCTGCATGCCGCAGAGGCGGGAGTGGAGCAGGGCGATGGCGGCGGTCGGTTCGACCGTCCCGGGGACGTGCTGGCTCATGGTGGGCTCCGTTCTGTCGGGCTGGGGACGGGGCGGCGCTGCGGGCCGCCCCAGCAGGGGTAAGTGGTCGGTGCTGCGGGGATCGGGGGTGGAGGGCCGGGTGCGGCCCTCCACCCCCGGGGCCGGGACGGTGCGGGTCAGGCCGCGAGCGCGAGGTCGCGCTGGAGCGGCTCGCCGGTGACGGCTTCGACCAGGGCCGAGATGATGAGCTCGGCGACGGGCGGGGTGACCGCGTTGCCGTACTGGCGGACCTGGTCCTTGGCGGAGCCCAGCACGACGTAGTCGTGGCCGAAGGCCATGGCCCGGCCGATCTCCCGGGGCGTCAGCATCCTGAACAGGACGTCGTCGAGGTCGATCTCGCGGCCGTCCAGCAGCTGGTGGGTGATCAGCGACCACCGGTCCTTGGTGGTGATGGTGCCCACCGGGTCGGTGACGGGCCGGGCCCGTCCGTTGGTGTAGTACGGCACCAGCAGCCGCTGGATCTGCTCGTTCGGCGCGGTGACCAGGCCGTGGTGGTTGCCGCTCGCGGTCACCGTGGTCAGCGGCACCGTCACCGGCCGGAAGCGTCCCTTGTCGCCCCCGCCGCGCAGCGGCACGATGAACGGCTCCCAGCCGAGCTCCGGCTGCGCGGGGCCGGTCGGAGCGGCGAGCAGGGCATCCTCGGCCTCGGCGACCGGCTGGGGCCGGTACTTACGAAGTCCGGCCAGGATGCGAGCCAGGGTCGCGTCGGCCAGGGGCTCGGTGCGGTCGCCGACCCGGGTGCCGGGGGTGTTCCAGTCGATGATGCTGTCGGCGCCCAGGACCTCCGGCTCGACGATGCTGTGACGGCAGGCCGCGCTGGGGCAGCGGTAGTAGTACTGGCCGTGGCGGCCGTAGCTGCCCATGTCGTCGCCGGGCTTCTTGAAGACCTGCAGGGCGTCGACCGTCTTGTCGCAGGCGCGGCAGTAGGCGCGGGGGCGCAGCCACTTGTCCCAGTCGGGCCGGCGGCCGAGCTTCTTGTGCCAGTAGGCGACGTAGGCCCGGTCGCGGGACTGCGGAGCGGGCAGGCAGCGCACCGGCCGGGCGTGCGAGGAGTTGAAGGCGATCACCTTCACCTCGTAGCCCTCCGCCTTGATCTCCCTGATCCAGCGGTCCCATTCGGCCCACTTGCGGACCTCGATCACGTTCTCGACCATGCCGATCAGAACGGGGGTGCCGCGCAGGTTCATCGCCCGCAGGTACCGGGGGACCTCCTCCATCAGCGCCCGGGCCCGCTTGATCATGGGGTCCGGCTCCTTCTCGCCGAACAGGACGCCCTGGGTCGACTTGTCGAAGTCCCGGCGCTGGCCGCGGGCGTCGGCCCATGGCGGGCAGCTGGGGGAGGAGCAGAAGACGTCGGCGGAGGGGAACTTGGTGATGTCGGTGCGGGCGATGTCCTCGACGAAGTGCTCCACGTGCGGGAAGTTCGCCGCGTGCGTGGCCACGGCCTGCGGGTTGTGGTTGGCCGCGAGGATCAGCTCCGTCCCGGGGACGGCGTGCACGCCTTGGCTCGTACCGCCAGCGCCGGCGAACTCGTCGAACACCTTGAGCGTCATGGGCTGTGTCTCCTGTCGGAAGGTTCGAAGGGGTGTCGGCCCGGCGGCGGGGAGCCACCCCCACCGCCTGCCAACAAGAGAACTATATCAGATTTCAAGCCCGAACGAAAGCGGGTTTGCTGTCCCGGGGCCGCAGGTCACCGGCCCCATGCCGCCCGCAGGCGTGCCTCGGCCCAGCGCTGCAGTTCGATGCCCTCCAGCTCCGTCCGGCCGAACGCGCGGAACTCCGCGTCCACCTCGCGCAGCTTCCGGGCCGCTGCGGCGCTCTCCTGCCGGGCCCGCATCACCCGCCCGTAGGCGTGGCCGGCCTGGACGCGCAGCGACTCCTCCTGCATCCGCGTCAGGTCGTCCTCAAGCTCGGGGTCGGCCAGCGTCTCCGCGATCAGCGGCGGCAGCACCTGGAGTGCCTTGCGAGCCGAGGCGCTGTCCGCCCGGGCCCCGTCCCGGCTCCGGGCCCACGCCAGCGACCAGGCGCCCCCCGCCGGCGACCGCTCGTGCGAGAACTCCAGCACCAGCGGGATGCGGTACTCCACCTGGACCGTCGACCAAGCGGTGATCCGGTCCAGCTGCTCGGCGGCAGGCGGCACCGAGATGACCGCCCGGGCGCCGCGCCAGGGCAGCTCCCTGGTGAGGGCGTTTACGACGCGCCCCGGGATGCCTGGCCGGGCGCAGCGGGGCGCCGCGGCGGGGGGAGCGTCAGGGTGTACCGGCCCGGGTGGTCGGCCAACGCGGCGATGCTCCACGGCCTGCCGGCGGCGGCCTGCGCCGCGCTGGCGGCGGCGAACCGGGCCGCCCACGACTCCGGGCCGCCTCCGTCCCGGCCGACCAGCTCGACGGCGGCGTACAGCGACTGCAGGGCGTCCGTGAGCGCCCTCCCGTCCTCCGGCCACAGGGAGCGGAGCTGGGTCGGGGCGACCAGCACCGCGCCCGGGGAGCGAAGCTCGGCGAAGGTGGGCCTCGGGCCGAACCGGCCGCCGTCGCGCAGGACGACGTCGACCTGGCGGGCGTCGCTCCAGACCGAGCGCACCGTGTACGCGGCGTCGAAGGCCAGGGCGTCGGCGAGGTCGGCCCGCGTGGCGGGGCCGGGGTTCAGCTCGTACAGCCGACGCCGGGCGTTGAGGTGGCGGACCGGCTCGTCGTACGGGTCGGGCGGCGGTGAGATGGTCATGGCGTAGCGCTTCCTCTCGGTGGGTCCGGTGGGGTGCCGGGGCGGCGGCGTGGGCCGCCGCCCCGCTGGGGGCCCGGTCGGGGGATCCGGCCGGGCCTCCCGACGCGCCGTCAGAGGATGTCGTAGGAGCTCGGGTGGACGCCCTCGATCACGAACGAGGTCGCCCCCTCCGGGACCTCGAAGCGCGTCTGCTTCGTGGCGGCCAGCTTCCGGGTGGACTCGGCGTCGAGCTCGATGTTCACGCGGCTCACGCGGACGTGGATCACCGTGCCGGTCAGGCCCTTGAGGTACTGCGGCCGGATTCGGTCGATCTTCACCCGGTCCCCGGGGCTGGCGATCTCCACCATGGACGACGTGCGGGTGGCCACCGCGTTGGCGGGGGCGGGGCGCAGGGCGAGGCGCCGCGAGCGGAGCGTCGCCGCGATGAGCTCCACCTGCTCGGCGGTGGCGGTGGAGATGAAGGCGCGGGCGGTCTCGAAGGTCTGCTCGGACATGGTCAGTACTCCTGTGGAGGTCGTAGTGGTTCGAAGGGTTCGGGCGGAGCCATCCGCCCAATAAGAGAACTATATCAGTTCTCATCCATGCACGCAAGCGTGTTGATCAGGCGAAGCGCACCTTGCCGGTGGCCTCGTCCAGTTCCACGGGGCCGAACTCGCAGGGGTCTCGCCGGGCGTGGTCGTTCATGCGGTCCCGGAGTTCCGGGGGGATGGCGGCCTTGAAGGTTCGGAAGTCGAGCCCGGGCATGCCATCGGGTCCGCGGTGGGCCATCCACCATGCGCTGCCGACGTCCACGGGGTCGAGGTCGAGGGCGGCGAGTTCCGGGTGGGCGTCGACGAATCGGATGGCGGCGGCGAGCAGCTGCCGGCCCTGCTCGGCGGGCAGGCTTTCCAGGGTGAGGTCGAGGACTTCGACGTCCTCCCACTCCCGACCCCGGGTGGTGTCCAGGTCGCCGGGGGTAGGTCGCGCCTCCCACCACACGGCCTCCATCAGGGCGCCGGAGCAGAAGGCGGCGAGGTAGTCGGTGTCGCGGCCGTCGGGGTCGACGGCGTCGGTGGTGTTCACGGTGCTCCCGTTTCGGGTCGGTGGGCGTTGTCGGCGGCATCGACCGCTCGCGGTGCGGTCGGCTCGGCCTCCTGGGGGATTTTGGCCTCGGTCACGCCGGTGTGGCGCAGGTAGGCGAACAGGCGGTCCGCCAGGTCCTCGTACAGGCCGTCGGCGTGACGGTCGCACAGGCGATACCGGGTGGTGCGGCGCTTCTCGTACGTGACGGTGAGCAGCCTGACGGCGGGCAGGCCGCAGCCGCCCCGTCGGCGGGTGTAGGCGTAGGAGTCGCAGGTGATCGGTTTCGCTTCCATGGTGCCCTTCGGGGTGGGTTGGATCGGCGGGGTGGGGCGGCCGGGGTGGCGCCATCACCCCGGCCAACAAGAGAACTATATCATGCCATCGACATGACTGGGGACGTTTTCCGCCCCTTGCCCTCACGCGGCCAGGGTGAGCTGCTTGGGAGTCTTCAGCTTCTCGACCACCCTGCTGCGCCACGCCATGGCGTGGTGGTGCGGGCGGGTGCCGCACCGGGCCGGGAGGGTGATCGAGTGTCAGGCCGCTACGGCCGGGGTCTCGGCCGCGAGGTCGACGCCGATGTGGAGCACCTCGAAGGTGTCGGCCCGTCGCCGGACGTCCCCCTCGTGCTGGTAGACGGCCGCGCCGGCCCGGCCGACCACGACCACGGCCGTCCCGGGCTCCAGTGCCAGCGCCCCCCGGGCCGCCGCGCCTTGGGCGGTGCAGATCACCACGGAGGGCCGGTCCGCGCGCCAGGTCGCCGTGGCGCACGCTCCGGCCAGCCGGACGTACAACCGGGCGGTGCCGTCCGCCAGGGCCTGCGCGGGCCGCTCAAGGTGCCCGGTGACGGTCTGCACCGGGGATGCCGAGGCCACGTCGTCGGGCAGCGGGGCGTCCTGCCCGCAGAACTCCTCCAGCTCCAGCAGCAACCGCTCCCGCTCCTCCCCTTCGGCGTGCATGCCCTCTCGGACGGCTCCACCGAGCAGCGGGGACGCGCTCTCCAGTGCCCGCTGCTGGATCGTGTCGGCCTGCTGGCAGAGCTTGTCCGCCAGCTCGAACAGCTCCCGCTGCTCCTTCTTCTTCCCGGCCAGCCGCGAGCACTCGTCGTCGAGCTCCTCCCAGACGGCCTTCGCGGTCGCCCGCAGGGTGCGGAAGCGCCGGACGCGGGTCCAGCCGAGGGGCTTGACCTCCTGCTCGACCACGACCAGGGAGGTCTTTGGCCAGCCGCTCGCGTCCAGCGGGCCGAGCTCCAGGTCGAGGATCAGCGTCGGGCGGGAGTCGTGCAGCGGCCCGTACGGGAACCTGATCGTCGGCGTGGGGAAGGGCACCACACCGGACGTCAGGTGGGCGCGCAGGGTAGCCGCACTGGGCTGCACCTGGTGGCGGTGCAGGCGGGCGAGGTAGAGACCGACGGCCCACATCTGCCAGGCGGCGGTGCCGAACGGCTCGGACGGCATCGCCAGGCGCAGCACTTCCTCCCCGCCCTCGTCGTCGGTGATCACCGCGTTCAGCACCGCGTACGTCGGCCGGGGCGGTTCGGGGGCCTTATCGGCGGGGGTGGTCGCGGACTCGGTGGCGGGGGCGGTGCTGCGCGGCATGGTCAGCTCCTCGGATCGGACTGGTTCGAAGGGGTGCGGTGCCGGGGTGGCGGTGCCGCCGCCACCCCGTCCAACAAGAGAAGTATATCAGACTCAAGGCATGATGTCGAGCGTGATCAGGTCCACGGAGGCGGGCGCGCCGTACGTCGCGGCGATCCGCTCTGCCTGCCGCCGCTCGAACAGCGCCCACAGCACATTGAGATCCCTCGGGTCGACGTTGCACAACTGGACGTCCACCAGCTCGCCGGCCTGCTTCACCTCCATGTCCGCGCTCGCCCCCGGGTGTGGCTCCAGGTCAACGCACACCCGGTGCACCCCGCGGCGCACCTCCCCCTCCCAGCCCCGTTGCGGGAAGCGCTCCAGCAGCGCCCTGGCCACCGCCGCGCGCTTCTCGGCGGCGGAGGTCCGGGCGTGGAGCTCGTCCACGGCCCGGGAGTAGGCCGCCTCGAACTGCGGCAGGAACCGCCGCCGCATGTCCTTGGCCAGGGTCGCCAGTGGCCGCGACAAGTCGAACCCGATCTCGGGACGGCCCTTGTCCGTGAAGAAGTGGCCCGGGATCTCCGGGTACCGGCCCCTGACGGTCACCCGGTAGCCGTGCGGCTTCGCCGGTCCCCGGTCGAGCTGCCCGCGGTCGATGCGCAGCCAGAAGCCCCGTCCGCGGCCGTCCGTCACGAACTGCCATTCGTCATCCCTGGTGTACGGGCAGTTGTCCAATCGCCACGGTGCGCCCAGCAGGGCGACGAGTTCCGCGATCCGGGCGCGCGGGAATTCGGACATGGGTGCTCCTCTCCGGGGCCGCTCGGCCGCCGGCTGGTTCGAAGGGGAGGGGGCGGCGTGGTGACGCCCCCGATCGGTTTCGTCGACGAAAGCCCGAGCCGGTGATTCCGGCCCCCGGCCGCGCCCCGGGGCGGGGTGCGGCCGGGGGCCGTCCCGGTCTCACGCCAGGTAGCAGCGGCACGGCCCCTCCGGCGGGCAGGAGTGGAAGATCTCCCGCTTCGCCTGCCAGTCCATCGGCTGCTCGCCGGGCACCTGGCGCTCGCCGCAGCGGCAGTACGACATGTCGAGCTGCGGGTGGTAGGTGATCAGCGCGTGCGTACGCTGCTGGCACCAGGCCGGGGTCTCGGCCTCCGTCGGCGCGGCCGGGGCGTTCTTCTCCGCCAGCGCGGTGGCGCCCTCCATGGTCCTGCGGGTTCCGATCCGGAAGCCCCGGTAGACCATGAACCCCTGCGGGTGCTCGATGATGCTGGCTCCGGCGACGACGGCGATGACCTCGCAGCCGTTGATCATCCTCGGAGGGGTGACGGTCGGGCGGGAGGGGGCTGCGGTGGCTTCGGCGGGGACGGGCTGGTTCACGGGGACTCCGTTCTGCGGCCGGGGCCGCTGCTGGCTCGAAGGGGCGTTGGGCAGGCGGCGGGGGAGCCGCCCCCTGCCGCCTGCCCAACAAGAGAAGTATATCATGCTTCACGCATGGCGGGGGTGATTTACGCGGCCAGGGCCAGGTACGCGGCGGCTGCCGCCTCTCCGACATGGCGGCGCAGCGCGTCCCCGCGCTCCCAGCGCAGTTCACCCTCGGCGGCGTTCAGCCGGTCGGCCTCCGCCAGGACCTCGGCCATCGACCGCTTGTCCTGGAACCGGTGCCCGATCTCCGCCTCCGCCCCGACGTACTCCACCGCCAGCGGGCGGCGCAGCCGCGCCGCGCACACCAGGTCCTTCCCGCTCGACAGCACGCACAGCGAGCAGGAAAGCCGCTCCATGCCCGCGTCGTAGGCCCAGTGGTACCGGATGCCGGTCTCAGCGATCCGCTCCCACACCTGCCGCTCGCTCCAGTCGTGGATCGGATGCCAACGAACTACCGTCCGTTGCCCATTGGAGGCGGAGCGGTCGACCGCGATCGGGGCCTTCCCGGCCCGGCCCGCCGACTCCTGCGCCCGCAGCCCCAGGCAGTACAGGATGCGCACCGGCCGGCCCCGCACCCCCGCCCGCCGCGACTCCTGCACCAGCGCGGTGAGCAGCTTCAAGGCCTGCGCCGACTTCTGATCACTCGTGCACCACCTGGCCGAACTCGACGGCCACATGCGCCGCTGGAGCAGCTGCCGCCACAGTCCGCCCTGCGGCCGGCGCAGCGTCACGAACCGCAGACCGTAGTGCTCGGCCTGCTCCCTGGCCAGCTCCATCGTGCCCGGCCACTCGATGCTCTCCCCGGAGTCGGTCACGTCCAGGTCGTTGTGCACCACCACGATCCGGTCGCGCGGCACCCCGGCCGCGTCGGTGCTGCGCACCACCTCGTCCAGCATCGCCTGGGAGTCCTTGCCCCCGCTCGACGCGACCACGATCCAGTCGTACCCCTCCGGCCCGTGGCGCTTCGGGTTGAACTGGACGTACCCGATGGGCACCTTCGGCAGCGGCCGGGCCTTGCGGGCGCCCCGCGCCAGCTCCGCCAGCACCTCCTGCAGCCCGACCCCCGGCTGCGCCACCCATCCGGCGATCCGCTCGACCGCCCCGCGGCCGAATGCGGGGTCCAAGCGGTCGGCCAGGTAGCGCAGCGCCTCGTCGCAGCGCGCCCAGATCCGGTCCGCCACAGCGCCCGCCCGCACGGGGTCCTCCGCCGGTCGGCGGGGCGTCTCGGCGGCGTGCGCGGCCAGGAAGATCGCCCCCACCGGGTGCAGGGCTCCGTGCTCCGGCTGTCGGGAGCGGGCGCCGGTGTCGGTGAGCGCCGACGGCGGCTCGGCGCAGCTGTCCGGCGAGAGTCCGTGTTCGGCGATCAACCGGGCGGCCCGTTCCAGGTCCTCCCCGATCCGGGCCAGGCGGGTTCGGGGCGCCCGTTTGGCCTGCGGGAGCGCCGCGCCCAGGCACGGGCGCCCGGCCGCAACCGGCGCCGGCGCCTCGAACAGGGCGAGTTGGTTCGTCATGTGGATGGTCCTCCCGTGCGGGCGGCACCGGGCCCGACAGGCCGTGGTGCCGCCGGATGGTCCGAAGGGATCGGCGGGGCCGCGCTGCCAGGCGCGACCGCCGCCGCAGTTGCCGTCCGGGGCCGTCGGTGCCGGTGCGCGCCGACGGCCCGTCGCAGCAGTCCGCCGCCGGTCAGGCCAGTGCCAGGCAGCAGCGATCGGCCTCCTCTTGGGTGGCGTGCTGGCAGTAGGGGAGGTTGTCCCAGGGGTCGGGAAGGCACTCGATGCCGCCCGCCGTGAGGATGTCGTCCAGGCGCTGCCACACCCTGGCGACCGGGTGGCCCTCGGGCAGGGCCTGCACGGCCTCCACCATGACGGCGTGCAGTGCCGTGGTGCCGAGTTCGTCCAGATCGACGTCCGGCTCGAAGGCGGCGTCAGGCTCCGCGGTGTTGTCCATGGCGTTCTCATTTCGGTTCGACGGGGGCAGGGGCGCGACGCCCCTGCTTGCCAACGAGAGAACTATATCAGAGTTTAAACACGTTCGTCCAGTGCCTTCCCCCTTCGCCCCTCCGGCCGAACCGCTGCGCCGCGCGCCGGGCGGCGGCAGGGATGGGCCGCGCCGAAGCGCGGCGCAGCGGTTCGGCCGGAGGGGCGCCCTGGTCAGTACTCCGGTGTCAGGGCGTGAAAGGCGTGGCCCAGGCACTCCGGCCGCAGCGTCCGCCACCCCTCGGCGGCCTCCGTGGTCCGCATCATCGCGTCTGTCAGCTCCCAGCGGCGTCGGGCGTCGGCGAACGAGCCGTCGCCCGGCCCGTGGACCGTGACGTAGGCGCTGCCCTCGGAGGGGTCGGCGAACAGGTGGTCCCACCGGTATCCCCACACCGGCACGCCGTGGCGGTACCGGTCGTAGCCGGCGCTCCACAGCAGGGCGTCCACTCGCGCTCCGGGGCTGTCGGGGGAGTTGGTGGGCCCTGTGGGGCCGGTCAGGCGAAGGGCGAGTCCGCCGCGCGCCTGCTCGGCCTCCTGGTGGCAATCCCAGCCCGCAGTCCGCAGCATCGCCAGGATGCCGCGAGCCATCTCCTCGGAGGCTCGGGGGGAGAGGACGATCCGCCGGATCGGCGGGCGGCCCTCGCGGCCTTGGTGCTCCTGGATCATCTGCACGGGGATGCTGCGGGCGATCAGCGCCGAGTAGAGCCCGGAGGTGGTGGGCTTCGTATCGGCGTTGGATGCAGGCCCCACGGGGAATCCGGCGGTGACCTCGACGGCGCCGATGCGCAGCTCCTCCGAGAACCAGCGGGGGCCGCCAACGCCGGGCAGC
Organism: Streptomyces sp. NRRL S-350; assembly: GCF_000719705.1. Classification (GTDB taxonomy): domain Bacteria; phylum Actinomycetota; class Actinomycetes; order Streptomycetales; family Streptomycetaceae; genus Kitasatospora. The sequence goes on along the minus strand of NZ_JOHO01000012.1, from coordinate 17,450 downwards.
TGCATCCGGGCCCTGCCGATGGCTCGCGCTGCGGCACGCTGGGGCTCGCTGAGCGGGGCGAGCAGCAGGGCCACGATCTCCCGCTGTAGGGCGAGATCGAAGGTGATCGCTTCCGCCGCCGCCCGCTGCCGGGCGAGGGTTCGCAAGAGCACGCGCTCCTCCTCGTCGAACTGGCGAAGGTGCCGCGCCACCGTTGCCTCGGTCCGCGGTTCGCGGGCGGCCTCGGGCCTGGCGGTGACGGGAGTCGGTTCGTTGGTCATAGTGGCCTCTCGCATGGTTCGAAGGGGGCCGGTCCGGGGAGGTGCCGCCACCCCGGACCAATAAGAGAACTATATCATGCCTCAGGCATGTCCGGGTCGTCTTTTCGCCGTCGGAAGCGGAGGACTGGTGCTGGTCGTGTCACTTCCGTCCGGTCCCTGCGGCGAGCACTGTTCGACGGGCGGCCCGCACGGCGGGGGGAACGTACTCGGAGTGGAGCACGCTGACAGGCGGCTCCCCCGCTCGCGGTGGAATCAGCCGGGCGAACTTCACCAGCTCCGGCACCCGGGCCTCACGGCGCGCGACGCGCAGCGCCACCGCCGCACCCTCGTTCGAGTAGAAGGGCTGCACCTCCAGGTCCGGCGAGGAGGCGAGGAGTTCCCTGCCCACGGCCATCAGCTCTCGGGAGAACACCCGCCCGAGCGGATCGTCCGGTCCGGGAGAGTGGCGGGGCAGTACGACGGCCGCCGCAGGATGCCACTGGTCGTGCAGCACCCGGTTCCAGCGCGCCGGCAGCAGGGCGGAGACCTCCGCCGCCAGCGCCTGTGCGTCGGTGAGCTCCAGCAGCGCGCTGTCGACCACCGCGGCGACGGCCATGGCGTCCCATGGTCCCGACAGGGTGAGGCTGCCGCCCGTCGCCGCGCTGCCCAGCGTGACGCCCAGCCGGCCGTCGCACAGCCACGCGGTCGCATGGCCGTACTCGACGAACAGGCCGGGCTCGTCGGGGCGCTGCTCCGGCACGCCGATCGTCAGGTGCGCAGCCACGTCCGCCCGTGCGGGGCGGACGGTCGGGGCGCAGGGCACGGCGGGCGCTTCGCGGACGGCCCGGGCCAGGAGCCGCGTCGCGGCGGGCAGCGCCGTGCCGGGGGAGAAGACCGCGTTGCAGATCCGGGTGGGGCCCTGCGGCGAGGGCGCGAACACGGCGACCCGGAGGTCGTCGGCGGGGCCGTGCGGGCCGAAGCCAGCGGCGACCGCGTACCCGTTCGGCAGTTCGGTCCGGGAGCGGCGGGCACCGGTGACCACGTGGAGGGCCAAGGCGTCGGCGAGGGCGGGGAAGAGAGCATGGGGTTGCGGCATGGCGGCACTCCGGGCGGAAGGGCGGTTGGGGCGGGCTGCCAGGGCCGGGCCCGGAGAATCCTCCGGGCCCGGCCCTCGGGGACGGTGTCTACTGCTGCCGGTAGGCCGGGATCGCCTCGCGGATCTTGTCCTCGTCGACGCACTTGCCCAGGTGGCGGGTGATGCTGGGCGGGTTGCCGTTCCGGCCGCGCAGGTGGCTCCAGTACTTCGGCCCGGTCCAGCCGCACAGCTCGCAGCCGACGAACCAGGGGTTGTCCGAGCCGGGGAAGCCGCCGTAGGCCCGCCAGTGGTGCTCGGCCAGTCCGGCGAACGCCTTCAGGGCGCTGGCGATGTTGCGGTCGTTGCGCTCCTTGACCGCCATGCGCGGGTGCAGCAGGAGGACGGGGCCGATGGGCAGGGGCATCTCGGCCAGGGCCTCGGCGAGGGGGACCGCGGTGATGGCTCCGGCGGCGTACTGCTCGGCGAGGAAGGCGGCGGCCATGTCCACGCCCTTGTCGCCCTTGGCCGGGCGGTGCAGGTTGCGTTCGCTCTCGCTGCCGTCGGTCCAGGCGGCGGTGACCAGCCAGTTGCGGTGCCACCGGAAGGCCCAGCCGATCACCAGGGGGTTCTCGGTGCCGATGATCACGGGGTAACGGCACTCGGCGTCCGGGTCGCCGATGCGGTAGGCCAGGGTGGTCGTGGTGGTGCTCACGGACAGCTCCTAGGTCGAGGTAGTTCAGTGCCGGTTGGTCGGGGCCGGTCGGGCGGCCCGCCGGTGCGGGCCGCCCGGTGCGGTCAGTCGGTCGGGTCGCCCATCTCCGACTGGACCTCGCTGATCGCCGTTGCCTTGAGCAGCTGGTTGGCGTACCAGGCGCCCGAGCGGTGGTAGCTGCGCTGCTCCGGGGTGAGCTTGCGGGCCCACTCCACGTGCGAGTCGTACGACCGGATCGCGGGCTCGATCCGGTCGTAGTACCAGGCGTGGGCCTCGGATCGGATGGCCTGCTGGATGGCGGCCGGGTACGTGGCCAGCTGCTCGTCCTCGGTCGGCGGGGTCTGGGTGTGGGGCACGGTCTCTCCTGGGTGAGGTGTGGTCCGAAGGGATGGGGCGCGGCCTTGCGGGCCGCGCCCCCGGGTCCTGACTGCGGGTCAGTCCAGGTTCGGGACCGGCACCCAGCACTGGTTGCCCTCGTCGTCGGACTCGGTGACCTCGACCTCACCGAGCCCGCCCTGCGCCACCCACCGCGCCGCCTGCTCCGCCGCGTCCTCCGGCGACGTCGCGGTGAAGTCGCGGGTCCACTGCACGCCGTAGGTCCGGAGCTCGGGGGTGGGGGTCGTCTTGCTGTCCACGGTTCCTCCTGGGAATCGGAGCGGTTCGAAGGGAGTGGATCGGCCTCCCGGCCTCACCAACAAGACAACTATATCAGCTTTGATCCACATTTGCAACCGTGATGGACCACCTCCGGTCCACCGCGTCCGTCTCGAACACCTCCATCTCGCCCGCCCCGTGCACCGCCAGGTGCTCGGCGGCCAGCCGGGCGGCCTCCTCCGGCGACCGGGCGGGGAAGTCCAGGTTCACCTGCACCGCGTAGGTCCGGACCTCCCCCTCCGCCGTCGGGACCGCCGTCACCAGCAGGGCCCCGTACTCCGCACGCTCCACCCGCCAGTCGCCCGTGTTCACCAGGGCCTCGGTCAGCGCCTCGGTCAGCTCCTCCCCTTCCGGGTTTCCCTTGCCGGGCCCGTGCGTGCCGACGTAGACGCCGTGGTCCCCGTGGTAGCCGAGCTCGTAGCCGTCGACCTGGGTGCCGTAGCGCACTCGCTCGAACCCGGCCGCCCACAGCGCCTGATCGACCTTGCCCAGGTTGCTGAACGGCGCACCCGGACCGACGGGGTCACCGAAGCGCAGCACGGGCCGCCCGTCGGCGTCCGCCGCGACCTGGTGCACGCGCCAGCCGGCCAAGCGCAGCGCGGCCAGCGCCGAGCGCACCGCGAACTGGTCGCAGTCGGCGGGCAGGGCGATGTCGTGGTGCAGCCGGTGCCTGGCGGGCGGGTGCGCCGTGACGGTGAAGTCCTCGACCCCTTCGGCCACCGCGACATCCTCCAGCGCCTCCCGGACCAGTTCGTTCAACACCACTTTGGTCAGGTGGTAGATGTTGCTCGGCCCGTCCGTCCGGCAGAAGCCGACCGGCATGGGGGTCGTCCGGGAGTCGTACAGCACCCGCTGCTTCCCCAGCGCGTTCATCAGCGTGGCCCGCAATGCGCCGGACTCCCTTCCCTCGTCCTCCGGGTCGGTCACGACGTCGACCCGGACCAGCGACTCGTGCGCGCCCGGGATCACGAGCTGGGCGACGACCGGTCCCACCTCCAGTTCGCAACGCAGCCCAGCCCGGTGCAGGACGGTCCGGGCGGTCAGCAGCACGGGGTGCGCCTCGGGAGCCGCTGCGCCCGGGCCCGATGCGGTGGCTCGGTTCATGGTGGTTCGGTCCTCTCGCTGGTGGTGGCCGGGTCGGCCGGTGGCGGCCGGTCCGGAAAGGGGTTCGGGGTGGCTGACGGCCGCGTCGCGTCGCTCGATCGCCCGGCGCAGCCGCGCCAGGTTCCTCCGCGCAGCCGTGGCCCGGCCGGTGCGCACGGGAGGCCAGCTCCCGCAGGCGCACAAGCCGTCCGGGCCCTCGATCTGCCATAGGGCGCCGCCGCGGGCGTCCAGCCGCAAGTACAGGTCGCGCGGCTGGCCGTCGATGCTCAGCTCGACGCCGACGGACCAGTCGTCGCCCAGGTGGACGGCGCGGGCGGGGATGCCGGAGCGGGTCAGCAGGGCCGCGAAGTCGCTGTGCGCCGCCGTGCTGCTCCGGGTCGCGGGCGGCGTCCCCTGCCCTCCGGCGCGACGGCCGCGCCCGGTGTGGTCGCCGCTCACGCGCGGGTCCCGACGCGGCGGCGCAGCATGCTGCGCAGGTGGTGCAGACGTCCGAGCCGGACGGGCTCCGGCGGGGCGAAGCGGTCGACCAGCAGCGCGTAGAGGGCGGCGTAGACGGGGTCCTCCGGGTCGAGCCATCCGGCGCAGGTGCCGCAGGTGACATCCAGGGAGGGCGGTGCGGGCACGGCGACCAGGACGGTCCCGGCGGCCGGGCTGCGCGTGGTGACGGTGAGGTGCACCGTCCAGCGGCGGTGGCCACAGTTGTCGCACGCGGTGGTGGCATCGGTGAACATGGCGGGAATGGGCATGGTGAACCTCCGGTTCGGTGGCCGCACGGGACGGTGCGGCGGGGTGTCGTGGGGATCGGGGCGGTGGCGCTGGCGCGGGCCGCGCCGCCGAGAGGGTTGCGGAAGCCCGTCAGGTGGCGGTGTGGCCGGAGTGAGCGACCAACCGGCGCAACAAGAGAACTATATCAGAGAACATTCACGACGGCCACCGTGATTCAGCCGACCCGGGCCGAGTGCGCGGGTCCCCGGGGTGGACGGCCGTGCGCCACGCGGCTGCCTGGCGGTCGTGGCCCGCCGCGTCCAGCGCGCGGCCTACCGGGTCGCCCCCGTTGGCGGCCAGTGCGGCCGTGAGGGTGGACGGACCCTGACCGGGCCCAACGTGCCTGGTCAGGTGTAGCGGGTGGATCAGGTGCGCCGACCGGCCGCTGTAGCTGGAGCCCCAGCCTGCCTCCTCGAACTCCCTCCCGATGACCGTCAGGGCTGAGATGCACTCGGGGCTGGTCAGCGCCTGGGCGAATACGGCCTCTACGCCGTCATTGTCGAAGGCGAACGCGACCATGGTGCCGCGCCGGGTCGGCAGCTGCGCCGTGGCGGCAGCGATGAGCGGGGCGGCGTCCAGCGCGATCCGCAGGAGTTCGGTCGTCTGCTGGCTCGGGAGCGGGGTGGTCGTAGGCATGGCTGCTGTTCCTGTCCCTGGTGGGCCGGTGGGGTGGGGGTGGTGCAAGGGCGGGGTCGGGGCGGCGGTGTCGGCCGCCGCCCCGGAGATGCTCGCCGGTCAGCTCTCGCGCTTGTCTCGGCCGCGCTGGCCCGGGATGCGCCCCGGCGTGGCCGGCGCCTTCGCCGCGCCGCCGGAGCGGGAGTTCTCGCCGCTGCGCCGGGGGCTGGGGATCGTCGGGATGGCGCGCTCGTTGTCGTCGTGGTGCTGCATGGCGGTGCCTCCTGGTGCTGGTGGTTCGAAGGGGCGTCGGCTCGGCGGTGGGGTGCCACCCCCACCGCCTGCCAACAAGAGAACTATATCAGAGTTAGAGCATGATTGGGCTGGAATTCCGCACTTCTCCCGCCATTCACCCGACCGGCCCAACGGACGCCGTGCGACCGGGGCCTGGTCGCACGGCGGGCCGTCACTCCGGCCCGGCCCCCTCGGCCAGCACGGCGGCGTGGTGCTGCGCCCCGAACTCCGCCGTCGGCAGACGCCAGTCGGCGGCGTCGGCCAGCCGGACCGCAGCGCAGCGGGCCGCGTGCGCCGTCGGGAACCCTCGCTTCAGCAGGCGCCCCCGGCCCCCGGTCAGCACCACGCTGAACCGGCTCGCGGGGTCCGCCTCCGGCCAGGCGTTGCCCTCGACGCGCAGCCCGGGGTGGACCGATCGCCCCGACACGGCGGAATCCACCTCCTGCTCCAACAGGACCGCGCGCAGGCACTCCAGCAGATAGGCGTCGTACGCGCTGCGCTCCGGCAGGCCGGCCAACCGGTCCACGAATCCGCGCAGCTGGCGCAGCGAGCGCGGGAGCCGGGCCCGCTGCTGCGCCAGGGTCTTCTGTTCGGCAGTCAGGTCCGCTTCGGTCACGGCTGTCCGGTCCTTTCTGGTCGTGGGTGCTCGTTCTTGCCGCGGCCTCGGCGGCGGGGTGGGGCGGCGGGCCGGGGGCCCGCCGCCCGTGGGTGGGTCAGCGCCGGAACTCGTCGCAGCACAGCGGCTTGTAGAGGTCGCCGTGCTCGCGCCGGGTGCAGCCGCATTCCGCGCACAGGCCGCCGACCCACGAGGCGGGGACGGCGTTGACGTACACGCGGTAGGGGTCGCCTCCGAAGTTGTGGGCATCGACCGTGACCACGCCCTGGGCGTCGGTGGCCACCGTGCGCCCCTTCTTCAGGTCGCGTCGGAGCATGTCCAGGGTCGTCGTGCGGGAGTTGCCCACCGGGACGACGGTGCGCCCGGTCGGGGTGTCCGCCCAGATCTCGAACGCCTCGCCGGTGAGCGCCGTCTCCAGCTCCTCGTCGGCCAGGGCGGTCAGCGGGCCGAGCGTGGTCATCGGCCCGCCCCACCCCCAGACGCCGGGGCGCACCACCAGGGAGCCCTCGGGGCCGTCCTCGTACCGCCATGCGCTGTTGGTTGCCACCGAACCGGCGTAGACCGCGCGGTGGTAGGTCTCGCGGGCCTGGCGGTCCAGCGGCAGGGGGTGGCGGCTGACCGTCACGGCCGTCTCGTTGCCGCGCACCAGGAACCCGGTGGTGCGGCCCCGCCAGGGCTCGTCCGGGTGGAGGGAGGTCGGGCGCAGCCCGGCTTTCAGCAGGGCGGCGGTGACCATCTTGCGGGCCTGGTCGGCGGCGGTGGGCTGGTGGGTGCGCACGGTGGTGTCTCCTCGGTTCGGTATCCGGTTCGAAGGGGGCCGGGGCGGCGGGGCCAGCCGCCGCCCCGGGCAGGTGTTCGGGCAGGTGTTGATGCGGGCCGTGCCCGTTGCGGGCACCGGTCTGTCAGGTGAGCCGGTCGGCCAGGAGCACCACGGGCGTGCGCGGGTGCTCGGAGCCGTTCCCCCAGCCGTATCCGTGGCGGTCCACGTGCACGACCGACGGGTGACCGACGGGCAGCGCGCACCAGAGGCCGGGAGCGCCGTCGGGGCGGGCTTTGCAGAAGTCGGCGGCCATCGCCTGCACCTCTTCCCAGATGTCTTCCGCGTCGTCGGGCCCGTGTTCGGCCCTCAGCCGGGTGTAGAGCTCGGGGAAGGTCTCCACGGGGTGGTCCAGCAGCAGCATCACCAGTTCCCGGGCCTCTTGGGGCAGGGAGGCGGCCAGGTGCGGCTCAAGGGGGTCGAACGGGGCGAGGGCTACGGTTAGGCCCTCCGGGTGGGGCGTGGCGTGGAGCTGGCCGCCCAGGCCGCAGCGGAACTGATCGGCGGCGACCTTGTTGTCGAAGGGGCCGATCCGGACCGTCGGACGTCCGGGGCTGGTGAGAAGGAGAGCGAGCTGCATCGGGGCTCCAGGTCGGTGTGTGGTTCGAAGGGACCGGGGGGCGGCGGTGCCTGCCGCCGCCCCCCGCGGGGCGCGGGTGGTCAGGTGGTCGGAACGACCTCGACGATGCGGTGCACGTAGCCGTCGCCGCTCACACCCCCGTGCCAGAACCGCTCCACCAGCGCGAGGGTGTCCACGCGGGAGTGGTCCGGCCGGACGGCCTCCTGCGGATCGCCGGCCAGTGGGGGCCGCTCCCACGCCTCGCCGGGGATGATCAGGTACTTCTCGCCGCCGATCCCCCAGGCGTATCCGCGCTTGACGTCCATCTGGTTCCTCCGGTGGAAGGTGCTCCGTTGCCAACAAGAGAACTATATCAGGCTCAGACCACGAAGGCAAGCGTGATCAGTCCCCTTCAACCCCGGCGCGCCGCTGCTCCCCGCTGCCCGACGGCTCCCCGGTGACTACCTCGCCCGGGACGACGCGCGGCTGCCAGCCCAGCTCACGCAGAGCACTGTCCAGCTCGCGCGGCATGACCGTCCCGGTCAGGGCCTGGCGGTCGGCGTTGAGCCGCGTCAGGAACTCCACCAGCAACTCCAGCGGCACCTCGTCCGCCTTGATGGAACCGGTCGACCCGTCGAACGACAGCCGCACCGTCCCGGAGGCGAGGGCGCCGTGCTCGCTTCTCCGGGTGCCCCCGCGACCGTCGGCCACCCGGGCGTACCCCCGGTAGAACAGCCCGTACCCGCTCTCGACACTGCTCGCTCCGGTGCTCAGCGCGGGCAGGACAGTGCGCAGCCGGGCGAATGCCGCCACTCGGGCCCGGGTGGCGGCCTGCTCCTGGTCGCGGTGCTCGAACGCCTGGGCCGCCGTGTCCCGGTAGTCCGGGAGCAGGCGCCGCGCGATGTCGCGAGCGATGTCCCGGGGTGCGCGGTCACCCGCGACCGTGATCCGGTGCTTCGCCCGTCCCCGGTACTCGCTCGGCACGATGCCCTGGATCGTCAGCCGCTGGCCGGCTGCGCCCGTGCAGTGCGCCTTCTCCCGCCAGATGTGCAGTTTCCAGCCTTCCGGGTGCTCGAGTCCAACCGAGCCGTACGCATTGTCTTCGCGACGGTGGGTCCAACCACGCCGCTCCTCGGGTTCGAGGGTGTTCAGGCTGGTGGCGATCTGCTCGCCGAGCGCGGCGAACTGGATGCTGAGCTCCTCCCAGCGCGGCGAAATCTCCATGGCGGTCCTTCTCTGGTTCGGGGTCGGCGCCCCGGCGGGCGGCCGGGGCGCAGCGGTGCCGCCGGGCCGGGTGGCCCGGGGCAATGGTGGTCAGTTCCGGTGCCACGCCTCGGCGGCGGAGAGGGCGCGCTCGGGGGTGGGGTAGGCGCGGGTCTCGGTGACGGGGGCGTCCCATCCTTCGGCCATCCGTTCCACTACCAGGGTGGCGGCGGTGACGGTGGTGGTGATGGTCAGGTCCTCGGTGGTGCTGGTGTGGACGAGGGGCTGGGTAGGCGACGCCTGGTCGCGCGACGTCTCGAAGTCGATCGGGTGGGCCATGGTCTTGCTCTCCTTGTGGGTTGGCCTGGCCGCCGGAGCGGTCGGAGCAGGCTGGCGACGGGTTCGGAGGGGGCTGTTCCTGGACGGGCGGTCAGAACAGCGGTTGTGCGTCGTCGAGCAGCGACGGGGTGCCGAACGGGTCGTCTCCGATGGCGAACAGGGAGACCTGCGTGGCCCGGGGCGCAGCGGTGAAGGCGTGCGCGGGAAGGGTCGTCCAGTCGGGTCGGCCGTCCTCGGTGGTGGGCTCGGCGGGGGTCGTTGCTGCCTGATCGTTCATCGGATCTCCCTGGGTGCTGACTCGAAGGGGGTGGGCCGGGGTGCCGCCCCTGCCAACAAGAGAACTATATCAACTCTTGTTCACGCATGCAAGCGTGATCCACCCGTCATGGACCGATTGCCCGCCGCGCTATCCTGAAGCCTCGCAACCGGATCTCCTTGTGAGAACTGGTTCGAAGGGTGCGGCAGCGTCGAAACCTGCCGCCGATGGCGGTCCGCGCCAGCCTGCCGTCAGCTCGACGGGGGGTCCCGCCTTATGGCGGGGCGGACCGCCGTTCGTCTTCCCCAGCCCGCCCGCACCGGTCACCCCGGGACGTCGTAGACGTGTGGGACCAGGAAGCGCAGCGCGGCGGCGGCGGGACCGGCCAGCTGGCTGGGCAGACAGTCCGACTCCTCCATGGCGGTGAGCGCTTCGGCGGGCGGCATCTTCCAGAGTCCTTCCGCCCATCTTTTCTCGGAGCTGTCGGCCCACTCGGCGGTCTCCTTCAGCAGCGCGGCGAACAGGTCGCCGGCTACCTCCTCGGCCTTCTCCACGTGCCCTCCTTTCCGGTCGGGCCGGGGGCGGGGAGCCGCGTCCGCGCCCCCCGCCCCGGCCTTGCTGTCAGCCCTGGGCCTGGACGCCCCCGGTCGGCTGCTGCTCCGTCTCGGGCCCGTCCGGGGCCCCGGTCTCCTCACCCGCTGCGCCCTCCTGGGCGGGCTGCGCCTGCGGCTCGGGCGCGGCCTCGGGCTGCGCCTCCGGCGCGGGGCTGCTCTCCCCTGCCGATCCGCCGTCGCCGTCGCCCTGGTCGTCGGTGTCGGCCGACTCGCCACCGTCGGCCTTGTCGTCCTGCTTCGTCTTGGCTTCGTACGCGGCGATCGCGTCGCGCTCGCACTCGGCCAGGGGGTAGTCGAACGTCTCCTCCAGGAAGCGCAGGTAGGTGACCATGTCCTCGGTCGGCTCCAGCCACTCCTTGTCGCCCATGACGTAGTACTCGATCGCGGCGACCACCCGGGCGAACATGCGATGCCTGCGGCGCGTCTTCGGACCGGTGGCGATCAGCTCCGCGAACGGGTCCTCCGCCCGCTCCCACTGGCTGCGCCCCTCGTTCGGGTCCGGCACGCCCAGCAGGAAGGCGGCCACCTCGGTCCGGCCGGAGGCCACCGACTTGAACCACCACTTCGCGTGGCCCATGACGGTTCGCTCGGTCAGCGCGTCGGCGGCTTCCGGCAGGTTCTTGCCCGCGATCGCGGCCCGCAGTACCTCTTGCCGGACGGTCCGGGCCGAGCGCCACGCGGCGGTGCCCTCGCGCTTCGCCTTCGCCTTCGCCTTCTCGGCCTCGGGGTCGACCGGGGTCTTTCCCGCCTCCTCCAGCTCCTTGGCGTACTCCTCGGTGGGCAGGTGACCCTCGGCGTGCCAGTTGGTGCACACGTAGATCACCTCCAGCGTGTCCGGGTCGACCGTCGCGCCGTGGCTCGGGCACACCTGGGAGTGCACTTCCGTGGTCAACGGCTTGCCCAGTGCGGTGAGGAGGTGGGCGAGCGGCTGGGCGGTGTGGCCCAACCACCGCCACGGGAAGTCGATCACCCGCACCCCGGCCGCGCTCAGCTCGTCCGTGACGGCCTGCCGCTTCGCCTCCTCGGCCTGCCTGTCCTTGATCGCCTGGAGCGTCTGCCGCCACTCGCCGTTCCCGGCCTTGCCCGACGCGAGATCCCGCTTCTTGGCGTCCTTGAGCTTCTGGAAGTCCGCCCACCCGCCGCCGACCTGCTGCCACTGGTCCATCTCGACCCAGTCGAAGTCGGCGTGCAGCGCGTTGACCCGGTCGGACTCGCTCAGCTGCGCCGCGCCCTTGGCGGCCTTGAGCTGGGCTGCCGAGACGCCCAGGACCTTGGCGTGGCGGCGGCGGCGAGCCTCAGGCACGTCCATGAGGGCCAGCTGCTCGGCCACCTGCAGCTCGTCGGCCTTGGTGGCGTTCTCGCGGAACTGGTTCTCCAGCAGGGAGAGCAGCAGGGTTTCGTCGTCCGCGTCGGTCAGGTCGTGGTGGACCAGCGCGGGGACCGGCGGGAGGGTCTTGGGGTCGATGCCCTTGGCCTTGGCCTTCTCGGCGGCCTCCTGGGCGGCGAGCAGTCGCCGGCGGCCCTTGAAGACGCCCCACGTGCCGTCGGCCTGCCTGCGGACGCCGACGGCTTCCTTGACGCCGACCTCGGCGACGCTGGCCTTCAGTCGCGGGGAGGGGGGTGCCACCTTGCCCTGGCGGTGGTTGAACGGGTCGACGATCAGTTGGGACGAGAGGAACTCGAAGTACTCGATACCGCTGGTCTGGGTCGGCTCGGCGGGCTTGGCGGCGACCTTGGTCCGGGTCATTGGGGGGTCCTTCCTTGGTGGGGTGCTGATTCGAAGGGCGCAGCGGTGGCGCTGCGGGCCGGGGCAGCGGTGCCAGCCGCCGCCCCGGCGGGGTGGTTCAGTCGCGGGGAGTCCAGAGGCCGCGCGCCTCGCGTCGGATCTCCCAGTCGCGGCGGCCGGGCTCCTTGCCGGGGCGGAAGTCCTCGCAGCCCAGGAAGCTGTCCGGGCGGCCGTGCTCCTGCTTGGCGTCGCCGCACTCAAGACACCGGGTGATGGCCTGGCGGAACTCGACGCACACCGCGCGGTGCTCGTCCAGGCCCTCGGACAGCGCGTGGTGCGGGGTCGGGTGGCCGTCCCGGTTGGCCGGGTTGGTCCAGTCGCCCGGGTTGCGACACCCCTCCGCGGTGGCGACGTCGAACCGGCCGACGTACGACCACGGGCCGACCGGGGTGAACTCCGCCGGGGCGTCGGGCTCGTTGAACATGTTCTCCGGCCAGAGGGTCACCACGCAGGCGCAGCCGGGCACGGTGTACTGCCATCCGGCCAGGTACCCGCCGTCCTCCCAGACGGTGGCGGTGAACTCCCCGAACGCGAGCGGGGCGAGAGCGGCGGCGGCTTCCGGGTGGACGGCGATCGTGCGCATCGTGTGCCTTCCTGTGGGGCTGGTCCGAAGGGGGGCCGGGTCGGAGCGCCCGCCCCGTCCCAACAAGAGAACTATATCATGGCTGAGCCATGATTGGAAGTGGACTTACCTCGCCCCGGGCCGTTATCCGGCCTGTCGATCGGCGCGCAGCTCGGCCACCTCGTGCGGCGTCACCAGCGCGCCAGCTGCGCCCGCTCGGCGGCGGGCGCAGCGCGGGGGCGGGGGCTCAGGCTTGGGGGGTGGGGCCGTACGGGCCGTACCAGGAGCCGGACGGGCTCCGGCGGGTCACGGTCAGCTCAAGGTGGAGCCCCTCCACGTCCTCGGGCAGTGCCACCTGTACGCGGGCACCGGCCCGGGAAGTCGAGATCACCTCAGCGGCGCTCACTCCCCCGCCGTGGTGCACCGTGATCGTGCTGCCGGGTGTCAGGCCGAGGAAGTCGGGGGCGCTGAGGTTGGCGACGGTGCGCCACCACTCGGCCTTCGCTCGCAGGTCGCTGAGTGGGGCCGGTGCCATCGGCTGGAACTGGTCGCCCGGCCGGAAGTCGAGTCCGGCCGCGACGAGATCGGCGGTCGGGCTGAAGAGGTGACCATCGGTGCAGGCGGCCGGGACGCTGGACGCGGGGAGCTCGGTGGTGGTCTTCATGGACGTACCTCTCTCGCGGTTGTGCGGAGTGCTCGGTTCGAAGGGGGCGCCGGCTCGGCGGTGGGTCTCCCCACCACCTGCCAACAAGAGAACTTTATCAGACTCAAGTCACGATGTCGAGCGGGAATCGCCCCTCCCGAATGCCGTGCCTGTCGGCCGTCGACGACGTGCGACAGGCACGCCGCCAGGTACTCCGCGCGGTCGGGTCGGCGGCCTGGCTGTCGCTGGCGGGGCCGGCTATTCCACCCGCACTCAGTCCCCCAGCGAGTAGCGGTCGTAGTTGCCGCACGGACGGCACCCCGAGTAGTCCGCCCATGCGTCCTGCCAGCTGGTCGCCGGGCTCCCGCACAGTGTGCAGAACCGCTGTGGGTCCGCGCTCACGCACCGGCTCGTCGTGTCCGCCGTGGGGGCGGCCTGCGCCGCGTGCTGCCAGTACGGGTAGCGCTTGGTGTCGAAGGTGACCGGCTGCGCGCAGTTGGCGCAGGTGTGTTCGGTCCTGATCTTGGCAGCCACGGTGCCTCCTGCGGTGGTGTGGACGGGGAGCAGCGGAGGTCGGCTGCTGCGGGGCCGGGGCGGCGCTGGGCGCTGCCCCGGCGGCCGGGTCCTGGGTCAGCCGTTCCAGGTCTCCGGGGTGTTCTCCGCGATGAACAGCCAGGGCTCGCCCATGTACATCAGGCCGATGACGTGCTCTCCGATGGCGACGGGGCTTCCCTCGGCCGCGAGCAGGGTCACCGTCTGGGCCATCTCGTAGGTGGTGGAGCTCTCCTGGTTCAGCGGGTGGCTGCCCGGGATGGTGCTCCACCACGTGCCGGTGATCTTGGCGGCCTCCTCGGCGGCCTCCTCCCGGGTGAGCTCGCGCCACTCCAGCGTGATCGGGGTCGCGGTGATGACCGGCCGTCCGCCCAGGAGGTGAGCGGGGTAGCGGTTCTGCGCCTGCCCGGTCGGCACCTCGTCCAGCCCGAACATGTGCTTCACGAACTCGGGGCCTTCGACGCTCACGGTCCGGGCGCTGCGCCCCTCGGCGTCGTTCCACTTCACGGCGAACAGGGCGTCGGGGGCGGGGATGGCGGTGCGGTTCATGCGGACTCCTCGGTTCGAAGGGGGCGCCGGCCTGGCGATGGGAGCCACCCCACCGCCTGCCAACAAGAGAACTCTATCAGACTTCACCCACGATGTCGAGCGGGAATCAGCCACCCGACATCGTGGCCACGCCCGGCCGTCAGTCGTCGACGACGTGCGACAGGAGGGCGGCCAGGTACTCCGCGCGGTCGGTGAAGCCCTTCACCTCGATGTCGCCCTCGGTGTAGGTGCCGACCCCGTACAGACCCTGCTCCTTGTCGCGGTAGACGGTCACGATGATGTACGGCCACTCGCCGAGCAGCCGACCGTCCCGCAGCCCGGATACGACCCGCCAGCCGTCGGCGGCCTCCTCGACCAGCTCCATCCAGTCGTACCCGTCCCCGCCGCTCGGGTCGGGAAGGTCGGGGAGCAGCGCGGTCGGGTCGGCGGCCTGGTCGGTGGTGGGGGTGTTCGACATCGGTTCTCCTTGGCGTGATTCGAAGGGTGTGAAGCGGGGCCGGAGCCCGGTCCCGCCGCGCTCCGGCGGCGGGACCGGGGAGCCCGGCTAGTGGACGTCCCAGTCCACGCGCCGCCGCTGCGGTAGCGGCGGCTCCCAGCCGTGCCGCAGGGCCAGCCGCAGCGCGCGGCGGTCCTGCTTGTGGGCCGCCCGCTGGGCCGGCTTGCGGCGGCTGCCGGACAGCGCGCCGACCGGCAGCCAGGGGCGGTCCTGGCGCGCCAGCGCCGTGGGGCGGGTGTTGTCGGTCCGGGACATCGGTTCCTCCGGGTGATCGCTGATTCGGAAGGGGTGGCCGGGGGTGCCGCCCCCGACCAACAAGAGAACTATATCATGCCCAGGGCATGAAGTGAAGCAGGAGTGACCGGTCGGGCCCGCCGCCACCTGCGGGGCGGGCCCTCGGGGTCAACTCTCGTCCGGCTGCATGATCGTGATCACGGTCTCCCCGCTGTCCCCGGGGCCGCAGTGAACGGCCAGCCTCGCCCGGGTCGCCCGGCTGGGGCCCTCCGCCGGAATCCGCAGAACCTCGAACGGGACCGCCCGAACGCCCGGGTTGGCGCTGCGCACCGCGTAGAACGCCATCCGGAGGACGTCCCACAGTCGCCCGGTCTCCGACTGCCCGTGCCCGGGGTGCCTCGCGTCGTCCTCGCTGCTCCACGCGACGCAGTCGCCCCACGCAGCGCGGGTCAGTGCCACCGGCCACCGCCAGCCAGCCTCCTGGGCGAGATCGCGGGGGGCCTCCATCAGGTCGCCAGCCTCCAGGGCGTCGGCCCGGGTGAACTGGTGGATCGGCTCGCCGTACAACTCCGTCAGGCTCGTCATTTGGTGTGACCTTCCGTGAATTTGGTTCGAAGGGAGTCGGTGGGCTGTACCTCTTGCCCGGCCAACAAGAGAACAATATCATGCCCTGGGCACCGTGGCGCAGCGTCACGTTTCCATGATCGGATAGGGGACACCTGCCTTCAGTGCCCCCTGAAGCCTGAATGCGGCGTCATGGAAGCTCCGCAAAGCCTCCAATTCGTCCAACGAGTCGCACTCTGCGCCCAAGTATGCGTCAGTCGCAATAGACATTTCTCGAATTGATTCGACGGGGTCGATAACAAATCCGAGAATACCGGTTGCGCTGACAACCCAAATTTCCCCCGGGTCTAGGTCGAGATCCTCGGTGGTCAGCTCACGGCGGCACTCAAGGCAGCGGAAGAATACTCCGGGAGTCGCACGATATGAACCGACCGAAGCGCATTCCTGGCAAGCAATTTCCAGCATTCTAGCCAACCTTTCTGATCTCGAATTTCAATTCTGCTCGGACTTTCGCGCGCTCTTGAGCTTGCGCCAGAACTGTTCGGCCCTCACCGCGAGTAGGTGGGCGTGGTCGTGCGTCCGCGCTGCCCGGGTGATCGTGCTGATCTGGCGCTCGGACATGCCGTAGATGTCGCCCAGCTTGCGGACCTCGCGGGGGAAGACCCCGGCCAGGGTGTTAGGGCCGTCTGAGGTCAGCTGCGGCGCACCGAGCGTGTAGAACCACACCCGGAGGCCGGCTTCCGGCCCGGTGCTGTCAGCCAGGGACCCGATGACGATTGCGCGCCGGTGGCCGGTGATCCGGCCGCGCTGCCAGTGCGGGGCTCGCACGATGTCGCCGACCTGGTAGGCGCTGGCGGGGGTGGTCGGCGTGCTGGTGGCGGTCATGGCGGGGGATGTCCTCTCGGGCCGGGGTCTTGGTGGGAGAGGTTGCCGGGGCGGAGCACCCGCCCCGGCAACCAGAAAACTATATTGGCGCTAGATCACGCGGGAGGGGTTTAATTCACCCCGGCCCAACCGAGCGACCATGCGCGCTGAACCGAACGGGCGGCCTTCTCCATCTCGCCGACTGCGGCGGACTCAACCGCAGAAACCAGGGTGGAGAATGCCTCTCGGGCCTTAGCCAACTGCCGGGCCTTACGCGACCCCCGGCGCTTGATCGTGTCGTCCCGGAGTTCCTGGCCGATAACCTCCCAGAACTCCACGACCTCCCCGTAACCGTCGGCCTGAGTGGCAACGGAGAGCATCCACTCCGACGCGCCCGGGATGACCCGCTCAACCTTCTCACCCACGCCGCGAATGGCACTCACGTACATAAACTCGAACTCGCCCCGGTGGTTCTTGGTGCTGCCCTTGGAAATGGTAACGGACATTTCAGTCTCCTTGGCTTTTTGTGGTTTGGTTCGAAGGGGGCTTGCCGGGCGGTAATGCCATTTACCGCCCGGCGTTTCGGTTATACGTGGGAGATTTCGAACAATTCCAGAAGTTCGAAATCCTGCGGCGGGGCCAGCTTCACGACGGCGGCCTCGACGGTTTCCTTTTTGATCGTCGTAGGCAGATTTGCCGCAATGAGACTCGGGTTCTTGCAGGTGCGCCACAGCTTGTACAGCGCGCTCCTCCGACGGTTGAGCAGGCCGGTAAGGGCTTCCCGCGCGCCCTGGTACTCGGCCTCGATCAGCATCGCCTCGATCAGCAGCTCCGGCGGAAGAACTTGAGCGGTCATCGGCGTCTCCGTTGTTTCGGGAGTGGTTCGAAGGGGTGTCGGACCGGAGTGCCTGCCCCGTTCCAACAAGACAACAGTATCACGTCCTAGCCACGGATGGGAAGCGGCACGGCTCCTGATCTGGGCGTGTCTCCTCGCGCCGTCTCGGCCCCGTGTCTTGTGAGCGGTCTTGTGGGGTGCCTTGTCGGTAACCTCTTGGGGTGCCTTGTCGGGTGCTTAGTGAGCACATCGGTATTCGCCCTCTCTGGGTAACTGCGCAGCTCAGAGGCTGTGTGCACGGGGTCGGAAATTCCGACAACCCCTTTCCTTTTGCTTTTGGTAGTTGGTAGTTGGCTGTTGTCGGTTGGGGTTTGCGCCTGCGGCGTGCTGTTTGGTTTTTGGTTGCGCCCCCCTGGGTGGGGTGGCGGTGGTGGTGGGGGTGGTCGGTTGTCGGCGGCTGTGGCCGGTGGTGGTTGTTTGGGTGTGTGTGGGTGAACTTCGGT
>NZ_JOHO01000011.1 GCF_000719705.1 Streptomyces sp. NRRL S-350 | reverse complement strand
TCTTCGTCGGCAGCGTCAGATGTGTATAAGAGACAGGGGCGGACTCCAGGACTCGGGGACGGGGGACGGACCGGCCGGCGCTCGGCCGGTCTGTGCGCGGGCGGTCAGTGCGCGGGCGGCCCGACGGCGACGCTCTGCACGGTGAAGTGCTCCAGCATCGGAGCGCAGGAGCGGCACGGCGGCGCGTGGGTGCCGTGCGCCGGATCGCCCTCCTCGCGGATCCGGACGGTCGTCATCCGGGAGCCCTTGAGCGCCTTGCGGGCCTCGTGCAGGGTCATCGGCTTGCGGGCGGCGCGCTTGGAGCGCCGGGCGTCGACCGCGGTCAGGTACTGGGAGAGCAGGACGGCCTCCGGGCAGCGGCCGGTGAACCGTTCGCGGGCCTCCGGCGGCAGGCTGCTCAGGAGTTCGGTGACCAGGTGGTGCAGCACCGGGCGCCGGGCGCCCTTGCCACCCGCCAGCGTGTGCACCTCGCCGCCCTTGAGCGACAGCGCGGCGGCGACGGCGGGCAGCAGGCTGTCGCGGTGGTGGCGCAGCACGGGCGGGTCCGCCGGCTCACCGGTGGTCATCCGTCGTCCTCCTCCTCGTTGCCCGGCGTCGGCCGGAGTGGCCCGGCCGGTCCTGGGCAAGCCTGTCAAACGACACCGACATCCGTACAACCGGGGTGCGGCGGCGACGGACGGCGGGACGGACCGCGCGGGCGTCACCCGATGCTGGCCGAATGCGCACCTCCTCGTCACGACTTGTCCGCTGATTTCCCGAAACCGCCGCCGGGCCGGGGCGCCGACCGGTACCGTTCCGGCAGCGAGCGGGGCCTGAGTCCGCGCCGGCGGCGGCGGACGGCGGCGGGGTGGTGCTGCCCGCCGGTCCTTTCGGCCAACTCGTTCCGCCGGCACCGCTCCTGGCGGCCGCCGACGGGCGGCCGGTGGCGGAGGACGCCGCGAAGCCCCCCCCCCGAGACCCGCAGCGCGGGCGCGCCGGGTACGGGCGGATCGCCGTCACCAGCTGACAGCCGGGCAGGAACCCCAGGAACCCACCGACGCGCAGCGGACCCGGGTGGTCGCGGCGCGGGCGCTCGGCGGGCGGGGGCGAGCTCCCGGGGGCGCCGTGAGCTCCGGGCTTCTCCGGAAGGGCCCTCCCCGCGGAGTCCTCCGGTTCTCCCCAGGACAGGGGGTTGAGGACAGGCCCTAGGCTGGTGCCCAGCAAGCACCGAGTATTTGCAGCAGCCAGTGGGGGCTCCCAGATGACGACAGGTCGGCCCGGCGTCGCCGCCGCACCGAACGCGGCGTACGCAGGTCAGGTGGTGCAGTTCCCGGATCCGGTCCGCGCGGAGCGGCACCCCGCCGGGGTCAGCGTGGACGAACACGGCTACCCGGACTTCGGTCCGTACGCCGCCGCCGCGGCCGAGGTCGCGGACCCGCCGGAGGGTTTCGGCGTGGACGAACTGCGGCTCACCGACTACGTCTCGGCCAACGTCGCGCTCTACACCCAGGGCCACCCGCTCTGGGCCGACCTGGAGACCGCCGTCGCCACCCCGCCCGGCTGGACCTGGCACCACGCGGTCGGCCGGGCCGCCCCCGGCTGGCGGCGGATGGAGCTCGTCCCGGTCGAGGTCAAGGCACTGCTGCGGCACCACGGCGGCCTCGCCACCTCCGCCGCGGACCACACCCGCCGCGGCACCCGGCCGCTGCAGGAGCGCCGGCCCGTCCACTTCTCGCTGGCCAAGGACGGCGGCGACCCGCTCGGCGTCTCCGAGGACCTGGTGCAGCGCGCCGAGGAACGCCTCGGCTACCGCCTGCCCGGCGCCTACCGCACCTTCCTCAAGCTGGGCGGTGGCCGCGCCCCGGTCGGGGTGGCCCTGGACACCGAGCTCGGCCTGCTGCTCGACCAGCCGTTCCTGACGCTCTCCGAGGAGTACGGCACCGAGGACGTCGTGTACGCCAACAAGTGCCTGCGCGACCACCTCACCAAGGACTACCTGGGCATCGCCTACGCGCAGGGCGGCATCGTCGCGCTCAAGGTGCGCGGCGACCGGGCCGGCTCGGTCTGGTTCCACCTGTACGACGACGCCCGCGACTCCGGCGGCCCGGAGACTCCGGAGGACCGCTGCGCCCGGCTGCTGCTGCCCTGCGGTGACGACTTCGACGCCTTCCTGCTGAGGCTGGCGGGCAGCCCGCCGGAGCTGGAGACGGTCGCGGAGCTGATGGTGGACGGCGGGTTCGCCCGGGCCGTCCCGGTGGGCTGACGGGCGTGGGCGCGGTGGTGCTGGTGGAGCGGGGGACGACGAGGATGCGGACAGGGGTGAACCGGGCGTGGTGACGTACGCGCAGGCGCAGGAGCTCGCCGAGGAGTGGATCAACGGCGGTGTGCCGCGCGCGCAGCAGCGCGAGGTGCGGGTCCGGGAGTTCGACCTGGGCTTCGTCTGCTGGGCGATGCCGCCCGGCGACGGCGACGGGACGGCGGGCCCGGGCAGCGGTCCGGACGGCTCGGGTTCGAACGGTTCGGGCCTCGGCGGCCCGGGCCTGGCCGGCTCGGGCGAGGCGCGGTTGGTGATCGCCCGGGACTCCGGTGCCAGCACGCTCTGGCCGGCGCTGCCCGTCAACGAGGTGGTCCGGCAGTACGAGGAGGTCTACGGGCGGCCGGTCGCGGCCAATCCGGCCGGGGCGGCGAAGCCCGCGCCCGGGCCGGTCGAGGCGACCTCCTTCCTGCTCAGCCCGCCGCAGTGGCTGCAGGAGGCGGGCGCGGCGGCGATCGCCGCGGAGGCGGACCGGCTGGGGGCCGGCACGGCCGCTCCGGCGGCCGCAGCTCCTGCGGCCGCGCCCGTTCCCGCCCCCGCTCCGGCGCCCGCCCCCGCTCCGGCGCCCGCGCCCGCCGTGCTGACCGAGCCGCCGGTGTCCGACCGGCCCGCCGGGGACGCGCCGACCATGCTCGCCCCGCCGCCCGGCCACGACGAGCCGTTCGTCGCGCCGCCGCAGGCCGCCGGCCCCTTCCCGCCGCCGACCGGTGCGCCCTTCCCCCCGCCGGCCGGCGCGCCCTTCCCGGCGCCGACGGCGCCCGTCGCGCCCCTCGCGCCGGTCGGGGCCGACGCGGCCACCGTGCTGATGCCCGACGGCCTGCGGACCACCGGCTCGGACCTGCCCGACACGCCCGCGCCGGCCGGTGCCGAGGCCGCGACCATGCTGATGCCGCCCGGGAGCGGTGGCTACGGCATGCCTCCGGTCCCGCCGTCCGCCGCCCAGCCCCCGGCGGCCCAGGCCCAGGCCGCACCGCCCCCGCCCGCACCGCAGGCCCAGGCGCCGGCCCCGGCCGCCGAGCCGGCGCCGACGCTGCTCGCGCCGCCGGACGCCATGCCCGGGCTGATGGGCCTGCCCGGCGCCCCGGCCACGCCGCCGGGCGCTCCGGCCACGCCGCCGGGTTCTCCGGTGGAGCACGCGCCGACCATGCTGGCCCCGCCCGGCGGAGTCCCCGGCCTCTCGGGCCTGCCCGGGGCTCCGGCCACGCCGCCGGGTGCCCCGGCCACGCCGCCGGGTGCCCCGGCCACGCCGCCCGGTGCCCCGGCCACGCCGCCGGGTTCTCCGGTGGAGCACGCGCCGACCATGCTCGCCCCGCCCGGCGGAGTCCCCGGCCTCTCGGGCCTGCCCGGCGCCCCGGCCGCCGGAACGCCTGACAGCGGTGCGCCGCAGGGCGGCCTGGGCCGCGGCCCGGGCTCGGCCCCGCCGCCGCCGCCCCCGCCCGCCGCGCTGCGCGGCGGCCCGGCCGGGGCGTCCGGCGCGGGCGCCGCCCCGGCGGGAGCGGGCCGCAACTCCGGCTCCGCCCCGCCGCCGCCCCCGCCCGCCGGACTGAAGCACACCGCGGGCTCCGGCGCCCCCGCTGCCGTTCCCGGCGGCCGGGCTGCCGGGTCGACCCCGCCGCCCCCGCCCCCGGCGGGCCTGCGCGCCGGCGACGCCCCGGCGCCGCAGCCGACGCCGTCCGGCGGGGTGCCCGCAGCCGGGGTGGCGTACGAGGCGACCCAGCTGGCGAGCGCGATCGATCCGGCGCTGCTGGGCGGCCCGGCGGATCCGGGCACCCCGCCGTCCGGTGGGCCGGCCGTCCCGCCGCCCGGCCGCCCGGCGGCGCCCGCCGCGCCGGTGGCCGGCTACGGCTACCCGAACGCGGGCGGCGCCGCCGGGGTCGTCCCCCCGGCGGCGGTGACCGGCTCGCCGCAGTCCGCGCCGGTGCCCCCCGGGGTGCCCGCGGTCGGCCCGGGCTACTTCGCCGCGCTCAGCTACCGGGGCCCGGACGGCTCGGAGCAGAAGCTGCTGCACCGCAGCGAGCCGGGCACCCCGCACCCGGAGTGGAAGATCCTGCAGGACCTGCGCCGGCTCAACGTGCCGCCGGAGCAGGTGCTGGAGCTGTACACCGAGCTGGAGTCCTGTGACCTGCCGGGTGGCTACTGCAACCGCATGATCGCCGCGTCCTGGCCGAACGTCAGGCTGACCCACACCGCCCCGTACGGCCACGACCACGCCTCCCGGCAGGCCGGGATGGCCGAGCTGCTGGACCACCTCGACGAGCTGCACCAGCTGGCGTCCGGCGCCCAGCGGGTCCGCCCGTTCCGGGTGCCGCTGCCCGCGCCGGGGACGGTCCAGGCGCTGCCGCCGCTCCCGCCGCAGCAGCTCGCCCAGGAGGTCACCTCCGCCTTCGGGCAGAACGTGTTCCGTTACGAGCAGCGTGCCGTCTCCCGGCAGGGCGTGCCCGAGCCGGTGTCCCAGTCCCTGATGTGGGCCGGCCTGCCGCGCGACTTCGGGCCGTTCTTTTGGGCGCAGGCGCAGGAGGGCCGCCCGATCCCGACGCTCGCCGAGCTGGCCGCCGAGCGCGGTCTGGCCGGCGGCCCGGACTTCGGCGGCTACCTGGTGCTCGGCAGCGACTACGGGCGCCAGCTGTGCGTCCAGTACGGCACCGCGAACGTGGTCGCGGTGGACGTCGATGGAACCGGCCAGCCGCCGCGGTTCGTCAACAGCGGTGTACCGGAGTTCGTCCGCGCGCTGGCCCTGCTGGGCCGGATGTGGCGGCTGCGGTACGGGCTGACGCCGGACCAGGCCGGTCGCTGGACGACCGACTTCCAGGCCCAGCTCGCCGCGATCGACCCGGCGGCCCTGCAGAACGCGGACACCTGGTGGGCCGTGTTGCTGGAGCAGTTCTGGGACGGTCTGCTGTAGCGGACCGTCGGATCCTCGCAGGTGGGGAGGGGTCGTTCCGGTGTCCGGGGCGGCCCCTCCGGCATGCCGCCGTGGCTGTGCCTCGTTGGGGTTTCGTCCAGATCTGCGCAAAATAGGTCAAGAGGATCGGTCTGTTCGCCCGGTCCTCGACATATTCAGGTCCGTACAACGGCCGATTCCGGCCCCGGCAGACGAACCGGTTCCGGATCCGACCGTTCCGTCCGATCATGGGCTCCGCAGCCCGCGAAACGAGGGGAAGAGCCCATGAGCGACGCCGTCCCCCAGCACGGCTTCACCCAGGCCCGGCGCGGTTACGCGCCCGAGCAGGTCGAGCGCGCCCTCCTGGCGCTCACCGTCCAGCGCGACGAGGCGTGGGAACGGCTGAGCGTCCTGGGCGCCGGGATCCGGCAGATGGAGGCCCGGCTGGCCGACATCCGCCGGGCCGCCGAGGAGGCCCCGGAGCCCGACTACCAGGTGCTCAGCGAGGAGGCCGCCGGACTGGCCGTGATGGCCGAGAAGGAGGCGCGCGCCGTCCGCGACAAGGCCGAGCGCTTCGCCGAGGACCTCCGGGACGAGGTGTACGAGGCCGGGCAGGCGCTCGACCGGGCCGCCAAGGAGTATGCGGCCACCACCCGTACCGAGGCCGACGCGGCGGCCCGCCGCACCGAGGAGCGCACCCGGGCCGAGGCCGAGGGCATCCGCGCCGAAGCCGACCGGGACAGCCGCGCCGTCCGGGACGCCGCCACCGCCTACGCCGCCAAGGTGCGGGTGGCCGCCGCCGAGGCCGGCGAACAGGCCGAGGCCGAGCTCGCCGCCCGGCGCCGCAAGGCCGATGAGGACTTCGCCGCGGCCCTGGCCGCCGCCGACGCCGAGGACGCCGAGGTCTCGGCGACCGCCGAGCGCCGGGTCAAGGAGGCCGAGCAGCACCGGGAGACCGTGCTGAGCCGGATCAAGCAGCTGGAGACGGACGCCCAGGCCAAGGCGGACCAGCTGATCGAGCAGGCCCGCCGGGAGGCCGAGAAGATCAACGCGGCGAGCGAGCGCGAGCAGCGCGAGTTCGACACCCGGCTGGACACGGTCCAGCAGCACCTGGACCACATCAAGGCCACGCTCGCCTCGCTCACCGGCGCGGCCGTCGGCCAGATCGATTCCGGGGCGGCGTCCGCCGCCGCCTCGGCGCTGGCGGACGCCGAGGCGGCGGACGCTGAGCGCTCCGACCCGGCGCCCGCGGACGCGCCCGCGGACGCACCGGGCGCGTTCGCCGACGGGGCGCCGGTCGACTCGGAGGCGGACACCGGCGAGATCCCGGTGGCGAACCTGCGGAAGGCCTCGGCGAAGGTCGCGGCTCCGGCCGGGGCCGCGGAGCGGACGGTCGCGGTGCCGCGCACCCCGGTGGTCGGCGGTGGCGCCGCCAAGGCGCCCGTCGGGCCCGTGGTCACCGGTCCGGTCGCCCCGGCGGTGGTCCCGCCGAAGCCGTCGTCGCCGCCCGAGGCGGTGGCCGACGGGGACGGTGCCCAGGGTGCTCACGGCGGTCAGGGCGCTCACGGTGCTCAGGGCGCTCACGGCGGGGATGCCGAGGCCGGAGCCGAGGCGGAGTCGGCGGAGGAGACCCGGATCGTCCCGAAGATCATCATCGTGGACGACGGCGCCGACTACGCGACCCCCCACACCGTCACCTACCGCCGCCGCTGACCGCGCGGCCCGCCGCCGACGCCCGCGTCCGCGAGCGGACAGCCTGCGGGAACGAAGGGGAACGAAGCGGAACGAAGTAGGCCGAGACCCGTGGCGCCCTCCAGGAAAGGGCGCCACGGTTCCCGGCGCTTGGGCGGGCGCCCCCACCCAGGGCCGCCCGGCCTCGCACCTCCGACCCCCATCGGGGGTGCGACAGTGCCGCCGCAGCCATCCCCCACGGTTGGGTGCGGCGGGCACGTTCACCATGGTGCGCGATCTCCATGGACGGCCAGTGACAGGAATATGTCCAGTTCGTGGCGGATGGCCGTGCCCCGCTGCCGGGTGGGCCCGACCGGTTCGGCCTCGCCCGGCCCCGCCGGGGCCGTACGCCGCGTGCGTGTCGGCGGCGCGGCGTAGGCTGGAGACCCCCGGCCGCTCGGCGCGCCGGGCCGTTCGCGTTGCCCCGGCGGGCTTTCGACGCCCCGGGGCAGCATCAGCCACGGGACGAAGAAGAGACCCCAGATGAGTCTGACCGGACTGCTCGATGTCGTCGCGCGGGACGCGGCGCTCGCGGAGGCGATCGAGGCGGCCACCGCCACCGGAGCCGCGGCCGGCGGCCGCCGCCACCTGGACCTGGTCGGACCGCCCGCGGCCCGGCCGTTCGCCATCGCCGCGCTGGCCCGTGCGCTCGCCGGACAGGCCACCGGGGAACGGGGCCGACCGGTGCTCGCCGTCACCGCGACGGGCCGGGAGGCCGAGGACCTGGCCGCCTCGCTGCGCTCGCTGCTGCCCGCCGACGCCGTCGCCGAGTTCCCGGCCTGGGAGACGCTGCCGCACGAGCGGCTGTCCCCGCGCTCGGACACCGTCGGCCGCCGGCTGGCCGTGCTGCGCCGGATCGTCCACCCGAGCCTCGGCGACGCCTCCGGGCCGGAGGCCGGGGGAGACCCGACGACCGGGCCGGTGCAGGTGGTCGTCGCCCCCGTCCGCTCGGTGCTGCAGCCGCAGGTCAAGGGGCTCGCCGAGCTGGAGCCGGTGGCCGTCCGGCGCGGCGAGTCGCACGATCTGGAGGAGGTGGCCCGCAAGCTCGCCGCGGCCGCCTACGCGCGCGTCGAACTGGTCGAGAAGCGCGGCGAGTTCGCCGTCCGCGGCGGCATCCTGGACGTCTTCCCGCCGACCGAGGAGCACCCGCTGCGGGTGGAGTTCTGGGGCGACGAGGTCGAGGAGATCCGGTACTTCAAGGTCGCCGACCAGCGCTCGCTGGAGATCGCCGAGCACGGGCTGTGGGCGCCGCCCTGCCGCGAGCTGCTGCTCACCGACGAGGTGCGGGCGCGGGCCGCCGAGCTGGCCGTCGAGCATCCCGGGCTGGCGGAGATCCTGGACAAGATCGCCGAGGGCATCGCGGTCGAGGGCATGGAGTCGCTGGCCCCGGTGCTGGTCGACGACATGGAGCTGCTGCTCGACGTGCTGCCGCTCGGTTCGGTCGCGGTGGTCTGCGACCCCGAGCGGGTCCGGACCCGGGCCGCCGACCTGGTGGCGACCAGCCAGGAGTTCCTGCACGCCTCCTGGGTCGCGGCCGCGACGGGCGGCGACCGGCCGATCGACCTGGAGACGATCGACGTCTCCGCCGCCTCGCTGCGTTCGCTCGCGGAGGTGCGCGAGCACGCCGCCGAGATCGGGCTGCCCTGGTGGTCCGTCAGTCCGTTCGCGACCAGCGAGTCGACCGTCGACAGCGTGCTCGAGTTCGACGCCAACACACTGACCCTCGGCATGCACGCCGTCGAGGCCTACCGGGGCGACACCGCGCGGGCGATCGCCGACGCCAAGGAGCGGCTCGCCGCCGACTGGCGGGTCGTCATGGTGACCGAGGGGCACGGGCCGGCCTCCCGGCTCGCCGAGGTGCTGGGCAACGAGGGCATCCCGGCCCGCCTGGTCGCCGACCTCGCCGAGGCACCCACCCGGGACGTCGTGTACGTCTCCTGCGGCTCGATCGAGCACGGCTTCGTGGACGAGGCCCTGAAGCTCACGGTCATCACCGAGACCGACCTGTCCGGCCAGAAGTCCTCCACCAAGGACATGCGCCGGATGCCCTCGCGCCGCCGCAACGCGATCGACCCGCTGGCGCTCGCCGCCGGCGACTACGTCGTCCACGAGGCGCACGGCGTCGGCCGGTACGTCGAGATGGTGCAGCGCACCGTCCAGGGCGCCACCCGCGAGTACCTGGTGCTGGAGTACGCCCCGGCCAAGCGCGGCCACCCCGGCGACCGACTGTTCGTGCCGACCGACCAGCTCGACCAGGTCACCAAGTACGTCGGCGGCGAGGCCCCGACGCTGCACCGGCTCGGCGGCGCCGACTGGGCGAAGACCAAGCAGCGGGCCAAGAAGGCGGTCAAGGAGATCGCCGCCGACCTGATCAAGCTGTACTCGGCCCGGATGGCCGCCCCCGGCCACACCTTCGGCCCGGACACCCCGTGGCAGCGCGAGCTGGAGGACGCCTTCCCGTACGCGGAGACGCCGGACCAGCTGACCACGATCGCCGAGGTCAAGTCCGACATGGAGAAGTCCGTCCCGATGGACCGGCTGATCTGCGGCGACGTCGGCTACGGCAAGACCGAGATCGCCGTACGGGCCGCGTTCAAGGCGGTGCAGGACGGCAAGCAGGTGGCGGTGCTGGTGCCGACCACCCTGCTGGTGCAGCAGCACTTCTCGACCTTCGCCGAGCGCTACGCCAACTTCCCGGTGACGGTGAAGGCGCTCTCCCGTTTCCAGACCGACAGCGAGGCCAAGGCCGTCCTGGAGGGGCTGTTCGAGGGCTCGGTGGACGTCGTCATCGGCACCCACCGGCTGTTCTCCTCGGAGACCAGGTTCAAGGACCTCGGCCTGGTCATCGTCGACGAGGAGCAGCGGTTCGGCGTCGAGCACAAGGAGCAGCTGAAGAAGCTGCGCGCCAACGTGGACGTGCTCACCATGTCCGCGACGCCGATCCCGCGCACCCTGGAGATGGCCGTCACCGGCATCCGCGAGATGTCCACCATCACCACCCCGCCGGAGGAGCGGCACCCGGTGCTGACCTTCGTCGGCCCCTACGACGAGAAGCAGATCTCGGCCGCGATCCGGCGTGAACTCCTGCGCGAGGGCCAGGTGTTCTACATCCACAACCGGGTGGAGTCGATCGACAAGGCGGCCGCCCGGCTGAAGGACCTGGTGCCCGAGGCACGGATCGCCACCGCGCACGGGCAGATGGGGGAGACCCAGCTGGAGAAGGTCGTCGTCGACTTCTGGGAGAAGGAGTTCGACGTCCTGGTGTCGACCACGATCGTGGAGTCCGGCATCGACATCTCCAACGCCAACACCCTGATCGTCGAGCGCGGCGACACCTTCGGCCTCTCCCAGCTGCACCAGCTGCGCGGCCGGGTCGGGCGCGGCCGCGAGCGCGGCTACGCCTACATGCTGTACCCGCCGGAGAAGCCGCTCACCGAGACCGCCCACGAGCGGCTGGCCACCATCGCCCAGCACACCGAGATGGGCGCCGGCATGTACGTCGCGATGAAGGACCTGGAGATCCGCGGGGCGGGCAACCTGCTCGGCGGCGAGCAGTCCGGGCACATCGCGGGCGTCGGCTTCGACCTCTACATGCGGATGGTCGGCGAGGCGGTGGCCGAGTTCCGCGAGTCGCTGGCGGGCGGCGGCGAGCCGGAGGAGGAGCCGCTGGAGGTGAAGATCGAGCTGCCGGTCGACGCGCACGTGCCGCACGACTACGCGCCCGGCGAGCGGCTGCGGCTGCAGGCGTACCGTTCGATCGCGGCGGTCAACTCGGAGGCGGACATCCAGCAGGTCCGGGACGAACTGGTCGACCGCTACGGCAAGTTGCCCGAGCCGGTGGAGAACCTGCTGATGGTCGCGGCGCTGCGGCTGTACGCCCGCCGGTGCGGCATCTCGGACATCACCCTGCAGGGCTCCAACGTCCGCTTCGGGCCGGTGGAGCTGCGGGAGTCCCAGCAGCTGCGGCTGAACCGGCTCTACCCGCGCAGCCAGGTCAAGGCGGCGGCCCAGCAGCTGCTGGTGCCGCGTCCGAGCACCGGGCGGATCGGCGGCAAGCCGCTGGTCGGCCGGGAACTGCTGGCCTGGTGCACCGAGTTCCTGTCGGCCATGTTCGACGACCTGGCGGGGGCGAAGAAGTAGCGCCCGGCAGCCTGGCCGGCCACCCGCCCGGCCACCCGCCGCTCCTGACCCGCCGCCCCGGGAGAGTAGGTTCGGGGTGTGATGACGAATGTTCCCGGTGCCACGTTGATCCTGCTGACCACCACCCACCGGGTGGCTCCCGGGCTGCTGGCGTGGCCGGCGTGGGAGGCGTTGCGGTCGGCGGGGCGGGTGCTCGTCGGGGACGAGGGGCACCCGCAGGTGGCGGCGGTGCGGCAGGCCGGGGTCGCGGTGGAGGTGGCGGCGGCCGGGTCGGCGCCCGAGCTGGCGCGGCTGCTCACCGCGCAGCCGGCCGGGGCCGGCCCGACGGTGTGGCTGGGCAGCCCGGACGGGGATCCGGGACTGACGGACGCGCTGGCGCGGCTCGCGGTGGAGCGGGCCGGTGAGGTGCCGGAGATCGAGGTGCTGCCGGGTTCGTACGACCTGCCCGGGTCGCGGCTGCTGGACCTGGTGACGGTGATGGACCGGCTGCGCTCGCCGGGCGGCTGCCCCTGGGACGCCGAGCAGACCCACGAGAGTCTGGTGAAGTACCTGGTGGAGGAGGCGTACGAGCTGGTCGAGGCGATCGAGGAGGGGGACCGGGAGACACTGCGCGAGGAGCTGGGCGACGTGCTGCTCCAGGTGTTCTTCCACTCCCGGATCGCCGAGGAGCATCCGACCGAGCCGTTCACCGTCGACGACGTGGCCGGCGACATCGTCGAGAAGCTGATGTACCGGCACCCGCACGTGTTCGGGGACGTGGAGGCCGGGGGCGCCGCCGAGGTGGAGGCGAACTGGGAGCAGCTGAAGGCCGCGGAGAAGGCGGACCGGGAGTCGGTGCTGGACGGCGTGCCGGCCGGGCTGCCCGCGCTGGCGTACGCGGCGAAGCTGGTGTCCCGGGTGCGCCGGGCGGGTTTCACGGGGGTGCCGGACGAGCCGTACGAGCTGCCGACGGAGCTGACCGCGGAGTCGGCGGGCCGGTTGCTGCTCGCCGTGGCGCAGCGGGCGCACGACGCCGGGGTGGACGTGGACGCCGCGCTGCGGTCCGCCGCCCGCGGCTACCGGGCCGCGGTGCGCGCGGCCGAGGGCCTCAAGCCGGAGTGAGGCCCCGGCGCACGGCCGGGCGGCTCAGGCCGCCGCGGCGGTGGTCCCGACCGGGCGCCGCTGGGGCGGGACGAGTTCGCCGATGGCCTCGCCGACGAGGACGACGAGTTCGGCGAGGCGTTCGAGGTCGAGGTGGTCGGGCAGGTCGGCGAGGGAGATGATCCGCTCGCCGTCCGGGCCGGCGACGGCGAACAGGTCGATCGGCCCGAGGTGCTTCTCGGCGGTGTCGACGAGGGCGGCGACGTCGCTGGGGCGGCGGATGTCGCCGCAGACGCCGACGACCGGGCAGCCCGGCCGGTCGAGTTCGGCGGCGAGGTCCTCGGCGATGCCGACGTGCTGGTCGGCGATCAGCATTCCGGCGGCGCCGGCCGCGGAGAAGCGGCGGGCGAGGTCGGCGCCCGACCCGCCGTCGAGTACCGCGATGACGACGACTGACCCGCTGACCCGCATGGCCTGCTCCTCCCTGTGGGCGACACCGCACCGGCGCCCACGCGTACTGCGGAGGATCGTAGGCACGTCCTGACCCTCCGCAACAGGGATTACCCCGCAGGTGACCAGGCTCACGCCCGCCGCCCGGCCAAGAGCTGTCCAAGAGCTGTCCACGGCCCGTCCACGGGTCGTCCACGGACCGTTGGCGCGCCGGCCACGCGCCGGTCACGCGCCGGTGGAGGGCCGTCGCGCGCGGCCTCGGAAGGGCGCGCCCGGCTCGCCGGGAACGCACCGGATACGGTCGACCCATGCCAGCTCAGCCCGACCCCGCCCAGAGCGCCGCCGCTCAGCCCGAAGCCCCCGCTCCGCAGCTGTTCGGCTGGGAGTTCGCCTCCGATCCGTACCCCGCCTACGCCTGGCTGCGCGAGCACTCCCCGGTGCACCGCACCACGCTGCCCAGCGGGGTCGAGGCGTGGCTGGTGACCAGGTACGCGGACGCCCGGCAGGCCCTGGCGGACGGCCGTCTGTCGAAGAACCCGGCGCACCACAGCGAGCAGGCGCACCGTACCGGCCGGGTGGGCATCCCGGGGGAGCGGCAGGCGGACCTGATGACGCACCTGCTGAACATCGACCCGCCGGACCACACCCGCCTGCGCCGGCTGGTGTCGAAGGCGTTCACGCCGCGCCGGGTGGCCGAGTTCGAGCCGAGGGTGCAGCAGCTCACCGACCGGCTGATCGACGGTTTCGCGCAGCGCGGCTCGGCGGACCTGATCCACGAGTTCGCGTTCCCGCTCCCGATCTACGCGATCTGCGACCTGCTGGGCGTGCCGGCCGAGGACCAGGACGACTTCCGCGACTGGGCCGGGATGATGCTGCGGCACACGAAGCCGGGACAGGGCGGAGGCCAACGCGGCGGCGTCGGGCGGGCGGTGAAGCGGATCCGGGCGTACCTGCTGGAGCTGATCCACCGCAAGCGCGCCGACCTCGGGGACGACCTGATCTCGGGCCTGATCCGGGCGAGCGACCACGGCGAGCACCTGACGGAGAACGAGGCCGCGGCGATGGCCTTCATCCTCCTGTTCGCCGGTTTCGAGACCACCGTGAACCTCATCGGCAACGGCACGTACGCGCTGCTGCGCAATCCGGAGCAGCGCGGGCTGCTGCAGGCGTCGGTGGCGCGCGGGGAGCGCGCGCTGCTGGACACCGGCATCGAGGAACTCCTGCGCTACGACGGGCCGGTGGAGCTGGCGACCTGGCGGTTCGCGACGCGGCCGCTGACCATCGGCGAGGTGGACATCCCGGTCGGCGATCCGGTGCTGGTGGTGCTGGCCGCGGCGAACCGTGATCCGGCCCGGTTCGCGGACGAGAACGCCCTGGACCTGGCCCGGTCGGACAATCCCCACCTGGGTTTCGGGCACGGCATCCACTACTGCATCGGCGCCCCACTGGCCCGTCTGGAGGGGCGGTCCGCGCTGGCCACACTGCTTTCCCGGCTGCCCGATCTGCGGCTCGCGGAAAGCCCGGAGAACCTGCGCTGGCGCGGTGGTCTGATCATGCGCGGACTGCGGGAACTCCCGGTCGAATTCAGTCCGGAGAGCCGCTCCCCGCATACGCCACCGCATACGCCACCGCATACGCCACCGCATACTCCGCCGCGCGCTCCTTCTGCGCCCTGACATATCGGCACGACCCGGCGACGCGCCCGGTCGTGAACCGGCGGGTCGCCGGCGGACGTTCACCAAGCGGGGGGTGAACGCCCATCAACCCGGACATACCTCCGTCGGCGGTGGGCGATCGGGCGCGCGCCGTAATTTCGGTGTGATATCGGTGATATGAGCTTGTGATCGGCCTGAGGATCTGTCTACTCTCCCTGGAGTTCGCAGCCGCGGACCTCGTGCGCGGGACGCCGAATCCTGCCCGCCGTGTCACGGGAAACCGACCAGACCCTGGGCAGGGGCGGGGGAACCAGGTTTGTTGCCGTTCCCCGACGGCTTGGGGTGAAGCCGCCCGAGCGGAATCGTCTCCGCATCCGGCGGCCGGGCCACCTCCCGGTCCGAACCCGACAGCTCACCTCGCAGGCGTGCGGAGAGGGCCTCTTCATGCTGTTCGTTGGAACCGGCCGTCATCGTCGTCGCACCCAGACCGAGAAGGCCATCGCCGTCGCCGGTGTGGCCGGCGTCGGACTCGCGATGCCGCTCCTCACTGCCACCGGTGCCTCCGCCGCCCCGGCCTCCACCTGGGACTCCGTCGCCCAGTGCGAGAGCGGCGGCAACTGGAGCATCAACACCGGCAACGGCTTCTACGGCGGTCTGCAGTTCACCTCCGGCACCTGGAAGGCGTACGGCGGCACCGCCTACGCGCCGCAGGCCGACCAGGCCAGCAAGGCGCAGCAGATCACGGTCGCCGAGAAGGTCCTCGCCTCGCAGGGCCCCGGCGCCTGGCCGGTCTGCTCGCAGAAGGCGGGCCTGAGCAAGGGCGGCGCCCCGGCCGCGGTCGACGCCTCGTCGGATGCCAAGCCGCAGTCCGCGCCCCAGCAGACCCCGAAGGCCGCCGCCAAGCAGGCCCAGAAGCCGGTCGAGAAGCCGGTCGAGAAGCCCGCCCAGAAGCAGGCCCCGAAGCACGCCGCACCGAACCAGGCCGAGAAGCCCGTCGACCAGTCGGCGCAGCAGTACGTCCCCAAGCACGCGGCCCCGCGCGCCGCGCAGCCGGCGGCGGCCGCGCAGACCGGCCACGACTACACCGTCCGGGACGGTGACACGCTGTCGTCCATCGCCACCGCCCAGGGCGTGTCCGGCGGTTGGCACGCGCTGTACGACGGCAACCGCGCCACCGTCGGCGGCGACCCGGACCTGATCCTGCCCGGCCAGGTCCTGCAGCTGGGCTGAGCCGCTCCGCGTCCGGGCGTGACCGGCGCGGCGCGCGGAGGGGGCCGGGACGACCGGCCCCCTCCGTCCGCCTCAGGACCCTTCCGTCCGCCTTCGTCCGTCTTCGTCCGCCATCCGCCCGCTTCGGGGGGACGAGCTGGGTCAAGCAGGTGAACTACCGGTGGGTAGCGGGGCCACACGCTGAGACGGTACCGAGGCCGACGTGGCCCGGGGAGCCCGTGCGGCTAGGCTCTGGTCCGTAACGACTCCGCAATCGTCCTGGCGACAGCACCACCGTCAGCCGGACCCTGCTTCCGCAAGGAGATGCCTCGTGCCGTCCATCGATGTCGTCGTAGCCCGTGAGATCCTCGACTCCCGCGGCAACCCCACGGTCGAGGTCGAGGTCGGCCTCGACGACGGCAGCACGGGTCGTGCCGCTGTCCCGTCGGGTGCCTCCACCGGTGCCTTCGAGGCGCTGGAGCTGCGCGACGGTGACAAGAACCGCTACTTCGGCAAGGGCGTGGAGAAGGCCGTCCTGGCCGTCATCGAGCAGATCGGCCCGGAGCTGGTCGGCTACGACGCCACCGAGCAGCGCCTGATCGACCAGGCCATGCTCGACCTGGACGCCACCCCGGACAAGTCCTCGCTCGGCGCCAACGCCATCCTGGGCGTCTCGCTGGCCGTCGCGCACGCCGCCTCCGAGGCCAGCGACCTGCCGCTGTTCCGCTACCTGGGCGGCCCGAACGCCCACGTGCTGCCCGTCCCGATGATGAACATCCTCAACGGCGGTTCGCATGCGGACTCCAACGTCGACATCCAGGAGTTCATGATCGCCCCGATCGGCGCGGAGTCCTTCTCCGAGGCCGTCCGCTGGGGCGTCGAGGTCTACCACACCCTCAAGGGCGTGCTGAAGGAGCGCGGCCTGTCCACCGGCCTCGGCGACGAGGGCGGCTTCGCGCCGAACCTGGACAGCAACCGCGAGGCCCTGGACCTCATCACCGAGGCCATCCAGAAGGCCGGTTACGTGCCCGGCCGTGACATCGCGCTCGCCCTGGACGTCGCCGCCTCCGAGTTCTACGAGGACGGTGCCTACCAGTTCGAGGGCAAGGCGCTCACCTCCACCGAGCTCATCGAGTACTACGCCGAGCTGGTCGCCTCCTACCCGCTGGTCTCCATCGAGGACCCGCTGGACGAGTCGGACTGGGACGGCTGGAAGGCCATGACCGTCAAGCTGGGCGACAAGGTCCAGCTGGTCGGCGACGACCTGTTCGTCACCAACCCGTCCCGCCTGGCCCGTGGCATCGAGACCGGCACGGCCAACGCGCTGCTGGTGAAGGTGAACCAGATCGGCTCGCTGACCGAGACCCTGGACGCCGTCGAGCTGGCCCAGCGCAACGGCTACCGCTGCATGATGTCGCACCGCTCCGGCGAGACCGAGGACGTCACCATCGCCGACCTCGCCGTCGCCACCAACTGCGGCCAGATCAAGACCGGTGCCCCGGCCCGCTCCGAGCGCGTCGCCAAGTACAACCAGCTGCTGCGCATCGAGGAGATCCTCGACGACGCCGCCGAGTACGCCGGCCGCGGCGCCTTCCCGCGCTTCCGCTCCGCGGAGTGAGCAGGGCGGGTACGACGGCCGCGCGCTCCCGGTAGCGCACGCCTGACCGGTGCCCCGCCGTTCACCCCGTAGGGTGGACGGCGGGGCACCGTCGCGACCAGGAGGGGACACCGGAGATGGCAGGCTGGAGGATCCCGGGCTTGGCGGCCCGGCCTCGGTTCACGAGCCGGGCGACCGTCCTCGTCCTGGTGCTCTGCTCCCTGGTGGCGATCCTCGCCTACCCGACACGGCAGTTCATCTCCCAGCGCGCCGAGATCTCCGCCCAGCGGGCGAAGGCCGACCACGCCCGCCAGCAGGTCGAACAGCTGCGCCGGGACAAGGCCCGCTGGCAGGACCCGGAGTACGTCAAGGCGCAGGCCCGCGCCCGGCTGCACTACGCGGTGCCGGGGGAGACCCCGTACATCGCCGTGGACCCGGCCGGCCAGGCCTCCGCCCGGCCCTCCTCGCCCGCGGTCGGCGCCGCCCCGCCCGGCGGCACGGCGGCCGGCCGGTCGACGGCCGGCAAGCCCTGGTACGCCAGCATCTGGGACTCGGTGGACGCCGCCGACACGGCCGCGGCTGCCCCCGCCACCCCCCTTCCGCTCCCACCGTCCCCCGTTGGAGACACCTCCCCCCATGACCACTGAGAACCACCCCGCCGTCTCCGACGCCGACGTCGCGGCCATCGCCGCCCAGCTCGGCCGGGTGCCGCGCGGCCTGCGCGGCGTGGCGCACCGCTGCCCCTGCGGCAACCCGGACGTCGTGGAGACGGCTCCCCGGCTGCCGGACGGCACGCCGTTCCCGACGCTGTACTACCTGACCTGCCCCAAGGCCGCGTCGCTGATCGGCACGCTCGAGGCGGACGGCGTGATGAAGGAGCAGAGCGCCCGGCTCGCCCAGGACCCGGAGCTGGCCGCCGCCTACCAGAAGGCGCACGAGGACTACATCGCCCGGCGCGACGCGATCGAGGTGCTGGAGGGCTTCCCGAGCGCCGGCGGCATGCCGGACCGGGTGAAGTGCCTGCACGTGCTCGTCGGCCACTCGCTGGCGGCCGGCGAGGGCGTCAACCCGCTCGGCGACGAGGCGATCGGCATGCTGGAGGACTGGTGGGCCAAGGGCCCGTGCGTCTCCCCGGCCGAGGTCGAGGCCGCCGGTGAGCGGGTCGCCCGCAACCGCGCCAAGGAGCAGGACCACGAGGCGGTGATCGCCGCCAAGCAGCAGAAGGCCGCCGAGCGCGCCGCCAGGAAGCGCGCCGCCGAGGACGCGGAGCAGGGCGCCGACGGGCCGCAGGAGTCGCGGTGACCATGACCCGCGTGGCCGCGATCGACTGCGGCACCAACTCCATCCGGCTGCTGGTCGCCGATCTGGACCCGGAGACCGGGGAGATCACCGACCTCGACCGCCGGATGATCGTCAACCGCCTGGGCCAGGACGTGGACCGGACCGGCCGCCTGCACCCGGACGCGCTGGCCCGCACCTTCGCGGCCTGCCGGGAGTACCAGGAGGTCATCTCGGGCTTCGGCGTCGGCCCGGAGCGGGTCCGCTTCGTCGCCACCAGCGCCTCCCGGGACGCCGAGAACAGCGACGAGTACGCCAAGGGCGTGCGCGACATCCTGGGCGTCGAGCCCGAGGTGGTGAGCGGCGAGGAGGAGGCGCGGCTGTCCTTCCTGGGCGCCACCAAGGAGCTGACCGGCGAGCTGTTCCCGGCTCCGTACCTGGTGTTCGACCTCGGCGGCGGCTCGACCGAGTTCGTGCTCGGGACGGACGACGTGCAGGCGGCGCGCTCGGTGGACATCGGCTGCGTGCGGCTCACCGAGCGGCACTTCGGCGGTGCCGAGCTGCCCTCCGAGGAGCAGATCGCGCAGGCCCGGGCGCATGTGCGGGCCGAGCTGGACAAGGCCGAGGAGGTCGTTCCGCTGACCGGCGCGGCCACCCTGGTGGGCCTGGCCGGGACGGTCACCACGGTGTCCGCGATCGCCCTGGGCCTGTCGGGGTACGACTCGGCGGCGATCCACCACTCGCGGGTCAGCCGGGAGCAGGTCGCCGGGATCGCCCGGGAGCTGCTGGCCGCGACCCACGCCGAGCGGGCGGCCATCCCGTCCATGCACCCGGGCCGGGTGGACGTGATCGCGGCCGGGGCGCTGGAGCTGCTGGAGATCATGGAGCGGACCGGAGCCGCCGAGGTGGTCGTGAGCGAGCACGACATCCTGGACGGAGTCGCCTGGGGTATTGCCTCCTGACGCTCCGCAGGCCTTACCGTTCCGGCCCCGGCGCCCCTTCGGGGGAGCCGGGGCCGGGGCGCGCCCGGGCCCGTGCGGAAAAGTTCGTGAATTTCTTCACATGGCGATCCGCTCATTCGCCCCACCGGCTCGCCCGCTACGTCCGAATTGTGGGACCGAAGGCCCCCCGCCCATGGGGCCCCTTGGATCGCAGGCCAGGGGTCGATCGGGGTTTGAGAATCGAATTCACGCGCGGGAACCCGGGCCCTGTACGGATCGTTGCTGCTCAGCAGGGTGGTGCTCCGGCGCACGTCCACGAGGCCGCGCGCGGGCGGGTGAGCGCTCGCTCAGGAGCCGAAAATGCGGCCGCGCAGTGTAGCACGGGGGGTCCATGAGCTTGTGACCGGGCTCACGAAGGCTGCTCCGAACGGTGCTGGATACTTTCGGATATGAGCACCACGGAGCGTCCTCGCATCCTCATTGTCGGCGGTGGTTACGTCGGCCTGTATGCCGCGATGCGCATCCTCAAGAAGATGCGTTACGGCGAAGCGACCGTCACGGTCGTGGACCCGCGGTCGTACATGACGTACCTGCCCTTCCTCCCCGAGGCGGCCGGCGGCAACGTCGCGCCCCGCAACCTCGTCGCGCCGCTGCGCAGCGCCCTCAAGCAGGCGGAGGTGCTGACCGGGTCCGTCACCGGCATCGACCACGCCCGCAAGGTCGCCACCGTCCAGCCGGCGGCCGGCGACAGCTACGAGCTGCCCTTCGAGTACCTGGTCGTCGCGACCGGCTCGGTCTCCCGCACCTTCCCGATCCCGGGTCTGGCGGAGAACGGCATCGGCATGAAGACGGTCGAGGAGGCCATCGGCCTCCGCAACCACGTCATGGCCCAGCTCGACAAGGCCGAGTCCACCACGGACGAGGAGGTCCGCCGCAAGGCCCTGACCTTCGTCGTCATCGGCGGTGGCTTCGCCGGCATCGAGACGATCGCCGAGATCGAGGACATGGCGCGCGACGCGTCCAAGCTGTACCGGACCGTCAGCCGCGACGACATGCGCTTCGTCGTCGTCGAGGCCGCCAACCGCATCCTCCCCGAGATGGGCCCGGACCTCGGTCTGTGGACCAAGGAGAAGCTCGAGGAGCGCAACATCGAGGTCTACATCGAGACCTCGATGGACTCCTGCGTGGACGGCCACGTCGTGCTGAAGAACGGCCTGGAGATGGACGCCTCCACCATCGTGTGGACGGCCGGCGTGAAGCCGAACCCGGTGCTGGCCGAGTTCGGCCTGCCGCTGGGCCCGCGCGGCCACGTCGACACCGCGCCGACCCTCCAGGTCCAGGGCTTCGACTACGTGTGGTCCGCCGGCGACAACGCCCAGGTCCCGGACCTCGCCGCCGGCGAGGGCGCCTGGTGCCCGCCGAACGCGCAGCACGCCTGCCGTCAGGCCGTCGTCCTCGGCGACAACGTGATCTCCGGCATGCGCGGCTTCCCGCAGAAGGAGTACAAGCACAAGAACCTCGGTGCGGTCGCCGGTCTGGGCCTGCACAAGGGCGTCGCGATCCTCTTCGGCAAGTACAAGCTGAAGGGCCGCCCGGCCTGGTGGTTCCACCGCCTGTACCACGGTGCGATGGTGCCGACCTTCAACCGCAAGGTCCGCGTCTTCACCGACTGGACCCTCGCGATGTTCCTGAAGCGCGAGATGGTCGGCCTCTCCCAGATGGAGAAGCCGCAGCTTCCGATCCAGGAGGTCACCCCGCCCACCAAGCCCGTCGAGGCCGCCAAGCCGGCCGCCGACAAGGAACTCGCGAGCAAGTAGGCGACTGAGACCCCGGTGTGGGAGCACCGGGGTATGAGTCGGAGGCCCTCCGCCCGGCAGTGTCGCCGGACCACGACCTCCGTGGTGCTCAGCCGGCCGTGCGACCGGGCGGAGTACAGCAGTAGAAGAGCCCCTGCCGGGTCCGGCAGGGGCTCTCTCTGTGACCGCTGGGGCCTGTCCGGCGTCTGCGGCCGGGGTCAGTCGGTCTTGATGCTCGACAGGATGTCCAGCCTGGACGCCCGGCGGGCCGGCCAGATCGCGGCGACCAGGCCGACCACCCCGGCCAGCGCCAGGAACAGCGCCAGCTGGCCGTACGGCAGGACGGTCGTCAGGCCGGACAGGCTCGACTTCAGGGTGCCGTTGATCGCCCAGGCGATGAAGCAGCCGAGCAGCAGGCCGACGCCGGCGCCGAACAGCGAGATCACCACGGACTCCAGCCGGACCATCCGCTTGATGCCCCTGCGGTCCAGGCCGATCGCCCGCAGCATCCCGATCTCGCGCTTGCGCTCGAAGACCGACATCGCCAGCGTGTTGATCACACCGAGGATCGCGATCAGGACGGCCATCCCCAGCAGCCCGTACATCAGGTTCAACGCGAACGTGATGGTCTGGCTGAAGTCGTCGCGGACGTCCTGCCTGGACTTGACCCCGATCACCGGGTTGGCGCCGGTGGCGTCCTTGAGCGACTGCTTGAGCGTGTCGGTGGCGCCGTCCTTGCCCTTGACCAGGACGTCGGAGATGTACGGCTTCGGCTCGTGCTTGGCGACCTCGCTGTTGTCGATGAGGACCGGGCCGAGCATGCCGCCCGTCCGGTAGACGCCGCCGACGGTCAGCTGACCGGTGGAGTCGTCCGGGTAGGAGACCTTCATCGTGGAGCCGGCGGTGACGTTGAACTTCTTGGCGACGTCCTCGTCCACCAGTAGTTGGCCCTTGCCGAGCGCGGCGGCGGAGCCGCTGGTCAGCTTGACCTCGACCAGCTGGTCGAAGCTCGCTGCGTCCAGGCCGGTGATCGACTTGGTGGTGCCGTCGAGCTCCCAGTAGGCGGCGGTCATCGGCGAGGAGGCCGCGACCCCGGGCGCCTTGGCGACCTGCGCGGGCACCTGGTCGGAGAGGTTCATGCCGTTGGCGGCCGAGACGATGTAGTCGGCCTTCATCGAGCTGGTGACGGCCCGGTCGACCACGTCGGACACCGAGGCGCCGATCACGGTCAGACCGGTGACCAGGGTCAGGCCGATGGTGAGCGCAGCGGCGGTGGCCGCCGTGCGGCGCGGGTTGCGCACCGCGTTCTGCTGGGCGAGCTTGCCCGGGGTGCCGCCGAGCCCGCGCAGCAGCGGGCCGATCAGCGCGACCACCGGGCGGGAGAGCAGCGGCAGCAGGACGAACACGCCGATCAGGGCCAGGAAGGCGCCCAGGCCGACCGGCAGCCGGCCGCTGGTGTCGCCGGTGGAGGCGCCGTAGCCGATCAGGGCCAGACCGCCGGCGGCGAGCAGCGAACCGATCGTGTTGCGGACCACCAGGCTCTTCTGGGAGGCGGGCTGGTCGCCGCTGCTCATTGCGGCCACCGGCGCGATCCGAGCCGCGCGCAGGGCCGGCAGGAGGGCGGACAGCACCGTCACCACGACGCCGACCACGACCGTCACCACGACGGTCAGCGGCTTGACCACCAGCGAACCGCTCGGCATGTTCTCGTTCAGGTTGCCGATCAGCGACTGCATCCCGGCGCCGATCCCGACTCCCGCGGCCAGACCGGCCACCGCCGAGACGGTGCCGATCAGCAGGGCCTCGACCAGCACCGAGCGGGTGACCTGCTTGCGGCTGGCGCCGATGGCGCGCAGCAGGGCCAGCTCCTTGGTGCGCTGGGCGACCAGCATGGTGAAGGTGTTGGCGATGATGAAGATGCCGACGAAGAGCGCGATGAAGGCGAAGACCAGCAGCATGGTGCGCATGCTGTCGGTGCCCTTGGCGATCATCTCCTGCTCGTCCGCCTTGAGCTTGGCGCCGGTCTCGACGTCGAACTGGTGGCCCGCCGGCACCTTGGCCTGGACCTGGGCGAGCAGCGCGTCCTCGGAGGTGCCGGGCTTGGCGGTGAGCACGATGCTGCTGTAGCGGCCGGGCTCCAGCAGCAGCTGCTGGGCGGTGGCCTTGTCGAACAGGGTGAGCGTCCCGCCGGTGCTCACCACCGGGTCGTCGGTGGTGAAGACCCCGGTGAGCTTCGCCTCGACCACCGGGCCGTTGGCGGCGACCCGCACTGTGTCGCCGACCTTGTAGCCCGCCTTGTCGGCGGTCCTTCGGTCGAGCGCGACCTCCTTGCCGTTCTTCGGGCCCTGGCCCTCGGCCATCGGGTAGCGCTGGTCCTTGCCGTCCTGGCCCGGGGCGAAGTTGGCGCCGCGGGCGGCCCAGAACTGGCCGATCAGGTTGCCCTTGTGGTCGGCGACGCCGGTGAAGCCGCTCACCACGCCGCGGGCGACGCCGGTGCCCGGGAGGTCGGTCAGCTGCTGGAGGGTGGCGTCGGTGAGCGCGGCCGAGCCGCTCTCGCTCTTCTGCTTGGCGCTGGCGCCGGAACCGGCGGCGCGGTCCACCAGCTGGACGGAGACGTCCGAGTAGCTCTTGGAGTTGCTGTCCCGCATGGCCTTGCCGAAGGTGTCGGAGAAGACCATGGTGCCCGCCACGAAGGCGGTGCCGAGCATGACGGCGAGCGCCGTCATCAGCAGTCGGCCCTTGTGGGCCAGCACGTTGCGCAGTGCGGTGCGATACATGGGGTGTCCTGGGATGCGTCAGTGGTGGCGGGCTGCGGGCTGTCGCCGTGTCAGCTGGTGCGGCCCTTGGCGTCGAAGCGGCGCATGCGGTCCAGGACGGTGTCGGCGGTGGGCGCGTGGAGTTCGTCGACGATGCGGCCGTCGGCGAGGAAGACGACGCGGTCGGCGTAGGAGGCGGCGACGGGGTCGTGGGTGACCATGACGACGGTCTGGCCGAGTTCGCGCACGGAGTTGCGCAGGAAGGAGAGGATCTCGGCGCCGGAGCGGGAGTCGAGATTGCCGGTGGGTTCGTCGGCGAAGATGATGTCGGGCTTGCCGGCGAGGGCGCGGGCGCAGGCGACGCGCTGCTGCTGGCCGCCGGAGAGCTGGGAGGGGCGGTGGCTGAGGCGGCCGGAGAGGCCGACGGTGTCGACGACGCGGTCGAGCCAGGACTGGTCGACCTTGCGGCCGGCGATGTCCATCGGGAGGGTGATGTTCTCCAGGGCGGTGAGGGTGGGGAGGAGGTTGAACGCCTGGAAGACGAAGCCGATGTGGTCGCGGCGCAGTTGGGTGAGCTGCTTGTCCTTGAGGCCGACGAGTTCGGTGTCGCCGATGGTGGAGGAGCCGGAGCTGACGGTGTCGAGGCCGGCCATGCAGTGCATGAGGGTGGACTTGCCGGAGCCGGAGGGGCCCATGATGGCGGTGAACTCGCCCTGGGGGAAGGTCACCGTGACGTCGTCGAGGGCGACGACGCGGGTCTCCCCCTCCCCGTAGACCTTGTTCAGGCCGGTGGCGCGGGCGGCCGCCCGGCCGGTTCGGACGGCGGTTGCGGTCGACGTGGTCACGGGGAACTCCTCAGGCTCGTGGACTTGTACCTCCATGCTCCGTGACGTGATCATGGTTTGACGTCGCTCCGCCGGACGGTTGGTCCGACCACCGTTGGGCGTACTCGGCGGCAGCCCCCTCCTCC
This sequence comes from Streptomyces sp. NRRL S-350, assembly GCF_000719705.1. Taxonomy (GTDB): domain Bacteria; phylum Actinomycetota; class Actinomycetes; order Streptomycetales; family Streptomycetaceae; genus Kitasatospora. The sequence goes on along the minus strand of NZ_JOHO01000011.1, from coordinate 293,920 downwards.
TGCGGTATGACGGGAACCCTGAGGTGGGGCCGGTGGCACGGCGGTGGCCGGAACCACTATCCTTCGTGACCAAATCCCGAACTATTCGTCAGATAGCATGGAAACATGACAACTTCCGTGGATGGAGACATGCGAAAGGGTGAGTCGGGAGACTAGGCTCAGGGTGGCGGTTCGAGTCCGGCTCCGGGCACTTAGCTCCACACCGCCCCTGATCAGGCAGAACGGCCTGAAAGTGGCGATCCTGCCTTTGCGCGCGGGAACATTGCGGGAACATAGGCGCCATGAAAGGCGTCTACCCCCGCAAGAACAGGGCCGGCGAGGTCATCTCGTACCAGGTGAAGTGGCGCCTGGGCGGCACCGGGCCCTGGCAGTCCGAGTCGTTCACCGACGAGCCCGGTGCCGGCGTGTTCCGGGACGAGGTCGAGGCGGCCGGCTGGCAGTGGCCCAAGAACTGGGTGAAGGGCGTCGGGTACGTCGACCCGGTCGAGTCGGCGGCGGAGCCCGAGGAGGACGCCGAGCAGTACCGCTTCGAGACGTACGCGCTGGCGTCGATCGAGCGCCGGGGCGGGGTCGGCGGGAAGTACAAGCAGCAGTGCATCAGGGAGTTGCGCACCTACGCCTTCCCCACGTTCGGGAACTGCGACATCCGCTCCGCCGCCGACTTCTCCAAGTCGACGGTGGCGGCCTGGGACCTCGTGCTGTCGAAGACGATGGTGTGGCGGGGCGCGACGCAGAAGCCGATGTCGCCGAAGACGCTGCGGAACATCCACGGGCTGGTGTCGTCGATCCTGGAGGAGGCCACCAACGAGGAGCCGCCGCTCCGGTCGAGGAACCCGTTCAAGTTGGTGTCGTTGCCGCGCACGGACGACTCCGGTGTGGACGCGGACGAGGATTCCGACGACGAGGACCGGTGCTACCTGACGCCGCGCGAGGTCGAGGCGATCGTCGGCGAGCTCCAGCGGCCGGAGGACAAGCTGCTCGTGCGGCTGGGGTACGCGACCGGCCTGCGCTGGGGAGAGCTGTCCGCGCTGACGCGCCGGCACATCTTCCGCGACCCGCGGGACGGCAAGGTCAAGGTGCGGGTGGCCCGTGCGTGGAAGTGGGCGCCGGAGAAGGGCTACTACCTCGGCACGCCCAAGAGCAAGGCGTCGAGGCGCGTCATCAGGCTGCCCGAGACGATCTGGCGCGAGCTAGTCGAGTCGGGCTTCCTCAAGCTGTCCCCGGGCGCTCTGCTGTTCCACAACGGCGAGGGCGACCGCCTGCCGTACTCGACGTTCTACGACCGGTGGATCGCGGCGGTCGACAAGGCGAAGAGGAAGTGGGACGCCAGCACGGTGGAGTTCCACGAGCTGGCGCTGCTCGGCTACGACTCGCCGGTGGGGATGGGCGCCGACGAGGACAGCGCCGAGATGTTCGCGAAGTTCGAGGAGTTCTTGACCGCGGCGGCGCTGGTGGAGTCCGTCGGCCTGGACCCGGACAAGGACCCGGGGATCCACGACCTGCGGCACGGCCACGCGGCGGCGCTGATCACCGCGGGCCGGAGCCTGACCTACGTGCAGCGGCGCCTGGGCCACGAGTCCATCCAGACGACGTCGGACACGTACGGGCATCTGCTGCCGCAGGCGGACGACGACGCCATGGAGACGGTCGAGTGGGCGCTGTCCGGCGGCCGCGGCCCCGGGCACCGCCCCGCCGGGAGCCAGGTGGTGGCGGACGTCGCGCCGGTCCCGCCGGAGCAGGGCGACGGGCGGCGGGTGTACGCGGTGCACGTGGACGGGCGCCCGCTCGGGTTCTGGGACCTGGGCCACGCCCAGGCCGTCGCGGCGCAGTGGGAGGTGGACCGGGGCAAGCCGGCCCGGGTCGAGGTGTGGTCGGCGGCCTGGTGGACGCGCCAGGTGCCGGGCGGGCTGAACGCGGTGCGCTCCGAGATGCCGGAGCGGGAGCAGGTCTGGTACGTCGGACCGGCGATGTACCGCCGTGACGGCTCGGAGTACGTGCTGCCCTCCGCCGTGAGCGAGCCGGTGGGGCGCTTCTTCTGGGACTGGGAGGACGGCTTCACCGACGAACTCGGCATTCCCCAGGCGGAGTGGCGGCCGACCGGCGCGACGACCGCCGAGGCGTGGGGAACGGACCGGGACGCGGTGCTGGAAGCGTACGGGCGGGCCCGGGTCGAGGCGCTGGAGAAGTGTGGGAGCAATCCGGCGGCGGCCAGCGCGGAGGTGTGAGCGGGCGAAGGGCCCCGGCGCGGTGCGCGCCGGGGCCCTTCTGCGTGCGGTGCCGTCAGCTTGCGAGCCCGAGCGCCGGGGCACGGAGGGTTCCGGAGGCCCGGAGCGTCTGTCTGGCCGGCGTGGCGGCGCGGAGCCTCGGGTGGCGCACCTGGCCGTCCGCCTGGTGGGCGCGGGTCGCGGCCAGGCGGGGCCTGCTGTCGCTGGACATGGAGGGTGCGGGCGTGGCCTCGGGGACCTGCGTGCTGGGCTTGTCGTGCTCGCACTCGTCGGCCTCGGTGCTGCGGGAGTCCATCGGCGGCTGCTTCTTCTTGCCGGGGGCGGGCGGGGCGGCCGGGACGGTGACCGAGGAGGGGTCGGCGGGGCGCCCGGTGGTGCCGGTGGTGACGATGGCGGCGGCGGTGCCGCCGACGAGGACGGTCGCGGCGGTGACGCCGACGGTGAGGGCGCGGCGCCGGGCTGCCCAGGACGCGCGGAGCCGGTGGCGGGGCACGGCGGGGGCGGCGTCGGCTTCGTGGGCGACGAGCGCAAGGTGGCCCTTGGCCTTGGCGCGGGAGGTGCAGGGCTCGGTGATCTCGCCCTCGCCTCCAGCGGTGGCTGCGGGGAGAGCGGCGGCCGAGGTGAGCGCCAGGATCTTCTGGGCGGTCACCTCGGCGCGGAGCTCGTTGATCAACTTCGCGTGACGGGCGTGCGAGCGGGCCAGTAGGACGATTGCGAGGACGGCAGCCCCGAGGATTGCAGCCAGGACGACGTCAGCCAGGTGCACCACGTTGGCCCCTTTGGTTCGTTCGGGTGCTTTAAGAGGGGCCAATCCTTCTCGCGGCATATGCGCACTTTCACGAGAAGAAACAGAATGTGACCATTCCGTGACCTTCGCTCAGGCGGTGTGCTTCCAGTGCTCCCGACCGTTGTCTTGCCCGGGTCGGTCGGGTACCTCCCTGCCGATGAGGCGCAGAACCTCGTCTTGAGCTTCTGGCGGGAGGCCGGCCAGCAGGGTGGCGACGGCGTTGATGGTCGGGCGCGTCGCTTCCAGGCCGGGGCCCTGGGGGCGCGCGGGGCGTAGTCGCGCTAGCTCGTCGGCGGCGTCGTGGCGGCCGGCCTCCCGGAGTTCGTCCGGGGTGACGCCGACGGTGAGCGCCATCCGGGCGAGGGTCTCCGTCGGGGCTTTCACGGGGACGGGGACGCCCCCAACTGACTGGTAGCCGCTGACGATCTGCCGCCATCTGGCGTCGCTGAGGCCCGACTCCAGCGCGGCCTGTTTGGCCGTCAGCCCGGAGCGGCTGAGCCCCGCCTTGAGGGCCGCGGCCTCCGGGGGTGGGGCGGGTCGCGTGCTCATGTCCATGTAGCTCAGTTTCGCAGTACTACGCGCTACTTCGCTACTAGGGCTAGGCGCTAAGGCGCATTTGTGTCGCGCGAAGGCGTAGTCACGCCCCGACTAGCGCCACTAACTTGAAGTAGTTGCTACTAGCGCTACTACGCGCTAGCGTGCAGCTATGGATCACCCGTCGAAGCGGCGCCCACGGGGTGCCCCGATGAACCACGCCCCCGCGGCCGTGACCTACGCCCGGGAGAAGGCCGGGCTGACGAAGCGGGCGCTGGCGGCTCAGCTCGGGATCTCCGAGCAGTTGATGTGCGACATCGAGGCCGGCCGCCGCAACGCCACCCCTCCCCGGCTCAAGGCCATGGCCGACGCGCTGGGCTGCCCCATGGTCGTCCTGGAAGCCAAGAAACCGGCTCCGCAGAACGGCTCGAAGTCCTGATGCGGCGTCAACGACCGCACTGCACATGCGTAGTTGTGCAGGCGTACGACTGCGACGAGGCCGCCGCGAAGCTGCGGTGCAAGGCCCGCTTCCTGCGCGACCAGATCAAGAAATTGCCCCACATGAAGGTCGGCGGGTCGATCTCCTTCTGCGAGTGCGATCTCCGCGCGATGCAGGAGATGTTCACCGTCGAAGTCCCCGCCGAGGTGCGGCACTTGACCGTCGTCGCGCCGCCGGCCGACGACAACCCCTCCGCCGACCGGCTCCGCGCCCTCCGCCCCTCCAGGGCCAGGAATCGCCACGCCGGATGACGGCAACAGGGCCGCCCGGACCGTGCCGGGTCGACAGGCAGCCCTGTCACCAGTCCCTCAACTCTCGGAATCGAGGAACAGTGAGCCAGAGTACAGATCACTCGGGAAGCCACGACCACCCCGAGGGGGCGCACGCGGCGCACCGGGCGGCGGGCTGCCGCCTCTGCGCGCCCCTGCGCCACCCGTCCCAGCAGCCCGCCCGGGCCGCCCTCTCCGCCCTGCCGCGCCAGACCCGGAAGGGCGGCCGGTGATGGGACGCACCCGAAACGACCACGCCGCCGCCGCGGCCGCCGCGCGGGCGCTGCCCGGCAAGTGGACCTTCGCCGGGAACTTCCCGAGCAGCCTGACCGCCAAGTCCGTCGCCCGGAACATCAGCTCCGGCCGCCTCCCGAACTACCCGGCGTACCAGCCTGCCGGTGCCTGGGAGGCGTACGCCGCCCCCGCCGGGGACCAGGAGTCGGTCTGGGTGCGGTACATCGGCCACGGCGAGCCGGTGGCGCCGCTGCCCGACCGGATGACCGTCCGGGTCGCCGACCGCGGCGACGGCACCCGCGGCTACGTCGGCCTGGAGGTCGTCACCGTGACGATCGCCGCGACGTGCGCCGAGTGCGGCGGCCCGCGCGGCTGGGACACCGTCAGGCCGAACTGGACCTGCGAGGACGGCGCCTGGTACGGGGTCGACACCTGGACCAACGGTTGCGGCCACGTGGACATGTTCGCGGCGGTGCTGCGAGAGGCCCGGCTGCGGCCGCTGCCTGTCGCGCCTCCGTCCCGGCCGGTCGAGGTGATCGGCTGATGACCGCCGTCCTGGAGACCCCGCTGTTCAACCTCGCCGGCGAGACCGTCGAGCGCCTGGACGCTCCGACCGCCCGCCTGCTGCTGCCGAACGGCGCGCCCGAGGAGGAGTGGCACGCGGTGCGCCGCTCCGGGATCGGCGGCAGCGACGTCGCCGCGATCCTCGGCCTGGCCGGGAAGTACAACAGCCCGCGCCGGGTCTTCGAGGCCAAGCACGGCCGGAAGGTGGCCGGCGACGTCGACACCGAGTACGCCGAAGTCGGCCGCGAAATCGAAGACTTCATCGCCCGGCTGTTCGCGAAGCGCTCGGGGCTGCCGATCGGGATGCCACCGGGGACGCTGGTCCACGTCGAGCACTCGTGGATGCGGGCGAACGTCGACCGGTACGTCCTCGACCCGGCGACCGGCCTGGTCGTCGCGCCGCTGGAGTGCAAGAACCGCTCCGAGTTCCAGATCGACGACTGGGAGGACGGCGTCCCCGACGGCCCGGCTCTCCAGTCGTACTGGTACATGGCCGTCGGCGGCTGGTCGCACGCCTGGGTGGCGGCGCTGGTCGGCGGCAACAAGCTGCGCTACCACCGGCTGGAGCGCGACCAGGAGCTGATCGGCGACATCGTCGAGCACTGCGGGCGCTGGTTCCAGCGGCACGTGGTGGAGGGCTTCCCGCCGCCGCCGGACGGCCTGGAGGACACGAAGAACCTGCTGGGCCGCCTGTGGAAGGTGAAGCCGGACGACATCGCCGAGGTCGACATGGCCAAGGCGAAGGCTCTGCGGGCCCGCCGGGCGGAGCTCAAGGAGAAGGAGAAGGCCCTCGGCGCGGAGCTGGCGGCCGTCGAGAACGAGATGCGCCTGGTGGCTGGCGCCGCCGAGACCGTGAAGGTCGGCAAGTCCGTGGCCTGGACGTGGAAGGCCAACGGCACCTTCGCCGGGTCGCGCTTCGCCAAGGAGCACCCGGAGCTCGCCGCGGAGTACGTCCGCACCGTCGAAGAGCTGGACGTCGACCGCCTCAAGGTCGAGCAGCCCGAGCTGTACGCCGCCTACCGGGCCCGCACGCTGCGCGTCCCCACGAAGGAGATCTGACGATGGCTCTGTCCCTCAAGGACCGCGTGAAGGCGGCCACCGCGCCCACCGTCCCGGCCCCCGTGGTCGAGGTCGTGGAGGGCGCCACGGCGGAGGAGCTGCACGCCGCGCAGCAGGCCGACGGCGGCCAGGCCGCCGACGTGGTGATGGGCTGGCTGGAGCGGTACCGCAAGGACATCACCGCGGCCCTGCCGGACTGCATCGAGCCCGCCGTGTTCCTGGCGGCGGTGAAGGCGGCGCTGCCGGGGCTGGCCCGGTGCACGCCGGCGTCGCTGCTCCAGTCGGTGCTGACGGCCGCTCAGTTCGGCCTGGTGCCGGACGGCGTGCACTCGGTGCTCAAGGCGGACGGCCCGTTGGCGGTGTGGGTGCCGATGTACCGCGGCTACATCGACCTGATGTACCGCTCGGGCCGGGTCGGGTCGGTGCACGTCGGGTTCGTGCGGGAGCACGACGAGTTCGCCTTCGAGCCGACCGCCCCGTCCCCGCTCGACCTGGTGCACAAGCCCGAGGTCAAGGAGCCGCTGGCGAAGCGCGGCCCGGTCGTCCTGGCCTACGCCTTCGCGTGGATGCTCAACGGCTCCCGGTCGCAGGTCGTCGTGCTGAACCGCGAGGAGGCCGAGGCGGTCCGCGACGAGTACAGCGAGGCGTACCGGCGGGCCGAGGAGAACGGCGCGAAGGACAGCTTCTGGCACACGCACTTCGACGACATGTGGGCGAAGACGGCGCTGCGCCGCCTGGCGAAGGTCGTGCCGACCAGCCCGGAGCTGCGGATGCTCACCGCGGCGGAGGACGCCGGTGACGCCGGGCAGGTGCAGATCCTCCACGCGCCGACCGGGGCGGACCAGGTGCTCGTCGCCGAGGCCGAGCAGGCCGCCGCGGCGGCGGAGGCCGGTCAGGACGTCCCGGCAGTGCCGGTGACGCCGTGGGTGGCGAAGAAGCCGGGCCGCTCGAAGCCCAAGAGGCCGCGCGGCGGCCGGAAGCCCGCACGCCGCTGACCCAGCCCCTTCCCTGCCTGCCCCGGGCCCGCTCGTCGGGCCCGGGGCTCGGGCGTCAACCGTGAGGAGGAGAACGAGTTGCCCACGAAGAAGCAGTCGCCGGGGCCATGGCCGAACGGCCCGCTCGCTGGTTTCGACTTGGAGAGCACCGGCGTGGACGTGGAGACGGACCGGATCGTGACGGGGTGCGTGCTGCACCTCGGCGGGGGCGGGCCGGTGAGGACGCGCACCTGGCTGTCGGACCTGGACGGGGCGGTGATCCCGGAGCAGGCATCGGCGATCCACGGCATCCGGACGGAGGTCGCGCGGGAGTCCGGCGATCCGGCCGCCCGGGTCGTGGAGGAGATCGTCACCGCGCTGGCCGAGTGCGCGCAGGACGGCCGGCCGCTGGTGGCGATGAACGCGCCGTTCGACCTGTCGCTGCTGGACCGGGAGGCCCGGCGGCACGGCGTTGTGCCGCTGTCGGAGCGGGAGTACCGGCCGCTGATCCTGGACCTGCGGGTCCTGGACAAGCAGGTCGACCCGTACCGGACGGGCCCCCGCACGCTGGGCATGCTGTGCCGCCACTACGAGGTGCAGCACCACGGCGCGCACCACGCGGACGCCGACGCCCTGGCCGCGGTCGAGGTGACGCTGCAACTCGCCCACCGGCACCAGTGGCTGGGTCGGATCGAGCCGGACCGGCTGCACGAGATGCAGGTCGGGTGGGCGCGGTCCCAGGCGCTGTCCCTGGCGTCGTACTTCCGGCGCCAGGACGGTGACGGTCGGCGGGCGGACACGGTGCGCACCGAGTGGCCGCTGATCCCGGCGGGGGTGGCGGCATGACGGCCACCGGGGCGTTCGCCGTCGTCGGGATGGTGACGGTCGGCGCGGTGCTGTTCCTGCTGGCTGTCCTGGTGCTGCCTGCCCGCCGGGCGATGCGGATGGCGCCGGTGCCGGTGCGGGCGCGAGGCCGCGTGCTGGTGCTGCCGGAGGCCGAACTCGAACTGGCCGACTTCTTCGACTGCCCGCGCGAGGGGCGCCGGACCGCGCACGCGGTGAGCCTGGACGGCTCCCGGCGCTGCTGGGACTGCGGGCACACCACTACCCCTGGAGGCGCGCGATGAGCGTGGAGACGTTCGGTCCTGAGTACGTTCGGCCCGCGCGGAAGGAGTGCGAGCACTGCGAGTGCTGCACCGAGGCCCTGTGCGCGCGGGGCGCGACGACCATCCTGGAGTGCCTGGGGTGCACTGCCGCCCCGGAGACCCGGGCCACGGTCGCCGGGTGCCCGTGCAGCAGCGAGGAGACGCCGGGCACCGCGGCGTGGCGGGCCGGGCGGCTGCGGGTGACGCAGCTCGCCCTGGACGAGGAGCGTCGGCTCCCGGACGACCAGGTCGAGGTGCTGCGCCTGGTCGCTGACCTCGGCGACCCGGTCGAGTCGCAGGAGCAGGTGTTCGCGCTGGCCGCCCGCCGGTTCGTCGGCATGGTCGGGTCGCACCCGGAGCTGACCGAGCTCGGCGCGGTCTACCTGCGGGCGCTGGAGGAGGAGCGGGTCGAGTCGGCGGCGTCGGTCGTCGCGGTCGACTCGACGACCCGCACGGCCGAGGTGATGGTGTACGCGATCGGCCCGGAGCTGGTGACGGTGCTGCTCGACCAGCTCCTCGTGGCAACGGAGCTGACGGCGGAGGAGCTGGTCGGTCGGCCGCTGGCGGTGATGACGAACTTGCCGGGCTCGGTGGAGGACGTCGTCCTGACGGGAATTCGGCTGCTCCCCCCGCCGGTCGTCGCCGAGAAGGGCACCGGGCGTGTGGACGACGCCCTGTCCCCGGTCCCGGCGTCGGAGGCCCCGACGGCGGTCCTGCCCGTGGTGGAGGTGCTCGGCGGGATCCCGGCGGCGGTCATCCCGGTGGCGGTGGTTCCCCCGGCCGGCGACGGCCAGGCGCTCACCGAGACGGCGGCCGTGATGCCGCTGGCGGAGGCCCCGCAGGCCGCGATCGGCGAGGAGGGCGGCCGGTGAGCATCGACACGATCCCGATGTTCGACGTGACCGGGCAGCCGACGGAGGAGGCCGCCGCGCCGGTCGCGCCGACGGCGCTGTGGGCGCCGACGCCGCCGCCGTGGGCGCCGGTCTTCGAGGTGGCCGTGGTCGGCCTGCCGGGGCCGCAGGGCTCGAAGACGCACAAGGGCGGCGGCCGGATGATCGAGTCGTCGGCAAAGGTCAAGCCGTGGCGGGACGCGGTGGCGTGGACGGCGTCGGCCGCCCGGCGGCGGGCGGGCCTGGTGACGCTGTCCGGGCCGCTGCTGGCCGAGATGGTGTTCAGCTTCCCGAGGCCGCGCGGGCACTACGGCACCGGCCGGAACTCGGAGCTGCTGCGCCCGTCGGCGCCGCTCATGCCGGACGTCACCCCTGACCTCAGCAAGCTGGCGCGGAGCACGGAGGACGCGCTGACGACGGCTCAGGTGTACCGGGACGACGCGCTGCTGGTCGGCTACGTGCGGCTGGAGAAGCGGTACGTCACCGACCACCCGGCGGTCCCCGGGGTGCTGGACACCGCAGGCTGCACGATCCGCCTGTGGCGGCTGACGCCGGGCGGGGTGTGCCAGTGAGCGCCAGCCGGCCGATGTGGTGGGAGGTCCCGGAGGGGGCGACGTGGCACCGGGGCGTCGACCTGGTCGCGGTGCGGCGGGCGCTGTCGATGCGCGGCCCGTGCCCGGAGTTGTCCGAGGAGGAGCAGCGGTACGCCGTGGTGGAGGCGGCGCGGACGGGCGTGCCCGGGCCGGCGATCGCCGAGCGGATCGGCGTCGCGGACCGGACGGTGACGCGCTGGTGGCTGCAAGCGGAGGAGCAGCAGGCGGGGGTGACGTCGTGCGGCTGATCGACCTGGTCTTCGTCGGGATCTCGGCCGTCGCGATCTGGCCGTGGTGGGCGCCGGTCGCCGTCGTCGTCAGCGTGCTGCTGATCGTCCGGACGGTCCGGACACCGGCCCGGACACGTCCGGACAGCGATGTCCGGACGTACGCAAGGTGTCCGGACAGGCGTGTCCGCAGCGCGCGCGGATGTCCGGACAGGCGGCGGATGCCGTCCGCCGAGTACCCGATGACCTGCACGGACACTGTCCGGGGCGTGTCCGGACACGGCCGTGGGCCGGTGTCCGGACACGGCGGGGAGGTGTCCTGATGTCGAGGCGGAACAAGTACGCGCCGGACAACCTGCCGCGGCCCGCGCACTGGTCGGAGAAGGCGGTGTGCCGGGACTCCGAGTACCCCGACCTGTTCTTCGGCGATACGGCGGCCGACATCCAGGAGGCCAAGGCCGAGTGCAGCGTGTGCCCGGTGTCGCTGCGCTGCCTCGCCGGCGCCCTGGAGCGGGGCGAGCGGCACGGGGTGTGGGGCGGCATGTCCGAGCCGGAGCGGCGCGCGCTCGTGAAGCGCCGCCCGGACGCCGCCCAGTGGGCCGCCGCGGTGGCGGACGGCCGCCCGTACATCCCGCCGGTCACCGAGGAGGCCGAGCAGGACGACGGCGAGGACCAGGCCGACGGCGACGACGACGAGGAGGGGGCGCGTGCCCTCGCCACGGCGGCGGCCGCCTGAGCCGCCCGCCCAGTCCGTGCTCCTGGACTGGCGGGCCGCGCGGCACTGGTCGGACCGCGTCGCGCCCTGCCGGTACTGCGGGGACCTGACCCACCTGCGGGACGAGGAACGGCGGCCGGCTCACAAGGTGTGCGCCGAGCGGGCCGCCGCGAAGAACGTCGCGGCGCAGGTCGCCGCGTACTCGAGGACAGCCCTACCCGACGAGATGTGAGGAGAAGCCGAGATGGCCGCGACCGTGAAGGGCCTCGGTGTGGCGGAGGTGGTCGAGATCGTCGACTGCCTGCTGCTGGGCGCCGCGGTGGTCGAGCCGGACGCGCCGGAGCTCGCCGACCGCCGCCGCGGCATCGCGGACGAGCTCGGCGACGCCCTGGACCGGCTGCCCGGCCCGGCGGCCCGGTGAGCGCCCCTACCTGGAAGTCCGGCCCGGGTCGGGGCTGGAACACGCACCCGTGGTCGTCCCGCCCCCCGGCGGGCCGGCCTCCCCAGTAGAAGAGAAGAGGACACCACCCATGTCGAACGCTGGCGTCGCCCGTCCCGGGCCGAAGAAGTACAACCGGCTGACCGGCGAGAAGCGCGAGAAGGTCGGCAAGGCCGCCGCGAAGTCGTACGACGGCGGCGCGTCGATCCGGTCCCTCGCGGAGACCTACGACCTGTCCTATGGCGCGATGCACCGCCTCCTCGGGGACATGAAGGTCACCTTCCGCAACCGCGGCGGTGCGCGCGGGTCGCACGAGAAGCGCCCGGCCGCGGAGTAGCCCGGCCGGGCGGCCGGCTCCCGGCCGTCCGGCCCTCCCCGAAGTCCCCGTCCCGGGCACCGCCGTGGTGCCCGGGCCCCGCCAGTTCCGGAGCCCTGATGACGAACGACACCCGCACCCGCTACTTCCACGGCGGGGCGGCCGGCCTCCAGGTCGGCGACCGGCTCGTGCCCAAGCCGCCCCTGATCGCGCACCCGAACTGCCCGGAGTGCAAGGCCCGCGCCGCCGGCGTGCAGATCCGGCTGCCCGACGGTCGACTCAGCGAACCGCCGACCGGCCAGCCCGACAAGGTCTACATCAGCACGGACAAGCTGTACGCCCGCTACTACGCCTCGATGCGGTGGCTCGGCGACCTGTACCGGGTCGAGCCCGAGGGCGAGGTGGTGCGCAGCACCGAGGACGCCTTCGACACCTTCATCTGCTCGGCGGCCGTCGTCGTCCAGGTCATCGACCGGGCGGTGCGGCTCACGCCCAAGGAGCGCCGCCAGCTCGACCGCCGGTGGGCGGCCCTGGAGGTCGCGGCGCGCCGCGAGGGCATGGGCATCCCGCGCCAGCTCAACCGCCGGTGAGCACCAGGACATGCCGAAACGGCCGCCCTCGCTGGGGGCGGCCTGTGGCGTGCGGAGAGTCAGTCGGCCTGGCCCTCGGGCTTCTCACCGAGGGCCGCCAAGGCGCGCTCGTAGAACTCGGGGGACACGAGGACGGCCTGGGGCTTGTCCCGGCGGGTGAGCACGATGCGCTGGTCCAGCAGCCGTGCCTTGGCGATGACCTCGGTGAGGTTGGCGCGGGCGTCGGATACGCCCATGCGGTCTTCCTGCGACTGACTCATAACGCAAGCGTACATGCCTGCCCGGCGGACGTGAATGTCCGTCGTACTTGCGTATGCGTCGTGTTGTACAATTCGAGCATGATCGAGAACGCGGATACGCCTGCCTGGATGCCGGTGCACATGCCGCTCCAACGGCTGGACCGCGAGGACCCGGTGGCCTCGCTGCACATCCCTGACGGCGCCCAGTGCGCAGCGGTGCTCTACCGCGTGTACGACGCCAGCCGCCAGGCCCTCTACATCGGCCAGACCTCCACGGTGTCGACCCGCCTCAAGGCCCACCGGCGCGATTCGAAGTGGTGGTCGCTGGCGGAGTACATCGCCCTGTCCTTCTACGGGGCGTACGGCTCGGCGGTGGAACCGGAGCGGACCGCCCTGCGGAACGAGCGCCCCCGCTTCAACACGCAGAGCGTCCGGGGCCCGGCGTACGTGCGCCTTCCGCTGCATGGAGACGTCAGGGACGCCGCTGAGCTGATCCACGCTCAGGCGGACCCGGGATTCGTGGCGGCCCTCGCGGAACTGCTGGCGGCACCGGGGAGCTTCCCCAGGCCGGCCCCGCCGCCGCCCGCGAGGCTCCCCGGCGAGTGACCCCGCCCTACTGCCCACCGCCCAGCCCAAGCAGAGGAATCGACCCCTTGAGCACCAATGCAGATCAGCAGCAGAAGGACGGGTGCCCCGTGCACACCTTCGGCCTGAGGCTGTTGCAGCACTGGACTCCCGCGATGCCCGCTGCCTTGAAGAAGTACAAGTTCGCGGGGGTGATGGCCCAGCTCCGCGCCGTGGCGCACAAGAGCGGCGAGCTGCGCCACCGGGACGGCAAGGCGTACCGCATCCAGGACATGGCGAAGTGGTGCGGGCTCCGCGAGCCGGACATGCGCCGGATGCTCCAGGCCGGCGTGCTGGCCGGGATCGTCGTGGTCATCGGTGAGAGCAAGCGGGGCAAGTCGACGCTCTACATGCTCGTGCTGTGCCCCTTCCCGAACTGGGAGGCCGCGCTGGTCTACCTCAAGGGGACCGCTCGCACGCCGAAGGACGACGAAGGCGATGCCCCGGCGGGAAGTTCGGACCACAGTGGCTCGAACTCGGAGTTCGGACCACAGTGGCCTGAACTTCCGCAGGGAACCCCGGAAGAAGTTCGGACCACAGTGGCACGACCGAGTTCGGACCACAGTGGCACGACCGGTTCGGACCACGGTGGTCCGAACAACACAGGGGGTTCCCAGGAGAACAACAGGGAGATGGCTGATGTAGTTGGTCAGCAACCCCTCCGCGCGAGCGAGGCTCACGGCCAAACCGATTTGATCTCTCGTCAGCGGAAGAACGAGCCGGTGGCGGGTGGGCTCGGCACGGGAGCCGCTGGCGCGGCCCCGGCCGAGCAGGCGACGGCCGTGCGGGTCTGCGCCTGCGGCAAGGGCCGGATCGTCCGGGCGGACCGTGACCGCTGCGGCGGGTGCCTCCGGGACGAACGCGAGGCCGAGAGCCGGGCCGAGCAGGAACGGCGGCGGGCCGAGCAACTGCGCCGGGACAACGAGAGCGCGGCGTTGGTGCTGGGCGGCGACAAGCCCGCCTCGGCCCCGGCCGCCCCTGCTCCGGCCGCTCCGGCCACCCCGGTGGATCCGGAAGCCGACCTGCCGCTGTGGGGCCCGTCCGGCGAGCTCATCGAGCCCGACGAGTACCCCGGCTGGGAGCCCCAGGACGACGCCCAGCGGCCCGCCCTGACGTCGGTGCGCGGCGAGGGCCGTCCGGCCCGGCCGGCGAAGGGCCAGGTGCCTGGGCAGAGGCCGCTGCTCGGCCTGCTCGCGGGCGGCCTGGCCGAGGGCGAGCAGACGTGCGTCGGCTGCGGCGGCACCTACCGGCCCGCCGACGAGCACGACTACTGCTGCCAGCGCTGCCGGTACGGGACCAGCGACGCAGCGGTGACCGGATGACCCCCGCACCGCCCCTGACGACCCGTTCGACGACCGACCCGTACGAAGGAGCGAGGCCATGAACCCCGACCACATCCCGGCACTGGCCGCAGCCCTGCGGGAGCTGGGCGCGATCCCGGACCAGCACGAGCTGACCGACGGCACCCTCGGTGAGATCGCCGAGAAGCTGGACCGCTGCCGGGGCCTGGTCGCCGTCGTGCGCGGCGCCGCCCGGACGAACAGCTGCGCCCGGCACCCGGCCGGCCCGGTCGACCCGACCGCGCCGAGCAACTGCCTGCTGTGCGGAGCAGCCGCCCGCCGCCCGGCCCCGCCGACCCCGGAGGGCGTCACCACCGAGATGGTCCTCGCCCTGGTCGACGAGCACGGCGAGCAGGCCGCCGCCGAGCGGTACGGCGCGCGCGCCCTGGCCCGGGCGCTCGCCAACCGGACCCGGCACCCGTCGGTGCGCCCGGCCGGCGAGGACACCGGGCCCCCGCGGGAGGCCGTATGACGACCCGTCAGCCTCCGGTCCGACGCCCGGGGGCCGCCCCGGGCGTCGGGGCCGCGAGAGCCCCACCGGCACCCCACACGAGCCGATCAACGACCAGCCCCGCAGAGGAGGAAACCGCAGTTGAGCACCGTAGACGTCCCCGAGGCCGACATCCTGACGCTGATCGGCCAGGGGCTGACCAACGCCGAGATCGCCCGCCGTACCGGCGCCGGGCGTGCCCGGGTCGGCCGGATCCGCCGTGCCCACGGCATCCCGGACGTCTCGCAAGCCGAGTACCGGGGCCGGATCGACCACCCGCAGGGACGGCTGATCCGGCTGCTCCTCGATGAGGGCTACACCAACGCGGAGATCCACCGGCGCACCGGCGCCGCCACGGACACCGTCCGCCGCTACCGCCGCCTCGGCAAGTTCGGGCCGGCGACGATCCTGCCCGACCGCACCCGCCGGCACCGCAAGCACGACGCGATCGTGGCCCGCCTCGGCCGCGCGACGAACATCCAGATCGCCGCCGAGCTCGGCGTGGACAAGACCGTCGTCAGCCGGATCCGCGTCGCGACGGGCATTCAGTTCAAGCAGCCCCGCAAGACCAGGTCGGTCACCGAGCGCTGGGCCGAGCACCTGGTCCTCGTCGACGGCGGCCACATGGAGTGGAACGGCCCGCGCTACCGGCCCGGCGGCTCCCCGACGCTCAGGATCCGGGGCCGCTGCACCTCCCCCGCACGCCTCGGCTTCGAGTGGGCCAACGGCCGGGCCCCGGTCGGCAGCGTCCTGCCCGAGTGCGGCTACCGCGGGTGCCTGACCCCCGATCACCTCGACGACGCCGCCGGGCGCACCGAGGTCCGCCTCCAGGTCCGCTACCTCCTCGGCAAGGGCGAGGTCCGCGACACCTGCACCCGCGGGCACGTCCTCGGCGCCGCGCTCCGCCTCCAGCCGGACGGCTCCGCGAACTGCGCGATCTGCCGCCGAGACGCCGAAGGGCTCCGGCGGACCCGAGGCCGCCACGCGGCGGCCTGACCAACCACCAAGGGAGACCACGAAGATGACCACCGAAAACCGGCTGAACGCCCTCGCCGCGCTCCTCGCCGCCGGCCAGACCTGGGAGAACGGCCGCCTCGTCTCCGAGCAGCGCTACTCGGCGTACGAGATCCGCGACGTCCTCGGCTGGCCCGAGCCCACCGCACCGCCCGCCCCGACCGTCACCGCCCCCGAACGCCCGGAGGACGTCGCGTTCCGCGACGCGATCCTCGCCGAGGGCGCCGACCTGATCGGCGGCGAAGCCCTCCGCCGGCTGGAGGCGATCGACGAGGACGAGCGGCGCCCCTCCGACGAGGCCCGCTACCAGGAGTGGGTGGCCGCCGGCGACGTCCTGCTCGCCGCCCGCACCTGCCAGAAGACCGGACGTGGTTGCACCTCCCCGGCGGCCGGCCGGTGACCGCCGCGACCCGCCACCGCTGGGCCGAGGTCGGCAGCCACCGCAAGCGTTGCGGTGCCTGCGACTTGCTGGCCATCCGCCGCCCGAACCCCTACGGCCGCCAGTGGTGGACCGAGTGGACCCGCGGCGAGCAGTCCTGGAACACCCTCCAGGGCGACAAGACGCCGCCCTGCCAGCCCGAGCAGCACCCCGACCGAGAGGACAACCAACCGTGATCACCCGAGAGTTCACCCACGCCGAGCTCGGCGCCCTCGGCGTCCCGCCCGGCAGCCCGGACGACATCGACGGCGACGTCATCCTCGACGACCAGAAGCTCTACACGCTCAAGTACAGCCAGGAGCGCGCCGTGGTGTTCCGCGACGCCGACGGCGACAACCGGACCTACACCGTCACCTACGAGGCCGAGCTGGACCTCGGGGACTTCGAGGTCGGCGGCGGCGCACCGGAGAACCACGGCTGGACCGGCGACACCGTCACCGCCGTCGAGGTCGAGGAGGTCCCGATCGTCGTCACCGCGTGGCGGCCCGTCGAGGCGCACTACGAGGACCCCGAGGAGCAGGCCGCGGACCGTACCGCGGTGCAGCGCCTCGTCGACCTCTACGAGGAGACCGGCGCGCACCCGGAGGACGCCCGCGAGTGGGCCGCCGCCCTCCTCGCCCAGTACGCCAAGGAGATCGGCGCGGAGCTCCCGTGCCCCCACGAGTCGTGGGAGATCACCTCCGAGTACGAGGAAGACGGGCAGCGCTGGCAGAGCCGCCGCTGCGCCGACTGCAAGGAACACATGCACCGGCTCCCCGTCACCTCGGAGCCCGCGCCCCGGCCGTCCTTCCGGGACGCCGCGGGCCGCACCGGATACGAGGGCGACACCGTCGGCGGGACCACGTCCGGCCGCTACCAGGCCACGATCCTCGGCCCCGTCATCAAGCTCGGCAAGGACCGGGTGAAGGTCCGCTGCACCACCGGTAGCGCGGGCAGCCTGCGCCCCGGCCCGGGCGACGAGGTCTGGATCAGCCACGACCGCGTCTTCCTCGTCCAGCCCGCCACCCCGTGAACGAGGCAGCCCGCCCCGACCGAACCGGGGCGGGCGCCCGCCCAGCCAACCACACGACCCCGGAGCACCGCATGATCCGCGTCACCGACGGCGAAGGCCGCACCACCGAACTGATCGCCGTCATCCCGCCCCGAACCGGCGGGCCCGCCTACGCCTACACCGACGCCAACGGCGACAAGCTGGCGGTGTTCACCGCCGTGATCCCCGCCCTCGGCCCCGGCATCCACATCGTCACCCGCAAGGCCGGCTGCCTGATCCCCGCCGAAGCCGCGGGCTGGTTCGTCCGCGAGCTGCGCACCGTCGGCCAGAGCGCCACCGGCGCCGACGAGCACGGACCGGTGGAGATCGGCGAGCCGGAGCCCGGCCCGTACAGCAAGCTCACCGGGTACCACTACGTGGACGCGGACAAGGACGTCGTCCGCATGAAGTGGTCCGCGCTCCCGGACGGCACCCCGGCCGTCCACGTCGTCACGAGCCCCGCGGGCTGCTCGATCCCGCTCGCGGCCCTGCCCCTCGTCACCGGCTGGCTCCTCACCACCGCCCGCGCCGCCGAGCAGCACCAGGGCGGTGCCCGGTGAGCGGCCTCGTCCCGGACTGGTCCTGCACCGGCCCCGACGGGGGCACCATCGGCCTCGCCCCCGTCCCGGACACCGGCATGGGCCCCGGTGTCCGCGTCACAACCACCCCGGCGGGCATCGTGATCCCCGCCACCGGACTGCAGGCGTTCGTCGCCGCCCTGGTCGACGTCACCACTGCCGCCGCCCGAGGTGAGAGCTGATGGGACTCACCGCCGAAGAACTGGCCGCGATCCGCGCCGACGTGGAACTCGCGGTCTCCGGGAAGTGGACCGGCGTCCCCGCCGGTGGGGAGCGGTTCGCCGCCGGGATGCGCGTCGCCGACGTCCACGCCGTCAAGCTCCTCGCCGAGGTGGACCTGCTGACCACGCTCCTAGCCGAGGCCCGCGAGCGGCTGGCCGCCTACGGCACCCCCGTCCTCCAGTTCCCGCCCCTGCCTGGGCCGGACCGCGGCGAGATCGAGCGGGCCAGGATCCGCACGATGATGGAGGCCGGGTTCACCGACTACCCGGCGTTCGTCGGCCTCGGGGTCTGCCCCGAGGGGGACCGCTGCCCGATGGGCCCGACCCAGGGATTTCACCTGACGAAGCGCGGCCGGCTCCCCGTCCACCGCCCGGACCTGTACGGCCGCCGCTGCGACGGCTCCGGCGAGAGGCCGCTCGTGGTCCTCGCGTACCTGCCCGAGCCCGCCCCCGAGCGGATGCGTGTCCACGACGCCACCGCCGCCTTCCCCCAGACCAAGCACGTCCTGGAGGACGACGGCCTCACTGTCTGCCGCGTGCCGGCCACCGGCCCGATCTCCGCCGAGCACGACGCCAAGCACCCGCTGTGCCGCGCCTGCCGCGAAGCCCTCACCCCCGGCACCGAGCCCGCCCCGGCCGCCGACCCGTCCTGACCCCCATGCGGCCACCGCCCGCACCGGGCGGTGGCCGCCCCGCACGAAGGGAACCACACCGTGGACTACGCCGACAGCATCGCCTCCGCCGCCGACCTGCTCCGCGCCGCCGCACGCGCCGCGAAGGTGCCCGCGCCGACCCCGTGGGCCATCGACCGCACCGGGCCCGCCGACCAGGGCGACGTCCTGTACGCCGAGAACGGCAACATCGTCGCCGACCGCTCCGCCGACCAGCCGGGCGAGGACGTCGACCTGCCCTACCTCGCCCTCGCCAACCCGGACTTCGGCCTCGCGGTCGCCGCGATGCTCGACGACGAGCTGAACGCCTACCAGGCGGCCGTCGCCGGCGTCGCCGCGACCTTCCCCCACGACGAGACCCGCCGCCGCGACTGGCTCGCCGCCCGGGAGAACGTCCACACGCTGAACCTGGCCCGCCTCATCCACGAGGCCGCCGCCCGCAACGGCCTGGCCGCGGCCGTCGCCCCGTGAACGCCCTCACCCGCGCCGCAGCGGCCCTTCCCCGACTCCTGCTCGCCGCCGCGCACCGCGCCGCCGGCTGGCTGTTCTTCGCCCTCGGCCGGTACGCCATCCCCCAACGGCCGCCCGCCCGCCCGAAGCCGCGCATGGCCACCAACGGACGCCGCCCCCGCATCCCCGAACAGCTGAACCTCGACCTGCTGGTGGCCTCCCTCATGGCCCGCTCCTGCGCCTGCGAGCGCTGGTGGACCAGCTGCGGCACCCTCCACGACCACGACTGCCCGGTCATGACCGCCAAGGAGAACTCCGGATGACCCGCCCCAGCACCCTCGACCACGCCGCACCGCCCCTGCCGGAGCTGCCCGACGGCGCCCTCGACTCCGCCGTGACCGGCGCCGCCGACGCCCTCGACGCCACCGACGGCATCCCGGACCTGCGCGACCTGCTCCACTACGCCCTCGCCGCCCTCGACCGCGACGGCTACCTCACCGACCGCCAGAACCCGGACCCCGACGGCCGCACCGAACGCCTCCTGCGCCACAACGGCCGGCTGCTGGACACCTACCACCGCCACCGCCGCGAGATCACCGCGGTCCTCAAGCAGGCCGCCCGGTGGAAGCGCCGCGCCCTGACCACCCGGGACAACGTCGGGCACCAGGCCCGCCGCGCCGCCACCGCGGAAGCCGAGAACGCCCGCCTGCGGGCCGCCGTCGCCGCCGTGCGCGCCCTCGACCAGCACCCCGGCGAGACCGAGGACGAGCGGGACGCCCGCCACCGGCAGCTCGACCCCGGCAACTACCAGTACACCCGCGGCATGGAAGACGCCCAGTGGGACGCCCGCCACGCCATCGACACCGCCCTCAAGGAGAACTGACCCGTGACCGACACCGCCCAGCCCGTCCCCGCCGACCTCGCGACGGCCGCCGCGCTCGCCTACGCCGCCTACGGCAACGCCACCGGCGGCCGGAACTTCCTCGGCGACCCGATGCCCGCCTGGGGCGACCTCCCCGAGGCCATCCAGCGCGCCTGGGGCGCCGCCGCCGCCGCGATCTGGCGGTACGTCACCCCGGCCAACGCCGACCACATGGACGAGGTCGCCCAGGCGATGCGCGAGGGGAAGGTCGGCCCCGAGGAGTGGACCAGCCGCGAGGTCCGCGACGCCGTCCAGTTCGCCGCCCGCCACCTGCGGGAGTCCGTCCACACCCCCATGGAGGGCTGACCCATGGGATGGAGCTCCGCCGGACCCAAGCTCTTCGACCCGATCGCCCGGCTCCTGGTGGACACCGGCGCCGAGCCCAAGCGCACGGAGGACGTCCTCGCCCAGGTGATCGGCGTGCTGCGCGAAGAGGACTGGGACACCGAGTACGACTCGCTGGCCCACTTCGCCGACCACCCCGCCGTGGTCCGGGCGTTCGCCCGCAACGGCGTCACCCTCACCGACAACTGACCACCCGAGCCCGGCCGCGCACCGCGGCCGGGCCCACCCCGCAAGGAGAACCCCGTGGAACAGATCCTCCTCACCGCGCCGGACCGCGCCGACCAGGCCGCCGTGCCGCTGCCGCCGTTCAGCGGCGACGAGCCGCCCTGCCCGAAGTGCCGCTGGGCCGGAGCCCTGACCTACTACCGGCCGCCCCTGCCCCGGCAGCGCTCCGAGTTCAACGGCCGCACCGACCAGCGCGGCCCCCTGCCCGAACGCCTGGAGCGCTGCTGCTCCCGCTGCGACTACCGCTGGGACGAGGCCCTGGCCGACCCCGCCGACCAGGTCGCCCAGCTCCTCGCCCACCCGGACGCCATCCCGGTGCCGCTGCTCATCACGCCCGCGATCGAGCGGCCCCCGGCCATCGAGGAGGACGTCCTCGCCATGCTGGAGCGCTGCCCGGAGGCGGACCGCCTGGACCCGGCCCACCACCGGGACCTCGCGGGCCGGCTCATCGCCCAGGCCGACATCTACCCGCGGTGGGACAGCGAGCCCCCGGCCGGAGGCTGGCCGACCCGGGCCACCCGCGAGGACGTCGCCAAGATCCTGGGCGTGGTCCTGCCGGACATGTACGTGGAAGGCCGGAGCACCCTCGCCGACACCGCCGACGTCCTCCTGGCGCACGCCATCGTCCACCTCCGCCCGGCGGCGACCGCATGACCGGCCGCATCCCGCTCGACGACCTCACCAGCGACCAGCTCGACGAGCTCTACGACCGGCTGGAATCCGCCGAGGCGGCGGCGGCCTGCACCCGGCACGCCATGCCGCTGCTGCGCCAGGCCCTCGGCGACCTGCCCGCCGCCTGCCGCTACCACGGCGCCCGCCTCGACCCCGATCGGTTCGCCTGGGGCCGGGAGGCGTGCTGCGACACCGGCGTCCCGTCCCGCAGGCGCCGGGAAGCCGAAGCCGCGCTCGACGTCCTCGCCCAGGCCGTCGAGCCCGTCCGCCGCACCGGCCCGAGCGCCGCCACGATCTCCGCGCGCGGCCAGGACCCGCGCCAGCCGGCGTGGGACGCGGTCTTCGCCATGATCGGCACGCTGCCCCGCGACGCCTCCGGCGCCGTTCACGGCGTCGCCCGCAACAGCCTGATCTGGCACGCCGTCGACGCCGCGCTCGTCGCCCTCGGCTACCAGTCCTCGTACGCGAAGCCGCCGCGTCCGGACACGGCGGCGGACAGCGTCCGGACAGCCGGACACGCCCCCGGCGGACACGCCCGCGCCCTGCCCGCGACCAGGGCGGACACCGTCCGGACGCAGCGCCGGGACAACGGAGCGCTCCGGCTCCCGTTCCGACACCGGCCGACCGCTGTCCGGGTGACCGTCCTCGGCACCGACGGCTCGCCGACGACCGCCCTCGTCGTCCACCTCCCGGAGCCCGACCCGTTCACCACGCCGGAGACCGACCCGTGGGCGACCGCGGGCCGTGTCGTCACCCGGGCCCCGGCCGACGCCTTCACCCGGCCCGCACCGACGGCCGGCGACATGACGGTGGTCCTCGACATCGCCCTCCCGGTCGACGACGGCCTGCGCCTGCTGGACATGTGCACCGTCCCCGGCGCCGACTACCCGCCGAAGATGCGGATGGTCAGCGTGGAGCTCTGGGCTCCCGCCGAGCTGCCCGGCGAGTGGGTCCACGCGACGTTCGGCGGGCTCTCCGGCCCGTCCGGACCGGAGATCGACGACGACCTGATGCGGTTCCAGTGCTCGGCACCGGTCGGCCCCCGCACGGGGCCGCTGACCACCGTGGCGGCCGCGATCCCGTCGGCCACGGACACCCGCCCGGACACCGGACACGCCACCGGCGGACATGTCCGCAGCCTGCCCGTGATCGGCGAGGGCGGGACCGGCTGCACGTTCCCGACCAGGGCGGACACCGCCCGGACACCGCCCGGACAACCGTGTCCGGACGCGGGCCCGGACTGCCCGGACACCTGCCGCCCGGACACGGCGGACAACCGGTGTCCGGACACCGGCGGACACGGCGGCGGACAGTGTCCGGACATCGTGATCAACACCAGCGGACTCGAGGACGAGACCCGCCGCCGACAGCTCGCCGCCGCGTTTGCCGCCGCCTTGGAGATCCCCGTCGACCTGATCGCCGGGCCCACCGAGGCCGTCCCGCCCGCGTGCGACCCGGCACCCGCCCACGACGCCGGCCCGTCGGCCTGCGACACCACAGGAGGGTTCGAATGACCCACCCCACCGACGAGGAGGAGACGCCGCTCCACTTCCGGCCGGACGCCCTGCGCCTGACCGTCCTCCAGCCCGACGCCCCGCCCGCCTTCACCTTCCACGCGCCGCCCAGGGAGCCGTTCTCCACGCCGGGCAGCGACCCGTGGACGATCCGCGGCCGGTCCGTCCCCCCGGACGCCGCGCACCTCTCCGGCAGCTACGACCAGCTCGGCCGCCCGCTCGCCGGCCAGCGCATGACCGCGCTGCGCATCCCGCTCCCCACCGCCGACGGCACCCGCCTCCTCGCGGCCTGCGTCACCGACACCGCCCCCGGCATCCCGCCCGCGGTCCGCCTCATCGCCGCCGAGATGTGGCTGCCCTCCACCACCCGGGGCGCGTGGACGCACCTCCTCTTCCCCGGCCTCACCCACGAAGTGGAGCTGGTCCCCAACCCGGACCGCCTGCTGCTCCACTGCCGCACCATCGCGACGAACACCTGGGGCACCGGCCCGCACGGCGACGGCCCGCCGGTCGGCCCGCACGCCCTGATGGTCGTCGCCCAGACCAGCACCCCGCCCCCGCCACCCGGCTGGAACCCCCTCAAATGAGGGCCCAAAAGTAGAACCGCCCCTACAAAGCCGCAGGTCAGCGGCACCAAAAAGCGAGAGGCCCCCGCCGCCTGCGGGGGCCTCTCACCGTTTCCGGGAGCCGTGAGCGAGGTGGGAGTCGAACCCACACGCCGCGAGCGGCCGCGACTTTTAAGGTCGCTGCGTCTGCCGGTTCCGCCACTCGCCCGAGCAAGAAGTGATCACGCTACGGCCAATCTCCCTGACCCGCCGTCACGAGTCAAGGCCGCTTCTGCGCCATCTGCCGCAGAAGCCCGGCCCAACTCCGCGTGAGCCCCGCCACGCCCCCAGCGCCCAGCACTGGGCACCACCACCCGGCAGCAGCCGGGAAACTGATGACACGTCAGCTCGAAGGAGCCACCATGCCCGCCCAGCCCACCACCACCGCGGCCACCCGCGCCGCCGCCGCGTACGCCGCCCTGACCGCCGCCCACGAGATCGGTGACTACCTGGTCCAGCGGGACGAGGACGCCGCCGCGAAGGGCCACCGCGGCCCGGCCGGCGCCGCCGCCTGCGCACGCCACGTCGCCAGCTACACCGCCACCCAGGCGCTCGCCCTCTGGGCCGCGAACCGCTACCTCGGCCTCGGCATCAGCCCGGCCCGGGCCGCCGCCGGCCTGGCCGTCTCGGCGCTCACGCACTACGCCGCCGACCGCTGCGCCGGGCACTGGGCCGAGACCGGCCCCGACGCCCCGCTGCTCGTCCGCGCCGCCCACCGCGCGGGGAAGGGCGGATGGCTCACCCGCGACCACCGCGCCGGAGCCCTCCTCGACCAGGCGTGGCACAAGGGATGGATCGCCCTCGCCGCCGCCGTCGCCGCCGGGCCCGGACACCGCGCCTGACCAGCACGGACACCGTCCGGACAGTGTCCGGACACGACAGCGGCCCCCACCCCGGAAGGGGAGGGGGCCGCCGACCCGGGCTCACAGCCCCAGGTCGTCCAAGGTGTACGCGGTCACGTACGGCAGGCCCGTCTCGGCGATCGCCGGGGCCGCGCCGCGCTCCACGATCACCGCGACACCCACCACCTCGGCGCCCGCCTCGCGCAGCGCCTCCACCGCGGTCAGCACCGAACCGCCGGTCGTCGAGGTGTCCTCCACCGCCAGCACCCGGCGGCCCTTCACGTCCGGGCCCTCGATCCGGCGCTGCAACCCGTGCGCCTTGCCCGCCTTCCGCACCACGAACGCGTCCAGCTTCCGACCGCGCGCCGCCGCCGCGTGCAGCATCGCCGCCGCCACCGGGTCCGCGCCCAGAGTCAGCCCGCCCACCGCGTCGAACTCCAGGTCCGCCGCCGCGTCCAACATCACCTTGCCGACCAGCGGCGCCGCCTCCGCGTCCAGCGTGATCCGGCGCAGGTCCACGTAGTAATCAGCCTCCAGGCCGGAGGAGAGGGTGACCTTGCCGTGCACGACGGCCTTGTCCTTGATCTGCGCCAGCAGGGCGTCCCGGTCATTGCTCATGAGTGATCAGTCTAGGGCCGCCCAGCACACCCGGAGCCCGCCCCGACCAGCGCGGACACCCCGCGACGGAAACGCCAGTGGCCCCCGCCCAGAAGGGCAGGGGCCACTCTCGAATGCATGGACGGCCGGATCAGGTACTCTCCCCAGCCGGTTGGGCCGTACCGCCCGGGCGGCCGTCCACGCCGCCCGGGCCGCGACCACCAGCAAGGCCCTGCACCAGCGCCGCTACCTCGTCCACCGCCTCACCAGACGCACCGGACAGCACCCGCCGCCGGCCAGCACAGACCACCTCCACCCAGTCGACATCCACGTCAGGTCAGCTCCTCGATGTGCGTCACCCGCACCGAGACGATGTCCCCGGCCCGGCCCGACTGGATCTCCGCACCCAGCGGCGCCGTCTCGCCCTCCGCGGTCGCACCCGCCGCCAAGTCCAAGGCGGTCACGGCCGTGCTGCCGAGCGTGTTCCCGTCCCGATCGGCGAACGTCAGCTTCGCCATGTACGACTCGGTGTCGTCGTCCGTCGACGTGATCGACCACTGCACGACGTAGGCGTGCGCCCCCCACACCGCATGATCCTGGTACCCGGCCGACACCACCGAGGCGAACCCGTCGTCATCGCCGACCTCCCCGGGCTTGAACGCCCGCTTCGCCTTCGACTTCGCCTTCGACTTCGCCTTCGACTTCGACGGCGCCGGCTTCGCCTTCTTCGACGCGGACGACGACGGCTTCGACTTGCTCGGCTTCGCGCCGTTGCAGCCGGCCAGCAGACCGACGGAGACGGCGGCCGCGAGCACCGCGGCGGTGATCCTGCGCATGGTGGAACCTGCTCTCTGTGCTGAGGTGGGTGCAGAGGGTAGCGGCCACTGGGCATGCCGGGGCCGCGCCGGGCGGCGTCGACGCCGCCGAGGTGGTGAACTACTTGGACGGCGGCGTCTCGGACGCCGACACCTTCCCGGCCCCCGTGCGGGGCCGGTCCTGGTACGAGCCGGAGTAGCCGCGCACGATGTCCTGGACGGTGCCGACGGAGACGCCGAGGTCGGCCGCGATGGCCCGGAACGTGATCTTGGCGGCGCGCTGCCTGAGGACGTACTCGCGCCGAATCCCCTTGAGGGCCTTCACTGCGCCGGGCTGGGCCTGCAAGACCTGGGTGATGGCGCGTGCCTGCGCCGCCGGGTCCTTCATCTGCTTGAGGACTTCTACGGCGGCCATGAAGCGCTGCGCCTCTTCCTCGGCGGCCCCGGCCTGGCGCACGACCTGGACCTGCGCCGGGCCGGTGTGCTGGTCGGTGCAGGCGAAGTTGTACGCCGGGTTCTCCTCCTTGATCGCGCGGCGCTCCTCCCCGTACGCGATGTCACGGCTGTCGTACCACTCGTCCGTGCGGCGCTCGACCAAGGGCCACCACGCTGTGCGCTGGTGGCCCTTGCAGCGTCCTTCGGGGTCGTACGAGGAGCCGATGTAGAGCAGCGCGCCGTCGGCGGCGTACAGCCGGTACACCGCCGCGCGCCTCGTCTCGCTACTGGGGTCCTGCCTTGTCGTGGTGCTCATCGCTGGGGGGAGCCTCCTGATCTCGCTTGAGGTCAGTCCGCTCCCCGGGGCGCAGCTTGCGCTCGCGGAAGTACTCGAGCACTGGGGGCCAGTTGAACAGGCGCAGGTTGCCCCGCTCCCAGACGGGGCCAGGGAACTCGGGGGTGGCGGCAAGCTGCCGGATGCGCGCCTCGGTCAGGCGCTTGAGACCGGCCTCCGCCAGGAGATCGGGCATCTCCGGGATGGTGCAGAGCTTCAACTGCGCCTCTTCGGCCCCGGCTTGACGCTCGTTCGGGGAGTCGGACACGGCTCCATCCTCTCAGACCTGCTTGCGCCAGCGCAAGCAGGTGGGTAGTCTCGTACTCATCAGCGGTCACCCCGGCCGACGTGGTTGCACACGGAGGCCAGGGTCGCTGAAAACGACGCTGCCCGGTGGTTGCACACCGGGCAGCGCCTAACAACCCCGCCCCGTGGTTGCACACGGGCCGGGACGTCCACCCCTGAGTCACCAGGAGCAGACGCATGAACCTTACCGATGTGATCACGCCCCCCGAAGAGGCGGCCGGTGCCGTTCTGGCGCGCGTCGCCGAGACGCTGCGCACCGCGTACCCGGGTGCCGCGCTGGGCGGCTCGGTGTACGGCCTGCTGTTCGCCGAGGCGTACAAGGCGGTCGACGCCGAGGCGGAGGCCGGGCTGCTCGCGCAGATCGCCCTCCGTCTCCTCCCGGAGATCACGGGCGGCATCACCCGCGGCGAGTACGCGCTGGTTCTCCTCAAGGCGGCCCGCGCGGCCGGCTACGAGTGGACCGAGGCGGACAACGAGCCGGTGATCCCGTCGATCCCCGGGTTCCCGCACCCGCGCAAGGAGCAGCCGGCGAAGGGCCCGGAGGACTTGGCGGAGGGCCCGCGCGGTCCGAAGGACCAGCCCGCCCCCGGTGGCTCGAAGGGCCCGCGCGCGGAGGTGGCGGCCTGATGGCGGACATCACCGAGGGCGCGGCCCGCGAGCACGAGCTCGCCCGTCAGGCGTACGGCACCCCTGAGCAGCGCGAGCAGCGGTCGGTGGACGCGCGCGATCAGCTCGCTGGCGCGCAGAGCCACGGCAACGAGGCCGCCGGATCGGTGGGTCTCTGATGCTCGACTGGCTGTTCGGCGGCAACGACGGCGAGACCGCGGCCACCGCCTACTCCGGCCGTGAGTCCGCCTCCGACCGGGCCACCCGGAAGGACCGCGAGAAGCGCCAGGCGCGGGAGACCAAGGAGAACCGGCGCCGCTCCAAGGCGGTCGGCGCGGCGGACCGCGCGGGTCGCGCGGCGCACCAGGCGGGCGAGCAGCGCCGCTTCGGCGGCCGGTAGCGCTTCCCGGCCTGCCCGCCCTGTTCACCGGCCGGGCCCACCCCCGTGGGCCCGGCCGCACCCTGTAGGACCGAGCGCGAAGGGCGCAGCAGCATGACGACCGAGACCCCGACCGAGCAGCCCCGCGTCCCTGGCGTGAAGTACCGCTTGGTGACCCGGCAGCGGATGGTCGAGACGACGATCGGCGGCGAGACCCGGCTCACCCCGCAGACCTACCAGGAGTGGGAGCCGGTACCGCCGCGCAACTTCGACGCGATCGGGCTGCGGGCGGTCGTCGGCCTCGCGGTCGGTATGACCGCCGTGTCGGTGGCCTGGTCGACGGCGAGCATCGGCGACCAGTTGTCCGGGGTGGTGACGCCTTGGATCGCCTACGGCGCGGCGGCTCTCTTCGAGCTGACGTGGATCGGTCTCCAGGTGATCGAGTGGCTGCTGCGCTACGACCCTGCGCGTGCGAAGCCGGCGATGGTCGGCGGCTTCCTCGCGCTGGCGGTCGTCGTCGCCTCGGTCATCACCCACGGCGTGGGCAAGGAGAAGGTCGCGGCCGGGGTGATCGGCGGCGGCGTCAGCATCCTCGCGAAGGGGATGTGGCTGGTGGTGATGCGGATGTTCGCGGTGCCGCTCGGTGAGGGCGCCGCTTCCTTCCTCCAGCAGAAGCGCGAGGAGCTGGCCGTCAACCGGGTCGTGCTGGGGGAGCAGCAGCGCCTCGACGGCGTCCAGGCGTACCTGGCCGCGGTCTACGGCCCGGAGGCCGCGCGGGCCATCGAGCCGCCCCGGCCCGCCCCGGCGCCGGAGCTCCCGGCTGCCGCACCGGCGGTACTCGAGGCCGCGCCGATCCCGGCGCAGCCCGAGCTCCAGCCCGTCCCGGCACCGGCCATCCCGGCACCGGCGGCGCCCGCCGCTCCGGCTCCGGTGCCCGCGCCGCCCGCCCCGCCCGTTCCGCCCGTTCCGGCCGCGCAGGTTCCGGCGCCGGTCGCTTCGGTCGCTGCCCCGGCCGCGCCCGCCGCTCCGGCGGCCCCGCCCGCCCCGGCCGCGCCCGCGCCGCAGCCGGCCCCGGCCGCACCGCCCCTCCAGGCCGTCGGCGGGACCCCGTCCGTCGCGGCTACCATCCGCGCCGCCCTCGCGGTCAACCCGGCCATCAGCGACGACGACCTGATCGCGCACGTCGCCAGCGTCCACGGCCCCAGCCGGACCTACGCCGAGACCGTGCCGCGCACCCGCCGCCGGATCGAGAACCCGACTCCGAAGAAGAGGAGCAAGACGGCATGAGCGCCACCCCGCCCAGCGACGTGAACGACCTGCTCGCCGGGATGGCCGAGGACGACGCGGCGGACGCCGCCGCGGACCTGGCCGTCGTCGAGGCTGCGGCTACGGTCGTCGAGCAGGCCGTCGGGACGGCCCGGGCCGTCCCGATCGAGGTCGATGCCCTGCTGACCAGCATGGTGGCGGCCGACGCGACGGACGCCTTCCACGACGCCGTCGGCGACGCCTTCGGCCCGATGATCGTGGTCGACCCCGAGCCCTCGGCGGCCCCGGCCATCCCGGCGCAGCCCGCCGAGTTGCCCGCGGTCCCGGCTCAGCCCGCCGAGTTGCCCGCGGTCCCGGCTCAGCCCGCCGAAGAGGAGGCCGCCGAGCCGGCCGCCGTTGAGGAGGAGCCCCCGGCGGCCCCGGCCCCGGTCATCCCGGCGCAGCCCACCGAGCCGCCCGCCGAGGTGCGCACCCAGAAGTACGACCTTCCCGAGGGGCACATCGTCGGCGGCGGCCGGTACCCGCGCCCGGGGGAGACCGTCGACCTGACCCCGCAGCCCGAGCCGGAGCCCGCCCCCGCCCCCGCCCCCGCCCCGGAGCCGGAGCCGGACGACGACGAGGAGCCCGAGGAGGAGCAGCAGGAGCCGGAGGCCGTCTTCCCCTGGTGGTCCTCCGTCAAGGTGAAGGCGTTCGCGAAGAACGCCCCCTCCGCCACCCCGGCGCCCCCGGACGGAGGCCAGGCCCCGGGCGCGCCCGTCCCGCCGAAGCCGAGCCAGCCCCCGACCGCCGGCGCCCCCGCCGCCCCGGCCGCGAAGTCCGAGTCGAAGACGGGCGGCAGCTGGAAGCCGAAGGACAAGCGCACGCGGTTCGTGCTGTTCAACGGCGCCGCCGCCGCGATCGGCTACGGCGTCGGCGGCTCCGACTACGTCTCCGGCTTCATGCCCGCCGCCGAGCACGGCATCGTCGGCACCTTCGGCCTCGCCTTCAACCTGGCCGGCTGGTACGGCGCGTGGAAGCTCCTCGGCCACCAGGCCGTGCAGCACGTCCTCCCGTACCCGTTCATCGCCCGGTTCGTCGGCACCCTCGCCGCAGGGGAGCTCGCCCGCAACCTCGCCCCGGTCGGCGTCCGCTGGGTCAACCAGTACGGCACCGAATGGGGCCTGGGCCCCAACGCCGTCTCCCTGATCCTCACCGCCGGGATCGTCAACGGCGGCCTGTACTTCCTGGTGGACCGGAGGGTCCGTCACCGCGGCGCCCTGGTCCGCTTCATCCTCCGCATCCCCCTCGCCACGGCCGCCGTCGCCACCCTCCTGTACGCCCCCGGCCCCACCCTCTGAAAGGCACCCGCACCATGAGCCAGATGATCGGCGCGATCACCTCCACCGGCTTCGCCGCCGGGTCCTCCCTCGCACTCATCGCCGGACTGCGCGGTAGCGACCGGATCAGCCTCAAGCGGGACACGGCTACCGGCCTTGGCTTCGTCACCGGGAGTCTCTGGATCGCCGCGGGGAGCATGTGGCTGGACTTCGCCAACAACGTCAACGAGATCCCCTCCTCCGTGTTCGGAGACGGCGGGGTCGGCAACGTCGGGCCCGGTGGCGTCGTCCTGTGCCTCGGGATCACCGCGCTCTGCTTCAAGTGGAAGAAGATGATCGTCCCTGCCGTCCTCGGCATCAGCATGGCCGTCTCGGCCCAAGCCGCCGGTGGCCTCGGCGGCACGGCCGTGAACGCGATCATCAAGATGTCCGGAAAGCTGGGCTGACCCATGACGAAGGGGGAGACCACCACCACCGAGGCTGCACCGGAGGACGAGCTCGACGCCCGCGCCGTCCTCCGGGCCCTCGGCCCGATCGCCGTTCTCCGCGGCTCCGTCGTCCTGGCCAAGCTGCTCCTGCTGCTCCTGATCCGCGCGCTCCGGGCCGCGGCCAACATGCAGCAGGAGGACAAGCCGGCCGAGGAGGAGGACGGGGAGGAGGGCAAGCCGAAGACGAAGGCCGCCAAGGGAAAGGGCAAGGCGAAGGCGAAGGGGAAGTCCATCGCCGACACCCTGGAGGGCCTGGGGATCGCCGCGCTGTGCGTCGCCGCCGCGGTCGGCACCGGCGGCGCGTTCGGCGGCCTCCTCTGGGCGCTCCTCACTCCCTGGCACGGCTACATCATCGGCGTGCTGATCGTCGCCTGGTACCTCGCCGCCGCCGGCGTCAGCCTGAGCCAGCCGCGCACCCGGGCTGCCGAGGAGGACGAGGAGGAGGAGGCCGAGGAGGAGGACACCGAGGAAGACGCGGAGGGCGACGAGGACGGGGAGTGGGAGTACTACGACGAGGAGGAGGCCGACGCCGAAAACGATCATGAAGCGGCGGGGGAGTGCCACTCCCCCGCGGTCCCGGCCCTCACCTTCGCGCAGGCCGAGGAGGCCCTGATGCGGCACGCCCTCTCCGAGGTCCTGGCCGCCGTCGCGGCCGGCCGGAAGGGCGTGCACCTCTCCGCCCTGGTCGAGGCCATGCCCCCAGGGTGGGACGTCTCCCTGCTGCGCATGGTCCTCGCCCGCTACCGCATCCCCGTCCAGAAGATGCAGATCCGCGGGTTCGGCAACACCTGGGGCATCCACATCGACGCCTTGAAGCGCGCCCTCAGCCGGTCCCCGGAGGAGTGTCTGGCCATGTTCGCCGACGCCCCCGGGCCGCACCTCATCGGCACCTCCTTCTGGCCCGAGCAGGTGGCCGCTCGGGCCGCCGTCCCGCCGGCCCCCGGGGCACCCGCCCAGGCCGCCCCCGGGGCACCCGCCCCGGCCGCCCCCGCAGCCCCTCCGGCCGCCCCCGTGGCCCCCGCCCCGGCCCCCGTTCCGGCCGCCCCCGTGGCCCCCGCCCCGGCCCCTGCCGCGCCCCCGGTCTCGGCCCCCGCGGCACCCCCGGCAGAGGCCCCCGTCCCGGCCCCCGCGGCACCCCTCGCAGAGGCCCCCGTCCCGGCCGCCGAGCAGCCCGCGATGGCCCGGATTCTGCACCTCGTCAAGGGCCCCTCCCCCGACCAGGTCGCGTGAGCCCGATCGGACCCGGTTGCCCCATCGACCATGGCCCCTGACCTGCGCATCTACCGTTGCCGGTTGACGGCATCAACCGCCTCCGGTTGCCCGGCGACCACCCCGGCGACCACCCCGGAAGGGGCGCTCCGGCCTCAGCTCTCGCGGCCAGAGCGCCCCTTCCCTCTTGCGCAGCGCGCTATCGTGGAGTCACACGGAGTGATCACGCCCCGGAGAAGGGGGGAGCAGCAATGCCGGCCTACCGCTGCGAGAAGTGCGGTCTCACGTCACGCGCGTTCCTGACGGCCGCCGGAGCCCGGGAGCACGGCGCCGAGCACCGGGCCCGCGCCCACGGCGGCGACTTCCCGGACGGCGAGTGCCTGGTCGCGAACGAGCCGTTCCTCCCGCAGACCTCCCAGGAGTGGAAGGCCGTCCTCGCGGTCGTCGCGCTCCTCGCCGCCTCCTGGGTCTGGCACCACGTCTTCGGCTGACCGCGGGCCGCGCCGGTCGCGACGAAGGGCCGCACCCCTAACGGTTAGGGGTACGGCCCTTCGTGCTGCCCGGGGTCAGCCGGCGAGCTTGGAGCGCAGCGTCCGCGTCTTGCGGCGGCGCCCGCCCGGGACGCCGTACTCCTTGGCGATGACGCGCACGGTCTCCTCGGTCCACGGGACGTGCTCGGCCATCTCCGAGTTGGAGATCATCGACGCCTTGAGGTCGTCGGCGACGGCCTCGCGGGCGGTCTTGCGCGCGATCTCCTCGTCCGTGACGGACTGAGCCCACGCCTTGAGCGCGGCGGCCAGCGCGGGGCTGGGCTTGTACTTCGGGCGGTCGGCGTGGCCAGGGGCGTTGCTGCGGATGAGGTCGCCGACGCCGTACTCGTTGGTGATGCCGTGGATCGTCGCGGTGGTCCACGGGACGTGCTCGGCGATCTCGGCCACGGG
The DNA here is from genome assembly GCF_000719705.1 of Streptomyces sp. NRRL S-350. Classification (GTDB taxonomy): domain Bacteria; phylum Actinomycetota; class Actinomycetes; order Streptomycetales; family Streptomycetaceae; genus Kitasatospora. Next base: position 260,947 of record NZ_JOHO01000011.1, on the reverse strand, counting down.
GATGCGGTACTCGCGGAGGTCGTCGGCGACGGCCTTGCGGGCGGCATGGCGAAGCCGCTCCTCCTCCTCGACGGAGTCGTGCCACGCCTTGAGCGCGCCGGTCAGGGCGGCGCTGGGCTCGTACGGCGGGGCGGTGGTGGCGTGATCGGTCGGCATGCCTGGAGTGTGCCACGAACCGGCTTGGGCAAACCCGCTTTGGGATGCAGGTTCGAGAGAAGTTCGGAAAATTAACTTGGGAAACCTGGGTTAGCCAAATGGATTTGAGGAAATGATGGAGGTGTACCACTCCACACCACCCCACCGAGAGGCCCCCAGTGACCGACCGCACCGACCGCGCGAGCTACGCCGAGTACCTGGCCGCGCACTCCCCGCTCGCGAAGGCCGCCCTCCTCTTCGGCGAGACCGTCGCCGAGGTCGACGCCGAGCGCGCCCTGGCCGAAGCCGAGGCCGAGATCGACGCCGCGTACGCGGACATGCCGAACACCCACTTCTTCGGCAGCAGCAAGGAGATGCGCGCCGACATCGAGCGGCGCACCGACATCAGCGACCGCGACGTCCTGGTCATCCCCAGCGAGGGCGTCATCGGCGTCCTGATCGGGAACCGGCCGGTCGCCATCACCCAGGAGCGCGGCGACCTGAACCTCCCGGCCGGCCCGATCGACGCCGAGCGATACGGCCGGAGCCTGGGCCGCGCGACCGAACTCGCCGGTCAGTACGGCTTCCCGATCGACGCCCGCCACCTGCCCGCCCCGGCCGACCCCGACGAGGGGACCACCACCCGCGGCCGATACCTGGCCATGGTCGGCTCCGAGGAGCACTGGCCGAGCTTCCACAGCCGCGACCTGGCCGTCCAGCACGCCGCCAGCTACGGCCTCACCGCCAGCGCGGTCCGCGACGTCACCGCCCAGGCCCCGGCCGCGCACCCGGCGCTGGCCCACCTGCCCGCCCTGACCGCCTCGCCGATGCCCGAACCGCACTGGACCCCGGCCGGCGGGCGGCGCGGCGAATCCGTTCTCGACGCGCTCGCCGACGCCTTCGCCAACCGGGTGGAGCCGAGCATGGCCAAGGTCGACATCCCGCTCGCCCCGAACCACTGGCAGCTCGCGTTCCAGCAGCCGCAGCCGGCCCCGGCCGCGCTCGGCACCTACCCGCGCCACGACACCCACCCCGACGTGGTCGCCGCCCGCGCCGCGCTCCTGCCCATGCCCCCCGCCCGGCTCGACGACGACTTCGACCCCGAGGATGCCGGGCCGGACGTCCATGGCTTCTTCGTCGAGCCCCGCGCCGAAGGCGAGGTCCGTGGGTTCTGGATGGAGGCCGGCCAGCTCGCCAACGTCCGGCGCGGTGCCACCGGAGGCATGCGCCTGACCGCGATGGCCGCCAAGTTCACCGCCGCGGGCTGGACCGCCCACTCGGACGGCTTCTTCGTCACCGCCCAGCGCGCCGCCGCGCCGACCGAAGGCGACCTGGTCATCGCCGAGCTCGCCAAGCTCGACCGGCGCTGCTGGCTCAACGACGAGGGCACCGGCATGACCCATCTGGTCGTCGCCCTGGACCGGCAGGTTGACGACCACGGCGACGCGCTCGGCGGCCCGCACATCCTGATCTACGCCGGCGAGCAGGCCGACCGACCCACCGCCGAGCACGACGAGCCCTGGTCCGCTCACCTCCACGGCGCCGACGGCGACTACGTCACCGAGATCGGCCCGAACTTCTCCGGCCACCTCGACGCCCGCGCCGACGCCGAGCGCATCGCCCGCGAGGTCGACGCCTGGATCCGCGCCTTCACCGGCGCCAGCACCCGCGCCTGACCGGCCCCGCCCACCGGCCGCCGGGCGCCCGCCCGGCGGCCCGCCCCATCCCACCAGGAGGAACCCCCATGTACGAGATCCGCGTCAGCCACCCCGCCCTGATCAGCCGCACCTTCACCGCGAAGGACGGCGGCGAGCTCCGCAATCTGGTCTGGGCCGTCGCCCGTGCCGCTGGCCAGCCCATCGGCGACGGCGAGGACCGCGAGATGGTCCACGAGGTCGGCGACCTCCGCTCCCGCGCCGACATCGAGGGCGTCGGTGTGCTCGACGTCCGAGGCGTCACCGTGCGGGTCATGAGCACCGCCCGCGGCGACTGGGAGGAGTGCGAGGGCCACGACGACAACCCGGACGTGGGCCTGGGCGAGACCGACTACTGCGACGGGACGTGCGTGGTCCGCCCGATCTTCGGCTGCGAGGACGAGGCCGCCCTGGCCGCCGCGCTCGCCTGACCGCGCGCCAGCCACCGGCCGCCGTGCGGCGGCCGACGGAGCCCCGTCCCCGACCCCGGGGGCGGGGCTCCGTCATGCCCGACCCGGAGAGCCTTTGCCAACTCTTTGCCAAACCAACTTGGGAAAACTGGGTTAGTCAAATCGACTTCCGGAAATGATGTGAATAGAACCACACGCCACCCCACCCCAAGAGAGCGAGGGCCCCCACATGGCCAGCACCGCGACCACCAAGGCCCCCGCCCAGCCCGAGCAGCAGCGCTGCATCAAGTGCCACCGGATCCTGCGCAACGCGAGCCCGGACGGGCTCGGCCCCAAGTGCAGGGGCCGGGTCCGCAAGGCCACCAAGGCGCCCGCGATGGCCGCCTTCAAGCCGGCCCTCGTCGAGAAGGCCGTCGAGATGTTGGAGCAGGGCGCGGTCCAGCCGCTCCGCAAGAGCGGCAAGAACGAGGTCTTCCTCGTGGTCAGCGAGGACGGCAGCCAGACCTACCGCACCGCGCGCGCCGCCTGCACCTGCAAGGCCGGGCTGCGCGGCCAGCACATGTGCAAGCACCGCATCGCGGTGATCGCCCTGACCGTGCGGGCCACCGCCGAGCAGAGCGCCCCGATCGCCCTGGGCATCGCGGCCTGACCCCCACCAACCCCCCGGCCGCCGGGCGGGGCGGGAATCCCGCCCGGCCGGCCACCCCCACCAGGACAGGAGAACGCCATGTTCGTCGAGGTCGTCACCCACGCAGGAGGCTCCACCCCCGGCATCGCCGCCGAGGCCCACGCCCTGATGCTGCTGCGGCGCGCCCGCCAGCAGGACGCCGCGATCGAGGCCACCCCGGAGGGCGGCGCCCGGATCACCTGGTCCCGCCCGGCGGGCGGCGGCGCGGTCGCGATCCGCTCGATCGAGCTCACCCCGGCCGCGACCCCCGAACCGCTGGACGCCACGGTCCTGCCCTACCTCGCGATCGTCGCCACCGGCGACGCCTGGATCGAGAGCGGCGCGAGCGGCGAGGCGATCCACACGTTCATGAACTCCATCGCGCCCGGCGCGACCGCCCGCCTGCTGGCCCGCGGCCTGGTCGCCGAGTACGGCGCGCACCGCAAGGTCCGCCTGACCCTCGCGGGCGGCCTCGGCCTGGTCGCCGCCGCCCACTACGCCGAGGCCGTCAAGACCGCCGCCCGCTGCACCTGCGGCCACGTCGACGAGCGCGGCGACCAGCAGGCCGCCCGCCTCGCCGCTCGCGCGCACGTCCGCGAGCAGGCCGCCCAGTTCGTCGACCGCCTCGCGCCCGCCTTCATCAACGCGGTCACCGTCGCCGCCCGCTGACTTGCCCTCACCCCGCAGAACGGAGACCCCCGCGATGACCCAGCTCCTCAACCTGACCGCCGCCCAGGGCACCGGCTACGGCGCCCGCACGATCCGCCTCGCGGACGGCAACAGCCTGTCCCTCGCCGCCGGTCCGCGCGCGGCCTGCGAGCCCGCCCCCGGCGAGAACGGCGTGCCCGACGACTACGCGGGCCCGTTCACCAGCCTGGAGGTCTACCTCTTCCCGGGCCTGGACGCCCCGGCCGGCGCCGACTGGCGCACGGAGGTCGACACGGCGGTGCTGGTCGCCGCGCACATCACCGCGAAGATCGACGGCCGCCTGTTCCTCACCGTCCCGGTCGACGCGGTCCGCGCCCTGATCGAGGCCCACGGCGGCGAGGACCCCGACCGCAACTGACCGCCCGGACACGGGGCGGACAGTGTCCGCCCCGCGTCCCGGACAACCCACGGACAACCCACCTGACCACCCACCCCGGTGAGGGGCCCGGCCAGGGCCCCTCAGCCGACCCCCGAAAAGAGGAAGACGCCCATGTCAGGACTGCTCGTGCTCGCCCTGATCGCCGCGGCGGTCTGGGCCTGGCACCGGTACGGCCAGAGCGGCGGGACCGGTGCCGGAGCCTCCGCCGCCGCCCGCGCCCGCGAGCTGCGGACCCTGCGCGTGCGCCTGGCCGCCGCACTCGGCATCCAGACCGACGCCGGGAAGCAGGCCGCCCGCTGGGCGGCCGGAGCCGAAGGCGAACGCCGCGTTGCCGACCGCCTCGCCCCGCTCATCCGCGATAAGTGGACGCTGCGCTTCGACCGCGCGCTGCCCACTGGCCGGGCGAACGTCGACTGCCTGGCCATCAGCCCGACCGGCCGGGTGTTCCTCCCGGACGCCAAGCGCTGGTCGAGGCACTACCCGGTGACCGTGAGCGGCGGACGCCTGTTCCACGGCGACCGCGACGTCACCGGCCGACTCGACGGCCTGCGCCACGAGGCCCGCGCGGTCGCCGGCGTCCTCGGCGTCCCGGTCACGCCGATCGCGGTGATGGACGGCGCGCCGCTCGTCGGCGCGAACGGCCAGGCCGTGCGCGAGCTCACCGTCGACGGCGTGCGCATCGTCCCCGCCGACCGGATCGCCGACGTCCTGCGGGTCTCCGGCGCCCTGCCCGGCCAGCGCACCGCCGCCCACCTCACGAAGACCGCCGACAGGGCCCTCAAGCCCTACACCAGCCGCTGAACAGGAGACCGACCACCATGCACCCCAACACGAGGTTCAAGCGGACCCACATCCTCACCCCGCGCTCGTACGCCCCGACCGGGTTCACCGGAGCGGCGTTCAAGGAGTCGCCGTTCACCGCCAGCGGCAGCTACGACTTCGGCTACCTGACCGGCCGGGAGACGGACCTGCGGGTGGACATCGCCCGCAACCGCGGCCAGCGGATCGTCCCGGACGTGACCGGTGCCCTGACGATCCACAGCGAGCGCCGCCCCGGCAGCTTCGTGCGCCTGGACGTCGTCGCGCACGCCCGGAAGCTGACCGGCCGCCAGGCCGAGGATCTGGAGATCATCGCCCGCAGCGAGCACCGCGCCCGGGTCGTCCGCGACGGGCACGGGCACCCGGTGCAGATCCTCGCCGGCCTCTGCGCGATCCCGCGCGTCCAGACGGAGATCCTGCTCCAGCGCGGCTGGCTGGCCGAGCAGCCGTACAGCGACCGGGTGTGGATCTCGACGGCCGGACGGATGGCCATGGCCCACCGGTACGCGGCGACCGAGGGCCTGAACACCCGGGTCCTCAAGGGCCTGTACCTGGACGCGGCGCTCACCGCCGCCACCCGGGCCCGGCTCGTGAACAGCCAGGAGACCGCCCGCCACGCCGAGGCCGTGCTGTCCGCCTGACCACCCCTCGCGGCGCCCGGGCAGCCGGCCCGGGCGCCCGGACCACCACCAGCAAGGAGCCACCAGCCGTGACCGTCTACCTCGCGCTCGGACCCTGCACCCCCCGCTGCATCGCCCCGCGCGGCGAGCACTTCCCCGACGAGCGCTGCACCCCGGCCGCCGACATGCGCAAGGGCGACACCGTGTCCGCCGCCGGCGCCCTGTCGATCCTGCTCGCCGACCCCACCACGGACCCGGAGCACCCGGGCTGGGTGATCCTCGCCTTCGACACCTGCGACCCGCGCTCCTACCCGGCCGGCGAGGTGTTCCAGATCCGCCGCCCCGCCCCGGTGCGCGTCGCGCCCGAGCTGCCCGAGGGCACCCGCCGGTTCCGCGTCCACCCGGTCGGCGGCCAGGCCGTCGACTGCCACCTGTGGCCCTGCGGCAAGCTCACGATGGACATGGGCGGCCAGCGCTGGCGGTCCGCCTTCTCCTTCGCCGAGATGCGCGAGATGGGCTGGAAGGACGCCCGGATCGAGTGGGACGTCGAGGGCCCCGCCCCGCAGGACCAGCCGCTCCCGCCGACCGGACCGCTCGCCCTCTTCGACGTGTCCGGACACGCGGACGCCGGACGTCCGGACAGTGTCCGCGCCTCGGGCTGACGCCTGGGCGGCCGGCGCCCGGGCGGACACCCGGGCGCCGGTTGTCCGGACAGTGTCCGGACACGCCTGACCTGCGGAAACGGGCGCAGCGCGGACAGTGTCCGCAGATGTCCGGCGGACACCGGCGGACATGTCCGGACACCGTGTCCGGGCGGCCCGCGATCCACCGCGATTCCCCGGTACCCCAGGGTGTCCCCAGCGTTGGACATAGTGCCTACCCACTAACCATGAACGGAGCCAGATGACCCCCCAGCCTCCCAAGACCCCGGCCGTGGCCCTCGCCCGCGTCCTGCGCTCCCTCGGCCTGACCCAGGGCAAGGGCGGCGACTTCCGCGTCACGGGCGAGTACCGCAACGGCGAGCGCATCGGCACCTTCGCCCTGCTCCTCACCCGCCGCGCGGACGAGGTCGCCACCGAGCACGCCGACGAGATCGAGAAGCTGGCCAACGAGGACGGCTTCTCGTTCCGCGTCTCGGTGCGCTACATCGACGGCAAGCCCCGGCCGTTCGCCACCATCGCGAACTACGGCTCCCGCATCCGAGACACCCCGCCAGCGGCCGAGGCCGAGCCGGTGACCGCTTCGACCGCCGAGGTGCCTGCCGCGGCCGAGCCGGAGGCGCAGCCGGACCCGGACGCCGGACTCACCGCGATGGCCATCGCCGAGCGCCGTCAGGCGTACGCCCTGGACTGGTCGATCGGCCAGGCCGCCCTGATGGACGCGGCCGGCTCGGTGCGGCTCCTCTACGACCGCGACGAGCAGGGCGCCCTGCGGCACTGCCCGGTGCCCGGCGAGATCGGACGGGTCGTCGAGGACGAGCGCGTCGCCCCGCTCGTGGACGCCGGGTTCCTCGCCATCACCGAGCCGTACGGCCCCGGCAGCAAGCGCATCAGCACCACCGAGGACGGACGGCACGCACTCCAGCTGTGGAGGCGCTGGCGGCCCGACCCGGCCATCAAGGAGCGGACGGAGCTCCAGCCGCTCATCGGCGGCCAGGAGGAGGACCGGCGCAAGGCCGCGGTCATCCAGGAGGCCCGGGAGCGGATGGAGCGGCGCCAGGCCGAAGCGCTCAACTGGACCAGCACGCAGGCTGACCTGATGCTCACCGCCGCAGGCGGCCAGCTCCGCATCGACCCCGGCGACGTCCTGCGCCACATGTCCGCGCCCGGCCGCCCCGGCCGCCGCCTCGACCTGCGCCGCCTCCTCCCGCTCACCCGCGCCGGATTCCTGACCACCGCCCCGGCCGACGCGGCGGGCTGCAGGCCGGTCGCCCTCACCGCCGACGGCCGCCGCGCCGTGGAGGTCTGGAAGCGCTGGGAGGCCAACAAGGAGCCCCGCCGCCCCTGGTACGAGGAGCTGATGCCGCTCGTCCCGCTCTTCGGCGGCCAGGAAGCCCTCTGCCGGGACCGCGAGCGCCGCGAGGAGGACGCCGCCCGCGACGCCACCAGCCAGGCGTTCCACGACGCCTTGGACCAGCTCCTCACCTGGGAGGAGCGGCAGGCCCGGATGCGCGCCGCCTGGGCCAAGGTCGAGGGCATCCGCAACCCGGTCGCGCCCCGCCCGGCCGGCTGGGCGCCCACTGACGACGAGGCCGCGCGGCACGGCCTCGCGCCGACCGTGGTCCGCGAGCTCCGCGAGGAAGCCGCCAACCCGGAGCCCCGCCCGGCCCTGCCAAACCCGCGCACCCCGGCCCGGCCGGAGCGCGCACCGCTCCCGGCCGTCCCCAGCGGCTCGGAGCAGCTTGGCCTGTTCGACCTGATCGCCGCCTGACCCACCGATAGCCTGATCACGCCCGACCGAAGGAGAACCCGATGGGCGCCTGCCTGGACCCCACCCCCGCGATGACCCCCTGGTGGAACATCGAGATGCGCGGCGAGTCCGCGTACCTCTACGCGACGGTCTACAACGCGGCGACCAGCCGCGAGCGCTTCGAGGAGGGCGTGGCCACCCCCGAGGAGCTGGACGCCTCCTGGGTGATCGTCGACGCCGAGAGGACGCAGGTCCCCGGCACGCCCGAGGCGTTCATCGCCATGCTGGACCAGATCCTCGGCCACCCCGGCTACCCGCGCTGGATCGCCGAGGGCGGCGAGCCGCGCACCACCGCCCGCGCCGAGGGCGTCGACGGCCGCCTCGTCATCACCGCCGAGCTGTACCGCTACGAGGAGGGCCGCGAGGACGGCCGCCTCGGCTGCGTCGAGATCGTGTACGAGGACGTCGCCGCCCTCCGGGCCGCCGTGGCCGCCCTGATCTGACCGGCCGCCGGCGACAGCGAAGCGCCCGCCACCACCCCGACCGAACCGGGGGCGGAGGCGGGCGCTTCTCCGTGCCGGGGTCAGTCCCCGGGGCGGGTGATGCGGACGTTGGAGAGCGGACCGGACTCGAGGTCGCCGCCGCTCTGCGGCGGGGCGTAGCGGCCAGGTACCGGCGGGGCCGGCCGGTCGGCCCGCGCGAGGTCCGCGCGGGCGTGGATGTTGTCGGTCTCCACCCGGGTGATGCGGACCTGGCCCCAGGTGATGATCAGTTTCCAGAGGACGCCGGACGCGCCGGCGATCCCACAGGCCAGGACGAATGCGGTCGTGTCCTTCATGGGCCCGAGCCTACGAAGCGTCCGGGCCTGGGCCGGTGCGGCGCGCAGCGGTCAGCGCTTCGGCGCCTTGGTGTGGGAGTGCCCGGAGGCGATGTCCGCGACCCGCTGCGTGGTGAGGCCGAGGTGCGTGGCGATCTCACCGTTGGAGTGGGTGGTCTTGAGCGCCTGGAAGACGTCCTGTCGCTGCTCGCGCAGCCAGCGCTGGAGCTGCGGAACGGCGTTGAGGGCTTCGCCGAGCTGGGCGGCGGTGTGCATCGTGGGGCCGCCGGCGATGAGCTCGGCGAGGGCGGCGAACGGCTCGGGCAGGGGGGTGGAGGCCATGCGGCCAGCATAGTGGGCACCCACTATGCGCAGGGGCCGACGCGGGGCGGCGCGACCGGGCGCAGCGTCGCTGACCTGCGAAAATACGTGAAACTCATTTGGTAAAACTGGTTTGGTCAAATGGGTCACCGGGGATGATGAAAGTAGAACAACAAGCCACCAAGCACCGACCAAGGAGTCAGCCGTGAACGTCACCACCGCCACCGACCGCATCGCCACCCTCGGCGCTCGCGCCTTCACCGCCGCGGCCGACGCCCGCGCCCGCCTGACCACCGCGCTGGCCGCGCCCGGCGCCTTCCTGCCCGGCCTGATGGACGAGGTGCTGGCCGCCGAGGCGAAGGCCAAGCCGTGGATCAAGCTCAGCAAGCGGGCCGAGCGCATGGGCATCCGCGAGGCCCTGGCAAAGACGCGCCAGGAGGCCACGGAGGCCGTGATCGGCTGCGGGTTCTCCTCCAGCACCAGCCTGGTGGTCACCGCGGCGTCCCTGGCCGAGCTGGAAGGGCAGCGCCGCTTCCTGGTCGCCACGGAGAACTTCGAGATCGACGCCGACTGATTCTGCGCGCCCACCGCGTAGTGGGTAGCCACGAAAGGCTCCGGCCGGGCATCATGCCCGGCCGGCCCCGTTCCAGCCGAGAGGACAGCACCATGCGCATCCCCACCCCCCGCCGCACCCGGGTCGACATCGCCACCGCCGCCGCAGTCCTCGCCGCGGCCGCCGCGCGCGGCACCTGGCGCCCGGTCGACGGCGGCCTGGAAGCCATCGTCGGCCGCGACGGCTACGGCTGGACGGTCGCCCTGGTCCCGGCGGGCACCGACCGCAAGGGCCGCGCGATCCCGGCCCAGGCCCGCATCACCCACCGGCAGGGACTCGGCGGCTGCGAGCCCGTCGACGTCCGGGCCACCGGGGAGCAGGCGGCAGCGATCGTCGCGAGCCTGGCCGCCGGCGAGCGGCCCGCCTCCGCGCGCGGCCTGCTGCCCGGCCAGCGGCGCGCCGGGCTGGTCGCCGAAAACATGGCCTGACCTGCGATTTCTTCGCGTCACCCCGGTACTCCAGGGCGGGTTCCGCGTTGAACATAGTGCCTACCCACTAAGCCCCAAGTCCGAGAGGCCAGCGCCATGACCGTCACCGCCGAGACCGCCACCGCCGTGTTCGCCGCCGCCGCGAGCTCCACCTACTGGATCCGGACGAACCTCGGGCCGCGCACCGTGGTCAGCCACGAGGGCTACGACTGGACGATCGAGCTGCCCGCCGGCGACCAGCCCGGCCGGGCCCGGATCACCTACTGCGCGGCCTGGGGCAACACCGAGTTCCTGGACGTCCCGGCCGCCTGGGGCCAGACCATCCAGATCGTCGAGGCCGCGATGGCCGCCACCCGCGTGCTCTGACCCGAGCCCGCACCCCGACCGGCCGGGCGCCCGCCCGGCCGGCCCCACCCAGAGAGGACGCGCACCATGACCGCGAGCACCATCGCCTTCCCCACCGACCCCGCCCAGCTCGGCGACGCCGTGGGCCGCATCGCCGGCTGGACCGCGAAGTGGCTGAACGAGCTGAACCCGAACCTGTCGCGGGAGATGCTGACCGAGCACTTCACCAACGACCACTCGGTGGCCGCCATCGCGGCGGTGTACACCCGCGGCCTGGCCGACGGCCTCACCCCCGGCGACGCCGCCGCCGCGGCCGGGAAGATGCTGATCGAGACCTGGACGAAGGCCGCGCTGGAGGCCCAGGACGAGGTGGTCCGCGAGAGGGCCGCCGCGCGCGAGGCGGAGATCGACCGCCTGCTCGCCGAGGACGAGGCCGAGACCGAGGCCACCGGCGGGTGCCCCGCCTGCGACACCCAGGCGATCGAGATGTGCGTCGGCTGCGGGTCCTGCCGGTGCGACCGGCACGACGACTGCGAGCGCCCCGCCGAGTAGGGCGCAGCACCGGCGGCCCGGGCGACCGGCCCGGGCCGCGATTCCCTGCGTCCAGCCACGCGGCGGACGTAGTGCCTACCCACTAAGCCCAGAGAGAGGCGCACCCCATGCGCGAGATGACCAAGGCCCCCTGCACGTTCCTCCTCGTGGTGAACGACGAGGAGCCGACCCACCCGGACTTCTGGCTCGGGCTCCGGGAGCCGGAGCGCGACGTGCTCCACGTCGAGGCCGCCCCGGCCGACCCGGCCACCCGCGCCGAGCGCAAGCAGGAACTGCTCGACCAGGCGGTGACCGAGCAGGGCAACCTCCAGGTCTTGGAGTACGCGGCCGTGAGCGCGGACGCCGCGGCCGGCCAGGCCCGCGCCGAGTTCGCGGCCGACCGGGCGATGCTGCGGACCCCGGCGGACGTGATGCGCCTGGCCCTCGCCGAGTACGGGATCACGGCCCAGCACGGCGAGGACGTCGGCAACAGCTGGCTGGAGGTCGACGGGCCGGGTGGGAGCTACGCGGTGATCTACGTGGACACCTCGGCGGCCGAGGGCTGGGACCTGCCGGACACCTGCGTGGACATGCCGCTCGCGGAGCTGGGCGGGAGCGAGTGGTTCGTCCTGGCCGTCGGCCGCGACCACGCGGAGCGCCTGGCCCTGTCCACCCCGATCGAGACCGGGGTGCCCGCCTGCGTCGAGTACATCGCAGACTGGCTGACCGCACCGGAGGAGCCCGGACAGGCGGCCTGACCTGCGAAAACTCCGGAAATCCATTTTGTAAAACTGGTTTGGCCAAATGGATTTCCGGAAATGATGAAAGTAGGACAACAAGCCACCACCCCAAGAGCCAAGGAGCCCCCATGCGCTACGCGACCGAGACCAAGAGCTACGCGATCTACCTCGGCGGCCCCGGAGCTTGGAAGGCCGCCGAGACCACCGAGAGCGGCGACCTGGCCACCGACTGGTACGAGGAGGAGGACCTGGTGGACGCCATGCAGGCTGCCCTCCGCGCCCGCCTCGCCAGCTTCACCGAGGCCATGCCCGAGGTGACGGGCGACTGGGCCGGCTACTGGGCCCGCGTGCGCGAGGCGGACGCCCGGGTCGGCGTCCAGGTCGGGTTCATGGAGATCCCGGGCCTGGGCACCGGCTACTTCCTGGTCGCCAGCCAGATCGAGATGGACGACGACGAGCCGGCCGTCGACCCCGCGTGGGACGCCCGCCTCCGGGTCGCGACCGACGCGCTCGGCCTGACCCCCACGACCAGCGCGACCTGGATCGACGCCCCGATCGAGCTCTGATCGGCCCGCCCGGCCCCCACCTCGGGGGCCGGGCCCCTGCCCACTAGCCCAGAAAGGCCCCGCCATGACCGCCACCGCCACGCCCGACCCGGCCGCGACCACCTTCTACCTGTGCGACCTGGCCCCCTACGTCGCCCGCCTCCTCGGCCCCAGCTGGACGGGCCGAGAGCTCGGACACCGCGAGGTCATCGAGGACGGCGTCCTGGAGGTCATCTTCGCGGGCATCTACGACGACGCCCTCGACGAGGACCTGATCGGGGTGACCGTCGCCAAGGGCAACCTCAGCACCAGCCGGGACATGCGCCCGGAGGAGGGCGAGGACCTGGCGGCCTTCGGCGAGCGGGTCGCCGCGGCGATCCGCGAGATGCGCGCCCAGCTCGACCGGGCCCGGCTCGACGCGGCCCCCTCCGGCCCGGCCCCGTCCGACGGGCAGGACCCGCTGTTCTGACCGGCCACCGGCCCGGCCCCAGCCCGGGGGCCGGGCCGCCCCATGCCACGAGCGAGAGGAAGACGATGGAGAGCACCGAGAAGACCCCGGCCGACAGCGCCCGGCCGAAGCCGCACATCACGATCACGCACACCCGCGAGGCGGGCACCCTGCTGGACGGCTCCAGCCCGGGCGACGGCGTCTGGGAGATCGTCCACCCGCTCGGCGTCCGCTCGTCCAGGACGGTCGGCCTGTACCTGCGGAACTCGCGCGACAAGCGGGCCAGCTGGAAGATCAACGAGATCCAGCGGGCCCTGGAGGCCGCCGGCTACCCGGTGACGGTGGAGGTCGACGAGTACGTGCGCCGGTCCTTCGCCGAGGCCGAGGACGACCGCACCGAGCGGGCCGAGGACCGCGCCGAGCGCTTCGAGGGCTACGCGGGCCGGGCCGCCGCCGAGTCCGACGCCCGCCACAAGGCGGCCGGGGACATCGTGCGCCACATCCCCTTCGGGCAGCCGATCCTCGTCGGCCACCACAGCCAGCGCCGCGCCGAGAAGGACGCCGAGCGGATCGACTCGCACATGCGGAAGTCGATCGAGGCGGCCGACCGCTTCCGGCACTGGGCGGACCGCGCGGTGTCCGCCGAGCACTACGAGCAGCACCGCAAGGACCCGGGCGTCACCCTGCGCCGGATCGCCAAGCTGGAGGCCGAGGAGCGCGGGCTGCACCGCCAGCAGAGCAAGGCAGTGAAGAGCGCCATCGCGGGGAAGATCGGGCCCGAGGTGCTGGTCGACGTCCTCGCGGCGAACGACCTGGACCTGCTGGACCTGGCCGACGAGCTCGGCTACTGGCGGCGGGTCGTCGCCGACGCCGAGGCCGCCGGCGCCAAGATCTGGCGCCCGGAGGACTTCGTGCCGGGCGACTACGTCTGCTACATCGGCACCTGGCACCAGGTGGCCCGGGTGAACGCAAAGTCGCTGTCGATCGCGTGGAACCTGCGACTGTCCGGCAACGTGCTGACCGTGGCGGACGCCACGCAGGACGGCCTGGTCGGCACGCACACGGCGGACTACACGAAGGTCAAGGGCCGGTGCCCGGAGGCGACGATGGACGCCTACATGGCGGACGGGAAGGTCCCCGGCCTCAAGACGGCCCGGGAGGCGTCGGCGGCGCACCCGGCGAGCGCCCTGCGCGAGGCCGCAGCGGCGAAGCCGAAGGCGCCGAAGAAGCGGGCCGACCCGAAGGTGCCAAAGCGGGTGAAGGTCGAGTGCCGGTGGGACGCCACGGAGGCGGCGCTGTCCTGGCTGAACGGGGTGGGCAAGCCGCACGGCGCGCACGAGCCGGTGACGATCCGGGCGGCGGAGGGACGGAAGTACACCGAGTCGGTGTGGTCGAGCGCCCTGCTGGCCCAGGTGACCGCGGTGCTGGCCGAGCACGGCTACCGGCACCGGGGAAGCTGGAAGGGCTCGCCGGGCCAGGGCATCGTGTGCGCCATCGAGCCGGTCCCGGCGGCGGCCGAGCAGCAGGCGCCGGAGCCGGTCCCGGCCGGGCAGCCGGCTGCGCCCGACGTCCCGCCGGTCGAGCCGGAGCCCGTCACGGAGGAGCCCGCCGCGAAGGCCGAGCCGGAGCCGGAGATGGCCTCTGACCTGCGGATTTGCGGTAACTTCTTTACTCAAATTGGTTTGGACAAGTCGACTTCCGGAAAGGATGGAGGTGTAACCAATCACCACTCCACCCGGAAGGCCAGCGCCATGCCCAACGCCACCACCCCCTACGCGGATTGGTTCCAGGCCCTGCTCGGCGAGAACAAGCCGCTGGCCATGGGCGCCGAGGAGTTCGAGCGCGCCGCGTACAGCGGCCACGTCTCCTACGAGCTCGGCGGCACCGACGGCCACTACGCGCCCGAGCCGCTGGAAGTCTGGGTGAAGGGCTTCCGGCAGGACCCGATCCGCTCCCTCTATCGGGGCAACGACTCCCGCAACAAGCTGGCCCCCTACGCGAACGCCTACGCGGTCGCGGTGGGCGCCGCCCAGCCGGCCCCGGCCGCACGACCCGGCGAGGACCGCGACGACCTGGTCCCGATGGTCTGTGCGCACTGCGACGAGAGCGCCCCGGTGCGCGCCCGCGAGCGCGGCGACTTCGGCTGCGACGCCTGCGGGAAGCCGGTGAACATGGCGCAGCTCGGCCTCGCGGACGGCGAGGACTGGGCGGTCCGGCCGAACGGCCAGCTCTTCCGCGTGCCCGCCGGTGAACCGACCCTGGTCGAGCCGATCGAGGAGCCCGCCGACGAGGTCGAGCAGGGGGCTGGCGCGGCCTCTGACCTGCGGATTTGCGGCAACTACTTTGCTCAAATTGGTTTGGACAAGTCGACTTCCGGAAATGATGATGGTGTAGCCACCCACCACCCCACCCAGAAGGCCAGCGCCATGACCGCCACCCCTGCCACCAAGGCCGCCAAGCCCCGCGCCGCGAAGAAGGCCGCCGCGCCCGCCAAGCCGGCGGCCGCGAAGAAGGCGGCCCCCGCCAAGCCGCGCGCCGCGAAGAAGGCCGCCGAGCCGATCGAGCCCACCCGGGTCCAGAAGCGCCGCGAGGTGGCCGCCGAGAAGGTCGAAGCGGCCGCCAGTGAGGTGCGCGAGACGCACAAGCTGATCCCGATCGAGCAGATCGAGCCCGACCCGGACCAGCCCCGCGAGGAGTTCGACCCGGTCAAGATCCAGGAGCTCGCCGAGTCGATGAAGGAGCTCGGCCAGCTCCAGGCGATCACCGTCCGCAAGATCGGCGTCAAGCGCTACGTGATCGTGGTGGGCGAGCGACGGTGGCACTCCGCGCAGCTCGCCGGCCTCACCCACATGAAGACCGTCGTCCGAAGCGGCGGGGAGGCCGAGGCGGGCAAGACCTTGGCCGAGCAGGTCGCCGAGAACGCGGCCCGCGCGGACATGACCCCGATGGAGGAGGCGAAGTCCTTCAAGCGCCTCGTGGACGAGCACGGCTACGAGCCCGCCCAGGTCGCGAAGATGGTCGGCAAGTCCGTCCAGTACGTGGGCTGGCGGATCGACCTCCTCAAGCTCAGCGACGCCGCGCAGGACGCCCTCGCCAAGGGCCACCTGCCGGTCGGCCTCTCCTGGTACGTCGCGCAGCTCAGCCCCGACAACCAGCAGCGGTTCCTCGGGAAGTGGGCGCGCGGCGAGTTCAAGACCGTCCGCGACGCCGAGGCGTTCGCCCAGGCCGCCCACTCCGAGGAGAAGCGGCAGGCCGACCAGGGCAGCTTCTTCGTCCTCGCCGACGAGGCCCCGCGGCAGACGAAGGACCAGCAGGGCGAGCTGCTGCCCGGAGGTGCGGCGCACCTCCCCGAGTCCGAGCGCGAGCGCATCCAGGGCGAGCGCAAGAAGCTCGTCGGCCGGGTCGACAGCATGAGCGGCGCGGGCCAGGTGCTCGCCGACCTGGCCGCGGCCGACCCGGAGGAGCTGGCCCTGCTGCTCGCCGGCACCCCCGGCGGAGTCGGCGGCTACTCGCTGCGCCTCAAGCACCTGGCCGACGTCATCTCCAAGGCGCAGGCCAACATGCGGAAGGCCGAGGCCATCGCCTCGGTGCGCGAGGGCTCCATCATCCGGATCAACCCGGAGCTGGCCGCCGCCTGACCTGTTGATAGTGGGTAGCCACTATGAGTGGCCCCACGGGGTGCGTCCCGACCGAACCGGGGCGCGCCCCACCACCCGCCCTCCCCTGCGAATTCACCGCGATCCACCCGGCACCACAAGCCCCCTCAAGCGTTAGTCATATTGGCTACCCACTAAGCCATCCCGCCTCACCAAGGAGCCCCAATGCGCACCACCACTCCCGCCGCGGCCGCCATCATCCGCCACACCATCCCCCGCTCGGCCGTCGGCCGCCCCGGCATCCGCGAGATGGTCGAAGCCGTCCTGGAGAGCTACGCGATCGACACCGCCGCGGTCTACCTCTCCCAGGGCGAGGTGTGGTTCGACGGCAAGAGCGACTCCAGCGGAGAGCAGTACGTGTCCGGCGCCGACCTCCGCGCCGAGCTCTACGCCTGCCTCGTGGCCCCCTACAACGTGATCGAGCAGGAGGAGGGCTCCTCCACCATCACCGTGCGCTGGACGCTGCCCAGCAAGAAGAACGGCCAGATGACCCGCCGGCGCATCTACACCAAGGTCAGCACCCCGATTCTGGACGTCGACACGGACGCCACCTACAAGATCGAGACCGTGGCGTTCCGCAAGGAGCGCCACGTCGAGCCCGAGCAGGTCGGCACCATCGCCGGCGCCGATCTCGCCGAACTGGTCGACGCCCAGTTCCCGGCCGACTTCCAGCAGCTCAAGGTCGCCCCCGGCACCATCACCCTCGGGTACGCCCGGGCCGCCCAGTACGGCATTCCGGTCGACAAGTTCTGGCAGCTCGTCTACACCCGGATTTCCGCTTGACCCTCACATAGTGGGTAGCCACTAAGGCCACCCAGGGGCGCACCCCGACCGAACCGCGGTGCGCCCCACCCCACCCCCAGCCGAGAGAGATCGGAGCCCCATGCGATTCCCCAGCGACGCCCTGGCCGTCCTCACCGACCCGCGCACCGAGATCCGCGACGACCGGGTGCGCATCCCCTTCGAGCTCGACCGCCCCGTGTACGAGCAGGTGGACCGCGTCCTCAAGGAGATGGGCGGCCGCTGGGACAGCCGCACGGCGGTCCGAGCCCACGTCTTCCCGTACCGGGTCGAGGAGCACATGCGGCAGTGCCTCACGGCCGGCGAGTTCCCCACCCGCACCGAGCAGGGCTGGTTCCCGACCCCGCCGAGCCTGACCATGCAGATCTGCGACCTCGCCGGCGTCTACGCCGGGACGACCGTCCTGGAGCCCTCGGCCGGGTCGGGCGCCCTGACCGCCGAGCTCGCCAGGCGCGGCGCCCTGGTCGACGCCGTCGAGATCGACCCCGTGCGCGCCGACGTCCTCCGCCGGCAGGGCGACTGCCGGGCGGTGATCCGCGACGACTTCCTCTCCCTGGACCCACTGGACTACCCGGAGGGCTTCGACCGGATCGTGATGAACCCGCCCTTCGCCAGGGGCCTGGACCACATCAAGCACGCGATCGGGTTCATGAAGGACGACGGGATCCTGGTCTCCGTGATGTCCCAGGGCCTGATGTGGTGGAGCGACCGCGCCTCGGTCGAGTTCCGCGCGATGGTCGAGGAGGTCGGCGGCGAGATCGAGGCTCTGCCCGAGGACAGCTTCGCGGTCTGCGGGACGAACGTCCGGACCTGCCTGGTGTTCATCCCCGGGTACGCGGGCGGCCCGCTCCGCACCTACGACTGGCTCCAGCGCCAGCCGCTCCAGCTCGGCTTGTTCGGCATCGCCGCGTAAGCCGGTGACCTGCGGTTTTGCAGCGAACCCCCGGGGTCCTCCCGGAACCACAGGGCGGCTCAGGCGTTGGCCATAGTGGCTACCCACTACACCGCCACCCCGAACCGCGAAAGGCCCCAAGATGACCCCCCACCACCAGCAGCACCGAAAGGAACCGCCCAGCATGATCCTCAACCTCGCGACCTGCACCTACCAGGAGTACCGGCCCCCGATGGGCCTGGCGGTCCGGACCACGGTCGGAGGAGCCAGGTTCTTCACCGAGCCGGTCGCCGGCCACGCCCAGAGCATCACCCCGAGCCGCGACCTGGTCGACGCCGCCCGCAACGGCCTCCCGGCCGACGCCTACGAGCTCCAGTACCGGCGGATGCTCAACGCGACCGGCATCGACGCGATCCGCGCCGAGCTGGAGTTCATCGCCCGCCGGAGCGGGGCGGGCGACACCCCGCTCGTCCTGCTCTGCTTCGACGTGCTCAGCAAGCCCGGCAACTGGTGCCACCGGAACCAGTTTTCGCGGTGGTACGAGGAGGTCACCGGCGAGGTGATCCCCGAGCTGGGCGCCCAGCCCCGGCAGGCGCCCGCCGCGCCGCCCACCCTGTTCGATCTCTGACCGCCAGGCCGGGCCAGGGCACCCCCAAGCGGCGCCCCGGCCCGGCCGGCTTCCCTCACCCCACCCGACCCCGCACAGGAGGCCCAATGCCCGCCCACAGCCCCACCCAGCCCCCCGCCTACAACCTGCCCGACGGCGAGGCGATCGGCGCTGCGGTCGACGCCGTTCTCATCGAGGAGCAGGGCGACCGCCAGCGGCTGGGCCGCGTGATGCTCGTCGTCCTGGCCGCCGCGGTGCGCGACATCCTGACGAACTGCGAGCCCGGCGCCGGCTTCGACGCCGCGCACGCCGAGCTGGTCCAGGGCGCGGACGGCGAGCTGTCCCTGACCGGCCGCTACTGGACGGGCGGCTGGGAGGAGCTGACGTTCGCGACCACCCCGGGTGTCGAGGACGCCGAGGTGGGCCTGCACGAC
This sequence comes from Streptomyces sp. NRRL S-350, assembly GCF_000719705.1. Classification (GTDB taxonomy): domain Bacteria; phylum Actinomycetota; class Actinomycetes; order Streptomycetales; family Streptomycetaceae; genus Kitasatospora. Next base: position 241,928 of record NZ_JOHO01000011.1, on the reverse strand, counting down.
GTCACCGAGTGGACGCAGTACCTGGACGAGTCGACGGCGCCGACCTGGCGCCCGGTGTGCACCGCACTGCCCAGCCGGGGCGGCCGCCCCGCCTACCGGGTCGACCTGGGCCTCGCGGCGACCCTGCCGCTCGACTGACCGACCGCCAGACCAGCCGGCCGGGCCGGGGCGCGAGCCCCGGACCCGGCCGGACCCATAACCGGAGGAGAGACCGATGATCCAGACCCTGGTGTGCTGCAACGACCGCGACCGGTACCCGGCGATGGTGGACCCCGCCGACCAGCGCGACGGCTACGTGAAGCCCTGGTTCGACCTGGAGACCGTGCGCGAGATCGCGGCCGCCAGCCAGGAGGAGGCCGCCCGGTACGGGCACGGCTCGGTGGACACGGTGCACGTGCTGGACGGCGACGTGAGCGGCACCGCGCACGCGGTCGTGCTGGTCGTGTGCTGGATGTACCTCGGCGGCGAGCGCGCCGAGGAGGCCGCCGAGATCCTGCGGCCGAACGCGGACGGCCGGTACGCGGTCGGCGGCCACGAGTGGTGCTGGTACGCGACGGACGGCCTGTTCCCGCTGATCCCGTTCGAGCCGGAAGCCCTCTGACCTGCGGGTTCCTGGCGAACTCTTTGTCAAATTCATTTGGCCAAATGGGTTAGCCAGGGCCCCACGGGAAATGATCTTGGTAGCACCACAAACCACCACAGACCCCGACAGGAAGGACGCGCGATGCTCCCTGGCCAGCTGAACCTCGCGACCTGCACCTACCAGGAGTACCGGCTCACGATGGGCGTCCCCGTGCGCACCACGGCCGGGGCGGCCCGGTCCTTCTTCGAGCCGGTCGCCGGGCACGCCCGCACCCTCACCCCGAGCTGGGGGCTCCTCGCCGCGGACCTCGCCGAGGACGCCTACGAGCTCCGCTACCGCGACCAGCTCGACAAGGTCGGCGTCGCCAAGGTCCGCGCCGAACTGGAGGCCATCGGCGACGCGATCGGCGCCGGAGACACCCCGCTCGTCCTCCTGTGCTTCGACGTTCTGAGCAAGCCCGGCAACTTCTGCCACCGCCAGCACTTCGCGAGCTGGTGGACCGAGCGGACCGGCCAGCAGGTCCCCGAGCTCGGCGCCAAGCCGCGCATCCGCCGCCCCGCCCCCGCCCCGGCCCTCGCTCAGCCGGCCCTGTTCTGACCGACCGCCAGCCCCATCCAGCACAGCCCACCAGCAACCGCAGACCCCGACAGAGGAGAACGCCATGCACCTCACCCCCACCCGCCTCCTCCTGGACGGCGACCAGGTCGTGAACGCCGAAGTGGACCTCGACGCCCCCGACCGCGCTCACGCCTTCTCCCTGGCCGACGCCCGCGCCCTCGCCACCGCCACGCAGGCCCTCGCCGAGCGCGCCGGCCACGACGGCACCGTGACCGTCCACGTCCTCGGCGACGACAGCGGCAACGACCCCGCACCCCGCGACTTCGACGACGAGGACGAGGACGAGGACCCGTCCGTCCCGATGGCCGTCGTCATGGTCATCACCTGGGACCGCGCGGTCAATAGCCCGCGAGCCGCGACCCGCATCGTCACCCCGGACCGCACCGGCCGGTACTGGATCGGCAACCACTGGGCCTGGGAGACGGCGTCCTGGCAGTGCGCCTGCGGCCTGCGCGACGAGTGGCACACCGCCACCTGCGAGAACTGCGGCCGCGCCCGCGACGACCAGGCCGCGCCCGCCGACGCCACCGCCTGACCCCCACTCACCTCCGCCGACCGGGCGGGGCGGGAATCCCGCCCGGCCGGCCACCCACCACCGACCCCAGCAGGAGCGAACGATGACCTCCACCCGCTACCCCAACCGTGTCGCCACCCTCGTGACCCTCGACGGCCCCGACTTCCCGGCCATGGTCGACCCGACCAACCGGTGGAACGGCTGGCTGTCACCCTGCTTCGACCTGACCACCGTCCGCAAGCTCGCCAAGTTCCTCGACCAGCAGGCCGAGGAGTTCGGCCGCGACTGCGTCGACACCGTCCACATCGTCGAAGGCGGCACCAACCCGGACGGCACCCCGCGCGCGATCGTCACCAAGGTCTCCTGGCAGTACCTCCCCGACTCCGGCCCCGAGGAATGCACGGACATCATCGAGCCCGACGAGGACGGCCTGTACGGCATCGGCGGCTGGGAGTGGTGCTGGTACGCGGCGTCCTGGTGGTGCGTCGACTGCGACGACGGCACCGACTGGCACGAGACCCACTGCTCGGGCTGCGGCCAGCTCCGCGAGGACTGCGAGATGCCTGCCGACGAGAAGGCCGAGCAGTACGCCGCGAACCAGGCCGCCGAGCAGCAGGCCGCCGCACGGGCCGCGAAGCCCGAGCCCGCCGGCGACATCGACACCCGGGTGTGCATCGACACCGACGTCATCAGCGCACCGGCCCGGGTCACCCCGCCCGCCACCCGGAACAGTTACGTCAGCCCGCGCTTCACCCTGGACGCCGCTCGCCAGCTCGCGGCCGACACCGCCCGCCTGAACGAGCAGTACGGCGCGGGCACCTTCGATACCGTCCACGTCATCGACGGCGGCCTCGGCGGCGACGCCCTGGCCGTCGTGATGCTCGTCGGCTGGCAGCACTACGACGAGCGCGACCCGGAGCGCACGGTCGAGATCATCGCCCGCGACGCCGACGGCCTGTACGCCATCGGCGGCGGCAGCGGCTGGACCTGGTGCATCGAGACTTGGTCCTGCGACTGCGGCGCGTTCCCCGAGGCGCACGAGGCGCAGTGCCCGAAGTGCGGTGCCGAGCAGCACCCGGAGCCGGTCGAGCGCTGCAAGAACGGCCACGCCTACGACGAGGCGAACACCTACCGGCACAAGAGCCGCCGGACCTGCCGCACCTGCCGCCGCGAGCGCGACCGCGCCCGCCGCGCCGAGCGCCGCACCAGCGCCGCGGCCTGACCGAGCGCCAGGAGGCGGGCGGCGGGCACAATGCCCGCCGCCCGTTCGCCTGCGAGCCCCGAATCTTTCCTAAATCCATTTGGTCAAATGGGTTAGCTCAAATCCACTTGGGAATGATGGAAGTAGATCAACAACACACCAACCCACCAGCGAAGGAAGAACATGCGAGCCACCAGCGACAGCGCCCCGAGCCTCGGGGGCCTCCCCGAGAGGCTGCGCGGAAGCGTCGTCCAGACCAGCGCCGCGCGCCGCGGCTGACCTACCCTCACCACCCCCGCCGACCGGGCGGGGCGGGAATCCCGCCCGGCCGGCCAACCCACCACCGACCCCAGCGGGAAGAGAGCGAAACGATGGCAGCGATGCGGACGAAGTGGGCCGACCAGAACGAGCTCACGGTCCAAGACTGGTTCAGCGGGGCAGGCGGCTCGTCCCAGGGCATGCACGCGGTGCCCGGCCTGCGGGTGGCCCGCGCGGCGAACCACTGGAAGCAGGCCATCGACAGCCACGAGGCCAACTTCCCCGGCGTCGCCCACTACCGGGGCGACATCCGCAAGGCCCCGGTCTGGGCGTGGGAGATTACGGACCTGTTCTGGGCCTCCCCAGAGTGCACCAATTGGTCATCCGCCAAGGGCAAGAAGCGGGACTTCGACAAGGCGATGCAGGGTGACCTGCTGAGCCTGTACGCCGAGCAGGAGGCCGCGCTCCTCGACGAGAACGGGCAGCCGGTCGGCCCCACGAAGGAGGAGGAAGAGTCGCGGGCCCTGATGGAGGAGGTGCCGCTCTACCTGCGCGGGGTGATCGAGCGCGGCGGCCTGGTCAAGGCCGGAGTGGTCGAGAACGTGACGGACGTCAGGAGCTGGGTCGACTGGGACCAGTGGCTGAACGAGATCCGCAAGCTCGGCTACTTCGTGCGGGTCATCGCGCTGAACTCGATGCACGCCGACCCGCGCAGCGTGCACCGTGCCCCGCAGAGCCGCGACCGGCTGTACGTCGCGTACTGGCACAAGTCCCTTGGCCGCCACCCCGACTGGGACAAGTGGCTCCGCCCCAAGGCGTTCTGCGTCAACTGCGCCGAGTGGGTCGACTCGATGCAGGTGTTCAACAAGCCAGGCCAGGACATGGGCCGGTACCGCGCCAGCTACACCTACCGGTGCCCGAAGTCCTCGTGCGGCCAGGTCGTCGAGCCCGACGTCCTCCCGGCCGCCGCGGCGATCGACTGGGGGATCGAAGGAACGCCCATCGGTGACCGGCCGAAGTCCGAGGAGTGCCCGGAAGGGCTGGCCCCGAACACGATGGCCCGCATCCGGGCCGGGGTCGAGAAGTTCTGGCCGACCCCCGGCGGCCCGCTCGGGGACCAGCAGGGTGCGCTGTTCGGCGACGATCTGACCGGCGGCCAGCCGGGCCCGCTGCTCGTCCCGACCGGCGGCACCTGGCGGAACGGCGCCGCGAGCGTCTGCGACCCGATGGCGACCCGCACCACCCGCGAGAGCGACGGCCTGGTGATCCCGCCGCTGCTGATTCCCTGCGAGGGCCGCGACGGGAAGAAGGCGATGCGCCTGGACGACCCGCTGCGCACCCAGACGACCAGGCTGGAGACGGCCCTCGCCTACGCGCCGTTCATCATCCCGATGCGCGGCGGCGGCGACCTGGAGAAGGCCAGGCACATCCGGGAGCCGCTGCACACCGTGTCGGCCGGCGGCAACCACCACGGCTTGGTGACCTCCGCGTTCGTGATGCGGAACAACACCCCGAACGGCGATCCCGGTCAGATGTGCACCCCGGTCAGCGAGCCGCTGCGGACCCTGACCGCGGCGGGCCACCAGTCGCTGGTGACCCCCGGGGACGGCCTCCTCGTCCCGTACTACGGCAACGGCCGGGCCAAGCCGGTGAGCGAGCCGATGGGCACCCAGTCGACCCGCGACAGGTTCGCGTTCATCACCCCGGACGGCGAGTGGGACCTCTCGCGGGTCCTGTTCCGGATGCTCCAGCCCCACGAGATCGGCCGCGCGATGAGCTTCGCGGACGACTACATCGTGCTCGGCTCGAAGAGGGCCCGGGTCAAGCAGTACGGCAACGCGGTGACGCCCAACGTCGCCGAGATCTTGATGTGCGCCCTGACCGAGTGCATCACCGGCGAGGAGATCAGCCGGTACGCGCCGGGCCAGGGGCGCCCCTGGCTGGCCCTCGCGGCCTGACCCGCACCGGGCGTGGCCGGGCGGGAGTCCGGCTGCGCCCCCGGCTCCGGGTGAGGACAAATGCCCGCTGAGCTGCGATTTTCTGAAAATACCCGGCGTCACCCCGGTACTCCAGGGACGCCCCGGCGTTGAACATAGTGCCTACCCACTAAGACCGCCAGAGGAGAACCCGATGCGCATCACCACCGCCCTCATCGCCGCCAGCGAAGCGGCCTACGCCGCCGCGCTCCACGCCCGCGAAGCCCTGGCGACCGCCAGCGTCGCGATGATCGCCGAGGCCATCCGCGCCGAGCACCCCGGCGCGACCGGCATCACGATCCACGCCGCGAACGCGACGCTGACCGCCATCCACCAGGGCGGCGAGACCGTGTGGGCCCACGACCCCAAGGTCTTCAACCTGCTCGCCGACGACGTCCACCGCATGCTGGCCGACCTCCTGGGCTTCGTCCGGGACGGCGACGACGAGACCCTGTGCGACTTCGGCTGGGAGCAGGACGAGCACCAGGTGGAGGTGTTCACCGTCCCCCTGCCGACCGCGGCCTGACCGCCCCGGGCGCGGCCGGGCGGGAATCCGGCCGCGCCCCGACCCCCAAGCCACCAGCCAAGAGGAGAACCCGATGACCACCATCACCACCACCACCGCCGACGGCATCGACCTGGCCGTCAAGCTCACCAAGTACGGCCCGAACCGGCCCGGCCCGGCCCCGATCGAGACGGACGCCCTGTACGGCCGCGAGGGCTACCTGTTCACCGTGCCCGCCGACTTCCCGGCGGACGTCCCGCCGGCGGAGGACGCCACCGACTGGCAGGTGACCGTCTACCGGTCGTTCGGCGGCTGGGAGGTCCGGGACGTCGACGGCTTCAAGAAGGTGTGGGCCACCGGCCACACCCGGCGCAGCGCAGTCCGGAGCGCGGTCGCGGAGATCGCCCGCATCCGGCGGCGGAACGCCGCCAACCGCGTCCAGCAGGCCGCGGCCGCCGCCCCGGCCCCTGCCCAGGCGGAGGCCGACGACATCACCGGCAGCTACGAGTGGGCGTTCGAGGACGCGCAGCGCGCCCGCGAGGCCATGATGAAGGCCGGGCTCGCGATGATCGGCATGGCCGTCCGCGAGCAGTACCCGGACGCGACCGACATCACGGTCCGCACCAAGGGCCTGGCCCTGGCCGCCGTCCACCAGGGCACCGAGACCGTGTGGACGGAGCCCCAGGACGGCGCGTTCGACAAGCTCGCCTTCGACGCGAACGGCTACCTGACCGACACCCTGACCTTCGTCCGGACCGACGAGGAGATCCTGGGCGACTTCGGCTGGGAGGAGGAGGGGCGCGGCACTGGGGTGTTCACCGTCGCCCTGCCCGGCACCCCGCGCGCCGCGACCACCCGGCCGATCGCCGGGGCGCTCGAACTGCTCGGCGCGGTGGGCGTGCTGAGCGCGGTGCGCGCGGCCGTCGAGCTGCTGGGCTCCTACGGCGACCCGTACGACCAGCTCAGCAGCGCACAGGTCGGGCAGGTGACCAAGCTCGCCGGCCTGTTCGCCGACTACGACGGCGACCTCGACGGCCCGCTGCGCCTGGTCGGCGGGCTCGGAGTGCGCGGCGCGCTGCGCACGGCGGTCGAACTGTACGACACGGTCGGCGACCCGGACGGTGCGCTCACCGCCGAGCAGGTCGACCAGCTGGGACAGCTCGACGCGATGTTCGCCGCCGAGGAGAACGGCGACGAGGCCGCCGCGGCCTGACCGGCAGGTGCGCGGCCGACGGGCGCAAAAGCGTGGGAATCCGTCGGCCGCGCTGGTCGCGCCCGCCCCACCAGGTACCTCGACCCCAGGCGAACGCGACCCCCACAGCCTCCCACACGACCACCCAGAGAGGGATCACGATGCGCAGCACCTCCACCATCGCCCGGGCCGCCCAGGTCGTCACCGCCGCGTTCAACGTCGTCTTCGAAGACGACGCCCGGATCACCCTCGCGGTCATCGCCGAGCGCGGCGGCTTCGCCCAGGCCGTCGGCGAGCTCGGCCCCGAGTGGGAGGTCGGCTTCGACCGGCTGGAGCTCGGCCGGCTGCTCGACACGATCGCCACCGCGCTGGACGACGACGCGCCCGCCGTCGTGGCCGTGACCGTCCCGGACGTCAACGACGACGGCGCGCACGGCCTGTGGGCCTGGAACCTGGCGGACGGCACCGCGCTGACCAGCGACGAGGCCGACCGGCTGCTCGGCAAGGGCGACCGGTACACCGGCGGCGAGTACCCGTACCCGCTGTGCCCCGAGACGGTCACCGACCTGATCGCGACCTCGGTCGACGAGACCGCGCGGGAGGTGCTGGCCGCCTGCCTGGCGACCGCGGCCTGACCGCGCCGGGCGCGGCCGGGCGGGAATCCGGCCGCGCCCCGACCCCCACCCACCACCACGAAGGAGAGCCCGATGAGCACCACCGCCCAGACCCCCGCGACCGGCACCGCCGACCCCGGCGAGCGCGAGTTCGTCATCGTCGGCCGCGACGGCGCCGGCTACACCCTGTGGGACGCCGCGCCCGCTCCGACCGACCCGGTCCGGCGCGCGCGGGTCCTCGAGGAGCTCGGCGTCGAAGCGATGGACGCCCTCGGTCGCGTCGACACGGCCCGGGGCGCCACCGCCCGCGAGGCCGTCGACCGGCTGCTCGCCCGCCTGGGCCTCGCGCTGGCCCCCGACAGCGACCTGACCGCCTACCAGGCGAGCTGACCGACCGACAGCCGGGCCGGGGCCGTAAGGTCCCGGCCCCCACCCCGAAGGAGGAGCAGATGGCGCGACGAGTCATCCCCGGGCAGGCCGCGTTCGACCTGGTCGAGCTGCGCCCCGAGGTGCCGGACCTCGCCTCGTACCGGTGGATCATCGCGAACGTCAGTGGGGGCAAGGACTCGCAGGCGATGCTCGCGGAGCTGATGCTGCACGCCACGGCGGCCGGCGTCGCGGACCGGGTCGTGGTGGTGCACGCGGACCTCGGGATCGTCGAGTGGCCCGGGGTGCGGGAGCTCGCCGAGGAGCACGCCCGGCACTACGGCCTGCGGTTCGAGACGGTGCAGCGGGTCGGCTCCAACCTGATCGAGCGCGTCGAAGAACGCGGCATGTGGCCTTCGGCCGACAACAGGTGGTGTACATCGGATTTTAAGCGCGGGCCGATCCGGAAGCTGATCACCATGCTGGTGAACGAGGCCCGGGCCGCCGGCCACGTCGGCGTGGTCCGGATCCTCAACGTGATGGGCCTGCGCGCGGACGAGAGCGCCGCCCGGCGCAAGCTCGTGCCCTTCTGCCACGACGGCTCGAAGACCTGCCCGTGCGCGGAGTGCCAGCGGCGCCGGAAGGCCACCGAGGCCGCGAAGGAGGCCGCCAAGGCCGCCGAGGCCGCCGGGCTCAAACCGAAGAAGATCCCGGCCAAGGACCGGATGCAGCACGGTGCGTCGAACACCCTGCGGTGGGTGGACACCTGGCTGCCTATCCACGGCTGGTCAACGGCGGACGTCTGGGCCGCGATCTTCGTCGCGGGCACCCGCCCGCACCCCGCCTACAAGGCTGGGATGCCGCGCCTGAGCTGCGTGTTCTGCCTCGCCGGTGAGACCGAGGTCGTGACCCGGGCCGGGCTGCGCCCGATCGCGGAGCTCGCCGGCGGGCGACATGAGCTGCTGATCCCGAAGGTCACTCCGTACGGGCTGAGCGGGGCCGGATCGTTCAAGGAGGTGGAAGTCCGAGCGTTCGGCGTCCAGCGGCTGTGGCGCATCACGATGCACCGCGGGCGGCAGACCCGGATCGTCCACGCCACCGCCGAGCACCGGTGGCTGACCTGGGACCGGAAGCTGCGGCCGCCGAAGAAGGACGGCCGCCACAACGGCTACGAGGACGTGACGGTCGAGCTGGTCACCAGCGAGCTGACCCTGGGCACCAGGCTGCGCAGCGTGAAGGCGCAGTCGCTGGCCCAGGGCGGGGAAGTACCGTTCGCGGTCGCGCAGGGCTTCGTGTACGGCGACGGGACGAAGGGGTCGGGCGACCGCCCCGCATGCCTCGACATCCACCTGGCTGAGAAGGACGGTGCGATCCTGCCCTACTTCGCCGCGCACCGGCCCAAGCCGACCAGGCTGAACGGCAAGGACGCACTGAGGATCTACGGCCTGCCCCGGCTCTGGAAGGAAGGCCCGGACTTGCGGGAGTCCCGGTCGTTCCTGCTGTCCTGGCTCGCTGGCTACTTCGCGGCCGACGGAACCGTGACCGAGCACGGCTCCGCCCGGATGGCCTCGGCGAGCAAGGAGTCGATGCAGGTGATCCGGGATGTCGCCGCGGTGTGCGGCGTCGGGTACGGGCCGGTGAGGACGTCGATGCGGGTCGGGACGGGCAAGGCGGCCACGCCGCTCTACACGATCACGCTGGACGCCACCGACCTGCCGGACTGGTTCTGGAAGATCGACGCCCACCGCGACCGGATTGCCGAGAAGGCCACCGTCCGCGAAGCGCACGACAGGCTGTGGGTGGTCGACGAGGTGACCCCGACCGATCGGGTCGAGGAGGTGTACTGCGCGGTCGTCCCCGGCGCCCAGGCGTTCGCGCTGGCCGAGGACCTGATGACGGGCAACTGCGTGTTGGCCTCCCGGGCCGCGCTCGTGCGTGCCGCCCACCTGCAGCCCGCGCTGGCCGCCCGCTATGCCCTCGCGGAGGAGATGACCGGCCACCGCTTCCGCCTGGACGTGAGCATGGCCGAGATCATCGCCGAGGCCGCGACCGCACCCGCCCCGGCGGCCGGGATGGTGGTCGCCTGCTGGGAGGGTTGACCGGCGCCGAGCGCGGCGAAGGGCCAGGGTGGACCGAGCGCCCTGGCCCTTCGGCCTTCTCCAGCTCCCGCGCCGCCCGACTGCCCAGAAGGTCCGGCCCGGATCGGAGGGGTGAAGCCCCCGCAAGGCCCCTCCGGCACGTCTAAGAGTGCCACCCCCCGATGCCCTCCCCCCTCCCACGACCCGCCCGACAGGCCGCCACAGGGCCCGCCGGACACGCTCCGTACGTGATCCGTTACCGGCCCCACCGTCCGATGTGTCATCATCTGTCCTGTCCGGCTGAGCGTGCAGCGTCGCAGCCGGGCGTGCGCCGGTAGTGCAGTGTGAGCACGCTCGCCTTCCAGGTTGAGAGGCCCAGGTTCAAATCCTGGCTGGCGCTCCCCAGCGAAGCCCCCGCCCCGCGGCGGGGGCTTCGCCCGTTCCGGGCCGCGGCGACCGGCGCCGGGCGTCCACGATCGTCCGGAACCGTCCAGGACTGTCCAGTAACGTCCGCCCACGTCTGATGTGTCATCATTCCTGGCCGCGCGGGCCGGTGCAGGTCAGCCGCTGGCCGGCGCCCTTCCCCAGGCGCACCAGGAGGCCGACGTGTTCCGTGGCTCGATCCCCGCCCCGCTCCGCTCGATCATCTACGAGCACGCCGGCGAGTGGCCCGGGGAGGACATCTACGTCGGCTGCTCCGGCAACTTCACGATCGAGCGGGTGCTCCACTCCCGCTTCGGCGACGCCCGCCGCGTCCACGGCAACGACATCCAGGCGTACTCGTGCTCCCTCGGCTGGTTCCTCGCCGGGCAGCCGCTGGAGTTCACGCTGCGCCCCGAGTACGAGGACGAGCTGGGCTGGCTCCACCCGTACCTGGATGACCGCACCGACCTGATGGCGACGCTGATGCTCGGCACCCGCTTCCTCCAGTTCGTCGGCAAGGAGGGCGCCTACTACCGGCGGATGATGGCCGCGACGCAGGACCAGTGGCCCCGGATGCACGAGAAGACCGCCACCAAGCTCAAGGGCTTGCAGACGAAGCTCGGCGGGTTCTTCGCCGGCGACGTCCGCGACTACCTCGACCAGGAGGTGCCGCCCGAGGCGCCGGTGGTGATGTTCCCGCCGTTCTACTCGGGCGACTACCAGGCCCAGTTCGCCCCGATCGACGCCGCGTTCGCCTGGCCCGAGCCGACGTTCGGCGACCTCACCGAGGAAGGCAAGGAGCGGATCATCGAGCAGGTCCAGGACCGGCCGCACTGGGTCCTCGGCCTGCACATCGAACGCCCGGAGCTGCGCCCGCAGCTCGCCGGCGTCGTCCAGACCGCCAACCGCGGCCTGCCGATCTACGTGTACGCCGCCTCCGGACCCCGCCGGATCGTCCGGCCCCACCAGCCCATCGAGACGATCAAGATGCCGAAGATCGGCCAGGACGAGGAACTGGGCGAGCGGATGGCCCTGCACGTCCTGACCGGCGGCCAGTTCGCCGCGATCCGCTCGCAGTTCATGTCCAAGAGCATCCTGCCCGGCAGCCCGCTGCTCGCCTGCGGCGTCTCCGTCGACGGCAAGCTGATCGGCGCGTTCGCCTACCTGCCGCCGAAGTTCGACCCGAACTGCGCCTACCTGATGTCCGACTTCCCGGTGTCGTGGTCGCGGTACCGGCGCCTGGCCAAGCTGATCGTCATGGCCGCCTCCACAAAGGAGGCGCAGCTCCTCGTTCAGCGGTCCCTGTCCAAGCGGATCGACGCCTGGTCCACCACGGCGTTCACCGACCGGCCCAACTCGGCGAAGTACGGCCGCGGCATCCCCGGCGTGAAGCTCCAGAAGCGCACCCAGGCCAGCGCGAAGGACCCCGGCGACGGCATCCACGCCTACCAGCTGCAGTACGGCGGCCCCCTCGGCACCTACGACCTCGACGGCGCCCTCGACCTGTGGAAGCGCAAGCACGGAAAGGACCTCAACCGATGACGATCAAGCCCCGCCTGGTCCGCCGCGACCCGCGGCTCCTCACCCGCCTCCAGGTGAACGCGCACTACCAGACGAAGGAGGAGTTCGACCGGCTGGTGGCCAACGTCAAGGCCGACGGCTGCCTGACCAGCGTCCCCCTGATCTACGGCGGCGCCGGCGAGTACGAGGAAGGCCGCGAGCTCGTCCTGTCCGGCAACCACCGCTGCGACGCCTCGGTGGCCGCCGGCCTCGAAGAGATCGACGTCATGCTGATCTCCGACCCGCAGCACAAGGACGAGCTGATCGCCCGCCAGCTCTCCCACAACGCCATCACCGGCAAGGACGACCCGGCGACCCTCAAGCAGCTGTACGACGCCATCGAGGACGTCGACTGGCGGGCCTACTCCGGCCTGGACGACGACGTGCTCCAGCTCCTCGCCGAAGTCTCCCCCGAGGGCCTGTCGGAGGCGAACCTCGACTTCGCCACCGTGAGCCTCGTGTTCCTGCCGTCCGAGCTCGAAGCGGCCCGCGAAGCCTTCGACCTCGCCCGCCTCAGCCAGAACGTCTCCTGGCTCGCCGCCCGGGCCGACTACGCCCAGACCCTCGACACGCTCGCCTCCACGCACGCCGCCCACAAGGTGGGCAACGTCGCGACCGCGCTCCACGCCATCCTCGCGATCGTCGAGCAGCACCTCACCGACTTGCAGGCCGGCTACCAGACCCCCGCCTGGGAAGCGCTGCACAACGGGCAGGTCGGCCTGGAGACCGTCATCGGAGCCCGCCACCTCCCCGCCACCGCCGCCGTCACGCTGAACAAGGCGATCGCCGCAGCGGAGGGACGCGGCGAGATCCCGCAGGGCAAGGGCTACCTGCTGCTGGAGCGCCTGGCCGGCGAGTACCTGTCCGGCAGCAACTGGGAGCCCAGCACGGTGCCCGCCCAGCCCGACGCCCCCGCCCCGCAGGGTGACGCCCAGCCATGAGCACCGCACAGCCGATCACCCTGACCGCCACCCTGGACCCCTGGGAGCGTCAGCCCGGAGAGTCAGCCCGCAAACACGGGCAATTCGTCACGTACCGGGACCTCGGCCGCGCCCGCACCCTGGTGAAGGCTGCGGAGAAGCTGACACTCGCGCCCGGGCACGTGAGGAACGTCGCGGCGGAGTTCCGCTGGCGCGAGCGCGTCGAGGCGTGGGACCGGCACCTGGACCGGCTCTACGAGGCGACGTGGCTGGAGGAGCGGCGCAAGGCCGCCGAGTCGGACGCGAAGATCTTGGGCGCAGCGATCGGCAAGCTGGCGCAGCGCCTGGGCACCCTGCGGGCCGACGACCTGAGCCCCGGGGACTTCATCCGCCTGCTGGACGTGACCATGCGCCAGCGCCGGGTGCTGTTCGGCGATCCGACGGAGACCATCGCCATCACCGGCGGCCAGGGCGGGAACCCGCTGGCGGCGCAGCTCGCGGCGTTCGCGCAGATGCCGGAGGAGCAGCGCCGCAAGCAGCTCTCGGATCTCGCCGAGTCCGTGAACCGCCGGCTCGCCGCGATCGACGGCGCCGATGACGAGGACGACCAGGTCGCGGCCGTCGGTGGCGGCCAGGCCGACGAGGACGACGAGGAGACGTACCCGGCCGGGCCGGACGGCGACGACGAGGACCAGGGCGCCGAGTGAGGACACGGGACGCCGCCGACGGGCTGGAGCATCTGGACGACGCCACGGTGCTCCAGCGGCTGGAGGCCGCGAAGAGGGCGATGAGCCGGGACCTGCTGCGCGACCCGGTCACCCTGGCACGCGGCCTCGACCCGACGTTCCGGATGCGCCCGCACCTGCGGCTGATCGGCGATGCGCTGGCCGGCGTCACCCGGGGTGAATACGACAGGTTGATGATCTTCACGCCGCCCCAGGTCGGCAAATCGACGTCGGTCGGTGAGTGGTTCCCGTTCTGGTGGCTGTGCCTGTACCCGGCGGACGCGGTCGTGGTGACGTCGTACGGCGACGACCTGGCGCTCAAGCGCGGCAAGACGATCAGGTCGTACGTCGAGGAGTACGGCGACGAGTACGACCTGCGGATGAAGGCCGGGTCCGGGGCGATGCAGGACTGGTCGGTGACTCTCGGCGGCGGCGTCCGCTCGGTGTCGGTCGGCAAGGGCCTGACCGGCCACAGCGCGAACCTGCTGATCATCGACGACCCGCACAAGGATCGCGCCGACGCGGAGAGCGAGGCGTCCCGCACCGCCCTGCACGACTGGTACTCGTCCACGGCCCTCAAGCGCTTGCAGCCGGACCGGAACGCGGTCGTCGGGATCCAGACCCGCTGGCACCCGGACGACTGGGCTGGGCGGCGCCTGGAGGACGAGGGGCGGCTGGAGGACGGCGGCCGGTGGAAGGTCATCCACCTGCCCGCGATCGCGAATCCGAGCAAGTTCGGGCCGGACCCGCTCGGGCGCCGCGACGGCGACCCGCTGCCGCACCCGAAGATCCGCACCAGGGACCGGCGGGCGCTGCTGGCCTGGTGGGCGGACATGAAGAAGACGTCGATCGTCCGGGACTGGCACTCGCTCGCGCAGGGCGACCCGCAGCCGGCCGAAGGCGCGCTGGTGTCGTGGGAGCTGCTGCGGCTGATCCGCGACCACGGCAGCGGGGTGACGCCGCAGAAGATCGCGGTGTCGATCGACCCGTCCGGCGGCGGCCGGGACACCGCGGGCGTCGTCGCCGGGTTCCTCGGCGACGACAAGCGGGTGTGGATCACGCACGACGTGTCGGCGCCGATGTCGTCGGCCGCGTGGTCCACCGCGGCGTGCAAGCTCGCCCACGAGCAGAACGCCTCGATCATCTACGTGGAGTGGAACTTCGGCCGGGACATGGCCGTCCTGGCGATCTCGAACTCGTGGGAGGCGTTGCAGCGGGCCGGGGAGATCCCGGAGACCGAGCTGATGCCGGCGATCCTGCCCGTCCGCGCGAAGCAGGGGAAGCTGCTCAGGGCGGAGCCGGTGGCGCAGCTGATGGTGCAGGACCGGGTGCGGCTGCGTGGGGTGTTCACCGACCTGGAGAAGGAGTGGGCGACGTGGATGCCGACCGACCCGGACTCGCCGGGCCGGATCGACGCCTCGTGCGTCCTGGCGTACGGCCTGATCCCGGAGGCCAACAAGGGCGCGATCGTGCACGCGCCGCTGCCGACCGCCCCGCAGCCGACCGGCAGCGGGCAGCAGAGCCCGGCGGCGGGCCTGTACGGGCGGCGGATCGGCCGGTGACGGGCGGCCGGGGCGCACCCCAGCCCCGGCCCGCGCCTCGCTGCGCCCCCCGGTGCCTGGCTCAACCCCGGGGTGCCGCCCCGCCTGCCGAAGGAGACTGACCGCATGACCGAACACGACAAGACCACCGACCCGACGTGGGCGTACTTCGGGCCCATCCCCGGGCCGGTGACGAAGACCGGGCCGGACGGCAAGACGTACCGCCGCCGCTGGGCCCTCACCGGCAGCAGGCCGACTGTCGCCGGGAACGCGCAGTTCGAGTCGGCGTACGTCCTCGACGACGGCACGGCGGACGGCGAGGTCGTCCACGAGTGGCACGAGGCGGACGGCATGCTCCCGGCCTACCTGTCCGTCACCGGCTGGACGTACTGGTCCTGCCACCTGGCGTACGAGCGGCTGTGGAAGGAGCGGCAGGAGGCCGCGGCGGCGTCCCGGTGACGGCGCTAGGGTCGGCGGCCCGCCCGGGCCTGGAGCGTCTTGGCCGGCTGACCGGGGACGGCGGCCACCGAGTGCGGATCAATCTCGGCGCTTCCCATGGGCACTGGCGTCAAGCCGACCGCCGTCCCCGGAGGCGGGAAGCATAGCGGTCGGCCGGACGCGGCTGTACTCGCTGCGCCCGGCCGGTCACACTGCGGATGTGAAGCTGCCCCGGGTGAAGTGCCCAAGTTGCCCCAAGGACGTCGCGGTTGGGCCGGTCGCCGGACGACCGTCCAAGGGCCGGCTGTGGCGGCACGACGCCCCGGACGAGCGCCGGGTCGGCGGCGTGCTGGTGTCCTGCAAGGAGTCGCTGGAGATCATCGACATGCCGGGCCCCGGGGCGCAGCTGGAGATCCCCGGTGTCGAGCCCGAGCCGGACGAGCCGACGTCCCTGTTCTGACGTCCGATCACGCCCGAATTGCAGCGTGATCGTTCGTTTCTGACGGGATTTCGCTGTTTGCCCTACGATGCCCCCTCGTTTTCGGAGGAACCCGACCCGAGGGGCGAACCCCATGCTGAACCTGGCCGAGCTGGGAGTGCTCGGTTTCGCCTGCTACCGCGGCACCCAGCTGATCGTCCATGACACGATCCTCGACCCGCTCCGGGACCAGGTCATCGACTGGCGCGTGAAGAAGCCCGAGTCGAACGTCCGGGACCTGCTGCTCACCCTGATCTCCTGCGTCTACTGCACCGGATGGTGGGTGGCCGGCTTCCTGCTCGCCACCTACCTGCTCGCCTCCGGCCAGTGGGCGCAGGCCCCCGTTCTCGTCCACGGCATCGAGTGGCTGGCCGTCGCCGGCGCCGGGGTGGTCATCAATCGCTGGGACGACACCCGGAACGACCAGTGAGCGCCCCCACGCGCAAGCCCAGGCCCAAGGCCGAGCCGAAGCGGGCGCCGGTCCCGGTCCGCGTCGAGTCCATGTCGCTGACGGCTGCCGCGGCCCGCTACACCGGCCGGAAGATCAGCCGGGCCAAGCCCGTCGACCAGTCGTGGCAGCTGGCGGCCTGGAGCTACTACCGCACCGTGCCCGAGGTGCGGTTCGCCGGGCGCTGGATGGGCAACGCGATGTCCGGCGTCACCCTGTATGCGGGCTACCGGGCCGACGACGGCTCGATCGAGCGGCTGCCCCCCGAGCACCCGGCCAGCCAGTACGTCGCGCAGATCGCGGGCGGGCCCGACGGCCAGGCCGAGCTGATGGGCAAGTTCGGGCCGCACCTGACGGTCGCCGGCGAGGGCTGGGTCATCATCCTGCCCGCCCCCGAAAGCGCCTCGGTCCAGGACCCGGCGGACCTGTGGCGGGTGCTGTCCGTCAAGGAGGTCCAGCAGCAGTCCGGGAAGCTGACCGCGATCATCGACGGCGAGCCGGTGGAGATCCCGCCCGCCGACCCCGAGGGCCCGCTGGACGACTCGATCCCGGCCGCGATCCGCGTGTGGGAGCCCAGCCCGGACGTCTACCTGGAAGCGGACTCGGCGGTCCGCTCCAGCCTCGACCAGCTCGAATCGCTGGCGCTGCTGAACGCGGCGGTGAAGGCCATCGCGCGCAGCCGGATCACCGGCCGCGGCATCCTGCTGGTGCCGAAGGGCACCCGCTTCCCGACAGCGCCCGGCCAGGCCGCCGCCGAGGACGACCTGATCGAAGTCCTGATGGTGATCGCCGAGACGGCGATCAAGGACCCGGAGAGCGCCGCCGCCACGGTGCCGATCGTGCTGGAGGTCCCGGCCGAGACGATCCCCGAGTTCAAGCTGATCCGCTTCGACAGCGACTTCGACGAACTCGCGATCAAGCTGCGCGACGAGGAGATCCGCCGCTTCGCCACCGGCCTGGAGATCCCCGCCGAGGTGGTCTTGGGGCTCGGCGACGTCAACCACTGGGGCCAGTGGGCTCTGACCTCCGAGGCGATCCGCCTGGGAGTGGAGCCGAAGGCCAAGACGGTCTGCCGCGCGTTCACCACGCAGTGGCTGCGCCCGCTCCTGGAAGCCGACGGCGTCGAGGACGCCGGGCGCTGCCTGGTCTGGTACGACTCCAGCCCGCTGCGGGTGCGCACCAACCGGTCTGAGACCGCGTTGAAGCTGTTCGAGCTCGGCGCGATCTCGGCGGCGGCGCTGCGCCGCGAGACCGGCTTCGACGAGGACGACGCCCCCAACGCCGACGAGATCGCGGCCCGGTCCAAGCAGCCGCAGGACCAGCCGCAGGACCAGGTGCAGGAGAAGGCATCCGGGCCGCTGCCCGTCGACGAAACCACCGCCGAGCCGGACACCCTGCCCGCCTCCGCCGCGACCACCGCGGCGGACATCGACCTCGCCGGGCTCCTCGCCGCCGCCGACGGCCTGATCTGGGGCGCACTGTCGGCCGCCGGCGAGAAGCTGCTCCGCACCCCGGCCTGCCCCCGCTCCGAACGCGCCCAGGCCCGCGAGACGACCCCGGCGGCCCTTCACGCGCTGCTGGCCGTCGACGCCGACCAGATCGACCAGTGGCGGCTCCTCGCCGGGGCGTGGGTGCGCGTCCCCGAGATCGCCAACCGGTACGGCGTCGACCCGGAGTGCCTGACCGCGAGCCTGGACGACTACTGCCGCGAGCTGATCGCCGCCGGCGTCGCCCACAGCTACGACGTCGTCCCGGCCGCGATCGCCACGTGCGCACCCCTGGCGGTGGCCGCGTGAGCGCCCGCCGCCAGGCCATGGCCGCCGTGGTCACCACCGGAACGCCGTGGGAGCTGTGGTGTTCCGGCTGCCGGGCCTTCACCCTGCTGGCCGCCGAGCTGCTGCTCCTCGCGCCCGACGGGGTGTCGGTCCTCGACGTCGTCCAGTGGTGCGAGGTCTGCGACGACCTAGACCACCCGCCCCGCCCGAGGAGGACCGACCGTGCCTGACCGCCCGCCCGAGCAGCTGCACCGCGTTGGGCTGTGCCCGCACTGCGGCGGCCTGGAAGCCACCGTCCTCCAGCGGGTCCCCGGCCTCCACTCGCTGACCATCCACACCGGCCTCGGCACGCAGACCCTCGTCCCGTCTGCGATGTACATCGGCCCGATCCCGGAGCCCTGCCCCGAAGCTGTCCTGGAGGCCCCCGTTGGCGAGTGAGCCCGAGGAGCCGGCCCTCGAAGTCGGCTTGGAGTGGCGGCACCACACCGGCCAGCTGTGCGCGGCGTGCGAGACGGACTCGCTGGACCTCGTCACCGTCGACGTCAGCCTGGGAGACGAGAAGAAGCCCGCCGGAGGGTTCGCGGTGTGCCTGAACTGCGGCGCGACCCCGCACCCCACGATGGAGGTCCCCCGTGGCCAGTGACCGCGAACTGGACCAGGCCGAGCAGCAGATCGCCGACGCCGTCGCCCAGGCGCTCGCCGAGGTCGCCGACGAGTTCGCCGCCGAGCTGCGGAACGCGACGGAGATCGTCGCCGCCCGCTTCTCGGTCTCGCGGATCGCCCGGATGTGGCGCAGCAGGGTCGGCGGCATCATGCGGCGCCTCCTCGGCACCGCGGAGACCGCCGCGAACGACGCCGCCGACTCGGTCGACGCCGAGCTACCCGCTGGCTGGGACGACCTGCCCGGCCGGTACGACGACGGCCGGGCCCTGCCCCGCTCGCTGGGCGACTACGTCACCGTCACCGAGCGGCTGCTGAACTCGGTCGGCGACCGCCTGGCCGCCGCTGCCGCCCGGGACCTGGCCGAAGGCGTCGCCGCCGGTGAGGACGTCGACCAGCTGCGCGCCCGCCTGCGGGAGACCTTCGCCCGCGAGGGGGCGCAGCTCGGCGACGCCCGCGAAGAGCGGATCGCCCGCACCGAGGCCACCCGGGCCTGGAACACCGCGACGGAGGCAGCCGGCCGGGACCTGACCGGCCCGGACCGGCCCCTCGTCAAGCAGTGGATCACCCGCCACGACGAGCGCGTGCGCGACGCCCACCAGGAGACGGACGGTCAGATCCAGCTGCTCGGCGAGCCGTTCACCGTCGGCGGCGTCAGCATGGCCGTCCCCGGCGACCCGACCGCCCCGCCCGACCTCACGATCAACTGCCGGTGCCGGATTGCTTTGGCACCGCAGCCCCGCACGGCCGCCTTCGAAGTTCAGGAGCCCCCTCGGGCGGCGTTTTCAGATCGAAGGGAAACCGATGTGGACCCGGACGTGACCGCTGCCGCCGACGGCAGCCACCTGAGCGGCGCGATGATCGCCCTGATGCCCACCGCGGCCGACGCCGAACGCCTGGCGTTCCCCGGCGGCGAGGACGTCGGCGAGCTGCACCTGACCCTCGCGTTCCTCGGCGAAGGCGCCGACTGGACCCCGGAGCAGCGCAACGAGCTGATCGCCGAGGTCCGCGCCTTCGCCAAGACGGTCGGCGGCACGATCGCCGGCCGCGCCTTCGGCGTGAACCACTGGAACCCGGGGTCGGCCTCCCCGTCGTGGGTGTGGGCCGTCGGCGACGACCGCGACCGCCCGGCCGGCGCCCCCGTGCTGGAGGACGCCCACGACGCCGCCCTGATGGCGTTGGAAGGCACCCACGACCATCCGGAGCTGCCCGTCCAGCACTCGCCCTGGGCGCCGCACGTGTGCGGGATCTACAGCCCCGAGGGCTGGCCGCTCCAGGAGATGACCGACCGGCTCGGCCCGGTCACCTTCGACCGGCTCCGCGTCGCCTTCGCGGGCGAGTACGCCGACATCCCGCTCGGCACCACCGAGGAGGAAACACCGATGGAACCCGCAGACGCCACGGCCGCCGGAATCGAGACCCGCGGCTGGTCCACCCCGGACGACACCGCGTTGGCGTTCGAGAACGAACAGACGGGCGATGGCAGGGTCTTCGCGAAGGGCTCGCTCTACTGGTCCGACGGCCCGTGGCCGCTCCAGTACGCGGAGCAGATGCTCGGCGGCCACGAGGGCGCCGAGCTGATCGGCTCCATCCAGGAGCTGAACCGCACCGGCGACCGGATCGGCGGCAGCGGGGTCCTCTACCCGGCTCGCCCGGCCGCCGCCGACGCGGTGCTGCTCCTCGACGAGGGCGCCCCGCTCGGCGTCAGCGTCGACCTGGACGACGCCGAGGTCGAGTTCGTCGACCGCACCTACAACCCGGCCGACCAGGTCGCGGAGGAGGACGACGGCTGGTACGGCCTGGCCGCCTCCGCGCGCCTCGCCCACGCGAGCTTCCTGCGGCTCGACGACGGCTCGTGGGCGATCACCGCCACCGCGGCCGGCGACTGGACCGCCTCCGGCGTCACCATGTCCCGGACGCAGCACCAGGTGCAGCTCATCACCGGCCCGGACGGGAGGATCAGCGGCGACGCGCTGCGCGCGGCGTTCGGCGGGACCGGCGTCCTCACCCGCCCGACCGGGGAGCCGATCACCGCCTCGGACGTCGAGCTGATGCAGATTCCGCTCCAGGAGGAGCGGGCCCGCACCGCGGCGGCCGGCGACCCCGACACCGACGAGGGCCTGGTCATCCACTCCGAGAAGTCCGGGGACTTCCTGATCCGGGTGACCCGGGCGCGGCTGCGCGGTGCGACCCTCGTCGCGATGCCCGCCTACAACCGGGCCCGGATCGTCCTGGACCCGGTCGGAGAGCTGGCGGCGTCCGCCGTCGGCGACCTGGCCCTGCCGGTCCACGACGACCCCGAGGCCCGCTGGGACGGCCCGGGTGCGCAGAAGCGGATCCTGGCCTACGCGACCGGCGACGACGGCGCGGTGGACCCGAAGAAGCTCGCCGCCGGGTTCCTGTGGCGCGACGACGAGGCGGACCCGGCGACCGCCAGCGCGTACAAGCTGCCGTTCGCGGACGTCTTCGACGGTGAGCTCCACATCGTCCCGGCCGGGGTCTACGCGGTCGCGTCGGTGCTCCAGGGCGGCATGGGCGGCGTCGACCTGCCGGAGAAGGACAGCGACGCCGTCAAGGCCAACGTGGAGAAGCTGTACGCGCGGATCGCCGAGGAGGTCGACGGCGCCCCGGACGCGCCGCCGTGGGTCGAGGAGGAGACCGCTTCGGCCACCGCGGCGGCGGACGACAGCGGCGTCCACGACCAGGTCGTGGTGTTCGTGTGCTCCTCGCCGGTGCCGGTCGGCGCGAGCGACGTCGCGAAGGCCCTGGGCCTGCTGGTGTCCACCGTCCGCAACCACCTCGCCCAGGCCGTCGAGTCCGGCCGGCTGGTGCGCCTGGCGCGCGGCGTCTACGTCGGCCCGTCCAGCCACCCGGAGGGCCCCGTCACCGCGTCCGCCGACATCTCCGACGAGGACCTGGTGGCGTCGGCGTGGACCGCGTTGCAGGGGCTCCCGCCGATGCCCGCTGCCTGGTTCGTCGAGCCGACCGTGGAGGAGCTGCCGCCCGGGTCCGGCGGCGTCCACTACGCGAACGGCCGGATCTACGGCTGGGTCGCGCAGGCCGGAGAGCCGCACGCGGGCATCCCGGGGAAGAAGGTGACGATCGAATCGCTCGGCGAGATCGACCTGAGCCACTTCCTGCGGAAGAAGTTCCCGCTGGACGACGGCGGCAGCGTGAAGGCCGGTGCGCTAACCATGAACGTCGGCCACCACCGCGACGGCGCCGAGTGCGAGACCGCGAGCTGCCAGTTCGACGACACCCGGACCGTGGCGGGGATCGTGACCGTCGGCATGAACGAGCGGGGCATGTGGTTCAGCGGCGCGGCCGGGCCGTGGCTGTCCGACTGGGACCGTCTGGTGTTCGCCGCGTGCCAGCCCAGCTACCACCTGCGGCAGAAGCGGCGGGGCGGCCAGTGGGAGCTGCGCGCGGTGCTGTCCGTGCCGGTGCCCGGGCACTCCTCGCCGCTGCTGGCGTCCGCCGTCGCCGAGCGCTCGAACCTCGCCCTCGCGGCCTCCGCCGTCCTCGCGGACACGGCGGACACCGTGTCCGGACACGTCCCGGACATCCCGGCGGACGTGTCCGCCATCGCCGAGGACATCCACCCTGACCTGGGCGGACACCGTCCGGA
Organism: Streptomyces sp. NRRL S-350; assembly: GCF_000719705.1. Classification (GTDB taxonomy): domain Bacteria; phylum Actinomycetota; class Actinomycetes; order Streptomycetales; family Streptomycetaceae; genus Kitasatospora. The sequence goes on along the minus strand of NZ_JOHO01000011.1, from coordinate 219,427 downwards.
CACCGTGTCCGGACACGGGGCGGACACGTACGTGTCCGTGTCCGTCGAGGACGTCGCCGAAGTCGTCGCCGCGGCCATGTCCGACCCCGGATTCGTCGACCGTCTCGCCGAGGCCATGGAGCAGCGCCAGGCGGCCCGCGCCGAGGTCGCCGAGCTGGCCGCCGCGCTCGCCCCGATTCGCCAGAAGACCACCGCCGGCATGTCCGGCACCACCGAGAACGGAGTTTGACCATGGCCTGCGGATGCAACAAGGGCGGCAGCAGCAACCAGTGGGAGGTCGTCGCCGACGGCGGCAACGGCAAGGTCCTCTTCCCGGGCGGCACCCAGGCGACGGCGAAGGCGGTCGCGCTCCGCTACCCGGGGAGCATCGCCCGGCCGAAGGGCAGCACGGAGATCGCCCCGAAGACGGCCTGACCGTCGCGGCCCGCGCCGCGCACCTGCTTGACAGGAGCCGCCCCCGGAACCCGGGGGCGGCTACTATTTCCGGGAGCGCTGCTGGTTTTGGGCCGGGCCATCTCTCCGACTGATCTGGAGACACGGCCGATGGACCCGTTCGAGCTCCCCGAGAGCTACAGCGCGCTGACCGACGACGAGCTCGGCGCACTCCTGGACGCGGCGGTCGCCGCGTTCGACTCCCGCTCCAACAGCACCAGCATCAGCCAGGACGACCTGGCCGAGATGCGCGCCATCGCGGCGGCCGTCAACGACATCCGCGCCGAGCAGGCGTCCCGGCTGGACGCGGCGCAGCAGGCCGCCGCCGAGATCGATGCTCTCGCCGCCCAGGTGCGCGGCCAGGCTGAGGAGCCCGCCGCCCAGGTCGAGCCGGAGGCCGAGACGGAAACCGAGGCGACCGCGTCCGACGAGCCCGAGCCGGAGCCGGAAGCGGCGGCGACCGCGGCCGCGACCCCGCCGGCGAGGCCCCGTCTGAACCTCAGTGCGGTCCGCGCGGGCCAGCGCCGCGTCCTCCCCGAGGAGAACAAGCCGGCGACCCGCATCACCGCGTCGGTCGACGTCCCCGGCCACAAGCCGGGCAGCACCATCAACTTCGACGACCTGACCGCAGGTGTCATCGCCCGCGCGAACGCCCTCAAGACCATCAACGGCGGCAGCAGCCAGGTCGCCAGCTACTCGCACCCGTACCCGGACGAGCTGATCGTCACCGACGCCGGCTCCATCCCGGAGGGCACCTCGGTGACCCTCACCGCCTCCAACCAGCGGCGCCTGCCGAAGGGGGACTTGGTCGCGTCCGGCGGCTGGTGCGCGGTGTCGGAGATGGTCTACGACATCGCCGACGTGGCCTGCCCCGACATGCTGTGGGACCTGCCGGAGACGCAGCTCGCCAGGGGCGGTATCCGCTACTACAAGCCGCCGACGCTGGACGTCGCCGCGATGACCTGGGTGCACACCGAGGCCGACGACATCGCGGGCGCCACGAAGCCGTGCTTCAAGATCCCGTGCCCGCAGCCGCTGGAAGTCCGCTGCGAGGCGGTCGGGATCTGCCTGGAAGCGGGCATCCTGACGCAGCGGCACTTCCCGGAGCTCGTCGCCTGGTACCTGCGCAACCAGATGGTCGCGCACGAGATCCGCATCAAGCAGGAGCTGTTCGAGCAGGCCGTGGCCACCGCGACCTCGGTCGCACTGACCGCGACGATGGGCACCGTCTCGGCGCTGCACGGCGCCGTCGCCCTCACCGCGGCGGACATGATCGAGCGTCACTCGCTCTGCGAAGGAACCGCGCTCGAGGTCGTGTTCCCGTGGTGGAGCAGGAACATGATGTTGGCCGACCTGGCGCGCCGGAACGGCGTCGGGCTGGACCAGGTCGACATCGGCATGGTCCAGGACCTGTACACGCCGCTCGGCACCCGGATCCAGTGGGCGCGCGGTCTGACCCCGGCGCAGCCGGGTGAGATCGGCGGCGCGACGCCGGCCACCGCGTGGCCCGACGAGGTCAGCTTCCTGATCTACCCCGCTGGTTCTCTCCAGGCTGGACGTGGCGCGGAGATCAACCTCGGCGTGGTCCACGACTCCGTGAAGTTCAGCAAGAACGACTACACGGCGACCTTCAGCGAGGAGTGCGTCGCTCTCGTGGACAGGTCGGTCGACACCCGCCTCGTCACCGTGCCGGTCTGCGCCGACGGCTCGACCGGTGCGCAGAAGACCCTGTCCTGCCCCGTCGCCTGACGGCCCCGCACGCGGTGCGCCCGGGCCCGGCTCTGCTCCGTGCCGGGACCGGGCGCACCGTCCTGACGACGATGGAGGCCCGCAATGCCCGACGCCGGGCTACGCAAGTACGTGACCGCCGCCCCCGGGGAGCCGCTGCCCTACGGCCTCCTCGGTGGCTGCACCGAGATCATCGACTCCGCCGACCCGCACGAGATGCTGGGCACCGACTGGCGGCCCCTCAGCTGCGCCGACGCGCACGACACCACCTGGTGCCCGCCCGAAGGGGAGCCCGAGCCCGGCGACGTCGTCTACGACAAGCCGGGGACCTGCTCGGCCGCGCCGGTGACGATCGTGTCCGGCACTGAGTGCACGACGATCGGCTACCCGTACGAGGAAGCCGTCGCGCACGTGAAGGAGTCGCTTCGGATGGGCGCCCAGCGCGCCCTGGAGGAGTGGTTCCTGCGCGACGTGCTGTGCCCGATGGCCGAGGACCAGACCCCGGCGGCCGGGGCGGTGACGGTCGCTCAGGGCATCGGGATCCTGGAGACCTGGCTCGGCACCGAGTACGGCGGCGCCGGCGTGCTGCACATCCCGGTCGGCGCCGGCGCGCTGCTGTCCGAGCGCTCCGTCATCATCGGCGTCGACACCGGCGGGCCCCGCACCCTCGCCGGGTCCTGCGTCGTCCTCGGCGCCGGCTACAGCGTCAACGTCGGCCCGCCCGACTGCACCACCGCGGACCCGGGCGAGGCGTGGCTGTACGCCACCAGCCCGGTCCGGGTCCGCCGGGACGAAGTCGAGGTCGTACCGCTCAAGGACGCGGAGAGCGTCAACCTGCGCACCAACGACCGCCGGGTCCAGGCCCAGCAGACCTTCGTCGTCGAGATCGCCTGCTGCCGCGCCGCGGCGGTCCGCGTCACCCTGTGCTGAGGAGCCACCTGTGAGCAGCAACCTGTCCATCCAGCCCGCCGCCGAGCTCCGGCAGCCGTTCGCGGCCTGGGCGGTCGCCCAGCGGCCGAAGCTCCGCACCGTCGGCCCGTCGTCGTTCGGCGTACCCGCCGCACTGTTCGCCGACGTGCCCGAGGAGCTGCTGCTCGGCGCCCTGGTCGACGGGCAGCCGTACGTGCCGCGGCAGGACGCGGCGGCCCCGGCCGAGACGGAGCCGGGCAGCGCGCCGCCCGAGACGGCGCCGGGCGCCGAGCAGGAGTCCGGACCCGGCGAGGCGCTGCCCGAGCTTCCCCCGGAGGCGCACGAGCCCGACGCGGTCCCGCTCGACGGGCCGGACTTCGCGCCGCTGGAGGACGTCCCGGTCGAGGAGCAGCCCGCCACCGAGGACCAGGACGACGCTGCCGAGTTCGTCTGCGCGGACTGCCAGAAGTCGTTCAGCGGCGACCGCGGCCTGGCGATGCACCGCACCCGCGTGCACGGAGGCTGACGTGCCGACGACCCCGCCCAACTCCTCCAGGAGGATGCCGTGACGACTCCGCCGTTCCAGCCGCAGCCGTGCGAGGGAGGGGGTACGGGGGCGGCCGGTGTCGACGTCGAGCAGACGATCCTCTGCGACACCCTGCCGGACGGGACCATTGCCGGTACCGCGATGGCGGTGTGGGAGTACGACGCTGCCGGCGCCCCGATGGGCCCGCCAACCTTCGTGGACCCGGCGACGGGCATCGCGTACGTGGCGCAGGGCACCCTCATGCCGTGCCCTGGCGAGACCGGCTGCCTGGAGCCCGTGGCGTTCCACCGCACGACTACGGCGACGGGGCCCGTCGACCACCCCGGCCGGCAGTACGACATCACGCTGCCGATCAACCCGGGGTTCGCGGTCCAGAGCTTGCAGGTCGACCAGGTCACGAACGCCGCGAACATCGTCTGGGACGTGGCCGACCCGGACGGAGAGCAGTTCCGGCAAGACCTGACCGCCTTCATCGAGGGGCGCGTCCCGGCATCGGCCACGGTCACCATCACGAACCCGAACGCCGGACAGACCATCTGCGGTACCGCCGCGCCGATGCAGATCCACATCGAGTGCCTGCGCCTGGACCAGTCCCCGCCGGACCTGATCGAACTGGTCTACAACGGCGGCCAGGACATGATCATCAACCCGGCGTACAACGAGACGCCGCCGCTCAACCCGCCTGTTTCGCAGGGCAATTACGGCTTCCACCTCCTGGCCCGGCAGGACGACCCCGGGCCGTTCCCCGGCTTCCCGCCGTCCGGCCGGGCGAACTGCACCAACGTCGCGAACTCCGGGTGGGAGACCAACGACGTCGGGCGCACCTTCGAGATCTGGGGCCGGGACGTCGCGGATGGCCAGAGCACGACCCCGACGCCTCGCGGTACCCCGGTCCAGGAGATCACTTCGGACGGGCCGCCGCCCGGTGGCCGCTCGACCATCTGGCAGACCTTCACCGCTCCGGCCTCGGCGAACTTCATCATCCGCGTCGTCCACGGTGCCCGCGACAACGGCGAGCAGCACCGGATCACCCTGGACAACGGCGACACGGACGACGCCCAGAACGGCGACCTGATCGATGACGTCAGCAACCCGCCGTCCGTCACCAACAGCGGTGGCCCGAACCCCTGGACCCAGTTCAGCCAGACGATCCCGCTGACCGGCGGCAGCACCTACACCCTGGCGCTGTCGACGAACAACCCGGTCGGCGGTGCCCGCGGCGGCCTGTTCACCGACATGCGCGCCTACATCGACCGCCCGGACCAGCGCGCCACCGCGACCACGGACGACGACACCTGCGTCGTCACCGTGGACGAGACCACCACCGTCTGCGAAGACGAGCTGTGGTCCCCGATCTGCGAGACCGGGACGATCCACTCGTGGCAGAACGCCGAGACCGGCGCCATCCTGACGAACTCGGCGTTCTGGGGCCAGGCCCCGGCGCCGACCCCCGGCCCGTGCCCGGCCGCCGCGGCCGGCGGCGACGGCGGCTCCGTAGCCGCGAACCTCGTGCACACCTACCCGGTGTGCGCGACGATCGGCGGCGTCCGGACCAACCTCCAGCGCGTCGTCATCACCGACGCCTCCGGCGGGGTGCTGGCGGACTCCTTCGTCGGTCCCGATGGCGGCCCCGTGGCCGCGCCGTCCAGCTACACCATCGGCTCCTGCACGGACACCGCGTTCATGGGCGACCAGGTCCTCTGCGACGACAGCGGGCCCTTCCTGCGCAAGTACGTCCAGGCCGTCAGCGACGTTGGCCAGCCCCAGGTCAAGGCGCACAGCGACTTCACCCTCGACGGAGCGGCGTACACCCCGGTCGGCACGGTCGGTACCTGCGCGGGCGCGGACGTCCTCGGGCCCATCTGTTTCAGCGATCCCGCTACCAGCCTCCAGCGCCAGGGGTTCCTGACCCGGGACGCGGACGGCACCGCCCATGTCTACACCCTGTCCGGCGTCGAGGTCGTCCCGTTCCCGGTCATCCTGATCTGCGCGGAGAGCGCCTTCTTCGAGGAGGTCCTGTGCGACCAGGGCGCGGGCGGGCACCAGTTCCTCCGCCGGTACGTCGGCAGCCCGATCGCCGGCACCAACGACGCCCTGTGGGACTTCGAGCTCGACGGCGTCACGGTCTACGCCCCGGTCGGCCCCGTCCAGCTCTGCCAGCCGGACGCCGCCGACCGCGAGGCGATCTGCTACACCCTGACGTCTACCGGTACGGCCCTGCACGCGGGTTGGGCGCGGCACCAGGACTCGATCCCGGCCACCCCGCAGACCCCGAACGGGATCGGCTTCTTCGACGCGCTCGGCAACGCCCTCGACCCGACCGCGGACGGCTTCACGGTCGTGCCGTGCGCCAGTGGCGGCACCGACGCCGAGGTTGTGCAGCTGTGCGACTTCACGGGCGACCCGCCCGTCATCGCGGCGACGGCGGTCGGCCAGGCACCCAACCCGCCCGGGAACGCCCCGATCCCGGCCGTGGCCGACGTCAACGCCTGGGTGACCGGCGCCTCCCCGTCGCTCACGGTCCCGACGTGGGGGACGAACCCGCCGACCTCGCGGTTCTTCAACGTCCAGTACGCCCTGGTGCCCCCGGGAACCGCGCCGTGCGGGCCGCCGACCACGGTGCACATCCGGCACACGTTCAGCGTCCGGAACACGGGCCAGGGCTCGCCTTCGAGCGGCACGGTGGGCATCAGCCTCCGCAACGGCGCGGCGACCGTCGACTCCCAGACCATCGGCCCGTTCCCGTCCGGTACCACCGTCGCGGTCACGCTGGAGGCCGATGTCCCGTACGCCGACCTCGCCGCCGGGGCTATCACCGTCCACCACTCCTACCTGGTGTGGCAGCCGACCACGCACCCCGAGTACCTGCTGACGAGCTACAGCATGGTCGTCACGGACGCCGCCCCGAACCCGGCGTGCATCAGCGACGAGTCGACGCCGTTCCTGCGGCACTTCGTCTACGGGGTGGACGGGAGCATCGCCGGGCACTACGACACGACGTTTGACGGGTCGCTGTACACCGTGACCGGGACGGTCGGCGTGTGCCAGCCCGCCAGCCCCGGGGACCGGGTCGACGCCGAGTCGCAGATCCTCTGCGACTCCAACGGCACCCGCTTCCTGCGCACCTACGCCTACGACGCGGCCGGCGTCGTCAGCAGCTTCACGGACCGGACCCTCGCGGGCGCAGCGTTCGCCCCGGTCGGCGCGGTCGGCACCTGCGGGACGGGCACGGGCGTCGACAGCGAGTCGTTCATCCTCTGCGACAGCGCGGCCACCCCGAACCGGTTCATCCGGACCTACACCTACGGGACGACCGGCGCGGTCACCGGCTTCACCGACACCACCCTGGCCGGCGCGGCGTTCGTGCCCACGGGCGCGGTCGGGGTCTGCGCCCAGACGGTGCAGGCGGACACGGACTTCGTGGAGGAGGTGCTGTGCGACCAGAACGGCACCGCGTTCATCCGGCTGTTCCGCTTCAACTCGCTTACGGGCGCCCTGGTCTCCACCACGAACACCACCCTGGCCGGTGCAGCGTTCGCCCCGGTCGGCACGGTCGGCATCTGCTCCGACTGCTGCCCGCAGGTCCTCGCCGATGACCTGTGCACCAACACAGGCAGCGGCCGGGCGACGGCCATCCGGAACACCAACGGCACCGTGACGCTGGTCGACTCGGTGACCGGGGCGGCGGTCGCCAACGCGAACATCGTGGCGTGCGTCAACGACGACACGGTCCGCACCCTCACGGCCCAGGCGCGCACCCTCACCAACGGCACGCCGTGGACCCCGGGCGGTGACGTCGCGGGCACGCTCACGAGCCTCACCGTGACGGGCGTCTCCGGCCTGTGGGACCTGGTGGACGCGAACGGGACGGCGGTCACCGGGCTCCCGGCCGGCCTGACGCTCACCTGGAGCGCCCAGGACGACAACACGCTCACGGGCCCGACCAGCATTACCCCGCAGGCCGGGGCGACCGTGATCGCGAACTGGACCCAGCGCTAGGAGCCGGCGCCGGGCGGGACGACCCACGAGGGCCGTCCCGCCCGGTCTAAGAGAGGTGAGCCCATGGCGGTCCCCTGCAACTGCTGCCCCGTGGGGTTGGCCTCTGCGTGCGCGCTGGTCGGCGTCCAGTTCACCGGGGTCGCCGAGACGGCGTCACAGGCCGGATGGACCCAGACGAACCTGGCCCTGACGGCTGACGGCGACACGACCTCGACCGTCAACTCGGGGTACACCACGACGGTCGGGAACACGCCGAGCACGACGCTGCGGGTGGAGTACACCCTCAGCACCCCGCACAACCGGGTGCGGGGCCTCAGGCTGTGGAACCAGGGCGGCAGCCTGCTGACCGACTCCGACGGGCTGAACCGCTTCACCGCCGAGTTCTACGCCGGGGCGACGCTGCTGACCACGGCGACGTTCCAGGGGGTGAACGGCGCGGGTCCCACCACGCACACGCTCCCTCTCGGGCTGGAGCTGACCGGGGTGGACCGGGTGGTCCTGCGCACCCTGGACAAGCAGATCGGCGGGGCGATCGCCCCGCTGTGGCGGGAACTCCAACTCCTCACCTTCGAGCCGGTGTTCGCATGTCGGCGGGGGACCACGCTGGAGTGGTACGACCAGTACGGCAACCTCGTGGCGAACGCGGACGTGGTGTCCTGCGACCAGCCCACGCCGTTCATCACGCCCACGCTCACCATGAACTCCAGCGCCTTCGGGGACGACCCGTCCGGCACGGCGGAGAACATGTGCAACGTCGTGCCCACCCCGTCCTCCGCCACCGGGTGGACGCTCACCGGGGCCTGCTACGACCCGACCACCGGCACGCCGTCCTTCACCTGGAACGGCGTGAGCGCGGTGGAGATGAGCTTCGGCGACAACGGGAACGGTCAGCCCTCCGGCGCCGCCTTCATCTCCTTCACGGCCTCCGGGTCCCCCGCGATCACCTGGCCCACCAACCTGACCGGCATGGACATCGGCGAACAGCGCCTCTCGAACGTCTTCGGGGGCGGACACCGCGCCCGCCTGACGTACGTGTCCGGGCCGCCGCAGTCCGCCTCGTCGGGGACGGTCCGGATGAACGGGGGGAGCACGATCGCCCTGCACTTCAACAACGTGTCGGTGCAGCCCCCGATCCGGTTCCGTCTCGAACTCCTCAACGCCTAAGGGAGAGCGATGTCCACCTCCGGTAGCTTCACCCCGCCGACACAGGCGGCGTGCCCGGGCCCGATGACGGCCGCGGCGCTGCGCGCCCTGCGGGACGCGGGCGGCCTCGACCCCCAGTGCCACTACGTGCTCACGGACTTCACCCAGGGGGCGACCCTGGCCGGCCCGAACCTCGTGGAGCTCCACGCCGTCAACGCCTCCACCCTCGCCCTGGAGGCGAAGGTGTTCACCCCGTACGACAACAACGGGTGGGCGGGCCTGTACGACATCGACCGCGGCGCGGTCGGCCAGCTCATCGAGCTGCGGGACAACCTCAACAACGTCGTCCGGGACTCGACCGGCACGTCCCCGATCCTCGGCACCTTCCCCTGGGGCACCGCGCTGTGGTCGGAGAACGAGTTCGACTCGGTGACGCTGACCGCCCCGGCGACCGCGCGCGTGGTCACCGGCAACCGGGTCGCGAACAGCACGCTGGACATGACCGGCTGGGCCAGCGGCAACATGACCGCGAGCAAGATCGAGAACAGCAGCGTCGTCACCACGGGCAACGTGATGTCGATCACGAACTCGCACCTGCACGGGACGACCGTGACCGGCGCGGCCACCGGCTCCATCCTCATCCAGGCGTCGTCCCGGCTGTTCTCCTCGTCGGTCATCAATGACCCGGGCAGCTTGAAGACGGTCAGCATCGGCACGTCGGACCTACGGGGCGTGACCCTGCGCGGCCAGGCCGGGACCGTCGCGGCCAGCTTCTCGGTCTCCACGTCCAGGCTGCGCGGCGCAGCGGCCGGGGGCAGCATCACCAGCCTCGGTGACACCACGGTCGCCATCACGCGCTCAGACATCGCCTTCGGCATCCTATGGACCGTCGACGGGGTGAACGGCTCCAGCGTCAACGTCACCGACGCGACGATCGACAACATCATCGTCACGCGCGGCCCGGCCGCGGGCCGCATGGACATCACGGCCGGCTACTACACCGGGACCACGATCGACCACCAGGGCAGCGGCACCATCCAGCTCTCCGGGTCCTGGACGAAGAGCGGCACGCTGCGCCTCGCCGCCGGGTCCTCCGGAAGCCTGAGTCTCCAGAACGGCACCCTGGAGAACGGCACGATGGTCGTGACGTCCGTGCGCTCCCTGTCCATGGGCGTCGGTTCCTACGTCGGCGGCCTAGCCACGGTCACCGAGTCCGGCACCACCGCGGCGGCCATCGCCTCAATCGGGGACCGGCTCGACCAGTCCCGGATTGAGGGCGGCGCCCAGGTGACGTTCTCCACGACGACCGGCACGAACGCCAACCAGATCAGCCGATCCGTGGTGCGCGGTAGCTCCGTGGCCGGTGAGGGCGTCATCACGATCACCGGGACGACGGACGGCGCGGTCATCGACGGCTGCGACATCCTCGGCGGCATCGTCACGATCAACAACGCCTCCAGCGGCCTATCCGGGCAGACCGCGTTCACGGACAACCACGTCGACGGCGGTTCCACGATCACCTACACCGGGGGCGACGCGACCGCGAAGCAGGTCCGGAACAACCGGATCGAGGGCCTGTCGACCCTCACCCTGACCGGCCTCACCGGCTCCGCTGGCGGCGGCGTGGGCGACGTCTACGGGATGAGCGTGCGCGGGCAGTCGACGCTGACCGTCGCGGGCGCCCGGGTCGCCGGTCAGCCGGTCCGGGACTGCACGGTTGAGCAGGGCTCGACGCTGAACCTCCCGGCGGGCGGAGCGGCGCAGCGGTGCCGGGTCGCGGGCGGGGCGACGGTCAACGGCGGCGCGTTCGTCCACACCGACACGGAGGTGAGCCTCGTTGCGGTGAAGACGCTGACGGCAGCGAACGCCGGGCGGCTCGCCAACAAGTCCTTCGACGACACCCTCTGAGGGGCCATCATGAGCCTGCACGACACCGACGCGCTGATCGTCGAAGCGTCTACGGCCACGGAGTCCCTGCCGGACCCGACGACCGTCTCCGGCCGGACGCACGACCTCACGAACACCTCCGCCGCCTCCGCGGTGTGGTCCTCGACGGGGGCGACGCCGTTCCTGGTCGACGGCGTACCGACCGCGACGCTGACCGTCCTGGCCGGCCGGGCGCGGAGGGTGCAGTCGGACGGCACCCGGTGGGTCGTCGCCCCGACCGCGGCCCGCCGCGTCTACGCCGGGACGGCCGTCTCGGACGGCTCCGGGAACGCCACCTTCACGTTCACCCCCGCGTTCCCCGCTGCGCCGGTCACGAGCGTCGGCCTGGCGACCACCAACAACAACGTCACCGAGGCGCGCGTCACGGCCCTGTCCGGTGCCTCCTGCACGGTGAACGTCCGTCAGAGTCCCGGCGTGGTGATCCTCGGGATCAGCGTCCTCCAGGTCCCGCAGCCCCTCTCGGGGGCGACGGTCCACCTCCTGGCGATCGAGGCCGGCCAGGGCGTGTGAGCGGCCGGGCGGCCCGGCCTACTCCTCCGGGCCGCCGGGCGGGCCGTCGCTAGACTGGGCGCAGCGCTGCTGGTGCTAGGCCGGGCCTCCTTTCTGCGCACGCCGTAGAGGCGTGAGGGGAGCGCCCCATGGCGACCTGCTGCCGCACTACGTGCTCTTGCGTCCTCCAGGCCGGTAGCCGCGTCACGATCACCGGGAACGGGTCGGCGGGTTCGCCGTACGTGATCAGCGCGGACCAGACGATCGTCCAGGTCACGGACACCGACACGGTGGACATGACGATCAGCGGGAACGGGTCGGCCGGCTCGCCGTACGTCATCAGCAGCGCGGTGAAGCTGGACTCGACCCCGCCCGGCGGCGGGACGAACCTGATCAAGTCGAACGCCGAGGGCCTGTACCTGGAGTGTGCGCAGGTCAGGACGTGCATCTCCGAGGGCCCGGGGATCGACTACAACCCCGCAACCGGTGTGATCTCCGCTCAGATCAGCGGCCTGCCCGGCAACGTGACGACGATCGGCGGAGACGGTGGGATCTACACCGCGTCCTCCGGGCAGCTCTCCGTGGTCGACACCTCCACGGTCGACCACACCCTGACCGGCACCGGTACCGCGGCGAACCCGTACGTGCTGAGCAGCACGGTGAAGCTCAACCCGACCCCGCCCGGCGGCGGGACGAACCTGATCCAGACCTCGGCGACCGGCCTCTACCTGGAGTGCGCGCAGGTCAGGACGTGCCTGAGCGAGGGCCCGGGCATCGACTACGACCCGGTCACCGGCGTCATCAAGGCGCAGATCAGCACCCAGCCCGGGAACACGACGAGCATCGGCCCGGACGGCGGGATCCTCACCCCCGTGTCCGGCCAGGTGACGGTGCAGGACACGAGCACGGTCGACATGACCCTCACCGGCACCGGCACGGCGGCGTCGCCGTACGTGGTGAGCAGCGTCGTGAAGCTGGAGCCGGCCCCGCCGGGCGGCGGCACCAACCTCATCAAGACCGGTGCGAACGGGCTCTACCTGGAGTGCGCGCAGGTCAGGACGTGCATCAGCGAGGGCCCGGGCATCGACTACGACCCGGCCACCGGCGTCATCAAGGCCCAGATCAGCACCCAGGCCGGGAACGTCACCAGCATCGGCCCGGACGGCGGGATCTACACCTCGTCTTCCGGGCAGCTCACGGTGCAGGACACCAGCACGGTCGACCACACCCTCACCGGCACCGGCACGGCGGCGTCGCCGTACGTGCTGAGCAGCGTGGTGAAGCTCGACCCCACCCCTCCCGGCGGCGGCACCAACCTCATCAAGGCGGGGGCGAACGGCCTCTACCTGGAGTGCGCGCAGGTCAGGACGTGCATCAGCGAAGGCCCCGGCATCGACTACGACCCGGCCACCGGCGTCATCAAGGCGCAGCTGTCGGCGGACGGCGGGAACTCGCTGACCTTCGGCACGGACGGCGGCCTGTGGGCCCCGGTCGGTGGCGGCGGCGGCGGGACGATCGTGCAGATCCTCGACACCTCCTCGGTGGACATGGCGATCACCGGCACCGGGGCGGCCGGCGACCCGTACGTGATCAAGTCGGACGTCAGGCTCGACCCGACCCCGCCGGGCGGCGGCACGAACCTGATCAAGCTCAACAGTGACGGGCTCTACCTGGAGTGCGCGCAGGTCAGGACGTGCATCAGCGAGGGCCCGGGCATCGACTACGACCCGGCGACGGGCGTCATCAAGGCCCAGATCAGCACCGACGCGGGGAACACGACCGTGATCGGCACCGACGGCGGCCTGTACACCCCGGCCAGCGGCGGCGGTGGGAGCACCGTCGTCACGGCCGGGGACACCCCGACGGTCGACAACACGGTGACGGGCGCCGGCACCGCGGCGTCGCCGTACGTGGTGAGCAGCGTGGTGAAGCTCGACCCGGCCCCGCCGGGCGGCGGCACCAACCTCATCAAGGCGGGGGCGAACGGGCTCTACCTGGAGTGCGCGCAGGTCAGGACGTGCATCAGCGAGGGCCCCGGCATCGACTACGACCCGGCCACCGGCGTCATCAAGGCCCAGATCAGCACCGACGCGGGGAACCAGACGAAGATCGGCACGGACGGCGGTCTCTTCTCCCCGGCTGCGGCGGCGCTGGTGACCGGTTGCGGCCTTGACGGTGTCGGCACGGCGGCGGACCCGCTCGTCGTCGTCCCGGAGGCCGGCCAGGAGGCGTGGTCGGCTACCTGGACCTGCGACGCGCCGACGCACTCGACCCTCAAGTGCGACCCGACCACGGGCAAGCTGTGGACCCCGCCGGAGCACTACTCCGCCGAGGACCACATCTACGTGGACCACTTCACCGGCGGGTTCCTCACCCCGATCGGCCCGTCCGGCGGCTGGAGGCTGGTCGACGCGGGCGCGAACCAGCAGTTCAACCTCCCGGCGAACTTCGTCGGGAACGACTGCCGGACGTACGGCTACGTCGTCGGCAACACCGGGAACTTCGACATCGAGTACACCACCGGCAGCGTCTTCGACGTCGGGCTCGTCGTCGTCCAGGACGGCAACGTGTCCGTCCGGCCGCTGTGGGGCGAGCTGAGCAGCGCACCGAACGGCCGGCGCATCCGCCGCAACGGCAACGTCTACGTCACGAACTGGAACATCCCGGCGGGTACGCCGTCCTCGATCGCGATCTACCCGGCCGTCAACGTGACGTCCGGTCAGATCACGCGGATCAACCAGTGGACCTCGGACGCCTTCATCATCTACACCACGAACACCCCGTAAGGAGGCCCCGATGGCGGCCAAGTTCTACGTCTCCGAGAGCGGCACATCCCTGATGCGCACCGGCGGCGTCCTGCCGGTGCCGGACGGCTGGAGGGAGATCAGCGAGGAGGAGTACCGGGAGCAGCAGGCGGCGGCCGGGCTGGAGCCGCCGGTGGTGAACCTGGCCGGCGTCCTCGCGGGCCTTCCCGCGAAGGAGTAGCCGAAGGGCTGCTGAGAGGGCGTCGGGGGCCGCCCTGACGCCCTCTCAGCACGTCCACCGCCCTGCGGCCGTTCCTGCCCCCTCCGGGCCCGCTGCGCCCCCTATGCTGGGTGGTAGCGCTGCTGGTTCTGGGCCGGGCCTACCAACACTCACCGTTGGAGGGCCCCATGGGTTGCCCCTTGACCGCGGAAGCGAGCACCATCCGCCTCACGAAGGTTGACGGCTGCGGCCGTCCTGTCTGCGCCAACGACTCCGGGTACGTGTTCGACTGCTTCTCGACGCTCGCGATGAACGTCAACACCACGGACGGCACGGACATCGAGTACAAGGCGGCGAACGGCCGCCAGTGCGGCTTCAAGCGCGGATGCCCCACGTTCAACGGCTACGACCTCGAGTTGCACTTCTTCTCGCTGGCGCCGGAGTTCATCGACATCGCCACCGGGAACCCGGTGTACTTCGGCTACGACGGCAAGCCGATCGGGTACGACGACTGCTCGGTCCAGTGCAACTCCGGTTTCGCGCTGGAGATTTGGACCGAGGTCATCAGCGACGAGTGCGCGGTGGGCGCGACCGGGCAGTGGATGTACTTCCTGCTGCCGTGGGTGACCAACGGCCTGCTCGGGGACATCGAGCTCGGCAGCGAGGCGGTCGACCTCACCCTGACCGGTGCGACCCGGGCGGGCGGGAAGTGGGGCGTCGGCCCCTACAACGTGCAGGCCAAGGACGCGGCGAACACCGCGGGCACGATGCTGACGCCGCTCGGCTCGACCTGCCACCGGCGTACCTTCCTGACGACGATCGCCCCGCCGGCCGCGGTCTGTGACTACGTGGCCGTCACCGGCGGCGTCTGCCTTACCCCGGTGCCGTAGTGGCCCGGGCCAAGACAGCGGCGGCTCCGCGCCGTCCGGACCTCGTCGTCCCGGTCCGGGTCGGGGCCGCCCCCGAGCTGCTGCGGTACGCCGCGCGCTCGTGGGCGGCCCACCTCCCGCACGACAGCCTCTTCGTGGCCGGCCGGTGGCCGGGGTGGCTGGCCAACGCCGTCTTCCTCGACGCGGACCCCGACGCCGGCACCGCGGGGGTGCTGCGGGCCGCCGTCGAGGACTCGGCAATCTCGGACCCGTTCCTCTTCGCCGGGCCGGGCACGGTCACCCTGACGCCCCTGGGCGGGGACGTGCCGGTGATGCACGGCGGCCCGGCCCGCGACGTCGAGGACCAGGCCGAGACCGTCGCGCGCCTCGCCGAGCTCGGCCACCCGGACCCGGTTGTGTACGAGAACGGGCTGCTCCTGGTCGACAAGGCGGGCGCCCTGGCCGCCCTCGACGCGGCGCAGGGCCTGGCCCGCCCGTACGTGCGCACCCTGTACGGCAACCTGGCCGGCCTCGGAGGGGAGCCGGCCGGGAAGGCCGTCGTCGAGTACCGCGGGCCCAGGTTCCCGCTGGACGCGCCGGTCCTGTCGGTCGGCACGGACGCCTTCCGGCACGGGTACGTGGGGGCGTTCCTCCGGGAGGCGTTCCCGACGCCCAGCCCGTACGAACTGGAGGTCTGACGGGTGCTCCAGCCTGACGTGTGCTCACCGTGGCCGGTGAAGCTGTGCTGCGACACCGAGGGTGTCGAGCAGGCCGACATCGACCGGTGGACGGCAGTCGCCTCGCAGATCCTGTTCCGGCTGTCCGGCCGCCGGTGGGGGCCGTCGTGCCCGTACACGGTCCGGCCGTGCCGCCGTTCCTGCCTGGACGACTACCCGCTGACCGTCGGCTGGAGCCGGGGCATCGTGGGCACCCCGTGGATCCCGTACATCGGCACGGACGGGGCGTGGCGGAACGCCTCGGTCTGCGGGTGCTCCACGGACTGCTCGTGCGGCGAGCTGTGCGAGCTCTACCTGCCCGGGCCGGTGTACGACATCGTCTCGGTGCAGGACGGCACGGTGGCGCTGGAGCCGGAGGCGTACCGCGTCGACAACGGCAGCCTGCTGGTGCGCACCGACGGGGCGTGCTGGGACGGCTGCTACGACCTCGCCGCCCCGTGCGGCACCGAGGGGACGCTGTGCGTCACCTACCGGGTGGGGCTGCCGCTGGACGAGTCTGCGATCGCCGCCGTCAGCGAGCTGACCTGCCACCTGCTCAAGGGCTGCGGCGGGAAGGGCTCGTGCGGCTGCCGCGCGAACCAGAACGTCACGCGGATGGTCCGGCAGGGCGTCGAGATCGAGAAGGCCGACCCGACGCTGATCTACAGCGAGGGCCGGACCGGCCTGGCCGTCGTGGACATGTGGCTCGCGGCGGTGAACCCGTACCGGCTCACGTCCCCGAGCCGCGTCTACTCGCCGGACTTCAAGCGGCCCCGGCTGACGACCTGACCGGGGTGTTCCCGGCCCGACCGAAGGAGTCCCCTGGTGGCTCTGCCCGTGCTCGCGATCCACGAGCTGACGGAAGCCGTCCTCGGCTGCGTCTGCGCGGCCCTGGAGGCCACCTCCGCCGAGGTGGAAGGACAGCCTGGCTGCCCCGACTGCCGGACGTGCGTCGTGCCGGGCCAGGTGGCGTGGGACGGCTGCGAGGACCCGTGCACGGGCGACACCGGCGGGCAGCTGTCGGTCAGCGTGGTGCGGCTGTACCGGTCGACGCTGGAGGACTTCCCGACCGAGACCTCGATCGTGCTGGGCGTGCGCGGCTGCGTCCCGCCGCAGATCACCGCCGTCGAGCTGGCCGTCACCCTGCTGCGCTGCGCCCCGTCGGTCACGGAGGAGGGCTGTCCGCCGTCGTGCGATGAGCTGGCGGCGGCGGCGAAGGTCCTCCACGTCGACGAGGCCACGGTCTACAACGCGATGCTGTGCTGCCTGCCGGACACGCTGGGCCTGCCGCGTGCGCGCAGGTTCTCCGTGGGTACGCAGAAGACGGTGGGCCCGCAGGGTGGCTGCGTCGGCCTGGAGCAGCGGGTGACGGTGGCGCTGGTCGACTGCGCGTGCCCGGCGGAGACGGAGGGGCCGTGAGCGTTGAGGTGACGATCGATCAGGGCCGGATCGCCCGGTTCCTGCGGCTGCGCGGCGGCCTGGCGGAGAAGCGCCTGCGGGCGCGCACCGAGCGGGTCGCGGCCATCGCCCGCCGCGAGGCGCCGGGGACGATGCCGGCCTACATCGAGACGCGGGTAGACGAAACGCCCCGCGGCCTGCAAGGCGTCGTGTCGTGCGACCACCCGGCGACGCTGTTCGTCCTGAACGGGACCAGGCCGCACGTCATCCGGCCCCGGCGGGCGAAGGCGTTGCGGTTCGAGGTGTCCGGCCACGTCGTCTTCGCGGCCCGGGTCAACCACCCGGGCACCCGGGCGAACAACTTCCTGGGGCGGGCACTGCGCGAGGGCGCCTGAGCTGCTGGGCCACCCCTCAATCGGTGGGGTAGTTCCACTCCTCTTCGGTGGTGTAGAGCTCGGCGAACGGATGGCCGGCTTCCTTGCGCAGCCTGTGCCGCTCGCCGGCCCACCACGCCTCATCCCGGGTGATGAACGCGCCGCGAGAGTGCCCGCCGCACTCGCAGCGCCAGTAGTGCCAGGTCCGAATGCGGGGCGTGGGCGCCGGCCTGCGGGCTGCCGTGCGCCGCTGCGCCGCCACCCCGGCGGCCACCAACCCGAGGACCGCGCCCGCCAGTTTTCCGATCACGCCTGGACGGTAGTGGCGGCCGGGGCGACGGGGCAACAGCTGAGGCCAGGAGCGAAGCCCGGGGGTCGGGCGTCCGACCGCTACCCTTTCCGGTGCACGTCTGCTGGTTGTGGGCCGAGGCGATGCACGCGGGAGATGAGGAGCCACCCGTGGCCACGCGCACCTTTGCCCTGAACACCGTCCCCCATGTCGCCGAGATCGGGCCGCACAAGCTCAGCTTCGAGCCCGAGGTCTACGGCGACGAGTTCCTGGACGCCTACGAGAAGCTGCGGAACTCGCAGGCCGAGCTCGGCGTCGACCTGAACGACCTGGGCAACGTCGAGCCGGCGAAGCTCCGCCAGGTCGTCGGCTCGCTGCGGGTGTTCCTGGCGAGCCTGATGCTGCCGGAGTCCGCCGCGGTGTTCGCCCGGTGGGACGTCGTCGCCGGCGGGGTCGCCGTCGGCTCGTACAGCGAGCCGGGCCTGGCGGCGAAGGCGGCGGCCGAGCAGGAAGGCGCGACGGTGAAGGACGAGTCGCTGCGCCTGCCGGACCGCGTCCTGGTCGAGCTGCTGGAGTGGGCGGTCGAGCTGTACGGAGGCGGGGCGCGCCCTACTGGGTTGTCCAGCGGCTCTGCGCAAGCATCGCCGAGTCGTGGGACTCGTGGGAGGGCGGCCTTGCCCTCCAGGGGGTAGACGTCCACGCCTGGCCGCTGCGGGTCATGTTGTCGGCGGCCGAGGTGTCGATGGACCAGGGCGCCGAGGACGACGCGCAGCGCAAGCGCAACCGGGCGAAGCTCTGGCAGCCGCCGCACGGCTTCCGCCCGCCACCCGGTCAGCGCGTGCGCGTCCCAGGCTCGGGCATGACCGCGAACCGCGCCCAGCAGCTAATGCAGGAGATGGCGGCGGAGGACGCACGGGTCGCCGGGATGCGCACCCGCTAATCTGGGATCGCCGCTGGTGCTAGGCCGGGCAACCGATCGCTCACGCGAGGTTGCCAGTGGCCACCGAAGAGGACTTCGGAGTCGGCGTCGTCCGGATCGTCCTGGACGACTCCGAGGCCGTCGCCGACGCCCGAAGCCTCGGGCAGCGGATCCAGCGAGCCCTCGACCGCAGCACCCGCGGCATCGGTGCCGCGATCCGCAGCAACATCGAGCGCGGCCTGCGGGCCGCGATCTCGGTCCCGATCGTCCCCGACGTCGAGAGCTTCGCGGCGGCGATCGAGCGCAGCACCAGGACGCTGGCGGCCGTCTCCATCCCGGTGGTGCCGGACGTCGACCGGTTCGACACGGCGCTGCGGCGGGCGCTGGTCACCGGCGACGAGATTCGGGTCCGAGCGGTCCCGGACGTCGACCGGTTCGACGCCGAGCTACTGCGGGCGGTCTCCAACGGAGACCAGTTCGAGGTCCACACCGTCCCGGACCTGGACGGCTTCGAGACGGCCCTCCAGCGGGGCCTGCGCTCCCTCCGGGACGCCGTTGTCTCGGTCATCCCGGACGTCGACGGGTTCGACGCCGAGCTCCGGGCAGGGATCGGCCGCCTGGCCGACGCGCAGGTCAACGTCGCGCCGGACTTGTCGGGCTTCGACGCCTCGCTGCGCGCCGGGCTCAGCGGCTTGCCGGACGCCACGGTCAACGTCGCGCCGGACCTGTCGGGCTTCGACGCCGCGTTGCGCGCCGGGCTCAGCGGCTTGCCGGACGCGCAGGTCAACGTCGCGCCGGACCTGTCGGGCTTCGACGCCTCGCTGCGCGCCGGACTGACCGGCCTCCCGGACGCCACGGTCAACGTCGTCCCGGACCTGGCCCGGTTCGACGCCGCGCTGCTCAGCGGCCTGCGGTCGATCGACAGCATCGACATCCGGGTCGCGCCGGACCTGACCGGCTTCGACACGCGGGTGCGGGCCGCGCTCGCCGGCGACGACATCTCGATCCGCGTCGTTCCGGACCTGAGCCGGTTCGATGCGGCGCTGCTCGGCGGCCTGCGGGGGCTGGACAGCATCAACCTGCCGGTGGCGCCGGACATGTCCGGCTTCATGGACCGCGTCCGCGCGGCCGTCGCCGACGAAGAGGTGTCGATCCGGGTCGTCCCGGACATGTCCGGCTTCGACCGGCGGGTACGGGAGCACAACGCCCCGGACGTCCAGGTGAACACGGACGTCGACCGCGACCGGTTCTCCCGGGCGCTGGCGGGGCTGAGTGGCATCGCCTCCCGGGCGGGCACCGCGCTGGCCGGGCTGCTGCGGTTCGGCGCGGTCGGCATCGCGGCCGCCGGCGCCGCGCAGGGCGTTGCGAGCCTGGTGGCTGCGCTGGCCCCGGCGGCCGGGATCATCGCCGCGGCCCCGGCGGCGATCATCGGGTTCCAGGCCGCCCTGGGGACGCTCAAGCTCGCGGTGCTCGGCGTCTCCGACGCGCTGTCGGCGGCGCTCACCGGCGACACCAAGGCGTTCGAGGAGGCCATCAAGGGCCTTGCCCCGGCGGCGCAGCAGGCGGTCACCGCGGTCCGCTCGCTGGCGCCGGAGCTGAAGGCAGTTCAGCAGGCCGTCCAGCAGTCGTTCTTCGCCCAGTTCGCCGGCGAGATCGGCGGGGCGATCAAGAACCTGCTGCCGTTGCAGTCCGGCCTCCAGGGCATCGCAACGGAGTTCGGCAAGGCCGCCCAGGAGGGCTTGAAGTTCGCGGCGTCGCAGCAGGCGCTGTCCTCGTTGCAGGGGATCCTCCAGGGCACGCGGGACGCCGTCGGCGGGCTGCAGGGGGCGATCCAGCCGGTCGTCAGCGGCCTGCTCAACGTCGCCTCGGTGGTGGCCCAGGCGTTCGGGTCGGAGCTCGGCTCGGGCATCAACGGCCTGGCCACCAGGTTCGGGGACTTCCTGAACCGGATCGCGTCGGGCGGGCAGGCCGTGGCGTGGGTCGACGGCGCGCTGAACGTCTTCGGCCAGCTCGGCGGGATCCTCCAGAACGTCGGCGGCATCCTGTCGAGCGTCTTCGCGGCGGCGAACTCGTCGGGCGGCGGGCTGCTCGGCAACATCCAGAAGATCACCGCGAGCTTCGCGGAGTTCGCGAAGTCGGCGTCCGGCCAGCAGGCGCTCAGCAACGTCTTCGGGACGATCGCCCAGATCGCGGCGCAGCTCGGGCCGATCATCTCGGCGCTGGTGGCGCAGCTCGGCGGCATCGCCCCGGCACTCGGGCCGATCTTCACGTCGCTGGGCCCGGCGCTGGTCTCGCTGGTCAACTCGCTGGGCCCGGCGCTGGCCGCCATCGCTCCGGCCCTGGCGACGATCGGCGGCGCCCTCGCTACCGGGCTGGCCGCGATCGGCCCGAGCCTCGGCCCGGTCGGCGTGGCGATCGCGGCGATCCTGACCGCGCTGGCGCCGCTGCTGCCGCTGCTCGGCCAGGTCGTCGCGGCCGTGGCCACGGCGCTGGCCCCGGCGCTCCAGCTCCTGGTCGGCCTGTTCGCCCCGATCATCTCGGCGCTGTCCGGCGCCCTGCTGCCGATCCTGCCGCTGGTGGCGCAGGCGTTCGCGCAGCTGGTCACCGCGCTCCAGCCGCTGGCGACCGGGATCGGCCAGGCCGTGGCGCAGGTGATCGCCGCTCTGGCGCCGGTGCTCACGTCGGTGGCGCAGCTGCTGGTGCGGGTCGTCGCCGCGGTGACTCCGCTGATCACCGCGCTGGTCGGCGCGCTGCTGCCGGTCCTCCCGCCGATCATCGAGGCGTTCAACGCCCTGGTGCAGGCGCTGCTGCCGGTGCTGCCGCCGATCGCCTCGCTGGTCGAGGCGCTGGCGCCGCTGCTGGTGATGGTCGTTCAGCTCCTGGCGCCGGTCCTCCAGGTCGCGGCGGCGTTCGTCGGCTGGGTGGCCATCAAGGCGGCGGTGCCGTACATCCAGCTGGTCGTCAGCGAGTTGACGTTCCTGGTCAACGGGATCACCTCGGTCGTCCAGTTCATCACGGCGCTGCCCGGCCAGGTCGCTTCGGCGTTCTCCTCGCTGTCCAGCTCGGCGGGCTCCGCGCTGGACTCCACGGTCGCGTTCTTCCAGGCGCTGCCGGGCCGGATCGTGGCCGGCCTGGCGACGCTCGGTGGGCTGCTCGGCGAGTTCTTCACCGGCGTCGGCGCGACGATCTCGACGGCGGTCTCGACGGCGATCGACGCGGTGGTGGCGTTCTTCGTGGCGCTGCCGGGGCGGATCGTCGCCGGCCTGGCGGCGCTGCCCGGGCTGCTGGTCGACGCCTTCGTCAACGCGATGGCGGCGCTGGGCATCGCGCTGCTGACGGCCCTCGCGGCGGTGATCTTCCTCTTCTACAACCTGCCGATCAAGATCGCCGACGCGCTGGCGTCGCTGGCGATCACGCTGGTGACGCTGTTCGTCGACGCCTTCAACGCGACGGTCACGGCGATCGGCAACTTCATCACCGCGACGATCGCGTTCTTCACCGCGCTGCCGGGTCAGATCGTGGCGGCGGCGACCAGCCTCGGGGTGTTCCTGCTCTCGGTGTTCACCAGCGCGTTCAACTCCGCGACGGCGGCGACGACGTCGTTCATCAACTCGACGATCGCGTTCTTCGTGGCGCTGCCCGGCCGGATCGTCTCGGCGGTGGCCTCGCTGGCCGGGCTGCTGTCGGGCCTGTTCACGTCGGCGGGGAACTCGGCGATCAACGCGATCAGCTCGTTCATCAACAGCGCGGTGTCGTTCTTCTCGGGCCTGCCGGGCCGGATCGGCTCGGCGCTGTCGTCGATCGGATCGCAGATCGCCTCGGCGTTCTCCTCGGCGGTGAGCTCGGCGACGAGCGCGGTGAACGGGCTGATCAGCTCGATCGTGTCGCTGTTCTCCACGCTGCCCGGGAAGATCATCAACGCCTTGGGCGACATCGGCTCGCGGATCGTCTCGAAGATCAAGTCCGGCCTTCCGGCTGCGGTCCGGGCGGTGCTGCCCTTCGCGAACGGCGGCATCGTCACGAGCCCAGTCGTCGGCTTGGTCGGCGAGGCCGGGCCGGAGGTCATCATCCCGCTGTCCCGGCCGCAGCGGGCGGTCGAGCTGGCGGCGCAGTCCGGCCTGCTGAGCCTCCTGGCCAGGCAGGGCGCGATCGGGCCACCGCGGCGGGCGGGCGGGTCGTCGGGCGGGCCGGCACCGGTCTCCAACGTCACGCACAACTGGCACATCAACAGCAGGGTCGACGACTCGGCGGTCCTGGCTCAGCACCTGTACGGGCGCGTGGCCCGAGCAGCGGGGGTGTGACGTGATCTTCGACTATGCCGACTTCGCCTGCACCGAGATCATCAACTCGGTCCGGGCGACGACGTACGCGCAGCTCTACTGCCTACCGATCGAGTGCGACGCCTGCCCCGAGCTGCCGTGCGCGCTCGACCACGGCGACCTGACGAAGGACCCGTACACGCCGTACGTCGACCCGGCGACGGACGAGGCGCCCTGGTACGACGAGGCGGTGCCGGAGTCGGCGAACGTCCTGGGCTTCATGGGCCTGGACGTCACGGGCTTCCAGAAGTCCACGATCTCGCGGACGCCGATCCCGCTGGTCGGGGACGGCTCGGCACTGGGCATCGCGCGGCGTGCGCACCGGATCATCACGTACACGGTGCTGATGATCGTCCGGGACGAGTGCGCGCTGGAGTACGGGCTGTCCTGGCTGGCGGCCTCGCTGTCCGGCTGCTGCGACGACGGGTGCGTCGGCTCCACCCTCGGCGTCTTCGCCTGCTGCCCGACGTGCGAGGGCTGCGACTCCATGCGCTACCTGTACAACGTCGGGCTGCTGGAGGGCCCGGACGTCGAGTCCCTGGAGTACCTGACCGACGGCATCCTCGCCCGAGTCACCTTCTCGCTGATCGCCGGGACGCCGTGGATCTACCGGAACCCGCTGACCGTGAGCGAGACGTGGCACGACCTCACCGCGGGCACGACGGTGGTCACGGACCCGGACGCGGCCTACGACGACTGCGTGCAGCCGGCCGACTGCTTGGAAGACCCGGAGTGCCCGTCGCCGACGCTCCCCAACCGGGTGCCGATCCCGGTGGACCCCTGCTACCCGACCGGCACGGACACCTTCCTGCGGACGGTCATCTCGATCCCGGTGACCGACGTCCCGAACCGCCTGGACATGGTCCCGGTGCTGGAACTCGAGGTCGGGTCGACGGACCTGCGCCGCATCGTCGTCCGCTTCCGCGCGTCGCTCACCGGGACGGACTGCAATGACCCGCTCGCCGACCCGTGCGGGATCTGCACCGACCTCCAGACCCCGTACCTGCCGGCCGGGTCGGTCCTCACCGTCGACGGCCGGACGCAGCGGGCCGAGCTGGAGTGCTCCACCGCCGGGATCGGCTCCGCCACGGCGCACCCGCCGCTGTACGGGGCGCAGGGTGGCGCGTTCCAATGGCCGGTCTTCGGGTGCCCGGAGGGCATGTGCATCGAGATCCTGACCACCAAGGCGTCGACCGGGGCGGGCACGCGGGCGCGGGTGCTGATGGTGACCCGCACGGACGCGGGGTGATGCGGCGATGACCGGCGTGCTCGGGTGTCCTCAGCAGTACTCGGCGGTGATCCACTGGCGGGGCGGCTCCAGGCCGTTCACCTCGCCCGGGGTGTCCGGGCTGACCGGGCTGGCGTGGAACCGGACGATCAACGACACCAGCGAGGCGTTCATCACGATCGCCAAGGGCCGGGCGCCGGACTGCTGCGGGCAGCTCGGCGACATCGAGCCGTACATCCACGAGCTGAGCATCTACCGGGACGGCGACCTGGTGTGGCAGGGCCCGGTGACGCGCACCGTGGAGTCGCGGGACACCTTCCGGGTGGAGGCGAAGGACGTCACCGAGTGGCTGAACCGGACCATGAACACGGAGGTGCTGCGGTACGTCAACGTCGGCGACCCGGCGAAGCCGGCCGCGCCGGTGCAGCAGATCGCGGAGTCGATCATCTCGCTGAACGTCAACAACGTGGTGTTCAGCTTCCCTCCGGACTGGTGCAACATCATGCCGTTCATCGTCCGCAACGACTCCGCGACCATCACGCGGTTCGAGAAGGACGGCTCCGATGACGCCTCGATCTGGATCGTGCCCGTCCTCAAGATCATGAATGAGGAGCTGGTCCCCCGCGGCCTGGAGTACACCACCGTGGGACGGCGGATCATCCTGGGGCGGCCGCAGCTCGCCGGTGACCGGGCGCAGGCGACGCTGACGCTCGATCACATCGCGGGCGACGTCGAGATCATCAAGGACGGCGCCTCCGGCAGCGCGATCATGTGGGCGACCAACCAGACCCGGGACGACCTCACCGACGCCGCCTGGGGCGTGTCCGGGTTCCTGAACACCCCGTACGGGCGGCTCGACTCCCTGGTGTTGTCGCAGGCGGAGAACATGTCCGGCTACGACCTGCTCCAGCTTGCCCAGGCGTCGCAGGTCGGCCGGTACCCGGTGCCGATCGGGCTCAGCGTGCCGAACGGCTCCCGGCTCACCTCGGACGCCCCGGTGACGATCGATCAGCTGGTGGCCGGCTCCCGCTTCAACGTCATCACGACCGGCATGTGCAGCAACGTCACGGTGGCCTACCGGCTGACCGACGTCGACGTGGAGTGGGGCGACTCCGGCGAGCAGGTCGCCGTCAGCTTCGTGCCGCTCGGCAACGACCCCGCACCCCCGACCCCGTAGGAGGACCAGGTGGCTCCGCAGTCCATCCAGCGCGCCGTCCAGCGGCCGGTGCAGGCCGCGATGGCGGCGCAGCGCGCCCTCGGCCGGGCGGTGACGACCAACGTCGGCGACACCAAGCCGCCACACGGCGTAGCGATGCTCAACGGCCAGTACTACCGGGTCGACCTGAGCGGGCCGGTGCCGAAGCTCGTGCCGTGCGATCCCATCGGCCTGCCGAAGCCGGCCGAGGAGGGCGGCGGACAAGATCCGGACACGGTGTCCGGACACGACGGACACGACGCCCCGGACACGGCGGACACCCTTGCCGACGTGGCCGGTGACCTGCACGGACACCGTCCGGACACGGTGTCCGTGGACGTGTCCGTAGATGTCCGGGCGGACACGGGCGCGGACAGCCCGGAGGACTTGGGGGGCACGGCGTCCGGACAGTGTCCGGACAGCGAGAAGGAGGTGCACGGCGATGAGTGACCCGCTGAGCGCAGACCGGTTCCTGGCTGCGCTGCGTGACGAAGGCTTGGACGTGGTCGAGGGCCCGTCCTGGCGGACGTGGAACCGCAACGCCAAGGGACCGTGGGGCCCGGTGAACGGGGTGGTGATCCACCACAGCGTCACCCGCGGCACCGACCAGACGGTGCAGATGTGCCACGACGGGTACGAGGGCCTGCCCGGGCCGCTGTGCCACGGCGTGATCGCGAAGTCCGGGGTGGTGTACCTGATCGGCTACGGCCGGACCAACCACGCCGGCCTGGGCGATCCGGCCGTGCTGGACGCGGTCATCGCGCAGCGCTCCCTGCCGGTCGACACCGTCGCCACGGTCGACGGGAACAGGCACTTCTACGGGTTCGAGTGCGAGAACCTGGGCGACGGCCGGGACCCGTGGCCGGAGGCGCAGCTCGACGCGATCGTGAAGGTGTCGGCGGCGCTGTGCCGGGCGCACGGCTGGAACGCCGCGAGCGTGATCGGCCACAAGGAGTGGCAGCCGGGGAAGATCGACCCGTCGTTCGCCATGGCGCCGATGCGGGACCGGATCGCGGCCCGCCTCGGGCAGGGCGGCCCCCGGCGTGGGACGCCGACCCCGGCCCGCCCGCAGGTGTCCCTATCGAAGCTGATCGAAGCTGCCCGGACGAACCCCCAGATGGCCGGGACGCCGGTCACGTACGCCGGCGTCGTGACGGTCGAGGCCGCCCTGGTCGACGAGGGCCTGCTGTCGAAGGTCTTCCAGGACGGCCACTACGGGACCAGCACGGTGACGGCGATGTCCGGCTGGCAGGAGCGCTGCGGGTACCGCGGGCGGGCGCCCGGCCAGGCCGCCGACGGCATCCCCGGCCGGGACTCGCTGACGAAGCTCGGCGCGAAGCACGGCTTCGACGTCGTCAACTGAGAGAGAGGGGAATTCCATGGCCAAGCACCGCGTGGAGACGAAGGTCAAGGCGGGGGCGGCCTTCGCCTACTTGGGAACGACCGGCCTGCTCGCCGTGCTCGCCGAGGCGCAGGACAACGCCCGGCTGCTCGACTGGATGCCGGACAGCATCAGCCCGTTCATCCTGTCGATCATCCCGGGGACGGCCGCGTTCGTGGCCGGCTGGAAGGCCCGGCACTCCCCGCGTCAGGAGGAGTGAGCGGTGGACAGCACCGGAGTTCCGGCGGTGGATGTCTTCCTGATCTGGGGTGGGGCGCTCACCCTCGCCGCGGCGGTCGGTGCCCTCGCGTGGAAGGCCGTACGCGGGGCGCTGCGCCTCGGCGGGAAGATCGAGCAGTTCATCGACGACTGGAACGGCGAACCCGAACGGCCGGGCGTCCCGGCCCGCCTCGGCGTGATGGAGCGCGTCGGCGGGATCGAGGACCGGATGGCCGGGATCGAGAACCGCGTCGCCCGGGTCGAGGAGCAGATGAACCCGAACCACGGCAGCAGCCTGCGGGACGCGGTCGACCTGGCAAACCGCCGCCTCTCGCAGCTCTGCCCGGCCGAGGCCGACTGCGACCCGCCGCCGGCACCGTCGGCTCCCTGAGCGGACCGCCCGCCCCCATGGCTCCGGGGGCGGGCGGTCCTTTCGTTCGTGGCTGTCCGCCACGGTCACCGGCACATCACGTACAGGTCGGCGCTGGAGGGGTCGTAGAAGGTGCTGGCCTGGGCCCACCAGCCGTCGCGGACGGCCCCTTCGCGGGCGAGGGCGGGCCTGGTCGAGGTCAGGGCCGCGGTGTCGCCGTTCGCCGAGGCTCCGCCGCCCATGACGGTCTTGCCGGTCGGGCAGGCCAGGAGGCCGCCGACGGGATTGTTAGAGGTGGTGGTGTGGCTCGCGACGGTCATGTACTGGACCGGGGCGGCGCAGAGCGCGTAGGTGGTCATGTCGGCCGTGATGGTCTGGTCGTTGTAGCCGCCGACGGCCCACTGGTTCGGCAGGCCCGTGGTGACCGGGGCGGGGTAGGACTTGCTCAGCCCGGTGTAGCCGCCCATGACCTCGCCGCCGCCGCCGGTCACGATCTTGCCTGCCGGGCAGGTGAGGGTGCTGGTCTGGCCCCGGGGGACGGGCGTCTCGCCCTTCGTGAGGACCTCGTATCCGGACGGGCGCTCGGCGCAGACCGCGTACACCGTGACGGTCAGGGGGTCGGAGGTGTAGGTGCGCGCGTTCGCCGTCCAGCCGGTCGCATCGCCGCGCTCGATGACGGGGAAGCTCCCGACCAGGGACAGGGTGTCGCTGCCCGGGTTCCAGCCGATCGACGCCTCCCCGCCGCCGCCGATGGCGACGGTGCCGGGCGGGCAGAACACCATCTGCCGCTCGAAGTTGTCGACCTTGCCGGTCTGCTTCACGACCTGGAGTCCGTAGAGCGGGGCGCCGGGGGCCTGCGGGCCGTCCGCGTGCGCGGCCTGCCCGGGGCCGGCCACCACGAGCAGCATCCCGGCCGCGACCGCCGCCGTGGCGGCGGACCTGAGCCTCTTCAGTGCACGCATGAGATCTCTCCAGTTGAAGGGTTTTGCACAACGGCAAGTGATCATGCCATGACTCTCTGCACTCAATTCACTGTTCGATTGAGCGCGGGGTGCAGCCGGTGACAGCCGTCAGCGCGACCAGGTCACTTCGGTGGCCGCCCGTCCCGGCAGGACGAACATGACCGAGTCACCGGCGAATACGCGGCGGCCCGCGCCGGTCCTTCGTCGGCGGCGGTCGGGCGGTTTGTGCCATCCTGTCCGGCCGTAACCGCGAGGAGGATCTACCGATGACGTCTCTGCACCTGGGTCCCGAGGACTACGAAGGGGTGGTCCACGACCACACCGGGCGGATCAGGCTGGACTTGACCGATGCCGGCACGCAGCGTCTTGCTGGGGCGGTCCGGCAGTTCGACGCGGCGCGGCGAGAGCCGGGGCAGCGTGCGGAGTGGCTGCGGTCGCTGCCGGACGTGGAGCTGGTCGAGCTGGCGACCGGCCGGTGGGGCGGGCCGGAGGACGACGTCCTCGAGGAGGCGGTGCGCCGCCTCCAGGTCCTCGCGGAGAAGCTGCGCCCGGCGGTGGACGCGGTGCGCGCGGTCGGCCTCGTGGACCAGGCCGCCGAGGAGCCGGAGACCCGCGGCGCCGCAGGGGGCGAGGCGTGAGCATCCTCGGGGGCGACGCGCCCTGCCTGCCGCAGCCGGAGTTCCCGTACCCGCTCGGCCACGCCAAGGCCGGGTGCGTGCGCTGGTCCTGCCCCGAGCGGTGCGGCTGGCACCACGACGAGTGGCCGGGCCTGGAGCCCGGCCGGATCGAGCTCCCCGCCCGCCCCGGCGCGGCCGAGGGACAGACGCTCGGCGAGGCGCTGGCGGCGTACAGCCCGGAGGAGATCAGCCAGTCCCTCACGGCGTCCGCCAACCGGCGCGAGGCGGCCCGCAGGGAGCGCGTGGCGGCCGCTCTGGAGGAGCATCGGCGAACCGTGCACAACGATCACGCTTCGGGGGCAGACTCGTTGTCACCCCAGCCGGTCAACCCCCCATCGGCTGGGCACCGCGGTGCCCTGCCGGTCTCCCCCCCATCGGCAGGGCACCGCCATGTCGGGGGTGCGCTGTGAGGCCGTACACCGTGGCGAACCGGCGCCCGTACCCGCGGCTGGACCGGGCCCGCCGCCAGATTGAGCGTGTGGCCCGGCTGCGGCCGTGCCCGATGTGCCAGCACCCGGAGCGGGAGCACGCGGTGGAGGGTGAGCACCGGGTGTGCAGCCGGGGCGAGGGCGTGCGGATCTCCTGCCGGGTGTGCGCGGAGTTCTGGGCCCGGATGCCGGTCGTCGCGGCCTTCACCGAGTTCGCCCGGGTGCTGTCGACCCCGCCGCGCCCGAGTTCCTTCGTCCTGTCCTGACGGGTGGTGAGCCGGCGGGCGCTGTCCGCCGGCTCAGAGGGTGATGGGCCGGAACATGGAGACGTAGCGGGGCGAGCCGGGGTGCTGGATGATCCCCATCTTCACGTAGCCCCACCGCTCGTAGAGGGCCCGCACCCGGGGGTGCTCCTCCTCGACCAGGAGGTGCACTCGCTCCTCGGGGCGGTGCGACAGCAGCTCCTCGTGCAGGGTGTGGGCGATGCCGGTCCCCCTGAACTCAGGGAGGACCATGATCTCGCAGAACGCGAACGTCCTGCTGTCGGTCTCCGTGAGGTCGGCGCCGGGCTCCGTCTCGATCAGGCCGCCCCACTGGTAGTCGGCGGTGCGGGCGAATCCGTAGGCGTAGCCGATCGGCCGGCCGTCGACCTCTCCGAGGGTGCAGCCCCAGCGCGGACTGGCGGTCTGGCGGCGGAGGCGGCCGGTGAACGCCTCCATGGTGAAGAACTCGTCCCCGGCCTTCTCCTCGGCGTAGATCCGGTCGTAGAGGTCGAGCAGTACCGGCTCGATCTCGGGCAGGTCCTCGGCGGTGTAGTAGGTGACGGTCAGGGTCGGTCCGGGGGCGGCCACGTTGCTGCTCCTGTCCTATGCGGCGGTGACGGTGTCGTAGCGTTCCACGAAGGCGGTCCCCTCGGGAAGATCCATCCCGGACAGCTTGTCCCGGACCGTGCCGAGGTGGACCGCCCAGCGGGGGCAGTTGACGGTCGGGTAGAGGTCGAGCGCTTCACCGGCCATGCTGATCCCGCGCTCGACCTGGCCGTCGGCGATGTAGCACTGCGCGAGGTGGACACTCGTCGCGAACTGGTTCCGCCGGAACCCCGGGGGGCGCAGCGCCATCGCCTGCTCTTCCTGGCGCGCGGCCTTGTCGGGCTGGCGGAGGCTCATGTACGCCAGCGCCCCGGCCGACAGGACCTCTCCGGCGCCGACGAAGGCGAGCCACGGGTGGA
Source organism: Streptomyces sp. NRRL S-350 (assembly GCF_000719705.1). Classification (GTDB taxonomy): domain Bacteria; phylum Actinomycetota; class Actinomycetes; order Streptomycetales; family Streptomycetaceae; genus Kitasatospora. The sequence goes on along the minus strand of NZ_JOHO01000011.1, from coordinate 188,697 downwards.
CCGGGTCGGGGCCGACTCGGTCGAGGACGGTCTCGGCCTTCGCCAGGGCGTTGCCGGTCTGTGCCTTCTGCCCGGAGGCGGCGTAGCCGAGGGCGAGGCGGCCGTGCAGGAGGGCGGTCAGCCGGTGGTCGCGGCTGTTGCGGGTCGCGTCGAGCGCCAGGCGGGCGATGGTGATGGTCTCGGTCGCCCGGCCGAGGGCCCAGGACTGGCGGGACATGTACGCCCAGATGCGGGCCTGGAGGTGCTTGTCGCCGGAGAGGAGGCCGGCGCGGAGCCCGCTGTCGAAGTTGCGGCTTGCGCGCTCCTGGTCGCCGCTGTCGAACGCGAACCACCCGGCGCTGGCGTGCAGCTCGCCGATGACGCGGTACAGCGCTTTCTCGACGTTCGGCCCGTAGAGGCACCGGGCCATCGCGCCCTCGATCTGCCGGACGAACTCCTCCGCGATGTCGGCCAGCTGGTCGCCGCCGTAGAGGTCGTCCACGGCGTGCAGCTTGGTGATGGTCTCGCGGATTCTCTCGACGTCGCTTGCTCCTATCCGGCCGCCGCTCGGTAGCGGGGCGAATGCGAAGCTGATCAGGTTGCCGGTTGCGGCGAGCATGAAGGAGCGTCGGCGCACGTGGTCCTCCTCCTGGTCGGGGGTGTCCACAAGCAGCGTAGAGGTCGGCTGGAACGCCGCAAGATCACGCAGTCTTTTACCCGAAAGCGTGAAGCCCAAGGCGTCGCCGGACAGGTTGAACACGTCCATCAGGCCGACGAGGGAGGGGACGCGCGGCTGCGCCGTCTCCCCGGACAGCCAGCGGCGGACCTGTCGGCCGGTGGTGTTCCCCGGCTTCTCGAACAGCCTCTCCTCTGCGGCGTTGACCGCCTTCGCCACGTCCTCCGCGGACAGCTTGGCGCTGTCCATCAACCCTCTGAGCACGTCGTTCGGGCGGACCTCTGCCATGGGCGCTCCTCAGTCCGGGAAGGCGACCCCCTCGCCATCCTCGTGCCGTCCCCCCGCTCGGAAATGTCCTAGGGGCGTGAGGACAGCGCCCCCAGAATGTCCTATCCCCGGTTGCGTGACTACCAGTTCACTGAATGTCAGCAGCCGGTGAGCAGCACGAGGAACATCGCACACCGGTCGCTCCGCACCCCCGCAACGGCGCGGTGGTACGGTCCTGCGCCCCGCCCGGGGGCCTCACGGTTCCTGGGGGCGTTTCCACACTGACGCCGCCTCGGCGGCCCACCAGGAGGTACAGGCCCATGAGCAACAACAAGCACGGCAGCGGGAACAACGACCACCAGACCGACGGCGGCGAGGGCGGCAACAACGACAGCGCCGGTAGCTCGGCCGGCGGCGACGAGTAGTCAGCCCCGCACGTAGCAGGGCCCCGGGCGCACCCCTTCGTCGAGCGCCCGGGGCTCTCCCCCCTCGCGGAAGAGTCAGCGCCCCTGACCGCCGAGCGTCCCCCGACGTGACCGGCTGTCAGACCAGGCGGGCACCCGCACGAGCTTCACCGCGGGCCCCGGATTCCCAGTGGCGCACCACGCTCCCCTCCGAGCTGCCGAGCACGGCCCCACACCCCTGTAGGGACCGGGCACGGCGACCGACTGTGTCGTCCACACAGGAGCCTCCCCATGCGCACCGCCGTCACCTACCTCTGCACCAGCGACACCCTCAGCCTGGACCTCCTCACGGGATGGTGCGAGCAGCGCGCCACCTCCGAGAACATCCCGGTGTCCGAGAACATCGTCGACACCGACGAACTCCTCCCGGCGGCCGAGCGCCCCGGCTGGCAGCGCGTGATGGCGCTCGTGGCTGGCGGCGACGTCGTGATGGTCGTGACCCTCGACCGCACGATGCTCTCCATCTGCCGCAAGGGCTGGGACGACTTCGCGGGTGAAGTCGCCGCGCACAGGGCCGTTCTGATTACCCATCGGACCCCCGTGCCGCCGATCCCGCCCTCGGACGGGGTGCGGAAGCTCCCGCCCGCCCCTGCGGCTCCCCCCGCGCTGGAGCGGGTCGACGCCGGGGCGCAGCGGTGAGCGGGCGGAGGGGGCGTCTCGGCCGGGTCTACCGCCTGGCGATCGACGCGACGGACCCCGACCTTGAGGTACGTCTCGGCGTCGTCGGCCCGGTGCGGGAGAAGCTGGACAACACGCTCAAGGACTGGGGCATCGGGCGCGCCGACCGCGGCGACATGATGTGGATCGCGCACGAGCTGGTGGCGAACGCGCTCCGGCACAGCCCGCCCGGCCGGCATCTGGTGAGCCTGTTCCTGTTCCCCGGGGGCGACCGCCTGGTGGTGGCCGTCCACGACGGCAGCAGGGCGAAGCCGTACCTTCCGGCGGACGCGGTCGGCAACGACGGTGCCGAGTCCGGCCGAGGCATGCTTCTGGTCGCCGGGCTCGCCGAGAAGTGGCAGGCCGACCTGACCCCGCACGGGAAGAAGGTGTGGGCGGTGCTGGCCCTCCAGCAGCCGGTGCCGCCGCTGAACCTGGCGTCGATCACGTCGCAGGCCGTACGGCGTGCGGCCGTCATCGCCGCGGTGGCCAGCACCTCCCGCTTATGCGCGGTCCGGCCCAGCCGGGCGGTCGCGTAGGCACCACAGCCCCCGGGGACTCGTGCCCCCCGGGTGTCCGCCGGTCCCGCCCGGCGGACGATCGGCGCGCTGCCGAGGCGCGCCGGGCCTCCCGTCCTCATGGGTCGGGTGAGGGAGGCCGCCACGGAGACCCCGCGGGCGGTGACGCCTCCCGCCGGCGGGGTCTCTGCCCAGCTCCTCCCCGATCTGACCGACGACACGGACCGGGGAGTCCCAACCTGCTTCGGAGGACGTCGTGCAGCCCACCCCTGACGAGCCGATCCGGCTCGACTCCCCGGCCGGCGCCGCGGCGCTGGACCGTGTGAGCCAGCTCGCCCGCGACGCGGGCCCTGGTGAACTCGCTGACGGCCTGCCCGTGCCGCCGGTGGTGGCAGCGTGAGGGGCCGCTGGGCGTACCGCAAGGCGTACAGCCCGACCCTGCGCGCCTACTTCTCCCGCGAGGAGAGGGACTTCGGCCAGGAGGTCGATGCGCAGGTGGAGGCGGAGGATGCGGCCCTGGAAGCGTCCGTCGCGTTCCTGCACGGCCAGCCGGAGGCGCTGGAGGCAGGCCGGCTGCTCCTGGCCGAGCTGGAAGGCGCGAAGGCGTCGATCCGGGCGGTGACCGAGACGTACAAGAACGAGCGCGAGAAGTTGGCCGCGCAGGCCGACGAACTGCTCGCCCTCGTTACCGGCATCTTCGCCCAGCTGCAGCAGCAGGCGGGCCACGGCCACGGCCGCCGCCCGCGAGGGCACGGCCACCACTGAACTTCCCCGTCCGGGGCGCGAACAGCACGCCCCGGACGGGGAGCACTACCCCGCGGCTTCCGCCGCGGTGCATACCCCGGGCCCGGTCTTCGCCCGGGGAGCGGGAGCTGCCTCGGTCTCCTCCATCTACGGGGCAGCTCCCGCCGTGAACTCCCCGCCCTGCTGCTGGGCGGGGGAAGGCCGGCTGACACTCCTGCCCCGGTCCCCGCTGCCGGGACGCGCACCACTCCCCGCTCGTCCCGGGGAGCCGCGGGCAGGAGCGGCGGCGGGCCGCCGCGCCGCACCCCGTTCCGCGAGTGGCTGCGGGTACGCGCGGCACCCCGGGTTCCCTCCCCGTCCACGGCGGGGCGCGGGGAGGGGCCCCGGGACGAACCCGGTGGCCGGGCCGTCCGGCCACCGGGGGCAGCCGCGGCCTGACCCTCCGCCAGGGACAGGCCGGGCAGGACGAACAGTCCCAGCCGAGGAGGTCGGCAGCGCCGACCCGGTGTGAAGTGGAGTGGGAAGTGCGCACCACCGACAGCAAGATGCTCGACATCGCTCCTGTCGACCCCGCCCTCCTGCTCTGGCGCGAAGACCAGATGGTGCCCCTGTACGACCGCATCCCCGACAGTTACCTCGCGGCCATCGCGCACCGGGGCGTGCGTGAGGTGTCCCTCGGCGTCGGCTCCGGCTCCGACGTCGTCCTGCACGCCATGGGCAAGGCGTTCGATCGGGCGACCGTCGCCTCCGTCACCCGCCGCCTCCTCACCGCCGGAATCGTCGTCACCGCGCATTTCGCCGTTGGCCACCCGAACGAGGAGGACCGGGACTGGAAGTGCACCACCAACCTGATCGACCACCTGGTCGCGGCCGCCGATAACCGTCCCGGCTGCTTCCGCGCCACCGCCGTCCCCTACGCCTCCCACCTCGCCGCCCGCCCCGCCGTCGCCCGCCGCTGCGCCTCCATCACGAAGGCGCAGCGGGCACGGGACCGCGCGGCCGCCTACATCCCGGCGGATGCCAGGTGGTGAGCGGCCAGCAGAGCTCACGGAAGCGGCACCGCCCCCGGCCCGGGGCGGCAGGCACACCGGGTGCCAGCGGGCCGACCGCCACACCGACCGAACGGAAGTGCCGTGTACGTCAGCAACCTCGTCCTGTTCGCCGTCTGCCTGTACTACCTCGTCACCGGGTTCTCCTTCACCCGCGGACGGCCGCTGAACCCCGCCCCGGAGCGGCCGGAGGCCGAGCGCCGCGGCCGCCTCCTCCACGTCCGCGTTCGGGGCAGCCGGATGGTCGAGGTGTGGGTGCGGCGCTGGCCGCCCGGCTTCCAGGTCAACGTCACCGACATCAAGCCGTGAACCCGCTACCGGCCACCGCGGCCTGACCATCCGCCACCCACAGACTTCCGCTGCCACCGGCGGCGGAGCAAGCCCGGCGACGGACGCCGGGACGAAGGAGGGGACCATGACCACAACCATCGACAGCGGCCGCGCCGCATGGCGGGCCGGACGGCCCGTCGGACTCGGCACCAACGCCCTCGTCGTGCAGACCGGCCCGGACGGCGCCGCCCGCTATCTCCTCATCAACCGGGCGCGGAAGGCCGGTGACCCAATGGGCATCCCTGGCGGGAGCGTGGAGGAGGGGCAGGCTCCGCGCGACGCCGTCACCGCGCACCTGGCGCAGAAGGTCGGCATCACCGCCTCGGCCGGCCTGCGTCTCCTCGGCACCGACCACACCACCGCGCGGCCCGGACAGGGCCAGGTGGAGCGGCACAACTGGTTGTACGGCGTCTCGGTCCCGGCGGACGCCGTGCCCCAGCTCGCCCCGACCTCCGGGTACGACCGGATGCAGTGGGCGACCGAGGAGGAGGCGCGCGGGCTGCTCACCGGCAACTCCCTCGCCCGCTTCACCCACGTCCTGGCGGCGTGGAACACCGGTACGCCGGTCGAGCTGCGCGACAGCAAGCCGCTCCCGGGGGTCGTGGCGTAGTGGGCCGGAAGAAGGCCGAGGAGCCCAAGGACCAAGGCCAGGGCGAGGAGCGCACTTTCTCCGTCACCGGCCTCGTCCGCAGCCTCAACAAGCCTGCCAAGCCCATCGCCGGCCTCGTCCGAGCGTCGAGCCCGGAGGAGGCCCGGCAGAAGGGACAGCGGGCCCTGGAGAGGAAGGCCGGCGCGAAGGTCGAGATGGGCAGCGTCCGCGAAGGCGGCAGCGGCGGCCCGGTCGAGCCGCAGAAGCCCAGGCGCTGGGGACTCTTCTGACCCCCCGCACGCACACCCCCGCCCGCCGCGCGAAGCCGCGTCCGGGCACCAGCACCGACTGACGATCCAGCACGTCCGGCCCGGGCCACGGCGGCCCGGCCGGAGGAGGAGAGAGAACGATGCCCGAAGACCCGCGCGGACGCGGCCCGGTGGACCGGCCGCCGATCGTCGACGCCGAGGGGCTACGCACCGCGCTGGAGCTGCTCGGCTACACCCTCCCGGACGGCATGACGTTCAGCAGGGCCCGGCTGCTCGGCATGCTCCGAACCTGGGTCGAACTGATCGCGCTGTTCGACCTTGACCGCGTGGACGTGGACGAGGCCCGCATGGGCACGATCCACGCCCTGGTCTCCGGGGCGTCCTGGGCTCGCGGTCGCACCCCGTTCTGGACCCCGGTCACCCAGACGTCGCCCGGCACGAACGCCGACGCGAACCTCCTGTACGGCGAGCTGATCCACCACCGGCTGAACTCCACTCTCCTCGACCTGGAAGAGCTGGCCCCGAAGGAGGACATGGAGCTGAGCTTCCAGCCCGCCGTCCTCTCCCTGATGCGCGCCCTGTGCAGCATCGTCCCCTTCGCCAACCGCCCCGGCTACACGACCACTTGGGCCGAGGTCGGCAAGGCGGCCAAGGCCGCGCTCAAGCACCTGGCCGCGGGCCGGCAGACCCTCCACTACGTGGCGAAGCGGACGACCTGACCGTCCCCGCCTCGCACTCGAACTCCCGCCAGGCGCCGCTGACACTGCGGCGGACTGGCGGGCCGCCAGCCGCGGCGGTCGCACCGCCGGACCGCCACGCACCGCCCACCCATCCGGAAGGAATGAACGTGACGACCAGCCTCGGTCTCCCCATCGTCCCGCAGCGCACCAGCACCCCCGTCGGCACCAGCGGCATCAGCTTCGGCGCGGGCCACCACTTCACCGCCGACCCCACTCTCGACCTCGACGCCCTGGTGGCCGCCTCCACGGTGCCGCTGTCCGTGATCGTCCAGGTGACGAAGCGCTGCAACTTCGACTGCTCGTTCTGCTCCGAGACGCTCCAGCTCCCCGACCCGTCCCTCGCCCAGCTCGAAACCATGTACCGCCACCTCGCGGGCGTCGGCCGCGTCTTCCTCTCCGGCGGCGAACCGCTCTTGCGCGAGGACTTCGGCGACGTGGTGGACATGTTCGCCGAGGGCCACGTGCTGGCCGTCCCCACCAACGCGACCAAGGGCATCCAGCACGCGAAGCGGATCGCCGGGAAGATCGCGTTCGCCAACATCGGCCTGGAGGGGCCGAGGGCGACGACCAACCGCGTCCGGGGCGACTACGACCAGGTGATGGCGGGCGTGCGCGCCCTCCAGGAGGCCGGGATTCCGCTGTCCCTGTCCGCCGTCGTCTACCGCTCCACCCTCGACTCGCTCCCCTTCACCTACCAGATCGCGGACGTCCTCGGCGCGGGCAAACTGAAGCTGATCATGCCTCTGCGCAAGGGCAACGCGCTCGACCTGGACGAGAACGAGTTCATCACCGAGGACGAGGCCGGCAACCTCTTCGACCGCCTCACCGCGCTGCGCTCCACCCACCAGTGGAGCCCGGCCCTGCGGCTGACGACCTGGACGCCGGAGAACGAGGGGCACATGATCGTGGTGGAGCCGACGGGCGCCGCGTCCGCGTGGCCCGTCTACGACGCCAAGGACCTGTTCGAGCCGCTGGGGAACCTCCTGGAGGAGCCGGTCACCGAGATCTGGGGGCGCTACCGGTTCAAGCGCAACCACTACGCGAAGTACCTCGGCCGCTCGATCCGCACCGCGGGGGCGACCCGTGCTTGACCTCACCAATCTCGGCTGGCCCGACACCCCTTACGGTGCGGGCAAGCGCCCCTTCCCCCGTGCCGTTCACCTCCTCACCGGCCTGGCGGTGCAGTGGGCGGACAACGGTTCCGAGGCTCTGCCCGTGGCTGCCGCCGCGGTCTTCCTCCCTGTTCACCGCACCGCTGCCCTCCCTCTCGCCACCCAGACCTTGAACGTCGGCTACCGGGTGGTGGTGGCACAGGAGGACGGCGAGGCGCCCGCCCTCGTCGCCTTCCTGGATGGCGTCCTCGTGCAGGGCCGGCGGCACTCCGCGGGTCTCGCCTGGCACTCCTACGCCGACGACCGGGACGCCCTCACCCGCCACGCCTCCGGCCGGATGCCCGGCATCACGGCGGTGGGCGAGGGGTGGGCCGACCGGACGGTGCGCGAGCGCGGCACCGCGTGGCTCACGGACACGGCCCACGACCTCGGTGTCCCCGGGTGGACCCTGGATCGGGCGATGGAAGCGGAGCGGGTGGAGTGCCCGACGGGGACCAGCGGCATCCTCTCCGCCCCTGCCCTCCAGTTCGCCTACGACCGCGCACAGTACGACCCGGCGGCGGCCCTGGATCTCGGCGCCTCCGCCCTGCACCAGGCGCTCGCCGTCGCCCTCCTCGGAGCCCGGGCCCGGGAGCGCGCCCGCTGGGAGGAGCCCCTGTCCGTCCCGGCTGTTCTGCGCAGCGTGGCCTGGGACCACTTCCCTGCCCTCGCTGAACCGGCCGGCCGGTAGCCCGTGCGCGAGTAGCGTCACGTGCGGTGCCCCAACTCCGGGGCACCGCACCACCCATGGAGAACACGACCCGTGATCGTCACCACCAACCTGCCTGACCCCCTGCGCCTGCCCGGCCGCCGTACCGGCACCGTCCGCGTCGCCTCCCTCGACGCGGAGTGGACGAAGAACCGGCGGATCAAGAACGGGAACAAGGTCTTCTGCTACTCGCTCGTCTGGCTCGACCTGCGCCCCGGCGACGAGCAGCCGCTCACCGCCGCACCGTTCCACTACCTCTCCGCCTACGTGGAGGAGACCGAGGAAGCCGCGGCGCTGGTGCAGCACGCCGCCCGCACCGTCCGCGCCGCCCTCGACACCTCCGATCTCCTGACCGGCCACCAGCTCTGCGCCGACCTCGCTGTCCTCAACACCGAGCACGCCACGGACGAGGTCACCCGGGCCCGGGAGGTGTGGCACCGGCGCCGCGCCCCGGCCGAGGACGACGTCCGGCTCCTCGACACCCGCTACGACGCCGGGCACCTCCTCACCGACCGCTCCCGCCGCCTGGTCGACGTCTGCACGGAGTTGGGCCTCGACGTCACCCAGCCAGAGCTGCGCGGCACCTCCATGACCGCCCTGCACCGCCGCTGGCTGGAGAAGGGCGACCCGCAGGCCCGGGAGCGGATCTCGGTGCTCAACCTGCGCCACTCCCTCTCCACCGCCCTCGTCGCCGCCCGAGCCGAGCAGATCACCGCCTGGCCGACTGCCGGCCTCAACGTGAACCAGCTCCTCGCCGACCAGCTCCTCGCCGACCGCGCCGACGAGGCGTGGCCCTGGCTCAACTCGCCCACCTTCACCGGACTCCTGGGGGAACCATGTCCATCCGCACCTGCACCGTCGTAGCCGTCGAGGGAACCGCGGCCGCCGGGAAGACCACGCTGGTCCACGCCCTCACCTCCTACTACCGCGAGAGGGGGGTCAACGTGGCGTGCACCGGGGAGCCCGCCCGGGTGAACCCGTTCCTGGAGGAGATCGTCTTGCACGGCCAGGGGACCTTCGACCTCACCGCCGAACTCGACGCCTTCGCCGTCCAGCTCTCCACGATCCTGCGCGGATCGCGGCACCACACCCTGCTCATCACGGACAAGACGCCGGCCAACGTCCTCGCGTACGCCCGCCTCGTCCTCGACCGCACCGACCCGGTGAACCACGCGGTCATCGCGTCGATGGAGGCCATGTGCCGGGCCTGGATGCCCGCCTCCGTCGACTTGATCGTCCACTGCCGCGACCGGTTCGACCAGCGCTCCGGCGGCGACCGGATGCGGGAGAAGGTGATCGACCTCCAGGACGCAACCGCCGCGGCCGTCCATGAAGCCTGCGCCGCGACCGGCGTGAAGATGGTGGATCTTCCGACATCCTTGGACACACAGTCCCGGGTGCGGTGGATCGCCGACCGGGTGAGCGAACTGGGGCTCCTCGCGGCCTGACCCCGCCCGGGCCCCGCCCGTACGGAAGGCGCAGCGCGGTGGCAGCACCCCAACTCCCGGTTGTCGACGTCATGGTGATTCTCGAACGCGACGACGGCCAGGTCCTCCTGGCCGAGCGGGCGAACACCGGCTACGGCGACGGGATGTTCAACCTCCCCTCCGGCAAGGTCGAGGAGGGGGAGAGCGTCACGGAGGCCGCCGTCCGAGAGGCGGAGGAGGAGGTCGGGGCGGTCATCGACCCCGACGACCTCCGCACCGTCCACGTGATGCACCACCGCGCGCCGGAGGGGCACACCCGCATCGGCTGGTTCATGGCCACCAGCAGGTGGAAGGGCGAGCCGGTCAACCGTGAGCCGGAGAAGTGCGCCGGCCTGCTCTGGGTCGAACCGTCCGCTCTCCCGGAGAACACGGTGCCGTACAACGCCGACGGCATCACTGCGTACGTGAAGGGCGAGCCGCACAGCGTCAACGGCTGGCCGGATGCCCCGTCCGAACCGCACGAGAGGAACTGGCATGGATGAAGACCCGGCGTGGAAGCAGGTGGAGTCGCTGGTCGGCTGGCTGGACGACGCGGTCCCTGCGGGGATGTCGCGTAGCGAGGTCCAGCTACTCCGCATCCTCAAGATCACCGAAGAGGCCGGCGAGGTCGCCGAGGCGGTGACCGGGGCGATGGGTGGCAACCCCCGCAAGGGGCGGTCTCACACCTGGGAGGACGTCCAGGAGGAGCTGGCCGACGTCGTCGTGACCGCCATGGTCGCGCTGCACACCGTCTCCGGGGACGGGGAGACCGCGCTCAACGACAGGTTGCGTCGCCTCGTGTCCCGGGCGGGCCTGGCGCCCGGGCCGACGACCTGATGACGCTCCCGATCCGGCCCCGGCGGTTCTCCGCCGGGGCCGTTGTGCTGCCGGGACTCGGGAGCCGACCGCGAGCCGCGTGGGCGGTTTCCGGCCAATCATCAGAGGCGGCGTCTGGAATGCCGGGCCGATTCGGGGAGATGCGGGGAGATTCGCGCAGGCCACGGCATCGCCGCAGGTCAGAGGGGGCGACCTCGGCGGTTCGAGTCCGGCTCCGGGCACCGACCGACGGCGGGGGCTCCGACGGCGCCCCCGCCGGGCGTCGTTCACCGGATCCTCCTCGCGGCGTATCCCGGAATTTTTGCCAAGCCATTACCCTTGTACGCGGGGCGGTGCAGTGCCGCCACGGAGGGAATGAGCAATGAGAAGCAGCAACCCGGTCTTCTCGCGGGAGGGGTCCTTCTCCCGCGACTCCGGCTACGCGGGTTTCGGCAGCACCGCGCAGGCCGGGGGCCCGCCCGGCGCCAACCCCTACGCCGGCACCCCGTACGCCCAGCAGCCGCAGGGCCAGGGCTCGCTGACCGACGACCAGCTGTACCTGATGTACAACGGCCCGACGGCCGGCCCGGCGGCCACCGGGCGGATGACGCTCGACGACGTGGTCGCCCGCACCGCCATGACGCTGCTGACCCTCGTCGCGGCCGGGGCCGTGGCCTGGTTCGCGCTGCCGTTCGAGAACTACGGGTACGCGGCCGCGGCCTCGGTGGTCGCCTTCGTCGTCTACCTGGTCATCGCCTTCAAGCGCAGTGTCAGCCCGCCGCTGATCCTGGCGTACGCGGCTCTCCAGGGCTTCGCGATCGGCGCCGTGTCGCACGTCTTCAACACGGTGCTGAACGGCATCGTGATCCAGGCGGTGCTGGGCACGGCGGCGGTCTTCGGGGCGATGCTGTTCGCCTACAAGAGCGGCCGGATCCGGGTCACCCCGCGCTACACGAGGATCGGCATCGCGATCGCGATGGGCTTCGTGCTGCTGATGCTGGTCAACCTGGTCGCGATGGCGTTCGGCGCCGACATGGGGCTGCGCTCCGGCCCGCTGGGCGTCGTGGTCGGCCTGGTCGGCATCGGTCTGGGTGCGTTCTTCCTGTCGCTGGACTTCGCGGCGATCGAGGAGGCCATCGCCCAGGGCGCGCCGCAGCGCGAGTCGTGGCGGGCCGCCTTCGGGCTCACCCTGTCGCTGGTCTGGATCTACGTCGAGATGCTGCGGCTGATCGCGATCCTGCGCGGCGACGACTGACGCACCCCGCCGTGAACCACTGCCGCCGGGCCCCGGAGCGACTCGCTCCGGGGCCCGGCGGCTTTTCGCCTAGGCTCGCTGCCATGCATGACGTAGAGCCCCTGGTCGAAGCCGTCGACTCCCTGGCGGACCGGTTCCGCTCCCTGCCGCAGAGCAAGCTGCTGGGCGCCGTGCCCGGACACGAGTCGCGGGCGGCCGCCGCGCTGGAACTGGCCCGGCGGTTGGCCGCGCTGGCGCTGGTGGCGGAGGGCGGGCCGGCGCGGGAGTTCCCGGACGCCGGGGCCTTCGCGGTGGGGGACCAACTGGCCGTCGCCGGGCACGACCTGGCTGCCGCGCTCGCGGCGCTGCCGGACGGGCCGGCCGCGGCCGGCGAGGTGCTGGCAGCGGCGGTGGCGGCGGTGCGGGAGACGGCGGCGCTCTGCGCCTGACGGCTGCCGCGGCCGGACGCGCCGAAGGCCGGCCGGGTCGGTAACCCCTTGACCCGGCCGGCCTTCGGCGCGCTGTGCGGTGCTGCTGGTGCGGTGCGGTGCGGTGCGGTGCTGCTGGTGCGGTGCTGTTCGTGGTCCGGCGTCAGATGCTGGCGACGACACGGTCCGCGAGCACGTAGACGGCCTCGTCGTCGGTGGAGAAGGTCAGCGAGTACGAACCGGAGAAGCGCGAGCCGCCGAGCAGTCGGACGTGTTCGCCGGCACGGACCGCGTCGATCAGCCGGTAGGCGGCCTCCCGGTCGCCCGGGGCCACGCAGAGGGTGGTGCCGTCGGCGAAGCCGTACACGTCCAGGGTGCCCAGCGGGCCGGGGCGGACGTCGATCAGTGCGACGGCCTCTTCGGCGAGGGCGGCCAGCCGGGTGTCGGTCCACTCGCGGGACGGCGCCTGGCTCGGCACGAAGTCCGGGTGCGAGGGGTGGCGGCGCGGGTCGGGCGCGGCGACCGGGACCTCCTCGGCGACCGGGTCGGGGTCCAGCAGCCCGGCCTCCAGGCCGGTGGCCAGCAGGTCGGCCTCGCGGCGGGCCCTGGCGTCCTTCGTGGTCTCGCCCACGGGGTGGCCGGGGCGCAGCGGTGCGCCGCCGTCGGTGCCGGGCTCGGCCGGGCCGGTGCCGTCCTCGCCGATCAGGTCCTCCAGCGCGGAGCGCAGCGCCTCGCCGAACTCCGGGTCCATCGTCCCGGCGTTGTCGGCGGCGTCCTGCGGGCCGGTGGGGCGGGGGAAGAAGAGGGGCCATTCCTCGGCGCCGGAGAAGGCGCCGAGGAACGGGGAGTCGAACAGCGGCGCGTCCTCGGCGGCGCGGGCCTCCTGCTCGGCCCAGAACGCCCGGGCCTCGGTGATCTCCCGCTCGCGGTCGGCGGCGAGGGCCTCGGTGACGGCCCGGCGTATCGCGGCCTCGTCGACCGGCGCGGGCACGGCCGGGGCCGCGGCCCGGGCGTCCAGCCGGCGGGAGAGCCCGCGCAGGCGCAGCAGGACGGCGGTCGACATGGTGATCAGGACCAGCAGCAGGATGGTGTAGACGGCGCTCACGGAACGTACTCCTAGCGAGGAGCGGAACGGGGTTACGTCTCCACACTGCCGCATGCGGGGGAGTTACCGCAGTGGCGAATGTCCAATTCGTCCGTGACTTTCGCTCTTGTCCCCAAATTGTTAGGTAACACCGTTATACGCAGAGGAGTTGATCCGCTCCGCAGTGTCGATTTCCGGGCCGGAAATGAGCGAAAAGAGAGCCGGATCGACCTCGCGGTGTGATCCGGCCCTCAATTACGCACTGTCACTCCAAATGGGTGGTCCAGACCCTTCGGAGGGTGGCGGGGAGGTCAGCTGAGGCGCTCGATGACCATCGCCATGCCCTGCCCGCCGCCGACGCACATGGTCTCCAGGCCGAACTGCTTGTCGTGCCACTGCAGGGAGTTGATCAGCGTGGTGGTGATCCGCGCGCCGGTCATGCCGAAGGGGTGGCCGACCGCGATGGCGCCGCCGTTGACGTTCAGCTTGTCCAGGTCGACGCCGAGGTCGCGGTAGGAGGGGATCACCTGGGCGGCGAAGGCCTCGTTGATCTCGACCAGGTCGATGTCGTCGATGGTCAGGCCGGCCCGCTTGAGCGCCTGCCTGGAGGCCTCGACCGGGCCGTAGCCCATGATCTCGGGGGAGAGCGCGCTGACACCGGTGGAGACGACCCGGGCGAGCGGGGTGATGCCGAGCTCGCGGGCCTTGGTGTCGGACATGATGACCAGCGCGGCCGCGCCGTCGTTCAGCGGGCAGCAGTTACCCGCGGTCACGGTGCCGTCGGGGCGGAACACCGGCTTCAGGCCCGAGACGCCCTCCACGGTGACGCCGGCGCGCGGGCCGTCGTCCGCGCTGACCACGGTGCCGTCGGGGAGCGTGACCGGGGTGATCTCGCGCTGCCAGAAGCCGGCCTCGATGGCGGCTTCGGCGAGGTTCTGGGAGCGGACGCCGAACTCGTCCTGCTCGGCGCGGGTGATGCCCTTGAGCGCGGCCAGGTTCTCGGCGGTCTGGCCCATCGCGATGTAGGCGTCCGGCAGCAGGCCGTCCTCGCGCGGGTCGTGCCACTCGCCGCCGCCCTGCTCGGCCCGCTTGGCGGTGCGGGCCTGCGCCTCGTCGAAGAGCGGGTTCATGGTGCCCGGCATGCCGTCCGAGGTGCCGTTCACGCTGCGCGAGACGGTCTCCACGCCGGCCGAGAGGAAGACGTCGCCCTCGCCCGCCTTGATCGCGTGCAGTGCCATCCGCGTGGTCTGCAGCGACGAGGAGCAGTAGCGGGTGATGGTGGCGCCGGGGAGGTAGTCCATGCCCATCTGGACGGCCACGATGCGGGCCAGGTTGTGGCCCTGCTCGCCGCCGGGCAGGCCGCAGCCCAGCATCAGGTCGTCGATCTCGCGCGGGTCCAGCTGCGGCACCTTGGCCAGCGCGGCCTGGATGATGTGGGCGGTCAGGTCGTCCGGGCGGACGTCCTTGAGCGAGCCCTTGAAGGCCCGGCCGATCGGCGAACGGGCGGCGCTGACGATGACGGCTTCGGGCATGGCGGGCTCCTCGCTGGGTGGCGGCGGCGGACCTGGCGTCCGGGAGGAAAGTTACCGCCTGGTAGGTCAGGCGTCACCCGCAGCAGCGTGTGAGCTGGCCGACGTATTCCCGGGCGCTCCGGGGGCGTCCGGAGGCGGCTCGGGGTGGAGCCCTCCCACCGGGCCCGAGCCGGGCAGCCCGACCCGCAGGCGCCGGCGCAGCAGGGCCCAGCGGTGGCCCGCACCCTCCGCCTCGACGGCCGCCACCTCGGTGCCCGCCCGCCCGGCCGCCGCGGCGGCGGCCACCGCGACCGGCAGCACCGCGTCGCCCGGGAGCGGCGCGCTCGGGCGCTCCTCCTCGGGCCAGAGGCCGAGCGCGGCGCAGACCGAGGGCAGCACGGCCATCGCGGCCGTCGCGTAGCCCTGGGCGGAGGGGTGGTAGCGGTCGGCGGCGAACATCTCCGGGCGCGCGGCGAACTCCGGGCCCAGCAGCGAGCCCAGCGAGACCGTCCGGCCGCCCGCCTCGACCACCGCGATGGTCTGCGCGGCGGCCAGCTGCCGGCTCAGCCGCCGGGCCACCCAGCGCAGCGGCGGCCGCACCGGCTTGATCGTGCCGAGGTCCGGACAGGTGCCGACGATCACGTGGCAGCCGTTCGCGCGCAGTGCGGCGACGGCCTCGCCGAGCTGGCGGACGGCCAGCTGGGCCGGGCTGTGCCGGGTCACGTCGTTGGCGCCGATCATGATCACGGCGACGTCCGGGTGGTACGGCAGCGCCTGCTCCAGCTGGCCGGAGAGGTCGGCCGAGCGGCCGCCGGAGCGGGCCACGTTGACCAGCCGGACGGGGCGCTCGGCCACCGAGGCCAGACCGGCGGCGAGCAGGGCGCCCGGGGTCTCCCGGGCCCGCGCCACCCCGAGGCCGGCCCCGGTGGAGTCCCCGAGGACGGCCAGCACCAGCGGCGGCTGCGGGGCGGCCGCGACGTCCGCGAAGTCCTCGCCGTACACGCCGTCCGCCCTGGGCGGGACGGTCTCCAGCGCGCCGATGGCCTGGATGGCGAGCTTGCTCTCGGTCAGCAGCAGGCCGACCACGCCGACGCCGAGCAGTCCGAGCCCGCCGCCGCCGTACGCCGCCGCGGTCGCGATCCGCCGGGCCACCCGGGCCCGCGAGTCCTGTGCGCCTGGCATCCGGCACCCCCTTCACGTCCTCCTGCCGCCCCTCCCGGGGGCGTACTCCCCTCCTACCCGCGCCGGGGGCGCGAGTACCGGCGGGGGTGGGCCATTGGGGGAGGCCGCGGGGGCCGGGCGGGAGTACGGGGGAGGGCCGGTGGGGGGAGGTGGAGAGGAGGGAGCGCTGGTGCGCGTGCCACGGCCTAGGCTTTGCAGTACCGAATGCACTCGCATGCCCAAAGACCGGGAGGACCCCCGTGCGGTACCACAACTCGATCATCGACCTGGTCGGCAACACGCCGCTGGTCAAGCTGAACAAGGTCACCGAGGGCATCAGCGCGACCGTGCTGGCGAAGGTCGAGTACTTCAACCCCGGCGGCTCGGTGAAGGACCGCATCGCGATGCGCATGATCGAGGCCGCCGAGGCCTCGGGCGCCCTCAAGCCGGGCGGCACCATCGTCGAGCCGACCTCCGGCAACACCGGTGTCGGCCTGGCGATCGTGGCCCAGCAGAAGGGCTACAAGTGCATCTTCGTCTGCCCGGACAAGGTCTCGACCGACAAGATCAACACTCTTCGCGCGTACGGCGCCGAGGTGGTCGTCTGCCCGACCGCCGTCGCCCCCGAGCACCCGGACTCCTACTACAACGTCTCCGACCGCCTGGTCCGGGAGACCCCGAACGCCTGGAAGCCGGACCAGTACTCGAACCCGGACAACCCGGCCTCGCACTACCACTCCACCGGTCCGGAGCTGTGGGAGCAGACCGACGGGAAGATCACCCACTTCGTGGCGGGCGTCGGCACCGGCGGCACCATCTCCGGCACCGGCAACTACCTGAAGGAGGTCTCGGGCGGCAAGGTCAAGGTGATCGGCGCCGACCCGGAGGGCTCGGTCTACTCCGGCGGCACCGGCCGGCCGTACCTGGTCGAGGGCGTCGGTGAGGACTTCTGGCCGACCGCCTACGACCGCGCCGTCGCGGACGGCATCGTCGCCGTCTCCGACAAGGACTCGTTCCAGATGACCCGCCGCCTGGCCAAGGAGGAGGGCCTGCTGGTCGGCGGCTCCTGCGGCATGGCCGTGGTGGCCGCGCTGGAGGTCGCCCGCGGGCTCGGCCCGGACGACGTCGTCGTGGTGCTGCTGCCGGACGGCGGCCGCGGCTACCTGTCGAAGATCTTCAACGACGACTGGATGGCCGACTACGGCTTCCTGCCGTCGTCCACCGACGAGGCGCACATCGGCGAGGTGCTGGCCCGCAAGGAGTCCATCGAGCAGGGCGGCGTCCCGCAGTTCGTCCACATGCACCCGAACGAGACGGTCGCCGAGGCGGTCCGGGTGCTGCGCGAGTACGGCGTCTCGCAGATGCCGGTGGTCTCGCCCGGGGCCGGGCACCCGGACATCATGGCCGGCGAGGTGATCGGCTCGGTGGTGGAGAAGCTGCTGCTGGAGGGCATCTTCGCCAAGGAGATCGAGCTGAGCGACACCCTGGACAAGGTGATGTCCAAGCCGCTGCCGGTGGTCGGCTCGGGCGAGACCGTCACCAACCTGATGACCGTGCTGGAGAAGGCGGACGCGGCCGTCGTGCTGGTCGAGGGCAAGCCGCAGGGCATCGTCACCCGCCAGGACCTGCTGGGCTACCTGACCGGCCGCAGCGCGCACTGACGCACGGTCACCTCGGGGGCCCCGCGGGCGGATCCGCAGGGTTCGCGCACGGGCGAAGTGGTACACCGGCGTCACCTGCCCGCATCACGGGGTTAACACGGCTCCGGCATGGTTGTGGTCAACGGCAGGACGCCGAACGAGGCGACGGCAACCGTCCGGGAGCGGCTCCCCGGGCGACCGCGGTCGGCTCGGACACATCGGGCGGCCCTGACCCGGCCGCTGTGTCCTCCCTCCGCGGGAGGCGCCGTCGTCCCGCCCCTGTCCGGCTCCGGCCGGTCACAGGGTGCGGCGGCTCCCGCGGCCGCACTGCGCCGTACGGCGCGTCCCCGTGGCTCCCGGGTGGGGGAGCCCGAGCGGGGAAACGGTGGGGCCGGCCCTCTTCGGGGGGCCGGCCCCACCGGTGCGTCCGCCGGGCGGCCCGTGCTTCCCGTACGCTCGCACGCATGACCAGCACTGAAACGACCGACCAGGACGCCCCCCGCTACGTCCGGGTCAAGATCGAGCTCATCGCGGAGATCACCGACGAGGGCGCGCTCAAGGCGGCGGCCCTGCAGGCGGTGGCCGAGGACGAGTACCTCGACGACGAGGAGCGCGCCCAGTCCGTCGAGGCCATCGAGGTGGACCCGTCGGGTTCGCTCGCCCACTTCATCGACCCCGTCGCCCTGCTCGGCGAGGTCCCCGGGGTGGATCTCGCCTCGGCGACCTGGGAGTCGGCGCGGACCGAGTTCGACCCGGAGAGCGAGGAGTGGGACGAGTACACGGTGGACGCCGCCGAGTGACGGCCGTGTGCCGTGACGGCTCGTGAACGCCCGGTCTGCTCCTGGCAGGCCGGGCGTTTTGTCCATGTTCAGTGGGAAGTTGGGTCATCTCATACGATCGCTTACCCTTCGGTGGTGGAACCGTGAACGGGCGGATTGCGTTTCTGTATCCGTAAATGCCCGGGATGATCAGCAGGGAGACGCGACGTGACGGCACGGGACGGTCAGGGGCGAGTGGCGGGGGGCAGCTGGAGCCGACGTGGTGTCCTCGCAGGACTGATCGGGGCACCCGTGCTCCTGCTGGCGGCCTGCAACGACAACAGCGGCACCGGCGGCAGCGGCGGCAGCGGGTCCGGCGGCAGCGCGAACGGCACCCCGGGCGGCTCCGGCGGCGGCACCACCGCCCCGAAGACCTCGGCCGCCGTCATCACCGTCACCCCCGCGGACGGGGCCTCCGCCGCCAGCTTCAGCGAACCGGTCAAGGTCACCGTCACCAACGGCACGCTGAGCAGCGTCAAGGTCACCGACTCCGCCGGCAAGGAACTGGCCGGCCAGCTCTCCGCCGACAACACCAGCTGGACGTCGGCCGCCGCACCGGCCAGCGGTACCAAGTACGCCGTCGCCGCCACCGCCTTCGACAAGGACAAGCTGGAGGCGGACTCCAACGCCGTCTTCACCACGGCGACCCCGGCCAACACCTTCGTCGGCTACTTCACCCCCGAGGACGGCTCGACGGTCGGCGTCGGCATGCCCGTCTCGATCAACTTCAGCAAGCCGGTCACCGACCGCAAGGCCGTCCAGCAGGCGATCACCGTGACGGCGGAGCCGGGCGTCGAGATCGTCGGGCACTGGTTCTCCAGCACCCGCCTCGACTTCCGGCCGCAGGAGTACTGGGCCAAGGGCACCGTGGTCACGCTCAAGCTCCGGCTCAAGGACGTCGAGGGCGCCAAGGGCGTGTACGGCACGCAGTCCAAGGACGTCCGCTTCACCATCGGCCGGGCCCAGACCAGCGTCGCCGACCTGGCCACCAAGAAGCTCACCGTCACCACCGACGGCCAGGTCAGCGCGGTCTACAAGATCTCCGGCGGCTCGCCCGAACACACCACCTGGGGCGGCAAGATGGTGATCTCCGAGCAGTACACCCAGACCCGGATGAACTCGCAGACCGTCAACCTCGGCAGCGAGTACGACATCGCCGACGTGCCGCACGCCCAGCGCCTCACCACCTCGGGCACCTTCATCCACGGCAACTACTGGTCCCCGTCGTCGATCTTCGGCGGCCAGAACACCAGCCACGGCTGCGTCGGCCTGCAGGACGCCAAGGGCGCGCAGGACACCGGCACCGACGGCTACAAGTTCTACAAGTCCTCGATGGTCGGCGACGTGGTCGAGGTCGTGAACTCCGGTGACAAGACGGTCGCCCCGGACAACGGCCTCAACGGCTGGAACCTGAGCTGGGCCGACTGGAAGGCCGGCAGCGCCGTCTGACCGCCGGACCGGTCAGCGCTTCGCGTAGTCCGCGAAGCCCTGCCAGTCGACGATCACGCACCGCTCGTCGCCCACCACCCAGGCGTCGTGCCCGGGCGGGCAGAGCATGAAGTCGCCGGGGCCGAACTCGTCCTGCTGGCCGTCGTCCATGACGATCTTCATGCGGCCGGAGATCACGTACCCCAGGTGGGGCGCCTGACAGCTGTCGGTCCCGGCGATCGGCTTCACGTGCTCGGACCATCGCCACCCCGGCTCGAACACCGCCCTGCCGACCGGGCCGGCGTCCAGGTTGACCAGGCGCAGCTCGCCCTTGTCCTGCTCGAACGGGCGGACTTCCTCGGGGGCGTCGAAGCTCTTGCGGACCAGACCGGACATGGCGCACTCCTCTCCACGAGGAACGGCCCGGACGCCGACAGGCGGCCGGGCCGCCCCTGCTGGTCCTTCCAGTCTGCGCCCGGTTCGGGGCGCGGTCACGTGGGGTGGCCGCGCCCCGGAGCCGGCGGCGCCCGCCGGATCCGCGCTCAGCGCCGGGTGCGGGCGACGCCGATCGGGCAGGAGGCGCCGGTGCCGCCGAGACCGCAGTACCCGTTGGGGTTCTTGGCCTCCGACAGGTACTGCTGGTGGTAAGGCTCGGCCGGGTGGAACGGGCCGGCCGGGGCGATCTCGGTGGTGATCGGGCCGTAACCGAGCGCGGTCAGCGCGGGCTGGAAGGCGTCCCGGGAGGCCGCCGCGGCCTCCGCCTGGGCGGGGGAGTGGGTGTAGACGGCCGAACGGTACTGGGTGCCCACGTCGTTGCCCTGGCGGTTGCCCTGCGTCGGGTCGTGCGCCTCCCAGAAGGTCTTCAGCAGCCGCTCGTAGGAGACCACCGCCGGGTCGTACACCACCCGGACCGCCTCGGTGTGCCCGGTCAGCCCGCTGCACACCTCCTCGTACGTCGGGTTGGGCGTGTAGCCGCCCTGGTAGCCGACCAGCGTCGTCCAGACGCCGGGCAGGCGCCAGAACGTCCGCTCGGCACCCCAGAAGCAGCCCAGCCCGAAGTCGGCCACTTCGAGGCCCTCCGGGTAGGGGCCGAGCAGTGGGTGGCCGAGCACGGTGTGCGGCTCGCGCAGCTCGAAGGCCGGGGCCGCCCGGCCGGGCAGCGCCTGGTCGGCGGGGACGAGCGAGGTCTTGTGGCGGTTGAACAGCACGGCCTGCTCCTGCGGGTAGGGAGGGTTGCCACGGATTCAACGCGCGGGGGCGCCCGCGGATTCCGGCGGCGGCCGTTCCCGGCCGCCGTTACCCGTTCCGGCGAGCGCGCCGACGTACGGCCATTAGGCTCGGAGCCATGACCGAGCACCAGCTTCCCCAGGGCTTCGAGACCCTCGCCATCCACGCGGGTCAGGAAGCAGACCCCCAGACCGGGGCCGTCGTCACGCCGATCTACCAGGTGTCCACCTACAAGCAGGACGGGGTGGGCGGCCTGCGGGGCGGCTACGAGTACAGCCGTAGCGCCAACCCGACCCGCACCGCGCTGGAGGAGTGCCTCGCGGCGCTGGAGGGCGGCGCCCGCGGCCTCGCCTTCGCCTCCGGCCTCGCCGCCGAGGACACCCTGCTGCGGACCATCCTCAAGCCGGGCGACCACATCGTGATCCCCAACGACGCCTACGGCGGCACCTTCCGGCTGTTCGCCAAGGTGCTGACCCGCTGGGGCGTCGAGTTCTCCGTGGCCAACACCCAGGACCTCGCCACCGTCCGCGAGGCGCTGCGCCCCAACACCCGCGCGGTGTGGGTGGAGACCCCGTCCAACCCGCTGCTGGGCATCACCGACCTGGCCGCGCTCGCCGGGATCGCGCACGACGCCGGCGCGCTGCTGGTGGTCGACAACACCTTCGCCAGCCCGTACCTGCAGCAGCCGATCGCGCTCGGCGCGGACGCGGTCGTGCACTCCACCACCAAGTACATGGGCGGCCACTCGGACGTCGTCGGCGGTGCGCTGGTGCTGGCCGACGCGGCCCTCGGCGAGGAGGTCGCGTACCACCAGAACGCGATGGGCGCCGTCTCCGGCCCGTTCGACGCCTGGCTGGTCCTGCGCGGCATCAAGACGCTGGGCGTCCGGATGGACCGGCACAGCGCCAACGCGGAGAAGGTCGCCGAGCTGCTGGCGAGCCACCCCAAGGTCAGCCAGGTGCTCTACCCCGGCCTGCCCGAGCACGCCGGCCACGACATCGCCGCCAAGCAGATGAAGGCGTTCGGCGGCATGGTCTCCTTCCGGGTCGCGGGCGGCGAGGAAGCGGCCGTCGAGGTCTGCAACCGCACGCAGCTCTTCACCCTCGGCGAGTCGCTGGGCGGCGTCGAGTCGCTGATCGAGCACCCGGGCCGGATGACCCACGCCTCGGCGGCGGGCTCCCCGCTGGAGGTGCCCGCCGACCTGGTGCGCGTCTCCGTCGGCATCGAGTCGATCGACGACCTGCTGGCCGACCTCAAGCAGGCGCTCGGCTGAGGCTCCCGGCGTTACCGCCGGTCCGGCTGACCCGGCTGACCCGGCTGACCCGGCTGACCCGGCTGACCCGGCTGTCCCTGCTGGTCCGCCGTGTACGACTCCATCGCGTGGTTGAAGCGGGTCAGCAGGGCGCAGAACGCGTGCTGCTCCTCCGGCGGCCAGTCGGCCACCAGGCGGCGGGTCAACTCGGCCCGCCCGTCGCGGACTTCGTCGAGCCGGCCGGCGCCGCGCGAGGTCAGCGCGAGCCGGACGGCGCGGCGGTCGGCCGGGTCCTGCACCCGGCCGACCAGCCCGGCCGCGACCAGCGGAGCGACCTGGCGGGTCACCGTGGAGGAGTCCACCCCCAGGGACTCGGCCAGCGCCTTGACGTTGGCGGGCCCGTGCCGCTCCAGCCGGTCGAGCAGCAGGTAGGCGGCCCGGTCCAGCGTGCCGACCCCACCGCCGGAGGCTCGGACCTGTTCCATGCGGCGCGCCAACACCGCGAGCTGGTACTGGAGTCGGGTGTGCACGGGGTCGGTGCGGTCGGTGGCCTGGGGCGAGGTCGTCGTCATCGCGGCTCACGATCGTCGTGCGGTGAGGGAGGCTCAGAAGCAGCAGCGTACGCGGGCTCGGCGGGCCCGGGAACAGGCCCGGCGTCCCCGGTTGCCCGGGCCGGGGCCTCTACCCTTGGCGGCATGCACACCTGGCCGATCACCCTCGACGACGTCCGCGGCGCCCAGAAGATGCTCGCCGGGATCGCCCGGGTGACCCCGATGGAGGGCAGCCGGCACCTGTCCGGACTGATCGGCGCGCCGGTCCACCTGAAGTGCGAGAACCTGCAGCGCACCGGCTCGTTCAAGCTGCGCGGGGCGTACGTGCGGATCGCGGGACTCTCACCGGTGCAGCGGGCCGGCGGCGTGGTGGCGGCGAGCGCCGGGAACCACGCCCAGGGCGTGGCGCTGGCGGCCTCGCTGCTGGGGGTGCGCTCGACGGTGTTCATGCCGGTCGCGGCGCCGCTGCCGAAGATCGCGGCCACCCGTGAGTACGGCGCCGACGTGCGGCTGCACGGCGCGACCGTGGACGAGGCGCTGCAGGCCGCGCAGCGCTTCTCGGAGGCGACCGGGGCGGTGTTCATCCACCCCTTCGACCACTGGGACGTGGTCACCGGCCAGGCGACCGTCGGGCTGGAGATCCTGGAGCAGTGCCCCGAGGCGCGGACCATCCTGGTCGGCGTGGGCGGCGGCGGACTGCTCGCCGGGATCGCGGCGGCGGTGAAGCCGCTGCGGCCGGACGTGCGGGTGGTCGGGGTGCAGGCGGCCGGTGCCGCCGCGTACCCGCCGTCGTTGGCGGCCGGGCGGCCGGTGTCGCTGGAGCGCTTCGCCACGATGGCCGACGGGATCATGGTCGGGCGCCCGGGGGACATCCCCTTCGAGGTGGTCAACACGCTGGCGGACGGCATCCGCACGGTCTCCGAGGACTCGCTGTCGCGGGCGCTGCTGCTCGGCCTGGAGCGGCTGAAGCTCGTGGTCGAGCCCGCCGGGGCGGCCCCGATCGCGGCGCTGCTGGAGCAGCCGGACTCCTTCGAGGGCCCGGTGGTGGCGGTGCTCTCCGGCGGGAACATCGACCCCCAGCTGATGCAGCGGGTGCTGCGGCACGGGCTGGCCGCGGCCGGGCGCTACCTGTCGCTGCGGGTGCGGCTGGCGGACAAGCCGGGCTCGCTGGCGGACCTGCTGGGCGAGCTGACCGGACTCGACGCCAACGTCCTGGACGTGGCGCACGTGCGGACCGACCCGCAGCTGGGGCTGACCGAGGTCGAGGTGGACCTGCACCTGGAGACCAAGGGGCCGGAGCACTGCTCGGCGGTGGTCGCCGAGCTGCGGGACGCGGGGTACGTCGTCTCCCGCTAGCCGTCCGCCGCGACGGGTGGTGTCAGTCCCCCCTGACAGGATGGCGGAGCGATCTCCCTTGACGCGATATAACGCGTGCTGGAAAACTCGCGATACATCGCGTGTGAGTCCCGCGGGTCGAGAACCGAGTCGCCCGGGTGCCCGAGAACGGGGCAGAGTGGGACAGATCGCTCCATACGTCCGAGGAGATGAGGCAGGCCATGGCGCCAGCCATCCAAGCCGAGAACCTGGTGAAGACCTTCGGCGACGTACGAGCCCTGGACGGCGTCAGCCTCGACGTCCCCGAGGGCACGGTGCTCGGGCTGCTCGGCCCGAACGGCGCCGGGAAGACCACCACCGTACGGGTCCTCACCACCCTGCTCCGCCCCGATTCCGGCCGTGCCGTGGTCGCCGGCGTCGATGTGCTCAAGCACCCCGAGCGGGTCCGCAGCCTGATCGGCCTGTCCGGCCAGTACGCGGCCGTCGACGAGTACCTGACCGGCTTCGAGAACCTGACCATGGTCGGCGAGCTCTACCAGATGCGCACCCGCGCCGCGAAGGCCCGCGCGCTCGAACTGCTGGAGTGGTTCAACCTCACCGAGGCCAAGGACCGCACCGCCAAGACCTACTCCGGCGGCATGCGCCGCCGCCTGGACCTCGCCGCCGCACTGGTCGTCCGCCCGCCCGTGATGTTCCTGGACGAGCCGACCACCGGCCTCGACCCGCGCAACCGGCTCGCGCTCTGGGAGGTCATCGAGACCCTGGTCGAGCAGGGCACCACCCTGCTGCTCACCACCCAGTACCTGGAGGAGGCCGACCGGCTCGCCCACGACATCGCGGTGGTCGACCACGGCCGGGTGATCGCCCGCGGCACCGCCGACCAGCTCAAGGCGCAGATCGGCGGCGAGCGGATCGAGGTCGTGGTGCACGAGCCCGGCCTGGTCGCCGACGCGGTCGCCGCGCTGTCCGGCTACGCGCTGAGCGAGCCCTCGGTGGAGAAGAACACCCGCCGGATCACCCTGCCGATCAGCGGCGGCGCCCGGGTGCTCGCCGACGCCATCCGCGAACTCGACGCCCGCGGGATCGAGATCGACGACATCGGGCTGCGCCGGCCCACCCTGGACGACGTCTTCCTCACCCTCACCGGCCACGTCGCCGAGCAGGAGGGCGAAGGCGGCGAGGACGGCCCCAAGGGGCGCGGCCGGGGCGGCCGGAGCGGCGCCGAGGGCAAGGGAAAGCCCGGCGGCGCGGAGGACTCCGACGGCCAGGGCCCCGACCAGCAGGCCGTCGCGGCCGGGAAGGAGCGCTGAGATGAGCAGCGCCACCGAGCACGCCATCGGCGCGGCGGTGCCCCGGCAGCGCCGGGGGCTGTCCGCCACCCTGCACGACTCCTGGGTGGTCGCCAAGCGCAACCTGCGCCGGATGACCCGCATCCCGGAGATCGTCGTCTTCGGCCTGATGCAGCCGGTCATGTTCGTGCTGCTGTTCTCGTACGTCATGGGCGGGGCGATCCAGATCCCCGGGACGGGCTCCGGCTCCCACACGTACATCCAGTACCTGATGGCCGGCATCTTCGCCCAGACCGTCACCTTCGCCACCGCCGGGGCCTCGGCGGGCATCGCGGAGGACATGACCAAGGGCCTGGTGGACCGCTTCCGCTCGCTGCCGATGGCCCGCTCGGCGGTGCTGGTCGGCCGCACCCTGGCGGACCTCGTGCAGACCGCGTTCATCGTGGTCGTGCTGGGCCTGGTCGCACTGCTGGTCGGCTGGCGGATCCACGACGGGGTGCTCAACGCGCTCGGCGCCTTCGGCCTGCTGCTCCTGCTCGGCTACGCCTTCTCCTGGATCGGCGCGCTGATCGGACTGTCGGTGCGCAGCCCCGAGGCGGCCACCTCGGCCGGGCTGATCTGGCTGTTCCCGCTGACCTTCGTGTCCAACGCCTTCGTGCCGGTCAGCTCGATGCCGGGCTGGCTGCAGGGGATCGCGTACTGGAACCCGTTCAGCGCCACCGTGCAGGCCTGCCGGGTGCTGTTCGGCAACCAGGTCGGGCCGGTGGACGAAGCCTGGCCGATGCAGCACGCGGCGCTGGTCTCGGTGCTCTGGTCGGTCGTCATCACGGCGGTGTTCTCGTGGCTCGCGGTGCGCAAGTACCGCTCGTCCACGGCCTGAGCCGAAGCTGCTGCCCGGGCCGAAGCGCTGCCCGGGCCGGGCCGGCGCCTGAGCCGAAGCGCTGCCCGGGCGGGGCCTGAGCCGGGTGCCGCTTCCGCTGCGGGGTGAACGCGGGAGGGCGGCCGCGGAGTCCCAGGGACTCCGCGGCCGCCCTCGGGCAGTGGGGGCCGGATCAGCCGGCGTGCGGCACGACCTTGACGATCTTCACCATGGCCGGCTTGCCGTTCGGCAGGTCGTAGGTGGCCTCGTCGCCGATCTGCTTGCCGTCGATCGCGCGGCCCAGCGGCGACTGCGGGGAGTAGACGTCCAGGTCGTCGGCGCCCGCGACCTCGCGGGAGGCGAGCAGGAACTCCATGAGGTCGTCCTCGTCGCCGTCGAACGCGACCGTGACGACCATGCCCGGGGCCACCACGCCGGAGTCGGCCGGCGCCTCGCCGACCTTGGCGCGCTCCAGCAGCTGGGTCAGCTGGCGGATGCGCAGCTCGTACTTGCCCTGCTCCTCCTTCGCCGCGTGGTAGCCGGCGTTCTCCTTGAGGTCCCCCTCCTCGCGCGCCGCCTCGATCTTCTGGGCGATCTCGATGCGCCAGGGCCCGGTCAGATGGTCCAGCTCGGCCTTGAGCTGGTCGTAACCGGCCTGAGTGAGCCAGGTCACGTTTTCACTGGTCTGGGTCACGGGTGCTCCTCGTAGGTGCTGGGGCTGTGCTGAGGGTGTGAGTCGTCAGCAGGGTTGGTGGTGATATCGGTCTCAACTACAAAGCAACGCCCGCTCCCGTACCATCCGGTGCGGAAGGGGCGAAACCACGAGCCTAACAACTCCTGCCGACAAGCGGGAGAGGCGCCGACGCGACATCGACGGGGGTGTTGCGCCTCGGTGTCCAGGACGAAACGGGGACCTTCTACGGATGCCCGCTCGCCGGAGCGAATATGCGGCCTACCGGGCCGGCGTGCAGCCCAGCAGTTCGGCCGTGGTGCCGCGGGACGTCGTGCGCAGGGTGACCACCGCGTCGTAGCTGGAGCCGGCCGCCGGGACGGGGAAGTCGGCCACCCCGACCACCGCGTGGTCGTCGCCCTGCGAGCGGACCGTACAGGTGCCGGCCTGCCCGTCGCTCTTGCTCACCGTGAGGTGCAGGCGGACCTCGGAGTCGGAGAGCACCTGGAAGGTCGGCACCGAGCCGTTGATCTTCGTCTCGCGCAGCAGGTAGGAACCGCCCAGCCAGGCGACCACGCCCAGGCCCAGCACGCCGCAGACCGCTCCGACCACCTTCAGGCGGCGGTCCGAGTCGCGGTCCCCGCTCCTGCCGTAGCGCCCCTCGGGCAGCGTGGCGGCGGTGGTCTCTGCAGTCATCGGACTCGTCCTTCCCTGGGGAGGGGCCGCGCGGGGTGGAACGGGGGAATGCGGCGCTCCTCCAGTCCGTCACTATAGGAGGGGCACGCCCGCGGCCGGTCCGGCGGGGGCAGGGCTCGGCCGTGTCGGCGACATCCGCGGGCCGGCCCCGCGGCGACGCGGTCCCGAAGTGAGCGGTTCGTACGGTGGGCAGACCCGGACTTCGCGGAACGCCCGAGGATGTGGAAGGAACGCAAGGCGTTGACTGAGCAGTTGCGACTGATGGCGGTGCACGCCCACCCGGACGACGAGTCCAGCAAGGGCGCGGCCACCATGGCCAGGTACGTCGAACAGGGTGTGGACGTGCTGGTGGCCACCTGCACGGGGGGCGAGCGCGGGTCGGTCCTCAACCCCAAGCTCCAGGGGGATCCGTACATCGAGGAGAACATCCACGAGGTCCGGCGCAAGGAGATGGACGAGGCGCGGGCGATCCTCGGCGTCAAGCAGGCCTGGCTGGGCTTCGTGGACTCCGGCCTGCCCGAGGGCGACCCGCTGCCCCCGCTCCCGGAGGGCTGCTTCGCCCTGCAGGACGTGAAGGAAGCGGCCGAGCCGCTGGTCCGGCTGATCCGCGAGTTCAAGCCGCAGGTCGTCACGACCTACGACGAGAACGGCGGCTACCCGCACCCGGACCACATCATGACCCACAAGATCACCATGCTGGCCTTCGACGCCGCGGGCGATCCGGACGCCTACCCCGAGGCCGGTGAGCCCTGGCAGCCGCTCAAGCTGTACTACAACCACGGCTTCCCCATGGGCCGCATCCGGGCGCTGCACCAGTACCTCACCGAACACGGCCACGACTCGCCGTACGGCGAGTGGATCGAGGGCTGGGAGAAGAGCGGCCGCAAGGAGCGCGAGATCACCACCCGGGTCCGCTGCGACGACTGGTTCGAGACCCGGGACCGCGCGCTGATCGCCCACGCCACCCAGATCGACCCGGACGGCCCGTGGTTCCGCGTCCCGCTGGAGGTCCAGCGCGAGGTGTGGCCCACCGAGGACTACGAGCTCGCCCGTACCCTGGTCGACGTGGACCTGCCGGAGGACGACCTGTTCGCCGGCCTGCGCACCCCCACCCTGGCGGCCGAGGCCGCAGACACGCGCGACTGAACCACCCCCCGATGGCCCGGCTCCCCGTGAGCCGGGCCACCATAGAGATATGAGTGCCCCCGTGAACCTCGTCCACCTCGCCGCTGACCTCGCCGTCGACGACGCCAAGGTCACCCCCGGCCTCCTCGGCTTCGTCGTCTTCGCCGCTCTCGGCGTGGCCACGTGGTTCCTGGTCAAGTCGATGAACCGGCAGTTCAAGAAGGTCGACTTCGTCGAGGAGCCGGAGGCTCCGAAGGAGTGACGCCCGGCCGCCGGGGCCCGGGCCGGGCGCACCGGTGAGACCCGACCGGACTCCTACGGCCGGGCACCGGGAACCGGGAAGCGGTCCCACACGCGGTGGGCACCCAGGAAGCCGACGAGGCCGGCCAGCACCTCGTCCAGATCCTCGCTCGTCAGGACGCCGGGAGCCTGGGGGTCGACGCCCGCAGCCGCCCACACGGCACGGGCGGCGGGGTGGCCGCCGACCGGCTTGGCATGGCGGTAGGCCTCGTTGACGAGCAGCGCCACCCGGGAGTCGACCGGCGACGACCCGTTGGACTTGGCGTCCCGTGCGCCGTGGTCGTCGGCCCCCGGCGCCGGCGCGCCGAGGACGTAGAGCGCGTCGAACTCCACCGAGCGGGCGGCGGCGAACGTGCGCTGGACCGGGAGGTCGTCGGCCAGGGGCGCGGCGGTGGGCGCGATGATCAGGGGCGTCATCCCGGCGCCGCGCACCGCATCCCGGGCCGCCCGTACGACGCCCGTGTCGCCGGTGGAGTCGGTGACGATGCCGACCACGCGGCCGTCGGCCGGCCAGGACGCGCCGAGCTGCGAGAGGGCGGGGCTGGGCCGCAGGTCCGGTGCCGGGGCGGTCGGCTCGGGAGCCGGCAGGCCGAGCCCCGCGGCCACCTCCGCGCACAGGGTGGGGTCGATGTTGGCGAGCACGCCCAGCGTCCGCTCCCTGATCGCCACTTCGTACACCTTGGACAGCTCGAAGGTGTACGCGGCGATGACGTGCTGCTGCTCGACCGCGGTGAGGCTGAGCCAGAACTGACGCGGCTGGCTGAAGTGGTCCGCGAACGACGCGGGGGCCTCGCGCACCTTGGCCGCCGCGGCGACCGGGGTGGGGTACTCCACGAACGCGTGCTCGCCGGCGCCGGCGAAGAACGGGCAGCCGCCGTCCAGCGAGTTCGGCTTGTAGGGGGCGACCCCGCTGTGGACCGCGTCCTGGTGGAACCCGTCGCGCAGCATGTCGTTGACCGGCGCGTGGGTGCGGTTGATCGGGATCTGCGCGAAGTTCGGGCCGCCCAGACGCGTGATCTGGGTGTCGAGGTAGGAGAACAGGCGGCCGCTCAGCAGCGGGTCGTCGGTGATGTCGATACCGGGAACGAGGTGCCCGGGGTGGAAGGCCACCTGCTCCACCTCGGCGAAGAAATTGGTCGGGTTGGCGGTGAGCGTCATCAGCCCGATCGGCCGGACGGGGGCCAGCTCCTCGGGCACGATCTTCGTCGGATCGAGCAGGTCGATCCCTTCGAACGTCTGCTCCGGGGTGTCCGGGAAGGTCTGGATACCGAGCTCCCACTGCGGGAACGCGCCGGCCTCGATCGCGTCGTAGAGGTCACGCCGGTGGAAGTCCGGGTCCATGCCGCCGATCAGCTGCGCCTCCTCCCACACCAGGGAGTGCACGCCCAGCTTCGGCTTCCAGTGGAACTTCACCAGCGTGCTCGCGCCCTCCGCGTTCACCAGGCGGAAGGTGTGGACGCCGAAACCCTCCATCATCCGGTACGAACGGGGGATGCCGCGGTCGGACATGTTCCACAGCGTGTGGTGGGTCGCCTCCGTGTGCAGCGACACGAAATCCCAGAACGTGTCGTGCGCGCTCTGCGCCTGCGGGATCTCCCGGTCCGGGTGGGGCTTCGCGGCGTGCACCACGTCGGGGAACTTGATCGCGTCCTGGATGAAGAACACCGGGATGTTGTTCCCGACCAGGTCGAAGACGCCCTCCCCGGTGTAGAACTTCGTGGCGAAACCGCGGGTGTCGCGCACGGTGTCCGCCGAGCCGCGCGAGCCCAGCACGGTGGAGAAGCGCACGAACACGGGCGTCTCGACGCCCTCGGCCAGGAAAGCGGCCTTGGTGACCGCCCCGGCCGTGCCGTAGCCGCGGAACACGCCGTGCGCGGCGGCGCCGCGGGCGTGCACCACCCGCTCGGGGATCCGCTCGTGGTCGAAGTGCGTGATCTTCTCGCGCAGGTGGTGGTCCTGGAGGAGGACCGGACCGCGCGGGCCGGCCTTCAACGAATGGTCGCTGTCCGACACGCGGGTGCCTTGAGCCGTGGTCAGGTAGCCACCGCTCTGCGACCGCACGTCCGCCGCCCCGCCACCGCGGCCCGTCGCCGACACGACGGTGGGTGCGCCCTGGTCGGGCTTGGGCGGCAACGGCGCGCGCGGCTCGGTGGGCTCCGCCACCGGAACCGGCTCCGCACCGGGCGCCCCCGGCACCTCCGGCCGTCCGCGGTCCTTCCTGTCGGACACGGCGTCAGCCACGGTGTCCACCAGCTTCTGCACGGGGTTGGACTTGGTCATTGGTCCTCCGGATCCAACAGCGGTCCACCCGCATCAGGGGGCGGACCGTTCGGCTGCATACACACACGCGACGTCGGCGCAGTCGGCCGACTCCAAACGGCGGCAACCGCAGCCAAGGGCCCTGGGCTGCCGACGACCGTCTGCCCGGACCGAGGGGCCCTACACGCCTCGACCGATCCGCCGACCGCGGCGCCCGACCCGGGTGGGCAAGAGGCCTTCCCCAGCATCGGCGGCCGTGGCAGGTGCCGCGACGCGGGGCGCCGTTCGGCCTAGCCGCCCCGGGTGCCGGTCGGCCTGGGTGTCCAACGGTTTCGGGGGTGAGCCGTCCCGGGGGTGAGCCGTTCCGGGTGTCAGCCGTTCCGGGGGTGAGCCGTTCCGGGGGTGCCGCCGAGGCCGGGCTCGGCGGGCGCGCCTTCGGCCCAGGGGTGGAACCCCGCCGAAGGGACCACGGGTTCGTGGGGCTTCACGGGCTCGGCCGGGCGGCATGAGTAGGGTGGACCGTATGAACCGGCTGGCTGGTGTGACCTCGCCTTATCTGCTTCAGCACGCTGACAATCCGGTCGACTGGTGGCCCTGGGGACCGGAGGCTTTCGAGGAAGCGCGACGGCGGAACGTGCCCGTGCTGCTGTCGGTCGGCTACGCCGCGTGCCACTGGTGCCACGTGATGGCGCACGAGAGCTTCGAGGACGCCGGGCTCGCCGGGTACCTCAACGAGCGGTTCGTCGCGGTCAAGGTCGACCGGGAGGAGCGGCCGGACGTCGACGCCGTGTACATGGAGGCGGTGCAGGCCGCCACCGGGCAGGGCGGGTGGCCGATGACGGTGTTCCTCACCCCCGACAAGGAGCCGTTCTACTTCGGCACCTACTTCCCGCCGGAGCCCCGGCACGGCATGCCGTCCTTCCGGCAGGTGCTGGAGGGCGTGGACGCGGCCTGGCGGGACCGGCGGCAGGAGGTCGCCGAGGTCGCCGGGCGGATCCGGGCCGACCTCGCCGAACGGGCCGCCGTCTACTCGGCCGGAGCCCACCACCCGCCCGGCGAGAGCGACCTGCACCAGGCTCTGGTGACGCTCAGCCGGGAGTTCGACCAGGCCCGCGGCGGCTTCGGCGGTGCCCCCAAGTTCCCGCCGGCCATGGTGCTCGAGTTCCTGCTGCGCCACCACGCGCGCACCGGCTCGGAGGCGGCCCTGGAGATGGCCGTCCGCACCGGCGAGGCGATGGCCCGCGGCGGCATCCACGACCAGCTCGGCGGCGGCTTCGCCCGGTACGCGGTCGACGCCGGCTGGGTGGTCCCGCACTTCGAGAAGATGCTCTACGACAACGCCCTGCTGCTGCGCGCCTACCTGCACCTGTGGCGGGCCACCGGATCCGCGCTCGCCCGCCGGGTCGCGCTGTCGACGGCGGACTTCATGCTGCGCGAACTCCGCACGCCCGAGGGGGCGTTCGCCTCGGCGCTGGATGCCGACAGCCTGGACGAGGAGACCGGGAAGACGGCCGAGGGCGCCTACTACGCGTGGGAGCCGGGGCAGTTGGTCGACCTGCTCGGCCCCGCCGACGCGGCCACCGCCGCCCGGCTGTTCGCCGTCACCGCCGAAGGAACCTTCGAGCACGGCACCTCCGTCCTCCAACTCCTCAGCGAACCCGAGGACTTCGCCGAGTACGAGGCGATCCGCGCCCGGCTGTTCGAAGCCCGTGCGGCGCGGCCCGCACCGGCCCGGGACGACAAGGTGGTCGCCGCCTGGAACGGCCTCGCCATCGCCGCGCTCGCCGAGACCGGCGCCCTGCTGGAGCGGCCCGACCTGGTCGACGCCGCCGAGCGCGCCGCCGACCTGCTGCTCGCCGTCCACCTCACCCCCGACGGCCGACTGCTGCGTACCTCCCGGGACGGCCGGGCCGGCGCCAACGCGGGCGTGCTGGAGGACTACGCGGACACCGCCGAGGGCTTCCTCGCGCTGTACGCGGTCACCGGCGCGACGGAGTGGCTGCAACTGGCCGGCGGTCTGCTCGACACCGTCCTCAAGCACTTCACCGACGTGCCCTCCGGCGCGCTCTACGACACCGCCGACGACGCCGAGGAACTGATCCGCCGCCCGCAGGACCCGACCGACAACGCCACCCCCTCCGGCTGGACGGCCGCCGCCGGCGCCCTGCTCACGTACGCCGCGTACACCGGCTCCGACCGGCACCGGACGGCCGCCGAGCGGGCCCTCGGCGTGGTCGGCGCGCTCGCCGGGCGGGCGCCGCGGTTCATCGGCTGGGGCCTCGCCGTCGCCGAGGCGCTGCTCGACGGGCCGCGCGAGGTGGCCGTGGTCGGCCCGGCCGGGGATCCGGCCACCGCGGCGCTGCGGCGGGCGGCGCTGCTCGGGACGGCGCCCGGGGCGGTCGTCGCGGTGGGAGAGCCGGGGGAGCGCGAGGTGCCGCTGCTGGCGGACCGGCCGCTGGTCGGCGGGGCGCCCGCGGCGTACGTCTGCCGGCACTTCACCTGCGACGCGCCGACCACCGACCCGACGGCGCTGGCGGAGCGGCTGGGCGCGGCGGTCGGGTAGCGGCGGGCAGCTGACCACCCGGGCAGCCGAGCAGCCGGGCAGCCGGGCAGTCGGGCAGACGCGTAGCCGGGCAGACGCGTAGCCGGCAGTCGCGTAGCCGGGCAGCCGGGCATCGGGCAGACGAGTGGACGGCGGTCGGCGGGGCGAATAATCGTTGGCGGGCGCGGCCGGGCCGGGGCGAACATGGGCCATGACCTGGACTTTCAGTACGTCCCTCGACGAGTTCCGGGAGCAGGCGGGTGCCTTCCTCGCCGCCCGTCCCGCCGCGAACACCGTCCTGCTCACCGTCACGCACCGGCTGGCCGAGGCCGGGCTGGACGTGTTCGGTCCGCGACCGGTCTTCGGCTGGTGGCGGCCGGCGGAGGGCGCGCCGGTCGGCGGGGCCTTCCTGCAGACGCCGCCGTTCGCCCCCCGGCTCTCCTTCATGCCGGAGGAGGCGGCCGAAGAACTGGCCGTCGGGCTGGCCGCCGCCGGGCCCGGGTTCGCCACGGTGACCGGGGTCGGTGGGGCGGCGGACACGGTCCGCGCCTTCGCGGCGGCCTGGACGGCCGCCACCGGCACCGGACAGTCCGTGCGCGTCGAGGAACGGCTCTACCGTCTGGGCGGGTTGACCGGGCCGCCGCGTCCGCCCGCGGGCCGCCACCGGCT
Organism: Streptomyces sp. NRRL S-350; assembly: GCF_000719705.1. GTDB lineage: Bacteria > Actinomycetota > Actinomycetes > Streptomycetales > Streptomycetaceae > Kitasatospora. The sequence continues at coordinate 154,195 of NZ_JOHO01000011.1, read as the reverse complement.
CGCCGAACCGGCCGAGCGCGAGCTGGTGATCCGCTGGTACGAGGAGTTCCTGGCCGAGGTCGAGGTGATGCTGCCCGACGTGCCGCGGGCGGTGGACGACAAGATCGCGGTCGGCGGGCTCCACCTGTGGGAGGACGGGGGCAGCCCGGTCGCCCTGGCGGGCAGCAGCCCGGTGGTCGCCGGGATGTCCCGCATCGGCCCGGTCTACACGCCCGCCGAGCACCGGGGCCGCGGCTACGGAAGCGCCGTCACGGCCGCCGTCTCCGCGCACCTCCTCTCCCGGGGGGTGGAGGAGGTGCTGCTCTACACCGACCTCGGCAATCCGACCAGCAACTCGATCTACCAGCAGATCGGCTACCGGCCGGTGGAGGACTGCCTGGTCGTGGACTTCCTGACGCGGTAGGGGGATTCCCGGCCACTTCACTCCCAGTCCCAGCGGATGCCCAGGATGCACGGCCGCAGCGCGGTGGCGACCAGGTGGACGCAGTGGTGGCCGTCGAGGGTCAGCTCCTCGGTCTCGTAGGGGGCCCCGCCCGGGGAGTGGAGGGCGAAGCGGTGGCAGCGGACGGGCAGGGCGGCGGGGTGGAAGGTGACCTGGAGGACGTACTGGCCGGCCCCGGAGTTGAAGCCGCGGACGTACTCGCAGCTGGGCTCGGGGGAGGGCGCGTCGTCGAAGCCGTAGCCGAGCAGGTGGGTGTCGCCGGCGCGGAGCCGGCGGTCGAGGAGGAGTTCGGCGGCGAGCAGGTGGTGGGCCCGGTCGCGGCGGATGCGGCCGGGGCGGCAGTTCTCCTCGGCGCGGACGCCGACCAGCCCGATGTCGCTGCCGGGGTCACCCTGGTAGAGGGCGAGGTAGCGGTCGATGCCGTCGCGGTGGGCGCGCAGGGCGTGCTGGGAGTCGCGGCGGGTGAGCCGGCGGTCGGGGCCGAGCCGGATGCGTTCGATGTGGGTGACGGTGTGCAGGCCGGTGTCGCGCGGCCCGGCGAGGGCGGTGAGCAGATCGTCGACGGCGGCGGCGGGGGAGATGAGGTCGCGGTAGGGCCGGACGGGCGGCCCGGCGGGGGTGGCGAGGGCGGCGCGGCGGGGGCCGAGCAGCCGGGTGAGGGAGTGCTCGGGCAGGTCGAGGACGTCCTCCAGGGTGGCGACGGCGCGCAGTGATTCGGGGCGTTCGGGCCGGCGTCGGCCCTGCTGCCAGTAACTGAGGCTGGTGAGGCCCACGTTGACGCCGCGCAGGGCGAGGCGGCGGCGGATCCGGTGGAGGGTGAGGCCCCGAGCGGCGATGGCGGTGCGCAGGGCGAGGTGGAAGGGGCCGGTCCGCAGGGCGGCGGCGAGGTCGGCGTGGTCGGTGCGGTGGATGACGGCCTCCTGGGTGGGGGACGCGGGCAGACCGTGTTTGACCGTGAATATTCACATCCGGACGGTGGTTTGTCACCGGTCCGGGCCGGTGACGCGGGGGTTCGCCGGATGGCGTTCACATCTGCGCCCGGCCGTTCACACCCGGTCCGGGCCGCCGCCAAAGCCGTTGACCGGCCTCCGACAACGGCGCCATGCTCGGGGCGCGATCCGGACCGCGCCCCCACACAGCACCTCGCTCCATTCGCGCAAGGAGGCATCCCCACATGCCAGTTCCACGGATACGGCTGCGCCGCGCGGTCTCGCTGCTCGCCCTCGGCGTGCTGGGCCCGGCGCTCACCGCCGCGGTCGCGACGCCTGCGGTCGCCGCCCCCGCCCAGGACCGGGCCCCCCACCAGGTCCGGGCCTCCCACCAGGTCCGCCAGGCCGCCGCGCCCGGCAGTACGGCGGACCTCGCCGGCACGTACAAGAAGCTCAACATCACCATGCAGCAGCAACAGCAGACCAACTGGTGCTGGGCGGCGAGCGGGAACACCATCGCCACCTGGTTCGGCTACGACTACAGCCAGAACCAGTTCTGCAACGCTGCGTTCGGCCGAGCCACCGACTCCGGCTGCCCCAACAGCCAGGCCACGCTGGCCGACGTGCAGAACGGGCTGAGCCGGATCGGCATCACCCCTGGCTCGTACGTCACCGGCTACCTGCGCTACACCACCGTGCAGGCCGAGGTGGACGCGAACCGGCCGGTCGAGACCCGCATCCAGTGGAGTTCGGGCGGCGGGCACATGCACGTCGTGTACGGCTACGACACCGGGAGCAACTGGATCTACTGGGGCGACCCGTGGCCGTCCAACTACCGCTACAACTGGGCGGATTACTGGTACTACGTGAACAACGACACGTTCTCGTGGACCCACTCCCTGTACCGGATCGGCGCGTGAGGACGACCATGACCGAGTTCACCAGCCTCCGTCGCGCCGCCGCCGGCGCCCTGCTCACCGCCGGCCTCGCGCTGGCGCTCGCCCCGGCCGCGCACGCCGACGCCCCGGCCGCCCCGGCCGGCGCCCCGGCCCCGCTGGCCGCCGACGACCTCGCCCAGGCCCGCAGTGCCGTCCAGGCCCCCGCCGTCCTCGACAAGGTCGGCCACTTCTTCGCCCGTAAGGGCGTCCCGCCGACCCAGCAGCTCACCATCGGCGCCGCCGAGGAGGCACGGGCGGCGAGCGCGTCGGCGCCGCGACTGGCCGGCGACACCGTGCCGGTGTACGTCCTGGACCCCGGCTTCGTGGCCGGCACCCCCGGTGCGCCGGTGGCGAAGGCGGAGTTCACCGCCAGCAAGGTGGTCGCGGCGGACGGGCAGACCGCCTCGGTCTGGACCGTCCGGCAGGGCGACGCCTGGCGGGTGGTCAACATCGCCTCGGGCGGCGACGAGAGCGACTACGCCGCGAAGGCGGCGAGCAACGGTGGCACCGCCTTCCGCGAACCGCAGGTCAACGCCTGGTACGTGGTGCGCGACGGCCGGGTGCTGCCGTTGGACGACGAGGCCACGCGCTCGGTGGGCGCGGGCGGGGTGTCGCTCGCCGCGTACCAGCAGCTGGTGCACCAGCGGTACGGGGACAAGCTGCCCGGCTCGGCCTACGACCGGGCCGGCGAGGGCGGCGGCTACCGGGCCGACGCCGAGCCGCAGCCGGTGGTGGCGGCGGCGGCGGAACCGGCGGCGGGCGGCGGTTCGGCGCTCCCGGCCGTGACGGCGGCCGCCGCCCTGGGCGCCACCGCGCTGGTCGGCGCGGGCGCGGTCCTGCGGCGGCGGACGGGCGACCGCCGCGGGTGACGGCGAAGCGGGGCCCGGCCGAGCGGGCCGGGCCCCGCTGCCCCACCCGCGGGGCCACGTGCCGGCCCGGGCGGAGCGCCTGGGTGGACGGTTGACACCAGAGAGTGATGTGTCCTCGAAGTGCTCCTGCCGCACGAGGAATTGACGCAACGTTGATCTGTCGTTCGCTGCCCTGGGGCAGTCGGAGGTGACTGACGGTAGATAGGATGTGGCAATCGGTCAGTGCTGGCCGACGTGTGCCGAGAGCGGGAGAAGGGGTGGGGCGGCGGGAGCCGACCACGAGCCCGGCACCGGGAAAGGGGAGCCGAAGTGGCCGACACGGATGACAAGCAGGCGGGTGCCCAGGCGTGGGGTGCGGCGGCCGTGGTGGCCTCCGCACTGGCCGTGGTCGCGGCCTATCTGATCAACGGCGCCGCGCTGGTCCTGGCGGTCGCCGGGGTCGAGACCGTGCTGCTGATGGTCTACGTCGGCCGCCGCTGGCGCGCGCTGCACGGTCGGCCGCCCCTGGTCCGGCGCCGCCCGCGCCGCGGGATCCCGGACGCCGCGCACTGCGAGCGCTGCCGCCGGGCCCGTGAGGCGCTGGACGCCCGGCAGGCGCGGGGCCGCTCCGCCCGCCCGGTGTGGCCGACGCCGTGGGCGGAGTTCTCGGCGCACGACGAGCACCGTGCGCACGACGAGTACCTGACGCGCGACGGGCAGCGGGCGCACGACGGGCAGCGGGCGCGCCACGAGCACGAGGGCCCGGAGGGGGCCGTCCCGCAGTCGGAGTCCGGCGCGGCCGACCACGCTGCGTACTCGCGCCGCCCGCAGGGCCGTGGGTCGTACGAGCGGCCCTGGACGGCAGAACGGGCGACCACCCGGTCCGTGGACCGGGCGGTCGCCCGCCGGGGGGCTCCGGGTTCAGCCGGCCGTGCTGTACGCCACCAGTGAGACGCCGACGTACTGCACGATGAACGCGCCGAGGGTGAAGGCGTGGAACACCTCGTGGAAGCCGAACCAGCGCGGTGAGGGATCGGGCCGCTTGAGCCCGTACACCACGCCGCCGATGCTGTAGAGCACCCCGCCGACGATCATCAGCACCAGGACGGCGACGCCGCCGGTGCGCAGGAAGTCCGGCAGGAAGAACGCGGCGGCCCAGCCCAGCGCTATGTACACCGGGGTGTACAGCCAGCGCGGCGCGCCGACCCAGAACACCCGGAACGCGATCCCGGCGAGCGCGCCGCCCCAGACCGCCCAGAGCAGCAGCTGCTGGTCGGCGCCCTTGAGCAGCAGCATCGTGAACGGTGTGTAGGTGCCCGCGATGATCAGGAAGATGTTCGCGTGGTCGAGGCGGCGCAGCACGGCGTCCCCGCGCGGGCCCCAGTCGAAGCGGTGGTACACCGCGCTGATCCCGAACAGCAGCCAGGCGCTGACCGAGTAGATCGCGCAGGCGATCTTGGCGGGTGTGGAGTCGGCCAGGCAGATCAGCACGATTCCGGCGGCCACCGAGGCGGGGAACATTCCGGCGTGCAGCCAGCCGCGCCACTTCGGCTTGCTCTCCCTGATCCCGGCAGGTTCGTCCGCGGGGCTGTCCGCGAGCACAGCAGCAGTCATGCGCAGCATGCTACCCGCTACCTACGGATCCGTAGGTTACTGGCGCGTAGGAAAGTGGCGATCATCACTCTTAGACGTTTTGGAGTATTTGAAGTGTGGCGCCGCGCACTCCGGCCCTGACGTGCGCGACCTATTACCGGCCAGTAATCATACTTACCGTAGTAAAAGATGCGTCAATTTCGACGCTTCGCCGCGTTCCGGGCTTGAGGCCGGAGCTACGCTGCAAGCACCCTCAGACCCCCGCTACGCCGTCTCCTCGCCGAGATGGCGTGAAACGGAGCGATCGTGTCGTACGAGATCTCTGCTCTCAGCGCATCCGCGCCCACCCGCCACAAGCAGCTGCTCGCTTGGGTGAGCGAGATCGCCGAGCTCACCCAGCCGGACCGCATCGAGTGGTGCGACGGTTCCGACGAGGAGTACCACCGCCTCGCGGACCTGCTGGTGACGCAGGGCACCTTCAAGAAGCTCAACGAGGAGAAGCGCCCCAACTCCTACTACGCCGCCTCGGACCCGACGGACGTGGCACGCGTGGAGGACCGCACCTACATCTGCTCCGAGCAGGAGAAGGACGCCGGACCGACCAACAACTGGAAGGCCCCCGCCGAGATGCGGGAGATCTTCCAGGGCGAGCAGGGCCTGTTCCGCGGCGCGATGAAGGGCCGCACGATGTACGTCGTGCCCTTCTCGATGGGCCCGGTCGGCTCCCCGCTGGCCGCGTACGGCGTCGAGATCACCGACTCCGCCTACGTCGCCGTGTCGATGCGCGTGATGACCCGCATGGGCCAGGCCGTGCTGGACCAGCTCGGCGAGGACGGCGACTTCGTCAAGGCCGTGCACACCGTCGGCGCCCCCCTCGCCGCCGGCGAGGCGGACGTGCCGTGGCCGTGCAACAGCACCAAGTACATCTCGCACTTCCCGGAGACCAAGGAGATCTGGTCCTTCGGCTCGGGCTACGGCGGCAACGCCCTGCTCGGCAAGAAGTGCTACGCGCTGCGCATCGCCTCGACCATGGCCCGCGACGAGGGCTGGCTGGCCGAGCACATGCTCATCCTGAAGCTCACCCCGCCGGCCGGCTCCGCGGGCGAGGCGGAGCCCAAGTACGTCGCGGCCGCCTTCCCGTCGGCCTGCGGCAAGACCAACCTGGCCATGCTCCAGCCGACCATCCCGGGCTGGAAGGTCGAGACGATCGGCGACGACATCGCCTGGATGCGTTTCGGCGCCGACGGCCGCCTGTACGCCATCAACCCCGAGGCCGGCTTCTTCGGCGTCGCCCCCGGCACCGGCGTGGACACCAACGCCAACGCCATCGAGACCCTCTGGGGCAACACCGTCTTCACCAACGTCGCCCTCACCGACGACGGCGACGTGTGGTGGGAGGGCCTCACCGAGGAGCCCCCGGCGCACCTGACCGACTGGCGCGGCAACGACTGGACCCCCGAGTCCGGCACCCCGGCCGCCCACCCGAACGCCCGCTTCGCCGTGCCGGCCGCGCAGTGCCCGACCATCGCCCCGGAGTGGGAGGACCCGGCGGGCGTGCCGATCTCGGCGATCCTGTTCGGCGGCCGCCGCGCCACCGCCGTCCCGCTGGTGACCGAGTCCTTCAACTGGCAGCACGGCGTCTTCCTCGGCGCCAACATCGCCTCCGAGAAGACCGCCGCCGCCGAGGGCACGGTCGGCGAGCTGCGCCGCGACCCGTTCGCGATGCTGCCGTTCTGCGGCTACAACATGGGCGACTACTTCGCCCACTGGCTGAAGATCGGCGCCCAGGCCGACGCCGCCAAGCTGCCGAAGATCTACTACGTCAACTGGTTCCGCAAGAACGCCGAGGGCGCGTTCGTCTGGCCCGGCTACGGCGAGAACAGCCGTGTGCTCAAGTGGGTCGTCGAGCGTCTGGAGGGCACCGGCGAGGGTGTCGAGACCCCGATCGGCGTGCTGCCGACCGTCGACGGCTTCGACCTCGGCGACCTGAAGCTGTCCCAGGAGGACCTCGACCTGCTCTTCACCGTGGACGCCGACATCTGGCGGCAGGAAGCCGCCCTGGTGCCGGCCCACCTGGAGACCTTCGGCGACCACACGCCGAAGGAGCTGTGGGACGAGTACCGAAGCCTGGTCGCGCGTCTCGGCTGAGCCTGAGTCTCAACCGAGCGAGAGGCGGCGCGCGGCACGAACCGAGCGAACCGCCGAGTGACAGGACGGCCGGAGTTCCGCCTGGCGATCTTTCCCCGACCAAGGAGATCGCCCGGACCGGGACTCCGGCCGTAGTGCTTTCCCGGGCCCAGCCGTCAGAGCCGGGTGATGGCGGTGATCCACGCCTGGTTGGCCTGGGGGACGCCCACCGTGGACCCGGGCCACTGGCGGGCCGGGGCGCCGTCGTCGGTACGCCAGTCGGCGATCTCCAGGAGGAACGCCGAGTTGAGGTTGGACAGGCCGAGTTCGTTGTGCGGGCCGATCGAACCGGCGTAGTTCCAGTGCTGGTTGGCGCCGCCGGTGCATCCCCACTGGCGGGCCTCGGCGCCGTAGTCCCGGCTCCAGTCGGCGATCTCCAGGCACTTGCCGGAGTTGTGGTTCACCAGGCGGAAACCGCCGCTGTCGGGCACGTAGTCCCAACGCTGGTTGGCGCCGCCGGTGCATTCCCACTGGCGGGCCGGGGCGCCGTCGTCGGTGCTCCAGTCGGCGATCTCCAGGCACTTGCCGGAGTTGGCGTTCACGACGGTGCTCGACGTCGGCGGACGGAAGCCACCGGCGGCGGCGGGCGTGGCCGGCAGGGCGGTGGTCAGCGCGATGGCGGCGCCGACGGCGGCCGCAGCGGCGCGGGCAGGGGTGAGCGGAATGCGGAGGGTCAAGACGGACCAGTCCCTTGCGGTGGAGTGGGGGCAGGGGAGCGGACCCTTCCGAGGCGGTCGCGCGCTCCGGTGGCCGCGTCGGGCCCAGGCCCCGGCACACCGCCGACCGGCCCGTCCCCCCTACGGTCCGGGGAGGAACCCGGGCCGCCGACGCGCCGGAATCCTACAGTCCGGTCGGTGGGTCGGGGTCAAGGGGAGATCACGGCTGGGCGTAGCCCCCCAGGAACTCGCCGATGCGGGTCACGGCGTCGGTGATCTCCTCCGGGTGCGGCAGGGTCACCAGGCGGAAGTGGTCCGGCTCGGGCCAGTTGAAGCCGGTGCCCTGGACCAGCAGGATGCGCTGGGAGCGCAGCAGGTCGAGGACCATCTGCGCGTCGTCCTTGATCTTGTAGACCTTGGGGTCCAGCCGGGGGAACGCGTACAGCGCGCCCTTGGGCTTGACGCAGCTGACCCCGGGGATCTCGTTGAGCAGCCGGTGCGCGGCGTCGCGGGAGGCGAGCAGCCGGCCGCCGGGGAGCACCAGGTCGCGGATCGACTGCCGGCCGCCGAGCGCGGCAGCCACCGCGTGCTGGGCGGGCATGTTGGCGCACAGCCGCATCGAGGCGAGCACGGTGAGGCCCTCGACGTAGCTGCGGGCGCGGTTCCGGTCGCCGGAGAGCACCATCCAGCCGGAGCGGAAGCCCGCGACGCGGTACGCCTTGGACAGTCCGTTGAAGGTGACGCAGAAGAGGTCCGGGGCCAGGGTGGCCAGCGGGATGTGCTCGGCGTCGTCGTAGAGGATCTTGTCGTAGATCTCGTCCGCGTAGACCACCAGCTCGTGCCGGCGGGCGATCTCGACGATGCCCTCCAGCACCTCGCGCGGGTAGACCGCGCCGGTCGGGTTGTTCGGGTTGATCACCACGATGGCCCTGGTGCGGTCGGTGACCTTGGCCTCGATGTCGGCGAGGTCCGGGTACCACTCGGACTGCTCGTCGCAGCGGTAGTGCACGGCGGTGCCGCCGGCCAGCGAGACGGAGGCGGTCCACAGCGGGTAGTCCGGGGCCGGGACGAGCACCTCGTCGCCGTCGTCCAGCAGTGCGGTCATCGCCAGCTGGATCAGCTCGGAGACGCCGTTGCCGAGGAACACGTCGTCCACGGAGAGGCCGTGCAGTCCGCGCTCCTCGTAGTGCATGACCACCGCGCGGCGGGCGGAGAGCAGACCCTTGGAGTCGCCGTACCCGTGCGCGTTCGCGAGGTTGCGCAGGATGTCCTGGAGGATCTCCGGGGGCGCCTCGAAACCGAAAGTGGCCGGGTTGCCGGTGTTGAGCTTGAGGATGCGGTGGCCCTGTTCCTCCAGCCGCATCGCCTCCTCCAGCACCGGGCCGCGGATGTCGTAACAGACGTTGGCGAGCTTGCTGGACTGGATGACCTGCATGCCTGCCTACTTTAGGGGTACGAGAGGCCCTTCGGCGGACCGTCCCGAGGAGGCTCCGGGGGCGCTCGGAGAGGCGTCCTTGGATCGGCAGGCGGGCGTGTCGGCGGGCCTTCCAAAGGGGGATCCCGGTGTCCGGAATGCTCACGTATGCGAGGAACGACGCCAGAACACGGACCGGTTCCGATCCGGAACGAGACGGACGGCACACCGCCTCCCGCGGGAGGATGGGGCCGGTACGTCGATCGAGGAGGGGGTGCGCCGGTGGTGCCGGTCGTGGTCGCGGCGGTGCTGGTCGGTCTCCTGTCGGCTCCGCTGCTGCGCGGGCTGGTCGCCCGGTTCGCCGTGCCGGAGGGCGAACCGTGGTGTGAGGCCTGCCCGTCGTGCGCGCGCGAGGTTCGGCTGCTGCCGCCGACCGGGCGCTGCCCGGGCTGCCGGGAGAGGCTGGGCGCGGGCCCGGGAACGGTGGAGGCGGTCGCGGTGGCGGTCGCCTTCGCGGTGGGGTGCGCGGCGGACGGGCCGGCGGCCGGGGCACTGGGCTGGGCGGCCGCGCTCGGGGTGGCACTCGGCTTCGTCGACGCGCGGGTGCGCCGGCTGCCGTACCGGCTGACCCTGCCGCTGCTCGGCGGGGTGGCCGCGCTGCTGGCGCTGGCGGCGCTCGCAGAGGGGCGCCCCGGGGTGCTGCTGCGCTGCCTGCTGGCGGCGTTCGCGGTCGGGGCGGTGCTCGAACTGGCCGTCTGGGTCGGCGCGTTGGGGCCCGGCGACTCCCCGCTGGGATTCACGCTGGGCGGGCTGCTCGGTTGGTATGGCTGGTCGGTGGCCCTCGGAGGGTTGGTCGCGGCGGTGGTGCTCGCCGGGGTGTGGGCGGTGCTGCGGGCCGGCGCCGCCCTGGCCCGCAGGCGCCCGGTGCGTGGACTGGACGTCCCGGTGGGTCCGTTCCTGCTGCTCGGCGCGCTCACCGCCGTGCTGGCGAGGTAGCCGCCCGGGCGCCTGGGGGCTGCGCCGCGGCGGGACGGTCTGAGCGCGGAGGGGCCCGCCGCACCGGGGAACCGGTACGACGGGCCCTGCCGCCGGCGCGCGGGCCCCACCCTCAAGGGGCGGCGCGCCGGGGGAGGTGAGGCCTGACGGCACGAGGCCTTGTGGCGCGAGGTTCACGGCGCGAGGTTCACGGCGCGAGGTTCACGGCACGAGGTTCACGGCACGAGGCCTTACGGCATCTTGTGGACGAACGGGCCGACCGCGCCCGAGAACGCGTTGCCGTTGTTGGCGTCCCAGTTGGTGGACCAGGTCATCGCGCCGCGGATGGTGGGCCACTTCGCCGGCGGGACGAAGCTGCCGCAGTTGTTGCCGGTGGCCAGGCAGTCCAGGGCGTTGTTGACCACGGCGGGCGGGACGTAGCCGCCGCCCGCCGCCTTGGCGGAGGCCGGCACGCCGATGCCGACCTGGTCGGGCCGCAGCCCGCCCTGGATGTGGGTGCAGACCTGCGAGGTGATGAAGTCGATGGTGCCCTGGTTGTAGACCTTGCCGTCGCAGCCGTTCATGCCGCCCGAGTTGTAGAACTGGGTGTTGACGACGGTGAGGATGTCCTTGGTCTTCAGCGCCAGTTGGAAGTAGGCGCCGGCGGTGCTGTACATCCCGATGGTCTCCGGCGCCATGGTCAGGACGAAGCCGGGGCCGACCTTGGCCTGCAGGGAGTGCAACGCGTCACCGAGCGGTCCGGCCTGGACGCCGTTCTCCAGGTCGACGTCGATGCCGTCGAAGCCGTAGTCCTTGATGATCGAGTAGGCGCTGTCGGCGAAGCTGGCGCCGGCGGTGGCGTCCCCGACGGTGATCGCGCCGTTCTGGCCGCCGATGGAGAGGACGACCTTCTTGCCGGCGGCCTGCTTGGCCTTGATGTCGGCCCGGAACTGGGCGTCGGTGTAGCCGCCGAGCGCCTTGGAGAGGCCGGGGTCCAGGGTGAAGCTGATCGCGCCGGTCCGGGTCGGCACGGCGTCGGCGAAGGAGACCGCGATGATGTCGTACGCGCTCTGGACGTCGCTCAGCCGCTGCGGGGTCGAGTTGTTGTCGAAGTTCTGCCAGTACCCGGTGACCACGTGCGCGGGCAGGCCGGTGGCCGGCGGGGTGGTGCCGGTCGGGGTGGGGGTGGGCGTGGCGGTGGGGCTCGGGGTCGCCGTCCTGGTGGGGGTCGCGGTGGGCGACGGGGTCCCGGTGCCGCCGGGGCCGGCCAGCGCGACGTCGTCGGCGAGGTAGGCGCCCTGGCCGTACCAGCCGTGCAGGTAGACGGTGACGCTGGTGGCGTTCGCCCCGGTGGTGAAGGTGGTGGACAGCTGGTTCCAGCCGGTCTGGTTCGACCAGGTCGACGGGTCGGTGCCGCCGGTGCCGCGCGCACCGAGGTAGACGTACGGGCCCTGGACCCACGCGCTCAGCGTGTAGCTGGTGCCGGGCAGCACGCTGACGGTCTGGGAGCACTCGGCGGTGTCGGCGGCGCCCGGGGTGGCCTGCAGCGCGCCGGTGCCGGAGTGGACCGGCGAGGAGACGGCGGTCGCGGCGCCGGTACAGCTCCAGCCGCCCAGCCCGCTGTCGAAGCCGCCGTTGGAGACCAGGTTGCCGACGGCCGCGCCGGCGCCGCCGGCGAAGAGGGCGAGGCCGCCGCCCGCCAGGGCGAGGGCGGTGGCACCGGCCGCGACGGCCGGGAGGGGGCTGCGCCGGCGCTTGTGCGCGGGCTGGTTCGGCGTACGGGCCATGGGCGACGCTCCTGGGGGAGGAGCGGCCGCCGCGGTGGGGGGCGCGGCGGCCGCGTGTGGGGGAGGGGAGGTCCGAAGTGGGCCTGTGGGGACGGGAAGGGCGACGCTTCCGTCCCGGGTTCACAAGCTGGACTAGACCATTGCCGGCCGTCAAGCATCGGGCCGACGGCTTACGGTTCCGTTAAGGATTCGGAGACCGTTCCGTGTCCGCGGCCCGTGCCGCCCCCGGACCGGCCCCCCGGGAAGTCCCGGCCCGTGCCGGGACCGGACGCGAACCCGTGCCGGGACCGGACCCGTACCGGACCCGGACCGGACTCGGGCCGCTTCCCGCGCAACCGCCCGTCGGCGCCCCCGGCCGTGCGCAGAACCCCGACACGCCCGCCGTGACAGGCTTCGCACAGGACCGTGACCAGACCGCTACCTGCGGCTTTACCGTGCGCGTGCGGGCGGGAGTAGGCTGCGCCGGGGCGGTGACGCACCAGCTGAACGAGCACGGAGGGGTCCGGGAAACATGGGTCTGCGCGATGTCGCCGAACGGACGCCGGGGCTGCGGACCCTGCTGGGCGGGATGTACGGGCTCTACGGCCGCCGGGTGGAGGTCCACCTCGCGCGCACCCCGCACCACATCGGCGTGATCCTGGACGGCAACCGCCGCTGGGCGAAGGCGACCGGAGGCTCCACCGCGTACGGGCACCGGCGCGGCGCCGACAAGATCACCGAGTTCCTCGGCTGGTGCGACGAGACCCACGTCAAGGTCGTCACCCTCTGGATGCTCTCCACCGACAACCTCGACCGCCCGGCCGACGAACTCGTGCCGCTGCTCGGCATCATCGAGGACGCCGTCACCGGCCTGGCCGCCGCCCGCCGCTGGAAGGTCCACCCGGTCGGCGCGTTGGACCTGCTGCCGCAGCACACCGCCGACGTGCTCAAGCGCGCCGCGGAGGAGACCGCCGACATCGACGGCATCACCGTCAACGTCGCGGTCGGCTACGGCGGCCGGCACGAGATCGCCGACGCCGTCCGCTCGCTGCTCCAGGAACAGGCCGGCCGCGGCACCTCGATCGAGGAACTGGCCGAGGTCCTGACCGTCGAGCACATCTCCGAGCACCTCTACACCCGCAACCAGCCCGACCCGGACCTGATCATCCGCACCTCGGGCGAGCAGCGGCTGTCCGGTTTCCTCCTCTGGCAGAGCGCGCACAGCGAGTTCTACTTCTGTGAGGCGTACTGGCCGGCCTTCCGCAAGGTCGACTTCCTGCGCGCCCTGCGCGCGTTCGAGCAGCGCCACCGGCGGATGGGGCTCTGACTGCCCTTCGGGCCCCCGGCCCGGTGAGCGCCCGGCCGGGCGCGGGGCGAAGTGACCGCCGTAGGGCTGGCCTACCCGGTGCCCGGGCGAGGCCAAACGTTCACCGGCAATGATCCGTCAGTTCGCCGGGGGCGCGAATGCACCGCCCCCCGCCTGGGAATACTCCAGTCAGTCCGGTCCCGGGGCCACCGGGGCAGCGGGGCCGGCTTGCCGCGGGTGACGCAGGGTCATCCGCTCTGGAGGCCTAGTGGTCAGTTCCAAGAGCCGCCGGACACCAGACCGGCGCACGTACGTTCTCGACACCAGCGTGCTCCTGGCGGACCCGCTCGCCATGACCCGCTTCGAGGAGCACGAGGTCGTCCTTCCGGTGGTGGTCGTCACCGAGCTGGAGGCCAAACGGCACCACCCGGAGCTGGGTTACTTCGCCCGCCAGGCGCTGCGACTGCTCGACGACTACCGCATCCGCCACGGCCGGCTCGACGAGCCGATCCCGGTCGGCGAGCTCGGCGGCACCATCCGGGTCGAGCTCAACCACTCCGACGTGTCGATACTGCCGGCCGGATACCGGGCCGGCGGCGGCGAGGCGGACACCCGGATCCTGGCGGTCGCCCGCAACCTGCAGGCCGAGGGCTACGACGTCACCGTCGTGTCCAAGGATCTGCCGCTGCGGATCAAGGCCAGCTCGGTGGGCCTGCTCGCCGAGGAGTACCGGGCCGAGCTCGCGATCACCTCCGGCTGGACGGGCATGTCCGAACTGCACGTCGCGGCCGACCGGGTCGACGCGCTGTTCGCGGCCGGCCACGACGCCGCGGTGGAGCTCGACGGGGCCGACGAGCTGCCCGTCCACACCGGACTGGTGCTCACCTCGGAGCGGGGACGGGCGCTCGGCCGGGTCACCGGCGACGGCCGGGTCCGGCTGGTGCGCGGAGAGCGCGAGGCGTTCGGGCTGCGCGGGCGCAGTGCCGAGCAGCGGGTGGCGCTGGACCTGCTGCTCGACCCGGAGATCGGCATCGTCTCGATGGGCGGCCGGGCCGGGACGGGCAAGTCGGCGCTGGCACTGTGTGCGGGTCTGGAGGCGGTGCTGGAGCGGAGGCAGCACCGCAAGGTGATGGTCTTCCGGCCGCTGTACGCGGTCGGCGGCCAGGAGCTCGGCTACCTGCCGGGCAGCGAGGCGGAGAAGATGGGCCCGTGGGCCCAGGCGGTCTTCGACACGCTCTCGGCCGTCACCACCCCGGACGTGATCGAAGAGGTCATCTCCCGCGGGATGCTGGAGGTGCTGCCGCTGACGCACATCCGGGGGCGCTCGCTGCACGACGCCTTCGTCATCGTGGACGAGGCGCAGTCCCTGGAGCGGAACGTCCTGCTGACGGTGCTGTCCCGGATCGGCCAGGGGTCGCGGGTGGTGCTCACCCACGACGTGGCGCAGCGGGACAACCTCCGGGTGGGCCGGTACGACGGCGTGGTGGCGGTGGTGGAGAAGTTGAAGGGGCATCCGCTGTTCGCCCACATCACGCTCACGCGCTCGGAGCGGTCGCCGATCGCGGCCCTGGTCACGGAGATGCTGGAGGACATCAACCCGTGATCCGTCCCTGATCGGGACATTGTCGGACAATACGGTCAACTCAGGTCTGGGGGCCCGTTCCTGACGGAGCGGGCCCCATCCGTTTCATCACATCGAGTGCTTTCCGTCCGGGGAACTCCCGGCCGGTGAATGTGACATGCGCCACGCAGGGGGGAATTGCGTCGACGGTGCCCGGTGCGGCATGGTGAGGGTTCTGTCAGGCCCCGCGTACGGCGCGGCAGGGCTTCCGGACTCCGGAAGTCAGGCCCGGAAGGTCCGCCAACTCCGTTCGGTGGACGCACAATTGAAGACCGAGAGCCGTACGCCGCCCGATTCCAACGCCCGGTCGCCTCACCTCGGCCGGACGCCGGGCCAGCACCTCCCGTGACCAGAGCACCGTGCGGAGGTCCGTGCCAAGGGGCATGTTGCGCCCGCACGGTCACGCGTGGGCGATGCTGGAAGGAATCCATGTGACTCGGATCTCGGTCCGGGGAGTTGCTGTGGCCTCCGCCACCGCCGTCACCGCTGTCGGTGCCGTCGTGGGTATGGCCTCGGGCAGCGAGGGCAAGACGACGCAGACGGTCGATGTCGCCGGCGCGACCCTGCTTGCCGAAGTCCCCTCTGGCGCCCAGGCGCAGACCATCAGTGACAACATCGGCCAGCAGGCCACCGCGCAGCAGGCCTCCGCCGACGCGGCCGCCAAGGCCGCCGCGGAGCAGAAGGCTGCCGAGGAGGCCGCGCGCCAGAAGGCCGCCGCGGACGCCCAGGCCAAGGCCGATGCCCAGGCCAAGGCCGACGCGGACGCCAAGGCCGCCGACGACGCGCGCAAGGCCACCGAGGCCGCCAACCGGTCCAAGGCCCGGTCGGCGATGACCGCCGTCGACGACAGCGCGCCGGCCGTCTCGGTCAGCCCGGGTTCCGTCCAGGACCTCGCCCGGCAGATCGTCGGCAACGACGCCCAGTTCCAGTGCTTCAGCCAGATCGTGAAGCGCGAGAGCGGCTGGGACTACACGGCGACCAACAAGGGCTCCGGCGCTTACGGCCTGGTCCAGGCTCTGCCCGGCTCGAAGATGGCGTCGGCGGGTGCCGACTGGCGCACCAACCCGGCCACCCAGATCAAGTGGGGCCTCAGCTACATGAACAGCCGCTACGGCAGCCCCTGTGGCGCGTGGTCGTTCTGGCAGGCGCACAACTGGTACTAGGAGAGGCTGCCGCTCCGGCGGCGCACTCCCACCGGCCCCCGGCCGCTCGCCCTTCCCGGGCGGGCAGCCGGGGGCCGTCGCCTTTTGCGATCGGGCCGGGCCGTGCCGTGGACCGCCGGTCCCGGAAGGTGGGGCCGCCCCGCCCGTGCTGCGCTGACCACGGCGCGCTCGGGCGGTGCGGCTCCGGGTGCGGACGCGGGGCGCGGGAAGGGGTCCTGGTTGCTTCCCGCACCGGCCGGTCCGCCGGCGGATGGCTTCTGGGGGGGGCGGGCTCTCGGGGCGGATCCGAAGGGTGGCGGGGGCGCTGCCCTCCGGGGTCCTCGTCCCGTCTCCTCCCCAGCGAAGTGCGTCCGAAACCAGGTGAAACACGGCGGTTCGCCCGGAATCTCCGGGCTGATCGGCCGGGGCGAACCCACCGGCGGTCGGACTCGCCGCCCCCTTGCCCGGTAGCGTCATCCCTGACGGCCGCGGCAGGAACCCGCGGCGTACCGCCGGGCACGGCGGGTCGGGTCGGGGAGCGGTGGTAGCGAGGATGGCGCGGGGCGGAAAGGCCTTCAAGGCCGTGGCCAAGGGCATGGCCGTGGTGGCGAGCGCGGCCGCCGTGATCGAACGGCGCCGGCGCGCCGCGATGGCGGCCGACCCGCACGAACTCGTCGTACCCCTGCTCGCGGACGGCCACGTGCCGGCGCTCGCCGAGGCGCCCGGCCCCGCCCCGGTCCCCCGGGCCGACCCCGCCCCGGTGCCGCCGGGACCGGCGGCACCGGTGGCGTCGGCGGTGCCCGCCGGCTCCGGGGTCGCCCGGGCCACGGCGGTCACGGAGACCGCCGAGGCCTCCCCGCCCGCCGCGCCGACCCCGCCCGCACCCGCCGCCCACGCGGGTCTCGGCCGCGAGTACCACCCCGGTCGGCCCGCCACCCCCGCCGAGGCGGTGCCGTGGGGGCTGCGGGTGGCCGCCGAGTCGACCTGGCGCCTTCTGTTGCTCGGCGCCGCGCTCTACGTCGTCTTCTACGTGGTCGACATGCTGCGGCTGGTCGCCTTCTCGGTGCTGGCCTCGCTGTTGATCACCGCGCTGCTGGAGCCCTCGGTGTCCTGGCTGCGCCGGCGCCGGGCGCCGCGCTCGCTGGCCGCGGGCGGGGTGTTCCTGAGCGGCCTGGCCGGGATCGGGCTGGTCGGCTGGTTCGTGGTCTGGCAGGTGACCACCAACCTGACCACCGTCACCAACCAGGTCAAGACCGGTGTGAACCAGCTGAAGGACTGGCTGGTCACCGGGCCGCTGCACCTGACCCAGCAGCAGATCACCGACTTCGCCAACCAGATCACCAAGGCGATCACCACCAACACGGACCAGCTCACCTCCGCCTCGATCACCGGCGCGCAGATCGCCGTCGAGCTGCTGACCGCGGTGCTGATGACCTTCTTCACCACCTTCTTCTTCCTCTACGACGGCGAGCGGATCTGGAACTGGGCGCTGCGCGGACTGCCCCGGCACTCCCGCTTCGCGATGGCCGGCGCCGGACCGAAGGCGTGGGCGACGCTCACCGCCTACGTGCGCGGCACCGTCTGCGTGGCCTTCATCGACGCGGTCTGCATCGGGATCGGCATCGACCTGCTCGGCGTGCCGCTGGCGATGCCGCTGGCCGTGATCATCTTCCTGGGCGCCTTCGTCCCGCTGGTCGGCGCGCTGGTCACCGGCACCGTCGCGGTGCTGATCGCCCTGGTCACCCAGGGGCCGTGGACGGCGCTGATGGTGCTGGTGGTGCTGATCGCGGTGATGCAGGTCGAGAGCCACATCCTGCAGCCGCTGATCCTCGGTCGGGCCGTCCGGGTGCACCCGCTGGGCGTGGTCCTCGGCGTCGCGGCCGGCGGCATCATCGGCGGCATCGGCGGTGCGGTGGTCGCCGTCCCGCTGATCGCCGTCACCAACACCGTGATCACCCACCTGCGCCGCCGCAACGAGGCGGGCCAGGCCGTCTTCACCGCGCTCGAAGCCGCCCGCGAGGCCGCCGAGCGGACGGCCGCGACCCACCCGGGTGCGCCCCAGGCCGCCCCGACCCAGGCCACCCCGACCCAGGCCACCCCGACCCAGGCCACCGTCCAGAGCCCCGTGGCCCCGCACCCCGCCGCGCCGACCGTCCGACCGGCCACGGACTGACCGCCCGGGCGGAGAACGGCAGCGGGCCCCTCCCGGACGTGGTGTCCGAGAGGGGCCCGCGGGGTGCCGGGTGCCGGGTGCGTCAGGCGGTGGCGGCGGCGAGGGCGGCCTCGGAGTCGAGGACGCCGGCCACGGCCTGCAGGACGGCGGCGATCTTCATCGAGGCCTGGACGACCTCGCGCTCGACGCCGGCCTTGCGCAGGACGGCCTCGTGCGAGTCGAGGCACTGGCCGCAGCCGTTGATGGCCGAGACCGCGAAGCACCAGAGCTCGAAGTCGACCTTCTCGACGCCCGGGGTGCCGATGATGTTCATCCGCAGACCGGCCCGCATCGTGCTGTACTCCTTGTCGGAGAGCAGGTGCAGCGTCCGGTAGTAGACGTTGTTCATCCCCATGATCGCGGCCGCGCCCTTGGCGGCGGTGTACGCCTCGGGGGAGAGGTTGGCCTTGGCCTCGGGCTCCAGCTCGCGCAGCAGACCGGGGCTGCGGGTGGCCATCGCGCAGGACAGCACGGTGCCCCAGAGCTGCTGGGCGGGGAGGTCGGAGTTGCCGATGACCGAGCCCAGGTTGAGCTTGAGGTCCTTGGCGTAGTCCGGGAGGGCGGCCTTCAGGTCGTCGAGGGCCATGGGTCAGCCCGCCAGCAGGGCCTGGGCGTCGAGGGTGTCCTCGCCCTTGGTCCAGTTGCACGGGCACAGCTCGTCGGTCTGCAGGGCGTCCAGCACCCGCAGGACCTCCTTGGGGTTACGGCCGACGGAGCCGGCGGTCACCATGACGAACTGGATCTCGTTGTTCGGGTCCACGATGAAGACGGCGCGCTGGGCGGTGCCGTCCTCGCCCTCGACGCCGCAGGCGCGCATCAGGTCGTGCTTGATGTCGGCCAGCATCGGGAAGGGCAGGTCGCGCAGGTCCTTGTGGTCCTTGCGCCAGGCGTGGTGCACGAACTCGGAGTCACCGGAGACGCCGAGGATCTGGGCGTCGCGGTCGGCGAACTCGTCGTTCAGCTTGCCGAACGCGGCGATCTCGGTCGGGCAGACGAAGGTGAAGTCCATCGGCCAGAAGAAGACGATCTTCCACTTGCCCTCGTAGGTCTTGTGGTTGATGTCAGCGAAGGCGTTCGCGGCGTCCAGGTCGACACAGGCCTTGAGGTCGAACTCGGGGAACTTGTCACCGATCGTGAGCACGTTCGCTTCTCCTGAAGTCAGTTGAGGGGAGCTTTGTCCGGATTCCGGACACCGATCACGATTCCACATCGTGGACTGATCGGGGAAATAGCTAGACTGGATGTGTCTGATCGGAGATTGCTATCAGTACTGAATCCCCCACGTCGCAGCCGCGCCCCCGCCGGGGCACCCCCGCCAAAGCCGGCCGGACTGTGGCGATCACCACAGCCCGCAGCCCGCGCACCCCGACGGTCGCCCAGCTGCGGGCCTTCGTCGCGGTGGCCGAGCACCGGCACTTCCGGGAGGCGGCCGCAGCCACCGGGACGAGCCAGCCGGCGCTGTCCGGCGCCGTCGCGGCGCTGGAGGAGTCGCTGGGCGCGCAGCTGGTAGAGCGTACGACGCGCAAGGTGATCGTCACCCCGCTGGGGGAACGCGTGCACCAGCATGCACGACGGGTGCTTGCTTCGCTACAGGCGCTCACCGAGGAGGTCGAGGCCGCCCGCCGCCCGTTCACCGGGCCGCTGCACCTCGGCGTCATCCCGACCGTCGCGCCCTACCTGCTGCCCACCGTGCTGCGGCTGGTCCGCGACGTCTTCCCGGAGCTGGAGCTGCACGTCCACGAGGAGCGCACCCCCTCGCTGCTGGAGGGCCTGGCCGCCGGACGCCTCGACGTCCTGCTGCTGGCGCTCCCGGCCGGCGGGCCGTCGCCCACCCTGGACATCCCGCTGTTCGACGAGGACTTCGTCCTGCTCACCCCGCCCGGACACCCGCTCGCCGGGCGGATCGACGTCCCGCGGGACGTCCTGCTCGACCTGGACGTCCTACTGCTGGAGGAGGGCCACTGCCTGCGCGACCAGGCACTGGACATCTGCCGCGAGGTCGGCGCCGACCCGGCGGGCTCGACCACCCGCGCAGCCGGGCTGTCCACCCTGGTCCAACTGGTCGCCGGCGGCCTGGGGGTGACCCTGCTGCCCGCCACCGCCCTGGACGTCGAGGCCGGGCGCGCCGATCGGCTCGCCGCCGTCCGCTTCGCCGATCCGGCGCCCGGCCGCCGGATCGGACTCGCCGTCCGCCCGGGCTCGGCCCGCGGTGCCGAGTACCAGCGCTTCGCCGCCGCGCTGCGCGAGGTGCTGGTGGAACTGCCGGTACGGATCGTGTCCTGACGGGCCGCGACAGGCAGAGCCGGGCCGGGCTGGACACGGTCGGCCGGCTCCGGTCGGCCGACCCGGCCGGTCGGCGTCGGGCGCTAGACCTGCGGCGGCAGCCGCTGCTCGAACCAGACCACCTTGCCGGTGCCCAGCCGGGTCGCACCCCAGCGGTCCGCGCACCGGGCCACTATCTGCAGCCCGCGCCCGCGTTCGTCCTCCGGCCCGGTACGACGCGGGCGCGGCAGCAGCGGGCTGTCGTCGCCCACCTCGCAGCGCAGCCGGGTGGTGCGCACCAGGCTCAGGGTGACCGGCCGGGTCGCGTGCTGGACGGCGTTGGTCACCAGCTCGCTGACCATCAGCTCGGTCGCCTCGCTGAGCTCGTCCAGCCCCCAGCGGCGCAACGTGTGCGCGGCCAGCCGACGGGCCCGGCCCGGCGTCTCGTTGCGTGGCTGCAGGTACCAGTGCGCGACGTCCCCGGCCGGGATGCCGTCGAAGCAGGCGCCGAGCAGGGCGATGTCGTCGCCGCGGTCGCCGGGCGGCAGGATCCGAAGCGCCTCCTGGCACAGCTGCTCGGGGGACTGCCAGCGGGCGGCGGCGATCCTGGCGCGCAGCACCTCCAGGCCGTCGCTGATCGGGCGGCTGCGGGTCTCCACCAGGCCGTCGGTGAACAGCAGCAGCGCCGACCCGGGCGGCGCGGGCAGCTCCACCGAGTTGAAGTCCACCCCGCCGACCCCGATCGGCGCCCCGGAGTCCAGCTCCACCAGCTCGGCCGTCCCGTCCGGTCGGACCAGCACCGGCGGGACGTGGCCGGCGTTGGCCAGCACCACGCGGTTGGCGATCGGGTCGTAGACCGCGTACACGCAGGTGGCCAGGTGCTGTTCGCGGCCGAGCCGCTGGGCCTGTTCGTCCAGGTGGTACAGCACCTCGTGCGGCGGCAGGTCGAGTGCGGCCAGCGTCTGCGCGCTGGTGCGCAGTTGACCCATGATGGCGGCCGAGGTGAGCGAGTGCCCCATCACGTCGCCGACGATCAGGGCGACCCGGTTGCCCGGCAGGGGGACGGCGTCGTACCAGTCGCCGCCGACCTGGGCGCCGCGCTCGCCGGGCAGGTAGCGCTGGGCGAGCCGGACGCCGTGCGGCTGCGGGAGGCGCAACGGCAGCATGCTGCGCTGGAGTTCGTTGGCTATCTCCCACTCGCGGGCGTACCGCAGTGCGGTGTCCACGGCCAGCCCGGCCTGGGTGGCGAGGTGCGCCGCGGTCGCGGTGTCCGCGGCGTCGAAGACCGGACGGCCGGTGCGTTCGGGAGGGCGGCGGATCAGCACCAGCAGCCCGAGCACGGCCTTGCGGCCGCGCAGCGGCAGGGCCAGGACGGAGGTGCCGGCCGCCAGCCGGGCCACCCCGCGGGTGCCGTACAGCTCGCGCAGCAGCACCTCGGTGCGCTCGGCGGCGGGGGTGCCGAGAACGGCCGGCTCGGCGGGGCGGCGGCTCAGCAGGGCGTGCGCGAGCGCTCCGCCGCGGGTCACCGGGGTGGCCGGACCGCTGTCGGCGGTCGATCGGGCGCCGTAGCGGGAGCGGCGCCGGTCGTCGAAGCCGCCCGGGCGGCCGCGGCGGCCGATCCGCGTGCCGGTGCTGTGGTGGATCCGCAGCTCCTCCGGGAAGCCGGGTTCGCGTTCGACGTTGGGCAGCGGGTCGCGCAGGTGGACCACGGCGGCGTCGGCCAGCGTGGGGACCAGCACCCGGCCGATGTTGCGCAGCGTCGCGGCGAGGTCCAGGGCGCTGTTGATGCGCCGGGTCGCCGAGTCCAGGTAGGCGAGGCGGTCCGCCACGTCGGCGCGGTCCGGCCGGGCGGCCGGGGGCTTCTTCGGAGCCTTTGCCCGGGTCGGGACCTGGCGGCGCTGGCCCGGGACGGCGGACGGCTGCTCCGCCTCGGTCTTGAGCTGGTCGCGCACGGCTGCCTGTCCTGGATTCGGTGGGGTCGGTGAGCTGTTCGGTCGGGACTGTCGGATCTGCTGTGTCTGTCGGGGCTGTTGTGTCTGTCGGGTCTGTCGGTCTGTCGGTCTGTCGGGTCTGTTGTGAAGGCCGCGACGGCCGTGGTGCGGCCGGTCTGCCCGGGGGTCCGTTCAGCCGACGCGTCGACAGCACAGGAACAGCTGTTCCTCCGGCGGCAGCGTGGTACTGGCCGGCGCGTACGGATGCCCCGAGCACTCCTCGACGGCGAAGCCGGCCGCGACCAGAACCCGTTCCAGATCCTCCCTCAGGTACCCACTGATCCGCAGCTCTCTGCCAAGGAACGGAAGCGGAACGTGATCCAGGTCCGCCTCGACCATACCGAGTGCCAGCAGCCCGCCCGGTCGCAGGAGTTCGCGCAGCCGCCCCAGGACGGCCGGGATCTCGTCCTGCGGCAGCAGGATCAGCGAGAAGAACGCGGTGACGGCGGCGAAGGCGCCGTGGCCGTCCGGCCCGAGCCCGGGGGCGTTCCAGACCCGGTCCGCGCGCTCGGTGGCCAGATCGTACAGGTCGATCCGATGGAACACCGGCGGGAAGTCGCCGGGGTGGGCCGCCTGCCGGGCCAGCGTGAGCATCACGTCGGAGAGGTCCACGGCCGTCACCCGCAGCCCGCCCTCGACGAGCTGGCGCACGGTCGGCTCGCCGGTGCCGCAGCCGACGTCCAGCACCCGGGCGCCGGGTTCGAGGCCGGCGAGCACCTTCCGGCCGCAGGCCAGCTGGCCGTCCTTGGCGGGAAAGGCCTCGCCGTACGCGGCGCCGATGGTGTCGAAGGCGACCGCCTGCAGGGCCCGGGCCGCCCGGCGCCGCCGTACCTCGGGCTCGTCGTCCCCCGCGTCCTCGCCGACGGGGAAGGCGTCGGATATCTGTCCGGTCGTCACGTTGAGAGGCACCCTTCCACCCGTGGCCTCCGGTCGGCTCCTCGGCGGCCTGGCGGGCCGCGGCCGGTGGCGGTGTGTCACGCTCCCCGCATCACACGGACGGACTGCACCCCGACGCTTCGCGGCAGACACTCGTGTGCGTACTGGAATCCTGAGAATATGCGTGATCACTGCGCCGTGGGGTCGGTTTCCGGCCAACTCGTCGCACTCGGGCCGGGGTGGCCGGGGCCGCGGAAGCACGGCGGGTCGGGGCGGGGTGGTGCGCGGGGCCCCGCACGCCGGACGGCGCGCCGGGCCGGCCGCCGCTGACCTGCGGTTTCTCCGGCCGTCGGGCTGAAAATCAGACGTTTATCAAACGTCAATCGGTCCGGTGCACAGTGGAGCCCAGCGCCGGGGAAGCGTTGAGGGCGCTCCCGCAGCCGGGGGGCTGCGGGAGCGCCGACGCGCAGATCGGGGGAGGCCCTCCGTGGGGGAGCGGAGGCCTTACGGCGCGGGGGGAAGGAAGGGCTCGGTGTGCTGCCGGGAGATGAGGTCCGCCACGGGGGAGGCCTCGGGCACACCGAGCCGCGTGAAGATCGCGTGCGCCTCCCGGAGGCACGCGAGCCCGCGCGCGGGCTGGGCGAGGGCCAGCAACGCCTCGCCCAGCGCGGCGTTGGCCAGGCCCTGGCAGTAGGGCGAGTCGAGCTCCTGGGCGATCGCCAACGACTCGCCGGCCGTCTCGGCGGCCTCGGTGGGCTGCTCGGCGCCGAGCAGGGCCGAGGCCAGGCGGGCGAGGGTGTAGCCCTCCCAGAGCCGGTTCTGCTGGGATCGGTACAGTCGGTGGGCCTCCCGCAGGTGCGGTACGGCCTCGTACCCGGAGAGCACCACGCCCAGTTGGTAGAGGGTCTGGGCGAGCAGCGGGCCGTTCTTGGACGCCCGAGCGGCGGCGACGCCGTCGTCGGCAGAGCGGATCGCCGTCTCGGTCATGCCCAGCCGGTGCTGCACCCGGGCCATGTTGCTGACGATCCGGGCCTCGGCGATCGGAGTGCGGACGGCCCGGCTGGTGGCCCGAGCCTGTTCCAGGAACGACAGGGCTTCGGCTGGGCGGTTGCCCACGCTGAGGATCACGCCCAGCATGTTGGCCGTGGCAAGCAGCAGGACGGTCGGCTCGTCCGGTGCCTGGTGGTCCAGGCTCCGGCGGAAGGACTGTTCGGCCCCTTGGAAGTCGCTGGTGACGGATTGCAGCGCGCCGAGGGCGAAGTGCACCCGGGCGAGCGCGGCGCAGTCGCCGCGTCGTTCCGCCTCACGTCCGATGGTCTCCAGGAACGGTTGCACCTGAGGCCCGTGGGTGGGGTCCGGGCCGACGCCGTACAGCAGGATCAGCAGGTCGATCGCTGCGTGTTGGGAGGCGCGGGGTCCGCTCGCCGCCGCGGCCATGGCACTGAGCAGCAGGGCGCCCTCGGTCCGGAGCCAGTCCTGGGCGGAGTTGTTGGTCGACAGCCCGATCCCCGGTGAGGACGGCGTGGTCAGCAGCTCCGGCTCCGGATCGTCCGGCTCGATGGTCCGGGCCGCGTTTCGGACGGTCGGGATCAGCAGGTCGAGCAGCCGCAGCACCGCCCGCTGCTGCTCGCCAGTGTCCCCTATCCGCTCGTTCTGCCGCTGGGCGTAGAGCCGGAGCAGGTCGTGGTAGCGGTAGCGGCCAGGGGTGAAGCACTCCAGCATGTTCGCCTCGACCAGCGCCTCGGCGAGGTCCTCGGCCGTGTACTCGTCCACGCCGAGCAGCGCCGCGGCGGCCGCGAGCGGGATGTCGGGGGAGTCGATCAGGGCGAGCAGCCGAAAGGCACGGGCCTCGTCCGCGGACAGCTGCCCGTAGCCGAGCCCGATGGTGGTCTCCACGGCGAGGTTGCCGAGCTGGAGTTCGTCGAGCCTCCGGCGCTGGTCGGCTAACCGACTGGCCAGGTCGGAGACGCTCCAACGTGGACGGCTGGCCAGCCGGGCGGCGGCGATGCGGACGGCCAGGGGGAGGAAGCCGCAGGCGGTGACCACCTTCATGGCGGCCTCCGGCTCGTCGGCGACCCGTTGCTGGCCGACGATGGCCGAGAACAGTGCCAGCGCCTCGGTCGGGGTCAGTTCCTCGACGTCGAACAGTTGTGCACCCGGGATGCCGGCCAGCCGGGATCGGCTGGTGGCGAGCACGGCGCACCCGGAGACGCCGGGGATGAGCGGCCGGATCTGGTCGGCATCGCGGGCGTTGTCGAGGAGGATGAGCATCCGTCGGCTGGCCAGCAGCGAGCGGTAGAGGGCGGCGCGCGGTTCGAGCGCGTCAGGGCTCTCGGTGACGCCGAGCGCGTGCAGGAAGTCACCCAGGACGACCACCGGGTCAGCCGGCGAGGCGCCGGCTCCGCGCAGGTCGACGTACAGCTGCCCATCCGGGAACTCGGCACGGACGCGGTGGGCGACGTGCACCGCGAGGGTGGTCTTCCCGACGCCGCCGATGCCGGCCAGCGAAGTGACCACCACGGCCTGGCCGGTGGCGTTCATCAAGATCGTGGAGAGATCCTCCACCAATTCCGATCGGCCACTGAAGTCCGGCACGTCGGCGGGGAGTTGGGCCGGCGCCGGGGGTTCGGTCGGGTTGTCCTCGCGGGCGGTGGGCACAGGTACCGCGGGGAGGACGAGCGTCGGGTCGGCGGCGAGGATGCGGGTGTGCATCGCGGACAGGCCGGCGCTCGGTTCGACCCCCAGCTCCTCGACCAAGAGCTTTCGAGTGTCGGTGTAGACGCCGAGCGCCTCGGCCTGGCGCCCGCAGCGGTACAGCGCCAGCATCAGCAGTTCGCGCAGACGCTCGCGCAGCGGGTGTTCGGCCGTCAGGTTGTTGAGTTCGCCGACGATCTCGGCATGCAGGCCGACGTCGAGGGCGACGGCGCACAGCTCCTCGGCGGCGGCCGCCTGGCGCTCGGCGAGCCTCGACCGCTGGGAGTCGGCGTAGGGTCCGGGGATGCCGGTCAGCGGGCGACCCCTGAACAGGTCCAGTGCTTGAGCCAGTAGCCGGTGTGCCTCGTGCTTGTCGCCTGCGCTCCGGGCGGCCGCGGCCTCGGCGGAGAGCCGTTCGAAGACCGTCAGGTCGAGGGCCTCGCCCGGGATGCGCAGGGCGTAGCCGTCGGCGACCGAGACCAGCAGCTCGGCGGGCCGGCGCACCTCCCGCCGGGGCTCGATGACGGAGCGCAGACGGGACACGTAGGTGCGGAGCGCGGCCACGGCCTGGGCCGGGGGCCGCTCGCCCCACAGGGCGTCGACCAGGTCCTGCGTGGTGACCGGGCGTCCGGAATGCAGCAGAAGGGTGGTCAGGACAGCCTGTTGCTGGGGGGAGCCGAGGGAGAGGGGTTTGCCGTCGAGCCAGGCTTGGACCGGACCGAGGACTTGGAAGCGCAGCGCAGAGGTCTGCGGCGTCTCCCGAAACTCCATGAAGTCCCCCGATGGCCTGTGGTCGGATCCGTGAAAGGGCGCTCGGCGGTCCGCCGCGGTGCTTCAGCTTAGGCGGAGGCCCGACTCTGCCGGGCGGCGGTGCAAGCCGCACGATGTTTATCGGACATTTAATCAACCCTACGATACTGTCCGCGCGCCCGCGCCATGGAGGTCGGGCCGGACACATTTGATGACCGAAAGGCGGCCGCCTCATGGCCAACGACCAGAGCGAGACCCCGGTGGCGTCGGCGCCCGAGACCGAGACGAAGGCCGAGGCCCCGGCCGCCGCTGTGGAAGCGGGCCACACGGTGGAGGCCGCGGTGGCCGCGTCCTCCAGCCCGGCGTACACCGCGCCGACCGACGCGCACCAGGCCGAGATCGAGAACGACCTCTTCGGCGACGAGGCCGAGCACGTGGTGGAGCCCACCCCGCCGGCCACCGGCGAGCCCGGCAAGAAGTACGTGCCGGAGAGCATCGTCGGCGGCCACCCGTAAGCCGTTCCGGCCGAGCGCCCCCGTGTCCCCGTCAGGGCGCGGGGGCGCTGTCGGTTATGTGCGTGCCAATTCGTGGGGGGATCCACCGGGTGGCCGATTCCCGCCCTCGGTGCACGCATGGTGACCGGCTTTATCCGTAACGTGCCCGGCGGTCAGGGGATGACGTTCCGGAATTACGGATTCACTGGGGATTGCCGGGCTCCTGAATGCCGGGGTTCGCGTGGTTTTCGCCGCAATTACCACGGATGATCGTATTCGTCTGATCCGCGGGGCCCGGGAACGGGCGAGACGTGGTTCGGTTCGGCCGTCCATTCCCGGCCGCCGCCCTCGGGGCGCAGGTAGTGCTCGCCGCCGATGGTTCCCATGTAGATGCCGGTGCGTCCGGTCCTCCGGTCGAGGACCAGCTCGCCCACCTGTGGCCGGTAGGCCCGGGTGTCGTGCTGTCGAATGGTCACCGTGCTGCTCCTCGCTCCGGTAGGCGACTGGCCAGCATCTCTAGAGAAGCTAATATCTCTAGAGATGTCAATGGTCGTATCGGCTTACTGGCGGGCGCGGGCGCGCCTACGATTTGTCCGAGGCAGAGGGAGCGGCGATGACCGGCAGCAGTGGCGACAAGCAGCCCAAGTACCAGCGGATCGCCGACGCGCTGAAGGCGGCCATCGACACCGGCCGGTACCGCGCGGGCGACCGGCTGCCCGGCGAGAACGACCTCATGGACGAGTACGGCGTCGCCCGGATGACCGCCCGCCAGGCGCTGGGGGTGCTGCGGAGCGAGGGCATCGCCGAGGCGCGCCGGGGCGCCGGGGTGTTCGTCCGGGACTTCCGGCCGCTGCGCCGGCGGGGCATCCAGCGGCTGGCGCAGGGGCAGTGGGGCTCCGGCCGGTCGATATGGTCGGCGGACATCGACCGCCGCAGCCTGGTGGTCGACCAGGTTTCCGTCACCGAACAGGGCGCCCCCGAGCACGTGTCCCGGGTCCTCGGGGTCGACCCGGGCTCCCCGATGTGCGTACGGCACCGGCGGTTCGTCCTGGACGGCAAGCCGGTGCTGCTCTCGACCTCCTACCTGCCCGCCGTCCTGGTGGCGGGCACCGCGATCACCCGCGAGGACACCGGCCCGGGCGGCACCTACGCCCGGCTGGCCGAGATCGGCGCCAAGCCCGTGCACTTCCGCGAGGAGGTCCGCTCCCGGATGCCCAGCGGGGAGGAGTCCACCCGCCTGGAGCTGTCCGCCGGCACCCCGGTGATCCTGATCTGCCGCACCGCCTTCGCCGACGAGGGCCAGGTGGTCGAGCTCAACGAGATGATCCTGGACGCCGCCTCCTACGTCCTGGAGTACGACTTCGACGCGTAGCGGCCGGTGCAGGTCGCCAGTGGCAGCGGCAGTGGCGGCGGCCGTCGTGGACCGGAAGACCGCCCCGGTCGCGGGCGTGGGTTCCACGCGGCCGGGGTGGTCCTGCCGGGGCGGGGCGGGACTACTCCTTGGAGCGGACCCGGAGGCTGGTGATCAGCGGGCCCTCGGTGGTCTCGCGGAAGAAGTCGTTGCCCTTGTCGTCGACCACGATGAACGCCGGGAAGTCCTCGACCTCGATGCGCCAGACGGCCTCCATGCCGAGCTCGGCGTACTCCAGGACCTCGACCTTCTTGATGCAGTCCTGGGCGAGGCGGGCCGCCGGGCCGCCGATGGAGCCGAGGTAGAAGCCGCCGTGCGCGGCGCAGGCGTCGGTGACCTGCTTGCTGCGGTTGCCCTTGGCGAGCATGACCATCGAGCCGCCGGCCGCCTGGAACTGGTCGACGTACGAGTCCATCCGGCCGGCCGTGGTGGGGCCGAAGGAGCCGGAGGCGTAGCCCTCGGGGGTCTTGGCCGGGCCCGCGTAGTAGACCGGGTGGTCCTGGAGGTACTTGGGCATGCCCTCGCCGGCGTCCAGACGCTCCTTGATCTTGGCGTGGGCGATGTCGCGGGCGACGACGAGCGTGCCGGTGAGCGAGAGCCGGGTCTTCACCGGGTACTTGGAGAGCTCGGCGCGGATCGCGGACATCGGCTGGTCGAGGTCGACGCGCACCACGTCGTCGTCCAGGTGCTCGTCGGTGGTGTCCGGCAGGTACTTCGCCGGGTCGGTCTCCAGCTGCTCGAGGAAGACGCCCTCGGCGGTGATCTTGCCGAGCGCCTGGCGGTCGGCGGAGCAGGAGACGGCCATGGCGACCGGCAGCGAGGCGCCGTGGCGCGGCAGTCGCACGACGCGCACGTCGTGGCAGAAGTACTTGCCGCCGAACTGGGCGCCGATGCCGATCTTCTGGGTCAGCTCGGTGACCTTGGCCTCCAGCTCCAGGTCGCGGAAGCCGTGGCCGGTCTTGGCGTTGCCGGAGGTCGGCAGGTTGTCGAGGTAGTGCGCCGAGGCGTACTTGGCGGTCTTCAGCGCGAACTCGGCGCTGGTGCCGCCGATCACGATGGCCAGGTGGTACGGCGGGCAGGCCGCGGTGCCGAGGGAGCGGATCTTCTGCTCCAGGAACGAGAGCATGCTCGCCTCGTTCAGGATGGCCTTGGTCTCCTGATACAGGTACGACTTGTTCGCGGAGCCGCCGCCCTTGGCCATGAAGAGGAACTTGTACGCGTCGCCGTCGGTGGCGTACAGCTCGATCTGGGCCGGCAGGTTGTTGCCGGTGTTCTTCTCGTCCCAGGTGGTCACCGGGGCCATCTGGGAGTAGCGCAGGTTGAGCCTGGTGTACGCGTCGAACACGCCGCGCGCGATGGCGGACTCGTCGCCGCCCTGGGTGAGCACGTTCTGGCCGCGCTTGCCCATGACGATCGCGGTGCCGGTGTCCTGGCACATCGGGAGGACGCCGCCGGCCGAGATGTTGACGTTCTTCAGCAGGTCCAGCGCGACGAACCGGTCGTTGGGGCTGGCCTCCGGGTCGTCCAGGATGCGGCGCAGCTGGGCGAGGTGGGCCGGGCGCAGGTAGTGCGAGATGTCGTGCATCGCCTCGGCCGTCAGCAGCCGCAGCGCCTCGGGCTCGACCTGGAGGAAGGTCCGGCCGCCGGCCTCGAAGGTGGAGACACCCTCGGAGGTCAGCTTGCGGTAGGGGGTCGGGTCAGCGCCCAGGGGGAGCAGGTCGCTGTACTCGAAGTCTGGCATGGGAGCCATCGGGGCGGTCCTTAGCTATCCAGTGGTCCGGCTGCGTCGGCGAAGCACCATCCAGGGTAGGACCCGGTCGAGGTGGCCCCGCGGACAGGGCAGCCTTGCGTGACCGGGCTCACTCGGGCTGGAGTGCGAGCGACTAGGGTGGACCCGTGGACAACTCGCCGTCGCACGACGATCCGGGGCAGCCGGTGCCGGCGCCCGTACCGATGACCAAGTCCGAATCCGGGCCGGAATCCAGGCCGGACGAAAAGCCCGAGACGAAGCCCGGCGAAAAGCCCGAGGCGAAGCCCGAACCCACGCCCGAACCCAAGCCCGAACTCACGCCCGACGCACGGCCGCGGGCCGGATCGCCGGTGGCGCACCCGCCGGTGGCGGAGGCGGAGCTGCGGGTCTCGGACGCCGACCGCGAGCGCGTCGCGGAACTGCTGCGGGACGCCTACGCCGAGGGCCGGCTGGACGCCGACGAGCACGCGGAGCGCATCGAGGCCGCGTACGCCGCCAAGACGTTCGGCGACCTCGTGCCGCTGACCAGGGACCTGCCCGCTCGTCCGCTGTCCTTCGAGAAGCAGCCGCCGGCCGCGCCGACGGCGCCCCAGCCGCCCGCGCGCCAGGAGTCGCCGGCGGTGGTGGCGGTCTTCGGCGGCGCGTCCCGCAAGGGCCGTTGGCGGGTGGGCTCGCACCTGAGGGCCTTCGCCGCGTTCGGCGGCGTGGAGATCGACCTGAGTGACGCCGTGTTCGAGTCTCCCGAGGTGGAGATCGTGGTCGTGGCGGTGTTCGGCGGGGTCGAGGTCCGGGTGCCGGAGAACGTCAGCCTGCAGGGTGCCGGGGTGGGCCTGTTCGGCGGCTTCGACGTCCGGGAGCAGACCGCGGCGGACCCGTACGCTCCGGTTGTCCGGGTCAAGGGCCTTGCGCTGTTCGGCGGTTGCACCGCCAAGCCGCGCCGGGGAAAGAAGCTCCGGGAGTGGGCTCGCCGCCAACTCGGCACCGACTGAGGCGCGTTGGCGGACGGAAGCGCCCGGCCGGGAGTCAACTCCCGGTCGGGCGCTCGGCGTTGCGGCGGGTGCACTCCGTAGTCGATTGCGTGCAGTGTGCATGAATCGCGGCCGGGCGGGGTAGTTCCTTCCGCACATCGCTTCTCGTACGGCTGCGCACCGGAGGCGGCCCAGCGGCCGTTCCGGAGGGTTGGACAGCGGGGGCTCGCAGCCGCCAGGGGAGCGAGGGTTCCCCGTGTCCGAGAGCCTCGTCAGGAGTACGGCCGTGCTGCATCCGATCGAGTCCCGCCCCACCTCGCCCGTCGCTGCCGCGCAGTTGCTGGAGCGCCGTCCCGAAGTGCGTCCGCAGCCGCAGCCCCGGGGCGGCCGGCCGGGCGCCGGCGGGGGAGAGGACGACCCCTGGCACACCGGTGCGGCGTGTCGGCGGGACGAGGTGGGGCTGTTCTTCGCGCCCTCCAAGGAGCCGACGGCGGCCCGGCTGTCCCGTGAGGAGCAGGCCAAGCAGGTGTGCGCCCGCTGTCCGGTGCTGCTGGAGTGCCGCGAGCACGCGCTGGCCCAGCCGGAGCCGTACGGGGTCTGGGGCGGGCTGACGGCCGCCGAGCGGCGGGTGGTGCTGGCCCGGCGCCGCCGCCGGGACGCGGAGCTGCGCGAGGCGGCCCGGGTGACGTCGGCGGCCGCGCGCCGGATAGCCGGTTGACGGCCGGGCGGAGAGCCCGGCGTCGCGGGCGGGGCCGAAGACCCGGGTCCGGACGCACCGCGGCCCCGGCGGAGGATTCCGCCGGGGCCGCGGTGTGCTGTGCGTGGGCGCCCTGGCCGTCGGGCGCGTCAGTTGGCGCGGTCGAAGTCGATCGCGCTGTAGGCCCGCAGCTTCGCGAGCTTGTGGGTGGAGTTGATCTCGCGGATCGTGCCGCTCTTGGAGCGCATCACCAGGGAGCTGGTGGTGGCGGTCTCCGAGCGGTAGTGCACACCGCGCAGCAGTTCGCCGTCGGTGATGCCGGTGGCGACGAAGAACACGTTCTCGCCGCTGACCAGGTCGTTGGTGGTGAGCACCCGGTCCAGGTCGTGGCCGGCGTCGAGGGCCTTCTGCCGCTCGGCGTCGTCCTTGGGCCACAGCCGGCCCTGGATCACGCCGCCCATGCACTTCATCGCGCAGGCCGCGATGATGCCCTCCGGGGTGCCGCCGATGCCCATCAGCAGGTCCACGCCGGTGCCTTCGCGGGCGGCCATGATGGCGCCGGCCACGTCGCCGTCGGAGATGAACTTGATCCGGGCGCCCGCCTCGCGGATCTCCCGGACCAGGCCGTCGTGGCGCGGGCGGTCGAGCACGACGACGGTGACGTCCTCGACGGCGCTGCCCTTGGCCTTGGCGACCCGGCGGATGTTGACCGCCGGCGGGGCGGTGATGTCGACGAACTCGGCGGCCTCCGGGCCGGCCACCAGCTTGTCCATGTAGAACACGGCGCTGGGGTCGAACATGGTGCCGCGGTCGGCCACGGCCAGCACGGCCACGGCGTTGTTCATGCCCTTGGCGGTGAGGGTGGTGCCGTCCACCGGGTCCACGGCGACGTCGCACTCGGCGCCCGTGCCGTCGCCGACCCGTTCGCCGTTGTAGAGCATCGGGGCTTCGTCCTTCTCGCCCTCCCCGATGACGACCACTCCGTTCATCGAGACGGTCGAGACGAGGGTGCGCATCGCCTTGACGGCGGCGCCGTCCGCGCCGTTCTTGTCGCCGCGTCCGACCCACCGGCCGGCGGCCATCGCGGCCGCCTCGGTGACCCGGACGAGCTCGAGCGCGAGGTTCCGGTCCGGAGCCTCGGGCGCGACCTCCAGGGCGCTGGGAAGATGGTGCGGGTACTGCGTGGTCATCGTCGTTACCTCTCTGTACGCGACGGCCAGTAAGCGCCCGACTACTGCCTGGTCGAACGCCGTGGTGAGGGTCCTGCGATCGTATCTGTCCACGAGATGACTGTCTGTGGCGCAGGTCGCCGTGCGGGCGGAAACCGCCCCTTCCTCCCGGTTCACCCGGACGTGGACCCCCGGGTGGCCGGGCCGCAACGGCGATGAGTCACCATGTGGGGGTGGCTGCAGAGAGCAAGGGCATGAGAGGCCGCCAGACCGTACGGGACATGGTCCTGTCGATGCTGGCGGTCGGTTTCGTCGTCTGGATCGGGTACCTGTTCCTCCCGCACGACGCCGACAGCGATCCGGTGCACGTGGTCGAGTACAAGGTGGCGGCGGCCAGCGCCAAGCGTGCCGCGCCCTACCCGCTGCTCTCCCCGGACGGGCTGTCCGACAAGTGGCGGGCCACCTCGGTCAGCTACCGGCCGGCGGACCAGAGCAACGGCAAGGGCAACGTCTGGCACCTGGGCTTCGTGACGCCCTCCGGCCAGTACGCGGCGGTCGAGCAGAGCGACGCGCCGCGCGACTCGCTCCTGGCCGACAAGGTCGCGGGCGGCGAGCCGGACGGCACCTCCGAGGTGGCCGGCCACGCCTGGGACCGGGTGCGGGGCGAGAAGGCCCGCGCGCTGGCCACCCAGACCGGCTCCGGGACCACCCTGCTCACCGGCACCGCGTCCTACGAGGAACTGGCCGAGCTGGCGCAGGCGCTCAAGTAGCGCGGCCGCAGGAACGCCGAAGGGCCCCGCACCGGTGCGAACCGGTGCGGGGCCCTCTCGCATGGGCGGGTCAGACCGTGGTGACGACCTGGTCGTACGCCAGGCGCGGCGAACGCGGGAACCAGGCGTCGTCGCCCGGCTTGCCGATGTTGACCACGGCCAGCACGGAGTGGTCGCCGTCGCCGAAGAACTCCTTGTCGATGCCCTCGGCGTCGAAGCCGGTCATCGGGCCCGCGGCCAGGCCGGCGGCGCGCACGCCGATGATGAAGTAGGCGGCCTGCAGGGCGCCGTTCAGCGAGGCGGACTGCTCGCGGACGGCACGCTCCGAGAAGAAGACGTCCTTGGCCTGCGGGAAGTGCGGGAACTGGGTCGGCAGCTCCTCGTGGAACTCGTTGTCCGCGGCCAGGATGGCGACCAGCGGCGCGGCGGCGGTCTTGGCCTTGTTGCCGTCCGCCAGGTGCCGGACGAGGCGCTCGCGGCCCTCGGCGGAGCGGACCAGGACGACGCGCAGCGGCTGCTGGTTGAAGGCGGTCGGGCCGAACTTGACCAGGTCGTAGATGGCCTGGATCTGCTCCTCGGAGACCGGCTCGTCGGTGAAGGTGTTCGCGGTGCGGGCCTCGCGGAACAGCAGGTCCTGAGCGGCGGCGTCGAGTACCAGGGCGTCGGTGGTCATGCTTCTGCACCTCATGCGGGAGGGGGTTCGTCGGAGTGGCCGGCCGGGGCCGATCACTCCCTCCAACATAGGTGAATTTTAAACGATTCCCCAAGGCAATGTGACCCGCATCACGCCGCCGGTGCGCCGCTCTCGGGCGGCTGTCGAGCGGCTTCGCGTGCGCCGCACGGTCGCCTCACCCACCGCCCGGGGCCCCGCCCTCCTCGGCGGCCAGCGCGGCGTCCAGCCGGGCTCGGGCGCCGTCCAGCCAGCGCTGGCACACCTTCGCCAGCTGCTCGCCGCGCTCCCACAGGGCCAGCGACTCCTCCAGCGACGTGCCGCCGTTCTCCAACTGCCGGACGACCTCCAGCAGCGCGTCCCGGGCGTGCTCGTAGCCCAGCGCGTCGTCCGGTGTCGGGGCCGCCGCGTCCTGCTGCTCCTGCTGCTCTGCCATGCGAGCCAGCGTAGGGGCTCGGACCGACAGCGGCGGCGCTCCTCGACCCCGCCCGGCCCCCGCTCGGCGCTCCTCGACCCCGCCCGGCGCTCCTCGACCCCCCTGCTAACGCTCCTCGACCGCCGCCTGCCCCTCCTCCGCCACCGTCACCGGGAAGCCGCCGCCCGCCACCCGGGCGCGCAGCCCCTCGCCGGGCGCGACCTGCGCCGGGTCGGTCACCACCGTGCCGTCCGTGCGCTGGAGCACCGCGTAGCCGCGCTCCAGGGTGGCCGCCGGGGAGAGCGCGACGACCCGCGCCAGGGTGTGCCCGAGATCGCTCTGCGCGTGGTCCAGCCGGTGCCGCAGGGTGCGCCGGGCCCGCTCCAGCAGTCCCTCCACCTCCTGCGCGCGGCCGTCCAGCATCCGGTGCGGGGCGGCCAGCGCCGGGCGGCTGCGCAGCCCGTCCAGCCCGTGCTGCTCGCGCTCGACCCGGGCCAGGACGTGCCGGCGGGCGCGGTCGCGCAGCTGGCGGACCTTGGCCAGCTCCTCGCCGACGTCCGGAACCACCCGTTTGGCGGCATCGGTCGGGGTGGAGGCGCGCAGGTCGGCGACGAAGTCCAGCAGCGGCTGGTCCGGCTCGTGCCCGATCGCGCTGACCACCGGCGTACGGGCGGCCGCGACCAGCCGCACCAGGCCCTCGTCCGAGAACGGCAGCAGGTCCTCCACGCTGCCGCCGCCGCGCGCCACGACGATCACGTCCACCTCGGGGTGCTCGTCCAGCTCCCGGACGGCCGCGCTCACCCGCTCCACCGCGCTGACCCCCTGCACCGGCACGTTGCGCACCTCGAAGCGGACGGCCGGCCAGCGCCGGCGGGCGTTCTCCAGCACGTCCCGCTCGGCCGCCGACCCGCGCCCGGTGACCAGGCCGACGCACTGCGGCAGGAACGGCAGCGGCCTCTTGCGCTCGGCCGCGAACAGGCCCTCCCCGGCGAGCCGCCGCTTCAGCTGCTCCAGCCGGGCCAGCAGTTCGCCCAGGCCGACCGGCCGGATCTCGGAGGCCCGCAGCGACAGCTGGCCGCGTGCCGCGTACCACTCCGGCTTGGCGTGCACGACGACCCGCGCGCCCTCCTGGACGACGTCCGCGACCTGCTCGAACACCGAGCGGAAGCAGGTCACCGTGAGCGACACGTCCGCCTGCGGGTCACGCAGGGTCAGGAACACCACGCCCGCCCCGGGCCGGCGGCTGAGCTGGGTGATCTGCCCCTCCACCCACACCGCGCCGAGCCGGTCGATCCAGCCGCCGATCAGCGCGGAGACCTTGCCGACCGGGAGCGGGGCTTCGGGGGAGCTGGTGTTGGCCATGCGTACGAGGCTAGCGGCGCCCGCCGACACCGTCGCCGCCCCGGCCGCCGCCGTCCCCACCGTCGCCGCCCCGGTCGGCGGTGCCCCGGCCGGCGGCGCCCTGGACGCCGAGCACCACCAGGCCGACCGCCAGCCAGACCAGTCCGACGAGCTGCGCGGTGGTCGAGGCCTCGTAGACCACCGCGCCGATCACCACGATCCCCAGCACGGGTACGACCACGTGCCGCAGGCGGTCCCGCGAGCCGTGCCGCACCGCGTACCAGCCGATCACGGAGGCGTGCAGCAGCGCGAAGGCGGTCAGCGCGCCCACGTTCACGACCGACGTCAGCTGGTCCAGGCCGTCGTCGCGGTCGGCCGCCCAGACCGCCGCCGCCATCGTGATCACCGCGGCCGTCAGCAGGGCGCGCCGCGGCACCGCGCTGGCCGGGTCGACCGAGCCGAGGACGCGCGGCAGCCGCCCGTCCCGGGCCATCGCGAAGACCAGCCGCCCGGCGGCCGCCTGCCCGGCCAGTGCCGCGAAGGCCGCGCCGACGGCCTTGCTGGCCGCCACCAGCACGTGCAGCCAGTGCCCGACGCCGGTCTCCACGGTGTCGTAGAAGGCCGAGCCCTGCGCCGCCGGGGTGGCGGCCAGCTGCTGCGGGCCCATCGGTTCCAGCACCGCCGCCAGGTAGGTCTGCGCGACGAACAGCACTCCGGCCAGGGCGAGGCACCAGAGCACCGCCCGGGCCACCGCCGCGGAGGCGCCGACCGCCTCCTCGACGAAGGTCGCGATCGCGTCGAAGCCCAGGTAGGAGAGCACCGCGACGGAGACCGCCGAGACCACGGCGGTCAGCGAGAAGCCGCCGACGGCGGTGAACGGGGTGTCCCAGCCGCGCCGGGCGCCGTCCTGGGCCAGCGCCACCACGGCCGCGACCGTGAACACCGCCAGGACGGCGATCTCCATCGCGAGCACCGCGAAGCCGACCGCCGCTGCCGTCCGCACCCCGGCCAGGTTGAGCGCGGTGGTCACCACGACCGCGATCGCCGTCCACAGCCAGCGCGGGACGCCCGGCACCAGCGAGTGCAGGGCGATGCCGGAGAACAGGTAGGCCACCGCTGGGATCAGCAGGTAGTCGAGCATCGCCATCCACCCGGCGACGAACCCCGGGCCCTCGCCCAGCCCGGCCCGCGCGTAGGCGAACACCGAGCCGGTCTGCGGCACGGCGCGCACCATCTGGGCGTACGAGAAGGCGGTGAAGCCCATCGCCACCGTGGCCGCCAGGTAGACCGTGGCGACGGCGCCGTGGCTCTTGGCGTCCAGCACGCCGAACACGCCGACCGGGGCCATCGGGGCGATGAACAGCAGCCCGTAGACCATCAGATCGCGGACGCTCAGACTGCGGCGCAGGCCGCTCGGCGTCGCCTGCTCGCTCACTGCGCTCATAGACACAGCATTTGAGCACTCGTGACCGGGCCTGTCCGGAAAGCGCCCGCCGTCGGCGCGGCTCCCCGTCCCGGGCGGCGCCGCACGCGGTCGCCCGTACGATGGAGCCATGTCCAACACCGCGCAGCGCCGTGTCCTGCTCGCCGCCCCCCGGGGCTACTGCGCGGGCGTCGACCGCGCCGTGATCGCCGTGGAGAAGGCCCTGGAGCAGTACGGGGCCCCCATCTACGTCCGCAAGCAGATCGTCCACAACAAGTACGTGGTGCAGACCCTGGAGAAGAAGGGCGCGATCTTCGTCGACGAGACGGAGGAGGTGCCCGAGGGCTCGATCGTGGTCTTCTCCGCGCACGGCGTCGCCCCGTCCGTCCACGACGAGGCCCGGGCCGGCAAGCTCGCCACCGTCGACGCCACCTGCCCCCTGGTCACCAAGGTGCACAAGGAGGCCGTCCGCTTCGCCGACGAGGGCTACGACATCCTGCTGGTGGGCCACGAGGGCCACGAGGAGGTCATCGGCACCATGGGCGAGGCCCCGGACCGGATCCACCTGGTGGACGGCGCCGAGGACGTCGCCAACGTACGGGTCCGGGACGAGTCCCGGGTGGTCTGGCTGTCCCAGACCACCCTGTCGGTGGACGAGACCATGGCCACCGTCGGCGAGCTGAAGAAGCGCTTCCCGGCGCTGGTCAGCCCGCCCAGCGACGACATCTGCTACGCGACCCAGAACCGCCAGGTCGCCGTCAAGCAGCTGGCCCCCGAGACCGACCTGCTGATCGTGGTCGGCTCCAAGAACTCCTCCAACTCCGTCCGCCTGGTCGAGGTCGGCCTGGAGTACGGCGCCAAGGCCGCCCACCTGGTGGACTTCGCCGAGGAGATCCAGGAGGAATGGCTGGAGGGCGTCGCCACCGTCGGCCTGACCAGCGGCGCCTCGGTGCCCGAGATCCTGGTCGACGGCGTGCTCGAATTCCTGGCCGCACGCGGTTACGACACGGTCGAGACGGTCAAGACGGCCGAGGAGCACCTGATCTTCTCGCTGCCCAAGGAACTCCGCCGCGACCTGCGCGCCGAGGCGGCGGGCAAGCTCTGACGCCTCCGCGGAGCCCGGTGTCCCGCGCGGGACACCGGGCTCTCTGCTGTGCGGAGCCGTGCGCCCTCTCGTATTTTTGTTCACAGGCTGTGGACAAGCGGGTCCGCGGGCACGGCGGAGGGTGGACGTGATGACGGCGGTATTCGGCGTGGACATCGGCGGCTCGGGGATCAAGGGCGCGCCGGTCGACCTCGCCCGGGGAGCGCTCACCGAGGAGCGCTACAAGGTGCTGACCCCGCAACCGTCCGCCCCCGAAGCCGTGGTCGCCGCAGTCCGCGAGGTGGTCCGCCACTTCGACCACCAGGGCCCGGTCGGGCTGACCTTTCCCGGCGTGGTGGTCGGCGGCCGGACCAGGACCGCCGCCAACGTGGACAAGGGCTGGATCGACCTGGACGCCGCGGGGCTCTTCCGCGAGGCGCTCGACCTGCCCACGACCGTCCTCAACGACGCGGACGCGGCCGGCCTCGCCGAGGTGACCCACGGCGCCGGGCGGGACCAGGCCGGCGTGGTCATGGTGCTCACCTTCGGCACCGGCATCGGCAGCGCCCTCCTCGTCGACGGCGTGCTGGTGCCCAACACCGAACTGGGCCACCTGGAACTGCGCGGCAAGGACGCCGAGCGCCGGGCCTCCTCCGCGGCCAAGGACCGGCACGAGCTGACCTGGGAGCAGTGGGCCGGGCGGGTCGACGAGTACCTGGACCACGTGGAGATGCTGTTCTCGCCGCAGCTGATCGTGATCGGCGGCGGCGTGAGCCGCAAGCACGACAAGTTCCTGCCGCTGCTGAAGGACCGCGAGGCGCGGGTGGTGCCGGCGGAGCTGCGCAACGACGCGGGCATCGTCGGGGCCGCCATGGCAGCGGCCCGGGCGGCGGGCTGAGGTCCGGGCGCCCCGGGCCCCGGGCGGTCGCATGCTCCGGGTGGGGCGGGCGGTCCGGGTGGGTCGGACGGTCCGGGTGGGTCGGACGCTCCGGCCTCAGCGGGAGCGGTGGATCCGGCGCTGGGCGACGAAGCGGGCCAGCACGATCAGCGCGGCCAGCCCGGTGCCGGAGAACAGCCAGCCGGCCCGCAGCGCCAGCCCGGTCGCCAGCGTGACCACCTGCGCGGTGAAGCCCGACGAGCCGACCGGCGCGAGCAGCAGCAGCGCCAGGGCGAAGGCGATCGGCCCGCTGATCGG
Organism: Streptomyces sp. NRRL S-350; assembly: GCF_000719705.1. Classification (GTDB taxonomy): domain Bacteria; phylum Actinomycetota; class Actinomycetes; order Streptomycetales; family Streptomycetaceae; genus Kitasatospora. The sequence continues at coordinate 114,206 of NZ_JOHO01000011.1, read as the reverse complement.
CGCGGCCAGCAGGTCGGCGAAGCGGACGCGGACGGCCAGCTGGAAGCAGACCACCAGGTAGCCGAGGCCGAACAGCCAGCCGAGATCGTCGAAGAGCAACCGGTCCGCGCCCGCCACCGCGACCGTGGCCAGGGTGGCGACCACGCCGGTGCCGACGGCCGTCAGCCGGGTCGGCCGGCCCGTCCGGCGCCGCCCGTACAACTGCGCGCCGCCGCGCCCGCGCAACGGCAGGCGCAGCCGCGGGGCGGCCGGACGGACGGCGTCGGGCGGGCCGGCCACCGGGCGCAGCCGGGACGAGGGAGCGGGCCTCGCGGAGGCCCCGCCGGTCTCGGGAGCCCGGCCTGGACCGGGGACGGCGGCTGCGGCCGCGCCGTTCGGCGGACGGCGTCTGGGCCCTGGCGGCTGGGTACGGATCCTCTGCTCCACCCGCCCAACGTACGGTCCGATCATCGCCACACTGTGTAATGGACCGTTCAGGTCCTGGTCCGTGTCTCCGGACGGCGTAGTCGTGTGATCGTCGCTCGGACGGGTCGTCCTGCTCGGCCACCGGCCGCTTCCACACCGCCGGCAGGCCCGGCGACCGGCCCGAACCGCCGGGCCCCGGGCGGTGTCGACCGACGAGTCGGGCCCCGCGGGCGCTGCCCGTAGACTTGGGGGTCGGCCCGCACGGTGCCGACCCAACTCCTCCAAGCCCCCGGGACTGCGCTTCATGTCGCTCACGATCGGAATCGTCGGCCTGCCGAACGTCGGCAAGTCGACCCTGTTCAACGCCCTGACCAAGAACGACGTGCTGGCGGCCAACTACCCGTTCGCCACCATCGAGCCGAACGTCGGCGTGGTCGGCGTCCCGGACGCGCGGCTGGCCAAGCTCGCCGAGATCTTCGGCTCCCAGCGCATCCTCCCGGCCACCGTCGACTTCGTCGACATCGCAGGCATCGTGCGGGGCGCCAGCGAGGGCGAGGGCCTGGGCAACAAGTTCCTCGCCAACATCCGCGAGTCCGACGCGATCTGCCAGGTCGTGCGCGCCTTCACCGACCCGGACGTGGTGCACGTGGACGGCAAGGTGTCGCCCAAGGACGACATCGAGACCATCCACACCGAGCTCATCCTCGCCGACCTCCAGACCGTCGAGAAGGTCCTGCCGCGGCTCCAGAAGGAGGCGCGCCTCAAGAAGGACACCGCCCCCGTGCTGGCCGCCGCCGAGGCCGCGCAGGCGATCCTGGAGACCGGCAAGACCCTCTTCGAGGCCGGCTTCGACACCGCCCCGATCCGCGACCTGCACCTGCTGACCGCCAAGCCCTTCCTCTACGTCTTCAACGTCGACGAGGAGGAGCTGGCCGACGAGGACTTCAAGAACGCCCAGCGCGAACTGGTCGCCCCCGCCGAGGCGATCTTCCTCAACGCCAAGATCGAGTCCGAGCTGATCGAGCTGGACGACGACGAGGCCCTCGAACTCCTCCAGTCCATGGGCCAGGAGGAGCCCGGCCTCGCCACCCTCGCCCGGGTCGGCTTCGACACCCTCGGCCTGCAGACCTACCTGACGGCAGGCCCCAAGGAGACCCGCGCCTGGACCATCAAGAAGGGCGCCACCGCCCCCGAGGCCGCCGGAGTCATCCACACCGACTTCCAGAAGGGCTTCATCAAGGCCGAGGTGATCTCCTTCCACGACCTGGTCGAGGCCGGCTCCATCGCCGAGGCCCGCTCCAAGGGCAAGGCCCGCATCGAGGGCAAGGACTACGTCATGCAGGACGGCGACGTGGTCGAGTTCCGCTTCAACGTGTGAGCGTTTGATTACTTTGAGATAGATCGATCTGTCAAACGAGCAGGTCGGACGGGGCCCACCTCCCTTGAGGTGGGCCCCGATCCCTTTTCCGTGCTGACTTGGTGCTGACTTCTTCGGCCCGTCGCATTCACTTGAGTGGTACGTTATGTGGTACTAGTCGTGGAGGGAGTTCAGTCGATGTCGATCACTGCCAGCGAGGCGCGCAAGGCTCTCTTCCCGTTGATCAAGAAGGTCAACGACGATCACGAGGCCATTGAGATCGTCTCCAAGCACGGAAATGCCGTGCTCGTCTCGGCCGAGGACTATGCCGCCTTGCGTGAAGGCTCCTACCTGTTGCGCTCTCCCGTGAATGCCCGCCGCTTGCTCAAGGCGTATGAGAACGCCCTTGGCGGCATAGGGCTTTCCGAGCGGGAGCTCATCCACCCTGATGCGGCGGATGGCGAGAAGGGTGCCGCGTGAGGCTCGTCTTCGAGGAGACCGGCTGGGAGGACTACACCTCCTGGCTCAAGAGCGACCGCAAGATGCTCGCTCGGATCAACAAGCTCATCGAGGACGTGTTGCGCGACCCGTTCACTGGCATTGGCAAGCCCGAGCCACTGAAGTACCACTTGCCCGGGGCCTGGTCGCGGCGGATCGACGACGAGCACCGTCTCGTCTACTTGGTGACGGACCGGGAGATCATCGTTCTGGCCGCCCGCTACCACTACTGATGGCTGGCTGCGAGTTCGAGTCACCGTGCTGATTCTGTGCTGACTTGGGCCGCCGGGATCGGCATCTTCGCAGGTCACAGCCTTGTGATGGACGTTCCGCTTCAATATGTGATCAGTTCGCTACTTCGTGTCACTTGATCTGGCAAGTGTGCAGGTCGGGGAGGGTCGGACTCCATGGAGCCCGACCCTCCCCCACTCGCCGGTGAACGCCCGCCGGCTGCTCGGGGCGTACGAGAACGTCCTCGGCGGCATGGTTTCGAAGGCGGTTCGGTGTTCATTCCCCGCAGTCGACGGTGATGGTGAGCAGGCCGTCCGGGGTTGCGGTGACGGTGACGGCGGTGAGGGTGTCGGCGTGGGCGTCCGGGTGGTGGGCGGCGGCGCGGGGGCCGATGCCGAGGACGCGCGTTCCGGCGGCCCTGGCGGCGGCGATGCCGGCACCGGAGTCCTCGAGGGCGAGGCAGTCGGAGGGGGCGAAGCCGAGGGCGGCGGCGCCCTTGAGGAAGCCTTCCGGGTCCGGCTTGCTGGCGCCGACGGACTCGGCGGTGACCAGGACGGGCGGCAGGGGCAGGCCGGCGGCGTGCATCCGGATCCGGGCGAGCGGCTGGTCGGCGGAGGTGACCAGGGCGTGCGGGAGGCCGGCCAGTGAGGCGAGGAAGGCGGGCGCGCCGGGGATCGGGACGACGCCTTCGGTGTCGGCGCGTTCCTCGTCGAGCATCCGCTCGTTCTCGGCGAGGTTGACCTCGGCGGGGCGGTCGGGCAGGAGGGCGGCCATGGTGGCGTGGCCCTGGCGTCCGTGGGCGACGGCGAGCACCTCGGCCGGCTCCAGGCCGTGCCGCTCGGCCCAGCGGCCCCAGCAGCGTTCGACGACGGCGTCGGAGTTGACCAGGGTGCCGTCCATGTCCAGGAGGAGGGCGCGGGCGGTCAGCCGGACGGGGGCGGCGGGCATGGGGGCTCCTGGGTGGGACGAACGCGAGCTGTTTGTTCCTTAATGATACAAAACATCAGCCGAGCAGGTGGGCGTTGACCGCACGGGCCTCCGCGGCCAGCTCCGGCAGCTCCACCACCTCGACGCCGGCCGCCTCCAGCAGCGCCGTCCCCTGGCAGGCGGCCACGAACAGGTCCGGCTCGCGCCAGGCGACCACCACGCGCGGGACGCCCGCCGCGATGAGCAGCCGGGCGCACGGGACCGGGCGCGAGGCGCGCTGCCCGCAGGGCTCCAGCGAGCTGTAGACGGTCGCCGTGCGCAGCCGGGGGTCGCCGGCCGGGAGCTTGGCCAGGGCCGCCTCCTCGGCGTGGTCGTGCGCGTCCGCCTCCCGGCTGTACCCCTGCGCCAGCACCTCGCCGTCGGCGCCGACGATCACCGCGCCGACCGAGAAGGCCGTCCCGGACGGCGGGCAGCGGCGGGAGAGTTCGACGGCCCGGCGCAGGTGGTCGAGGTCGGTGGTCGTGTGGCGGTTCACGGCGCGGGCTCCTTGGGGGCGTACCTGAGCAGGACGACGTCGCCCACGGTACGTGCCTCCAGCAGTCGCATCCGCCGGGTCGGCCCCCCAGGGAACGCCGCCGGGCGGACGAACCGGGGCGCCTCGGCCTGGCCGACCAGCAGCGGGGCGACGGCCAGCTGCAGCTCGTCCGCGAGGCCCCGGGCGAGGAACTGGGTGTGCACGCCCCCGCCGCCCTCGACCATCAGCCGCCGCACGCCGCGCGCGCCGAGGTCGTCCAGCACCGCGCCGAGGTCCACCGCGCCGCCGAGCGCGACCACTTCGGCCAGCCCGTCCAGCCGGGGGCGCAGCGCGGTCGCCCCGGCGTCGGTGGTGTAGACGACCTTGGCGCCGCCGGTGTGCCAGAACCGCAGCTCCCCGTCGAGGGCGCCGCTCGCGCTGAGCGTCACCTTGAGCGGGTGCTCGGGCCGGCCGGCGGCCAGTCGGGCGGCCCGGCGAGCGGGGTCGTTGACCAGCAGGCGCGGGTTGTCGGCGCGCAGGGTGTTGCCGCCGACCAGGACCGCGTCGGCGGCCGCGCGCTCCCCGTCCACCCGGTCGAAGTCGGCGGCGTTGGAGAGCAGCAGCCGGTCGGCGGAGGCGTCGTCGAGGTGGCCGTCGAGCGAGACGGCGGCGCTCAGCAGGACGAAGGGGCGCGGGCCGGGCATGGGCGGGGACCGTTCTGTCGGGGGCGCCTCCACGGTACGGCGGCCGGGGGCGGGTGGCGCCTCGGATGGTCGACAGGTGAGACGGATCTTCTCGGCATGCGGGACGAGGAGTAGCGTCGGAGGCCTCGGAGCACGGAAGGCCGACCACACCCCAGGGGGATCCCATGTCCGGACCGCAGCCCGCCGCCGTCTACACCCACGGCCACCAGGAGGCCGTGCTGCGCTCGCACCGCTCCCGTACCGCCGCCGACTCGGCCGCCTACCTGCTGCCCGAACTGCGCCCCGGCCAGGCGCTGTTGGACATCGGCTGCGGACCCGGAACGATCACCGCCGACCTGGCCGAGCTGGTCGGCCCGGACGGCCGGGTGGTGGCCGTGGACACCTCTGCCGAGGTGCTGGAGCAGGCCGCCGGACACGTGGCCGCGCGCGGCCTGTCCAACGTCGTCTTCGAGCGCGCCGACGTCCGCCGACTGCCCTACCGGGACGGGGAGTTCGACGTCGTGCACGCCCACCAGGTGCTGCAGCACGTGGCCGACCCGGTGGCCGCGCTGCGCGAGATGCGGCGGGTGGTGGCCCCCGGCGGGGTGGTCGCGGCGCGCGACGTCGACTACGCCTCGATGACCTGGTTCCCCGAGGTGCCCGCGCTGGACCGGTGGCTGGAGCTGTACCGGCGGACCGCCCGCGCCAACGGCGGCGAGCCGGACGCCGGTCGGCGGCTGCTGTCCTGGGCGCGTGCGGCCGGCTTCGCCGAGGTCACCGCGGGCGCCACCACCTGGACGTATGCGACGCCCGAGCAGCGCGCCTGGTGGGGCGGGATGTGGGCGGACCGGGTGACCGGCACGGCGCTGGGCCGGACGGTGGTGGAGCGGGGCTACGCGGACCCGGGCGAGCCGGAACTGATCGCGGCCGGCTGGCGGGAGTGGAGCACCGCCGGTGACGGCTGGTTCTCGATGCTGCACGGTGAGATCCTGGCCCGCGGCTGATGCCGGGGCCTGGGGCCTGGGGCTGAGGCCTGAGGCGGGGCATCGGCCTGAGCGCTGAGCGCTGAGCGGACGGCGGGGGCCGGGTGGGCGCGGGCAGGCGTTCGGAAAGATCGGGTAAAGTCGCGCGACCGTTCACATCGGGCCCGTTCGGGCCCGAGCCATGGCGCCGAACGCCGAGCCGATGCCCGCTCCGGCGGGTTGGGGGAGTCCACGTGTCCAAGCCTGAGCCCGAGCTGCTCGCCCCGGCGGCGGACGAGCCCGCGCGGACGGGGCCGGATTCGGGGCCGCACCCGGGTACGGACACCGGCGCGGGCCCGGCGGCGGGCCAGGACCCCCGGGTGGACTTCCGCAAGGAAGCCGTCGATCCCGCGCAGGCCCCTGGGACGACGCCCGTCGACACCCCGCCGCCCGCGCCCGCGCCCGCGCCCGCGCCCGCACCCGTCGACCCCTGGGCCGCCCCCGAGCCGCCCGCTCCCGCGCCCCCGCAGGCCGTCCACCCGCAGGCCGTGCACCCGCAGGCCGTCCCCCTGCCGTCGTCGGCTCCGCCCCAACCGCCGCACCCGCTGCCCGCGGGCGGCTGGGCCTCCGTCACACCCGCCGCGCAGTCCGGCTTCCGCCCGGGCCCCCCGTACGGTCCGGGCTTCCCCCCGGCCGCCGCCCCCAGCAACGGCTTCGCGATCGGCTCCCTGGTGACCGGCCTGGTCCTGGTGGCGCCGCTGGCCCTGGTGTTCGGCATCGTGGCGCTGGTCCAGATCAACCGCCGCAAGGAGCGCGGCTTCGGCATGGCGGTGACGGGTCTGGTGCTCGGCACGATCGGCACGCTGCTGCTCGCCCTGCTCCTCGGGGCGGGGGACTTCGGCTCCGCCCGCCCCGGCCGGTTCGGCCAGGCCCCGCACGCGCCGGCCGGCTCCGTCCACTGGTCCGCGCTCAAGGCGGGCGACTGCTACAGCTCCCCCGAGGGCGGTTCGGTGACCGGCGGGGACGGCGACGAGACGGTGTACTGGGTGCGCCGGGTCGCCTGCTCCGAGCCGCACCACGGCGAGGTGGCCGGCACCGCCGGGCTCCCGGTCAGCAACGGCCCGTACCCGGGCGAGGGCGAGGTCCGCGAGTCGGCCGTCCAGTTGTGCCGCAAGGTGCTGGACGACTACGCCCTGGACCAGTGGGCCGTCCCGGACGGCATGGGTGACGTCTACCTGTACCCGACCGCCGTCAACTGGGCGGCCGGCGAACGGTACGTCACCTGCGGCTTCGAGGACCGCGAGGACCAGCACCGGGGCACGGTCCGCACCGACCGGGGCAGCCTGACCGCGCCTCAGCTGGCCTACCTGGAAGCCGTCCGGGGCTTCGACGGCACCTTCCTGGACCAGCCCAAGAAGGACGTCTCCGCCGCGGAGGCCGACTACCGGGCCTGGGCCGGGCGGATGGCCGCCGCCTCCCGCACCGAGGCCGCCGCGCTGGGCGGGTCGGCCGCGAGCTTTCCGGCCGACGTCCAGCCGAAGATCGCCAAGCTGGCCGACGCCCAGTCGCAGGCGGCCGCCGTCTGGGACGCCGCGGCCTCCGGCCACGACCTGGACGGTGACCTGCGCCGGGCCAGGACGCTGGTGGCCAAGACGGTGCCGATGTCCGTGGAGATCCGCCGCACGCTCGGCCTGCCCACCGGCGAGCAGGCGCCCGACCTTCGGGTCTGAGCCGCCGCGGCCGCGGTTACCGGCCGTTAACCGCGGCCGTACCTGCCGGAAGCGCGCCCGGCGTAGCGTCCCCGTCGTGCCCCCGGCCCGACCCCCACGCGAGCCGGGGGCGCGACGGCGTCCGGAACCGGCCCCACGCCCGGTGCGCGCCGGATACCCTCCCGCCATGGGCACCTACCGGGTGATGCGGCAGGACGACAGCGGCAACCGGTTCCTGGTCGCGGCGGACCTGGACCGGGCCGGGGCGCAGCGGCTGGCCGCCGAGTTCGAGGCGCGCGGCCACAAACAGCTGTACTGGGTCGAGGAGGCCGGGGCGGCGCGGCCGGCCCGGGTGGCCGGCTCCGACGACGGCGCACCGCGCAACGCCTGAGGCCGTAGGGTCGGGCCCATGGACGCCACGCACGCCACGCACGCCGCACAGCCCGTGGAGCGGGCCGCCGACCGCCCCGCGGAGCCCCGGATCGTGGTCGGCGGCGCTCTGGTCCGCGACGGCCGGGTGCTCGCCGCCCGCCGCAGCGCGCCGGAGGCGGTGGCCGGGCGGTGGGAGTTCCCGGGCGGGAAGGCCGAGCCCGGCGAGACCGAGGCGCAGGCGCTGGAGCGCGAACTGCTGGAGGAACTGGGCGTCCGGGCGCGTGCGCTGTCCCGGCTGCCCGGCGCGTGGGCCGTGCGCCCCGGCCTGGAGCTGCGGTTCTGGGCCGCCGAACTGCTGGCCGGCGAGCCGCGTGCGCTGCAGGACCACGACGCGCTGCGCTGGCTGGGCCCGGACGAGCTGGACGCCGTCGACTGGATCGATCACGACCGGGACGTGCTGCCGCACGTCGCCGGGCTGCTGACCAGGCCGGGAACGGGCGACGCGCAGTCCGCCGGGTAGGTCAATCGGACAAGTGGAGTCGACGGCCGGGATAGCCTGGGTTCTGCTGGGTATGTCACTTTTCGGCACTATTCGTCACCATCGGTGAGCCGTCCCCAGCCGGCGACGCCGATCCCGACCAGAGCCGGAGGCCTCCTCGGTGTCGAGTACCGGGAACGGCGGCGGGGGAGAGCGGCGGGCAGGCAGCGCGGGGAGCGCCGCCGCCCGCGCCCGGCTGCGCCGCGCCGCCCGTCCGGCCGCCTCCCAGCCGTCGACCGGGCGCCGGCGGGGCACCGTCACCGCCCCCGAGGCCGCGCGGCCCGCCCAGCCGGCGCCGACCCTGGCGCTGCCCGAGGCGGGAGCCCGGAGCGGCCTGCGCAGCCGCCCCGGCCGGCCGTTCCCCGGCGGGCCCGGCGACACCCCGAGCGGCCTGGGTGCCCCGGCGGAGGGCAGCCTGCTCGACATGCTCAAGGTCGCCATCGCGATCCTGGACACCGCGGGCCGGGTGGTGCTCTGGAGCCCGGCCGCCGAGGAACTGCTCGGCTGGCCGAACGAGCTGCTGGTCGGCCGCCGGATCGACGAGCTGATCGCCGACCAGGAGCAGGTCGGCCGGATCCGCGCCGCGATCCAGGACACCCTGCGGAACGGGCGCTGGGCCGGCCACGCCGAGCTGCGCGACCGGGACGGCGTGCCGATCGCCGTGGACGCCCGGATCTCCCTCCTGGTCGACGGGGACGGCACCCCGTTCCTGCAGGTCAGCCTGGCCGAGGAGGAGGCCGTACGGGCCATCGAGCGGGACCTCGCGGTGCGCGACGCACTGTTCGAGCAGTCCCCGCTCGGCATCGCCATCCTGGACACCGGACTGCGCTACACCGCCGTCAACCAGACCCTCGCCGAGATGAACGGCGTCGCCCTGGAGGACCACGTCGGCCGCACCACCGGCGAGACCCTGCCGGAGCGGGCCGCCGACGAGATCACCGCCATCCAGCGCCAGGTGCTGGCCACCGGCGAACCGGTCATCGACGTCACCCTGGCCTCCCCGGTCACCACCCGGGCCGGCTACCGCTCGATCTCCTACAGCCGGATGACCGACCGCTCCGGCCGGGTGCTCGGCATCTCCGGCACCGTGATGGACGTGACCGAGCGCTACCGGGCCGTCGCGAAGGTCGAGCACGCCCGGCGCAGGCTCTCGCTGCTCAACGAGTTCGGCTCCCGGGTCGGCGACCTGCTGGACGCCTCCCGGATCGCCCAGGAGCTCGCCGGCTCGGTCGTCCCCCGGCTCACCGACCACTCGGCGGTGATCCTCCTCCAGGCCGTCGCGCACGGCGACGACCTGCCCCGGCACGGCCACGACCGGCGCACCTCGCTGCTCCAGCTCGGCACCGCCTCCGTCCAGGACGGCCCCGAGGTCGACGTGATGCTGCGCCGCGGCGCCCGGATCACCTTCGCCGAGGACTCCGCCTGCGGCCGGGTGCTGCGCACCGGTGTGCCCGAACTGCTCTCCGGCGCCGACCAACTGGACGACGTCACCTACCCCGGCGACCCCAAGATGCAGGCCGCCCGCGACCTCGGCGTGCACTCGATGCTGGTCGTCCCGCTGCGCGCCCGGGGCATCGTGATCGGTCTGCTGCTGGTCAGCCGGGCCGGCTACCGGGAGGGCTTCGACCGGGACGACCTCGCCTTCACCGTCGAGCTGGCCGACCGGGCCGGCAGCTCGCTGGACAACGCCCGCCTCTACGCCCGCGAGCGCACCGCCGCGCTCACCCTGCAGCGCACCCTGCTCCCGCAGCAGGTCCCGCAGCCCACCGGCGTCGAGGTGGCCTACCGGTACGTGCCCGGAAGCAGCGGCACCGAGGTCGGCGGCGACTGGTTCGACGTCATCCCGCTGCCCGGCGACCGCACCGCCCTGGTGGTCGGCGACGTGATGGGCCACGGCCTGCGGGCCGCCGCCACCATGGGCCGGCTGCGCACCGCCGTCCGGGTGCTGGCCGCCCTCGACCTGCCGCCGGACGTCCTCCTGCGGCACGTCCACGAGCTGGCCGACGACCTCGCCCAGGGCCCCGACGAGGCGCTGCTCGCAACCTGCATCTACGCGGTCTTCGACCCGGCGACGGCCAGGCTGACCGTCGCCAAGGCCGGGCACATCCCGCCGGTGCTGGTGGTGCCCGGCGAGGAGCTGAAGGAGCCGACCCGCACCGGTGGCCCGCTGCCCGGCGGCGCCGGCCGGATCCTCGACCTGCCCTCCGGCGCCCCGCTCGGCGTGGGCGGAGTGCCGTTCGAGTCGATCGAACTGAAGATCCCCGAGGGCAGCCTGCTCGCGCTGTGCACCGACGGCCTGGTCGAGTCCCGGGACAAGGACCTGGACGTCGGCCTCGGCCGGCTGCTCACCGTCCTCCAGCAGTCGCACGCCTCCATCCAGGCCGCCTGCGAGGCGGTGCTCGACACCATGGAGCAGGGCCGTGAGCCGGACGACGTCGCGCTGCTGCTGGCCCGGCTGGGCCACGGCCAGGCCGGCACCCCGACCGCCGGCTGGACCCTGCCCGCCGAGCCCACCGCCGTCTCCCGGGCCCGCCGGCTGGTCCGCTCCACGCTCGCCGAGTGGCACGTCGAAGCGCTCACCGACACCGCCGAGCTGCTGGTCAGCGAGCTGGTCACGAACGCCGTCCGGTACGCCAGCGCCCCGATCGGGGTGCGGCTGACGCTCGGCGAGACGCTGCTGGTCGAGATCTCCGACCCGCTGCCCGACCCGCCCCGGGAGCGGCACGCGGCCGAGGCCGACGAGGGCGGCCGGGGCCTGGAGCTGGTCCGCCGGCTGGCACTGCGCTGGGGAGCCCGGGCCGAGGGGATCGGCAAGGTGGTCTGGTTCGAGCAGGCGCTGGAGGGTAGTGAGCCCGACGAGTCGTGAGCCGCGAGCCGCGAGCCGCGAGCCGCGAGTCGCAGGCGGGCGGCCGTGAGCGGTGAGCCGTCAGCCGTCAGCCGTCAGCCGGGAGCCGAAGAGGGCCGGCCGGAGCGCCAGGAGAGCGGTGCCGCATATGCCATCGGGGGCCCGGGGGGAGCGCACGCTCCGGCAGGGGGCGCGAGCGTGGCATTGTGGTTGCGCGGGCGATAGGACAAAAACCTTCGCCCGATCTGATGTTGTGATGTTGAGGGCGTGTGAACGTACCCCTCGATGATGAATACTCGGTCTTCTCGACATCCGGACGGTCGCGGGTTGGAGGGGTCGGTCCGTTGAACAGCACTCCGGCGCGGAGCGCGCCGAGCAGCAGCGGTCATGCCGCCGTACCCGGGCAGGCCGGTTCCCCGCACCTGCCCGTGCCGGCGGCCCTGCCCGGCGGCGACGCCGTGCGCCGCGGCGGCCACCCCGCCGCCGAGGCCCGGTCGTGGGGCGCGGGCGACCCCGGCTCGATCTACGACTACATCCGGGTCGCCACCTTCGCGATCGGCCCCGACGGGCGGATCAGCCAGTGGAGCGAGCGCGCCGCCGAGTTCTTCGGCGTCCCCGCCGCCGAAGCCGTCGGCGCCGACCCGATCACCACCTTCGTCCCCCGTGAGCTCTGGCAGCGCGGCCGCGCCCGGCTGGAGCGCACCCTCGCCGGCGAGGAGTGGGTCGGCACCGCCCCCTACCGGGAAGCCGGCGGCAGCGAAGGCCTCGCCGAGCTCTACCTGATGCCCGACAGCGCCCTGCCCACCGCGGGCGCCACCTGCCTGGCCGTCGACCTCGGACGGCTGCGCCGGATCGAGACCGACCTCGCCGCCTCCGAGGCCGTCTTCGGGCAGACGCCCACCGGCTTCGTGCTGTTCGACGACCGGCTGCGGCTCCAGCGGGTCAACGACGCCTTCGCCTCCGGCATGGGCCTCGTCCCCGCCGACCTGGAGGGCCTCACCGCGCACGACCTCTTCCCGTCGTCCGAGGCCGACCGGCTCGCCGCCGCCCTGCGCAAGGTCCTCGCCACCGGCGAACCCGTCTTCGACCTGCGCTTCCACGCCGCCGTCCCGACCCGCGAGGGCAACCGGCTCTGGGCCGTCTCGCTCTACCGCCTCAACGGCGCCGCCGGGCAGCCCACCGGCGTCGCCGGGCAGGTCTCCGACGTCACCAGCCGGCACGTCGCCGAGCGCGAGGCCGACGGCGTGCGCCGCAACCTCGCCCTGCTCAACGAGGCCAGCGCGCACATCGGCTCCACCCTCGACCTGGAGACCACCGCCAAGGAACTGCTGGACGTCGTCGTCCCCCCGTTCTGCGACCTCGCCACCGTCGACCTGTACACCGCGCTGCTCTCCGGCGAGACCGTCCCCAGCGCCGGCCGGCTCGGCGACACCGTGCTCACCGACGGCAGCGGCGAACTGCGCCGGGTCGCCGTCTCCAGCGTGATCGGCGGCGCCTCCTCGGTGCTCGGCTCCGTCACCGGCCTGCCCATCGCCGAAGCCGGCGGCACCCTCTGTTACCCGCGCCGCTCCCCGCACGCCCGGGCGCTGCGCACCGGCCGCAGCGTCGTCCCCGAGCCCGGGCGCGACCCGCTGCTGCGCTCCACCCTGATCGTCCCGCTCGTCGCCCGCGACCAGGTGCTCGGCCTCGTCCAGCTTTCCCGCGCCATCGGCAGCGAGCCCTTCGACGCCCGCGACGTCGCGATCGCCGAGGAACTCGTCGCCCGCGCCGCCGTCTGCATCGACAACGCCAGGCTCTACCGCCGCGAGCACGAGCGCGCGCTGATCCTCCAGCGCAGCCTGCTGCCCCCGGGCAACCCGGCCGCCAGCGGCCTGGAGATCGCCTGCCGCTACCTGCCCAGCAACAACAACACCGAGGTCGGCGGCGACTGGTTCGACGTCATCCCGCTGCCCGGCAACCGCACCGCGCTGGTCATCGGCGACGTGATGGGCCGCGGCCTGCGCGCCGCCGTCGCCATGGGCCAGCTGCGCACCGCCGTCCGCACCCTCGCCATGCTCGACCTCGACCCCGCCGAGGTGCTCGGCGCCCTGGACGAGATCGCCCGCGGCCTCGGCGACGACTCCGTGCCGGCCGGCCCCCCCACCCCGTACGGGCGGCTCACCTCGACGGCCGACGAAGAGGCCCGCGAGGTCTACCTGGCCACCTGCGTCTACGCGGTCTACGACGCCGTCACCCGCCGCTGCGTCTTCGCCAACGCCGGCCACCTGCCGCCCGTCCTGCTCAGCCCCGGCGAGAGCGCCCGGACGCTCGACGTGCCGCCCGGCCTGCCGCTCGGCGTCGGCGGCGAGCCCTTCGAGGAGGTCGAGTTCCTCCTCCCGGACGGCGCCGTGCTCGCCCTCTACACCGACGGCCTGGTGGAGAGCCGCAAGCACCAGCTCGACGAGGGCCTGCGGGCCTTCCGCGCGGCGCTCTCCGCCGAGGGCAAGGGCCTGGAAGACCTCTGCGACCACGTGCTCGGCGAGCTCAACCCGCACCACGGCGAGGACGACATCGCCCTGCTGATGGCCCAGGTCCACGGCTTCCCCGAGGACGCCGTCGGCCAGTGGTTCCTGCCCCCCGAGCCCACCTCCGTCGCCAAGGCCCGCGAACTGGCCTGCAGCTGGCTGCTGGCCCGAGGGCTGGACGAACTGGTCGACACCACCGAACTGCTGGTCAGCGAACTGGTCACCAACGCGCTCAAGCACGGCCGGGGCGAGATCCGGCTGCGGCTGCTGCGCGATCGCGGCCTGGTCTGCGAGGTCTGGGACGACGGCTACGCCCAGCCCCGGCAGCGGCGCGCCCAGGAGACCGACGAGGGCGGGCGCGGCCTGCAACTGGTCAGCCTGCTGGCCGAGCGCTGGGGCAGCCGCCGCACGCCCAAGGGCAAGATCGTCTGGTTCGAGCTGGCCCTGTAGCCACCCGGCCGGTGGGCCGAACGGGTGCAGTCACCCACGGCCCACCGTGTCGATCCGGGCCCGGCCGACGGGCGCGGCGTTCGATGGCCGCCATGCGCGTCCGCCAGCTCACCGCCGCAGCCGCCGCGCTGCTGATCGCCGCCGGCCTCGGCGGCTGCTCCGACGGGCACACCCCCGCCCGGACCCCCGCCCCCGTACCCGTCCGGGCCGACCCCACGGCCCGCACCGGGGACGTCACGCCCGCCGACCGCACCGCCGTCCGGGCCGGCGGAACGCTGCGCTGGGCGGTGGACCGCACCCCGGCCACGCTGAACGTCTACCAGGGCGCGGCGACCGCCGACTCGGCACTGATCGCCCACGCGCTGTACCCCTCGCTGTTCCGGCCCGACGAGCACGGCCGACTCGCCCCCGACCCGGACTACCTGGCCGGCGCCGAGTCCACCCCGCCCGGGCAGCAGCCGCAGGTCGTCACCTACCGGCTCAACCCGCGCGCCGTCTGGAGCGACGGCACCCCGCTCAGGGCCGCGGACCTCGCCGCGCAGCGGGCCGCGCTCTCCGGCCTGGACCCGGCCTACCGGGGCGGGCACCCCGCCGGGTACGACGCCATCGACTCGATCACCCAGGGCGCCGACCCGCACGAGGTACGCGTCACCTTCCGGCGGCCCTACGCCGAATGGCGCTCGCTGTTCGCGCCGCTCTACCCGGCCGCCGACACGGCCACGCCCGACGCCTTCAACCGGGCACTGACCGGCGGGACACACCCCAGCGCCGGGCCGTACAACCTCTCCCGGTACGACACCGAGGGCGGGCGGGTCAGCCTGGAACGCAACCCGCGCTGGTGGGGCGACGTGCCCAAGACCGACCGGATCGACTTCCTCTCCACCCAGCCCGAGCAGCGGCTCGACGCGCTCGACCGGAACCGGCTGGACATCGCCCCGCTCACCACCGCGGTGGACCGGGCGGCGGCGCCGGCGCCCACCACGGCCACCCCGGGCGCAGGGCCCACCACGGCCACCCCGGGCGCAGCGCCGCCCGCGGCCGCGCCCGAGGCATCGGCGCAGGCCCTGCGGCGGGCCCAGGCCCTGCCCGGCATCACCGTGCACCGGGCCGCCGCGGCCTCACTCACCCAGCTCACCGTCAACGCCGCCCGGACCCCGCTCACCGACCCGGCGGTCCGTCGGGCGCTGGCCCGGGCCGTCGACCGGCGGCGGATCGCCGAGGCCGCGCTCACCCCGCTCGGCCTGCCCGCCGTGCCGCTCGGCAACCACCTGCTCGCCGCGGACCAGGACGGCTACCGGGACAACAGCGCGGCGGCCGGACCGCCGGACGCGGCCCGGCAGCTGGACGAGGCGGGCTGGAAGCGGCCCCCGGGCGGGGGCACCCGGACGAAGGACGGCAGGGAACTCGCGCTCACCCTGCTCGTCCCGGCCGGCTCGGCGACCGCCAAGCGCACCGCCGACGCGCTCACCGCCGTCCTCGCCGAGTCCGGGATCGCGGTCAGCCCGGTGACCGCGCCCGCCGAGACCTTCGTCCGGGACCGCCTGGCCGCCGGCGACTACGACCTCGCACTCTTCTCCTGGCCCGCCGGCCCCAGCCCGGCGAGCGAGCAGCGCCCCGCCTACGCCAAACCCCGCCCCGACCTCGACGGCGCGCTCGACCCGGGCACCAACTACGGCCGCAGCGGCACCGACGAGATCGACCGGCTCTTCGACCGGGCCGGCGCCGAGCCGGACCCGGCGGCCCGGCTGGACCTGCTGCAGCAGGCCGACGTACGGATCTGGCAGCTCGGCCACTCGGTGCCGCTGTACCAGCGCCCGGAGCTGGTCGGCGTGCGGAACGGCGTGACGGGCGCGGGCGCCTTCGGCTTCGCCTGGCCGCGCTTCCAGGACCTGGGGTGGGCCCGGGCCTCGTAGGGCGCCCCGGAGCCGGACGACGGGCGCCCACCTGTGATCTTGATCCCGCCCGACCTGCTCGTTTCCGCCCACCTGGGGGCTTCCCCGTACGATAGGAGGAAGCCGAGGCATGTCCATATGCCCGGCGGGTGGACCGGTAGTAGCAGGCGGAACGGGCGGCGGCGATCGACAGGGATCGCAAGTGCGCGTCACGCAGCCGGGCGCCGCAACCCACGATTCCGGGAGAATCCGCAAGGCATGCCCACGCGCAACGACATCCGTAACGTCGCCATCGTCGCCCACGTAGACCACGGCAAGACCACGCTGGTCGACGCCATGCTCAAGCAGGCCGGCGCCTTCGCCGCCCACCAGCACCTCGACGACCGCATGATGGACTCGAACGACCTGGAGCGCGAGAAGGGCATCACCATTCTCGCGAAGAACACCGCGGTCAAGTACCACCCGAAGGATGGTGGCGCGCCGATCACCATCAACATCATCGACACCCCGGGCCACGCCGACTTCGGTGGCGAGGTCGAGCGCGGCCTGTCGATGGTGGACGCGGTCGTCCTGCTGGTCGACGCCTCCGAGGGGCCGCTGCCGCAGACCCGCTTCGTGCTGCGCAAGGCGCTGAGCGCGCGGCTGCCCGTCATCCTCTGCATCAACAAGACCGACCGTCCGGACTCCCGGATCGACGAGGTCATCAACGAGACCTACGACCTGTTCCTGGACCTGGACGCGGACGAGGACCAGATCGAGTTCCCGATCGTCTACGCCTGCGCCCGTGACGGCGTCGCGTCGCTGACCAAGCCGGAGAACGGCACCGTGCCGGCGGACAGCACCAACCTGGAGCCGTTCTTCTCCACCCTGCTGGAGCACGTCCCGGCCCCGGCGTACGACGAGGACGCCCCGCTGCAGGCGCACGTCACCAACCTGGACGCCGACAACTTCCTCGGCCGCATCGCGCTGCTGCGCGTCGAGCAGGGCGAGCTGCGCAAGGGCCAGACCGTGGCCTGGATCAAGCGTGACGGCACGATGCAGAACGTCCGCATCTCCGAGCTGCTGATGACCGAGGCGCTCACCCGCAAGCCGGCCGAGGTGGCGGGCCCCGGTGACATCTGTGCCGTCGCCGGCATCTCCGACATCATGATCGGCGAGACCCTGGCCGACCCGGAGAACCCGGTCGCGCTTCCGCTGATCACGGTGGACGAGCCGGCCATCTCGATGACCATCGGCACCAACACCTCGCCGCTGGTCGGCCGTGGCGGCAGCGGCAAGGGCGCGGACGCCAAGTCCGGTGCCAAGGTGGACCGCAAGGTCACCGCCCGCCAGGTGAAGGACCGCCTGGACCGCGAGCTGATCGGTAACGTCTCGCTGCGCGTGCTGGACACCGAGCGCCCGGACGCCTGGGAGGTGCAGGGCCGCGGTGAGCTGGCGCTGGCCATCCTGATCGAGACCATGCGCCGCGAGGGCTTCGAGCTGACCGTCGGCAAGCCGCAGGTGGTCACCAAGGAGGTCAACGGCAAGACCCACGAGCCGGTCGAGCGCCTCACGGTGGACGTGCCGGAGGAGCACATGGGCGCGGTCACGCAGCTCATGGGCATCCGCAAGGGCCGGATGGACAACATGTCCAACCACGGCTCGGGCTGGGTCCGGATGGAGTTCGTCGTCCCGTCCCGCGGTCTGATCGGCTTCCGGACCGAGTTCCTCACCAACACCCGCGGCACCGGCATCGCGCACTCGATCCACGAGGGCCACGAGCCGTGGTTCGGCACCCTGACCACCCGCAACAACGGTTCGCTGGTCGCCGACCGGGCCGGCGTGGTGACCGCCTTCGCGATGACCAACCTGCAGGAGCGCGGCGTGCTCTTCTGCGAGCCGGGCACCGAGGTGTACGAGGGCATGATCGTCGGTGAGAACTCGCGTGCCGACGACATGGACGTGAACATCACCAAGGAGAAGAAGCTCACCAACATGCGGTCGTCGAACGCCGACGTGGCCGAGTCGATCGTCCCGCCGCGCAAGCTCTCGCTGGAGCAGTCGCTGGAGTTCTGCCGCGAGGACGAGTGCATCGAGGTGACTCCGGAGACGGTTCGCATCCGTAAGGTCGTCCTCGACCAGAAGGACCGCGGACGCACTGCCTCGCGCGCCAAGAAGGCGTGATCCGGACGCACTGAACGGCCATTGGCCGGAATGATTCGCCCCCCTTTCCCATGGAGAGGGGGGCGAACTTTTTCAACTACTCCAAGTTGTCGGGGCGGCTATTAACGGAATAGCGCTCATCACGTCGGGGTGTCCGCTGAGCGGACGTGACAGTTCGTCATCCGTGACGACTGTCCGTTTGGTGCCTGTCTGGCTATGTCTCAAATGTCCGGTTTTCGAAACTTACCGACTGTTCATGTGACCTAATTGAGATCGTCACTGGTCACTTTCGTGTCCGTGCGTGACGGATAGTGGGTTCAGTCAGGCTCGGGTCAAGGGTGAACGCGCAGGGGTGCGCGCCGAAACCACGAGCGCGGACGGCACAGCGGGCCAGGTGACAAACCGTTCCGCGGTGCTCTCCTCGTTGCAACGTCGAATTCAGGAGGCACACCGATGCGTGGTGGGAGCCAGGCCAAGTGGGTTGTCGCAGCTGTTGCGGTCGCCCTTGCCGCGACTGCTTGTAGCAGCAGCAGCGACTCCTCCAGCGGGGGCAGCTCCGATGGTGCGGTCAACGCCCAGGGCGTGTTCAGCTACCAGAGCGCCGAGCCGCAGCGTCCGCTGCAGCCGGCGAACGCCATGGAGAACCAGGGCGGCCGTATCGTCAAGCAGCTCTTCACGGGCCTCGTCGACTACGACCCCGCGACCGGCGCACTGCGCAACCAGGTGGCCGACAAGATCGAGACCACCGACTCGAAGACCTTCACCGTCACGCTGAAGTCCGGCTGGACCTTCCACGACGGCACTCCGGTCACCTCCCAGTCCTTCGTGAAGTCCTGGAACTGGTCGGCCAACCCGGCGAACAACCAGATCAACTCGGACTGGTTCTCGGACATCGTCGGCTACGACGCCGTGCACCCGGACAAGGGTGACCCGACGGCGAAGGAGATGTCGGGCCTCAAGGTCATCGACGACACTCACTTCACCATCGAACTGGCCAACCCCGTCTCGTACTTCACGTACAAGCTCGGCTACTCGGCCTTCTTCCCGCTGCCCGAGGGCTTCTTCGCGGACCCGAAGGGCTACGGCGAGAAGCCGGTCGGCAACGGCCCCTACAAGTTCGTGTCGTGGGAGCACAACAAGGCCGTCACCCTGGCCGCCTACGACAAGTACACGGGCACCAACAAGGCGAAGAACGGCGGAATCGTCTTCCGCAGCTACACCTCGCCCGAGGCCGCGTACAAGGACCTGATGTCCGACACCCTGGACGTGCTGGACCAGGTCGACTCGACCGACCTGCCCAAGTACAAGGACGACCTGGGCAAGCGCGCCGTCGACCAGGCGCAGGGCGCCATCCAGAACATCTCGTTCGCGCTGTACAACGCGGACTGGAACGCCCCGGAGAAGGCCAAGGTCCGCCAGGGCCTGTCGATGGCCATCGACCGTGACACCATCACCAAGACCGTGCTGAACGGCACCCGCCAGCCCGCCGACTCGTTCGTGGCGCCCGGCGTCATGGGCTACAAGGCCGGCACCTGCGGCGACGCCTGCAAGTACAACCCGGAGAAGGCCAAGCAGCTGATCCAGGAGGGTGGCGGCGTTCCCGGTAACAAGATCACCATCCTCTACAACTCCGATGGCGGTCACAAGGAGTGGGTCGACGCGGTCTGCAACTCGATCCGCCAGGCCACCGGCGTCGAGTGCCTCGGCGACCCGAAGCCGGACTTCAAGACCTCGCGTGACATCGTCACGAAGAAGCAGGTCCCCAGCATGATGCGCACCGGCTGGGTGCAGGACTACCCGCTGAACGCCAACTTCCTGCGGGACGTCTACGGCACCGGTGCCGCCGCGAACGACGCCAGCTACTCCAGCCCGGAGTTCGACAACCTGGCGAAGCAGGCGGACGCCGCGACCTCGGTCGAGAAGACCGCCGAGCTCTACCAGCAGGCGGAGGCCGTTCTGGCCAAGGACATGCCGGCCATCCCGCTCTGGTACTACAAGACCAGCTCCGGCTACTCCAACAAGGTCCAGAACGTGAAGTTCAACTCCTTCGGCGACCCGGTCTACACCGACGTCGAGGTCAAGAAGTAATCGGTCGGCACCGCCTGACCTGGTGACAACGGCCGGTGCCCGTCCCATCCCCACAAGGGCGAGGACTGGCACCGGCCGTTGGCACGCCGACTTATCTCTGGCCGGGTTGACGGGCCCGGCAGAGTCATACATGGAGGCACGATGGGGCGCTTTGTCGCGAGGCGACTGCTCCAGATGATCCCGGTGTTCCTCGGAACAACCGCACTCATCTTTTTCATGGTGCACTTGCTGCCCGGCGACCCGCTGGCAGCGCTGTGGGGCGACAAGGCGCCGGACCCGGTGCAGCTGGCCGCGCTGAAGCACCAGCAGCACCTGGACCAGCCGCTGGTCCAGCAGTACCTCTCCTACATGGGGGGTCTGCTCACCGGGGACTTCGGCACGGCATCGGACGGCCGTCCGGTGCTCGACAAGATCCTCGAGGCACTGCCGGTCACGGTCCGGCTGGCGCTGTTCGCGTTCGCCATCGAGATCGTGCTCGGCATCGGCATCGGCCTGTTCGCGGGTCTGCGCCGCGGCAAGATCTTCGACAAGGGCGCGCTGGTCTTCACCCTGCTGCTGATCTCGATCCCGGTCCCGGTGCTGGGCTTCCTCTTCCAGACGATCTTCGGCACCAACCTCAAGTGGGTCACGCCGACCGTCCAGAACAGCAACGACATCACCCAGCTGGTGCTGCCGGCCGTCGTGCTCGGCTCGCTGTCGCTGGCCTACGTCGCGCGTCTCACCCGTACCTCCATAGCCGAGAACATCAAGGCCGACTACGTCCGCACCGCGACGGCCAAGGGCCTGCCGCGCCGGAGGGTCATCGGCACCCACCTGCTGCGCAACTCGCTGATCCCGGTGGTCACCTTCCTCGGTACCGACCTCGGCGCCCTGATGGGCGGTGCGATCGTCACCGAAGGCATCTTCAACGTCCAGGGTGTCGGCCACGCGCTCTACCAAGCGATCAACATGAAGGAGGGCGCGACCGTCTCCGGCTTCGTGGCCTTCCTGGTGATCGTGTACCTGGCCGCCGGCCTGATCGTTGACCTGCTTTACGCGGTCCTGGACCCGAGGATCCGGTATGCCTGACCTGACAGAGAAGAAGACCGCCGGGGACAACATCCCGGCCCAGCGCACCGCCGACGTCCCGGCGGCCAAGCCGGAGAAGCCGCGCAGCCTCGGCTCCGACGCCTGGCACGACCTGCGCCGCAAGCCGATCTTCGTGATCTCCGCGCTGCTGATCCTGCTGCTGATCGTGATCGCGATCGCCCCCGGGCTGTTCACCTCGGTGGACCCGCGGGCCGGCGACCTGCGCACTCACTTCCACACGCCGCCGAACTACAGCCACTTCTTCGAGGGGGACTGGTTCGGTTACGACGGCCAGGGCCGCAGCATCTACGCCCGCGTCGTCTACGGCGCCCGCGCGTCGGTCGTGGTCGGCATCACCGTCACCGTCGGTACGACCGTCCTCGGCGGCATCGCCGGCATGGTCGCCGGGTACTTCGGCGGCTGGGTCGACACGATCATCTCCCGCATCACCGACATCTTCTTCGGCATCCCGCTGCTGCTCGGCTCGCTGGTGATCCTCAACGCCTTCGCCACGCGCACCATCTGGAGCGTGGTCTTCGCCCTGGTCGCCCTGGGCTGGACCCAGATGACCCGTGTCATGCGCGGTTCGGTGATCACCGTCAAGCAGTCCGACTTCGTGACGGCGGCCAAGGCGCTCGGCGCCGGCACCAGCCGGATCATGTTCAAGCACATCCTGCCGAACGCGATCGCCCCGGTGATCGTCGTCGCCACCATCGCTCTCGGCGGCTACATCGCCCTGGAGGCGACGCTGAGCTTCCTCGGCATCGGCCTGCAGGACCCGACCATCTCCTGGGGCATCGACATCAACTCGGCCCAGAAGCTGATCCGTACGGCTCCGTTCGCCCTGTTCTTCCCGGCAGGCATGCTCAGCCTGACCGTGCTCGCCTTCATCATGCTCGGCGACGCGGTGCGCGACGCCCTCGACCCGAAGCTCCGCTGAGAGAAGAGGTGACGACCCGATGACCACCGTGATCGAGAACAACAGCCAGAAGAGCGACCGTCTCGAAGTTGGCACCCCTCTCCTGGAGGTGAAGGACCTCCACGTGGAGTTCCACACCCGGGACGGGATCGCCAAGGCCGTGAACGGCGTCAACTACTCCGTCGCGGCCGGCGAGACCCTCGCCGTCCTCGGCGAGTCCGGCTCCGGCAAGTCCGTGACGGCGCAGACCATCATGGGCATCCTGGACATGCCCCCGGGCAAGGTGACCCAGGGCCAGATCCTGTACCGCGGCCAGGACATGCTCACGATGGGCAACGAGGAGCGCCGGAAGATCCGCGGCCAGAAGATCGCGATGATCTTCCAGGACGCGCTCTCCGCCCTCAACCCCGTGCTCAGCGTCGGCTACCAGCTCGGCGAGATGTTCCGGGTGCACCAGGGCGCCTCCAAGAAGGAGGCGAAGGAGAAGGCCATCGAGCTGATGGACCGGGTGCGCATCCCCGCCGCCCGGCAGCGGGTGAACGACTACCCGCACCAGTTCTCCGGCGGCATGCGCCAGCGCATCATGATCGCCATGGCGCTCTCCCTGCAGCCCGACCTGATCATCGCGGACGAGCCCACCACCGCCCTGGACGTCACCGTCCAGGCCCAGGTGATGGACCTGCTCGCCGAGCTTCAGGCCGAGTACAACATGGGCCTGATCCTGATCACCCACGACCTCGGCGTGGTCGCCGACGTCGCGGACAAGATCGCCGTGATGTACGCGGGCCGGATCGTGGAGACCGCCCCGGTGCACGAGCTGTACGCGAACCCCGCGCACCCGTACACCAAGGGCCTGCTCCGCTCCATCCCGCGCCTGGACCAGAAGGGCCAGGACCTCTACGCGATCAAGGGCCTCCCCCCGAACCTGCTGAAGGTCCCGGCCGGCTGCGCGTTCAACCCTCGCTGTGAAATCGCCACGGACCTGTGCCGCACGGAGATCCCCGCGCTGCACCACGTGACCGACAAGGACGGCAAGGAGCTCACGGGCCGCCGCAGCGCGTGCCACCTCTGGAAGGAGACCCTCCATGGCTGAGAACATCCTGGAGGTCAAGGACCTGGTCAAGCACTACCCGCTGACCCAGGGCGTCCTCTTCAAGAAGCAGGTCGGCGCCGTCAAGGCGGTCGACGGCATCTCCTTCGAGCTGAAGAAGGGCGAGACGCTCGGCATCGTCGGCGAGTCCGGCTGTGGCAAGTCCACGCTGGCCAAGGTGCTGATGAACCTGGAGCGGGCCACCTCCGGCCAGGTGCTGTTCAAGGGCGAGGACATCTCCCAGCTGAACGGCGCGGCCCTCAAGGCCGTCCGCCGCAACATCCAGATGGTGTTCCAGGACCCGTACACCTCGCTCAACCCGCGCATGACGGTCGGCGACATCATCGGGGAGCCGTTCGAGATCCACCCCGAGGTGGCGCCGAAGGGCGACCGCCGCAAGGCCGTCCAGGACCTGCTGGACGTCGTGGGTCTGAACCCGGAGTACATCAACCGGTACCCGCACCAGTTCTCCGGCGGCCAGCGCCAGCGCATCGGCATCGCCCGCGGCCTCGCGCTCAAGCCCGAGATCATCATCTGCGACGAGCCGGTCTCCGCGCTGGACGTGTCCGTCCAGGCGCAGGTGATCAACCTGCTGGAGCAGCTGCAGGAGGAGTTCGGCCTCTCCTACATGTTCATCGCGCACGACCTCTCCATCGTCCGGCACATCTCCGACCGCGTCGGCGTGATGTACCTGGGCAAGATGGTCGAGATCGGCTCGGACGAGGAGATCTACGAGAACGCCACCCACCCGTACACCCAGGCGCTGCTGTCCGCGGTGCCGGTGCCGGACCCGGCGGCGCGCGAGTCGCGGGACCGGATCATCCTCAGCGGCGACATCCCCTCGCCGGCCAACCCGCCGTCCGGCTGCCGCTTCCGCACCCGCTGCTGGAAGGCGCAGGAGCGCTGCGCCGAGGAGATCCCGCTGCTCGCGGTGCCCTCGGTGCTGGAGGGCCCGGCCGCGCACGACTCGGCCTGCCACTTCCCCGAGGTCCGGGAGCAGGCCGCCGCCTGATCCCCCGGCACTCCCAGGAAGGGCCCGTGGCTTCCCCGCCACGGGCCCTTCCGGCGTTCCGTCAACTCCGCAGCGCGTCGAGGCACCCGTCCGGGTGCCCCCGACTCGCGCCGTCGCCGGGGCGCGCTTCTCATGGGGTGTGATGCGACACACACCCTGAGGAGGGACCTTCATGCCCGTAGCCGCCCGCGCTCGCCTGGTCCTCGCCGCTGCGACGTCCGTGGTCCTGGTGGCCACCGGGTGCAGCAGCAGCGGCGGCGGAGGAGGCAGTAGCTCGTCGGACGCCACCAAGACCTTCAGCTACCAGAGCAACGAGCCGCAGAACCCGTTGCAGCCCGCCAACGCGAACGAGGTCGGCGGCGGTCGCATCATCCAGAACCTCTTCAAGGGCCTGGTCGACTACGACCCCACCAACGCCAAGATCCGGATGCAGGTCGCGGACAAGATCGACACCAGCGACTCGCAGACCTTCACCGTCACGCTCAAGGACGGCTGGAAGTTCCACGACGGCACCCCCGTGCACGCCAAGAACTTCGTCGACGCGTGGAACTGGGGCGCCAACCCCGCCAACAACCAGATCAACAGCTCCTGGTTCTCCGACATCGAGGGCTACCAGGACGTCCACCCGACCTCCGGCAAGCCGACCACGGACAAGATGTCCGGCCTGACCGTCACCGACGACCTGCACTTCACCGTGAAGCTGAGCCACAAGGTCTCGTACTTCGAGTACAAGCTCGGCTACATCGCCTTCTCGCCGCTGCCGGACGGCTTCTTCAACGACCCGGCCGGGTACGGGCAGAAGCCGGTGGGCAACGGCCCGTACCAGTTCGTCAGCTGGTCGCACAACAGCCAGGTGGTCACCAAGGCCTTCCCGGACTACCAGGGCGTGGACAAGCCGAAGAACGGCGGCATCGTCTTCAAGATGTACACCACGTCCGAGGCCGCCTACGCCGACCTGCAGTCCAACAACCTGGACGTGATGGACCAGGTGCCGCCGTCCGCGCTGGCGACGTACAAGAACGACCTCGGCGACCGGGCGGTGGACGCCCCGCAGGGCGCCATCCAGAACATCGGCTTCACGCTCTACCAGGCCGACTGGGCCTCGCCGGACAAGGCCAAGGTGCGCCAGGGCCTGTCGATGGCGATCGACCGCGACACCATCACCAAGACGGTGCTGCAGGGCTCCCGCAAGCCGGCCACCGCCTGGGTCGCCGAGGGCGTCGAGGGCTACAAGGACGGCGCCTGCGGGGACTTCTGCAAGTTCGACGCGGCCAAGGCCAAGCAGCTGATCCAGGACGGCGGCGGCGTCCCCGGCAACAAGCTGCTGATCACCTACAACGCGGACGGCGGCCACAAGGAGTGGGTCGACGCGGTCTGCAACTCGATCCGGCAGAGCACCGGAGTCGACTGCCTGGGCGACCCGAAGCCCGACTTCAAGACCGCACGGGCGGCGATCACCGGGCACCAGCTCAACGGCGCCTTCCGCACCGGCTGGGTGCAGGACTACCCGCTGAACGCCAACTTCCTCGCCGACGTGTACCGCACCGGCGCCGCCTCCAACGACTTCGGCTACAGCAGCCCGCAGTTCGACGACGCCGCCACCAAGGCCGACGAGGCCGCCAGCGTCGCCGACACGGTGACCGGCTACCAGCAGGCCGAAGCCGTGCTGCCGAGCGGCATGCCCGCCATCCCGCTCTGGTACTACCGCACCAACTCGGGCTACTCGTCCAAGGTGCAGAACGTGAAGTTCGACTCCTTCGGCAACCCGGCCTGGACGCAGGTCGAGGTCAAGGGCTGATCCCGGGCCCTGATCCCCGCGCCGGCCCCGCCCTCCCCGCACGGAGGGCGGGGTGCGGTCTCCCGGCCGACCGGCCCGCCCGGTCGGGCACCTAGGAAGGAGGCTCGGATGGGCAGTTACGTGCTGCGCCGGGTGCTGCAGATGATCCCGGTGTTCTTCGGCACCACCCTGCTGATCTTCGTGATGGTCTACACCCTGCCGGGCGACCCGGTGGTCGCGCTGTTCGGCGACAAGGCCGCCGACCCGACCGTGGTCGCGAGCATCAAGCACACGTACTACCTGGACCAGCCGCTCTGGAAGCAGTACCTGCACTACATGGGGAACCTCTTCCAGGGGGACTTCGGCACCAGCTTCACCGGCCGACCGGTCTCCGACATCATGGCGGACGCCTTCCCGGTGACCATCCGGCTGGCACTGCTGGCCTTCGCCTTCGAGCTGGTCGTGGGACTCGCCTTCGGCGTGCTCTCCGGACTGAAGCGCGGCAGCATCGCGGACACCCTGGTGCTGATCCTGACCCTGGTGGTGATCTCGATCCCGGTCTTCGTGCTGGCCTACATCGCGCAGACCGTGTTCGCCACCAACCTGGGCTGGGTCACGCCCACGGTGCAGGACAGCTACGACCTCACCCAGCTCATCCTTCCGGCAGTCGTCCTGGGCTCGCTCTCGCTCGCGTTCGTCGCCCGGCTCACCCGGACCTCCATCGGGGAGAACCTGCGGGCCGACTACATCCGCACCGCGACAGCCAAGGGCCTGCGCCGGCGGACCATCATCTCCCGGCACCTGCTGCGCAACTCGCTGATCCCGGTGGTCACCTTCCTCGGCACCGACCTCGGCGCGCTGATGGGCGGGGCGATCGTCACCGAGGGCATCTTCAACGTGCAGGGCATCGGCAACGTCCTGTACCGGGCGATCAACCAGAAGGAAGGCCCGACCGTGGTGGGCATCGTGACCGTCCTGGTGATCATCTACCTGGTCGCCAGCCTGCTCGTCGACCTGCTCTACGCGGTCCTGGACCCGAGGATCCGCTATGCCTGACATCCACGACGAGGACTCGTACCGACCCAACCCCAAGCCGGGCATCTCCCGCCTCGACTACGCGGGGGAGCAGGGCATGGCCGTCGAACAGGAGACCCTGGTCGAACCCGACGCGGAGAAGCGGGAACAGGCCCGCAGCCTCTGGGGCGACGCCTGGCGGGACCTCCGCCGACGGCCGATCTTCCTGCTCTCGGTGGTGCTGATCCTGCTGCTGGTCGTCATGGCAATCTTCCCCTGGGCCTTCACCGACGCCAACCCGCGCAAGGCCGACCTGGTGCACGACTACCTCAAGCGGCCGGACTGGACGGACTTCTTCGGCGCGGGCTGGTTCGGCTACGACGCGCAGGGCCGGTCGATCTACGCCCGGGTGGTCTACGGCGCCCGCGCCTCGATCACCGTCGGCATCTTCGTGACCGCGGCGGTCACCCTGCTCGGCGGGCTGACCGGCATGGTCGCCGGGTACTACGGCGGAGCAGTCGACGCGGTGATCTCCCGGATCGTCGACATCTTCTTCGGCATCCCGCTGCTGCTCGGCGCCCTGGTGCTGCTGAACGCATTCACCATCCGCACGGTGTGGACCGTGGTGTTCGCCCTGGCCGTCCTCGGCTGGACCCAGATCGCCCGCGTCATGCGCGGCGCGGTGCTGACCGTCAAACAGTCCGACTACGTGGTGGCCGGCCGGGCGCTCGGGGCCGGGACGGGGCGGCTGATGTTCCGGCACATCCTGCCGAACGCGGTCGCACCGGTGATCGTCGTCGCCACCATCGCGCTCGGCGGCTACATCGCCACCGAGGCGACGCTGAGCTTCCTCGGCATCGGCCTGCAGGACCCGACCATCTCCTGGGGCATCGACATCTCCTCCGCCCAGAAGGTGATCCGAACGGCGCCCTACGTGCTGTTCTTCCCGGCCGTGGCGCTCTCCATCACCGTGCTGGCCTTCATCATGATGGGCGACGCCGTGCGCGACGCCCTCGATCCGAAGCTTCGCTGAGCGAGGGGAGCGCATCGTGAGTACAGCGATCGACACCACCGGGCACGAACGGGCCGCGGCGTACCAGGGGCCGCTGCTCGACGTGCGGGACCTGCACGTCGAGTTCGTCACCAGGGACGGCGTCGCCAGGGCCGTGAACGGGGTCGACTACTCCGTCTCGGCCGGCGAGACGCTGGCAGTGCTGGGCGAGTCCGGCTCCGGCAAGTCGGTGACCGCGCAGGCGATCATGGGCATCCTGGACACGCCGCCGGCCCGGATCCCGCGCGGCGAGATCCGCTACCGGGGCCAGGACATGCTCACGATGGGCAAGGAGGAGCGGCGCAGGATCCGCGGCCAGAAGATCGCGATGATCTTCCAGGACGCGCTCTCCGCGCTCAACCCGGTCCTCACGGTGGGCTACCAGCTCGGCGAGATGTTCCGGGCGCACCGAGGAGTCTCCCGCAAGGAGGCCACCGACAAGGCCGTCGAGCTGATGGACCGGGTGCGCATCCCGGCGGCCAAGCAGCGGGTGAACGACTACCCGCACCAGTTCTCCGGCGGCATGCGCCAGCGCATCATGATCGCCATGGCGCTGGCGCTGGAGCCGGACCTGATCATCGCGGACGAGCCCACCACCGCCCTGGACGTCACCGTCCAGGCCCAGGTGATGGACCTGCTCGCCGAGCTGCAGTCCGAGTACCACATGGGGCTCATCCTGATCACCCACGACCTGGGCGTCGTCGCGGACGTCGCGGACAAGATCGCCGTGATGTACGCCGGCCGGATCGTCGAGACCGCCCCGGTGCACGAGCTGTACGCGCGGCCCGCGCACCCGTACACCCGCGGCCTGCTGGACTCCATCCCGCGGCTGGACCAGAAGGGCCAGGAGCTCTACGCCATCAAGGGCCTGCCGCCCAACCTGCTGCGGATCCCCAAGGGCTGCGCCTTCAACCCGCGCTGCCCCCGCGCGAAGGACGTCTGCCGGACCGAGGTGCCCGAACTGTTCGAGGTCATCGAGGACGACGGGACACCACTGGAGGGGCGCGGCAGCGCCTGCTTCTTCTGGAAGGAGACCCTCCATGACCGGTAACGGGGCCAGCGCACTGGGCGCGGTGGTGCCGGAGGAGGCCGCCTTCACGCAGGAGGTGCCGCGCGGGGAGCCCATCCTCGAAGTCCGGGACCTCGTCAAGCACTTCCCGCTGACCCGGGGCGTCCTGTTCAAGAAGCAGGTCGGCGCCGTCAAGGCGGTCGACGGGGTCAGCTTCGACCTGATGCAGGGCGAGACGCTCGGCATCGTCGGCGAGTCCGGCTGCGGGAAGTCCACGCTGGCCAAGGTGCTGATGAACCTCGAACCGGCCACCGGAGGATCCGTCCGCTACAAGGGGGAGGAGATCTCCCGGCTCTCGGGATCGGCGCTGAAAGCCGTCCGGCGGAACATCCAGATGGTGTTCCAGGACCCGTACACCTCGCTCAACCCGCGCATGACCGTCGGCGACATCATCGGGGAGCCGTTCGAGATCCACCCCGAGGTGGCGCCCAAGGGCGACCGCCGCAAGGCCGTCCAGGACCTGCTGGACGTGGTCGGGCTCAACCCCGAGTACATCAACCGGTACCCGCACCAGTTCTCCGGCGGCCAGCGCCAACGCATCGGCATCGCCCGGGGGTTGACGCTCAAGCCGGAGATCATCATCTGCGACGAGCCGGTGTCCGCCCTCGACGTGTCGGTGCAGGCGCAGGTGATCAACCTGCTGGAGCAGCTGCAGGGCGACTTCAACCTGTCGTACATGTTCATCGCGCACGACCTCTCCATCGTCCGGCACATCTCGGACCGGGTCGGCGTGATGTACCTGGGCAGGATGGTCGAGATCGGCAGCGACGCGGAGATCTACGACCACGCCACCCACCCGTACACCCAGGCGCTGCTCTCCGCAGTGCCCGTACCGGACCCGACGGCGCGCGAGTCGCGGGACCGGATCGTGCTCACCGGGGACGTGCCCTCGCCGGCCAATCCGCCCTCGGGCTGCCGCTTCCGCACCCGCTGCTGGAAGGCGCAGCAGCGGTGCGAGGTCGAGGTGCCGCTGCTCGCGGTGCCGAGCTGGCTGCAGGGGGCGGCGGCCCATGACTCGGCGTGTCACTTCGCGGCGGAGCGCGAGAGTCGACAAGGCGCGGCGGAGCGCGAGGGCGGGCCGGACCCCGGCTGATCGGTTTCCGCTCAAGGGCGTGTCCCCGTACGGGGGCGCGCCCTTCGCCGTTCGTCCCGTGATGGAAAAGTGATCTGCCGCAGGGTCGCCAAGTGCGGTCCGGTCCTTGATAGTTGCTCTGCGCCTATCGGTGGTCGCTGCTGCGCTGAGGAGGACTGCTCACATGGACGCGGTGGAGGTGATCGGCGGCGGTCGGGAGAGCCTGGTACCCGGAACCCCGTTGCTGGAGGTCGAGGACCTGCACGTGGAGTTCCACACCCGGGACGGCGTCGCGAAGGCCGTCAACGGGGTGAGCTACGCGGTGTCGGCCGGTGAGACGCTGGCGGTGCTGGGGGAGTCGGGGTCGGGCAAGTCGGTGACCGCGCAGGCGATCATGGGCATCCTGGACATGCCGCCGGGGCGGATCACCGCTGGGAGGATCCTGTTCCGCGGCGAGGACCTGCTGACCATGGGCGCCGGCGCCCGGCGGGCCGTCCGGGGCCGGCGGATCGCGATGATCTTCCAGGACGCGCTGTCCGCGCTCAACCCGGTGCTCAGCGTCGGCTACCAGCTCGGCGAGATGTTCCGGGTGCACCACGGCGTCTCGCGCAAGGAGGCGAAGGAGAAGGCCGTCGAGCTGATGGACCGGGTGCGCATCCCGGCCGCGCGGCAGCGCGTCGGCGACTTCCCGCACCAGTTCTCCGGCGGCATGCGCCAGCGCATCATGATCGCGATGGCGCTGGCGCTGGAGCCGGACCTGATCATCGCGGACGAGCCCACCACCGCCCTGGACGTGACCGTCCAGGCCCAGGTGATGGACCTGCTGGCCGACCTGCGGGCCGAGTTCAACATGGGCCTGATCCTGATCACCCACGACCTCGGCGTGGTGGCGGACGTCGCGGACCGGATCGCGGTGATGTACGCGGGCCGGATCGTGGAGACCGCACCGGTGCACGAGCTGTACGCGCGCCCCGCGCACCCGTACACCAAGGGCCTGCTCAGCTCCATCCCGCGCCTGGACCAGAAGGGCCGGAACCTGCACGCCATCAAGGGCCTGCCGCCGAGCCTGCTGCGGATCCCGGAGGGCTGCGCCTTCAACCCCCGCTGCGACCGGGTGCAGGACCGCTGCCGCTCCGAACTGCCGCCGCTGGCGCCGGTGACGGGCGAGCACGGGGAGGAGCTGGCGGGCCGCCGCAGCGCCTGCCACTACTGGCGCGAGACGCTGCACGGCTGAGCGGGCCCGGCCGCTACTGCACGGAGCCGGCCGCTACTTCACGAAGCCGACGTTCTCCCAGACGATGTCGGACAGGCCCTGTGCACCGATGTTGGCGAGGTCGGCGCGGGCTCCGTAGAGCTGTGGGCGCTGGTAGAGCGGCAGCACGCCGGCCACCTTCCAGAGTTCGCCGTCGGCCTGGTTGATCGCCTCGGAGGCGGTGGCCGCGTCGGTTGCGGCGGCGGCCCGGTCGAGGGCGGCGTCGACTGCCGCGCTGCCGGCGCCGGCGTGGTTGGTGCCGCCGTTCTGGACGAAGTTGGCGCGGTTGCCGCTGGCCGGGAACGGGGTGCCGAGCAGTGAGTAGGCGGTGATGTCGAAGTCGTCGCGGTTGATGTACTTGTCGAAGAACTCGTTGGCGGGGGCGGTCACCGTGCTGACCTTGATCCCGACGTCCTTGAGCATCCTGGTGGTGTTCGCGGCCTCGTTCTGGGCCTGGGTCACGCCGGCCGGGATGACCATCCGCAGGTTGAGCTCGCGGCCGTCCTTCTTCCGTACGTCGCCGTCGAGTTTCCAGCCGGCCGAGTCCAGCTTGCGGGCGGCCTCGGCCGGGTCGTAGCGGGCCAGGCCCAGGGAGTTGTCGCGGTAGCCGTTCTGGTTGGCGACCAGCAGGTGGTTGTTGAGCGGGACGGCGGGCCAGTCCAGGCCGTTGAGGTCGGCGCGGATGACGGCGTCCCGGTTGATCGCCTGGAACACGGCCTGGCGCACGGTCGCGTCGCCCAGTGCGGGGGTGTGGGCGTTCAGGGTGAACTGGCGGAAGTCGGGGCCGCCGGCCCGGCGCACGACGGCGTCCTTGGTGTTCCTGATGGTCTGGTAACCAGCCACGTCGGGACCGATGTTGACGAGGTCCAGCCGGCCCTTGGCGAAGGCTGCGGCCATCGCGTCGGGGAGCATCGCGTGGAAGACGAGCTTGTCCAGCATCGGCTTGTCGCCCCACCAGGC
Source organism: Streptomyces sp. NRRL S-350 (assembly GCF_000719705.1). Classification (GTDB taxonomy): domain Bacteria; phylum Actinomycetota; class Actinomycetes; order Streptomycetales; family Streptomycetaceae; genus Kitasatospora. The sequence goes on along the minus strand of NZ_JOHO01000011.1, from coordinate 81,805 downwards.
CGGGTCGGCGACCAGGGTGACGGTCTGCGCGGCGCGGTCCAGCTGCTCGACCTTGAACGGGCCGGCGGTGACCGGGATCGCGTCCAGGTAGGCGGTGTTGAACAGCTCCGGGGTGGATATCCGGGAGGCCGGCAGCAGCGGGGCGTTGCCCGCGCCGTTGAACAGCGACTGCCACTCGGAGAACGGGCGGTCGAAGGTCATCACGGCCTGGAAGTCGTCCTTGCCGCGCTCGACGGACGAGACCAGCTCGAAACCGGTGCTGCTGGAGGGCTTGTAGGCCGGGTCCTTGCCGTTCAGGGCACGCCAGTTGGCCTCGATGTCGCGCCAGGTGATCGGGGTGCCGTCGGACCAGTGGGCCTTCGGGTTGAGCGTCCAGGTGACCACCTGCCGGCCGTCCCTCAGGTCGGCGTGGGCCTCCTGCAGGTAGGCGGGGTTCACGGTCTGGGTGCCGGCCGCGTCGGAGCGGAAGAAGGTCGGCAGCAGCGGCTTAGTGACGGCGACGGTCGAGGACTCGCTGCCGTCCTCGTGGATCGGCGACCACTGGCGGGAGAACTGGGCGATCGCCAGGTTCAGGGTGCCGCCCTGGCGCAGCTGGGCGCGGTCGTGGGGGTTGATGTCGACCGAGGTCAGCTTGGGCGAGGCGGGGGCGGACGGCAGCGCCCCGGCGCCCGCGTCGCCCTGGCCGGAGGCGCAGGAGCACAGCGCCAGGGAGAGGGTGAGGGCGGTGAGGCCGGCGAGCAGGGCCGTCCCGTGGTGCTGGAGGCGGCGGCCCATCGGCGTGCTCCCCGAGGTGGATGTGACGGAAGGTGTGGCGTCACATCTTGCTGACCGGGGGTGGAGTTGTCGAGGGGCGGGCCCGGATGAGGACCCGCCCCTCGACGGGGGGCCGGTGCGTCAGACCGCGAACTTGACGGTGCGGTCCTTGTCGCCGGTCTTGTCGAAGACCGAGCCGACGCCGTCCGCGACGTCCTGCGGGGTGATTGCGACGAGCTGGCCGTTCTTCTTGATCTTCACCTTGTCGAACACGGTGCCCAGCTGGGCGGTGAGCGCGTCGATGTCCCACTTGGGCACGATCTTGCCGGAGGCGTCCGGGACGAGGGTGAGCGCCTTGGAGGCCGTCTTCGCGCCGAAGTCCCAGGACTTGGTGCCCGCCAGGACGTGCACCTTGCCGCTGGCGATCTGCTTGCCGAGGCCGTCGGCGGCCGCCTGCAGGGCCTGGGTGGAGACCTTGGGCTGGGCGGCCGTGACGGCGAGGGCGATCGGCTGGTCGGCCTTGCCGGCCGCACGGTCGCGGTAGGCCTGCTCGACCACGTCGAGCGCGCTCGACGAGTCGACGGCCTGGCCGGCCCGGCCGGGGACGACGACCGGGTCGCCGTTGTCGCCGAACTTGACGTAGCCCTCCTGCAGGCCCTGGCCGGAGCCCGCCGCCAGCGTGTCGAGGGCGGCCTTGAGCTTGGCCCGGTCGACCTTGACCTCCGGTGCGACGGCCTTGCTGCCGCCCTTGAGCGACGTGATGACGTCCACCGGGTTGTAGCTGTGCTGGGCCAGGCCGTCCACCGTGGCGGTGGTGTCGAAGCTCAGCCCGGCCACGGTCGGGTCGAGGTCCACGTTCTGGTCGCCGATCTTCAGCTTGAGCGGCTGCTGGCCGGCCTTGCCGACCGACTCGTCCAGCGAGTGGATCGCCTGGTCACGGCTGTTGCCGCCGATGTCGGTGCCGAGGACCACGGTGCCCTTGGGCACGTCGGACTGGTTGAGCATCAGGCCGGTGCCGTACGCGGCGGCGCCGAGGAACAGCACGGCGCCGATGCCGTAGACGCCCAGCTTGACCAGCTTCCTGCCGCCGCCGCGCTTGGCCTTGGCGGGCACGGACTTCGCGGGAGCCGGTGCCGGGGCGGGCGGGGCGGCGGCCGGGGCGCCCTGGGCGGCCTCGGGCCGGGCGCCGGGCGCCGGGGGCGGCAGCGGGGTGAACTCGGTGGCCTCCGGGTCGTGGCCGGACGGCTGGGGGCGGCCGGCCTGCGGGCCGGCGCCGGGCGTGCCCGGGAAGAGCCCGCCGGGGCCCGCCGGGGCGGCGGGGACGTCCTGGCCGGGGGCGGCCGGGCGCTGGGTGGCGAACGGGTCGGTACCGGCCGGCGCCGAGGCGAACAGGCCCGGCTGCGAACGGCCGTCGGTACCGTGCGGGGCGCCGTTGCGAGGCAGGCCGGATATCGCGGCGGGCGGCGGGGTGTCCTCGCGGATCGGCCGGAAGCCGTCGACGGAGGTGTCCTCCGGGCTGGGCTCGGCGGCCGGCGCACCCTGCGGGCGGGGGCCGTTCGGCTGGAAGCCGTTCTGCGGGCCGGGCTGCTGCCGGTTCTGTTGCGGGCCGTTCGGCCGGGGGCGGTCGGGCCGCTGCCGCTCAGGCCGGCCACGGCCCTGCTGCCGGTCCTGCTGCCGGTCCTGCTGCCGGTCCTGCTGGGGACGGCCGCCGCGCGGGCCGCGGGTACCGGCGTCGGGGCCGGGGGTCGGCGCGAACGGGTCGGCCACCGGGGCGAAGGGGTCGGCGGCGGGCGCGAACGGAGCGGCGGCCTCGTAGACGCCGGGCTCCTCCGCCGGGGCCTCGGCGCGGCGGGGCGCGGCGGACGGCGTCGGGGCGCCCGGGTTCGGCGACTTGCCCTGGGCGGGCACCGGACGGCCGTTCGGGGCGCCGTTGGCGCGGGCGGCACCGCCGGCCGGGCGGCCTGCGGCCTGCGGCCGGGGCTCGGCGACGGGCGCGGCCTTCGCGGCGCCCGGGGCGCCGACCGGCACCGCGGCCGGGGCGGGCTCGGCGGTCTGGGCCTTCTTCTGCCGCGGCCGGAACCAGGCGCCGGTGGACTCGGACTCCGAGGTCGCCGGCGGGATCGGCGGGACCTGCCACTCCGGCGGCAGGTTCGGCGGGGTGGAGGTGCCGCCGCCGTCCATCACGCCGAGGACGGGCGAGGCCGGCGCGGAGCGGTGCCGCGGGCCGCCCGGCTCGGGGGCGGCGGCCGGCGGCTCCTCCGCCGGGCCGTCCTCGTTCTTGACGGCGCTGCGGACGACGACCGGCGGGATCGGGCGCGAGCCGGGGATGTTGATCCGGACCCGGGTGGTCAGGGTGGTCTCGGTCTTCGGACCGTCGTCCTCGCCGCCCGACGCGGCTCCCTGGCCGGCGCCGGCCGCGGCCCGGTCGCCGCCGGGCAGCCCCGGTGTGCCGTAGGGCGGGGTGCCCGACGGGTAGGCGTCCGGACCCGTGCGCCGGGGCGTCGGGTGGGCGTTGTCAGATTCGCGGCTGCTCAATGCTGCTCTGCTCCGGGTTCGCGGGCGGGCCGTGCGGCGCGACCGCGGTTCGTGGGCGCCGGGCCCGGCTGGGGCGGGCGGCGGTCGGGTACGGCGTTCTGCGGGACCACCATACTGGGAAGAACTGAGCGGTGAACGGCTTCGGACAGATCCTGATACGTCCGGTTCCTCCGGTATGAGAGTAAGGCCGTGCGCTCCTGACTGCGCGTCGTACGAGGGGCCGTGCGCCGCAGGCGGGCGGGGTCAGCGCGGGCCGGGCACCCCGGGGAACCAGCTGGTGCGGGTGGGCAGGGTGGCGCAGATCACGCCGAGCACCGAGCCGGCGAACAGCCAGGCCAGTGAGGTGGCGTTGGACCACAGCACGTTGTCGCCCTCCGGCCGGGGCACGATCAGCAGCAGCATCGCCAGGAACCAGCCTGCCGCGGGGGCGCCCGCGCCCAGGCGGGTGCCGGTGACCCGCAGGCCCGCGTAGAAGGTGGCGGCCGTCGCGGCGAGCGCCAACAGCACTCCCACGGGCGGCCACAGGGCCTGCACAAAGGATCCGCAGACCGACACGGCGATGCCGAGCAGGAAGAACAGGACATACGCCGCGATCCGGGCGGCGCGCGGGGGTTGGGGCTCGGCCAGCCGCTCCTCGCGGGTGCCGAGGACGGCCGCCGGCACGGACCGGCGCGGCGGCTGGGCGGCGGGCTTGCTCATCGGGCGTCCTCCTCGGTGTCCGCGGACACGGTGTCGAGGCCCGCGAACAGGTCGTCCTCCGGTTCGCCCGGGCCGGCCTGGCCGCGCGCCAACTGGTAGTACTCGGTGGCGAGCAGGGGCTGGCCCAGGTCGTTGGACAGCGCGAAGAAGGCGCCGTCCACGGTGATCTGGGTGGCGTGCGCGGCCATCGCGGCGGCCTTGCGCCCGGCGTACGCGGCGCCGTCCAGCACCGTGGTGACGACCTCGTCGGCGACCACGCCGGGGACGTCGGACGGCTGGGCGACGCCCGGGAAGGAGGCCTTGGCGGCGGCCTCGGCGAGCCCGGCCTCGATCACCGAGCGGGGCATCCGGTTCCAGTACACCTTGGCGATCCGCCAGGGCCGGCCCGACTCGGGGCGGTACGCCGGGTCGGCGGCCAGCTCGTGGGCGCGCATCGCGACCCGGTGCGCCTGGATGTGGTCCGGGTGCCCGTAGCCGCCGTTCTCGTCGTACGTGACCAGCACCTGCGGGCGCACCTCGCGGATCACCGCGACCAGGTGGCCGGCCGCCTCGTCCACGTCGGCCCGCCAGAAGCAGCCGGGCACGTCGTTGTCGGGCACGCCCATCATCCCGGAGTCGCGGTAGCGCCCCGGGCCGCCGAGGAAGCGGACGTCGGTGACGCCGAGAGCGCGCATCGCCTCGGTCAGCTCGCCGATCCGGTGCGCGCCGAGGGTGTCGTCCCGATCGGCCGTCAGGTGGGCCAGCTCCGGGGGGATCACCTCGCCGCCCTCGCCGAGGGTGCAGGTCACCAGCGTGACCCTGGCGCCCTCGGCGGCGTACCGGGCCATGGTGGCGCCGTTGCCGATCGACTCGTCGTCGGGGTGCGCGTGCACCAGGAGGAGTCGGCGGCCGGTAGTCGCGGTCATGGGAGGAAGCCTAACGACCGCCGTCGCGGGGTCAGAGCTTCAGGCCGTTGATCATCCCGGCGAGGTTGCTGGTGACCTGGCTGATCGACGGGGCGATCGAGCTGGAGGCCAGGTAGAAGCCGAGCAGCGCGCAGACGATCGCGTGCGCCAGCTTCAGGCCGGAGCGGCGGATCAGCACCACCACGATGACCAGCATCAGCACGGCTGCGGAGATGTTCATGGCCATGTCGGCTCACACCCCTTCTCGGGCGCCGCCGTCCTGGGAGGGCGGCGGTGGGACGGCGCGGGACTGGAGTCTGCGGGTGACCGGGGTCCGGGACGGGGCCGACGATCACTCGCTCGACAAGTCATACCCGATGGGTAAGGGGAGCATTACGTTCGGTGAGTCCCGGCGTGCCGGGGCGCGCGGGGCGCAGGAGGCGCCCGGGCCGGTCGGAGGGGGTCCGGAAGCCGTGGGGACGCACTCGGGGGCGATGCTCCGAACGAGTGATCACCAGCCTCCCGACGGCGGCAGTCCCGCGTCGTAGGGTCTGGTGCCATGACCTCCCACACCCCTGCGGACACCTTCCCCCGGCAGTACGCGCGGACCCTGCGCTACACCGTCGGCGCGCCCCGCTCCTTCTCCGTCACGCCGGACGGCTCGCGGGTCCTCTTCCTCCGCTCCCGCCCCCGGCACTCGGCCGACGGGACCTCCACGGGCAGCGACCGGGCCAACCTGCTCTGGACCCTCGACACCGCCACCGGCGAGGAGCGGATCGCCGCCGACCCGGCCGTCCTGCTGGGCGGCGGCGAGGAGGACCTCTCGCCGGCCGAGAAGGCCCGCCGCGAGCGCAGCCGGGAAGGCTCGGCCGGCATCGTCGGCTACGCCCTGGACGCGGCCGGCACGCTGGCCGCGTTCGCGCTCTCCGGCCGCCTGTTCACCGCCGACCTCACCACCGGTGCCACCGCCGAACTGCCCGCCCAGGGGCCGCTGTTGGACCCGCGGCCGTCGCCGGACGGCGCGTACGTCGCCTACGCCAACACCGCCGGCGAACTGCGGCTGACCCGGACCGACGGCAGCGGCGACCGGGTGCTCGCCGAGCCGGACGGACCGAACGTCACCTGGGGTCAGGCCGAGTTCATCGCGCAGGAGGAGATGGACCGCGACCGGGGCTTCTGGTGGTCCCCGGAGAGCGACCGGCTGCTGGTCGAGCGCGCCGACGACGGCCCGGTGCGCCGCTGGTGGATCGCCGACCCGGCCAACCCGGACCGCGAGCCCGCCGAGGTCGCCTACCCGGCGGCCGGCACCGCCAACGCCGAGGTCGGACTCTGGGTGCTCGACCTGCGCGGCGGGCGCACCGAGGTGGTCTGGGACCGCACGGCCTTCCCGTACCTGGGCCGCGTGCACTGGTCGTCGGGCGGCGTGCCGCTGCTGCAGGTGCAGTCCCGCGACCAGCGCCGCCAGCGGATCCTCGGCCTGGACGTGGCCACCGGCGCCACCGAGGTGCTGCACGAGGAGGAGGACGGCGCCTGGCTGGAGCTGTTCCGGGGCGTCCCGGCGTGGACCCCGGACGGCAAGCTGGTGCGGATCTCGGACGAGGGCGGCACCCGGGCGCTGGTGATCGGCGACCACGCCGTCACCGGGGCCGACCTGCACCTGCGCTCGGTCGTCGCGGTCACCGACGACGAGGTGTTCTTCACCGCCTCCGGCGGCGCCACCGAAACCGACCCGGAGCCCGGCTGGGTCGCCGTCGGACGGATCAGCCACGACGGCAAGCGGCTCGGCTGGGAGTCCGCCAACGGCCGGCCGTTCACCTCCGTCACCAGCGCGGTGCACGCCGGCGGGATCACCGTCCGGGCCACCGCCGAGCCCGACCTGCCCGGCACCCTCGTGCAGGTCGCCCGGGACCTGCCCGAGGGCGTGGTGGTCGACGACGTCGCCACCATCGCCTCGTACGCCGAGACCCCGGTCATCACCGCGCGCCCGGTCTTCCGCTTCGCCGGCGAGCGCCGCATCCCCGCCGCCGTCTTCCTGCCCACCGGCTACGACCGCGAGCGCGACGGCCTGCTGCCCGTCCTGATGGACCCGTACGGCGGCCCGCACGGCCAGCGCGTCGTCCAGGCGCACAACCCGCACCTCAACTCGCAGTGGTTCGCCGACCAGGGCTTCGCGGTGGTCGTCGCCGACGGCCGCGGCACCCCCGGGCGCGGGCCGGCCTGGGAGAAGTCGATCGCCCACGACTTCGCCGGGGCGACCCTGGACGACCAGGTCGAGGCGCTGCAGGCGCTCGCCGAGGAGTTCCCGCTGGACCTCGGGCGGGTCGCCATCCGCGGCTGGTCGTACGGCGGCTACCTCTCCGCCCTCGCCGTGCTGCGCCGCCCGGACGTCTTCCACGCGGCGGTGTCCGGCGCGCCGGTGACCGACTGGGCGCTGTACGACACCCACTACACCGAGCGCTACCTGGGCGACCCGGCGGAGCGGCCCGAGGTGTACGCGGCCAACTCGCTGAGCGGCTACGCGGCCGGGCTGGAGCGCCCGCTGATGATCATCCACGGGCTCGCCGACGACAACGTGGTGGCCGCGCACACCCTGCGGCTCTCCTCGGCGCTGCTCGCCGCCGGGCGCCCGCACACCGTGCTGCCGCTGTCCGGGGTCACCCACATGACACCGCAGGAGGAGGTCGCGGAGAACCTGCTGCTGCTCCAGGTCGACTTCGTGAAGCGCGCGCTGGGCCTGTGACGGGACGGTGAGGGAGGCCGTCACGGGCCCGACGACCGCTCCTCACCAGCCCGTCCGGCGGCCGGTGCCCCTGATCCGGGTACCGGCCGCCGCCATGACATCCGTCATACCGAACGCACGACGGCGGACACTGCCGCCGCCACCCGCCCGCGCGGGACTCTGAGGTGGTGCGAACAGCACCGGACGCGACACCATCAGGGAAGAGGAGCCGGGCGATGGACACCGAGGTGGCCGCCTTCCGCGGCGTGGGCAAGAGCTACGGGCGGGTGCGCGCCGTGGACGGGCTGGACCTCGTGCTGCGGCCGGGCGAGACCGTCGCCCTGCTCGGCCCGAACGGCGCCGGCAAGTCCACCAGCCTGGACCTGCTGCTGGGCCTGCGGGAACCCGACCAGGGCAGCGTGACGCTGTTCGGCGGCGCCCCGCGGGCGGCGATCGCGGCCGGCCGGGTCGGCGCGATGCTGCAGAGCGGCGGACTGATGTCCGACGTCAAGGTGCGCGAGCTGGTCCGGCTCGCCTGCGACGTGCACCCCCGCGGTCGGTCGGTCACGGGGGTGCTGGCCGACGCGGGGATCACGGAGCTGGCGGAGCGCCGGGTCGACAAGCTGTCCGGAGGCCAGGAGCAGCGCGTGCGCTTCGCCCTGGCGATCGCCGGCGACAACGACCTGATCGTGCTGGACGAGCCCACCACCGGCATGGACGTCAGCGTCCGGCAGGCGTTCTGGGCGAGCATGCGGGCGCAGGCCGACGCCGGGCGCACGGTGCTGTTCGCCACCCACTACCTGGAGGAGGCCGACTCGATCGCCGACCGCGTCCTGGTACTGCACCGGGGCCGGCTGATCGCCGACGGCAGCTCCGCCGAGATCAAGGCGCGGGCCGGCGCCCGCCGGATCGCCTTCGAACTCCACGACACGGACGGCCGGTTCGAGGACGCCGTGCTGCGCAGCCTGCCGGGCGTGCAGTCGCTGGACGTCACCGCCCGCGTCGCCGGGGTCCGGACGGTGCGGATCCGGACGGCCGACGCCGACGCGAGCGTGGCCGGGCTCTACCGGGCGGGCCTGTACCCGCGCGGCCTGGAGGTCACCGGCGTGGGCCTGGAGCAGGCCTTCCTGACCATCACCGGCGAGCTGGACCGCGAGGACGCCGCCCACGGCGCCGAGAAGGAGAGCGTGCGATGACCACCCTGATCAAGCTGGAGATCCTGCGGACCCTCCGCAACCGGCGCTACCTGTTCTTCACCGTCGTCTACCCGGCGCTGATGTACGTCTTCTTCATCCACGCCTACGGCGCCGCCAACCAGGCCGGCGGCCTCCCGGTGAAGACCTACTTCATGGTCTCGATGGCCACCTTCGGCGCGGTCGGCGCGGTGCTGACCGGCAGCGCGCAGCGGATCTCGCTGGAGCGCAAGAGCGGCTGGACCCGGCAGCTGCGGCTGACCGCGCTGCCCGGCCGCGCGTACACCGTCGGCAAGATCGCGGCGAGCGCGGTCACCACCCTGCCGGCGATCCTGGTGGTCTTCGCGGTCGGCTTGGCCCAGGGCGTCACGCTCTCCGCGGCCCAGTGGGCCGGTCTGGCCGTCGCGCTGTGGCTGGGCAGTTTCGTCTTCGCGGCGCTCGGCGTGGCACTCGGGTACGCGGCGGCGCCGGACGCCGTGCAGCCGATCGTGATGATCACCTACATGGCGATGGCGCTGCTCGGCGGCACCTGGTTCCCGGTGAGCGGCTCGATGGAGAAGTTCGCCCGCTTCAACCCCGTCTACCTGTACAACCACCTGGCCACCTTCACCCAGCCCGGGCACTCCCTGGACACCGTCGCGGTCGCCGGGCTGGCCGGCTTCCTCGCGGTGTTCGTCGTCGCCGCCGCGGCCCTGTACCGCCGCGACACCCGCCAGGCATGATGATCGACATGAGCGACACGCGCCAGACCCACCGATCCGACGAGCAGCCGGAGGCGGGTCCGGCGCGTACGTCGTTCATGAACATCCCCGGCTCCCCGGTGGAGACCCGACGGCAGATGCTGGTCAAGGTCGCCTGGATGCTGCTGTGGATGCTCTACCTGGCCTACCCGGCGACCGACCTGCTGAACGGGAACCACAGCCCCGGGGGGCGGGCGTTCGGCTGGACCTGCCTGGTGGGCTTCATGGTGGCCTACGTCCTGCTGGTGGTCTTCCGCTCGCAGTCGGGGATGCGGCCCCGGGCCTGCCAGGTGATCGTCGCGACGATGGTCGTGCTCGCGGTCGCCGCCTCCTTCGTCCTCGGCGCCGCGTTCCTGACCCTGTTCATCTACACCGCGGTGTGCGTCGCCATCATCACGCCGCTGCACCACGCCGTCCGGGCGCTCGCCGCGGTGGCCGTGCTGACCGCCGGAACGGGCGTGCTGGTCCACGCCGGGGCCGACAACATCGCCACCTTCACGCTCAGCGCCTTCCTCTCCGGCGTCGCCATGACCGGCCTGCAGCGGCTGGTCGCCGCCATGAAGGAACTGCGCGAGGCCCGGGCCGCCGTCGCCCACCTGGCCGCCTCCGAGGAACGGCTGCGGCTCGCCCGCGACCTGCACGACCTGCTCGGGCACTCGCTGTCGCTGATCACCCTCAAGAGCGAACTGGCCGGGCGGTTCATGGACGCCGGCAAGGACGAGGCCGCGCGGGCCCAGGTCGCCGACATCGAGCAGGTCGCCCGGCAGTCGCTGATCGACGTCCGGGAGGCGGTGACCGGCTTCCGCCGCCCGACCCTTCCGGTCGAACTCGCCGCCGCACGCACCGCGCTGGCCGCCGCCCAGGTCCGGCTGGAGGCCGCGCCGGAGCTCGCGGAAACCTGGCCCGGCCTGGCCAACGAGGAGGCGGGCGCGCTCGCCTGGGCCCTGCGCGAGGCCGTCACCAACATCGTCCGGCACGGCGAGGGCGCCACCGTCTGCACGGTGACGGCGGACGAGAGCTGGGAGGCGAGCGGTGAGCGCTACGCCGTCCTGGAGATCGCCGACGACGGGCGCGGGCCGGGCAAGTCCCAGCCGGGGAACGGGCTCTCCGGGTTGCAGGAGCGGCTGGCGCTGGTCGGCGGGCGGCTGGAGAGCGGGCCGGGGGAGCGGGGGAAGGGCTTCCGGCTGCGGGCCTCGGTGCCGCTTCGGACGGTGTCCGGCCCGGGGCCGGAGACAGGGCCGGAGTCAGGGCCGGAGACGGGGCCGGAGACGGGGCCGGAGACGGGGCCGGAGGCCGAGTCGGAGGCCGTGGCGGCGGAGAAGGCCGCGCCGGGCGCGAACGAGTCCCGGGCGGAGGGCGGTGCCAGGGCGAAGCGGACCCCGCGCGGTCAGGAACCCTCCCGGCGGGGCTGATCGTCAGGAGAGGCATGGCTACTGTCCTCATCCTGGGCTTCGACCCGCACACCATCCCCGGCATGGACGGCGACGGCCTGCGGGCCGTCCTCGACGCCGAACTCGCCCGCTTCGCCGAGCACGGCATCGACGCCGCCATGACCCTCGTCGCGCCCGACGACACCGCCGAGCCCGCGATCGTCGCCGCGCTCGCCGGGCGCGGCTGGGACGTCGTCGTCATCGGCGGCGGCATCCGCAAGCCCGAACCCGCCCTGCCCTTCTTCGAGCTCGTCGTCAACCTCGTCCGCCGCCACGCCCCCCAGGCCGCCATCGCCTTCAACACCAGCGGCGCCGACAGCGTCGAAGCCGCCCAGCGCTGGCTGGAATAGCTCCCGCCCTTCCCCGGGGCCGACTTGGGCCCGAGCCGGTGCTGCGGCCGAGCCCCGGGGAGGAGGGGGAGGCGACGCCGCCGGTACGACCGGCGGGGCCTATGTGCGGAGCGGGAAGTCGGCCCGGCCGACTTCCCACTCCGGCGGCCGGAGGTCGTCGAGGCTGCGGCGGAAGGAGAGGGCGGGGCGGTCGTCGAGGAGGATCTCGGCGGTGGAGCGGAAGCCGTTGCGGGCGAGGACGGCCCGGGAGGCGGAGTTGTCCACGGTGGTGGCGGCGGTCAGGCCGGTCAGGCCGTAGGCGGTGGCGGCGAGGCGGCAGACCTCGGCCACGGCGGCGGTGGCGATGCCGCGGCCGGTGGCGGATTCGGCGATGCGGTAGCCGAGTTCGGCACTGCCGGCGACGAGGTCGACCAGGTTCACCCGGCCGACGAGCTCCCCGTCGGCGTCCCGGATGACGTGGAACCGGCAGATGCCCGCGGCCTGTTCGGCGAGGAGGGCGGCGTGGCGGGCGGCGAACCCGGCGAAGTAGGCGTCGCCGCGGTCGGGGATGGTGCGGGCGAAGTGGGCGCGGTTGACGCGTTCGAAGGCCAGGAGGGCCTCGGCGTGGTCGGGCCGCAGGGGTTCCAGGGTCAGCATTCCGGCAGTCTGGCGCGCAGGGCCTCGGCGAACCACTGGAATACCTCGGCCAGGCTCTCCGGGACGGGCCAGCCGTTGATCACCGCCAGCAGCTGCCAGTAGCGCTCGGCGCGCGGGTCGTCGGCGGTCTCCAGGCGGGTGAGGAGCCAGCGCCGCAGGGCCTCGTCGTCGGGGCGGTGGAAGGTCTCGGCGTACGCGGCGGTGAGCCGGGCGACGACCGGGTCGGCGTCGGTGGAGCCGGGCGCGGTGCCGTCCGCCAATGCCCTGCCGACCACGGACTTCACGGTCTCGGTGAGCGCGTGGTGCAGGCCGCTGCGGTCCCCGTCGGCCCGTTCGGCGGCCTGGTGCTCGGCCATCTTCCGTACGGCGGCGCGGAAGTCCCGGTCCTGGACGAGTTCGCCGAGTTCGACCCAGGCCTCGACCTGCTCCGGCCGCGGCTCCTCGGGGAGTTCGGGCATGGCGGAGCGCATCATGGCGACGAACTCGGGGTTGGCGTCCAGGCCGCCGAACGCCTCGTCGATGAAGTCGTGGACGAGGCGCCGGCGTTCGGCGTCGGAGAGCTTGGCGAGCTTGTGCATGAGTCCCATCTCCTCTGGGGTGGAGCCGCGTTGGGCGACGGCGAGCAGCACTGCCCGGCGCAGCCGGAGCGTCCTGATCTGGACCTCCAGCGCCTCGGCGTGCGCGGCGGCGACCTCGGGCAGCGGGGCCTCCCGTTCCAGCACGCGCCGGATGGCGGGCAGGTCGAGGCCGAGTTCGCGCAGGGTGCGGACGAGGTCGAGCCGGGCGAGCGCGTGGACGTCGTAGCGCCGGTAGCCGGCGGGTGTACGGCCGGTGGGCGGGACGATGCCGGTGTCGGCGTAGAACCGGATGGCCTTGACCGTGAGCCCGGTCCGCCGGGCGAGGTCGCCGATCGAATAGCTGGTGTCGTCTCCGTCCATGGGCACCACTGTGCGGTCTCCCCCCACCGGAGACTCAAGACCGTTTCCCTCTAAGGTCGGGGCCATGAGTGACACAGACAACGGGGCCTCGATCCGCGTACTGCTGGCCGAGGATCAGGGGATGGTCCGGGAGGCGCTGGCCGCGCTGCTCGGGCTGGAGGGGGACATCGACGTCGTCGCGCAGGTCGGGCGCGGGGACGAGGTGGTGGCGGCGGTGCTGGCGAACGACGTGCGGGTCGCCGTGCTGGACATCGAGATGCCGGGGATGACGGGCATCGAAGCCGCCGCCGAACTGCGCCGGCGGGCGCCGCAGACCAAGGTGGTCATCGCGACGACCTTCGGCCGCCCCGGCTACCTGCGCCGGGCGATGGAGTCGGGCGCGGACGCGTTCCTGGTGAAGGACGCGCCCGCCTCCGAACTGGCCGAGGCGATCCGCCGGGTGCTGCGCGGCGAGCGGGTGATCGATCCGGCGCTGGCGGCGGCTGCGCTGGCCGAGGGCGCCAACCCGCTGACCCCGCGCGAGCGGGACGTGCTGGGGGCGGCCGCCGACGGCGCGGTGAACGCGGACATCGCCAGGCGGCTGCACCTGTCGGAGGGGACGGTCCGCAACTACCTGTCGATGGCGATCCAGAAGACGGACGCCCGCAACCGCACCGAGGCCGTCCGGATCGCCCGGGAGAAGGGCTGGCTCTGACGGCGGGGCCCGGCCGGTTCAGTTGAGCCGGTGCCGTGCCGCCCGCGCCTCCTGGCGGACCTCGGCGGCGCCGTCCGGGTCGAAGGCGTCGAGGATCTGCGCGTACGCGTCCATCTCCGCCGCGCCGCCGAGGAAGTCCCCGGTCCGGACGAGGAGTTCGGCCCGTTCGAGGCGGAGCTGGGCGGGGTGCCGGGGCAGCAGCAGGGCGAGTTCGGTGGCCCAGAGCTGGGTGCGGGCGTGCTCGGGCCGGTCGGCGGCCCAGACGCGGATGTTGCCGAGCACCCGCAGCACGATGTCGAGGGGCTGGGCCGGGGTGAGCATGGCGGGCGTGAAGTCGTGCCCGGCGGCGGCGACCAGGCCCTGGACGTCCTCCGGGTCGAGCAGCCGCCCGCCGTGGAACGGGTCGGCCAGGACGTAGTCGTCGCCGCCCGAGGGGCCGCCGACGGCGACGATGAAGTGGCCGGGCAGGGCGATGCCGTGGACGGCGAGCCCGGCCCGCCGCCCGACGGCCGTCCACACCAGGGAGAGCATGATGGGCAGCCCGCGCCGCCGACGCAGCACCTCGGGCAGCAGCGAGGACTCCAGCCGCCGGTAGTCCGCCTGCCGCCCGTGGAAGCGCTCCCGCCCGCCGAGGACGGCCGCGAGCAGGGCGGCGGTCTCCTCCGGCCCGGCGGGGGCGCGCTCCGCCACGGCCAGCCGGACGGCGGCCGCGTGCCGTTCCAGTGCGGCCTCGCAGGCGGCGAGCAGGGCGTCCACGCCGGGGGGCTCGCCGGGGTCGCCGGGGTCGAGCGCCGGGCCGTGTTCGGCGGCGGCGAGCACGCACAGCAGCACCGGGTCGGGCTGCTCGGCTCGGGCGGCGGTCCGGAAACGGTCTCTGCTCTGCTCGGTCACGGTGACGGCGACGGCTTTCGTACGGCGGAGGGACGAGTTGGCGGGACGGACGTGAGGGTGGGGCGGGCCGGTCGACAGGCGGACATGGCGACCGGCCGGCGGACAAGCGGACAAGCGGACAAACGAAGAGCGGAAAACGGACAAAGCGACCCGACTGCTACTCCTGGGGAAGACGGGCATAGTGGTAAGTGTGACTGGTCGTGAAGCCGAGTCCGTCATAGAGCGCGATCGCCCCCGTGTTCTCCGCCTCGACCTGCAGGTATCCGCCGCTCGCCCCCTCCTCGGCCGCGCGCGAGGCGAGTACCGCCATGACCGCCGTCCCCAGCCCCGCCCGCCGGGCGTACGGCTGGACCTCGATCGCGCCGAAGCAGGCCCAGGAGCCCTCGATGACGCAGCGTCCGATCGCGAGCGGCGGCTGCCCGGGCGCGCCCGGCACACTGGCGAACCAGACCGACGGCCCGCCGTGCAGGACTTCCAGCGCCGCCTCCTCCACGGCCGGGTCGCCGGTGACCCGCCGGTACGCCGACAGCCATGCGGCGTCGGCCGTCCGCGCGAGCCGCACCCGGTCGTGTCCGGTGCCGGCCCGGGCGAGTAGGGCCAGCGGGGCGGTGAGGACGAGGGTGGGCGCGTACCCGGCGCCCAGCCGGTCGAGTTCCGCGACGAGCCGGTCCGGGGAGCCGGGGGAGACCACCTCGACGTAGGCGGGCAGCCCGCGTGCCGCGTACCAGGCCCGGACGGCGGCCAGCGCCTGCGGCAGCGGCACCCCCGGGTCGCCGAGCGCCTGGACGGAGTTGGCCCGCCGGGTGAACCCGGCCGCGGCGCGCAGCGTCCACTCGCCGAGCGGTTCCTGCTCCACGGCCGGCCAGCCGCGCCCGGCGATCCGCTGCAGCTCGACCGGCGCGACGACCGGCAGGGGAGCGCGCCGAGCGGGGAACGGCGGCACGACCTTGCCCGCGACCAGCAGTTTCTCCGGCACGTGGACCGGGCCGCCGGACCGCGGTACGACCGTCAACCCCTCGTCGTCCCACGATGTGAGCACGCCGATCGAATCCCGGAAGACCGGGCGGTCGTCCACGAACTCGGCCAGGCGCCGGACGGACACGCGTCGTCCCACGTCAGAGCGATCTATCCGGACCTCCGGACGGTCCTCGACCGGGCTGCCCGTCGTCATCAGGCCACCTCCTGTGCATTTGCGGTCTCCGACCCGCGATACTAGGGGCGGGCATCGACGACGCCGCGCTCACCGCGCACGCGAGCAGAACAGAACGGGCCGCCAGGCCCTTCCGAGGAGGAACGACAGCGTGACCTACGTCATCGCGCAGCCTTGTGTCGACGTGAAGGACAAGGCGTGCATCGAAGAGTGCCCGGTTGACTGCATCTACGAGGGTGAGCGATCGCTCTACATCCACCCGGATGAGTGTGTCGACTGTGGCGCTTGCGAGCCGGTCTGCCCGGTCGAGGCGATCTTCTACGAGGACGACACTCCCGAGGAGTGGAAGGACTACTACAAGGCGAACGTCGAGTTCTTCGACGACCTGGGTTCGCCCGGTGGCGCCTCGAAGCTGGGCCTGATCGAGCGTGACCACCCGTTCATCGCCGCTCTGCCGCCGCAGAACGCCGACCACTGACGATCGGTGGCAACGAAGCTGTGAACACCGACAGCACGCGCGCGCCGTTCCCGGGCCACCCGGGGGCGGCGCGCCGCCATTCAGACCGGGGCAGGCTGTCCGACCTCCTGCCGGACTTCCCCTGGGACAGGCTGGAGCCGTACAAGGCGACCGCCCTGGCCCACCCGGGCGGCCTCTGCGACTTCTCCGTCGGCACTCCGGTGGACCCGGTCCCCGAGGTGGTCCAGAAGGCGCTGGCCGCGCACTCGGACACGCCCGGCTACCCGACCGTGTGGGGCCCGCTGGAGCTGCGCGAGGCGATCGCCGGCTGGCTGCGCCGGCGCGTCGGCGCCGAGATCGGCCCGCAGGCCGTCCTGCCGACCGTCGGCTCCAAGGAACTGGTGGCCTGGCTGCCGACCCAGCTCGGCCTCGGCCCCGGCGACCAGGTCGCCTACCCGCGCCTGGCCTACCCGACCTACGAGGTCGGCGCGCGCCTGTGCGGCGCCGAGCCGGTCGAGTACGACTCGGTGGACGAGCTGGACGGCTCCCGGGTGCGCCTGCTCTGGGTGAACTCGCCGTCCAACCCGACCGGCCGGGTGCTGGACGCGGACGAACTGCGCCGCGCCGTCGAGTGGGCCCGGGAGCACCGGGCGCTGCTGGTCAGCGACGAGTGCTACCTGGAGCTGGGCTGGGAGGCGGAGCCGGTCTCCGTCCTCCACCCGCAGGTGTGCGGGGGCGGCCACGAGGGCCTGCTGGCCGTCCACTCGCTCTCCAAGCGCTCCAACCTGGCCGGCTACCGCGCCTCCTTCGTCGCGGGTGACCCGGTGGTGGTCAAGGAGCTGCTGGAGGTGCGCAAGCACGGCGGCATGATCGTGCCCGCCCCCGTCCAGGCGGCGACCGTCGCCGCGCTCGCGGACGACGCCCACGTGGCCGAGCAGCGCGAGCGGTACGCGGCCCGGCGCTCGGCGCTGCGGGCGGCGCTGGAGGCGTACGGCTTCCGGATCGAGCACTCCGAGGCGAGCCTCTACCTGTGGGCGACCCAGGACCGGCCGTGCTGGGAGACCGTGGCCGAACTGGCGGGGCTGGGCATCCTGGTGGCGCCCGGCGACTTCTACGGGCCGGCCGGCGAGCGCTTCGTCCGGGTCGCGTTCACCGCGACCGACGAGCGGGTCGCGGCGGCCGTGGAGCGGCTGGGCGCCGCGCGCTGAGCGGACCGACGAAGGGGGCCGGTGTTCCGAGGAGGAACACCGGCCCCCTTCGTCATCAGGGCTCCGGCACGCGGATCACGGCACTCGTACCACCGCAGGGACCACCGCGTGGGGACCGCGGCACGCGGACTACAGCGGCAGGCCGCTGATGCTGCCGCCGTTCACGCCGCCCAGCAGGCCGCCGACCGGGCCGAGCGCGCCGGTGAGGCCGGACAGCGGGTTGTTCGGGCCGAGGTCGGCGCCGCCGAGGCGGTTGGCCGAGCCGTGCTCGGCCAGCCCCAGGGCGTCCGTGCCGGGCAGGCCGGCCGGCAGGGTGTGCTCGACCGAGCCGAGCGGCAGGGCGCGCTCGACGGAGCCCAGCGGCAGGGCGTCGGTGACGGCGTTGGTGCCGGGGAGGGCACCGGAGAGCTTGTCGGCGCCCGGGACCGCCTGGGCGACGGAGCCCGCCTGGGCGAGTCCGCCGACCGGGCTGGCGCCGGCGTTGGCGCTGCGGGTGCCCATGCCCTTGCCGGTGACGGCCTCGCCGAGCTTGCCGGCCAGGGCCGAGGCGACCTTCGGGGTGACGGCCGAGAGCTGGCCGGTGGTGGCGGCGGTCTGGTCGACCGGCGCGGTCAGCGAGCTCGCCTTCTCGTTCGCCTCGGGGAGCTGGTGGGCGACGATGTTGCCGGCGGCGTCGGCGGAGGCCGGTACGCCTGCGGCGACGGTGGCCGCGCCGGTGGTGCCGGCGGCCTGGCCGAGCTGGTGGGTGGTGTGCTGGAGGGTGGAACCGGTGTCGTTGTTGGTCAGCTGGCCCAGTGGCGCCGCGAGGTCGCTCTTGGGCAGCAGGGCGTCCCCGCCCAGGGCGGACGCGGAGCCGGCCGCGACCAGCGGGGTCGCTCCGGCGGCCACGATGAGCGCGGCCTGGGCGATCCGGCGCGTGAGGGGGTGAGACATGGGGCTCCTCGAAGGGGTCTGGGTCCGTCCCGTCCGCCCATGGGACCGGGCGTGGACGACCGGGCGGACGACGTTGTTACCGCTTGAGAAGCCAGAAGGTTTCGGCCCGTGCAAGGAAAGTGCCTGACCGACGATCGGATCGTACGACTGCGGGAACGGCCTTCCCCGGGCCCGCCGGAGGCCGCCGGACCGGGCCCCGCCAAGGGGAGTGACGGTTCTCCGTCCCGCCCCGCCGGAGCGGGCCGCCGGTCCACCGGGGTTGACCGGAATCACCCGTCCGGCGGCAACCCGAACACCCGTGCGTCAACCCTTGCCGGACGGCGCCAAGGTGACCAGGACGAGCTTGGTCGAGGTGCCCGAGGTCTGCGGCTGCCAGCCGTCCTCGGACTTGGTCTTGCGCCAGATCTTCCCGTCGTAGGCGACCGTCGCGATGCCCAACTGCTGGGCCTGGGCGACCGCCCAGTGGGCCACCTCCCAGCCGCTGGCCCGCTCGGCGCCCACCCCGCCGTCCGTGCCGGAGTCCGACGAGGAGGTCAGCGCGGCGGTCGCCGGGTCCGGGGTCAGCGAGACGGCGTTCTCGGCGCCCTTGATGGTCGAGGCGTAGCCGGTGGCCGGGGTGACGGTGCGGCCGAACTCCCGGCGCACCCGGTCGGCCAGCACCTGGGCCCGGTCCGGCGCCGCGGCCGGGGACGCGGTGGCGCCGGCGGGGGCGCCCGCGGCCGGGGAGCCGGCGGTCGGTGAGGCGGAGTCCGCCGGGTCCGGCTTGGCGTAGTCGTGCACGATGCAGGAGAACGAGGCGGGCTCCCGGCCGGCCAGCGCCGAGGTGAGCAGCGTCGCCTTCGTCTCGTGCTTGGCGTAGGCCTGCGGGTAGCCGCTCTTCTGCACCGCCTGGGCGGCGTCGGTCAGCGGCAGCCGGGTGTAGCCGGGGACCTTGACCAGGCCGTCCAGGAACTTGTTGGTCGCGTACACCGGGTCCGCGATCTGGTCCGGCGTGCCCCAGCCCATCGAGGGCCGCTGCTGGAACAGGCCGATCGAGTCCCGGTCGCCGCCCGCGAGGTTGCGCAGCTTGGACTCCTGCATGGCGGTGGCCAGCGAGATCGCGGTGGCCCGGTCCGGCAGCCCCCGCGAGCGCGCCACCGCGGCGATCGTCGCGGCGTTGGCGGCCTGTGGGAGCTCCAGGGTGCCGTTGCCGGCCGCGGTCTTCACCGAACAGCCCTCGGACTCCCCGGGCTTGAAACCGAACCACCAGATGCCCACCACGGCCAGGCCCGCGACCAGCGCCAGGCCGAGCAGCCCGACGATCACCAGCAGCAGGGCGCGCAGCGGCCCGCGGCGGCGGGCGGGCGCCGTCTCGTCGCCCAGCTCCTCGCTGCTCCTTCTCCTGGCCACCGTCGCCCCTCTCGCACCTGCACCTAGATCCGACACCGTACCCACTCGGACGGGTGTGCGGCGCCGCCGGTTGCCGCCACCCACCCGTTCGCCCCCGCCGGACGGTCCCGTCGGGGCCGCCCGTCGGCCCCCGCGGCGCACCGGCCCCGCGGACTAGGCTGACGCCATGAGCAGCCCGAACCCGACGCCCCTGGACCTCACTCTCGACGGCGGCGCGCTGACCGCCCGACTCGTCGACTTCCCCTCGGTGAGCGGCGACGAGCAGGCGCTCGCCGACGCCGTGGAGGCCGCCCTGCGCGGCTACCCGCACCTCACCGTGGACCGGTACGGCAACAACGTGGTCGCCCGCACCCACCTGGGCCGCGCCGAGCGGGTCCTCCTGGCCGGCCACCTGGACACCGTACCGATCGCCGACAACCTGCCCTCGTACGTCGACGGAGACCTGCTCTACGGCTGCGGCACCTCCGACATGAAGTCCGGTGTGGCCGTCCAGCTGCGGCTCGCCGCCACCCTGCCCGAGCCCAACCGCGACCTCACCTTCGTGTTCTACGACTGCGAGGAGGTGGAGGCCCACCGCAACGGCCTCGGCCACCTCGCCAAGGAGCGCCCGGAGTGGCTGGCCGCCGACTTCGCGGTGCTCATGGAGCCCAGCGGCGGCATGGTCGAGGGCGGCTGCCAGGGCACCCTGCGGGCGCAGGTCCGGCTCACCGGCGTGCGCGCCCACGCGGCCCGCAGCTGGCTCGGTGACAACGCCATCCACCACGCCGCCGAGGTGCTCACCCGGCTCGCGGACTACCGGCCGCGCCGGGTGGAGATCGACGGCCTGGAGTACCGCGAGGGCCTGAACGCGGTCCGGATCGACGGCGGCGTGGCCGGCAACGTGATCCCGGACGAGTGCGTCGTCACGGTCAACTTCCGCTACGCGCCGGACCGCAGCGAGGCCGAGGCGGAGAAGCACGTGCGCGAGGTCTTCGACGGCTTCGAGCTGACCGTCACCGACTTCGCCGCGGGCGCCCTGCCCGGCCTCGCCCAGCCCGCCGCGCAGGCCTTCCTGGCGGCCACCGGCGGCCAGGCCCGGGCCAAGTTCGGCTGGACGGACGTGGCCCGGTTCAGCGCGCTGGGCGTCCCGGCGGTCAACTACGGCCCCGGCGACCCGAACCTCGCGCACAAGCGGGAGGAGCACTGCTCGTTGAGTGCCATCGCCGAGACCGAGGAGCGGCTGCGCACCTGGCTGACCGGCTGAAACCACGGTCGGGCGCCGTCGACCGGACGCTGATCCGATCAACCGTCGAACGCCACCTTCCGGTTGCCCAACCGACCTTCCCCCGTTGCCTGAAAACGGGGGAAGGCGGGCGTAGGGTTTCGTCATGACAGGCACAGGAGACGAAAAGCACTACGGACACGGCCCCGAGCAGGTCGGCGTGCCGCGGAAGCGGAAGGCCTGGCCCGAGAAGCAGAAGGGCCCGGTGCTGGTGCGCCGGGACCAGGTCGGCACGAGCACCACGGACCAGCGCCTGCTGGACACCACCGGCCCCACAGACTGGCTGCACACCGACCCGTGGCGGGTGCTGCGGATCACCTCCGAGTTCGTCGAGGGCTTCGGCGCCCTCGCCGAACTCCCGCCCGCGATCAGCGTCTTCGGCTCCGCCAGGACCCCGGTCGACTCACCCGAGTACGAGGCCGGCGTGGCCATCGGCCGGGCCCTCGCCGAGGCCGGCTACGCGGTGATCACCGGCGGCGGCCCGGGCGCGATGGAGGCCGCCAACCGCGGCGCCTCCGAGGCCGGCGGCCTCAGCGTCGGGCTCGGCATCGAGCTGCCCTTCGAACAGGGCCTCAACGAGTTCGTCGACCTCGGGCTGAACTTCCGTTACTTCTTCGTCCGCAAGACGATGTTCGTGAAGTACGCGCAGGGCTTCGTCGTCCTGCCGGGCGGCCTCGGCACCCTGGACGAGCTGTTCGAGGCGCTCACCCTGGTGCAGACGAAGAAGGTCACCCGCTTCCCGGTGATCCTCTACGGCACCGCGTACTGGGGCGGCCTCTTCGAGTGGCTGAAGAACACCCTCGTCGCGCAGGGCAAGGCGGCCCCGCACGACCTGGAGCTGTTCCACATCACCGACGAGGTCGACGAGGTCATGAAGATCCTCGCCGACACCCGCCGGCCCGGCAACGAGATCTAGGGCCCGACGCCGCGCCGGCCCGACGCCGAGTCGGCCCCCGGCGTCACGCCAGCCCCCGGCGGGCGACCGCCGGGGGGCGGGTGCCCCGGATCGAGGCGACCATGTCCAGCACCTCACGGGTCTGCGCGACCTGGTGGACCCGGTAGACCTGCGCGCCCAGCCAGGCCGAGACCGCCGTGGTCGCCAGCGTGCCGAGCAGCCGCTCGTCCACCGGCTTGTCCAGGGTCTCCCCGACGAAGTCCTTGTTGGAGAGCGAGACCAGCACCGGGAAGCCGGTCGCGGTCATCTCCGGCAGCCGCCGGGTGGCCTCCAGCGAGTGCCGGGTGTTCTTGCCGAAGTCGTGCCCCGGGTCGATGATCACGGCGTCCCGCCGCACGCCCAGCTCCACCGCGCGCTCGGCCAGGCCCACGGTCACCCGCAGGATGTCCGCCATCACGTCCTGGTAGCCGGTGCGGTGCGGGCGGGTGCGCGGCTCGACGCCTCCCGCGTGGGTGCAGACCAGTCCGACGCCGTGCCGGGCGGCCACCTCGGCGAGCCTCGGATCCACCCCGCCCCAGGCGTCGTTCAGCAGGTCCGCGCCCGCCTCGCAGACCGCCTCGCCGACTTCGTGCCGCCAGGTGTCCACGCTGATCACGGCCTCGGGGTGGCGCTTGCGCAGCTCGGCCACGAAGGGCACGGTGCGCCGCAGTTCCTCCTCGACCGTGACCTCGTCGCCCGGCCCGGCCTTCACCCCGCCGATGTCCAGGATCGCCGCACCCTCGGCCACCGCCCGGTCGGCGGCGGCGAACGCGGCCTCGTCGGCGAAGGTCGCGCCCCGGTCGAAGAACGAGTCCGGAGTCCGGTTGACGATCGCCATGATCACCAGCTCGTCGTCACCGAATTCCCGCGGTCCCAGGCGCAGTGCCACCGATGTCTCCTCCAGAGCTCCTGCGGGTGCGATGATGGCCCCCGGCCTCACTAGGGGACCATGCTGTCATGATCAGTCTGGTTCCCCGGCACTTCGACGAGGACCGTCCGGGAGTTCGGGAGGACAGCTCGTGTTCTGGGTGATCGTGGTCGCCATGGCCGTGGTGGTCGGCGGCGCCGCCCTGGTGGCGCTCGGCGGAGGCGGCTCGATGCCGGAGGCGGTACCCGACCGCCTCTCGGCGCGGCTGCCGCAGGACCGCCCGCTGGGCAAGTCGGACGTGGACGAGCTGCGTCTGCCGATGGCCCTGCGCGGCTACCGGATGGACGAGGTGGACGACGTCCTGGACCGCCTCGGCGCCGAGCTCGCCTACCGCGACGCGCGGATCGCCGAGTTGGAGGCCGCCGCCCACCTGCGCGGCGCGGTCGATGCGACCGGCGGCCCCGACCCGGCGGCCGAACCGCTGCCCGGCCTGGAGCAGTTCGCCAAGGTGGTCGAGCCGGCCGTCGCGCTCACCAAGCCGCAGGCCGAGGAGCCGGCCGCCGAGGACGCGAAGCCGGCGGCGGAGCAGTGACGGTGCCCGTCGACGGCGCGGTGCTCGGCGCGGACGGGCTGCGCCGCTGTGCCTGGGGCGACTCCACCGACGACTACCGCGTCTACCACGACACCGAGTGGGGCCGCCCCGTCCACGGCGACGACGCGCTGTTCGAGCGGGTCTGCCTGGAGGCCTTCCAGTCCGGGCTGTCCTGGCTGACCATCCTGCGCCGCCGCGAGGGCTTCCGGGCCGCGTTCGCCGGCTTCGAGATCGCCAAGGTCGCCGAGTTCGGCGAGGCCGAGAAGGAGCGGCTGCTCGCCGACCCCGGCATCATCCGCAACCGGGCCAAGATCGAGGCGGCGATCGCCAACGCGCGGGCCGCCCGCGACCTGCCGGGCGGACTGGACGCGCTGATCTGGGGGTTCGCCCCCGGGCCGGGCCGGCCGGCCCCCCGCACGCTGGGCGAGGTGCCGGCCGTCACACCCGAGTCGACGGCACTGGCGAAGGCGCTGAAGACGGCGGGCTTCCGCTTCGTCGGCCCGACCACCGCCTACGCCCTGATGCAGGCCTGCGGCCTGGTGGACGACCACCTGGCGGACTGCCACGTCCGCACCGGCGCGAAGCGCTGAAGCCGCCTTCCCCACGGCCTGGCGGCTCCAGCGGCCCCGCGCGTTCAGCGGCCCACGTGCTCAGCGGCCCACGTACCGGGGCTTCTCCTTGGCGATGAAGGCGCGCACCGCGATCCGGTGGTCCTCGCTCTCCCCGGCCAGGGTCTGCAGCTCGTCCTCCTTGTCGAGGAGTTCGTCCAGCGAGTGCGAGGCGCCGTACGCCAGCGACGCCTTGATGGCGCCGTACGCGACGGTCGGGCCCTCGGCCAGCTCGCGGGCGAAGGCCCGTGCGGTGGCGGCGAGTTCCTCGGCCGGCACCACCTTGGTGGCCAGGCCCAGCTCCATCGCCTCGGCGGCCTTCACCGTCCGGGGCAGCATCAGCAGTTCGGTGGCCTTGGCGTGCCCGACCAGCCGGGGCAGCGTCCAGGAGGCACCCGAGTCGGCGGTCAGGGCGATCCCGGCGAAGGCGGTGTTGAAGCCGGCCCGGTCGGACAGGATCCGGAAGTCACAGGCGAAGGCGAGCGAGGCGCCCGCGCCGGCGGCGACCCCGCCGACCGCGGCGACGGTCGGCTTGCGCATCCCGGCCAGCGCCCGGGTCAGCGGGTTGTAGTGCTCGGCGACGGTCCGCAGCGCGCCCTCGCCGGTCTCCTCGGCCCGCTTCAGCAGGGTCAGGTGCTCGTTCAGGTCCTGCCCGACGCAGAACGCGCGCTCGCCGGCCCCGGTCAGCAGCACCGCCCGCACCGCCGGGTCCTCGGCCGCGGCGACCACGGTGTCGCGCAGGGCGACCTTGGTGGCGACGTCGAGGGCGTTCATCGCCTCCGGACGGTTGATGGTGATGACGGCCAGGCCGCCGTCCAGGTCGTACAGCACGGAGTCGGACATCGGTGAGGGCTCCCCGGGTGATCGTCGCGGTGTCGGTCGCGGTGTCGGTGTCGGTGTCGTGTGCCAGGATGCCGGAGCACGGGGCGACCTGGGGAGTGTGAGGTATCGCACCTTCCATCGGAGTCCGCATCGCCGCCACGCCGGGGCTTATGACATGAATTACGGCGGTTGGGGGCGGTCCGGCCGCGGTTGCACCGAGAGTGATGTTGGTCATCAGCCCGTGGCATGCGGGATAATGGCTTCCGATCAATGCGTTCGATACCGGCGGTGGACGGACTTCCGGTGCGTAGCTGAGCGGTTGCAGGAAGGGGAACGAGCATGGCGGCCATGAAGCCGCGGACGGGTGACGGCCCGCTCGAAGTCACCAAAGAGGGGCGGGGCATCATCATGCGCGTTCCGCTCGAAGGCGGCGGACGCCTCGTGGTGGAGCTCACGCCTGACGAGGCCGACGCCCTCGGCGAGGCCCTGAAGAAGGCCTGCGGCTGACCGCAGTAGGTGTGCTCGCCATCTCCTGGAGATGCGCCGCCGGGCCCGGGTACGACGTCATGTCGACCCGGGTCCGTGCGTTTTCCGAACGCCGGGGCGCCGGGGCGCCGGGGCGCCCGGACGCCTGTCCGGACGCCCGCCGGCCCGGTCGGGCGGCGGGTCACGGGCGGGGCTACGGGCGCTTGACCGCGCAGAGCAGGCCGTCCGAGACGGGCAGCAGGGCCGGCAGCAGGGCCTCGCTCTCCCGGACGTCCCGGACCAGGTCCCGCACCGCGCCGGTCTGCGGGTCCTGCAGCTCCGGCTCGGCCAGCCGGCCCTCCTGGAAGACCCCCTCGAAGCAGACCATCCCGCCCGGCCTCAGCAGCCGCAGCGACTCCAGCAGGTACTCGCGGGACTCGGCCGGATCGCCGTCGCAGAACACCAGGTCGTACTGGCCGTCGGCGAGCCGGGGCAGCACCTCCAGCGCCCGGCCCGGTATGAAACGGGAGCGGTTGGCGGCGAAGCCGGCCGCGTGGTACGCCTCGCGGGCCAGCTGCTGGCGCACCGGTTCCGAGTCGACCGTGGTCAGCACGCCGTCCGGCCGCATCCCGCGCAGCAGGTAGACCCCGGACACACCGGTGCCGGTGCCGATCTCGGCGACCGCCTTGGCGTCCAGGGCGGCCGCCAGGAGCCGCAGGCAGGCCCCGCCGCTCGGCCCGATCGCGCGTATGCCGGTTCGCGCGGACTGCGCCCGGGCGTAGGTGAGCACCGCGTCCTCGCCCACGTAGGTGTCGGCGAGGGCCGCGTGCGCGGGCCCGAACTCGCTGATGGCTGCCTCTTTCGGAGCCCCGGGTGGCGGCCCGGTGCCGGGGGATGTCGATATTTCCTGGCACAGATTACTGGCCTGCCGGGAACCGCGTACGGCGGCGGGCCGTTGTCATGACGGACCGGGTACGGGAGAGCTCCCGGGCACTTTTATCCGGGCTTGACGGGTGAGGTGGATATGGTGGTGGCCCTGCTGGGCAGAAGAGCCGACCGAGGAGGTGTGGCCGAGGGCGACGTCCCCGTGCGGCGGCACTTCCGCGGCACCGCGTCGGCCCGTACGCCGAAGCCCGTGATGAACCAGCCTGCGCACTCCGACCTGGACCAGCCCGCCGCCCGGACGCCGGCCGCGGGCGCCACCGAGGCCCCCGCCCTCGCGACCTTCACCGAGGGTTCCGACGCGCAGACCTGGACTCCGCCCACCTGGGAGGAGATCGTCGAGGCGCACAGCGCCCGCGTCTACCGGCTCGCCTACCGTCTGACGGGCAACCAGCACGACGCCGAGGACCTCACCCAGGAGGTCTTCGTCCGGGTGTTCCGTTCGCTGTCCACCTACACCCCCGGCACGTTCGAGGGCTGGCTGCACCGGATCACCACCAACCTGTTCCTGGACATGGTCCGCCGCCGTCAGCGCATCCGCTTCGACGCGCTCGGCGAGGACGCGGCCGAGCGGCTCCCCTCCCGCGAGCCCAGCCCGGCACAGCACTTCAGCGACACCCACTTCGACGCCGACGTCCAGCAGGCGCTGGACACCCTCGCCCCGGAGTTCCGCGCCGCCGTGGTGCTCTGCGACATCGAGGGCCTGTCGTACGAGGAGATCGCCGCCACGCTGGGCGTCAAGCTCGGCACCGTCCGCAGCCGCATCCACCGCGGCCGCTCCCACCTGCGCGCCGCGCTCAAGCACCGCGCCCCCGGCTCGGCCCCCGGCCGGGAGCGCCGCGGCGGCTCGGAGGAGCCGGTGCCGGTCGGCGTCGGGGCGGTCGAGGCCGCGGTCGCGCCCGGTGGGCGCGGACGGAGGCGGTCGTGAGCGGAACCAGCCGGTCCGGCTCGGACCGGTCGGATTCGTCCGGCCGGTCCTTGACCCGGCGGAGCTGGGCCCTGCCGGGACGTCGCGGTACCGGCGAACCCGGTGAGCCCGTGCTGCCCGCCGACACGGAGCTGCGCGCGCTGCCCGTACGGGCCGCCGAGCCCGCCGCCGAGGAGCACCACCTCGGCGAGCGGCTGTCCGCCTTCCTCGACGGCGAACTCGGCCACGACTCGCGCGACCGCGTCCAGGCCCACCTGGCGACCTGCCCGCAGTGCCTCGCCGAGGTCGACGAGGGCCGCAGCGTCAAGCACCTGCTCACCCGCAGCGGCACGCCCGACCCGTCCGCCTCGCTGATGGCCCGGCTGATGGCCGTCGGCAACCTCCCCGAGGACGGCCCGGCGGAGCCCGCACGGCCGACCGGGCGCGGGCGCCACGACGGCGACGACGACCGGCCCGGCGGCGGCGTCGCGGCCACCGGAACGCTCGGCGGCAGCCGGCTCACCGGCGGCACCTTCGGCCGCGGCGCCGGTGCCTCCTTCGGCGCGGGCGCGCTCGGCGCCGACACCCCTCTTCCCGGGGTCGACCCGCGCGCCTTCGGCCGCGGCACGGTGCTCCGGCCACTGATGGGCCGGCGCTCCGCCCGTCCCGAGGCCGCCGCCGGACCGGACGGCGCCGCCCGTCCGCAGCCGTCCGCAGCCGCCGTCCGCCCGGCCGCCCGCGGGCGCCGCCTGGTCTTCGCCGCCGCCGGCGCCTTCTCCGTCGCCGCGGTCACGCTCGGCAGCGTCGGGGGGCTCACCCCGCAGGGCGAGGACCGCCGGGGCACGACGGTCAGCCCGGTCGGCGGCAACGCCGGCACCGGCCGCAGTGGCGGCCTGGTCCCGATGACGGCGCAGGTCCCGGTGGACTTCCCGGGCCGCGCGGTCGCCGCGACCCGTGAGGCGTCCCCGCCGCCGCTCCCGCAGCGCTACCCCGGCGACGTCGCCGCACTCCGTCAGCAGACCCGCTAGAGCGGCCCTGGAGGGCCCCGGCATCCGGAGCACGGCGGCCCCCGCGGGTCCGGCCACCGGCAGGTCTTTACCACGGCTTCATCGCAGCGTGGGCCAGGGACTCGCCGGTGGCCATTACCCTGTAGGAACCGTCGTCCGACGAGCTAGGGAGCAAAGGTGTTCAGCGACGTAGGTGGGCTGGAGCTCCTGACCCTGGTCGTGATGGCGATCATCATCTTCGGTCCGGACAAGCTCCCGAAGCTGATCCAGGACACCATGGGCTTCATCCGGAAGATCCGCGCCTTCGCCGACAACGCGAAGGAGGACATCCGCAGCGAACTCGGCCCCGAGTTCCAGGACTTCGAGTTCGAGGACCTCAACCCCAAGAACTTCGTCCGCAAGCAGCTCATGGGCGGCCAGGACGACCCGCTGGGCCTCAAGGAGATGAAGGACTCGCTGGACATCCGGTCCGTCCTGGACGACAAGCCCGCGACGCCGGTGAACGGCCGCGGCGGCAGCGTCAGCTTCGACAAGTCCGGCCCGGCGCCCGCCTCCGCCGGTGCCCCGCTGGCCCCCGGCGAGCGGCCCCCGTTCGACCCCGACGCGACCTGAGCCGCGCTCCGGCACGACGCCCGGCAGCACGCCACCGCCCCGCCCGGCCGCCCGGCTGAGCGGGGCGGCGGCGTGTGCGCCGCTATTGTGCTGATTGTTCCCGCTGAGCCGTCCGTCACATCGCGCGCCGTCGCGGACGGGAACGGCTCCCGGGAACGCCGCGGTACGCCACCATGGGAGCGCGCCACGGCAGGCAACGTGTGTTTGAGGAGGCCCGGGGATGGACGCGACGAGTCAGGCGGGAGGGGCGACGGCCACGGCCGGCGGCCCGGTGGTCGGCGGGCAGGCCGGCCCGGCGGACCCACTGGTGCCCTACCTGTCCGCCGACTTCCCCTGGTACGGCCTGGACGAAGGCTGGACCGGCCGCCGCTACCTGATGCAGGCCGGCGCCGGCCTGCGGGCCGCGGGCAGCATCGACTACGGCTCGCTCGGCCACGGCGACGAGCCGGCCAAGCAGTACGAGCCGCGCGACATGCGCAAGTTCGCGGCCGTGGTCACCATGGCCCGCCGGGACAGCCGCCGCAGCGCCGACAACACCGGCACCCTGGAGGCGACCTCCGCCTCGTCCGCCGCCTGGCTGGCCGGCTCCGGCCTGCTCGCCGCGACCTGGCCGGGCCAGCTGGACCGCGCGCTGCGCCAGGACTGGCTGGACCAGCAGAGCAGCCTCGCCTGGGACCTCGCCGACGACCTGGCCGGCCCCGGCTGGTCGACCCTGAGCCTGCCGGTCAACGGCCTGCCGCAGCCCTTCCGCTACCGCGAGTCCGAGTACGGCTGGGTGCTGGCGGGCGAGGCCCCCGGCGTCCTGCTGGGCGCCTACGGCCGGGGCGTCAGCGCGTACGGCGTCGGCTTCGCCACCGTCCCGGACCTGGCCGACTACACCCGGCCGTAGGGCCCGCCGCGACGACGAAGGGGCCGGGCGGTGCGGATCGCACCACCCGGCCCCTGCCGCTGTCCGCCCCGGCCGCCCCGGGCCGAGGGCGCGGCGGGCGGCTACCGGCTCAGAACTTGTTCTTGGGCGTCAGCCCGAGCGACATCCCGGACAGCCCGCGCTGGCGGCCGCCGAGCTTGCCGGCCACCGCGCGCAGGGCGGCGCCGGCCGGGGAGTCGGGCGCGGCGAGCACGACCGGGCGGCCGTCGTCGCCGCCCTCGCGCAGCCGTACGTCGATCGGGATCGAGCCGAGCACCGGGACGGTGGCGCCGACGGTGCGGGTGAGCGCGTCCGCGACGGTCTGGCCGCCGCCGGTGCCGAAGACGTCGATCATCTCGTCGCAGTGCGGGCACGGCATGCCGGACATGTTCTCGATCACGCCGACGATCTTCTGGTGGGTCTGCACCGCGATGGTGCCGGCCCGCTCGGCCACCTCGGCGGCGGCCATCTGCGGGGTGGTGACGATCAGGATCTCGGCGTTCGGCACGAGCTGCGCGACCGAGATCGCGATGTCGCCGGTGCCGGGCGGCAGGTCCAGGAGCAGGACGTCCAGGTCGCCCCAGTAGACGTCGGCGAGGAACTGCTGGAGCGCGCGGTGCAGCATCGGGCCGCGCCAGACCACCGGGGCGTTGCCCGGGGTGAACATCCCGATCGAGATGACCTTCACACCGTTCGCCTGCGGCGGCATGATCATGTCCTGGACCTGGGTGGGCCGGCCCTCGACGCCCAGCATGCGCGGCACGCTGTGGCCGTAGATGTCGGCGTCCACGACGGCGACCTTCAGGCCGTCGGCGGCCATCGCGGCCGCCAGGTTGACCGTCACCGAGGACTTGCCGACGCCGCCCTTGCCGGAGGCGACGGCGTACACGCGGGTCAGCGTGCCGGGCTTGGCGAACGGGATCTCCCGCTCGGGGGCGCCGCCGCGCAGCAGCTGGGAGAGCTCCTTGCGCTGCTCGTCGCTCATCACGTCGAGCTCGACCTCGACGCCGCTCACACCGGGGACCTTCCCGACCGCCTCGCGGACCCGGGTGGTGATGGTGTCGCGCATCGGGCAGCCGGAGACGGTCAGATAGACCGCGACGCGCACCGCGCCGCCCTCGGCGATCTCGACCGATTTCACCATGCCGATGTCGGTGATCGGGCGGTTGATCTCCGGGTCGTTGACGGTCGCCAGTGCCTCGCGTACGGACTCCTCCGTGACGCCGGCCGCGACCTCTGTCTCGTTGGCCATGCCTTGATGGTACGGCGCCGGGCGAACCGGTTGACCCGTCGGTAGCGTGCCGAGGGTCACAGCGGCTCGGAGGCCTCCCGGCGCTCCTCGATCTCCTTGAGCAGGGACTGCAGTTCGGAGCGGATGCCGCTCATCTCGGACGTGATGAAGGCGCGGGTGGCGACCTCGCCGAGCCCGTGCCGCAGGGCCGCGACCTCGCGGGTCAGGTACTCGGTGTCGGCGATGTTGCGGTCGCTGCGGGCCCGGTCCTGCTCCATGTTGACCCGGTCCCGGTTGTCCTGGCGGTTCTGCGCCAGCAGGATCAGCGGGGCCGCGTAGGAGGCCTGCAGCGACAGCGCCAGGGTCAGGAAGATGAACGGGTACTTGTCGAAGCGCACGGCCGCCGGCAGGAGCGTGTTCCACCCGATCCAGATGACGACCACCACCGTCATCCAGACGATGAACCGGCCGGTGCCGAGGAAGCGGGCGATCCGCTCGGACAGGACGCCGAAGGCCTCCGGGTCGTACGAGGGCAGCGAGAGCAGGCCGGGCCGGGCGGTGCGCGGCTGGTCGAGCCGGGTGCGGCCGGTGCCCGTGATCGGGGCGGTGTCCGCGCGCCGCTCCCGGTTGCCCTCGCGGGTGCGCAGCTCGCGCAGCCGGCGCAGCTGCCGCAGCTCGCCCTGCAGGCGTCGGCGCGCGGGGTCGTCGGGCCGGCCGTTGCGGTCACCGTCCACCGGTCACCCCTTCCGTCTCGTCGTGTCGGGCGTCGTCCTGGGTGTGCAGCGCGGCGTCGCGCCAGTCGTCCGGCAGCAGGTGGTCGAGCACGTCGTCGACGGTCACCGCGCCGAGCAGGTGGTCCGCCTCGTCCACCACCGGCGCGGCGACCAGGTTGTACGTCGCCAGGTAGCTGGTGATCAGCGACAGCGGGGTGTCCGGCGGCAGCGGGTCCAGGTCGTCGTCCAGCAGCGATCCGACCAGCACGTACGGGGGTTCGCGCAGCAGCCGCTGGAAGTGCACGGTGCCCAGGTAGCGGCCGGTCGGGGTCTCGTTGGGCGGTCGGCAGACGAAGACCTGCGCGGCGAGGGCGGGCTTGTGGTCCCGGACCCGGACCCGGGCCAGCGCCTCGGCGACCGTCGCGTCCGGTTCCAGGACGACCGGCTCGGTGGTCATCAGACCGCCCGCGGTGTCCTCCTCGTACGTCAGCAGGCGGCGCACCGGCGCGGCCTCGTCGGGCTCCATCAGCTGGAGCAGCCGCTCCGCCTCGTCGCCGGGCAGTTCGGAGAGCAGGTCGGCGGCGTCGTCCGGGTCCATCGCCTCCAGGACGTCGGCGGCGCGCTCCTCCTGGAGCTTGCCGATGATCTCGACCTGGTCGTCCTCGGGCAGCTCCTCCAGGACGTCGGCCAGCCGCTCGTCGTCCAGGGCGGCGGCCACCTCGGCGCGGCGCTTGGCGGACAGGTGGTGCATCACGCTGGCGAGGTCGGCGGGGCGCAGCTGCTCGAAGGTGGCGAGCAGGTTGGCGGCGCCCTGGTCCTGCTCGGGCAGCGAGAAGCCGGTGACGTCCTGCCAGTCCAGGGTGAGGCGTTCGCCCTTGGCCTTGCGCAGCCGGCCGGCCCGGCCGACCTGGACGAAGACCTTGCTGATCTCCCACTCGCGCAGCCGGGTCTGCACCATGCCGACGTCCAGCACGGTGACGTCCTCGCCGGTCTTGGACCAGGTGACGGTGCGGTCCAGCAGTTCGGCGAGGACGAGGGTCTCGGAGGGGCGCTGTTCGAAGCGGCGCAGGTTGATCACGCCGGTGGTGAGTACCTGGCCGGACTCCAGGCTGGTGACCCGGGTCATCGGCAGGAAGATCCGGCGCCGGCCGACCACCTCGACCACCAGGCCGAGCACGCGCGGCGGGCGGCCGCCGAGCCGCAGTGAGACGACCACGTCCCGGACCCGTCCGACCTGGTCGCCGTTCGGGTCGAAGACCGCGATGGCGGAGAGGTGGGAGATGAAGACCCGGGTGCCTGGTCCTGCCATGGACTCCCTCGACTCGTTCGACGCCGTGCGTGGTGCCGGGGCGCACCCGCCGCCAAGGCTACCCGCTGGTGCGGAGCCCGGCCCGACGAGGCACGGTAGCGGCCGCAGGGGTCCTCGGCGTGAACCTTTAACGGCGCTTGAACAGCAGTTTGGGCAGGCCGGCCGGGATCGGGCGGCGGGTGGTGACGGGGGTGGGCATCGGCTCGGCGGCGTGCGAGCCGTCCGGCATGGCGCCCGGGTGCTCGGTGAGCGGGCCGGCCGGCTCCAGCCGCAGCACCCGGCACTCGCGGGCCCAGCGCCCGGCGATGGCGTCGGTGTCGGGTGCGTTCAGCCGCTTGCCCTTCAGCTCCTCGACGGCACCCCGCCAGGCCTCGCTGTCCGGCGCCGGCTCGACCACCCGGGCGCGCCAGCCGGTCAGCCGGCCGCCCTTGTCCTTGCTGCGGACCGTCACCACGGCGCCGGCGCCCGGGGTCAGGCCGTGCAGCGGCTGCTCGGCGCCGCCGCCGACCACCACGACCGCGCCGTCGTGCCAGGCGTGCCACAGCGGCCGGGCCTGCTCCTGCCCGTCCGCGCGCACCCAGAGCAGGCCGGACTTCTTCGCGGCCTCCTCCAGCAGGGCCTGGTCGAGGAAGGCGTCGGCGGTCGCGGCGGCGGGCGTACGGTCCATGGCGGACAGCGTACGGCTTTCCCGTCGCTCCCCGTCCGCCGGATGTCTCAGCTCCCGGGCGACAGTTCCTTTGGCGCGCCACGGGCCTTACCGTATGAGCGCCCACCACCCCGACCCGCAGAGGAGTGCCGTGCCCGCCGCCCGGCCCGCGACCGCCCCCGCCCCGGCCTCCGCCGCCGACCCCCGGCCCTCGCACCCGCTGCCCACGCTCGACCTGCTGCTGCTCGCCGTCTCGATCGGCGGCATCTCCATCTCCGGACCGCTGATCAGTGCCACCGCCGCGCCCGCCCTGGCGATCGCCTTCTGGCGCAACGTCATGTCGGTCGGCGTCCTCGGCCCGTACGCGCTGCTGCGCCACCGCGCCGAGCTGCGGGGGATCGGCCGCCGGGCGCTGCTGCTCGCGGTCGCGGCCGGCGCCCTGCTGGGCGTGCACTTCACGCTCTGGATGCCCAGCCTGCGGATGACCTCGGTGGCCTCCGCCACCGCGCTGGTCACCACCACCCCGCTGTGGACCATCCTGCTGATGCGGCTGATGGGCGTCCGGGCGCCGCGGATGGTGTGGCTGGGTACGGTCGTGGCCTTCGCCGGCGTGCTGGTGCTGACCGGGGTCGACCTCTCGCTCTCCCCCCGCGCGCTGCTCGGCGACGCGCTCGCCCTCGCCGCCGGCCTGGCCGCGGCCGGGTACATGCTGCTGGGTGCGGAGGTCCGCAGGACCGTCAGCACCATC
Organism: Streptomyces sp. NRRL S-350; assembly: GCF_000719705.1. Classification (GTDB taxonomy): domain Bacteria; phylum Actinomycetota; class Actinomycetes; order Streptomycetales; family Streptomycetaceae; genus Kitasatospora. The sequence goes on along the minus strand of NZ_JOHO01000011.1, from coordinate 47,634 downwards.
GGGTACACGCTGGTCTGCTACACCACCACGGCGGTGGTCCTGCTCGGGATCTGCCTGGTCGCCGGGACGCCGCTGGCCGGCTGGCCCGCCGGGGTGTGGTGGCAGATCGTGCTGCTGATGGTCGCCGCCCAACTGCTCGGGCACTCGCTGAGCAACCGGGTGGTGCGCAGCCTCGGCCCGTCGGTCACCTCCACCGCGATCCTGCTGGAGACGCCGGGGGCGGCGCTGATCGCCGCCCTCTGGCTGGGCCAGTGGCCGCCGGCGGCCGCCTACCCGGCGGTGGTGCTGATCCTGCTCGGGCTGGTGCTGGTCGCCCGCGGCGGGCGCAGGTAGCGGTCAGAGCCAGCCGTTGCGGCGGAAGCCCCGGTACATCCCGACGCAGATCAGCGCGATCGCGCCGAGCACCATCGGGTAGCCGTACTTGTGGTGCAGCTCGGGCATGTACTCGAAGTTCATGCCGTAGACGCCGGTGATCATGGTGGGCACCGCGAAGATCGCCGCCCAGGCGGTGATCTTGCGCATGTCCTCGTTCTGCGCCACCGACACCTGCGCCAGGTTGGCCTGCAGCAGCGAGTTCAGCAGTTCGTCGAAGCCGTGCACCTGCTCGGCGACCCGGGCCAGGTGGTCGGCGACGTCCCGGAAGTACTTCTGGATGTCCGGGTCCACCAGGCGCTGCAGCGGCTCGGACAGCTGCTGCATCGGGCGCAGCAGCGGTACCACGGCACGCTTGAACTCCAGGACCTCGCGCTTGAGTTGGTAGACCCGGCCGACATCGGAGCTGCGGCCGCCCTTGGCCGAGAAGACGCCGTACTCGATCTCGTCCACGTCGTTCTGCAGCCGCTCGGCGACCAGCAGGTAGTTGTCCACGACGTGGTCGGCGATCGCGTGCAGCACCGCCGCCGGGCCCTTGGCGAGCAGGCCGGCCTCGTCCGCGTCGGCCTCCAGCCGGTGGCGCAGCTCCTGCAGCGAGCCGTGGCCGCCGTGCCGCACGGTGATCACGAAGTCCGGCCCGGCGAACACCATCAGCTCGCCGGTCTCCACCACCTCGCTGGTGGGCGTGAGCTGGTCGTGCTCGACGTAGCGGATGGTCTTGAAGACGGCGAACAGCACGTCGTCGTAGCGCTCGACCTTGGGCCGCTGGTGCGCGTGCACCGCGTCCTCGACCGCCAGCGGGTGCAGCCCGAAGCGCTGGGCGATCCCCTCGAACTCGGCCTCGGTCGGCTCGTGCAGCCCGATCCAGCTGAACGAGCCCACGCCTTCCGGCAGTTGCTTCTCGGCCTTGACCCGGCGGACGGCCTCGCGCGGGCTGCAGGTCTCGCCCTTGCGCTTGCCGTGCTGGTAGACCGCGCAGTCCACGACCGCCGAGCCGGCGTCGTCGGAGGCGACGTCGTACACCCCGGCCGCGCCGCGACGGCGGTTGGTGCGGACGGCGGCACGCAGGCTGTTGATCATCGACATGGCAGGCTCCCAGGGGCAGGAGCCGTCACACAGCGGCACGGAATGAGGAAACGTTCGGCCGCGGTACGACGGCGAAGAACACCGGTGAAGAGGGGATGAAGGTGCTCTCCCGGCCGTTCGTCCGCCGTGAGGCCGGCGCTCGGGGCTACTGCGGCTGGATCAGCCGGTTGGGCCTGCGGAGCGCGGGGTACGGAGGAGTCGGGGCCGGGCAGAGCTGCCGGTACTGCATGGTCGGCCGGTATCCACCGCAACCACCTCCTTCGCGCCGCCGCCCCGGAACGGAACCATCCCGGTGGCCAGTCGCTCACCCTAACAGCTGACCGGCCATCGGCGCCGGGGGGTTGCCCAGGGCTTTCCGAAGCCTTTACGGGCGGCGGCGGCCGGCCGGGCCGCCCGGGAGCGGCTCGGCCCGCCCGGAGCCGGCCCGCCCCGGCGGGTTACGCTCACCGCCATGGCCCACGACTTCCCGCTCTTCGGCGACCCCCACGGCGGCAGCTCCCCGGAGCTCTCCCGGGAGGCGGTGCTGGCCGCCGTCGAGGCCCGGCTGATCTCCACCTTCGGCGAGCCGAGCGGCCGCGCCGCCGTCACCTTCCTCGGCACCGACCGGATCGAGGTGCTGCGCTTCGGCCCCGACACCGAGGGCCTGGTGCGCTACGCCACGCTCGGAATGGCCGCCGCGCCGATGGCCGACCCGACCGCCGCCGTCGCCGACCAACTGCGCGGCCCCCGCGTCGAACTGGTGCTGACCGTCCGCGGCGGGCGCGACAGCGTGCTGCGCAGTCTGGCCACCTTCGCCGCGACGCCTCAGGTCGAGGGCCTGGTGGTGGCCCCGGGCGGCTCGCTCGACCTCGGCGCCCCGCTCTGGGACGGCGCCCCCTTCACCTCGGTGCTGGCCGCCGAGCCGGGCGGGCTGGTCGAGGACCTGGACCTGGCCGAGCCGGCCGAGGCGGTCCGCTTCCTGCCGCTGCTGCCGATGACGCCCAACGAGGCGGGCTGGAAGCGGGTGCACGGCGCCGCCGCGCTCCAGGAGCGCTGGCTGGACCAGGGCACCGACCTGCGCGACCCGGACCGGCGCGGCGTCCGGCTGGACTGACGGCCGCTCAGGCAGGCGCGTACGGCGAGCCCGCGCCCTCCAGCCGCGCCCCGCACGCCCCCACCGCGCCCTGCGCCCCCGCGCTCCGAACCCTGTGCGCCGGAGCGCGGTGGCCCGTGCCCTCAGCGCTCGATCGGCTTCGCGCCGACGGCCTGCGCCAGCAGCGCCTCGTACACCGCCGGGTCGGTGGTGTGCTCGCCGAGCCGGACGCTCTTGCGGGTGCCGTGGTAGTCGCTGGAGCCGGTGACCAGCAGGCCGAGTTCGCCGGCCAGGCCGCGCAGCCGCGCCCTGGCCGCCTCGTCGTGGTCGGTGTGGTCGACCTCCAGCCCGGCCAGTCCGGCCGCCGCGAGGTCGGCGATGACCGCGTCGGGGACGGTCCGGCCGCGCTTGACCGCGCCCGGGTGGGCGAAGACCGGCACCCCGCCGGCCGCCCGGACCAGCCGGACCGCCTCGACCGGATCGGTCTCGTGCTTGCGGACGTCCGCCCGGCCGCCGTTGGCCAGCCACTCGGGGGTGAAGGCGTCCGAGACGGTCGCCACCACGCCCGCCTCGACGAGCGCGCTGGCGATGTGCGGCCGGCCGACGGAGCCGGCGCCCGCGATTCTCTGCACCTGCTCCCAGCTGATGTCCGCGCCGAGCTCCCGGCAGCGCTCGACGACCGCCTGCCCGCGCCGGAACCGGTCGGTGCGCACCAGCTCCCGCTCGCGCGCGAACTCCGGCTCCTCGGGGTCGAAGAGGTAGGCCAGCAGGTGCATGCTGACGCCGTCCACGACGCAGGACAGCTCCGCGCCCGGGACGACCGTCAGCCGGGTGCCGCCCGGCAGGGCGCGCACCGCCCCGGCCGCTTCGGCGTGGCCGGCCACGGTGTCGTGGTCGGTGAGCGCCACGACGTCGAGGCCCGCGGCGACGGCCGCCGCGACCAGCTCGGCGGGGCTGTCGGTACCGTCGGAGGCGTTGCTGTGGGCGTGCAGGTCGATGCGCACGGATCGGGCTCCCGGGGGCTCGTGGATGCCGCCAGGATAGGCCGTCCGGGCGAGCCGGCGGGGTTCAGCCGAGCAGTCGGGCTTCAGCCGAGCAGTCGGGGGGAGGGCGCCCCGCAGGGCAGCAGGTCCAGCTCGGCGCCGGCGTCGCGCAGGTCGGTGAGCACCAGTTCGTCGTACATCACCAGTGCGGACTGCTCGGGCCAGGCGATCGCCCACAGCCACAGCCCCCGGGCCTCGCCGACGAACACGGCGCGGTCGGCCGGCGCGTCCGGCACGTGGAACATCGGGGTGGGCCGGCCGGCGGCCATCAACTTGGCGTCGGCGGGCTTGTAGAGGCCGACGGAGTCGCCCGGGTCCGGCCCGGGGAGCCCGGCGTAGCGGGCGCCGAGCCCGACGCCCAGCTCTTCGGCGACCAGCACCAGCTCGCCGAAGCCGCCGAGCGGCGCCGGTCCGGAGCAGGCGACGGCGGTGGCCCGGGCCCCCGAGACGTCGTCGCCGACGTGCGCGATGCCGGTGTAGAGCCAGCCGACCGGGAGCGGCCAGGGCAGCCAGACGGGGACCTGGGAGCGGGCGACGGCGACGCCCAGGGCCTCCACGCTCGGGGGCAGTACGGGCTGCATCGGGTGCACCGCTCCGTGCCGGTCGCACTGCCAGGTGTCTGAGAACAGACCGGGGGCGCGGACCCGACCGGCGCACCTCGGGCAGCTGGGCTCGCCCCTCATAGCCGTCAACGCTCCTCCCTCCGGACCGCCGCGTCAAGGACGATCACCCGTACGGAGGGCTCGGCGGAACCTGTCGGTGGCGGACGCCCGGCGGCGCCGGGAGGGCGCGGCGCGAGCGGTTCCCGTTGGGGGATGTCCCGTGGCGGGCGGCGGCAAACGTCCCCGGCCCGGCCCGAACGCACTGACGCCCCGCCATCCGCGCTTGCGGTGACGGGGCGTCAGTCGGGTATCGGAACGTCCGGATCGGACTCCCCCGGCTCGTCTGCGGCGGGTGAGGGCCCCCGGTCGGGGGCGCCGCGCTGGATCAGACGGTCGGGCACGGCCGGATGAGCAGGCGTTCGCCGGTGCGGGCGGCGGCCTGGACGTGCTCGCGCACGGTGGCGGCGTCGGCGATCAGGCGGTCGGTGGCGGAGCCGTTGGTGTCGTCCAGGCGGACGATCTCGAAGCGCATGGTCTTCGTCATGGGCGTCTCCTTTCCTGGCCCCGTCGAGCGGGGCGGTTGCGGCTGAGTCGGTATCAGCTCTTTCGGTGTCCTTCGGATCCGGCGAAGCGGCCGGACCGGGCGGGTCGTGCGTGCGGCGGTCTGCTGCGGCAAGGGCTCCCCCTGCTTGCCTGGTGCGTCCAGTGCCTCATGGGCCACGGTGCCGTGGCGGTGCTACCGGGCCGTTGCCCGTCCGTGAAGTCCGGGTTTCGGGTGACGCGAGTCGGCGTCGAGGCGCGATGATTCCCGGACAGAATCAAAGATTACCGTAACTAACGACTTTTGTCCTGTGCGAAAGCGGTCGAAGTTTCCAGAAGTGGTACAGACCACTACCGGGGAGCGGGGCCGGAGCGGGTCAGATCAGGCCCAGAACGCGGCCAAGGCCCCGGCGGTCTCGGCCGGCCGCTCGGCGTTGGGGGAGTGGCCGGCGTCCGCGACCAGCACCCGGCGGGCGCCCAGGCGCTCGGCCATCGCCGTCTGCTCGGGGACCGGCCAGGCGTAGTCCCGCACCCCGGACAGCACCAGCACCGGCAGCCCGGCGGTGGCCGCGGCCAGCTCGTCCACCCGGTCCGGCGCGGCGACCAGGTGGCCGCCGGTGACGGACAGCGCCTGCGGCACGTTGGCCAGCCAGCGGCGGTGCAGGAACTGCGCGACGGCCGGGTCCAGGCTCGGCTGCGGCTGCCCGCTGTCCGCCTCCATCTGCCGCATGACCTGCCAGATCTCCTCCAGGCTCATCACCTGCAGCGCGTCCAGCAGCAGCTTGGTGCGGGCCGCCTCGGCCGGGTCGATCGCGCCGGGCCCGGTGGACACCAGGGTCAGCGACCGCCACGGCAGCGGGCCCCGCGCGGCGGCGGCGAGCACCGCCTCGCGCACCACCTGGCCGCCGAAGGAGTGCCCCAGCAGGTGCAGCGGCCCGCCCTCCGCCGCCAGCGCCCCGGTGAGCGCCAGCACGTCCTCGCCCAGCGCCTCGACGGCGTAGGCCCGCGGATCGTCCGGCCCGCCGGTCTCGTACTGCCCGCGCTGGTCCACCGCCGTCACCCGGTACCCGGCCGCCGCCAGCGGCTCCAGCAGCCCGATGAAGTCCTCCTTGCTGCCCGTGAACCCCGGCACCAGCAGCGCGGACCCCCGCACCACCCCGTCCGGCTCCGCCCGCAGCACCGCGAACTCCCCGCGCCCGGTCACCACCCGCTCGGCCCGGGCGCACCCGGGCAACCTCAGAAACGGCGGCGTGCTCATGGACGTTCTCCCTGCTCTCCGGCCCGCGACTCCCGACCTCCCGAGCTTAGGCCGTGCCCGGGGCCCCGGACCGGGCAGGACGCGGCGGGGAATCGCGAGGGCCGGGCCCGAGCGCCGCAGGGCGCCCGGCGCCGCTGCGGGCGACCCGCCAGGGCCCGGACGGGAACGCCCGAGGGGGCGGGCCCGGCCGAGTGGCCTGGCTCGCCCCCTCGGGGAGACCGGACGCGTCAGCTCTCCGGGGTGGCCTCCACGGCGGCGGCCTTGCGGGTCCGGGTGCGCTTGCGCGGGGCCGGGACCTCGCCCGCGGCCTCGGCGGCCGGGGCCTGCGGGGCGGTCTCCGCGGTGGCGGCGGCCTTGCGGGCGCGGGTCCGGGTGCGGGTGGCGGGCTTCGCCTCGGCCGGGGCCTCGGTGACGACGGCCTCCGCGGCGGCGACGACCTCGGCCGCGACGGCCTCCGCCTTCGGCTTGCGCGTCCGGGTACGGGCGGCCGGCTTCTCAGCCGGTGCCTCCGCCGGTGCCTCCGCGGCGGCCGCCTCGACGGCCTCCGCCTTCGGCTTGCGGGTGCGGGTCCGGGTGGCAGGCTTCGCCTCGGCCGGAGCCTCGGTGACGACCGCCTCGGCGGCCACGACCTCGGCGACGACCTCGGCCGCGACGGCCTCGGTGGCCACGGCCTCCGCCTTCGGCCTGCGCGTCCGGGTGCGGCCGGCCGGCTTCTCGGCGGCCGGCTGCTCCACGGCCGGAGCCTGCGCGACGACGGCCGCGGCGACGATGGCCTCGGCGGCCTCGACGACCTGAGCCGTCCCGGCCGCGGCCGGAGCCTCGCCGTTGGCACCGCGCGAGCGGCGGCGGCGACGGCGCGGCGCGGCCTCGCCCTCGGCGCCCTCGACCGCCGGAGCCGCGGCGGCCTCGGTCGCGGCGCCGCCCTCGCCCTCGACCACCGAACCCCGGCGGGTGCGGCGGCGCTCACGGGTGCGGCGCGGCTTCTCCTCCTCGGTCTCGACCGGGGCGGCGGCGGCCGGGCGGCCCGGGGCGGCCTTCGCGCCGCGCCCGCGGCCGGAGCGTCCGCCGCGTCCGCCGGTCTCGCCGAGGTCCTCGACCTCCTCCGCGCCGAGGCCCGCGCGGGTCCGCTCGGAGCGCGGCAGGACACCCTTGGTGCCCGGCGCGATCTTCAGCAGCTCGTACAGGTGCGGCGAGGTGGAGTAGGTCTCCTCCGGGTCGTTGAACGTCAGCTCCAGCGCCTTGTTGATCAGCTGCCAGCGCGGAATGTCGTCCCAGTCGACCAGGGTGACGGCGGTGCCGGAGGCGCCGGCCCGGCCGGTGCGGCCGATCCGGTGCAGGTAGGTCTTCTCGTCCTCGGGGCACTGGTAGTTGATGACGTGCGTGACGCCCTCGACGTCGATGCCGCGGGCGGCGACGTCGGTGCAGACCAGCACGTCCACCTTGCCGTTGCGGAAGGCCCGCAGGGCCTGCTCGCGGGCGCCCTGGCCGAGGTCGCCGTGGACGGCGCCGGCCGCGAAGCCGCGCTGGGTCAGCTGGTCGGAGACGTCGGCGGCGGTGCGCTTGGTGCGGCAGAAGATCATCGCCAGCCCGCGGCCGTCGGCCTGCAGGATGCGCGAGACCATCTCGACCTTGTCCAGCGAGTGCGCACGGAAGATGTGCTGCTCGGTGTTGGCGACGGTCGTGCCGGTGTCGTCCGGGGCGGTGGCCCGGATGTGGGTCGGCTGGCTCATGTACCGGCGGGCGAGGTTGATCACCTGGCCCGGCATGGTGGCCGAGAACAGCAGGGTCTGCCGCTTGGCCGGCAGCATGGTGATGATCTTCTCGACGTCCGGGAGGAAGCCCAGGTCGAGCATCTCGTCGGCCTCGTCGAGGACCAGCGCGCGGACGGTGGACAGGTTCAGCTTCTTCTGCCCGGCCAGGTCGAGCAGGCGGCCCGGGGTGCCGACCACGATGTCGACGCCCTTGGTGAGCGCCTCGACCTGCGGCTCGTACGCCCGGCCGCCGTAGACGGCGAGGACGCGCACGTTGCGCACCTTGCCGGCGGTCTGCAGGTCGTTGGTGACCTGGGTGCACAGCTCGCGGGTCGGGACGACGATCAGCGCCTGCGGGAACTCGGAGAGCTGCTCCTCGGTGGCCCGGCCGGCGTCCACGTCGGCGCGCACGACGACCCGCTCGATCAGCGGGAGGCCGAAGCCGAGGGTCTTGCCGGTGCCGGTCTTGGCCTGGCCGATGACGTCGTGGCCGGTCAGCGCGACCGGGAGGGTCATCTCCTGGATGGGGAAGGGGTGGACGATGCCGACGGACTCGAGCGCCTCGGCGGTCTCCGGAAGGATCCCCAGGTCCCGGAAGGTCGTCTTGATGGGTTCAGCGGTGGTGGACAGGGTGCTGCCTCTTCCGTGTGGAGGGGCCGAGAGCGAGCGGCGGGCGGGCAGCCGCGCGGCTGCGTACGGGCCTGTGCGGCCCCGATTACAGCTGCGCGGACGCACAACCGCGCCGGTCCCTGCGGCCGGCCGGTGCGCGCTGCCCCGGTGCGGGGGCGCGTCGCCGGCGGCGTCGGGGAGGGTTTCCCGTGAGGGACCTGCGCGGGACCTCCGCCATGGGGCGGGGTCTCGGCGGCCCTCGCTCGGCCACTGATGCGGTGCCAAGGCTTGAGGTCCAAGCCATGGTCGGAGCCGATCGGCTCTCCGACCGGGCATCCGCGTACGTGAGTACCCGTGCCTCCGGTGCGGACACGTCCGGCTGGACGGTGCCGCTTCGGAGCGGGCTTGCGCGGGTTACCGAGACGGCGGTGACACCACGCGAGCACGACGGGGCTCCGTACCACCATACAGTCAGGCGACGACTCGAACACGTGACGCGTCTGACATTGCCCCCGGCCGCCGGGGCCGGAGCGGGCGATCCGGCCGGTCACCCGGGTGCCGCGGGTGGTGGGGCGGCCGGGCGCGCGGGACTAAGGTGGCGGGTCATGGAGACCCATGGTGAGACGCAGGACGCCGCGGCCGGCTCGATCGGCGACTGGGCCGCGTGCGCGTCCGACCCCGGCTACCGGGCGGCGGTGCTGGACCTGCTCGGCGCACTCGCGTACGGCGAGCTGAGCGCCTTCGAGCGGCTCGCCGAGGACGCCAAGCTGGCGCCCGGCCTCGCCGACAAGGCGGCCCTGGCCCGGATGGCCTCCGCCGAGTTCCAGCACTACCAGCGCCTGCACGACCGGCTCGCCGAGATCGGCGCGGACCCGCAGGAGGCGATGCGCCCCTTCGTCGAGCCGCTGGAGCTGTTCCACCGGATGACGGCGCCCTCGGACTGGCTGGAGGGCCTGGTCAAGGCCTACGTCGGCGACGCCATCGCGACCGACTTCTACCGCGAGGTGGCCGTCCGGCTGGACGACGACACCCGCGACCTGGTCCTCGGCGTCATGTCCGACACCGGCCACGCCCAGTTCGCCGTCGACAAGGTGCGCGAGGCGATCGAGGCCGACCCGCGGGCCGGCGGCCGGCTCGCGCTGTGGGGCAGGCGGCTGATGGGCGAGGCGCTCAGCCAGGCCCAGCGGGTGGTCGCCGAGCGCGACGCGCTGTCCAACCTGCTGGTCGGCGGCGTGCGGGTGCAGGGCTTCGACCTCGTCGAGGTCGGCAAGATGTTCAACCGGATCACCGAGGCCCACACCAAGCGGATGGCCGCCCTCGGCCTGGCCAGCTGAGGCTCGTCAGGCCGGCCGGTGCCGCCGCGGCGCGCGGTGTGCGCCGGACCGGTGCGGGTGGTGCCGGTGCGCCGGGGCCCGCCCGGCGGCGAGGTCCGGCCGGGCCAGCAGCGAGGTGAGCACGCCCGAGGCCAGCGCGGAGGCCGCGACCGCCACCGGCGGGTAGCGCCCGTCCAGGCAGAAGTGCGCGATCACCCCGCCGACCAGGGCCGCCGCCAGCGCCGTGCCCACGGTCAGCGCGCGGGGCGCCCGGAAGTACGAGGGCAGGGCCAGCAGCGCGGTGCCGCCCGTGACCAGCCCGACCAGGGCGAAGACGATCGACTCGACCAGCAAGGTGCCTCCCGGGGGACGGGCCTGCGGCGCCGGTGCCGCACCTGTCGCCGTACCCCGCCCCGCCCGGCCGTACACGCAGCGGTGCCCCGCTCCCTGACGGGAACGGGGCACCGGAACGACCGGCTCGGGGCGCCTCAGAGGGTGCCGAAGCCGACCTTGCGGACGGCCGGCTCGCCGATCTCCACGTACGCCAGGCGCTCGGCCGGGACGATGACGCGGCGGCCGTGCTCGTCGGTCAGCGCCAGGAGCTTCTCCGAGCCCTCCAGCGCCTTCGCGACCGCGCTCTGGACCTCATCGGCAGTCTGCGAGCTCTCGATCACGATCTCGCGGGGCGCGTTCTGCACGCCGATCTTGACCTCCACGGCTTCCGTCCCTCCGGGGTTGCAGCCTCCACGCACGGGCGCCGCACCGCCTGGGACAAGCGTTCGCGGCGACCGCGCCGTACGGCTTCACCATAGAGCACCGGATCACCGCCCCGGCGAAGGTCTGCGGATCACTCCTGGTGGGCGGCCTCGCCGGACTGCTCGCCCGGGTGCATCGGGAAGCCCTTCAGGCCGCGCCAGGACAGGCTGGCGACCAGCCGCACCGCCTCGTCGCGCGGGATCTCCAGGCCCTGGGAGAGCCAGTACCGGGCCGTGATCTGGGCCAGGCCGCAGACCCCGGCGGCGAGCAGCTTGGACTCCGCCTCCGGCAGGTCGGTGTCCTCCTGGATGACCTTGCTGACCAGCGTCGCGCTCGCCTCGGAGGCCCGCTCGACCCGCTCGCGCACGGCCGGCTCGTTGGTCAGGTCCGACTCGAAGACCAGGCGGAAGGCGCCGGACTCGCTGGAGACGTAGTTGAAGTACGCCTCCATGGTGTTGGCCACGCGCTGCTTGTTGTCGACGGTCGTCGACAGCGCCTCGCGGGTCGACTCGACCAGGGCGTCGCAGTGCTTGTCCAGCAGCGCCAGGTAGAGCTCCAGCTTCCCGGGGAAGTGCTGGTACAGCACCGGCTTGCTCACCCCGGCTCGGTCGGCGATGTCGTCCATCGCGGCCGCGTGGTAGCCGTGCGCGACGAACACCTCCTGGGCGGCACCGAGCAGTTGTTCACGGCGGGCGCTTCGCGGCAGGCGGGCACCGCGCGGGCGCTCCTGCGCCTCCTGGATGGCCGTCACGGCGCTCCTCACTTCGGGTCTGTTCGGGGCTGGCAAGATGGCCGATTCTACTTTTCGGTAACCGCGCCCGGAGTCGGCGAAGGCGGGAAAAGCTGGTCGTCCTGGTTGTCAGGAGCCCACAATACGGCGCTGACCTCGGCCTCGGCAGGGGTGTGACGAGGGAGGGGACGGCCGGGCCACCCCCGGTGCCCCCCGCCCGGGCTCACTACCATCGTCCACCATGAGCGGCGCCGAGCAGCGGGTACGTACGGTCGAGGTCCCCGGCGCGGTGCTCGCGGTCCACCGGCCCGCCCCGGGCGGGGCCGCCGGCGAGCCCGGCCTCTTCGTGCACGGCCTCGGCGGCTCGGCCGCCAACTGGACGGCCCTGATGGAGCGGCTCGGCGGCCTGGTCGACGGCGAGGCCGTGGACCTGCCCGGCTTCGGCCGCTCGCACCCGCCCGCCGACGGCGACCTCACCGTCTCCGGGCACGTCCGCGCGGTGATCGGCTACCTGGAGGCCTCCGGGCGCGGCCCGGTCCACCTGTTCGGCAACTCCCTCGGCGGCGCGGTCGCCGTGCGGCTGGCCGCGCTCCGCCCCGACCTGGTGCGCAGCCTCACCCTGGTCTCGCCGGCCCTGCCCGAACTGCCCCCGCAGCGTTCCGCCTGGCCGACCGGCCTGCTCGCGGTGCCGGGGGTGCCCGCGCTGCTGCGCCGGCTGTCCGCGAACGGGCGCGACGCCGAGGCGGCCACCGAGGACCTGCTGCGGCTGGTCTACGGCGACCCGGACGCCCTGACCCCGGCCGCCCGGGCCGAGGCGGTCGCCGAGTACCGGCGCCGGCTGGAGGTGCCGCACGCGATGCGGGCGCTGACCGGCTCGGCCCGCGGCATCGTCTCGGCGTACACCCAGCGCGGCGAGCAGGCGCTGTGGCGGCAGGCCGGGCAGGTCGCGGCGCCGGTGCTGCTGGTGTACGGGCTGCGCGACAAGCTGGTCGCCTACCGGTCGGCCCGCCGGGCCTGCGCGGCCTTCGCGGACGCCCGGCTGCTGGTGCTGCCGGAGTCGGGGCACGTGGCGATGATGGAGCACCCCGACGCGGTCGCCCGCGCCGTCCGGGAGCTGATCGCGCACGCCACGGGCTGAGCAGGACGGGCTGAGCGGGGCGAGCTGAGCAAAGGGCCGGCGGCCGGCGCTCCGCGGGGCGGCCGCGCGGAGCGCCCGGTAACGGCCCGGTTCGGGCCGAGGTCACGGCGGTTCACTCGATCAGGTGGCAGCCAGGCATGCGACCGATGGATTGCCCGGGGCCGGTCCTACCTTTCTGCTGTCGGACCGAACAGGTGTGGGGGAGTCGCGGCCGCCGGAGAAGACCGGAGGGCGGGCGTCCGGGGAAACGGGACGCGGCGCCGGCCGTCCCCGCCGCCGTGCGGGCGCGCCCCCGGCCGCCGCCCGGGCCGCTCGGCCGTCCGTCGCCCCGTCCGTTGAACCCGCCCCGAAATCCGCCCCCGGATCCGCTCCGGATCCGCTCCCGAATCCGTTCTGCCCTGGAGGTCTCCCGTGCGCGTTGCCCTGATCACCGAGGGTGCCCGTCCGCAATCCCAGCGTGGCGCGGGAGGGTGGTGCGACCGGCTGGCCGCGGGCCTGCCGGAGCACGAGTTCGCGCTGTACCTGCTGACCGGGCCGCAGGGCCCGGCCGCCGCCGAACCGCCGTCGCCCGCCTGGCGCGGCACGCACGGCCTGGCGCTGTGGGGGCGCCGACCGGGCGGGCGGACGCCCGGCGCGCTGCGCAGACGCCGGTACGCCGGGGCGTACGAACAACTGGTACGGGCGCTGGTGCTCCCCCGGGAGCGGGCCGCCTTCGGCGCAGGGCTGTACCGGCTGGCCGCGCAGGCCCGGGAGGACGGCACGCTGCCCGCCTTCCTGGCCTCCGCGCACGCCCGCCGGATAGTCGAGCGGACCTGGCGGCTGCCCGGCGCGGACACCTCCGCCGGGCAGCCGCTGGTCCGCGACGTACTGGTCGCGACCGACCTGCTCGAACAGTGCCTGCGCCCGCTGTCCGCGCCCTGGTACGGCACCGGCCCCGGCGGCCTCGGCGCCGCCGACCTGTGCCACGTGGTCGGCGGCGGGCTCGCCGCGCTGCCCGCCCTGGTGGCCCGGCACCTGCACGGCGTGCCGTTCGTCGTCACCGAACACGGCCTGCACCTGCGCGAGCAGTACCTCGGCTACCGCGAAGCGCCGTACCGGTGGCCGGTGCGGGCGCTGCTGCTGTCCTTCTTCCGCGCGCTCACCGAGGAGACCTACCGGCAGGCCGCCGTCCTCACCCCCGGCAGCGCCCACGACCGGCAGTGGCAGCGGCGCTGCGGCGCCGACCCGGCGCGCACCCGGGTGGTGTACGAGGGCACGCCGGCGGTGGACCGCCCGGCCGCCGGGCCGGAGCCGGCCGCGCCGACGCTGGTGTGGGCCGGCGCGCTGGAGCCGGGCCGGGACCCGGAGCTGATGCTGCACGCCTTCGCCCGGGTGCACGCCGAACTGCCCGGCGCCCGGCTCGTGCTGCACGGCGAGGAGGCGGCGCCCGGCTACCGGGCGCACTGCGCCGCGGTGGCCGAGCGGCTGGGGGTGGCCCCGGCGGCCGACTTCGCCGGGCGGCCCGGCCCGCTCGCCGAGGTGTGGGAGACCGGCACGGTGGCCGTCTTCTCGGCGCTCTCCCAGCGCCGCCCCCGGCTGCTTGCGGACGCCATGCTCAGCGGCCGCGCGGTGGTGTCGACCGATGTCGGCGTGGCCCGCGAGGTGCTCGGCCCGACCGGGCTGCTGGTGCCCGCCCGCGACCCGGGCGCGCTGGCCGGCGCCTGCCTGGCGCTCCTGCGCGACGAGGAACGGCGGGCCCGGCTCGGGCTGGCGGGGCGGCTGCGGGCGCAGGAACGCTTCGCCGTGGAACCGGTGATCGGCGCCTTCCGGGAGATCTACCTGGAGCTGGTCTCGCAGTACCCGGCCTTCCCCGGCGGCGGGGGCGGCGGCGAAGGCGGCCGGGCTCCGCGCCCGTTCGCCCGGCCCGCCGAGTACTGGCTCGCCGACGGCCCGCGCGGCGGCCGGGACGGCGCCCCGGAGGGCGGCCGCGAGGCCGCCGGTGTCCGGGTGCCGGCCGAGTTCGCGGAGGCCCTCTGATGACCGGCGGCGCGGCGCTCGGCAGCAGCGCGGACCCGGTGCGCGAGCTCATGGCGGAGCACCGGGAGCTGTGCGAGCGCGCCGTCGACCCGCTGGAGATCGCCGCCGGACTGGAGGAGGCCGGGCTCGGACCGGACGCCGCCGCCCGGTGCCGGCACGCCGACCTGTTCTCGCTCGCCGAGGAGCTGTACGCCCGGGTGCCCCGCCGCTTGCCGGAGCCCCGGCCGGAACCGCCGCGGCGGTGCGGGGCCGACGCCCGGGCGGCGCTGACCGCCGCGGCACTGGCCGCGCTGCCCTGCGCGGCGGTGGTGGCGCTCGGCGCCCGCTGGCCGGTGCCGGCGGCGGCCGTCGTGCCGCTGGTGCTGCTGCCCGCGCTGACGGCGCCGCCCCGGGCCGTGCCCGGCCCGCCGTCCGCCGGGCCCACCCGTCCGTGGGACGCCCTCGGGCCGCGGTGGCGGCCCCGGGAGCGCGACGGCTCCCGGTACGGCCCCGCCGCCCTCGGGTACGGGCTGGGCCTGGCCGGACTGCTGCTGCTCCCGGCGGCCGTACCGGGCGGGGACCGGCCGCTGGCGGCCGCGCTGGTGCCGGCGGCGGCGCTGTCGGCCGGCTCCGCCGAGCGGGTGGCCCGCTGGTACCGGCAGGTCGGCCGCGGCCACCTCGGCGCGGCGGCCACCACGGCCGAGTTCCGGGCCCGGATGCGGCCGGTGCTGCCGGTCGCCGTCGCCCTGCACCTGGCGGTGCTCGCGGCGCTGACCTTCGCCGCGCTGGCCGTCCTGGCCGTCGTCGCGCCACGCCCCGGGCCGGGCCACGGCGGCGGGCTGCTGCACGCGGCGGCCGAGCGGGCCGGCCCCGCGCCGTGGGCGGTGCAGGGCGTGCTGGGCCTGCTGCTGGTGCTGCCCGCCCTGCTGGCGCGCTGCGGTCGGCCGACGGCCGCGGCGCTGGGGGCGTCGGCCGGGCCCGCCGCGACGCTCGGGCTGCTCGCCGTGGGCCGCCCCCTGTCGTCGGCCCTGCTGCTCGGCGGCGGCGCCGTCGCGGCGGTGCTGCTGGCGTACGCCTGGGCGGTGCTCGGCCGGGCCGACTCGTACCGCTGACCGCCCTGCGACCCCCTTTCCGACCGCCTTCCGATCCCTTCGTGATCCTCCGTTTCGTCCGTTCGTTGATTTCAGACCGCCAGGTCGTCCCCCGACCTCGCTTCGTGGAAGGACACCCCCGATGAGGGTGCTGCTGCTGGGCGCCGACGGCTTCATCGGCCGCCGGGTCACCGACCGTCTGCTGATGGACCAGGAGTTGCAGGTGACGGTGCTCGGCCGGCGCGACTCGGCCGACATCCGCTTCGACCTGACCACCGGGAGCCCGGGCGCGCTGGCCCGGTTCCTGGACGCGGTCGCGCCGCAGGTGGTGATCAACTGCGCGGGCGCCACCTACGGCAGCTCGCGCACCCTGATCCGGTCGAACACGTTGGCCGTCGCGACGGTCTGCGAGGCGATCCGGCGCAGCCGGGAGCCGGCCCGGCTGGTGCACGTCGGCTCGGCCGCCGAGTACGGGCCGGTGCCCGGCGGGGTGCCGGTCTCCGAGCAGGCCGAGCCGCGGCCGGTCGGCCCGTACGGGGTGTCCAAGCTGGCCGGGACGGAGCTGGTGCTGGCCTCCGGCCTGGACGCGGCGGTGCTGCGGGTGTTCGACGTGGTGGGGCCGGGGGCGCCGACGGCCTCGCTGTTCGGGCGGCTGGCCGAGGGGCTGCGGCGGGCCCTGGAACGGGACGAGAGCACGGTGCGGATGCCGGACCTGTCCGGATACCGGGATTTCGTGGACGTGCGGGACGTCGCGCGGGCCATCCAGGCGGCCGCGGTGTCGGCCGCCACCGGGGTGGTCAACATCGGCAGCGGGCACGCCGTCCGGGCCCGGGACGCGGCCCAACTGCTGGTGCGGGCCTCGGGCTTCGAGGGGTCCATCGTCGAGGAGAACCGGCCGGTCCTGCTGCCGGCGCAGGTCGGCGCGGCGGGGGGCGACCACCCGCACGGCCATCACCACCAGCCCGGCCCCTACCTCCCGGGCCACCGGGCGGAGGGACTGCGGCCGGAGGGCCGGGCGGTGCCGGGCGAGCCGGTGCCGTGGCGGCAGGCGGACGTCCGCACCGCCCGGGACCGTCTCGGATGGCGGACGCAGGTGCCGCTGGAGGAGTCCCTCGGGGACGTGTGGCTGGAGACGGCCTGCCGGGTCTGAGGAGGTTCGGAGGAGGCTCCCGAGGTGCCGCGGGGCCCGTGGGACACGGGTTCGGGGCGCCTCCGGGGGCCCGGCGCCCGGTCCCACGATCCGGCGCCACCCGTCTCGCCCATCGGACGGGCTGTCTCGGAATAGTGGAGGGGCGTGACACTGTTGGCCTAGAGAGCCACCCGAGTGGTGGAGCAACAACCCCACGAAGAGGCTGGCCCAGGCCACCCGAACAAGACACCCATCGGAGTCCCCGTGTCGTTGCCACCCCTGGTCGAGCCGGCCGACGAGCTCACCGTCGATGAGGTCCGCCGGTACTCCCGCCACCTGATCATCCCCGACGTGGGCATGGCCGGGCAGAAGCGGTTGAAGAACGCCAAGGTGCTGTGCGTGGGCGCCGGCGGCCTGGGCTCGCCCGCCCTGCTGTATCTGGCCGCCGCCGGTGTCGGCACGCTGGGCATCGTCGAGTTCGACGTGGTCGACGAGTCGAACCTGCAGCGCCAGGTGATCCACGGTCAGTCGGACGTGGGCCGTTCCAAGGCGGAGTCGGCGCGCGACTCGGTCAAGGAGATCAACCCCTACGTCGACGTGGTCCTGCACGAGGAGCGCCTCGACAACTCCAACGTCATGGAGATCTTCTCCGGCTACGACCTGATCGTGGACGGCACCGACAACTTCGCCACCCGCTACCTGGTGAACGACGCGGCGGTGCTGCTCGGCAAGCCGTACGTGTGGGGTTCGATCTACCGCTTCGACGGCCAGGCCAGCGTCTTCTGGGCGGAGCACGGCCCCTGCTACCGCTGCCTGTACCCGGAGGCCCCGCCGCCGGGCATGGTCCCCTCCTGCGCCGAGGGCGGCGTGCTGGGCGTGCTGTGCGCGTCCATCGGCTCGATCCAGGTCAACGAGGCGATCAAGCTGCTGGCCGGCATCGGCGAGCCGCTGCTCGGCCGACTGATGATCTACGACGCCCTGGAGATGAACTACCGCCAGGTGAAGGTCCGCAAGGACCCGAACTGCGCGGTCTGCGGGGAGAACCCGACGGTCACCGAGCTGATCGACTACGAGGCCTTCTGCGGCGTCGTGTCGGAGGAGGCGCAGGCCGCCGCCGCCGGTTCGACCATCACCTCGGCGCAGCTCAAGCAGTGGCAGGACGACAAGGAGGACATCTTCCTCGTCGACGTCCGCGAGCCCGGCGAGTACGAGATCGTCAACATCCCCGGCGCGGTGCTGATCCCGAAGAACGAGTTCCTGATGGGCGACGCGCTGGAGAGGCTGCCGCAGGACCGGAAGATCGTGCTGCACTGCAAGTCGGGCGTGCGCTCGGCCGAGGTGCTGGCCGTGGTGAAGTCCGCGGGCTTCGCCAACGCCGTCCACCTGGGCGGCGGCGTGCTCGGCTGGGTGAACCAGATCGAGCCGCACAAGCCGGTCTACTGAGGCACCGGTCTTTCCCCTCAAGGGAGTTCACGGGAGTTCAGGGCAGTCCGCGGAGGCCGCGGAGCGCATGACGAAGGGCCCGCCGGACGGCGGGCCCTTCGTCATGCGCCGGGGCGGTTCAGAGCGCGTGCCTGCGCTGCAGCACGTTGTAGGCGATCCACCCCGGCAGCACCGGCAGCCAGAAGGTGAGCGCCCGATAGAGGAAGACCGCGGGGGTGGCGACCGTGGGGGAGACGTCCGCGACGGTCAGGGCGCCGATCAGAGCGACCTCGACCGGGCCGATGCCGCCCGGGGTGGGGATCGCCGAGCCGGCCGCGTTGGCGGTCAGGAAGACCACCGCGACGGCCGAGAAGCTGACGTCGCCGCCGAAGGCCTGCACCGAGAAGTCCAGGCAGGCGGTGAAGGACAGGGTCAGCAGCAGGATGCCGCCGAAACCGGTGACGAGCTTGCTGGGCGTCTGCATCAGGTCGAGCATCCGCGGCACCACGCCGAAGAACAGCGAGCGCAGGCGGCCCAGGACGAACCGGCGCAGCGGCGCGACGGCGGCCACCACCAGGGCGAGCACGGCGGCGGTCAGCACGCCGATGATCACCGCGCGGGAGGCGGAGAGGTCGCCGTTGGTCTGGCTGCCGGTGATCAGGCCGAAGCTGAACAGCAGCAGCAGGTGCCCGGCCAGGCCCGCCAGCTGGGAGGCGCCGACCGAGGCCACGGCCTGGCCGGAACGGATGCCGGCCCGCTGCAGGTAGCGGGTGTTGAGGGCGATGCCGCCGATCGCCGCGGGGGCGACCAGCTTGACGAAGGAACCGGCCAGCTGGGCGGCGACGGTGCGCCGGAACGGCAGCCGCTCGGGGACGAAGCCGGTCAGGCTCATCGCGGCGGCGACGTAGCTGAACGCGGCCGCGAGCAGGGCGGCCGCCGCCCAGGCCCAGTTCATCTGGGAGAGCTTGAGCTGGGCCGGCTTGATGGTGGTCAGCGCCAGGTAGGCGGCGAAGGTGAGCGCGATGACCATGATCAGGGTCTTCGGCTTCAGCCGTTCCAGCTTGGCCGGCTCCATCGGCGCCTCGGGGGCGATCTGCAGGATCTGGCCGCGGATGCGGCTCAGCAGGTCCTCGCCGGCCGCCGCGATGTCCTCCTCGGCCTGCTGCTGGGTGCGCTCGCCGGCCGCGACCTGCTCCAGCGCCTTGGCGCGGGCGGCGGCCTTGCGCTCCTTGCCGAGCTTCGCCAGCTCGATCCTGGTGGAACGGCTCATCCCGACCGGCTGGAGGAGCGGCAGCGCCTGCGCCACCCGCTCGGCGCCGAGCACCGCGTTGGCGGCGGCGACGGCCCGCTCCGGCCCGATCCGCAGGGCGAAGGTGGTGAGCAGCTGGGCGACGTCGATGCGCAGCGTCAGGTCGGTGGCGGCGATGTCGCCGCCGGAGAGGTTGACCAGGCAGCCGGTCTCCCCGTCCACCACCAGCAGCGACTCGCCGGTCAGCCGCCGGTGGGCGATCCGGCGCTCGTGCAGGGCGGCCACGGACTGCCAGACCGAGGCCATCACCCGGTCGGTGACCTCGTCGTCGGCCAGCTCGTCCAGGGCGCGGCCCTCGACGTTCTCGTACACCAGGATCGCGGCGTCCGGGCCCAGTTCGGAGGTGGCGACCAGCTGCGGCGCGCAGGCGCCCGAGGCGGCCGCCGCGTACGCGATCAGGGCCTCCTGCTCCAGTGCCTGGCGCAGCGACTGCGGGCTGCGGCGCACCGCGACCGAGCGCAGCCGCAGCCGCCGCCAGGCCCGGTAGAAGAAGCCGGAGGCCTGCTGCTCGCGGTCGATGATGTGGACGTCCAGGGGCGGGCCGCCCTGCTGGGTGACGTAGTAGCGGCGGGTGCCGCCGGGGGCGTCGGGGGCGCGGTGGGCGCCGTCCGGGGTGAAGCCGACCTTGCGCAGGCCGATCATCATGTGCTGGCCGGTGGGCCGGATGTTGGGGGAGCCGATCGCGTACAGCGTGCCGTAGGCGACGGACCAGCCGATCAGCACGGTGAGCATCAGCGACAGCGGGGTGGTGTAGCCGCCGAGCAGCTCGGTGACCCCGCTGAAGACCACCACCACCCACAGGGCGACCCGCCAGCGCGGTCTGCTCGACATGCCGACGGCGGTCATGTAGGCGATCACCGGCGCGAGGTAGCCGTGCACCGGGTCGGTGAGGGTGCCGTTGCTGTCCAGCGGCAGCCTGGTCAGCGCCTCCCGGATGTGGTCGGAGGCGCCTTCGGCGACCCACCAGTCGATGCCGAGCGAGACGCCGTACGCGAGCACCGAGGCGAGGACGCCGTCGGCGACCCGCAGGCCGTCGCGTTTGATCAGCCGCTCGACGGCGAAGGCCAGCGGCACGGCGAGGACCGCGACGCTGGAGACCAGGCCGGTGATGGTGGCGAGCACCGCGGAGAAGTGCGGCGCGTTGGTGGCGATGTCCTGCTCGATGCCGGTGGTGGTCGAGGTGGCGATGCCGGCCAGCACGAAGACGGCGACGATCCCGAAGACGCCGGTGAGGAAGCGGAGCAGGTCGGACGGGCGGTGCGCGCGGGCGGCGAGCAGCGGCTCGTCGACGTCCAGGTGCGGGGCGTCGTCCAGCGGGTCCTGGTAGTCGGGCAGCGGTGCGGGGGCCTCCGGCGCCGGGGTCTCCGGGGCGGGGGTCTCCGGGGCGGGGGCCTCCGGGGCGCCGGGCCGGGCGGGCGCCGCGGGCTCTTCGGCCTCTTCGGGCTGATCGGGCTCTTCGGGCTGTTCGGCCTGGTGGGCCCGGTCGTCCTGGTCGGGGGCGCGGGTGGGCGCGGGGGTCTTGATCGTCCGGTCCTTGATCAGGGAGACTTCCGGGGTCGGCCCCGGTGCGGGCAGGCCTTCGTCCCCGCCACCGGTCGGCGGGGGCACGGCGGCAGCGGACTCGTCGGAGTCCTTGTCCACGCCCACGTCAGCCGTCCCGGTCATCTGGTCTTGTCCTCGTATCACCACTCACCGCCCCGAAGATGGTGGCATGCCCCGACGCCCCGTGCCGGACAGGGGGCGGATCGGGCGCGGCGTCCCGTTCGTACGGCACCGGGGTCGCGCCGCCGTGAGGAAGAATGCCGCAGGTGACGGACGCAACAGACGACGGCCCGCCGGACGCCCTGCCGCCCTTCGCCGAACTGGTGCTCGACCTGACCGAGCGGATTCCACCCGGCCGGGTGATGACCTACGGCGACGTCGCCGAGTACCTCGGCCAGGGCGGACCGCGGCAGGTCGGCCGGGTGATGGCCCTGTACGGCGGCTCGGTGCCCTGGTGGCGGGTCATCCGCGCGGACGGCCGCTTCCTGCCCGGCCACGAGCGGCGCGCCCTCGCCCACTACGGCGAGGAGGGCACCCCGCTGCGCGAACTCGCCGACCCGCCCCGGGTCGACCTCAAGCGGGCCCGTTGGGACGGGGAGCCGCCGCAGCCCCCCGAGGACGCCGGGAACGCCCCGCCCGGGCGGGATTGACGGAGGAGGACCGTAGGCTCGATGCGGGCGGGCCCCCGGCGGGGCCCGCCCGGCCATGCCCTGTTCGACCCCGGGACCAGTCCGTGAACTCCCCCTACCGGCTCGTGCGCAGCCCGCTCGTCCAGCCCGACCCACCCGTGCTGGACGCCTACCAGCGTGCCGTCGTCGAGCACACCGGCGGCCCGCTGCTGGTCCTGGCCGGGCCGGGCACGGGCAAGACCACCACGCTCGTCGAGGCCGTCGCCCGGCGGATCGAGGACGGCACCGACCCCGAGCGGATCCTCGTCCTCACCTTCAGCCGCAAGGCCGCGACGGAACTGCGCGACCGGATGGCCGGCCGGCTCGGCAGCACCGCCGCCGCCCCGCAGGCCACCACCTTCCACTCCTTCTGCTACGCCCTGCTGCGCGCCCACCAGGACCCGAAGGACTACGCCGAGCCGCTGCGGCTGCTCTCCGGCCCCGAGCAGGACGTCATGGTCCGCGAACTGCTCGCCGGCGGCGCCGAGGACGCCCGCCTCGGCAGCTCCCGCATCCCGTGGCCGCTGGACCTGCGGGCCTGCCTGACCACCCGCGGCTTCGCCGACGAGGTCCGCGCCGTCCTCGCCCGCAGCCGGGAGCTCGGCCTCGGCGAGGACGAGCTGAAGCGCTTCGCCCAGGGCGTCCAGCGCCCCGACTGGGCCGCGGCCGCCCACTTCCTGGCCGACTACCTCGATGTGCTCGACCTGCGCGGCGTCCTCGACTACGCGGAACTCGTCCACCGCGCCGTGCTGCTCGCCGAGCGCCCCGACGTCGGGCAGGAGCTGCGGCAGCGCTACGACGCCGTCTTCGTCGACGAGTACCAGGACACCGACCCCTCCCAGGTCCGGCTGCTGCGCCGGCTCGCCGGCGGCGGGCGCGACCTGATCGCCGTCGGCGACCCCGACCAGTCGATCTACGCCTTCCGCGGCGCCGACATCAACGGCATCCTCGACTTCCCGCAGACCTTCCGCCAGGCCGACGGCAGCCCCGCCGAGGTCAAGGTGCTGCGCGTCTCCCGCCGCTCCGGCGCGCTGCTGCTCGCCGCCTCCCGGGAGATCGCCCGGCGGATGCCGATGGGCCGCCTGCCCGCCGACAAGCTCGCCCAGCACCGCGCCCTGCTGCCCTCCCGCGAGGGCGGCCGGGTCGAGGTGTACACCTACCCGACCCCGGGCGCCGAACTCGACTCGATCGCCGACCTGCTGCGCCGCGCCCACCTGGAGGACGGCGTGCCGTGGGGCGAGATGGCGGTGCTCGTCCGGGCCGGCGCCCGCTCGATCCCCGGCGTGCGGCGGGCGCTCGGCGCGGCCGGCGTCCCGCTGGAGATCGACGGCGACGACCTGCCGCTGCGCGAGGAGCCCGCCGTCGCCCAGCTGCTGCTCGCCCTGCGGGTCTGCGCCCAGCAGGCGTCCCGGCAGGCCGCCCGCGACCGGTACGGCGACCCGGACGCCGTGGACGCCGTGGACGCCGTGGACGCCGTGGACGCCGTGGACGCCGAGGACGCCGAGGGCACCGGCGACGCCGTGGACGCCGTTGCCCCCCGCGCGGACGGCACGGCCGCCGCCGACCCGCTCACCACCGAGCTGGCCCACGCCCTGCTCACCGGCCCCCTCGGCGGCCTCGACGGCTCCGACCTGCGGCGCCTGGGCCGCGCCCTGCGCGAGGAGGAACGCGCCGCGCTGCGCGCCGAGGGCCGCCCCGGCACGGCCCCGCGCCCGGCCGACGAACTGATCCGCGAAGCCCTCGCCGAGCCCGAGCGGCTGGTCGCCCTCGACCCCGCGTACGCCCGCCGGGCCCGCGACCTCGGCACGCTGCTGCGCAAGGTCCGCGAGATGCTGGCCGGCGGCTGCACCGCCGAGGAGGCGCTGTGGGAGCTGTGGGACGGCAGTCGCCGCTGGCGCGAGCGCCTGGAACGGGCCGCGCTGCGCGGCGGCGCCGCCGGCCGCAACGCCGACCGCGACCTGGACGCGCTGTGCGCCCTGTTCGAGACCGCCGCCCGCGCCGAGGAGCAGGTCACCGGTCACCGCAGCGCCCTCGACCTGCTCGCCGAACTCGAAGCCCAGGACATCGCCGCCGACACCCTCACCGTCCGGGCCGTGCGCCCCGAGGCCGTCCGGCTGATGACCGCCCACCGCTCCAAGGGCCTGGAGTGGCGCCTGGTCGTCGTCGCCGGCGTCCAGGACGGCCTCTGGCCCGACCTGCGCCGCCGCGGCTCCCTGCTGGAGGCCGACCGGATCGGCCGCGACGGCCTCGCCGAACCGCTCTCCCCGGCCGCCCTGCTCGGCGAGGAGCGCCGCCTCTTCTACGTCGCCGCGACCCGCGCCAGGGAGCGGCTGATCGTCACCGCCGTCAAGGCCCCCGCCGACGACGGCGACGAGCCCTCCCGCTTCCTGCGCGAGCTGTACCGCGAGGACGTCGACCCGCGCACCGGCAAGGTGCTGCGCCGCACCCCGCCGGTCACCGTCGAGGACGTCACCCACCGCCCGCGCCGCCCGCTGTCCGTCGCCGCGCTGGTCGCCGAACTGCGCGCGGTCACCGTCGACCCGGCCCGCTCGCCCGAACTGCGCCGCGCCGCCGCCGAACGGCTCGCCGTCCTCGCCGCCGCCACCGACGAGGACGGGCTGCCGCTGGTGCCCGCCGCCCACCCGGACCGCTGGTGGGGGCTGGACGAACCGACCGCCGCCCCCGAGCCGCTGCGCAGCGCCGACCTGCCGGTCCGGCTGTCCGGCAGCGGCCTGGAGCAGTTGGAGAACTGCTCGCTGCAGTGGTTCCTGGACAAGGAGGTCAAGGCACGCGGCGCGGGCTCGGCCGCCCAGGGCTTCGGGAACGTGGTGCACGCGCTCGCCGACGAGGTCGGCTCCGGCCGCACCCCCGCCGACCTCGCCGTCCTCATGGAGCGCCTGGACACCGTCTGGGACGCGCTGGCCTTCGACGCGCCCTGGAAGTCCCACCAGGAGAAGACCGAGGCCCGCGCCGCCCTGGAGCGCTTCCTCAACTGGCACGTCCTGGAACGCGGCCGGGACGTCGTCGCCACCGAGCACGGCTTCGACGTCACCCTCGACGTCGGCGGCGTCTCGGTGCGCATCCGCGGCTCGATGGACCGGGTCGAGAAGGACGGCTCCGGGCGCGCCTACGTGGTCGACTTCAAGACCGGCAAGCAGCTGCCCAGCGACAGGTCACTGCCCGAGCACAAGCAGCTCGCCGTCTACCAGCTCGCCGTGCGGGCCGGCGCCCTGGGCGAGCTGCCCGGCTTCGCCGAGCACCCCCCGGCCACCGGCGGCGCCGAACTGGTGCACCTGCGCGAGCCCGCCGCCAAGGCCGCCCCGGACGCCCCCAAGGTCCAGCGGCAGGACCCGCCGCAGGGCGAGCCCTGGATCGAGAACCTGCTCGCCGAGGCCGCCGGGAAGGTCCTCGCCGAGCGCTTCGTCCCGCAGACCGGCGGCGGCTGCGACCGCTGCACCTTCCGCCGCAGCTGCTCGGCCCAGCGGGACGGCGCCCAACTCGTCGAGTGAGAGTTGTCCGCGGCTCCGGTTACCGTTGCGGGGTGACCGCCGTGCTCAGCCATCCCGACCAGCTCAAGGAGCTGCTGGGGATCCCGTTCAACCGGGAGCAGATGGCGGCCGTCGGCGCCCCCCTCGAACCGGCCGTGATCGTGGCCGGCGCCGGCTCCGGCAAGACCACCGTGATGGCCGCCCGGGTCGTCTGGCTGGTCGGCTCCGGCGCCGTACGGCCCGAGGAGGTGCTCGGCCTCACCTTCACCAACAAGGCCGCCGGCGAACTCGCCGACCGCGTCCGCACCGCCCTGCGGGTCTGCGGACTGGGGACGGCCCCGGCCGACGACTGGGGGAGCGCCGCCGGCCGGGACGCCGCCGAACCGCTCGGCGAGCCGGAGATCTCCACCTACCACGCCTTCGCCGGCCGCCTCCTCAAGGAGCACGGCCTGCGGATCGGCATCGAACCGGACGTACGGCTGCTCGCCGACGCCACCCGCTTCCAGCTCGCCGCCAAGGTGCTGCGCACCGCCCGCGGCCCGTTCCCCGCGCTCACCGGCACCTTCACCAACCTGGTCGCCGACCTCACCGCGCTGGACGGCGAGCTCGCCGAGCACCTCGTCGAGCCGCAGGCCCTGCGCGACTTCGACGAACGGCTGCTGGACACCCTCGCCACCGTCAAGCTGACCAACGACGACCTGCGGGCCGTCCCGGCCGCCGCCCGCGCCCGGCAGGAACTGCTGCGCCTGGTCGAGGAGTACCGGCGCCGCAAGCGCTCCGCCGGGCTGATGGACTTCGGCGACCAGATAGCCGCCGCGGCCCGCCTCGCCCAGCAGCGCCCCGAGGTCGGCGAGCTGCTGCGCGGCCAGTTCCGGGTGGTGCTGCTGGACGAGTACCAGGACACCTCCGTCGCCCAGCGCCTGATGCTCGCCGGCCTGTTCGGCGCCGGCCCCGACGGCGTCCCCACCGGCCACCCGGTGACCGCCGTCGGCGACCCCTGCCAGGCGATCTACGGCTGGCGCGGCGCCTCGGTCGCCAACCTCGACGAGTTCCCCCGGCACTTCCCCAAGGCCGACGGCCGCCCCGCCGACCGCTACGCGCTCAGCGAGAACCGCCGCAGCGGCGGACGCCTGCTCGCCTTCGCCAACACCCTCGCCGCGCCGCTGCGCGAGATGCACGAGGGCGTCGAGGCGCTGCGCCCGGCACCCGGCGCCGAACAGGACGGCTTCGTGCGGGCGGCGCTGCTGCCCACCCACGCCGAGGAGATCGACTGGCTCGCCGACTCGGTCGCCCACCTGGTGCGCACCGGCACCGCGCCCGGGCGGATCGCCGTGCTGTGCCGCGGCGGCGCGGCCTTCCCCGACATCCACGCGGCGCTGGTCGCCCGCGAGGTGCCGGTCGAGGTGGTGGGCCTCGGCGGACTGCTGCAACTGCCCGAGGTGGCCGACCTGGTGGCGGTCTGCGAGGTGCTGCAGGACCCGACCGCCAACGCCGCGCTGGTGCGCCTGCTGATCGGCCCGCGCTGGCGGATCGGCCCGCGCGACCTCGCGCTGCTCGGCCGGCGGGCCGCCGAACTGGTGCGCACCGCCCGGCCCGAGGGCGTCGACGCGCTGGCCGCGGCCGTCGCCGAGGCCGATCCGACCGAGGTGGTGTCGCTGGCCGACGCGGTGGAGAGCTTCCTCGACGGGCCGTCCGGCGAGGGGGGCGGGGGCGGGCCCGACGGGCTGCCGTTCTCCGCCGAGGCGCGGGTGCGCTTCGCCCGCCTCGCCCAGGAGCTGCGCGACCTGCGCCGCTCGCTCGCCGACCCGCTGATGGACGTGCTGCACCGGGTGCTGGCCGTCACCGGCCTGGAGGTCGAACTCGCCGCCTCCCCGCAGGCACTGGCCGCCCGACGCCGGGAGACCCTGCACGCCTTCCTGGACGTCGCCGCCTCCTTCGCCGACCTCGACGGCGATCCGGGCCTGGCCGCCTTCCTGGGCTTCCTGCGTGCCGCGCAGGAGTACGAGCGCGGCCTGGACAGCAGCCTGCCCGGCGGCGAGGACACCGTGAAGGTCCTCACCGTCCACAAGTCCAAGGGCCTGGAGTGGGACGTGGTGGCCGTCCCCGGCCTGGTGCGGGGCGCATTCCCCTCCGCCACCCCGCGCGAGCGGTGGACCAGCGCCAAGCGCGTGCTCCCGCACGCCCTGCGCGGCGACGCGGCCACCCTGCCCGACGTGCGCGGCGGCTGGACCGGCAAGGCGATGACCGCCTTCAAGAAGGAGCTGGCCGAGCACTCCGGCACCGAGGAACGGCGCCTGGGCTACGTCGCGTTCACCCGCCCGCGCTCGCTGCTGCTGGCCTCCGGGCACTGGTGGGGGCCGAGCCAGAAGACCGTCCGCGGCCCGTCCGCCTTCCTGGAGCAGCTGCGCGAGCACTGCGAGCAGCCCGGCGCGGGCGAGGTCGAACACTGGGCCGAGCGGCCGGAGGAGGGCGCCGAGAACCCGGCGCTGGCCGCGCCCGTGGAGCGCCCCTGGCCGCTGCCGCTGGACCCGGCGGCGCAGCACGCCCGGCGCCGGGTCGCCGAGGTGGTGCACGCCCGTTTGGCCGGGCTCCCGGCGCCGGAGCCCGAGCCGATGGCCGCCGAGGACCAGCGCCAGGTGGCCTCCTGGGACCGCGATCTGACCGCGCTGCTCGGCGAGTTGGAGCGGTCCCGGCGCACCGCGCGCGACGTGCCGCTGCCCGCCGCGCTGTCCGCCACCCAGCTGCTGCGGCTGGCCGCCGACCCGGACGGCTTCGCCCGCGACCTGGCCCGCCCCATGCCCCGCCCCCCGCAGCCCGCGGCCCGGCGCGGCACCCGCTTCCACGCCTGGGTGCAGTCCCGGATCGAGCCGCTGCTGCTGGTCGAGCCCGGCGCGCTGCCCGGTGCCGACGACGACGGCATCGAGGACGAGCAGGACCTGGAGCGGCTCAAGGAGGCGTTCCTGCGCACCCCCTACGCGCAGCGCAAGCCCCACCGGGTCGAGGCGCCGTTCCAGCTGGTGCTGGCGGGGCGGGTGGTGCGCGGCCGGATCGACGCGGTCTACCGTGACGCTGACGCCCTGTCGGAATCCGGTGGTGCGTCACGCTACGAAGTGGTGGACTGGAAGACCCACCGCGAGGAGACGGCGGATCCGCTGCAGCTCGCGGTCTACCGACTGGCCTGGGCCGAGCAGGCGGGCGTCGACCCCGAGCAGGTCACGGCTTCGTTCCTGTACGTCCGCAGCGGGCGGATCGTCCGTCCGGCAGGACTTCCCGACCGAAAAGAGTTGGAACGGCTCCTGATCGGGAACAGTGACTAATGAGTCACGCAGAGCATCCAAGTCATCACGCCAGTGCCCGAAACCTGTGCGTCATGCACGTTTCGCGCATATTGTGGGGTCGGTAACCGGTCAACCCCCGTGCTCCGGCCGCCAGCGAGGCCCGCATTCCCTGACCCTCAGTCATCACCGCAGGTGCCTTCGGGCATCGGCGTCTTCTGCTGGAGAGACCGAAGTTGAGCGCGACCGGATGGATCAGAGAGCGGTTCACCGGGCCGACCCCGGGACCCGCCCCGCGCGCGACCGGCACCTGGCCGAGGACGGCGCTCGCGCTGCCCCTCCTCGGCATGGTGCTGATCGTCGCCCTCGACTACCTCAGCGGCACCGAGGTGACGGTCGAACCCGCCCTCACCGCCGTACCCGCGCTGGCCGCCGTGGTCAGCCGCCGCACCTGGTACCCGCTCGTCATCGGCCTGTGCACCGAGGCGGCGGCCTTCCTGATGGCCTTCCGCAGCGACACGCTCGGCGAGTCCGTGCACGCCGCCAGCGTCATCGCGATCCTGCTCGTCGCCACGATCGGCTGGGTCAGCGCCACCCTGAGACTGCGCCAGGAACGGGCCCTGGCCGACGCCCAACTGGTCGCCTCGATCGCCCGCCGGGTGCTGCTGCGGCCCGTCCCCGAGCGGGTCGGCACCGTCCGGGCCGCCGTCCACTACGAGGCCGCCGCCGCGCACGCCCGCATCGGCGGCGACCTCTACGAGGTGGTCAACACCCGGCACGGCGTGCGGGCCGTGGTCGGGGACGTGCGCGGCAAGGGCCTCGGCGCGGTCGAGACGGCCGCCGCCGTGCTCGGCGCCTTCCGCGAGGCCGCCCACCAGGAGGCCGCCCTGGACCGGGTGGCGGGCTGGCTCGCCGTCAGCCTCGACCGCGCCCTGCACGAGAACGACCACCCCGGCGTGGAGGAGGAGTTCGTCACCCTGGTGCTGATCGGCGTCGGGCCCGACGGCGCCGCCGAGATCGTCAACTGCGGCCACCCCGCGCCGCTGCTGCTGCGCGGCGGCGAGGTCAGCCCGCTCGAACTCGCCGAGACCGTACCGCCGCTGGGCGTCCTCGACCCGGCCGACGTCCGCCCGCCGGTGCACCGGGTGGCGCTGCGGGACGACGACCGGGTGCTGCTGTTCACCGACGGGGTGATCGAGGCCCGGGACCGGGCGGGCGCCTTCTACCCGCTCGCCGAACGCTTCCCGCGCTGCGCCGACGGCCGCCCCGCCGACGTCCTGCAGCGCCTCCACGAGGACGTGGTGCGCCACGTCGGACGCCAACTCGGCGACGACGCGGCCATGCTGCTCCTGCAGTACGCCCCCGCGCCGTCGGCCGTCCACGTCCCGCAGCAGGCCGGGGTCCTGACGCGGCAGTGACCCCACCCGCTACAGCGACACCTCGACCAGCAGCGGCCGGTGGTCCGACACCGCCGCGTGCGGCGCCGACGCCGGGCCCACCGCCGTGCGCGGCACGCCGATCGCCAGCACGTGGTCGAACTGCACCGCCGGCCGGTGCGAGGGGTACGTCGGCGTGCGCGCCAGGTCGTACCAGCCCTGCAGCCGGGCCCGCGGCTCGCGCACCCGCCGACGGCGTTGCCCGGCCGGCTGCGGCCGCGCCCGGCGGGCCGCGCGCAGCTCGCGCACCCGCACCCGCGGCCCGGTGCGCTCCAGCGCAGTCGCCCCGCCGAGCACCGTGCGCGGCACCGCGCCGACCAGGTTGAAGTCGCCCAGCACCAGGTACGGCTGCGGCAGGTCGGCGATCCAGCG
The DNA here is from genome assembly GCF_000719705.1 of Streptomyces sp. NRRL S-350. Lineage (GTDB taxonomy): Bacteria > Actinomycetota > Actinomycetes > Streptomycetales > Streptomycetaceae > Kitasatospora. The sequence goes on along the minus strand of NZ_JOHO01000011.1, from coordinate 17,637 downwards.
CCGGATGCCCGCCAGCTGCGCCATGTTCCAGCCCGGCACGAAGGACAGGTGCGTCGCCACCACGGTGAACGGCCCGCGCTCGCCCTCCAGCACCGCCGCCAGCGCCGTCCGCGGCTCGTCCGGCACCGGGGTCAGCCCCCGCCGCCCCGCCACCCGCAGTGGCAGGCCGAACGGCGCCGGGGCGAACCGCCGGGCCCGCCAGTGCCGCACCGGCAGCCGGGTCAGCAGCGCCGTCCCGTACGAGGGCGGGGCGTCGTCGCCCACCTCGGCCGACCCGTACACCCGCAGGCCGTCGGGCCCGGACGGATCCCGCACCCAGCCGGCCACCGGCGCCGGGCGTCCGTGCAGCGCGGCGGCGAACCGCCAGTCCTTGGCGCCCATCGCCGCGGCCGCCACCGCGGCCTGGTCGGTGCCGCCGGAGCGCGCCTGGTGCCGGTCCACCTCCTGGAGGGCCAGGACGTCGGCGTCCAGCGCGGCCACGGCCTCGGCCAGCGGCGCGCCGGCGTCGGACGGGTAGGGCCGCGGCGCGCCGTCGGGGGCGAGCGGCTGACCGTGCAGCAGGTTGAAGGTGGCGATGCGCAACTGGCTCACACCGCACGACGGTACCCGGTCGCCGGGAGGGGGCGCGGCTCCGGGCGGGAGGGGGAGCGGTCCGAGGCGGGGGAGGTTCGCGGCCTGTGGAGGGGCGGCGCCGGGGTGAGGGGGGTGGCGCCGGTGCGAGGGGGGAGCGGCCCGGCTTGAGACGCGAGGGCATACCGGGTATACATACCGAGTATGTCCATCCGTCACGGTCTGCTCGCCCTGCTCGACCAGGGCCCGCGCTACGGCTACCAGCTGCGCACCGAGTTCGAGGCGCGCACCGGCGCCACCTGGCCGCTCAACGTCGGGCAGGTCTACACCACGCTGTCCCGACTGGAGCGCGACGGCCTGGTCGAACCCGCCGGGGAGGACGAGGACGGCCACCAGTTCTACGCCGTCACCGACGCCGGCCGCTCCGAACTGCGGTCCTGGTTCGACACCCCGGTGCCCCGGACCAGCCCCCCGCGCGACGAACTGGCGATCAAGCTCGCCATGGCCGTCACCGTCCCCGGCGTCGACGTCTCCGCCGTCGTCCAGGGCCAGCGCCGACACAGCATCAAGGCACTGCAGGACTACACCCGGCTCAAGGGCCGCGCCCTGGCCGGAGCCCCGCAGCCCGGCGACGCGGACCGGCCCGGCACCGTGCCCGCCACGAGCAACGACCTCGCCTGGCTGCTCGTCCTCGACCAGCTGATCTTCCAGACCGAGGCCGAGATCCGCTGGCTCGACCACTGCGAGACCCGGCTCGCCCAGCAGGCCGAACTCCTGCAGGCCCGCGCCGCCGAAACCGCCCGCGACGGCGGCGCCGCACCGGCCAGGCGCAGCCGCCGCCTGCGCACCTGAGCGCCACGGGCGCACCGAACCACCGGCTCGGACCCGACCCCGAGCCCACACCCAGTACGAGGGGGGAATCGTGTCCCACACCGAAGAAACCCGGCCGACGCCGGTACTGCACCTGGAGAACGTCACCCGGGTCCACGGCCACGGCGCCGCCGAGGTCCAGGCCCTGCGCGGCGTCGACCTCAAGGTCCACCCCGGCGAGTTCGTCGCCGTCATGGGGCCCTCCGGCTCCGGCAAGTCGACCCTGCTCACCCTGGCCGGCGGCCTCGACACCCCGAGCACCGGCCGGGTCCTGGTCGAAGGCGTCGCCCTCGGCGACCTCAACCGCAAGAAGCTCGCCCAGGTCCGCCGCCGCTCCGTCGGCTACGTCTTCCAGGACTACAACCTGATCCCGGCGCTCACCGCCGCCGAGAACATCTCGCTGCCGCGCGAACTCGACGGCCTGTCCACCCGCGCCGCCCGCCGCGAGGCACTCGCCGCCCTGGAGGAACTCGGCATCCCCGAACTCGCCGACCGCTTCCCCGACGACATGTCCGGCGGGCAGCAGCAGCGCGTCGCCATCGCCCGCGCACTCATCGGCGACCGCCGCCTCGTCCTCGCCGACGAGCCCACCGGCGCCCTCGACTCCACCACCGGCGAAGCCGTCCTCGCCGTCCTGCGCGCCCGCTGCGACGCCGGCGCCGCCGCCATGATGGTCACCCACGAGGCCCGGCACGCCGCCTGGGCCGACCGCGTCGTCTTCCTGCGCGACGGCCGCATGGTCGACGAGTCCGTCAGCCAGGACGCCGCCAGCCTGCTCGTCAGCGCGGCCACCAACAGCATGAAGGTGGACGAGTGAAGCTCAGCGCCTGGCGGGTCGCCCTGCGCGTCGCCCGCCGCGACGCCCTGCGCGCCAAGGGACGCAGCGCCCTCGTCATAGCCATGGTCGCGCTGCCCGTCCTCGGCGTCACCGGCGCCGACGTGGTCTTCCGCAGCGCCGACCTCTCGCCCGCCGAACGCTCCGTACGCATCATGGGCCGGGCCGCCGCCGAACTGGAGATGGTCGAGCGCGGCTCCACCGTGGTGCAGGCGCCGGACCCGGACCAGGGCTACACCGTCGAGAACCCGAAGGACCCGAAGGGCTCCAAGGGCCCGAGGAACCCCGCGGACGCCAACGACACCCCGGACGCCAAGGACACCGCGAACGCCGGTGCCGACCCGAAGTACACCCCCGCGCAGCAACGCTCCCTGGACACCGAACCCGCCGAACTGGCACGGCAGTTGCTTCCGGCCGGCGCCACCCTCGTGCCCGAACGCCAGGGCCCGTACACCGCGACGAGCAGCACCGACGGCCTGCTCGCCACCCGGGTCTCCGAAGCCGACCTGAACGACCCGGTCTGGGACGGCCGCGTCGACCTGGTCAAGGGCCGCGCACCCGCGAACGACCACGAGGCCGCCGTCACCCCGGACTTCCTCAAGCGCTCCGGCCTCAAGGTCGGCGACCGCACCGCCGTCCGCGGCCTGGAAGCCACCCCGTTCACCATCACCGGCGTCTACGAGTACCCCGGCGAGCTCAGCGCCACCGAACTCTTCGCCCCGCCCGGCACCCTGATCGACCGGCTCGCCAAGGCCCCCGGCGCCACCCGAGGCCCGGGCTCCGGCACCGGCGAGCCCACCACCTGGCTGGTCAGACTCCCGGACGGCGCCGCCCTCGACTGGCACAAGGTCCTCGAACTCAACCAGTACGGCTTCCACGTCACCTCCCGCGCCGTCCTGATCGACCCCCCGGCCCGCGCCGACGTCCCCTACTTCCTCGAACAGGACCGGCACGGGTTCGGCGACACCTCGTACTTCAACCGCACCTCCGTCGTCATCCTCGCCACCGTCGTCGGCATGGCCCTGCTGGAGATCGTCCTCCTCGCGGGCCCCGCCTTCGCCGTCGGGGCCCGGCGCTCCCGGCGGCAACTCGGCCTGCTCGCCGCCGCGGGCGGTGACCGCGCCAACGTGCGCGCCGTCGTCCTCGGCGGCGGCATCGTCCTCGGCGTCACCGGCGCCGCGGTCGGCCTCGCCCTCGGCGTCGGCCTGGTCGCCCTGCTGCGCACCCAGGCGGAGCAGTACTCCGGCCGGCGCTTCGGGCACTTCGCCCTCCAGCCGTTCGACCTGCTCGGCGTGCTCCTGGTCGGCCTGGTCACCGGCCTGCTCGCCGCCGTCGCCCCCGCCGTCCAGGCCTCCCGCCAGGACGTCGTCTCCGCGCTCACCGGCCGCGACTCGCTCAAGCCGCCGAGCCGCAAGCTCGCCGTGCTCGGCCTGCTGATGCTCGGCGGCGGCGCGGCGCTGGCCCTGCTCGGCGCCACCGGCGGTTTCGGCAGCCGCAGCCTGGCCGTCCTCGGCGGCTCGGCCGTCGCCGAACTCGGCATGGTCGCGCTCACGCCCTACCTGGTCGGCCTGTTCGGCCGGCTCGGCCGCTGGCTCTCGCTCGGTCCCCGGCTCGCCCTGCGCGACTCGGTGCGCCACCGCGCCCGCACCGCGCCCGCCGTCGCCGCCGTCATGGCCGCCGTGGCCGGCTCCGTCGCCGTCAGCGTGTACACCGCCAGCTTCGAGGAGCAGTACCGCAGCGAGTACCTCGCCCACGGCCCCTCCGGCGCCGTCATGCTCGGCAGCGGCTGGCTCAGCGGGGCCGACGGCAAGCTGCTGCCGCAGATGCGGGAGGCCGTCGAACGCGGCATCCCCGACCTCGGCCCCCGCGCCGACGTCCAGGCCGCGCACTACAAGGGCGACTGCTCCGACGGCGGGGCGTGCGGCTACATCAGCGTCGACCTGCCCAAGGAGATCCGCTGCCCCGTCCTGGACCTGGACCGCGAGTTCGGCCCCGGCGAGGCGGACCGGATCCTGGAGACGGACCGGCGCTGCCAGGCCGACAACCGCGTCGGCAGCCCCTACGGCCCGCTGGCGGTCGGCGACGCCACCCTGCTGCGCAACCTCTACGGCGTCACCGACCCGGCCGCCGGCCAGGCACTCGCGGCCGGCAAGGTCGTCGTCTTCGACGACCGCTACCTCAAGGACGGCAAGCTCGCCCTGCAGTACAGCGAGCCGGTCGACTACACCGCGAACGGCAGTGCTTCCCACAAGCCCGTCCGCCACGAGATCGCCGTCGACGCCGTCCTCGCGCAGGCCGCGGTGCGCGCACCCGGGCAGGCCGTGCTCAGCCCGGACACCGCCGCCAGGCTCGGGTTCACCACCTCGGCGGCCGGCTCGGTGTGGCTGCCCGGCTCCGCGCCCTCCGACAGCGCCCAGCAGAAGGCCGACGGGGCGCTGGCCAGGATCACCGACCGCGACCTGCTCACCGTCGAGCGCGGCTACCAGTCCCACGCCGACCTCATCACCCTGGGCCTGACCGCCTTCGCCGGCCTGGTCGCCCTCGGGGCGGCCGGCATCGCCACCGGACTGGCCGCCGCCGACTCCCAGCGCGACCTGACCACCCTCGCGGCGGTCGGCGCCGAGCCCCGCATCCGGCGCTCGCTGTCCGGCTTCCAGTGCGGCGTGATCGCCGCCATGGGCGCCCTGCTCGGCGTGGTCTGCGGCATCGTGCCGGGCGCGGCGCTGCGCAAGGTCGAGGGCGCGGCGAGCAACTACCCCGGCCTGAGCCCCGAGGAGCTCGCCCACCGGGCGTCCGTGGTCGTCCCGTGGCCGACCATCGCCGCCACCGTCGTGGTGCTCCCGCTGCTCGCGGCCGCCCTCGCGGCGGTGCTCACCCGCTCGCGGATCACGATGCTGCGCCGCTCGGGCTGACGCCGCCCGCCGGGGCCGAGGCCCGTCCGCCGCTCCGCCACCCCCGCCGCAGCCGTACCGCGGTGGGGGTGACGGACGTTACAGCCCCGGGGGCGCCCGGCAGCCGGACGTCCGGGGCGGGCACCCGTACGGGCGAACTACAGTCGTCGGTATGACGAGAACCCCGGACAGCGCCGTCCGCTCCTACATCGACCGGCACCAGGCCGCCTTCCTCGCCGACCTCGCCGAATGGCTGGCCATCCCGTCGGTCTCCGCCGATCCGGCCCGCGCCGGCGAGGTGCGGCGCTCCGCCGAGTGGCTGGCGGCCAAGCTGCGCGAGACCGGCTTCCCGGTCGCCGAGGTGTGGGAGACGGACGGCCTGCCGGCGGTGTTCGCCGAGTGGCCCTCGGGGGACGCGTCCGCGCCGACCGTGCTGGTCTACGGGCACCACGACGTGCAGCCCGCCGCCAGGGAGGACGGCTGGGACACCGAGCCGTTCACCCCGACCGTGGTCGACGGCCGGCTGTACGCGCGCGGCGCCGCCGACGACAAGGGCCAGGTCTTCTTCCACACCCTGGGGGTGCGCGCCCACCTGGACGCCACCGGCCGCACCGCGCCGGCCGTCAACCTCAAGCTGCTGATCGAGGGCGAGGAGGAGTCCGGCTCGCCGCACTTCGCCGACCTGGTCCGCCGCGAGGCCGACCGGCTGGCCGCCGACGTCGTCGTCATCTCGGACACCGGCATGTGGTCGGCCGACACACCGACCGTCTGCACCGGCATGCGCGGCCTCGCCGACGCCCAGATCGACCTGTACGGGCCGGACACCGACATCCACTCCGGGTCCTTCGGCGGCGCCGTCCCCAACCCGGCGCAGGTCGCGGCCGAGCTGGCCGCCGCCCTGCACGACGCCGACCGCAAGGTCGCGGTGCCGGGCTTCTACGACGGCGTGGTCGAGCTGACCGACCGCGAGCGCGAGCTGTTCGCCGAGCTGCCCTTCGACGAGGAGCAGTGGCTGCGGGTCGCCAAGTCGTACGGCACCCGGGGCGAGGCCGGGTACACCACCCTGGAGCGGATCTGGGCCCGCCCGACCGCCGAGGTCAACGGCATCTGGGGCGGCTACACCGGCCCCGGCGGCAAGACCATCGTGCCCGCCTCGGCACACCTCAAGCTGTCCTTCCGGCTGGTCGCCGGGCAGGAGGTGGAGAAGGTCCGCGAGGCGGTGCGGGCCTGGGTGGCCGAGCGGGTGCCCGAGGGCGTCCGGTACGAGCTGGTCTTCCCGGGCGCGACCCGGCCCTGCCTGACCCCGCTGGACCACCCGGCGCTGCAGTCCACCGTCCGCGCGATGGGCCGGGCCTTCGGGCAGAGGATCCTGTTCACCCGCGAGGGCGGCTCCGGCCCGGCCGCCGACCTCCAGGACGTGCTGGGCGCGCCGGTGCTGTTCCTCGGCATCTCGGTGCCCTCGGACGGCTGGCACTCGGTCAACGAGAAGGTCGAGCTGGACCTGCTGGCCAAGGGCGTGGAGACCGCCGCGTACCTGTGGGGCGACCTGGCCGAGAACTTCCGGCCCGGCGCGTGACCCGCTCCGTGGACACCATGGCCAGTCCGATCACCCATCCGGTCACCCATCCGGATGATTCACCACGTGGGGATGGAACCTGTGAGCACCGTGCCTGAGACCGAGCGCCCGCTGCACCTGGCACTGGCCCGGGCCGGGGTGGAGCGCGCGGCCGAGCACCGCTTCGACGAGCCCTGGCTGGCGGCGGCCTGGAGCCACCCGGCCACCCGGGTGCTGCCGATCGCCGGCGGCGAGGCGTTCGTGGTCGACACCGCGCAGGGCACCGAACTCGTGCTGCTGCCCTCCTTCGAGGCGCCGCAGACCGGCGACCGCTACTTCCTCGGCACCGACGAGGACGGCGTCTCCTACTTCGCGCTGGCCGGCGAGAGCCTGCCCGGGCGCCTGGACGGCGACGCCCGCCCGGCCGGGCTGCGCGAGGTCGGCGCGATGCTGTCCGACCGGGACGCCGGGCTGCTGGTGCACGCCGTCGCACTGGAGCACTGGCACCGGCTGCACAGCTTCTGCTCGCGCTGCGGGCACCCCACCGAGAAGGCCGGGGCCGGCCACGTGCGGCGCTGCACCTCCTGCGCGGCCGAGCACTACCCGCGCACCGACCCGGCGGTGATCATGGTGATCACCGACGAGCAGGACCGCTGCCTGCTCGGCCGCCAGGCGCTGTGGCCGGAGGGCCGCTGGTCGACCCTGGCCGGCTTCGTCGAGCCGGGGGAGTCCATCGAGCAGGCGGTGGCCCGCGAGGTGCACGAGGAGGCGGGCGTGCGGGTCGGCGAGGTGCGCTACGTCGCGAGCCAGCCGTGGCCGTTCCCGTCCAGCCTGATGCTCGGCTTCGAGGGCAAGGCGCTGCCCGGGGGAACCGAGATCACCGTGGACGGCGAGGAGCTGGCCGAGGCGCGCTGGTTCTCCCGCGAGGAGCTCCGGGCCGGGATGGAGGCGGGCGAGATCCTGCCACCGTCCGGCATCTCGATCGCGCGGCACCTGGTCGAGCTCTGGTACGGCGAGCCGCTGCCCTCGGCGGCGCGCTGGTAATTCCGTCCGGTGCTTCCCGGGAACGGGGGCGTGCGGCTTATGCCGCGCGCCCCCGTTTTTCTTCCCAAACCCTTCCCTGATCCGCCACGACCATCTGTTCGTGGCCGGACGGGCCAGTTCTGCTACCGGAAGACACCTCCGGATCCCCGTCGTCAACCCACCCGGACGACATTGCCGGAAACGGCTGAAACCGTGTCACCGCGCTCGCTACATTCACTCGGGTGACAATCCCCCGGGGCACCGCCCAATCCCCCAAATACCAGCGCCTCGCCGCCGACCTGCGCCGCCGGATCGCCGAGGGCGAGTTCACCTCCGACGCCGCCCTGCCGGTCGAGAGCGAACTGGAACGCCAGTACGGCGTCGCCCGCAACACCGTCCGCCTCGCCGTCGACGTCCTGGTCAACGAGGGCCGCCTGGTCCGCCTCCAGGGCAAGGGCACCTACCTGCGCGAACACCCCGTCCTGGACCACCGCGCCTACGGACCCGGCCCGGCCCCCACCCCCCGCGACTGCCTCGCCGCGCCCTCCGACGTCTACCTCCGCGAAGCCGCCGACGCCGGACGCGAACTCGGCACCGACTTCGAGATGATGATCGTCCGGGCCCGGGTGGACATCGCCGAACGGCTCGGACTGCGCCCCGGCGAAGCCATCGTGGTCCGCCGCCAGCTGCGCCTGCTCGACCGCGAGCCGTACTCCATCGAGGAGAGCCACTACCGGGCCGGCCTCGCCGCCGGCACCCCGCTGATGGAACCCGACCCCGTCGAGGGCGGCGACGAAGCCGTGCTCGCCACCCTCGGACGCACCGAGATCGGCGCCGTCGACCACCTCGTCGCCCGGATGCCCGGACCGGAGGAGGCCCAGTGGTTCCAGGGCGGCCCCGGCGTGCCGCTCGTGGTGCAGACCCGCGTCACCTACGACCGGCGCGGGCCCGTCCGGGTCATCGAGACCCGCTACTCGGCCGACCGCAGCCGGCTCGTCTACGGCCTCGGCGACCTCGGCGCGCGCACCACCCTGCCCGCGCCCGCCGCACCCGTCGACCCCGCCCGGGCCGACGCGCCCTGACGCGCGCCGGCCCCGGGCGGCCCCGGCCGGGTCAGGCCGCCAGGGCCTTCTTGACCTGCAGCAGGCTCGGGTTGGTCATCACGACCCGCTCGCCGCCGCCCACCGGCGTCACCAGCACCGTCGGCACCGTCTGGTTGCCGTTGTTCACGGACTCGACGAAGGACGCCGACGCCGGGTCCTCCTCGATGTTGATCTCGGTGTAGCCGATGCCTTCACGGTCCAGCTGGCTCTTGAGCCGGTTGCAGTACCCACACCAGGTCGTGCTGTACATCGTCACGGTGCCGGACATCGAGGGGACTCCTTCGGAAGAGGGGTGCGTACGGTCTCACGACGCAACGCCCACCGGGCGGCGGGCATTCCGGCGCCCCGGCGGCCGACGGCCGGAGCGATCATCCTGCGATCACACCGGGCCTGTGGACAACCCCACCCGCGCTGTCCCACCGGGCTGAGAAGATGGAACGCATGCAGGAAGACCTCTTGAGCGGCAGCCCCTACGACGGCCCCCACGGCTCCCCCTGGGCCGACCCCGGCGCCGCCACGGGCCCCGACGCCGTGCTCGCCGGGCTCGACCCCGAACAGCGCGCCGTCGCCACCGCCCTGCACGGCCCCGTCTGCGTCCTCGCCGGCGCCGGCACCGGCAAGACCCGCGCCATCACCCACCGCATCGCCTACGGCGTGCGCAGCGGCGTCTACCACCCCCAGCAGGTCCTCGCTGTCACCTTCACCGCCCGCGCCGCCGGCGAGATGCGCGGCCGCCTGCGCCAGCTCGGCGCCGACGGCGTCCAGGCCCGCACCTTCCACGCCGCCGCCCTGCGCCAGCTCCAGTACTTCTGGCCCCGCGCCGTCGGCGGCCCCGTCCCCCAACTCCTCGAACGCAAGGTCCAACTCGTCGCCGAAGCCGCCGGCCGCTGCGGCCTGCGCGTCCAGCGCACCGAACTGCGCGACCTCACCGCCGAGATCGAATGGGCCAAGGTCACCCAGACCGGCCCCGACGACTACCCCGCCGCCGTCGCCAAGTCCGGCCGCGACGCCCCCCGCGACCCGGCCGAGACCGCCCAGGTCTACCGCGTCTACGAGGAGACCAAGAGCCGCCGCGGCAACATCGACTTCGAGGACGTCCTGCTGCTCACCGCCGCCATCCTGGAGGACCGCCCGGACATCGCCGACCAGGTCCGCTCCCAGTACCGGCACTTCACCGTCGACGAGTACCAGGACGTCTCCCCGCTCCAGCAGCGCCTGCTCGACCAGTGGACCGGCCCCGACGGCGGCGCCAGCCTCTGCGTCGTCGGCGACGCCAGCCAGACCATCTACTCCTTCACCGGAGCCACCCCCGACTACCTGCTGAACTTCCGCGCCCGCCACCCCGAGGCCACCGTCGTCAAGCTCGTCCGCGACTACCGCTCCACCCCCCAGGTCGTCCACCTCGCCAACGGACTCCTCGCCCAGGCCCGCGGCGAAGCCGCCCGCCACCGCCTCGAACTCGTCTCCCAGCGCGAAGCCGGCCCCGACCCCGTCTACACCGAGTACGAGGACGAACCCACCGAAGCCGAGACCACCGCCCGCCGGATCAAGGACCTGCTCGCCGCCGGCGTGCGCGCCAGCGAGATCGCCGTCCTCTTCCGCACCAACGGCCAGTCCGAGGTCTACGAACAGGCCCTCGCCGACCTCGGCGTCCCCTACCAGCTCAAGGGCGCCGAACGGTTCTTCGAACGCCCCGAGGTCCGGGACGCCGGCGTCCTGCTGCGCGGCGCCGCCCGCGCCGCCTCCGACCCCCTCACCGACGGCGCCCCAGACCTCGCCGGCCAGGTCCGCGCCGTCCTCGCCACCCGCGGCTTCACCGCCGAACCCCCCGCCGGCTCCGGCGCCGTCCGCGACCGCTGGGAGTCCCTCGCCGCCCTCGTCCGCCTCGCCGAGGAGTTCGAGCGCACCCGCACCGCCGCCGGCCAGGACGCCGACCTCGCCGCCTACGTCGTCGAACTCGACGCCCGCGCCGCCGCCCAGCACGCCCCCGCCGTCGAAGGCGTCACCCTCGCCTCCCTGCACGCCGCCAAGGGCCTCGAATGGGACGCCGTCTTCCTCGTCGGCCTCACCGAGGGCACCCTGCCGATCATCTACGCCAAGACCGACGAGCAGGTCGAGGAGGAACGCCGCCTCCTCTACGTCGGCGTCACCCGCGCCCGCAAGCACCTCAGCCTCTCCTGGGCCCTGGCCCGCTCCCCGGGCGGCCGCGCCGGCCGCAAGCCCAGCCGCTTCCTCGACGGGCTGCGCCCCGGCTCCGCCGCACCCGGCGCACGCACCGGCGCCCGCGGCGGGCGCGGGGGCGTCGAGGCCGGCGAGCGCTCCGCCGCCCGAAGGGCCCGCGGACCGGTCAAGTGCCGGGTCTGCGACAAGGCGCTCACCGAGGCCGTCGAACGCAAGCTGCGCCGCTGCGAGAGCTGCCCCTCCACCATGGACGAGGCGCTCTACGAGCGGCTGCGCGAGTGGCGGGCCCGGCAGGCGAAGAAGCAGGGCGCCCCGGCCTACGTGGTGTTCACCGACGCCACGCTCATGGCGATCGCCGAGGACGTGCCGGCCGACCGCCGGGACCTGGCCGCGATCTCCGGGGTCGGCGCGATGAAGCTGGACAAGTACGGGGCCGCCGTGCTCTCGTTGTGTGCGGGGGAGGAGCCCGAGGAGGATCCGGACGGCGTCGAGGACGACGGTCCGGTCGATCCGGCGTGAGCCGGCACGGGCGCGGTCCAGGGGACTGCTCGGGGTACTTCGCCGCCGGCCGCGGGGCCGCCGCGGAACTCGCGGGGGAACACGCCGCGGAACTCGCCGCGAAAAATAGTTTGCGCGGCATACCGGGAGCGCAATAGCCTGCCGGGGCGGTCAAGGGGACGCGGTCGCACGGGGTCACACCTGTGCCGGTTCTCTGCACCCACAGCTTCACCGAGACAGACATCCGAACATTCGGAGCCGGGGAAACCCGGCTCCGCGAGACGCCGAGAGGAGGCGAAGACAGTGGGAAACATCATGATCACCAAAATGACTGGCCAGACCGTTGTCGCTGCCTCCCTGCGTGCCGCCCGCCTGCGGGCGCTCGCCGAGCTCGGTGGAACCGGTCTGGGTCTCGACACCACCGGTGTCTCCGTCGTCCCCGCTGTCAGTGGTCCCGGACACACTGATCTGTGCCTCAAGGGCAGCAGGAGCGTCGAAGGCATCTCCGTCGAGACCGGTCTGTCCCGTGGCTGGGCGTCGTTCGGCACGTCGCGCTCCCTGCGCGATGAGCGACCGACCCAGGCACCGAAGGCGGCCGTAGCCGCCGCCATGCATGGCGGCTATGCGCAGGTCATCGGTGCCGGAAACACCCAGAAGCAGAACGAGCAGCTGATCAACCAGGCCACGGCCGCCCTCACCGGCGCCGAGGCCGTCCGGATGCGGGCCTTCCGCGGGCCTGAACCCTGGAGAGAACGAACCTGAGCCAGCCTCAGGTCGGCACCTCCAGGGCCGCGGAACCCGTCACACCGGGATCCGCGGCCCTTCTGTTTTGTCCGGTACGCAAGACCACCCAGGCCCCCCGGGGCCTCCGGCCCAGCACCACCAGTCACCTGGGCCGGAACCACTGAGAAGACGAGGAAGACGCCACAGTGTCCACGGTCATCACACCGCCCACCCCGTCCGTACCGCCGACAAGCCAGATCACCAAGGCCGACCAGGCCGACCCCCCGGAGGTTCCTTCCATGCAGATCAGCTCCATCGAGCAGGCCGAAGCGCTCGGTCTCCCCATCCCGTGCCGCGCCTTCGACCCCGAGGTCTTCTTCGCCGAGACGCCCGCCGACGTCGAGTACGCGAAGTCCCTCTGTGGCACCTGCCCGGTCAAGGACGCCTGCCTCACCGGCGCGCTGGAGCGACGCGAGCCGTGGGGCGTCTGGGGCGGCGAGCTGTTCGTCCAGGGAGTCGTCGTGGCCCGCAAGCGGCCGCGTGGCCGCCCGCGCAAGACCGAGGTCATGGCGTGAACCCCGCCGTCGAGGCCAGGGCCGTCCGCAGGGGAGAGCAGCCCCCGCTGGACAACGCCCTCCGCCGATCCGTGCGGATCGCCGCCGCCAAGGCCGACGCCGCAGCCCGTAACCCATTTCCGAGCACGCACCACGAGCAGGACCACGACATGACCCCCGCCGCCATCGATCCCACCGCCCGCGCCGAGCAGGCCACCGAACGTCAGACCCAGAACAGGATCCTCGAAATGCAACTCCTCCACGAATCCCTGGCCCGGGCCCATATGCAAGACAGGCTCCACGAGGCCGAGAACCAACGCCTCGTCAGCCGGGTCGTCCGGGCCCGCAAGCTCAAGCAGCGGGCCGAGCGGGCCTCGATGCGGGCCCGCAAGGCGCTCGCCGTGGCGCTGATGTAGCGTCCCGCCCCTCTGCTTGACCCCCGTCGCGCCGCAGGCCGCTCCCCGTTGGTGGGGAGCGGCCTGCGGCCGTCGATGGAAGTGCGGTGGAAGCGCGGTGGCTGCCGGCGCGGTGCCGCCCCGGGCGATCCCGTGCGGTTCGGCGCGGGGGCCGTCAGCTCTTGCCGGGCTCGGCCGGCCGCTTCGGCCCGGTCGGCCGGTCGGCGAACTCCGGCAGCCACTCCAGCATCTCCGCGCGGAACGGCGCCTTGGCGCCCAGCTGGCACAGCACGCCGATGGTGCTCAGCGTTACCCGGTGGATCAGCAGATACGCGGGCGGCAGGTTCAGCTGCTTGCCCAGGTTGTAGGCGGGGGATCGCGGGTCCGCGATCCGGGCCGCCTGGGCGCGCATCCAGGCCCGGGTGAAGTGGAACGTGTCCACCGCCGCCGGCTCGATGATCGGAAGCAGGTAGTCCAGCACCGCGTCCGGATCCAGCCGCACCGAGGGCTTCACAAAGCCCTCCTCGCGCAGCATCCGCAGCACCCCCGCCGCGTCCCCGGCCAGCGCCATCCGCAGCGACGCCCCGATCGGCGCGGGCAGCCCGCCCGGCAGCCGGTCCACCGTACCGAAGTCCAGCACGCCCAGACGCCAGCCGGACACCGGGCCGTCGTCCTTCAACAGCCGGAAGTTGCCGGGGTGCGGGTCCGCGTGCAGCAGACCGGTCCGGGACGGGCCGGCGAACAGGAACCGGGCCAGCAACTGCCCGGCGCGGTCGCGCTCCTCCTGGGTGCCGCCCGTGATCACCTCGGCCAGCGGGGTGCCGTCCATCCACTCGGTGACCAGCACCTGGTCGGCCTGCGCCACCACGCCCGGCACCGCGATGTCCGGGTCGCCCGCGAACTCCTCGGCGTGCCGGCGCTGCGCCTGCGCCTCCAGTTCGTAGTCGAGCTCCTCCGCGACGCGCTCGCGCAGCTCGGTGATCAGCGGCTTGATGTCCAGGCCGGGGATCAGCGGACCGAGCAGCCAGGCCACCCGGCTCAGCTGGGACAGGTCCGCGAGCAGCGCGTCCCCCGCTCCCGGGTACTGCACCTTGACCGCGACCCGGCGGCCGTCGTGCCAGACCGCCCGGTGCACCTGGCCGATGGAGGCCGCGGCTGCGGGGCGGTCGTCGAACTCCCGGAACAGCTCGCGCCAGTCATCCCCGAGGCGCTGGGCGAGCGCGGTGTGCACCTTGGCGGCGGGCATCGGCGGAGCGGCGTCCTGCAGCTTGGTGAGCGCCGCCCGGTACGGGCCGGCGACCTCCTCGGGCAGCGCGGCCTCGAAGACGGACAGCACCTGCCCGAACTTCATCGCCCCGCCCTTGAGTTCGCCGAGGACCTTGAAGAGCTGGTCGGCGGTGGCCTGTTGGAGCTCGGCGGTGACCACCTCGGCGGACCGGCCGCCGATCCGCCGGCCCAGGCCGAGCGTGGCGCGGCCGGCTATCCCCAGCGGCAGCGCGGCGAGCCGTGCCGTGCGGGTCACTGCCTTGCGCGGAAGATCGCTCACCCGGGCCTCCAATCCCTGGCCCCCCGACACCGGACGGCCGACCATCACTACGCCATTGTGCCCGCTCCCCGCCCCGACCCCGGCGGAATTCTGCGGGCGGGGGCGGGGAGTGCGGTCCCTTTGCGGGGAGTTGGGCGGCTTGGTCCGGTGGGATCGGCGGCCCGGCCCGGCCCGGCCCGGCCCGGCCCGGCCCGGCCCGGCCCGGCGGGCAGCGGTCAGCGGGGCAGACGCAGGGCGAGGCCGTCCAGGACGACCTCCAGGCCGTACGAGAACTTGGCGTTCCGGAGCTCGGCGGGGTCGGCGAGCGCGGCAGCGGCCGGGTAGGCGTCGGTGAGGTGGGCGTACCCGGCGGTGGCCTGCTGGGCGGCGGGCATCAGGCGGGCGATGAAGTCGGCCTCGCTCTCCCCGGCGCGGGCGACGGTGGTGAGCCAGGCCGCCTCGGTGGTGCTCATCCCGACGACGTAGGAGATGAGCGTGTCGATCGCACGGCCCGGCTCGGGGAAGCCGACGGCCGTGAAGAAGGCGGTCAGCCGCTCGCCGTAGGACGCCAGGTTGGGGCCGAGGTAGGCCAGACCGGCCTGGCCCAGGACGGAGGACAGCCAGGGGTGGCGCAGGGCCGTCGTACGGAAGGCCTCGGCGGCCTCGGTGGCGGCGGCGCGCCAGTCGGGGCTGTCGGCGGGTGGCAGGGCCATCTCGCCGAAGACCTCGTCCACCGCGAGCTCCATCAGCTCGTCCTTGGTCGCCACGTGCCGGTAGAGGGAGGTGGCGCCCGCGTTGAGGCGGGTGGCGAGCTTGCGCATGCTCA
The DNA here is from genome assembly GCF_000719705.1 of Streptomyces sp. NRRL S-350. Classification (GTDB taxonomy): domain Bacteria; phylum Actinomycetota; class Actinomycetes; order Streptomycetales; family Streptomycetaceae; genus Kitasatospora. Next base: position 2,088 of record NZ_JOHO01000011.1, on the reverse strand, counting down.
GCGCCTCGATGCCGTCGGCGTCCAGCACGGCGATCGCCTCGCGCACGATCGCGGCCCGGCTCAGGGCGGGTTGGTCGGGCTCCGGCTGTCGGCGGGCCCAGACGGACGGGATCGGGTTCGGTCGGGCGGCCATGGCGGCTCCTCCTCCTACAGGTTGCGTACACCGTTCGCATCGAGCGTACAGGAGCCTGCTGTTGCGCACACTGTTCCGATGTGCGTACAGTGTTCTCAACGACGGAACGCAGTGCGCATCGCGGAACGGTGTGCGCAGATGGGGAGGGGTGGCTGATGTCAGCCGACAACGTGGCCGGGGCCGGAGAACGCAACCCGCACCGGTGGTGGATCCTGATCGTGCTCTGCCTGAGCTCGCTCGTCCTGGTGGTCGACAGCATGGCCCTGACCGTCGCGGTGCCCTCGATGACCGCCGACCTCGGCGCGAGCGCCCAGGACACCCAGTGGATCCTCGACTCCTACGTCCTGGTCTTCGCCGGCCTGTTGCTGACCTCCGGCAGCCTCGGCGACCGCTTCGGCCGGCGGAAGATCATGATCATCGGACTGCTGCTCTTCGGGGTGGCGTCACTCGCGGCGACCTTCTGCGCCGACCCCGGCCAGGTGATCGCGGCCCGGATCGCGATGGGCGTCGGCGGAGCGCTCATCATGCCCTCGACGCTGTCGATCCTCATCACCGTCTTCGACGGGGAGGAGCGCAACAAGGCGATGGCCGCCTGGGGTTCGGTGGCGATGCTGGGCCTGGTCGGCAGCCCGGTGCTCGGGGGCGTGCTGATCGACCACTTCTCGTGGCACTCGATCTTCTTCATCAACGTCCCGGTGGTGGCGCTGGCGATCCTGGCGGGCCTGCTGCTGATGCCGGAGTCCAAGGGGCCGTGGCAGAAGCCCGACCCGCTCGGCGCGGTGCTGTCGGCCGTCGGCATGACCGCCCTGATCTGGTGGATCATCGAGATCCCGCAGCACGGCGCGTTCTCCGGGCGCTCCCTGGTCACCCTGGCCGTCGCGGTGGTCGCCCTCGTCGGATTCGTGGTGTGGGAGAACGTCACCGCCGCGCCGATGGTGCCGCTGGTGCTCTTCAAGGCCCGCAACTTCAGCGGGGGCTCGCTGTCGCTCACCCTCGTGCAGATCGGCAACGGCGGACTCCTGCTGGTGCTCACCCAGTACCTGCAGTTCGTGCTCGGGTACTCGCCGGTCAAGGCGGGCGTGGCGTTCCTGCCGCTGGCCGTCGCGGCGCTGATCGGCAACGGGGCCGGCGCCAAGCTCGCGGCGAAGATCGGCAACCGACTGCTGATCCTCGCGGGGATGATCGTCATGGCCTCCTCGTTCGCGCTGCTGACCACCGTCTCGGCCGACACCGGCTTCACCGTCCCGGCGACCGCGCTCGGCCTGCTCGGCCTCGGGGCGGGCCTGGCGATGCCGGCCGCGGTGGGCGCGCTGATGGGGACGATCCCGCCGGAGCAGGCGGGCGTCGGCTCGGCGCTCAACGACACCATCCAGCAGGCGGGCACCGCGCTCGGCATCGCGATCCTGGGCTCGCTGCTGTCGAGCGGCTTCGCCGACGGGATGCCGGCCGGGACGCCGGAGCAGGCGAAGCACTCCATCGCCGGGGCGCTGGCGATCGCCGGCGGGGACAGCGGGCTTGTCCGGACCGCCCGGGAGGCGTTCACCGGGGCGATGACGACGACCTTCACGGTCAGTGCGATCGGTGTGCTGGCGGCGGCGCTGCTGGCCGCGCTGGTGATGCGGGACCGGAAGACCGAGGCAGGTGCCGGCCCGGATGGCGACGGCGCGGGCCCGGAGGGCGACGGCGCGGGGGAGAACACCGGCGAGCCGCTGATCGCGGCCTGACCTCTGGACTGGTCAAGCAGTCAGTCAGTCGGCTGGTCAGTCGGCTGACCGGCCGGTCGGATGGCCGGTCGATGAGCAAGCCGAGAAGGCCGGCGCCCTTGGGGCGCCGGCCTTCGGTGTGTCCTCGGTGGTGGTGCGGTGCGCTGGAAGTCGGCGGGGCCGACTTCCAGCGTGGGCGGTGGGGCTCCGGGTCGGTTCCTGACACTTCGGGGGGCCCTCCCCCCCCTCCCC
>NZ_JOHO01000010.1 GCF_000719705.1 Streptomyces sp. NRRL S-350 | reverse complement strand
TACTCGACATCTCGAAGCGTGAGGGGCGGCCGCCTCTGCTGTCTCGCGAAGAACCGCAGATCAGCAGGTCGGGTGACCTCCGAGGTTAAACAACAAGCTGAGAGCCGGAGACCGGGATTCGGCGCGGGCTTCGGGACCCCTCGTAGCCCGCGTTCCCGCTATGGACGCACCCTCGTTGCCCCTCGGGTCGCCTACCTCGAAGGAGTCCAGTCGGGCCAACTCCTCGAGGCCCCGGACCAGGTGACCAATGTGGCACTGGTCTACGACACGCTCCGAGCGGAGGCACTGACGCCTGACGATTCGTTGGCGTGGCTGCAAAGAGCATCGGAGGAGCACCCGGAATGACCCCACACGCTTCGGTCCCCGACCCCTCTGTCGCCCGCTGGTTCAAGTCGACTCACAGCGACCCTCAGGGCCAGGGCGACTGCGTCCAGATCGCCACCGACTTCCGCACCTCCCACGACCTCATCCTCATCGGCGACACCAAGACCCCTGGCGTCCATCTCGCCGTCTCTCCCGAGGCGTTCGCGGCCTTCGTCTCCGCTGCCTCCGCCGGCGAGTTCGGCATCGTCTGATCCGCCTCACCTGCCCGCCAGGGACGGATGCACCGGACTTTCCACCCTCACCGTCACCGCCGCGCCGACGAACGGCCCCGGCCCGGCCGCTTGCCAGACACGCGTTGGGTCGGAGCCGTCGCCGTTGCCTCAGCCGCCGCTTCGGCCGCCGTCAGCGGGCTTCGGCGACCCGGAACGACCCCGAGTTCCACCGGAGCCCCGCCGGGCCGCCGGTGGGCCAGTCGTGGTCCAGGTGGCGGCGGTCGCGGCCGAGCGCGCCGAGGTCGAGCGGGCGCAGGGTGCCGGCGACCAGGCCACCCGCTTCGGCGGCGGTGAGCGGCATGACCGTCACGTACTGGGCGTCGTCGCCGCCCATCCAGTCGACGGACTCGCTGAAGATCCAGACGAACCGCTGCGCGCACGCCCGGCAACGCCGGACGTCGACGGAGAAGTGCGACTCGTCGACCACCTCGGCCTCGCGCTCGAAGCCATCGTGCTGCCCCCGCCACACCGCCTGCGCGTCCTCGCCGTAGCACTTCGCGCAGCCGAACTCCGCCATCGGCCTTCTCATCGGTCGACTCCTGTTCTGCTTCCGCCCGTTCCGCGACGACCCGTCCCGGCCCATCATGCCCGGACCGGCGGCGGGCGGCAGCGCTTCGACGGTCACCGCTTTGGCGCGGTCCCGAGCCTTCGGGCGGCGTCCGACGGGCCGGCCAACCCCTGGTGGCGCCCGGGGAGATGTCCGGTGAAAGGCGGCCCTCGGGGCCCGTGTGCGGGACGTTTCGGCCTCGGGTGCATCGTGGACGTCCGACCGCCCGGTGCCGTTCGCACCCGCTCCGGAACGGACGGCTGGGGTGGACGGCGCAGCACGGAGGGAGCCCCGGCGGGGGAACAGTTCACGCCCCGTTCCCGAACCGTTCGCGCCGGGGGACGGACGATGGCGCCGCCCGGTTGACGCCCCGGCACAGCTCTGGCCGACTTCCGTTCAGACCGCGGCCGGGGGTTCCGGGTTGTCCAGCAGGAGGTCGTGGCCGACGTCGGTGAGGGTGTGGCGGACCTGTTTGCCCTCGCGCCGGGTGCCTATCAGACCGGCCGCGCGCAGGGCGGCGGCGTGGGCGGAGGCGGAGGGCGGGGTGACGCCGAGCCGCTGGGCGAGTTCAGTGGTGGAGCAGGCGCTGCCCGCGATGGCACGCAGGACCCGTGCCCTGGCGGGGCCGAGGACGGCGGCGAGGCCGTCAGCGGCCGGCGGCCGGGACGTGGGTTCGGCGGCCGGGGCCCCGACCGGGTGCAGCAGCAGGCTCTGGCGGTCCTGACCGGCCAGCAGGCCGATGCCCTGCTGGAGGAAGTAGTTGGGACGCAGTTCCAGGCCCCGGCCGCCCAGGTCGAAGGAGCCCTCCAGTGCGCCGACGGTGCACTCCAGCACCCCCTCGTCCCGCCAGACCGCCTTCGGGTGGAGCGAGTCGAGCATCGCGCCGATCCCGGAGCGGGCGGCGGTGCGGGACCGGGCGGCGACGTCGGTCTCGAGGGCGCGGCGGATGTCGGGCCAGTCCGGGGCGAGGCAGGAGCGGAACAGTGCCCAGGCGCCGTCACTGACCTCGCGCAGGCCCCGGGTGCCGTCGTCGCGCAACCGGGCGAGGGCGGTCGGGAGTTCGGGCCCGCTGCCGAACATCGCGACGTCCTCCTCGACGGCCTGCTGCGGGACGGAGAGGAGCGCGTCGAGCTCGTCGGTCAGCTGCCGCCGGACGGCGTCGAGGTCGGCCACCATGAAGTTGGGGACGCCGACGGGGCTCGCGTTCACCACGTCGAGGAAGCGCCCGGCCCGGTCGGGCACGTGGCGGCGGGCTCCCCGCCACCAGCGCTCGCTGCGCGACCCGACGCTGTGGTGCACGCCCAGCCGCGCCGAGCCGGCCATCAGGTGGTCGAGCGGCGAGATCACGAACCGGGTCCTCGCGACGTCCGCGACCCCGAACCTCAGTGCAATCACGAACCCTCCTCCGGCTCTCCACAACCGCCCTGACCTGGCGCGTTCTTGACCATTAGGCCCAGAGGCTAATGCATGGCCTTCCGGCTACGGCGATTGGCATGCTCTCTCGGGTCGGTCCGGCGGAGGCCCGCTCCGGCCCCCACCACGAGGGGAGTGGGGGCCGGAGCACGACCTTCGAGCAGGTCGTTCGGTAAGTCGAACGGCCGGGCTCAGTGCGCGCGTCCCAGCGACGGCCCGAGGGCAGGCCGCTCGGCGGCCTCCAGCGCCGACTGCCGCGCGGACTCGCCCGCCGCCTCGTCCGCCGCGTCCTCCGGGTCCGCGAGGTGCAGCCGCCGCTCCGCCCGGTACTGCAGGAACAGCACCGAGCGGACCGGCTCGCCTCCCACGGCGGTGTAGGAGTGCGGCAGCGAGGCGTCGAAGCCGACGTAGTCGCCGGGGCCGAGTTCGACCTCGCGGCGGCCGGCCCTGACGCGCAGTCGGCCGGCCTGGACGACGGTGTGCTCGGTGCCGGCGTGGCCGCCGGAGATCTGGGTGCCGTCGGTGCGCACCAGCTGGTCGTAGATCTCGAACACCACGCCCCCGGACTCGATCCGGCGCAGCGGGCGCAGGTCGACGCCCCGGCCGCTCAGCACCTCGGTCTCGGCTGCCCGGACCACCGTCACCTCGTCGGCCGGCCGGCCCTCCACCAGGTCGGAGATCGGTACGCCGAGCACCCGGGAGAGCCCGAGCACGGTCTCCAGGGTCGGGTTGCCGGCGCCGGACTCCAGTTGGGAGAGCGTCGCCTTGCCGATGCCGGCCCGCCGCGACAGCTCGGACAGCGACAGTCCGTGCTCGGCCCGGATCCGCTTCAGGTTGGCGGCGAGGACACCCCGGACGGACTCCTCGCCCCCGGCGGACTCTCCGGCGTCGTTCACGCTCGACCTCTTCTCTCCCGGCACCGTTCGATATACCGTACGGGGCGCATGCCGTCGGACGGGGCAGCGTAGCGAAACACCTCGCATCCACCACCCTCACCAGGAGACCGTAGTGACCGAGCCCGCCGAGACCATCAAGTACCGGAAGAACGGCCTCACCCGCGGCGTGACGGACGAGCTCGCCGAGAACATGAAGCAGGGCTGGGCCGACACCGAGCGCACCGCCCTGGAACCGATCCCGCAGGCCGCGCACACCGCCCGGCGCCGTGCCGAACTGTCCGCCGCCTACCCCGGCGAGCTGCTGGTGGTCCCGTCCGGCAACCCCAAGGTGCGGGCCAACGACACGGACTACCCGTTCCGGCCGTCCTCCGACTACGTCTACCTGACCGGCGACCGGTCCCAGGACGGCGTGCTGGTGCTGGAGCCCACCGGCGACACCGGCCACACCGCCGTGCTGTACCTGCGCGACCGCTCCCGGACCGACAACGGCGAGTTCTGGCTGGACAACCACGGCGAGCTGTGGGACGGCCGCCGCAACAGCCTGACCGAGAGCGAGCGGCTGCTCGGCCTGCCCTGCCGGGACGTGCGGACCGTCCACGCCGACCTGCGCGCCGCCGCCGGCCCCGTCCGCGTGCTGCGCCGCCATGACGCGGGCGTGGAGCAGGCCCTCCGGGGCAGGGCCGTCGCCGAGCGGGACGCCGAGTTCGAGGTCTTCCTGTCCGGACTGCGCCTGGTCAAGGACGAGTTCGAGATCGCCGAGCTGCGCTTCGCCTGCGAGGCCACCGCCCGCGGCTTCGAGGACGTGGTGCGCGTCCTCGGCACCGACTCCCGCACGCCCGAGCGGCTGATCGAGGGCACGTTCTTCGTCCGCGCCCGGATCGAGGGCAACGACGTCGGGTACGGCACCATCGCCGCGGCCGGCCCGCACGCCACGACCCTGCACTGGGTGCGCAACGACGGCCACGCCGAGCCCGGCGACCTGCTGCTGCTCGACGCGGGCGTGGAGACCGACGAGCTCTACACCGCCGACGTGACCCGCACCCTGCCGGTCAGCGGCCGCTTCACCGAGCTGCAACGCAAGGTCTACGACGCGGTGTTCGCGGCCCAGGAGGCCGGCATCGCCGCGGTGAGGCCGGGCGCCGACTTCCGCGACTTCCACCGCGCCGCCCAGCGCGAACTCGCCGAACACCTCACCGCCTGGGGCTTGTTCGGCGACCTGAGCGCCGACAAGGTGTACGAGCTGGGCCTGCACCGCCGCTTCACGCTCGCCGGGACCGGCCACATGCTCGGCATCGACGTCCACGACTGCGCCCACTCGCTCACCGAGATCCACGTGGACGGCCCGCTGAAGCCGGGCATGGTGCTCACCGTCGAGCCGGGTGTCTACTTCCAGCAGAACGACCTGACGGTACCGGAGGAGTACCGCGGCATCGGGGTGCGGATCGAGGACGACATCCTGGTCACCGCCGACGGCAACGAGAACCTCTCGGCCGCCCTCCCCCGCCGCTCCGACGAGGTCGAGGCCTGGCTGGCGCGCCTGCGCGGCTAGCCACCCGGTGCGCGGCGCCCGGGCCGCCGCGCACGGCCGTTCAGCGCTCCAACGGCTTGACCCAGCGGCTCCACTGCGGCTCAGGCCGGTACCCGGCGGCCTGCCAGGTGCGGTGCCCCAGGGCGTTGTCGTCGAGCACCATGGCGTCGGCCCGCCGGCCGCCGAGGGCGGCGAAGCGCTCCTCGGCGGCCGCCAACAGGGCGGCCCCGATGCCCCGACGGCGGTGCTCGGGGTCGACGGCGAGGCGGTAGAGGTGGCAGCGCCAGCCGTCCCAGCCGGCGATCACGGTGCCGAGCAGGGCCGCCGGGTCCTCCGCCGGGGTGGCGACGATCAGGCACTGCCCGTCCCGGGCGAGCAGCGCGGCGACGCCCGCCTCGTCGTCCGTGATGCTGGCGCCCTTGGCGGCCCGGGCCCAGAGGGCGAGCAGGGCGGGGATGTCGTCGGGGGTGGCGGCGCGCAGCGCGATCCGGTCGGTCATGCGGCCCTGTCTACCAGCCGGCTCCGTGGTGCCGCCGGGAATTCCACGCTCCGGGAACGACGGCGCCGCCCGCCCCGGCCCGGCGACGGGCGGAGCGGGCGGCGTCGGATCGCGCGACGGCCGTCAGAGACGGCGGCCACGGGGGACGGCGACCGTCAGAAGTGGCGGGAGGAGTCGCGCTCGGCCTTCTCGATCTGGTCGATCCGGTGCTGCAGCGCGTCGGCCTGGGCCCGGGCCCTGCGCGCGGCGTCCCGCTCGCCCTCGCGGTCCAGGCGGGCGGCCTTCTGACGCAGCTCGTAGACCTGCTGGCGCATCTGGTTGAGGTCAACGGTGATCGAGGCGGCGGCCGCCGGCTGAGCGGTGGCGACCTGGGCGACCGTCGCCAGGGCGCCGCCGGCCAGGGCGGCGGTGAGGACGAGGGCGGGGATGCGTCGACGCATGGGTGACTCCTTACGGTGGTGCACAGTTCACTGACCGGCCATCAGTGGATTACCGGTCGGTAACCATCATGACATGATCTTGCGTCAGCGTTTGCCACCCCTTTACCCCCGCACCTCCCCTTACCCTCATGCCTCCCACTACCCCGGGGTCTCCCCTGATGGACCGTCAGCCGAGTCGCCACACCGTCGTCGTCTTCACCGCCGTGTCCTCCAGGTCCGCGACGACCGGCACCTGGTACGCCGCCACCGCCGTGAACCGGTCCCGGGGCAGGTAGGCGCGGCCCGGGTCGCCGACGACGACGGTGGCGCCGCGCGCGGCGGCCCGCTCCAGGAAGGGCAGGAAGCGGGCGGCCATGGCCCGCTCGTAGAAGACGTCGCCGGCGAGGACGACCTCCGCGGGGGCGCCGTCGCCGTCCACCAGGTCCACCAGGGCGCCTTCCACCCGGACGCCGTTGTCCTCGGCGTTGAGGCCGATCGCGGCGACCGCGTAGGCGTCGATCTCGGCGGCGCGCACCGAGGCGGCGCCGCGCAGCGCGGCGGCGACGCCGACCAGCCCCGACCCCGCGGCGACGTCCAGCACGGTACGGCCCGCGACCAGTTCGGGGTGGTCGAGCACGTAGCGGGCGACGGCCACGCCGCCCGCCCAGGCGAAGGCCCAGAACGGCGGCGGCAGTCCGGCCTGCCCGCGGGCCCGCTCGGTGGTCTCCCAGAGGGCGATGGCGTCCTCGGCCATGTGCAGGTTGATCTCGGGTACGAAGGGGACGGGTTTCAGCTCGGTCTCGCGCCGGATGAAGGCGAGGTCCTCGGCCGGCTGAAGAGTACGCAGCTCGCTCGGCATGCTCCGCAGCATAGAGCCAGGCCGGTGGCGCTCAGGCCCGGCCGGCGGCCTTCTGGGTGCGGCGGGCCAGGGAGTCGATCACGACGGCGGCCAGCAGCACCGCACCGGTGATCATGAACTGGATGGCGTTGCTGAGGCCCTCGATGTTCATCCCGGACTGGATCGAGCCGATCACCAGCGCACCGAGCAACGCGGACCAGGTCTTGCCGCGCCCGCCGAAGAGGCTGGTGCCGCCGATGACGGCCGCCGCGATGGCGTTCATCAGCAGGTTCCCGCCACCGGAGGTCTGGCTGGCCGACTGGATCTGCGCGGCCAGGAAGAGGCCGCCGACGGCCGCCATGGTGGAGCAGATGGTGAAGACGCTGATCCGGATCATGGCAACGTTGATGCCCGCGCGCCGGGCGCCCTCGATGTTGCCGCCGAGCGCGAACACCTGCCGGCCGTAGGAGGTGCGGCGCAGGACGAAGTCCAGCACGACGATGAAGATCAGGAAGACCAGCAGGGCGAGCGGCAGCCCCTTGTACTGGTTGAGCGTGTAGGCGACGAGGAAGGCGACGACGGCCAGCAGGACGGTGCGCAGCACGATGTCGGTGGCCGGCCGGGACGGGACGCCCGCGCCCTGGCGCCGGCGGGCGTCGACCAGCGACGCGAACAGGAACAGCAGGACTCCGACCGCCGCCACGCCGTACGCGGCGATCTGCTGGCCGAAGATGGTGCTGTAGAGCTTGGAGACGATGTCCTTGCCGGACAGGTTGACGGTGCCGTTGCTGCCGAGGATCTGCAGCATCAGGCCGTTCCAGCCGAGGTTGCCGGCCAGCGTGACCACGAAGGCCGGCACGCCGACCTTGGCGAAGAAGACGCCCTGGATCGCGCCGACGACCGCCCCGCCGACGATGGCGGTGATCATCGCGACCCACTGGTTCACGCCGTTGGTGACGTTCAGGACGGCGAAGATCGCCGCGCACAGGCCGCTGACCGAGCCGACCGACAGGTCGATCTCGCCGAGCAGCAGCACGAAGACCACGCCGATCGCGATCATCCCGGTGCCGACGATCTGCTGGGACAGGTTGGAGAGGTTCTGGGCGGACAGGAAGCTGCTGTTCAGGCTCCCGAACACCGCCCAGATCACGATCAGGGCGAGCACCACGGGCAGGGAGCCCAGCTCGCCGCTGCTCATCCGGCGGCGGAACTCGCCCAGGTAGCCCTTGACGCCCTCCTGCCGGACGATCAGCCGCGGGTCGACCGCGGGGGTGGCCTCGGGGGCCACCGGGACGGGGGCGTTGACGCCGCCCAGGGGCATGCTGTCCTCGGGCAGCGGGACGTGGTGGCGCTCGGGTTCGCCACCGGGGGCGCTTCCCGGATTGTGCTCGCTCACTGGGAACCCTCCTGGCCGCGGGCCTTCCGGCGGGTCACGGCGTTGTCCGTGGCACCGGTGATGGCCGAGATGATCTCTTCCTGGTTGGTGTAGCGCCTGTCGAAGACGCCGTTGTTGCGTCCGAGGCGCAGCACCGCGACGGTGTCCGCGACGGCCATCACGTCCGCCATGTTGTGGCTGATGAGGATCACGCCGTGGTCCTGCTCGCGCAGTCGCTCGACCAGGTCGAGCACCTGGGCGGTCTGTTCGACGCCCAGGGCGGCGGTCGGCTCGTCCAGCATCACGACCTTGGGCGAGCCGATCAGGGCGCGGGCGATCGCGACGACCTGGCGCTGGCCGCCGGAGAGCGAGGCGACCGGGATCCGCACGCTGGGGATGCGGATGGACAGGGTGTCCAGCAGCTCCCGGGAGCGCTTCTCCATCGCGACCTCGTCGAGGATGGTGAAGCGGCGGATCTCGCGGCCGAGGAAGAGGTTCCCGACCACGTCGAGGTTGTCGCAGAGCGCGAGGTCCTGGTAGACGGTGGCGATGCCCAACTGCTGGGCGTCCTGGGGCCGGTGGATGCTCACCGCGCGGCCCTGCCACTCGATGACGCCGTCGTCGGGCTGGTGCACCCCGGCGATCGCCTTGACCAGGGTGGACTTTCCGGCGCCGTTGTCGCCGACCAGGGCCACCACCTCGCCGCGGTGCACCTCCAGTTCGATGTCGGTGAGCGCCTGGACGGCGCCGAACCGTTTGGAGACCCCGCGCAGGGCCAGTACGGTCTCACCTGCCACAGTGACCAACTCCCTTGCCCCACCTCCGTCGTGGAGGCGGGGCCTGTTCGGGTTCGAGGGGGGACGTCGGCTACTGGAGGCCGGCGGACTTGCAGGCGGCGGCGTAGTCCGGCGTGCAGATCTGGTCGACGGTGTAGAGGCCGTCCTTGACCACCGTGTCCTTGACGTTGTCCTTGGTGACGACGATCGGGGTGATCAGGTTGGCCGGCACCTTGTTGCCGCTGCCGTTGGTCACCGTCGTCGGCGCGAGGGTGGAGTCGAGGGTCTTGCCGGCGGCCAGCGCGACGGCCATCTGGCCCGCGATGTCGGCCTCCGGCTTGAACGGCTTGTAGATCGTCATGGTCTGCGTGCCGGCCAGGATCCGCTGGATGGCGTCGAGTTGGGCGTCCTGCCCGGTGAGCGGGACGCTCAGGCCGGACGCCTTGAGGGCGGTGGCGATACCGGCGGCCATGCCGTCGTTCGCGGAGTAGACGCCGACCACGTTGTTGGCGCCGATCGCGGTGATGGCCGCCGCGGCCTCCTGGTTGGCCTGGTTCGGATCCCACTGCGGGGTGTCGTACTCCTTGCCGATCTTCAGCTTGCCGTCCATCGCGCTGTGCGCGCCGGCCTTGAAGTCGGCCGCGTTGGGGTCGGTCGGCGAGCCGTTGATCATGATGATCGAGCCGGCGCTCGCCTTGCCGCCCACCGCCGCCACCAGGGCCTGGCCCTGCAGCTCGCCGACCTTGTGGTTGTCGAAGGACACGTACGCGTCGACCGGCCCCTGGGCGAGCCGGTCGTAGGCGAGCACCTTGACACCGGCGTCATGGGCCTTCTGCACGGAGGACTGGATCGACTTGGCGTCCACCGCGTCCAGGATCAGTACCTTGTCGCCCTTGGTGAGGGCGGTGTCCACCTGGGTCTGCTGGGTCGTCGCGTCCTGGTTGGCGTTGTAGTAGTCGATCTGCGCGTCCGGCGCGAGCGCCTTGATCTTCTGCTCGATCAGCGGGCGGTCGAACTGCTCGTAGCGGGTGGTCTTGGTCTCCGGCAGCAGCAGACCGATCCGGACGGCACCCACGGCGACACTGCCGCTCGCGCTCGCGCCGCCGGAGGAGCCGCCGGAGGACCCGCCACCGGAGGACTGCTTGGCGCTGCCGCAGGACGCGGCGCCGAGACCGAGGGTGACCACTGCGGCGACCGCGAGGGCGCGGCGAAGCCGGATGCTCATGAGGATGCCTCTCCTGTCGAGTCCGCCCCCACGCATCCGAGTCTGCGCAGCTCCGGCCGTCCGCACGATCCCGGCTGCGCCGAACGGAGGCAGGCCGCCGCCCGCTCGCCGTCAGGCTGGACGGCCCGCGCGCCGTTCGTCTACAGTTCTGTAGACGTCGGAGGTGCGCGGCATCACCCCCCGGACAGCCGCGCGCCTCCGACCTCCCCCGGCCCCGGCCCTTCCTCCTGCGCCGGTGTCCGCCCTCGCGCGCCGGCCTTCCGCGCGGCGGCTCAGCCCCGCTCGTCCACCACCCGCTTGATCTTCCCGACCGAGCGCTCCAGGGTGTACGGCTCGACCACCTCGGCCGCGACCGTCACCCCGATCCCGTCCTTCACCGCACGGACGATCGCCTCCCGCGCTGCCGCCCGCTGCCCGGCCGACGCCTCCGGCCGGGCCTCGACCCGGACGGTCATCCGGTCCAGCCGGCCCTCCCGGGTGAGCCGCAACTGGAAGTGCGGCGCGACGCCCGGGGTGCGCAGCAGGATCTCCTCGACCTGGGTGGGGAAGAGGTTCACCCCGCGCAGGATGATCATGTCGTCGCTGCGCCCGGCGACCTTCTCCATCCGCCGGAACGCCGGCCGCGCCGTGCCGGGCAGCAGGCGGCTGAGGTCGCGGGTGCGGTAACGGACGATCGGCAGGGCCTCCTTGGTGAGCGAGGTGAAGACCAGTTCGCCGCCCTCGCCCTCGGGCAGCACCTCGTCGGTGAAGGGGTCGACGACCTCCGGGTAGAAGTGGTCCTCCCAGATGTGCAGGCCGTCCTTGGTCTCCACGCACTCCTGCGCGATGCCCGGACCGACCACCTCGGAGAGGCCGTAGATGTCGACGGCGTGCAGGTCGAGCCGCTCCTCGATCTCGCGCCGCATCTCCTCCGTCCACGGCTCGGCCCCGAAGATGCCCACCTTGAGCGAGGTGCTGCGCGGGTCGACGCCCTGCTTCTCGAACTCGTCCAGGATGGTGAGCAGGTAGGACGGCGTGACCATGATGATCTCGGGCTCGAAGTCCAGGATCAGCCGCACCTGCCGGGCGGTCATGCCGCCGGAGGCGGGGATGACGGTGCAGCCGGCCCGCTCGGCGCCGTAGTGCGCACCGAGGCCGCCGGTGAACAGCCCGTAGCCGTAGGCGATGTGCACCTTGTGGCCGGGCCGGCCGCCGGCCGCGCGGATCGAGCGGGCAACGACGTCGGCCCACATGGAGAGGTCGCGGTCGGTGTAGCCGACCACGGTCGGCTGACCGGTGGTGCCGCTGGAGGCGTGGATCCGGCGGACCTGCTCCATCGGGACGGCGAACATGCCGAACGGGTAGCCCTCGCGCAGGTCGGCCTTGGTGGTGAAGGGGAAGCGGGCGAGGTCCGCCAGAGCCCGGCAGTCCTCGGGACGGACGCCGGCCGCGTCGAACTTGCGGCGGTAGAGCTCGACGTTGTCGTACGCGTGCCGCAGGGTGGCCTGCAGCCGGGCGAGCTGGTGGGCACGCAGCTCGTCCGGGCCCATGCGCTCACCGGCGTCCAGGAGCGCGGGCGGGATCGGCTCCCCGAGGTGTCGGCGCGGGGCGGGTGCGCTGCCGGTCATCGTCGCTCCTTCGCTGGTCGGCCGATCCGGAGCTGCCGACCGATCGTTCGGTCAGGAGCGTTCGGGCCTAGTAATCCAGTACCCGCACCGACTGTCAAGGGATCGCGCCACGCTTCCGGAATGCGAAGTTCCGTCCATTTCGCAAGGGCTTCGCCCAGGCCGCTTGGCTGTCCGATATGAAAATCATTACAGAATTTTGACTCACCGACGGCCTCCCGCTGCCCGACCGCATGGTTCAGTGGTGCGGTTTCTCCCCCGCACCCGGAAGTGATCACCGTGCCCACGACTCCCGCCCTGGTCAGCGCGCTGCGCGAACGCGGCGACCGACCCGCCGTCGTCGCCGACGGGCGCGCGATCAGCGGCACCGGCCTGCTGCTCGGCGCCTCCCCGCCGGGCGCCCTGCCACGGGCCCTCGCCGAACGCGTCGCCGAGCACGCCGCCCTCACCCCCACCGCCGCCCGCGCCGCCGAACAACGACTGCGCTACTGGGCCGGCGTCCTCGGCCCGCCCCCGATCCGGCACACCGTGCTGCACCCCGTCACCGACCTCGCCGTCGAACTCGCCCTCGCCACCCTGCTCGCCGGAGGCACCGTCCACTGCGCCGACCCCGAGCAGCAACCCGAGCAGCAGCTCGCCGCCATCGCCGCCAACGGCACCACCCACCTCAGCCTGCCCTCCGCCCTGCTCTGGCGGCTCAGCCGCACCCCCGGCCACAGCACCCACGACCTCAGCGCGCTGCGCCTCGTCCTGCACGTCGGCCCCGAACCCCGCCAGGACGACGTGTACGCCGCCGTCGACGCACTCGGCGCCGTCCTCGCCCACGTCCGCGCCCCCGACAGCAACGCCGAGGCCGCAGACCGCCGCCTGCGCGCCGACGCCGACGCCGCCACGGCCGCCGCCTGGAAACACAGCATCGGCGTCACCGCCGAACACCTCCTCGACTTCGGCACCCACCTCGACCGGGCCGTACTCCACGCCCTGCTCCTCACCCTCCAGCAGAACGGCGTCCTCACCGACCCCGACCGCGGGCACCCCGAGGCCGAGATCCTCGCCACCGCCATGGTCGCCCCCGCCCAGCGCCCCCGCGTCGCCCGCTGGCTGGAAGCCCTCGCCCGGCACGGCATGATCACCCGTCACGACGGCGGCGCCCAGGGCGCGGTCTTCCACGGCGGCCCCGCAATCACCCCCGCCGAAGCCCGGGAAGCCTGGCGCCCCGCCGTCGAAGCCTGGGCCGACGGGCTCGGACCCGCCGCCGCCCTGGACCGCCTACGGCGCGGCGCGCTGCGGCTGCCCCGGCTCATCACCGGCGAGGAAGCACCCCGCCCGGGCGCCGCCCCGGTCCGCTGGACCGCCGCCCGCGGCTACCTCGGCGCCGCCCTCGGCATGCTCATACGCGGGACCGTCGAAGCGCACGACGGCCCCGCGCCGCTACGCGTCCTCGAACCCGACCCCGACGGCACCGAGACCGCCGCCGCCCGTTCCCTCGCCGCCCGGCCCCGGCCGAACGCCGAACACCACCTCAGCCCCGACGGCGGCCGCTACGACCTGATCGTCGCCACCGCGACCGCCCCACCCGAAGAAGCCGTCCCGGCGCTGGTCCGGCTGCTCGCCCCCGGCGGCCGGCTGCTCCTGCTCGCACCCACCGCCGAACAGCTCGACCTCCTCGTCACCGGCGACGGCCGGGCCCTGCCCGCCCGGCCGACGGAGCACTGGCGGGACGCCCTCGCCGCGGCGGGCTGCCCGACCGTCCTGACGCTGCCGGAGGACGGGCACCCGATGGGGCTGCTGGGGCAACGGCTGTTCGCGGCCCGGGTGGACTGAGCCGGGGGGCGGATGGAACCGGGGGTCGGAGTGAGCCGGCGGCTGGACTGAACCGGGGGCTGGAGTGAACCGGAGCCGGAGTGAACCGGGCCTGACCCGAACCAGGCGCCGGACAGCACCCGGGCCGGCCTCGAGTCCTGGCAGGCCCGGCAGGCCCGGTCGGCCCGGTCGGCCCCACGGCGGACCCGTCCGTGGACGCCCGGTGAAGCCCGGGTCACGCGCCGCAACCCGATCCGTACCATTTCGATACCGAAGCCCGGATGAGCTGCAAGGATCCTCGCCGCCCCGCCCCGTGCCCGGGTAGGCTCCGCATGTCCTCCGGCCCCCGCGCAGGTGGCCCCCGCCGCCCTGACGCGTTCCGGGGGTGCACCCCCGCGGGCCACTCGGTGGGCACCGCGCACTCGACACCGCGCGCCAGGGCAGTCGCGCGAACGGCGAAGGGCATCGCATTGGCGGATCGGCTCACCGGAGGAGACTCCTCGCTGCTGCGGCGGATCAACGCGGCGGTCACGCTCCGGGCGCTGCGGAACGGCCACTCCGTGACCCTCACTCAGCTCGTCGGCGAGACGGGGCTCTCCCGCCCGACCGTCGAGGGCGTGATCGAGGGCCTGGTCGAGACCGGGCTGGTCGCCGAGGTCGAGCAGCCGAAGGAGGACGGGCAACCCGGGCCCGGCCGCCGGGGCCGCCCGGCCCGCTGGTTCCGCTTCCGCGCCGAGGCCGGGCACATCCTCGGCATCGAGATCGGCGTGCACGACATCCGCGTCATCCTGGCCGACCTCACCGGCGAGGTGGTGGGCAGTCACTTCAAGCCCGTCGACGAGACCCTGGACGCCGAGGACCGGCTCACCGCCGTCCGTACCGCCGTCGCCGAGGTGCTGCGCAAGGCCGGCGTCTCCCGCGACAACCTGTGGTCCGTCGGCATCGGCACCCCCGGCATCGTGGACCGCGAGGGCACCGTGCAACTCGGCACCGCGATGCCCGGCTGGACCGGCCTCGACCTCGGCGCCCGGCTCCGGCGCTCGTTCCGCTGCCCGGTCCTCATCGAGAACGACGCCAACCTCGCCGCCATCGCCGAGCACTGGCAGGGCTCGGCGGTCGGCGCCGACGACGTCGTCTTCGTGATGGCCGGCCTCAGCCCCGGCGCCGGCTCCCTCATCAACGGCAAGCTGCACCGCGGCTACGGCGGCGCGGCCGGCGAGATCGGTGCCCTGCACCTGCTCGGCCAGGAAGTCACCCCCGAGCGTCTGCTGTCCACCACCGGCAAGCCGCTCAACCCCCTGGACGAGGCCGCCGTCGCCCGCGTCCTGCGCCTGGCCCGGGAGGGCGACGAGGTCGCCAAGGTCGCCATGGACCGCTTCCTCACCCGCCTCGTCCAGGGCGTCGCCGCGCTCGTCCTGGCCATCGACCCGCAACTGGTGGTCATCGGCGGCTGGGCGGCCGGCCTCGACGGCGTCCTCGGTCCGCTGCGCGAACGCCTCGCCCAGTTCACCCTGCGCGCCCCCGAGGTCGCCCTGGCGGCCCTCGGATCGGAGGTGGTGGCGATGGGCGCCCTGCGCGTGGCCCTGGACCACGTCGAGGACCAGCTCTTCGCGGTCGACCCGCCGCGGACCTGACCGCGCGACGGCGGGGACCGGCCGGCCGACGACGGCCGCGGCGGACGGTCGCCACGCCCACCGCGGCCAACGGCAGAGGCCCGGACGCCACTTGGGCGACCGGGCCTCGGCCCGAGGGTTTGCGGGAGGCGGTTCAGGAGGCGGTGCGGACCTCCGCCGTCGCGGCGACCGGGACGGCCGGGGTGACCTCGACCAGGCCGGTCTCGCCGAACGTCAGCTTGCAGGTGTCCGCACGGTAGGTGGAGACGGCGAGCGCCACCAGACGTCCGGTGGAGACGTACTGGGTGGTCATGACCAGCACCGGGGAGCCGGGCGGGCGCTCCAGCAGGGCGGCCTCCTCGGCCTCGGCGACGCCGAGCTCGACCGCGCGCGACTCGCCGTCCACCTCCAGTCGCTCCAGCTGGCGCAGCACCGAGCGGGCACGGTCGCTCTCGGCACGGAAGCCGGGCAGGTGCGGCAGGGCGGCGGCCGGGACGTGCAGCGACTCGGTGGCCATCGCGCGGCCCTCCACCAGGCGAACCCGGCGGACGGTGTGCACGGTGGCGCCCTCGGCGATGCCCAGGCCCGTCGCCAGCTGCGCGGAGGCGGGGGCGGTGGTGCAGTCGACCGTCCGCCAGGCCTGGCTGCGGCCGACCCCGGGCCAGCCCTCCTCCTGCCGGTTGACCGGGACACCCACGCGCGGGGCCGCGATCAGCGTGCCGATCCCCCGGCGGCGCACCAGGCGGCCCTCCAGCTCCAGCTGGTCGAGCGCCTGGCGCAGCGTCGCCCGGGCCACGCCGAAGCGGGCGGCCAGCTCACGCTCGTTGGGCAGGATCTGACCGATGGAGAACTCCGAGTCGATGGCCCGCAGCAGCACCGTGCGCAGGTGCCAGTACTTCGGCTCCGGCACCGCAGAAAGCTGTCCAGTCGTTCCCACCGCGTCCTCCACCTGTGTCCGTCCGCCCTGCGCCAAGGAGGGCGGATCCGGGCCCGCTGCCCGCTGTTGCGGCAGGTGGGAGAGCGAGCCTTTATCCGTCCTTCTTTATTAAAGGTCCTTGCAGTAAGCGACCCTAGGGGCTGCGTCCGGAGATGGTCAAGACCAATGCGGAGGCGTGATGCGACTGTCGCACATCTTCATGCCGCGTTCACGTCAGCTTGCATCAGCCCATGTCAGCCCATGTCAGCTCACGTCAGTTCGTGTCAGTTCGTGTCAGCAACTGCCGACATCCGGCCCACCCACCGGGCTGCCGCGCGTCACGATTCGGGCCGGGTACGGCCAGTCGGTAGGCTGCCCGGGTGATCGTGGTGACGAGTGTGAACGTGAACGGAATCCGGGCCGCAGCCAAGAAGGGCTTCATCGAATGGCTGGCCGGCACCCAGGCGGACGTGATCTGCCTCCAGGAGGTGCGCTCCGAACCCGAGCAACTGCCCGTCGAACTGCGCGACCTGGACGGCTGGCACACGGTCTGGGCCCCCTCCGTCGCCAAGGGCCGCGCCGGCGTCGCCATCCTGTCCCGCACGGAGCCACAGCGCACCGTCATCGGATTCGGGTCGGAGGAATTCGACAAATCGGGCAGGTACCTGGAAATCGACCTGCCCGGCCTGACGGTCGCCAGCCTCTACCTCCCCTCCGGCGAGGCCGGCACCGACCGCCAGGACGAGAAGGAACGCTTCATGGCGGAATTCCTCGACCACCTCACCGCCCTGCGCACCCGAGCCGCCGCCGACGGCCGCGAAGTCGTCGTCTGCGGCGACTGGAACATCGCCCACCGCCCCGAAGACCTCAAGAACTGGAAGGCCAACCAGAAGTCCGCCGGCTTCCTCCCCGAAGAACGCGCCTGGCTCTCCCGCGTCTACGCCGAAGCCGCCTACGTCGACGTCGTCCGCGCCCTCCACCCCGACCGCACCGGCCCCTACACCTGGTGGTCCTACCGCGGCCGCGCCTTCGACAACGACTCCGGCTGGCGCATCGACCTCCAGTGCACGACTCCCGGCCTCGCCGCGAAGGCCATCGAGGCCTACGTCGAACGGGCCGACACCCATGCCGAGCGATGGAGCGATCACGCTCCGGTGACCGTGGTGTACGACCACGAGTTCTGACCGCCCCCTGCGGAGAGGACTCCCGAGCACGCGCGGGTGCCCGGAGGCAGGGGTGCCCCGGCCGGCCCCCCGCACCTCCGGCGCACGGCGCCCCTTCGCGGCGGGTAGGCAACGAGGCCACTTCGCCAACGGCGCGGCAGGGCACGCTCCCGCGCGGCCCGGGAGCTGCCGGCGCCGAAAGGCCTGTCGCCCGTGGGTGCCGCGACCGACCCGGATCGGTCCGACCTCGGCGGGCTGCCCGGGTTCGCCCCGGCGAAGAACCCCGAGGCCCGTTGGCGGATGCCGCAACAGGCCACCACCGCGTTCGGCCGATCTGGTCCGGCACGGTCGGCGGCGATCCGCGGCACGACGGCCGGGCAGAGGTCTTCGTGATCACGATCGGGCCGCGAACCACCGCCCTGACCCGGAAGGACGGCAGGCAGGCGTCCGGTCTCGGGCAGGCCCGCTGGGTCGCCGACGGGACGCTCGTCACCACCTGCCAGGGCAAGGACACCTTCTTCACCGTCGACGGCGGCCGCCCGAACGGCCTCGGGACGCCTTCCTGCTCCCCGACCAGGCGGACCCCGTACGGCGGTTCCTCACCGCCGGCAGCAAGGCGATCGGCTGCGAGCCGATTCTCTGACCGCTTCCGCCGAGGGCCCGCTCCGGGCTGGCCCCTCGGCGGCGGGGTCGAGCGGTGGCCGACCTCGTCGGTACCGGATCCGGATCGGGCGCGCTGGCGCTGCCGCGTGACGCACCGTGTCCGACCGGCCCGTACCTGGGGGTCGGCAGGGGAAGTGGTCGCAGACTCTTGCCTCGGGCCGAGTTAGTGATCTTAACTTGGCATCCATGGTCATAGATCCACCACGTTCGATCGCCGCTGACCTCGACGGCACCGCCATGCGCCGCCCCGGTTCGCCTGCTCCCACGGGCAGCTGACCGACTGTCACCACCTGCGCCCCGCGCCCGGTCGAAGCGACCTGATCGGGGGCGCCGATCACGGCGCTTCGATCCCTGCAATGGCCCCCTCAGGAAAAAGGTCTGGCTTTGTCGGAGACGCACCACCCCCACGGCACCACCACCGACCGGGCCGATGCGCGTACCGCGCGGCACGCCGACACCCCGACGGCCGCCGACGGCCGGCTTCCCGAGCTGTCGTCAGGACAGCAACGGCTCTGGGTGCTCTCGCAGTTGGAGGGGGCCAGCCAGGCGTACAACGAGACCATGGCGTTCACCCTGCGCGGCCGGCTGGACCGCGCGGCGCTCACCCGTGCGCTCGACGAACTGGTCTCCCGGCACGAGGTCCTCCGCACCCGGCTGGTCGCCACCGGGGGCGGCGTCCACCAGCTGATCGGTCCGCCCGACTCCGGCTACTGCCTCACGGTGGACGACCTGACCGGGCTCGCGGACGCCGCGGCGCGCGTCACCGCCCTGCAGCGTGCCGAGTCCGACACGCCCTTCGACCTGGGCCGCGGCCCGCTGGCACGCGGCCGGCTGATCGTCCTGGCCGAGCAGCACCACGTGCTGCTGCTGACGCTGCACCACGCGGTGTTCGACGGCTGGTCCATGAACGTGATGCTGCGCGAGCTCGGAACGCTGTACACGGCGTTCCGGGACGGCGCGGACTCCCCGCTGCCGCCACTGGCCCTGCAGTACGCCGACTACACCCGCTGGCAGCAGGAGTGGGCGGCCGGCGACGAACCGGCCGCGCAGGCCGCGCACTGGCGGGAAGCCCTGGCCGACGCGCCGGCCCTGCTCGAACTGCCCACCGACCGGCCGCGCCCGCCGGAGCAGGACTACCGCGGCGGCCGGGTGCCGGTCCGCCTCGACCGGGAACTCGGCACCGCCCTCAAGGCGCTCGCCCGGCAGCAGGGCGGCACCCTGTTCGTGGCCGTCCTGGCCGGCTGGTCCGTCGTCCTGTCGCGGCTGACGGGGCAGACCGACGTCGTCGTCGGCGTCCCGACCGCGAACCGCCGCCGCGGCACCTTCTCCGACCTGATCGGATTCTTCGTCAACTCCCTCGCCATCCGGGTCGACCTGTCGGACTCGCCGACCGGGTCGGCCGTGCTGAAGCAGGTGCGCGGTGCGTTGAGGGACGCCCTGAAGAACCAGGACCTGCCGTTCGAGCAGGTGGTGGAGCTGGTCAACCCGCCGCGCAGCACCGCCCACACGCCGCTGTTCCAGACCATGTTCGCCTGGCACCCGTCCAGGAAGGACCTGCTGGACCTGCCGGGAATCGACGTCGAACCGCTCGAAATCCCCTACGCCGGGGCCAAGTTCGACCTGGCACTGTCGCTGGCCGAGGAGGATGACGGCCGGGTGGTCGGCCATCTGGACTACGCCGGCGCACTGTTCGACCACGAGACGGCCGAGCGCTACGCGGGCTACCTGCGCCGGGTGCTGACCCAGCTGGTCGACCGGCCCGACCTGGGCGTGGACGAACTGGAGCTCATGAGCGAGGAGGAGCGTCGGCGGGTGCTCTCGGACTGGAGCGGTGCCGACCGGGCCGACCGGGCCGACGAGCCCGACCGTGACCAACCCGACCGTGACGGCGCCGCCGCGGCCGGGTTGGTCGATCGCTTCCAGGCCCAGGTCCGAAGCCGCCCCACCGCTCCCGCCCTGGTCTGCGACGGGGAGCGGTTCGACTACGCCGCTCTCGACCACCGGGTCAACCGGCTGGCGCACGCGCTGATCGCCCGCGGTGTCGGCCCGGACCAGGTGGTGGGCCTGCACTCCGGGCGCTCGGCCGAACTGGTGGTGGGTGTCCTCGGCATCCTCAAGGCGGGCGCCGCCTATCTGCCGCTCGACCCGGGGCAGCCGCTCGAGCGCCTGGCCGCGATGGTCGAGGACGCGGTGCCGGCCCTGGTGCTCAGCGACGCCGACGTCCCGCCCGAGGGCTGGCTGTCCCTGGGCGCGGTCGAGGCCGAGGCGGAGCGCGACGACGCGCCGGGGATCACCGTCGGGCCGTCGCGGCTGGCCTACGTCATCTACACCTCCGGCTCCACCGGCCGCCCCAAGGGTGTGGCGGTGACCCACGGCAGCGTCACCAACCTCTTCGACACCTGGCTCGCGCGGTTCGGGGACACCCCCGGCGAGGCGGCCTCCGCCTGGTCGAGCATCGGGTTCGACGCCTCGGTGCACGAGCTGCTGATGCCGCTCACCACCGGCGCCGTCCTGCACCTGGTCCCCGACGAGTTGCGCGGCGATCCCGAGGGACTGCTGGACTGGATGCGCGAGCACCGCATCGTGCAGGCGTTCCTGCCGCCGTCCTACGTCAAGTGGATCGACGAGGACCCCGTGGCCCGCCTGGACGGGCTGGTGCTGCGTCAGCTGCTGACCGGCGTGGAGTCCCTCCCGGAGATGGCGCTGCACCGCCTCCGGCAGGCACTGCCCGGTCTGCGCGTCTGCTACGGCTACGGGCCGACCGAGGCCACCCTCTACAGCACCGCCTACACCGACCCGCAGCCGCTGGACCGGCAGTGCCCCATCGGCCGCCCCCTGGACAACACCCGCCTCTACCTGCTCGACCGGCGGCTCCGGCCGGTGCCGACCGGGGTGTCCGGCGAGGTCTACCTCGGCGGGGCGAGCCTGGCCCGGGGCTACCTGCACCGGCCGGACCTGACCGCCGAACGGTTCGTCGACGACCCCTTCGTGCCCGGCGAACGCCTGTACCGCACCGGCGACCTGGCCCGCTGGCTCCCGGACGGCAACGCCCAGTACCTCGGCCGCAGCGACGACCAGGTCAAGCTGCGCGGCTTCCGGATCGAGCCGGGGGAGGTCGAGGCCGCGCTGCTGGCCCTCCCGGGCGTCCAGGAGGCGGCGGTCCTGGCCGACCGCGACGCCGCGGGCGAGCTGCGCCTGGTCGCGGGCCTGGGCACGGGCGACGCCGAGCCGCGCCGACCGCACGAGTGGCGGGCCGCACTGGCCCGGCGGCTGCCGGACTACATGGTTCCCGCGCTCTTCGTGGAACTCCCGCAGTTGCCGCTCAACCGCAGTGGCAAGCTGGACCGCGCCGCGCTGCTCGCCGCGGCCCGCGCCGCGACTCCCGCCCAGGTCAACACGGCCAGCCCGCGGGACCACGTGGAGATGGCCCTGCACACCATCTGGCGGCGGGTCCTCCTCCACCCCGGCATCGGGATATCCGACAACTTCTTCGACCTGGGCGGTACCTCCATATCCGCCATCAAGGTGGCCCTGGCCGTCCGCGAGGAGTTCGGCGAGTCCCTGCCGATCCGTGACATCGTGCAGAACCCGACCATCGAGGCCCTGGCCGAACGGCTGCGGGCCGGGGCGGCGGGCGCACCGGACGGCAACCTGGTGGAGTTCCGCAAGGGGGACGGGCAGCAGCGGGTGGTCTGCGTCCACCCGGCCGGCGGCACCGCCTTCTGCTACCTGTCGCTGGCCGCGGCGCTGCCCGACCACGTCGGCGTGCTCGGCGTGCAGTCGCCGGGCATCAACCCCGGCGAGACGCCGCTGCCCACGATCGAGGCCATGGCGGAGCACTACCTGTCCCTGGTCGAACCCCGACCGGACGAGTCGCTGGTGCTGTGCGGGCTCTCCTACGGCGGCCTGGTGGCCCACGAGATGGGGCGCCGGCTGGCCCTGGCCGGGCACACCCGGCTCAGCGTGGTGCTGCTCGACACCCACGGAACCGAGGACGCGGAGCAGCTCGCCTCGATCGAGCCGGTGCCGATGGCGGAGTTCCGCGACAAGCTCATCAGGTTCAACGGGATGTACCCGGGGATCGAGGACGAGCAGATCGACCGGTACTTCCGCATCTACAACCACAACCGGATGACGGCCGGCGGCTACCAGGCGCCGCCCTCACCGGCCCGGCTGGTGCTGGTCGAGGCCACCGGGGACAGCACCGACGACACCGCCGGGACCGGCGACGCTGATAGGACCGTCGACTCTGATAGGACCGGCGCCGACGACGCCGACCGGACCGGCGACGAGGGCAGCGCCGGCGCCGGGAGCAGCGCGCAGCAGGAGCCGCAGGCCCAGGAACAGGCGACCGACGTACGCGCGTTCTGGCAGCGGCGCGCAGGCGGCGGTCTGCTGGTCGAGCCGGTCGCCTGCGGCCACTGGGACCTGCTGGAAAGCCAGGAGGTGCCTCGGATAGCCGAGTTGATCGCGGCCGAACTGGACCGGTTCCAGGTTCCCCCGCCGCCGGCCGCGCCCGCGCCCCCGGCCCCGCCCTCCTTCCCGGCCTCGCCGTCGCCCTCCCCCGCCGCCGGACAGTCGGCCGCCGCGTCCGCCGTGGAGGCCTGATGCGTACCGAGAGTGCCGCACCCGTCACGCCCTCGGCCACCGGCCTGGCCCGAGCCGTGTACGAGCAGGCCCTGCGCACCCCGCACGCCGTCGCCCTGGTCGACGGCGACGTCCGGCTGGACTACACCGGCCTCGACGCCGCCGCGGCAGCGGTGGCCCACGGCCTGCGCCGGGCCGGCGTCCGCCCCGGCCAGGCGGTGGCGGTCTGCCTGCCGCGCTCCTGGCAGCTCGTCTGCGTCATGCTGGGCATCCTGCGGCTGGGCGCCCAGGTCGTCCCGCTGGACGCGCAGAGCCCGGTGGACCGCCGGCGCCACATCCTGACCGATTCGTCCAGCGTGGCACTGGTCCACGGCGACGGCGGGGCAGCCGCCGACGACCTGCCGGACCGGGTGCGCCCGCTGGACGCGGCGGCGCTGCTCGCCGCCGGGCCCGGCGACCCCGTGGCGGTCTTCACCGGGGCGCCGGTCTCCTTCCTCTTCTACACCTCGGGCACGACGGGCCGCCCCAAGGGCGTCGAGGTGCGGGACGCCGGCATCCTGCGGCTGGCGCAGCCGGGGTACATCCGCATCGAGGAGGGGGCCCGCTACGCCTGCCTGTCCAATCCGGCGTTCGACGCCCTCAGCTTCGAGGTCTGGGTACCGCTGCTGACCGGCGGCTGCTGCGTCGTCCTCGGCGACGAAGCCGTCCAGACACCGCACCAGTTGGCGGCCGCCCTGCTGCGGGAGCGCATCGACACGGCCTTCGTCACGGTGGCCCTGTTCAACGCGGTCGTCGACACGGAGCCGTCCTGCTTCGCCGGGGTCGGCCAGTTGCTGGTCGGCGGCGAGCAGCTCAACGCCCGGCTGATCCGCCGCTGGTACCGGCACAACGCGGCCGCCCCCACCCGGCTGTTCAACGTCTACGGCCCCACCGAGACGACCACCTTCGCGCTGTGCCACCCCATCCCGCGCGACTTCGACGGGGACCTGGTCCCGATCGGCCGGGTGCTGCCGGAGACCGGGGCCGTGCTCGTGGTCCCGGACGGCGACCGGGCCGCGGCGACCGGCGAGGTGGCCGAACTCCACCTGGCCGGTGCGGGACTCGCGGCCGGCTACCGCAACCTGCCCGAGGAGACCGAGCGCCGTTTCGTCCGCCTGCCCTGGTACGACGACGGCCGCACGACGTACTACCGCACCGGCGACCTGGTGCGCGCCGACGCCGACGGCCGGATCGAGTACGTCGGACGCGCCGACCGCCAGGTGAAGGTCCGCGGCTTCCGGATCGAACCCGGCGAGCTGGAACGGCAGATCGTCACGCATCCGGCGGTGCGGCAGGCGTACGTCTGCACCCGCAGGGCCGGGGAGCACGGCCCGAACGAACTGCTCGCCTACGTCGTGCTCGGGGACGAGGTCCCGTTCGAGGAGTTCGACCGCCATCTGGCGGCCGGACTGCCCGGCTACATGAGGCCCCATCACGTCTACCTCGTGGACGCGCTCCCCCTGACCGCCAACGGCAAGGTCGACCAGGCCGCGCTGCTGCGCCGGGACGACCGCCCCTGGCGCCGCCCGGAAGGCGACCGCCCCGCCGCCGCGCCCACCACCGCCCGCCAGCGTGAGGTGCTGGACCTGGCGGCCGAGGTGCTCGGGGTGCCCGACCTCAGGCTGGACGACCGCTGGATCGCCTCCGGCGGGGACTCGCTCAAGGCGCTGCGGCTGCGCTTCGAGGTGCGCCGGCGCTGGGGCTGCGAACTGCCCCAGGCGCGCGTCCTCACCGGGGACCTGGCCGAGATCGCCCGGGCCGTGGCGGAAGCCGGATCCGCCGCCGACTCGCCCTACCCGGTGCCGCCGGCGCCCACCCTGGCACTCTCGGCGTCCGCCACCAGCGAGCAGCAGCGCCTGTGGCTGCTCCAGCAGCGGGCGCCGCGCTCCCGCGCCTACGCCGTGGAGCTGGCCTTCCGGCTGGACGGCACGGTCGACGCCGACGCGCTGCGCAGTGCGCTGCGGGGGCTGGTGCGGCAGCACGCGGCCCTGCGCACCGCCTTCGAGGCCGCGCCCGAGGGCCTGCGCCAGACGGTCGGGCACCCCTACGACCCGTGGGTCGAACCCGGCCCGGAGACGGTCGGCGGCAGCGGCAGCGGCAGCAGCGTCGGCGGCAGCAGCAGCGGCGGCGGCGGCGCGGACCTCGCGCGCGCCGAAGCCGACCGTTTCTTCGCCGTGCCGTTCGACCTGGCACACCCCCGGATGCTGCGCGCCTGCTGGCTGCCGCAGGACGGCGGCGGGGTGCTGCTGCTCCACCTGCACCACATCGCGGTCGACGGCTGGTCGCTCAACGTCCTGCTGAGCGACCTGTCGTCCGGCTACCGGCACGCGCGCGACGCCGCCGCGCGGGCCTCCCAGGCTTCACTGACCTGGCAGGACTCGCAGGACTCGGAGCGGGCGGGCACCGCCCCGGCGGCCGCCCCGGCATCCTCGCCGGTGCCCACCCCGCTGGACTTCGCCGCCTGGCAGGCCGACTGGTTCGCCAGCCCCGCCTACCTGACCCAGCGCGCCGAGCTGCGGGCCCACTACGCCCGGTCGGACGAGGCGACGGACCGGGAGCCGGGGGAACCGTCCGGCGTGCCCCCCTTCTCCGCCGCCCGCCTGCTGCACACGTCGCTGGACGTCGTGCGCCGGGCCGCCGTGGACCGGCTCTGCGCCGAACTCGGCATGACCCGCTTCGAGTTGCTGCTCGGCGTCTTCGCCTGGAGCCTGTACGGGGTGACCGGCGCGACCCGGCCGAGGATCGCCGCTCCGGTGGCCAACCGGCCGGTCCAGGAGTTCGAGGGCAGTGTCGGCATGTTCGCCAACACCGTGCTGCTGCCGCAGGCCGTCGAGCCCCGCGAGGACCTGCGCGGCCAGCTGCTGCGCCAGAGCGCCGACGCCCGGCATGTGCTGGGCCGCCAGGACGTGGCGCTGGCCGACGTGCTGGCCGATCGGGGACCGGCCGGGGGCGACTCCCCCTTCGACTACCTGTTCGTCCTGGAGAACACCGACTTCGGCGCACTGGCCCTGCCCGACTGCGCCTCCCGCCCCCTGTGGTGGGCCCCGGCCGAGGCCAAGTGCCCGATGACGCTGTCCGTGGTCGAGCACGCGGGCGGGCTCGACTGCCTGTGGGAGTACGCCGACGACCGCTTCGACGCCTCCGAAGTGGCGGCGATGGCCGCCCTGTTCCGGCGGGGCCTGGACCTGCTCGCCGACGGCGGGACGGCGACCCCGGCCGAACTCGCGGCGCCCTACCGCCGCGGACTGCCGGAGCCCGGTCGCGGCGACTCGGCGGAGCTGACCTGGACGACGGTGGCGGAGGGCTTCGCCCGGCAGGTCGCACGCACACCCGACGCACCGGCCCTGGTGTCCGAAGGCCGGTCGGTGAGCTACGCCGCTCTCGACGCCCACGCGGCGGCACTCGCCGCCGAGCTGCGGGCCGCCCACCCACTGCCGGCGGAGGACGACCGCCCGTGCTGCGTCGCGCTGCACCTACGGCCGTCGGTCGAGCACGTGGTGGCGCTGCTGGCGCTGGCCAGGCTCAACGTGACGATCGTGCCGCTGGACCCGTCCTATCCGCCGGCCCTGCGCCGGCAGGTGCTGGACCAGGTGGAGCCGCTGTGCGTGCTGCTCCCGCCCGGCGGTGACCCGGAGTTCGACGCCGTCGACCCGGGCCGCATCGCGCGCCACCCGGTGGTGCTGTCGCCCGCCGCCAGCACCACCGCCACACCCGCACCCGCACCCGCACCCGCACCCGCACCCGCACCCGCCGATGGCCCGGTCGGCCCGGCGCACAGCGGCACCCGGCCGCTCTACACCCTGTTCACCTCGGGCTCCACCGGTGTCCCGAAGGGTGTGCAGGTGCCCGACCGCACCCTGTGCAACCTGCTGCAGTGGCAGGCGGAGTCGGGAGGCCTGGCGGCCGCGGCGGCCACCCAGCAGTTCTCCATGCTCTCCTTCGACGTGTCCTTCCAGGAGGTCTTCGGGACGCTGTGCGGCGGCGGCTGCCTGCACCTGGTCCAGCCCGCCTGGCGGCAGGACGCCCCCGCGCTGCTGGAGCAGTTGGAGACGGCCGGGGTGGAACGCGTCTTCATGCCCTACGTGGCACTCCAGCTCCTGGCCGAGCACGGAGTCCACCTGGGCCGCTACCCCTCGCGGCTGCGGGAGGTGGTCACCGCCGGCGAGCAGCTGGTGTGCACCGAGGCGATCCGCCGCTGGTTCGCGGGGCTGCCGGGCGCCCGGCTGTTCAACCACTACGGCCCGACCGAGACGCACGTGGTGAGCAGCCTGTGCCTGGACGGCGATCCGGCCCTGTGGCCGGAGCGCCCCGCCATCGGCCGGCCGGTGGCCAACGCGGTGCTCACGGTGGTCGACGAGGCCGACCAGGCCGTGCCCCCCGGCCGCTCCGGTGCCCTGCTGATCGGTGGCACGATGGCGGCGCGCTGCTACCTGGGGGACCCCGCGCTCGACGACGCGCGCTTCGTCGAGCTGCCCGGCCTCGGCCTCTGCTACCGCAGCGGCGACCGGGCCCGGTTCGACCGGCAGGGTCTGCTGCACTTCCTGGGCCGGGACGACGACCAGATCAAGCTGAGCGGGCACCGCCTCGAACTGGGCCAGGTCGAGGCGGCCCTGCTGCGGCACCCGTCCGTCGTCAACGCCGTGGTGGTCCGCGACGGCGAGGAACTGGTGGCCTGCCTGCAGTGCCGCGGGGAGGCGCCCGCATCCCAGGACCTCACCGCACACCTGGCACCGCTGCTGCCCGGCCACGTCCGGATCGCCCGCTTCCGGCTGGTCGACGAGCTGCCCAGGACCCCCAGCGGCAAGCTGGACCGCCGGGGCGCGCTGCGCTCCGCCGGGCGGGAACTGCGCCGCCCGACTCCCCGCAGGGCCGGCCTGTCGGCGCGCGAAGCCCTGCTGACCGGGGCGTTCGAGGCGGTCACCGGTGCGCCGATCGACCCGGGGCAGACCTTCTTCGACGCCGGAGCCTCAAGCCTGGGACTGATGCGGTTCCAGCTTCGCTGCACCACCGAACTGGGTCTGCGCTTCACCGTCGCCGACCTGTTCGAGCACGTCACCGTGCGGGCGCTGGCCGACTTCCTGGACCGGTCCGCGCCGGCCACGGACCGCGGCACCCCTGCCACCGCCGCCACCACCACCGCCGCCACCGCCGCCACCGCCATCACCGCCGCCACCGCGCCGGCCGACCCGGCCGGTCGGACCGCCGCCGACGAGCCGATCGCGGTCGTCGGCATGGCGGTACGGCTCCCCGGCGCGTCCGATCTCGCCGCGTTCTGGCAGATGGTCACCACGGGCGGCATCGGCATCGAGCACTTCGACGCCGCCGAGGGCCTGGTCGGGGCACGCAGCCAGTTGGACGGCCCCCTCGCCTTCGACCCGGACCACTTCGGCATCAGCCGGCACGAGGCCCGGCTGATGGACCCCCAGCAACGGCACCTGCTGATGAGCTGCGTCGAAGCCCTGGCACACGCCGGGATCGCCGACCCGTCGGCCCTGCGCGTCGGCCTGGTAGCCGGGGCCGGTGAGAGCACCTACTTCCAGTCCATGCTCCGCGAGGCCGACCCCGACCGCCTGCCCGACGGCTTCCGACTCGCCCTCCACCACGACAAGGACTACCTCGCCACCAAGGCGGCCTACCACCTGGGGCTGACGGGCCCCGCCTTCACCACCCAGGCGGCCTGCGCCAGTTCGCTGGTGGCCGTCCATGTCGCGAGCGGCCTGCTGCGCCAGGGCGATGCCGAGGTGATGCTGGCGGGCGGAGTCCTCGTCGACCCGACCCTCACCGACGGATACCGCTACCAGCCGCA
This sequence comes from Streptomyces sp. NRRL S-350, assembly GCF_000719705.1. Classification (GTDB taxonomy): domain Bacteria; phylum Actinomycetota; class Actinomycetes; order Streptomycetales; family Streptomycetaceae; genus Kitasatospora. The sequence goes on along the minus strand of NZ_JOHO01000010.1, from coordinate 152,210 downwards.
GCACATCTTCTCCGTGGACGGCCTCTGCCGGCCCTTCAGCGACGACGCGAGCGGCACCATCGGCGCGAGCGGCGTCGGCATGGTCGTGCTCAAGCCGCTCCGGCTGGCCCGACGCGACGGCGACACCGTGTACGCCGTGATCACCGGCTCGGCGTTGAACAACGACGGCTCCGACAAGCTCGGTTACAGCGCTCCCTCGCTCGCCGGGCAACGCGAGGTGATTCGCGCGGCCCTGCGCCGCAGCGGTCGCAGTGCCGCCGACGTCGGCTACGTCGAGGCCCACGGCACCGCCACCCGGCTCGGCGACCCGGTCGAGGTCGGCGCCCTGCGCCAGGCCTTCGACCTGGACCGCTCCGGCCACTGCGCGCTGACCTCGGTCAAGAGCCAGATAGGGCACCTGGGAGCGGCCGCCGGAGTGGTGGGGCTGGTGCGCGCCGCACTCGCCGTCCACCACGGCGTCATCCCGCCCAACGTCGGCTTCCACGCCCTCAATCCGCAGCTCGGCGGCGACCCCACGCCGTTCTACGTACCCACCGCGGCCCGGCCGTGGGCCGCCGACCGGGACCGGGTCGCGGCGGTGAGCAGCTTCGGGATCGGAGGCACCAACGCCCATGTGCTGCTGGAGGCCGACGGACCGGGCCCGGGCCCGGGCGGAACGTCAGCGGCACCGGGCGAAGCGGCACCGGCCCCGGGCGGAACGGCACCGGCCCCGGGCGAAGCGGCACCGGACACCACCGCGCTCCCCTGCCTGCTGCTCTCCAGCAGCAGCGAAGCGGGCCTGCGCGCCGACGCCGCCCGGATCGCCGACTACCTGGCGGCCCGGCCCGCCGCCTATCCGCAGGTGCTGCGTCACCTCCAGGCGGGCCGTCCCGCCCGGCGCCGACGGCTGGCGGCGGTCTGCCCCGACGCCTCCACCGCCGTGGCCTGGCTGCGCACTGTGGACCGGATCACGGACGTGGGAGCGGTGGAGACCGGTACCGGGGCGACGGTCCCGAGCGAGGGCCGCACCGCGGAGGAGACGGCCGCCGCCTGGCTGTCCGGCGAGCGGGTCGGCTGGCCCGCCGGCCCCGCCCAGGCCCCCTGGGACTTCCCGCCGCCCGCCTTCGAACTGACGGAGTTCGACTTCCCCCGTGCCTCGGCGGCACCGGACGGGACCACTCCGGTTGCCACCGGCCTCCCGCGGCGCCTTCCGGAGGACGCCTGGCTGCACCAGCCGCACTGGGCACGGCTGCGCCGCGCCGGCACGGCGGTCGGCTCGCGCACCTCCCGGCTGCTGGTGCTGCTCACGGACGGTCCGGCACGCCCCGACCTCGTCGGCGCCTTCGCGGCTGCCTACACCCGGGTGGTGCGGGTCAGCGCCGCCGGGGCCTTCGCCAGGCTGGGCGACGACGTCTACGAGGTCGACCCGGCCGATCCGGCCTCGCTCGGCCGGCTTCTCGACGCACTGGCGGGCACGGGCACAGGCACGGGCACACGCACGGGCACGGGCACCGGCACCGGCACGGATACGGGTGGCCCGGGCACGGGCCCGGGCGACGACGGCATCGACTGGGTGCACGCGCTGCCGCTGGGGATCGACGGTCCCGTCGGTCAGGACAGCCTGGCCCGAGCCCGCTGGGCCTGTCTGGACACTCCGGCCGCCCTGGTGCGGGCCGTGGCCGACGCCCCCGCGCCCCTTCGGCTGAGGCCGTGGTGGCTGTCGTACGGGGCGAGGCCGGTGGACGGCCCGGTACTGCGGCCGGAGGCGGGCCTGCTGGCCGGTGCCGCCGAGGTGGCACCCCAGGAGGGAGCCGCGGACGGCCACTGGCTCGACCTCCCCGACCCGGACCCCGCCCACTGGGCGGCACCGCTGGCGGCGCTGCTGGCCGGGGCTGCCACGACAGCGGACGCGGCCGGACTTCCGCGCCGGCTGGCTCTCCGGCGGGGCCACTGGTGGGAACAGGTCGTGCTGCCGGTGTCCACGGCCGGGACCGGCCCGGCCGGGCTGGCCGCCGGGGGCGTGCACCTGGTCCTGGGCGGCACCGGTGGGATCGGCCGCAGCGTCGCCGCCTGTCTGCTGGAGCACGGCGCCGACCGCGTGCTGCTGCTGGCCCGACGTCCTAGGCTGCCGGAGGAGCTGGTGCCCTGGGCCGACCGGGTCGAGCTGGTGGAAGCCGATCTCACCGAGTGGGCGCCCGAGGACGTCCTGGCCCGTATCGGCCGTCACACCGACCGTCTCGACAGCGTGGTCCATGCCGTCGGAGTGGCGACCGGCGGCATGATCGCCCGGCGCGACGCCGAGGCGATGCGGCACGGATCCGCCGCCAAGCTGCAGGGAGCCCTGCTGGTCGAGCAGTTGATCGAGCGCTACCGGCCGTCCGTGGCGGTCTACTGCTCGTCGATGGCCGCGGAGCTGGGCGGCGTCGGCCAGTTCGACTACGCGGCTGCCAACGGCCTGCTCGACGGCTTCGCCCAGTACCGGTCCGGCGACGCCGAGACGACGGTGCGGCTCGGCGTGAACTGGGACGTGTGGAACGAGACCGGCATGGCGCTGCGCGCGCCGCTGACCGACGCGCGCCACCAGGCCCACCTGTCGGTCGGGTTGACGGTGGCCGAGGGCAAGCGGGTGTTCGCGCGGGCCTCGGGGCTGCAACTGCCGCAGTTGCTGGTCTCCACCACCGATCTGCACGAGTCCCGCGCGTTCTACTCGGCGCCCGGCACCCGGGCCCCCGTACCGCCCGCGACCACCGGAGCCGCCGTCGCGGTCACCGGAGCCACGGCGGCCGCCGCGCCCGCGGTGACCACCGCGACCACGACGCCCGCCGCGTCGGGCGGGACCGCGGCCGCCCTGCTGGGCGACTGGCTGTGCGACTGGCTGGACCTCGACCACATCGACCCCGACGCCCCGCTCTACGACCTGGGTGTCGACTCGCTGACCCTGCTCGACCTGATCGGCGTGGTGAAACGTTACTTCGACGTCGAGCTGGAGCTCTCCCGGCTCAGCCACCGGGTCTCCCTCACCGAGATCCTGGCCCGGCTGGCCGAGGCGGTACCCGCCGGGGCGGCGGACGCGGAGGACGTGGTCCTCGACGTCTGGCAGCAGGGCACCGGCAGCGACGTGCTCTGCCTCGTGCACCCGGTCGGCGGCGACATCCAGGCCTACCGGTCCCTGGTGTCGGGGCTCGGCCCCCGGCTGACCGTCTGCCTGATCGCCGATCCCGCGCTGGGACGGCCCGGGATCGCCGACTGGACCCTGGCCGAACGGGCCCGCCGCTACGCCGCCGCCCTGCGGGCGCGCTTCGCCCAGGACACCTGGCGGTTGCACCTGGCCGGCTGGTCCTTCGGCGCCTGGGCGGCGGTGGGGATGGCCGCGGAGGCGGAGGCGATCGGCCGGCCGGTGCACGGCCTCCACCTGATCGATCCGCCGCCGCCCGGTTCCGGCGCGCTCTTCCAGGACTACGACGAGGCGCAGCTCCAAGCGGTGTTCGCGAACGAGCTGAACCAGGGCCGGCCCGCGTCGTCCGGTCCCGAGGCGACCGGCTACGCCGAACGTCTGGTCCGGTGCTGCCGGGCCAACCTGCGGAGCATGGCCGGGTTCCGGATGCCGCTGCTGAGCGCGACCCCGAGTCAGCTGTGGCTGGCCGGGCGGGCGGTGGAGGGTCTGCCCTCGCTGGGGTCACCGGAGCAGCAGCGGGACCTGTGGCGCCCGCACCTCCCGGAACCCAGCACCTGGCACCGCCTCGACACGACGCACTACGGCATCGTCCGCCCGCCTCACGTGCACGCGGTGGCGGCGGCGATCGACGCGGCGTCCGGCGGCGCGCCCGGGGAGGGCACCGACCACCCCCGGGCGTGAGCCCGGCGCCCTCCCCGCACCGACGCCCCGTCCGACCGCCACTGCCGTCCGACCTCCGCCGCCGTCCGACCTCCGCCGCCGCCCGACCATCGGAGACCACCGCCAGTGAACCCCTACCAGTCCCTACCGGCGCGCGCGTTCTGGCGCTCCGCCGTGGCCGAGCCGGACCCGCTCGCCATCGACGACCTGTGGACGCCCGCGTTCACGATCGGGCAGGACGACCCCGTCCTCACCGTCGGGTCCTGCTTCGCCGCGCACATCGGCCGCGCCCTGCTGGAGCGCGGCATGAACTGGTACGACGCGGAGCCGGCCCCGCCGGGGCTGACCGAGGAGGAGCGCAGGGCGCGCCACTACGGGGTGTTCTCGTTCCGCACCGGGACCGTCTACACCGCAGCCGTGCTGCGCCAGTGGCTCTCCTGGGCCTTCGGCCGCTCGACCCCGCCCACCGAGGCGTGGCTGGAGGACGGCCGGTACCACGACCCCTTCCGCCCGTCCGTCGAGCCCGGCGGCCACGCCTCCGCCGAGGCGATGCTGGCGGCCCGCGGGACGACCCTCGCCGCCATCCGCGACGCCGTCACCGAGGCCAGTTGCCTGGTCTTCACCATGGGCCTGACCGAGGCGTGGCGGGACCGCGCCGACGGCACCGTCTACTCGTCCTGCCCCGGCACCGTGCGCGGCACCTTCGACCCGGAGCGGCACGTCTTCCACGCCTTCACCTTCGAGGAGGTCCGCCGCGACCTGGCGGACGCCATCGCGCTGGCCCGCGAAGCCAATCCGGGGCTGCGCGTCCTGCTGACCGTCTCACCGCATCCGCTGACGGCGACCGCGACCGGCGCCCACGTGCTCACCGCCAACACCTACTCCAAGTCGCTGCTGCGGACGGTGGCCGGGCAGCTGACCCGGGACCTCGACGACGTCGACTACTTCCCCTCGTACGAACTCGTCACCGGCATCCCGTTCCGGAGCAGGTTCTACGCACCGAACCTGCGGGAAGTGACGCCCGAGGGCGTCGACTTCGTCATGCGCCACTTCATGACCGCGCTGTCGCGGTCCGCCGCCGGTCCGCGACCGGCCCGGGCCGACCGGCCGGTGGCGGAGCCGAAGGGGGTGGACACCTGTGACGACGCCGTCCTCGACTACTACCGCCCCCGCTAGGTTCCTGCTGCTGGGCGACTCGCACGCCGGGCCCATCGGGCGGGCCGCGAAGGCGGCCCGGATCCCGTTCCAGGGCGGTCCGATCGGTGCCGGGCGTGAGTTCACCGACGACTTCTTCGAGCCGCGCGAGCACGACGTGGTGTTCCGCAAGGCCGAGGCCGAGGAGTACTACCGGGCCTTCCTGGCGGAGCTGGGCGTGGCCGGCCTCGGACGGCTCGAGGTCCCGCTGGTGTGCACCTTCGGCCTCAGCGCGCACTTCGTCGCCACGAGCGAGAACTGGCGCCTCTACCGCCGGCGCGACGGCGGTTTCGCCCCGGGCTTCCTGTCCGGGCCGCTGTTCGACGCCATCGTCCTCGCCACCGTCCGCGACGCGCTGGCCTTCTACCGCCACGCACTCGGGCTCGGCCTGCGGGTGCTGGCCGTGCTGCCGCCGCAGCGGGTGCCCGAACAGTCCGACCCCGAGGTGTTCATGGCCGCACAGGAGGCGGTCCGCAGCGCGCTCGACGCGCTCGGCGTCGAGGTCGTCGACCTCCGCGCCCGCACCACCGGACCGGACGGCTTCCAACGCCCGGAGCTGTGCCAGGCCGACGACTCCATCCACGGCAACCTCGCCTTCGGCCGGCTGGTCCTCGCGGATCTGCTGGCTCGCGGGCTGTGACGACACCGACCCCACCCACACCACAGGAGCACGTCATGGAGCAGTACGAACTGGACGCCGTCAAGGCCGTCACCACCAGGCCCGCCAGGGAGTACCGGACCATCACGGTCGACCCGGTCACCCCGGTGATCGGCGCCGAGGTCTCCGGCGTCGACCTCGCGCAGGAACTCCCGGACCAGCAACTCGCCGAGGTGAAGCAGGCGTTCCTCGACCACCACGTCCTCGTCTTCCGCGACCAGCACCTGACGGACGAGGACCACAAGCGCTTCGCCGGGCACTTCGGCGAGCTGCGCCCGGTCAACCCGCCCCCGGTCGACGCGGATCCGTACATCCTGGAGATCCGCACCAGCGCCGAGGCGGAGAACGTCGCCGGCAACGGCTGGCACGCCGACGGCACCGCCGACGCCGAACCCTCGCTCGGCTCGATGCTCTACATCACCCGCGTGCCGGAGCCGGGCAGCGGCGGCGACACCCTGTTCGCCAACATGCACCTGGCGTACGAGATGCTGTCCCCGACGATGCGCGAGCTGCTCGACGGCCTGACCGCGATCCACGACGGCCTGGTCGCCTTCCAGGGCTACACCCCGCCCGCGGGGTACGTGATACCCAAGAGCGAGCACCCGCTGGTGGTGCGCCACCCCGAGACCGACCGCAAGATCCTCTACGTCAACAAGGCCTACACCGCGCGCATCCCCCAGCTGTCGGCCGACGAGAGCCGGGCCCTGCTCGACCTGCTCTTCGCCCTGCCCGCCCAGCGGCCCATGCTGACCTGCCGCATCCGCTGGAGCCCCGGCACGCTGGTGTTCTGGGACAACCGCTGCGTCCAGCACCACGCCACGTACGACTACTACCCGCACACCCGCTACGGCCGCCGGGTCGCCATCGACGGCGGGCCGCTCAAGGGCTGAGCCGGTCGTCGGTCCCCGGGCCGGGCCCGGGGACCGACGACGCCGTGGCCCCGGTCGCGGCCGGGCCGAGCGGTTCGGCTCAGGCCGCGTCCGCGCGGGACAGGGCGGCGGCGAGGCCGTCGGCGAGCCGCGCCCAGGTGGTGTGCTCGCCGTGCTCGTCCGGTCGTCCGGCATCGGCCCGGACCACCGCGCGGATCCGGGCGGACGGGTAGGTCGCGGCGTAGGCGGCCGGGTCCGCCGCCGCGTACGCGGCCGCCACGGCGGCCGCGTTGGCCAGGGCGTTCGCGTCGGCGTGGGCGCGCACGTTGGCCGTCGTGTTGAGTTCCGCGTAGGTCTCGCCGTACTCGGCGGCCTCGGTCTCGCCGTAGCCGTTCGCCAGCGCGAAGGAGCCGGCGGCGGCAGCGGCCGTGGCGTAGGCCTCGGCATAGGGGTACGCGTGGTGGAAGAGCTCCCGCAGCTCCGGTTCGAGCGCCGCGCGCCACGTGTCCTCGTCGATCCGGCGGCCCTTCAGGGCGCTTGCGTGCAGGGCCAGTACGGCCTGGTGCGGCGCGGTGGACCCGCCGCGCCGCACGCTCGCCTCGGCCAGGACCGGGCCGACGGCGGAGCAGTACCAGTCATGGACCACGCTGAAGGGCACCCTGCCGTCCAGTCGCTCCGCCTCCTGGCGCACCCGCCGCGCCCACTCCCGCGCGGCACCGGCCTCCAGGCCGTCGGACAGCGCCTCCGACACCTCCGCCAGCCAGAGCGGCAGGACCGGCCCTTCACCCGGTGTCGCCGCCCCGCCGGGGGCCTGGGCGGCGGCGCCGGGTGAAGCGTGGAAGGCCGAGGAGGTCTCGGGTGGGGTCATCTGCTCTGCTCCTGTACGGGCTGTCCGCTTGCTTCGGGCCGTCACGTCTTCGCGTGGTGGCGTTTCCCAGTCTCCGGGAGATCGGGCCGCCGCTCCAGTGGCGTGTCGAAAGCGTGACTCCTCGGGGTGCGCTCCGGTTCACGGAGCACGGCATGCGGCAGGCCGCGCCCGGTCCGGTTCAGGCGGTCCAGGGGGTGACGGGCAGGAAGGAGCTGTCCGCCCGGAAGGTGTCGCTGTCCTGGTACACGTCGACGCGCAGTGCGTAGTCGTAGTGGCGGACGTAGCGGCCCGGGTAGTTGTAGGACTCCAACGCGACCGATCCGGGGGCCGAGCCGGGGCGGGCGCAGTAGGTGGCGTCGCCGTGGAAGACGGCGGTGCCGTCGTCACCGCCGAGGCTCAGCTTGAAGTCCCAGTGCCGCAGGTAGCGCCCGTCGGCGGCGCGGAAGGAGTAGCAGCCGGCGTCGGCGAGGCCCGGGACGATCGTGAAGGTGGCGTCCTGCTTGACGGTCGCGGGGCTGTTCGCGTCCACCGGGTCGAGGTAGCCGAGGCCTGCTCGGGAACTGGCGTACCTGGTCGGGTGGTTCACCGACCGGAGTGAGCGGTCGGTGCCGACCGGCAGGGCCACTCCTCCGCTGACCGTCTCCTTGAGCACGGTGAAGTGCCGGGCGAAGCCGCTGAGTCCGGGCAGCTCGGTGGGAGCCGTCCAGGTGGCCAGGCCGTCGTAGCTGTCGCTGTAGTAGTACTTGTGCGCGCTGTAGCCGTCGTAGTAGATCCGCCAGCCGCCGTTGTCCAGCGGGACGAGTGCCGGCCCTTCCACCCAGTTGCCCCAACCGGCCCAGTTTCCGGTGCCGTTGAAGGTGTAGGGGCCGGTCAGGCTGCTCGCGGTGGAGTGCTCGATGTACTTGGTGGTCTCGTTCTTGCTGAACGCGTGGTAGGTGGAGCCGACCTTGACCACGAAGGTGTCGATGTAGTTCGGCCCGATCCCGGCCAGCGGGACGGGTGGACTCCATTCGGTGAGCGCCGCGTTGGTGGCGGTGAGCAGGTACGGCTTGAAGTCGCTGCCGGTGGTGGAGACCGAGACGACCACGTGCACCGTGCCGTCGGTGTCGACGAACCACTCGGGCGCCCAGGTGGACTTCACCCCGCTCAACGGCAGCGTCTGGTTGCCGAGGAAGGTCCAGTTCACCCGGTCGGTGCTGGTGGCGAAGCCGATGGTGTTGCCGTCCCAGTCGGTGGTGTACGTGACGTAGTACCGGCCGTCGGTGTGCCGGATGATGCTCGGGTCACGGATCAGTCCGCTGGGCGGTGTGTACGCGGAGGCCTTGAGCAGCCGGTAGCCGGTGGCGTCGGGCGACTCGTAGACGTACATGTTGGATTCGCTGCTGTTGGTGAACGCGGTCATGGTGTACCGGGTCGCGGTGCCGACCGACGGCGCGGCGGCCGGGCCCTGGGTCACGGCGGTGGGTGCCTGGAGCACGGCGGCGGAGGGCCGGGCCACGGCGGCGTGGGCCGGGGCGGCTCCGAGCAGCCCGGCGGTGAGGGCGCCGGCCGCGAGCAGGCCGCTCACGGCGCGGCGGGCCCGGGCGAGGAAGCGGGACATCGTCGTCCTCTCGTCAGGGGTCCGACCCGACCGTGGCGTACGGTCGGGCCGGGGGCGGGTGTCACTGCTGGTAGAAGGTGGCGTCCTGCTTGGCGACCGTGGTGGTGACGGGCTGCGTGTACAGCAGGTAGTCGTAGTGCCGCAGGTACTGGCCGGGGCTGCCGTAGGCCTCGTAGCTGACGCCGGCGCTGTCGGCGAGACCGGCGCGCTGGTAGAAGCTGGCGCTGCCCTTGAACGCGGCGGTGCCGTCGTTCTTCTCGACCCACACCTCGCCGTTGCGGCTGTGCAGGTAGTAGCCGGGATGGTTGGCCGACTCCAGTGAGACCGTTCCGCTGCCGGACAGGCCGGGCACGGTGCGGAACTGGGAGTCGGCGAGGTTGGCGACGTCGGGCTCCAGCTTGGCCCGGTAGTCCCAGTGCCGGATGAAGTACGTCGGGTAGTTGTACGAGGACAGCCGGATCGGCGTGGCTCCGTCGGCGACCGGGATGCCGAAGTTGGGGGTGCCGTCGGCGTTCCAGTACAGCTTCTGCACCCGGGTGCGGCGGTTGGGGTCGTTCAGCGGGTCGCCGGTGATGTCCTTGTACGAGCGGTCGTGGTAGACCAGGATGTCGCTCTTGCCGTCCTCGGAGACGGTGAACTGGTTGTGCCCGGGCCCGTATTGGGAGGTGCCCGCGTTGCTGGTGAACACCGGGGTGGCGCTCTTGGTCCACGATGCCGGGTCGAGCAGGTCGGCGGTGGCCGAGGCGGTCAGCATGCCCAGGCAGTAGTTGCTGTCGGTGGCGGACGCCGAGTAGGTCAGGAAGACCTTGCCGCCGTGCTCGATCAGCGCCGGGCCCTCGTTGACCTTGTAGCCGACCGTCTCCCAGCCGTACGTGGGCACGCTGAGCCGCACCGGGGTGCCGGAGATGGTCCAGGGGTTGCTCAGCCTGGCGAGGTAGATGTTGGAGTTGGTGGCGATCGCCGGGTCCTTCTGTGCCCAGCTGAGGTAGCGCACGCCGTTGACCGTGAAGGTGGTGGCGTCCAGGGCGAAGGAGTCCATCGGGGTGGCGATCTGCCCCTTCTCCGTCCAGCCGCCGCTCAGCGGGTCGGCGGCGGAGGACTCCAGGACGTACATCCGGATCTTCCACTGGTCGGCGGAGTCGCCGGCCGCGAAGTAGACGTACCACTTGCCGTCGATGAAGTGGATCTCCGGCGCCCAGATGTGGTTGGCCATCGCGCCGCCGGCGTGCCTGGTCCAGATCACCGTCTCCGGGGCGGTCGAGAGGCCCTGGATGGTGGTGGCGCGGCGCAGCACGATCCGGTCGTACTCGGGGACGGTGGCGGTGAAGTAGTAGTAGCCGTCGGTGTGCTTGTAGATCTGGGCGTCCGCCCGCTGGTTGACCAGCGGGTTGGTGTAGGTGGCCGCGGGCGGGGCGGGGGCGGTGGCCTGCGCGGCGGGGGCGGGCAGCAGCAGGGCGGCCAGGACGGCGGCCGCGGCGGCGAGCGGGAGGGTTCGCTTCATCGGTGGGGGTCTCTCCTCGGTGGGCGAACAGGGAGCGGTCACGTCGCCGCCTGCTCGACCGGGGCGAATTGTTAGCGCTAACAATCGGGAGCCCACGCCCCCGGCGCGGCTGGGGCCGGCCGGGGTGGCGTGGGGCTCTTCGACAGCGGGGCGCAACCGGCTGCGGGCGGCTGACGGCAGCGGGCGGCTGCCGGCGGCGGGGTGCCACCGGCGGCCCGGGGCTACCTGCGCCGGGCGGTGATCAGGCGCTGCAGGACGATGAAGACGAACAGCAGCCCGCCGATCACGATCCTGGTCCACCACGAACTGAGGGTGCCCTGGAAGCTGATGACGGTCTGGATCAGACCGAGCACCAGCACACCCAGCAGGGTGCCGAGCAGGTAGCCGGACCCGCCGGTGAGCAGGGTGCCGCCGATCACCACGGCCGCGATCGCGTCCAGTTCCAGGCCGACCGCGTGCAGGCCGTAACCGGAGAGCATGTAGAAGGTGAGCAGCACTCCGCCGAGCGCCGAGCAGAAGCCGCTGATCGCGTACACGGTGGTCTTGGTCCGCCCCACCGGCAGGCCCATCAGCAGGGCGGACTGCTCGCTGCCGCCGATCGCGTACACGTTCCGCCCGAGGCGGGTGTAGTGCAGCACGACGAAGCCGGCTGCCACCACCAGCAGCGCGATCACCACACTGGGCGAGACGAACAGGTCTCCGAGCGGGATCCGGGTCTGCGCCATCGCGGTGTACGACGGGTCGGTGATGGAGATCGACTCGATGCTGATCGTGTAGCACAGCCCCCGGGCCAGGAACATGCCCGCCAGCGTCACGATGAACGGCTGGATCTCGAAGGTGTGGATCACCCAGCCCATCACCCAGCCGCCGGCCGTGCCCATCAGCAGCACCAGCGGGATGACCACCAGCGGCGGCCAGCCGTGCCGCTCCACCAGCCAGGCGGAGACCATGGTGGAGAGCGCCACCACCGCGCCGACCGACAGGTCGATGCCGCCGGTCAGCACGACGAAGGTCATCCCGACCGCGACCACGAGCAGGAAGGCGTTGTCGATGAGCAGGTTGAGCACCACCTGCCCGGAGAAGAAGCCGTCGTACTGCACCGAGCCGACGGTGAACATCGACACCAGCAGGACGGAGGTGACCAGCAGCGGGATCTGTCCGCGCACTCTGGTCAGCAGGGTGTTGGCGTTCACGCGCCGACCTCCCGGTTGGTGGTGGTGGCAGGACTCGGCCGGGCAGCGCTGCGGCGCCCGGCGCCGCGTCGGGCGAGCTTGGCACGGAAGTTCGGCGACTGGACCAGGCAGACCGTGATCACCACGAAGGCCTTGAAGACCAGCGTGGTCTCCGGCGGGATGCCGATGGTGTAGACGGTGGTGGAGAGCGTCTGGATGACCAGCGCGCCGAGGACGGTGCCGCCGATCGAGAACCGGCCGCCGTTGAGCGAGGTCCCACCGATCACGACCGCGAGGATGGCGTCGAGTTCGATCCACAGGCCGGCGTTGTTGCCGTCCGCCGCCGAGACGTTGGACGAGACCATCAGTCCGGCGACCGCCGCGCACAGCGCGCTGAACACGTACACCAGGGCGACCAGGCGCATCGCCCGGATGCCGACCAGCCTGCTGGCCACCGGGTTGCCACCGACCGACTCCAGCAGCAGGCCGAGCGCGGTGGAGCGGGTCAGCAGCGCGGTGAGCAGCGCGACCAGGCCGCTGAGCAGGATCGCGAACGGCATCGTCAGCCAGTACCCGCCGCCGATCAGCTTGTACGGCTCGCTGGTGATCGTGATGATCTGGCCGTCGGTGATCAGCTGGGCGACGCCCCGGCCGGCGACCATCAGGATCAGGGTGGCGATGATCGGCTGCACCCCGACCCGGGCCACCAGCACCCCGTTCGCGAGGCCCAGGAGCACCGCCGTGCCGAGGGCGATGCCGACCGCGCCGAACACCGTGCCGAGACTCGCCGGGTCGGCCGCCTCGCTGATGTGCTGGCAGGCCAGCGCGCCGGCGATGGCGACGGTGGAGCCGACCGACAGGTCGATGCCACCGGTGGCGATCACCAGGGTCATGCCGAGCGACACCAGGATCAGCGGGGCGCCGAAGTGCAGGATGTCGATCGAACTGCCGTACAGGTGGCCGTCCTTGAGGTGGACGGCGAAGAAGTCCGGGGTGAAGGCGAGGTTGCCGAGCAGCAGCGCGATCAGCACCGCGGCCGGCCAGAACAGCCGGTGCCGGGTCACCGCCCGGACCCCCGAAGTGGTCGGCGCCGTGGTCATTGTTCCGCTCCGCTCGCGATGGTGGCCAGGACGCGCTCCGGGGTGAGCTCGTCGTCGTTGCGCAGTTGGGCGACCATCCGGCGGTCGCGCAGCACGCCGACGCGGTGGCTGAGCCGCAGCACCTCCTCCAGTTCGGCGGAGATGAACAGCACCGCCATGCCCTTCTCGGCGAGGTCCGCGACCAGCTTCTGGATCTCGGCCTTGGCGCCGATGTCGATGCCCCGGGTGGGCTCGTCCAGGATCAGCAGCTTGGGGTCGGTGATCAGCCAGCGGGCCAGCAGCACCTTCTGCTGGTTTCCGCCGCTGAGATTGCGGACCAGTGCCTCGGGGTTGTCCGGGCGGATGTCCAGGGCGCGGATCCAGCGCAGCGCCAGCGCGTCCTGCACGGTGCGCGACAGCGGGCGGGCCCAGCCGCGGGCCGCCTGCAGCGCCAGCACGATGTTCTCCCGGACGGTCAGCTCGCCGACCAGGCCCTCGGTCTTGCGGTTCTCCGAGCAGAACGCGATGCCGTGGGCGATCGCGTCGCGCGGGTTGCGCAGGTCCGTCTCGGTGCCCTCGATCCGCAGGGTGCCGCCGTCCTTGTGGTCGGCGCCGAAGAGCAGCCGGGCGGCCTCGGTCCGGCCGGATCCCAACAGGCCTGCCAGGCCGATCACTTCACCGGGGCTGATGGCGAGGTCGTACGGTTCGACGGCGCCCTTGCGGGTCAGGCCCTCGGCCGCCAGGAAGGGCCGGTCGGTGGCCGGCGCGGAGCGCTCGCGCCGCTTGCCGCCGGCGAGTTGGTCGAGCCCGGCGAGTTCCGAGCCGATCATCCGGGAGACCAGTTCGACCTGGTTGAGCTCGCTGGTCAGGTACTCGCCCTCCAGCCGGCCGTTGCGCAGCACGGTCATCCGGTCGCAGATCTCGTAGATCTGGTCGAGGAAGTGCGAGACGAACAGGATGGCGACGCCCTGGTCGCGCAACCGGCGCATCACGGTGAAGAGTTGGTGCACCTCGTCGCGGTCGAGGCTGGAGGTCGGCTCGTCCAGGATCAGCACCTTGGCCGAGACGTCCACGGCGCGGACGATGGCGACCAGTTGCTGGATGGCGATGGAGTAGCTGTCCAGCGGCGCGCTGACGTCGATGTCCAGCTCCAGTGTGCGGACCAACTCGGCGGCGCGGCGCCGCATTTCGGCCCAGTCGATCAGGCCGAAGCGGCGTGGCTCGCGGCCGATGAAGATGTTCTCCGCGACCGACAGGTTCGGGCAGAGGTTCACCTCCTGGTAGACGGTGCTGATGCCCGCCTGCTGGGCCTGCAACGGACCGGCGATCCGCACCCGCTGTCCGGCCAGCACCACCTCGCCGCCGTCCGCCGGGTGCACCCCGGTCAGTACCTTGATCAGCGTGGACTTGCCGGCGCCGTTCTCCCCCATCAGGGCGTGCACCTCGCCGGGGAAGAGCCGGAAGTCGACTCCGTCCAGCGCCACCACCCCGGGGAACTCCTTGCGGATCCCCCGCACTTCCAGGACCGGTTGCTGACGCACCGGCTCTCCTCTCCTCGTACGAACCCGGGCCGCCCGGGGAGCGGTCCGCCGATCGCTCCCCGGGCGGACGGGCCCGGTCAGTACTGGCGGGTCGGCAGCGCGGCGGCGGCCTGGTCCTGGGTGAAGACGCTCTCCTCCGTCTTGATCCGCTTCTGGACCTGCTCGCCGGCCTTGACCTTCTTCGCCAGGTCCATCAGCTGGTCACCGAGGAGCGGGTTGCACTCCACGTCGACGTTGATCTTGCCCTGGCTCATCGCGGTGAAGGCGTCCTTGACCCCGTCCACCGAGATGATCTTGATGTCGGTGCCGGGCTTCTTGCCGGCTTCCTCGATGGCCTGGATCGCACCCAGCGCCATGTCGTCGTTGTGCGCGTACAGCACGTCGATCTTCGGCTGGGCCTTCAGGAAGGCCTGCATGACCTCCTTGCCCTTCGCCCGGGTGAAGTCACCGGTCTGCGAGGCCACCACCTTGAACTTGGCGTCCGCCTTGATCACGTCGCCGAAGCCCGCCTTGCGGTCGTTGGCCGGCGCCGAACCGGTGGTGCCCTGCAGTTCGACGATGTTCACGTCGTCGGACTTGCCCTGGTACTCCTTCACCAGCCAGTCGCCGGCCTTCTTGCCCTCTTCGACGAAGTCCGAGCCGAGGAAGGAGACGTAGAGCGAGTCGTCCTTGGAGTCCACCGCCCGGTCGGTGAGGATCACCGGGATCTTGGCGTCCTTCGCCTCCTTCAGCACGGTGTCCCAACCCGACTCCACCACCGGCGAGAAGGCGATCACGTCCACCTTCTGCTGGATGAAGGAGCGGATCGCCTTGATCTGGTTCTCCTGCTTCTGCTGGGCGTCGGAGAACTTCAGCTCGATGCCCGCCTTCTTCGCGGACTCCTGGATCGACTTGGTGTTCGCGGTGCGCCAACCGCTCTCCGCGCCGACCTGCGAGAAGCCCACGACGAGCTTGTGGCCGGCACCCTTGTCGGTCGAGCCCCCACCGCCGCCGGAACCGCACGCGGTGAGGACGGTGACCATCGCACCGGCGACCAGGGCCGCCGCAGCTCTCTTGGACATGGTGGGACTTCCTCTCGGGATCATCGATCGCGCGAACGGCACCGGTCACATGAACGCGAGGTTTCGGCGCCGCTTCGCTCGATCAGATTGTTAACGCTCACAATCCACACCGGCAAGGCCCTCGCACCCCGTTACCCAATCTTGACCAGCTCCGTCGGCGAGAACCCGAACCAACATCAACTCGACGGCACCGAGGGGAGTTGAGCCGTTTTGGGAGGGAATCCCTGCCGCGCGCACCACGCGGTGCCCGGATGACGCGCACGTCCGCCCACCTGGAACGCGGCGCACGGAGAACCGTCGAACCGGGGGGAACGACGCGACGACTTCACCTGCTCGCAACGCTCGCGCCGACGGCCGCCGACAGCCACCTCGGCGGCCGGGTCGGGCACGGCGGCGCAGGTCAGGAGCGGGGTGCAGGCAAGGCGCGCAGGCGCGGGTCAGGTGCGGCGGTGCGGTCCCGCGGGTCAGGCGCGCCGGCTCGGGTCAGGCGCGGCGGGCGGGGCCGGCGCTGCGCCGCAGGACCATCTCCGGGGAGAGTTGGACGTGGTCGCGGGTGTGGGCGACGCCGGCCAGTTCCTCCAGGAGGAGTTCGAGGGCGCGGCGGCCGAGTTCGCCGAAGTCCTGCCGGACGGTGGCGAGCGGCGGGGTGAAGTACGCGGCCTCGGGGATGTCGTCGAAGCCGATCACACTGATCTCGCCCGGCATGGCGCGGCCCGCCTCGTGCAGGGCGCGGATCAGGCCGAGGGCCATGTGGTCGTTGGCGCAGAAGACGGCGGTGACCTCCGGATCGTGCGCGATCCGGCGGCCCACCTCGTAGCCGGAGCGGGCGCTCCAGTCGCCGCTCTCGACCTGCGGCACCCGGGCGCCGCCGGCCTCCAGGGCGCGCCGCCAGCCGTCCTGGCGGTCGGCGCTCTCCAGCCAGCCGGCCGGCCCGGCGAGGTGGTGCACGGTCCGGTGGCCGAGGTCGAGCAGGTGCCGGGTGGCGACCTCGGCGCCGGACCGGTTGTCGAACGACACCATCGGCATCCGGGACTGGCTGCCGGATCCGACCGCGACCACCGGTACCGAACTGGACAGTTTGGCGAGGGCGCCGACCGCGGAGATCTGCGGGGCGATCACCACGACGCCTTCCACGCCCTGGTCCCGCAGCCGGTCCACGGCCTCCTGCATGGAGCGGCTGTCCAGGGAGCGCAGGCTGGCGACGCTGACGAAGTAGTCGGCGGTGCGCGCGGCGCGTTCGATGCCGTCGAGCATCGAGGCGGGGCCGTACAGGGTGGAGTCGAAGCTGACCACGCCCAGGGTCTGCGAGCGGCGGGTGACCAGGGCGCGGGCTGCCGAGTTCGGCCGGTAGTCGAGTTCGCGGATCGCGGCTAGCACCCGCTCCCGGGTGTCGGACCGCACGTGCGGAGCACCGTTGAGCACCCGGGACACCGTCTGGTGGGAGACGCCGGCCAGCTTCGCGACGTCAGCCATCACCGGCTGTCGTGCCTCCGTACCGACCGCTTCAGTTCCCACGCGCAGCCCCCACTGATACCCCCGGTCCGACCGTCCGCCAGGTCGGCGGGCAGCGGCGCCACTGTCTCATGCCGCCAGGGTGCCGCCTAGATGTTAGCGCTCACAAACGATCCGGGGCAGGCCTTGGCCTGCCCCGGATCGGGAGCCGGGGCGAGTCGGGTCCGGCCGGGGGCCCGCGCGGTGCCGGCCCGTCCCACTCGCGGGTGTCTCCGGCACGGCCGTCCGGACAGCGCACTCCGCTGCCCGGACGGCCCGTGTCGCCCCCCGTCAGCCGCAGGGCGTGCCGTTCAGGGTGAAGCCGCTCGGGGGCTGGTTCGCGCCCGAGTACGAGGCGTTGAGCCCGAGCGTGGTGGCGGCGCCCGGCGCCAGGGTGGCGTTGTAGGCCAGGCTGCCGGCGGTCACCGTGCTGCCCGACTGCGTCCAGGCGGCGTTCCAGCCGGTGCTCAGTCGCTGGTTGCCGGGCCAGGCGAACGAGAGGGTCCAGCCGTTCACCGGTGTGCTGCCGGTGTTGGTGAGCACCAGGGTCGCGGTGAAGCCGCTGCCCCAGTCCGTCACCGAGTAGCCGACCTTGCAGGTGCCGCCGCCGGCCGGCGCCGTGGTCACCGTGACGGTGCCGGAGCGGGCCGAGCGGTCACCCGCCGCGCCCTTGGCGTAGACGGCGAAGGTGTAGGCGGTGTCCGGCTGCAGGCCGGTCACGGTCGCGTTCGCGGCGGTGGGCGAGGCCACCACGGTCTCGGTGCCGCCCGCGACCCGGACCACGTCGTAGCCCGCCAGACCGGTGGAGCTGGTGGACGGGGCCCAGCTCAGCTGCACCGACCCGCTGGTGACGGCCGCGGCCACGGGCGTGCCCGGCGTGGTCGGCGGGGTCGCCGCGGCGCCCGGCTGCAGGGTGATCAGCACCGCGCTGTACGGTGCGACGGTCTGCGAGGCGGCGGTGCCCGTGCTCGCCGTGGTCAGGGCGGCGGAGGGGCCGGCCATCGTGGTCACCACCGGCGTGCCCGGGGCCGGGGTGAACCCGGCGTAGTCGAGGCCCACCTGGTAGCTGTCGGTCGGGTCGTCGTTCACCAGCAGTACCCGCAGGGAGCCGTCGGCGGACCGCCCCGCGTAGGACTTGAGCAGGGGCCGGCTGGACCCGGCCGCAACCAGGGTGTCGCCCGGGTGGGCGAACCTGCCGAGCAGCGTCATCGCGTTGTACGCCGGGAACGGCGTGTCGGGCGCCGGTTCGCACACCTGCGCACCGTTGACCGTGCCGCAGCTGCCGTCGGCGAGCATGCCGTAGTCGCCGTAGGCGGCCGAACCGTAGAGCGCGGAGCCGTTGTCACCGGTGGTCACGATGCCGTTGTGGATCTGCCACCAGTCCACGCTGGAGACGCCGTTGGCGAGCCAGCCGAGGTAGTCCTGCGGCAGGAAGAGCGCGTTGACCAGGCCGACGGTCTGCTTGCCGGGGTTGGAGGAGACCGAGTTGGTCTCGGTCACCATGATCGGCACCGAGCTGTCGCCCGCGTACTGGCCGAGCTGCGAGCGCAGTGTGCCGACCATGGTGGGGATCTGCGCCGAGGCGGCGAGCAGGCCCGCGTCGGTCGGGCCGGGCGGGCTGACGCTGCCCGGGTTCTGCGGGTACCAGTGCACGTCCGCGAAGCCGATCTGCCCGGCCAGTGCGGTCATCACGGTCTGGTTCCACGGCTGCGGGCTGCCCGCCGAGGTGACGCCGTCCGGCCAGTTGCCGGGCGCGGTGAGCACCACGCCGATCTCGATGGTCGGGTCGACGGCCTTCATCGCCGCGATGTACGCCTTGGTGTTCCGCGCGTACACCGCCGGGCCGCAGTCGGCCGGGGCGGCGCCGGTGCAGTGCTTGTCGGTCTCCCAGTCGGCCGTGTAGGTCCCGTTGCCGTAGATCTCGTTGCCGATCTCCCAGTACTTGATGTGGTAGTCGTGCGTGATGTTGGCGTACCGCACCCAGTCGGCCGCGAGCTGGGCACCGGTCTCGGCCGGGGACTTCGTGGCACCGATCGTGTCGCCGCTGCCGTAGTTGACCGTCACCATGCCCTGGGCGCCGGACTGGCGGAGCATGGCGGCGTACTGGTCGAAGTCGACGGCCTGGGGGCCGTTGGTGAGGTCGGTGTTGGTCTTCCAGTCGTAGCTGTCGGACGAGCTGCCGCCCGGGAAGCGGACCAGGCCGACGCCGGCCTGCCTGAGCAGGCCGGGCACGGCGGCGTCGGTCAGCTTGCTGTCGTAGACCGAGCCGTTGGTGCCGATCGCGGTGGCGGGGACGGTGGCGAGGGACTGCGCGGCGTTCACGCTCACCGTTGCCGTGGTGGCGGTGGCGGCCGCGGTGGTGGTGGCGGTGGCGGCCGCGTCGGCGTTCGGAGCGGTGTTCCAGAGCAGGCCGGCGGCCAGCAGGGCCAGGCCCGCCAGGGCGGCGGGCAGGCGCGAGGTGCCCGGTGGGGGCCGCAGGGGCATGGGCGTGTTCCTCTCGGGGGGTGGGACCGTGGGAGCAACGCGAGCGGGTGGGGCCGTGGGAGCAACGCGGGTGGGGTGGGGCCGTGGGGCAACGCGGGTGGGGGTGGCGCGGGTCGCCGACGGTGCCCCGAGAGTCGGCGGAGGCGCCGTCGCGCGTCAACGGCACGGCCCGCCGCCCGGGTCGGGGCGGCGGGCTGAGCTGCGGTGAACGGTGCGGTGGACGGCGTAACTTTCATGCCGGGGAGGGGGAGCCGTCCGGCCCGGGTTCAGTACCCGCTGTTGAAGGTCAGTGCCGGGCGGGCGTTCCGCACCAGTGTGGCGGCCTGTTCGGGCCACCAGGCGCCGGCCGCCGGATCGACGATGCCGTACTCCGGGTCGATCGTTCCGCCGGGGATGTTGCGGTTGCACTGTCCGTCGGACTGGCCGACCGTCTTGATCCACAGGTAGGCGTCCGCGAGCGCGGTCCCGGTGCCGGCCGTGGGGCGGTCGCCGATGCCGCGTCCGGGCGGGTTGCACCAGATCTGCGGGTCGCCGGTGTACTTGCCGGCCGGCGGCGTCCAGGAGCCCTGCCCGTTGCGGCTGGTGTCGACGACGAAGTGGGTGCGTTCGCCCGCGGGCGGGGTGCCGACGTTCTGCTGGAACCACAGGTCGGTCCAGTGCCAGGTGGCGGGGTCGTCCACGTCGACGGCGTTGCCGGGGCGGCCGTCGTTGGGGGCGGCCGGGGAGAAGTACTGGCCGGCGCACGCCTCGGCGTGCCCGCGGGCGGCCTCCGGGCCCTTGGTGGCGTACCAGAGGCAGTCCGACACCCAGGTGCCGTAGCGGTCGGACAGGTCGGTGGCGAAGAAGTTGGAGACGTTCAGCGAGAAGCCCTGGGCGCGGTCGGCGCCCGCCTGCATCAGGCGCTGCGTCATGGTGCCCACGCTCTGCCAGTGGCTGTTGCCCGCGTCGAGGTAGACGGTGGTGTTCGGCTGCTTCTCCAGGGCGTCGACGGCGTAGCGGAGGTCGGCGATGCGCCCCGCGGTGAGGGTGCCGGTGGGGTCGGTGGTGGGAGAGCAGTCGCGGGGGAGATTGGCCAGGCCGTCGGGTTCGAGGACGACCACCGCCTTGTCGCGGCCGACGCCGCGGGCCAGCGCGGCGATCCAGGCCTGGTAGTCCGCGTCGGACTGCGCGCCTCCGCTCGAGTACTGGGAGCAGTCCCGCCCCGGGATGTCGTAGGCGACCAGGACCGGGACGGTCCCGGTGCGGGCCGCGCGGCGGACCAGGGTTCGCGTCTGCTCCTCGACCTCGGCCGGTGTGCCGTCGGAGAACCAGTGGGCGCCGGGCCAACTGGCGAGTTTCGCCATGGTGGTGGCGCCGGCGAAGTCGCCGTGCAGCAGGTCGGTGACGGACTGCCGGGCGGCGTCGCGGTCCGGTTCGACGTAGAAGCGGGTGTCGGCGGGCAGCGTGTGGCCGGTCGCCCGGCGGCCCTGGCCCTGCTCCTGGCCCTGGGCCTGGGCCTGCGCCGGGACGGCGAGCCCGATCAGCAGGGCGGCGATGCCGACGGGGATCAGCGAGCGGGGGATGCGTGGTCTCACGAGGTGTCCTTGTCGGTTTCTCGGGGCGGGGCAGGAGGGCTGGGGGCGGGAGTGCAGCGGTGTGGGGGCGGAGTGGCCGGGGCGCGAGTGCAGCGGTGTGGGGGCGGAGTGGGCGGGGCGTGCGGCGGCACCGGTCCCGGGGGGCGGGGGCCGGTGCCGGTCCACGGTCAGTAGCCGTAGATCAGGTTGTACGCGACCTGCGGCAGGAACTGCCCGGCGCTCGATCCGGCGCCGGTGCCGCAGTTGCCGTCGGACTCGCCGGGCGCCTTGATCCACAGCAGCATCTCGGCGCCGCCGCCGATCTGCGTGGGCGTGCCGATCCTGCGCCCCGCCGCGTTGCACCAGTTGCCGTCGGATCCGTTGCCGTTGCGGCTGGTGTCGACGACGAACGGTTTGGTGTACCCGTAGGACGACCGCAGGGCCGCGTTGACGGAGTTGCCGTACGCCGTGTTCTGCGCGGTGGTGAAGGAGTTGGACACGTTGAGCGAGAACCCGTGGGCTCCCTTCACCCCGGCCGCGGCCAGGTGCTGGGCCATGGTGGTGGCGCTCAGCCAGGCCGGGTTGCCGGCGTCCAGGTAGACCCAGGTGTTCGGGGCCTTGGCGTTGAACTGCGCGATGGCGTTGTTCAGCAGCGCGTTGCGCGCGGCGATCTGGCTCTGCGTCATGCAGGACTCGTCCCCCAGTGCGTCGGGTTCAAGGACGACCACCGCCGGCCGGTTGCCGATGCCGCCGGCGAAGGCGGCGATCCAGGTGGCGTAGTCGGCGTCGGAACCCGCGCCGCCGCCGGACTGGCCGGCGCAGATGTCGCGGTTGGGGATGTTGTACGCCACCAGGACGGGCAGCTTGCGGTTGGCGGCGGCCGCGCCGACGAAGGCGCCGGTCGCCGTGCCGATGGTGCCGCTCCAGTTGCCGAACCAGCGTGCCGTGGGCACGTCGGCGATCGACGAGCGGATGGCGGGGGCGCGGCCGTCGCCGGGGTGGGCGTTGACCCACTGCCGCGCGGAGGAGTCGGGGTCGACGTAGAAGCCGCTGGTCATGGTGGTGGGGTCGGCGGCGTACGCGGTGCCGGGGTGGACCGCGAGCAGGAGGGCGGTCAGCGCTGGGGCCAGGAGCAGGAAGAGCCTACGGGGGGAGCGGCGCATGGTGCTTCCTCCACTGGGTGGGGTGGGGGCGGAAGTTGGAAGCGCTTCCAGTTGCCAGATGATTGAGCCGATCCGAACCCGGTGTCAAGACGCGTGCAGCAACTGCGGCGCACCGTCGTCCCCGCAGGAAATCGACCGGAGTCACCGCTGTCCCGGCAAAACCGGGCGCGGCTGGCCTAGAGTGTGGAAGCGCTTCCGATCAGCGGGGGCGCGCGGGCCGGTCGGTCGCCCTGGTGGCACGGGACGCCTGTGGAACCATGGTCCGGAGAAAGCCCGACGGCAACAGGAGGATCAGCAATCGCGATGGAGACGTCTCCACGACGCCAGCCGACGCTGGACGAGGTCGCGGCCCGGGCCGGTGTCTCGCGCACGGCGGCGTCCCGCGTCATCAACAACGTGCCGCACGTCAGCGCGGCCAAGCGCGCCGCGGTGGAGCGGGCGGTCCGCGAGCTCGGCTACGTGCCGAACCCGACCGCACGGGCCCTGGCGACCCGGCGCGCGGGGGCGGTCGTGCTGGCGGTGTCCAGCGACGAACCCGGCCTGTTCGCCGACCCGTTCTTCGCCGAGGTGACGGTGGGCGTCAGCTCCTTCCTCGACCAGACGGATCTGGAGTTGGTCCTGCTGCTGGCCAACACGCCCCGCGGCAAGGAGCGGCTGCGCCGCATCCTGAGCTCCCACCGGGCCGACGGCGTGATGCTGATGGCGGTGCGCGGCGACGACCCGCTCGGCCGCCTGGCCGAGGAGACGGACCTGCCCGTGGTCTTCGGCGGCCTGCCACTGGCGGGCACGCCCCGCTGGTACGTCGACCCGGACAACCGGGGCGGCGCGCGCCTGGCCGTCGAGCACCTGGTGCGCGGCGGACGCCGCAACATCGCGATGATCACCGGCCAGGTCGACCTGCAGGCGGCCGTCGCCCGCGAACAGGGCTTCCGCGAGGCGCTCGTGCTGGCCGGGCGGTCCGCCGCGGGCGTGGTGCCGGGCGACTTCACCCAGGCCGGCGGCGAGGCCGCCATGGAGCGGCTGCTCGCGGACCGCCCGGACATCGACGCGGTGTTCACCGCCAACGACGGCATGGCGCTGGGAGCGCTGCGCGCCCTGCGCCGACACGGCAGACGCGTCCCCGAGGACGTCGCGGTCGTCGGCTTCGACGACCTCGCCAGCGCCCTGTACGCCGACCCGCCGTTGACGACCGTGCGCCAGCCGGTGCGGGCGCTCGGCCTGGAGATGGCCCGGATGCTCGCGGCCGTCATCGACGGCCACGACCCGAGCCCCCTCGTGCTCCCCACCCGGTTGACGGTCCGCGAATCCGCGCCCTCGACGGCCGGCTGACCTCGCCCGCGGCGGCGTTCCGACCGCGGAGCGCCTTCCGGCCCTGAGCGTCTTCCGGTCCTGAGCGTCGGTCCTGAGCACGTCCCGGCCCTGAGCGCCTTCCGACCGCGCCTTCCGGCCCTCGGCGCGGACCGGCCCGAACGCGTGCCGATCCGGCGCGTGCCGATCCGGCCCGCCGTCCGCTCCGGAAGCGCTTCCACCATCGTCCGCCGCCGCCCGGACCGATGGCCCGGCGGGCGCCCCGGCTCCGTCGCCCGGGCCCTGCCCTGCGCGCGTCGAACCGCGCCCGCGACGGAGCTGACCAGTCGTGACCGCACCCCGCTGGTGCGGCGATCCGCCCTGCCCGCGACCGGCGCACCGGCTCGAAGCCCCTCGGCGGGACACCCCTTGAACACCTCTTGACAGTCTCCCGCTCCAGGGAGCAGGGTTTCCCAACTGGAAGCGCTTCCACTTCTCGGACGGCGCTCCCGGGGCCGTCCGACCGATTCCGCGCCCAGGCCCCTCCCCCTCACCCCCTCGCGCCCGCTCGCGGCTCCGCCCCCGGCGCCACGAGCACGCGACCACCCTCGCGCATCCCGCTACCGCTCCTGGAGAACCCCATGTTCCTGCGCAGCCGTTCCCGCAGAGCCGCCGCCCTCCTGTCGGCCACCGTCGTCACCGCGGCCCTGGCCACCGGATGCGCCTCGGGAGAGGCCGGCTCGGACGACCCCAACGCGAAGATCACGCTCACCGTGGGCGACTTCGGCACCTTCGGCTACAAGGAGTCCGGGCTCTTCGACGAGTACATGAAGGCCCACCCGAACATCACGATCAAGGAGAACACCACCACCCAGGAGGGCGACTACTGGACCGCCCTGCAGACCCGCCTGTCGGGCGGCGGACTCGACGACATCCAGGCACTCGAAGTGACCCGGATCGCGCTCGCCACCTCCGACCAGCTCAGCGGTGCCTTCACCGATCTGGCGCACGCCCAGGGTGTCGAGAAGGACGCCTACCTGCCGTGGAAGTGGAAGCAGGCGACCACCGCCCAGGGCAAGACCGTCGGCCTCGGCACGGACGTCGGCCCGATGGCGATCTGCTACCGCCAGGACCTCTTCCAGGCGGCGGGCCTGCCCGCCGACCCGGCCGCCGTCAGCGCCCTGTGGGCGGGCGACTGGGCGAAGTACGTCGAGGTCGGCCGCCAGTACCAGGCCAAGGCCCCCAAGGGCACCGCCTTCATGGACACCGCCACCGGCCTGTACAACGGCGTGGTCTCCTCCGACGCCGAGCAGTACTACAAGAACGGCAAGGCCGACTACCAGAACTCCGCCGGCGTGAAGAACGGCTGGAAGCTGGCCGCCGACGCGGTCCAGGCCGGAATCACCCAGGGCCTCAAGGAGTTCGACACCCCCTGGCAGACGGCCTTCTCCAACTCCACGTTCGCCACGACCGTCTGCCCGTCGTGGCAGCAGGCCAACATCGAGAAGTTCTCCGGTCCCGACAACGCCGGCAAGTGGAACATCGCCCAGGCTCCCGCCGCCGGGAACTGGGGCGGCTCGTTCCTGGCCGTGCCGGCCTCCGGCAAGCACGTCGCCCAGGCCCAGGCGCTGGCCGTCTGGCTGACGGCGCCCGAGCAGCAGGCCAAGGTGTTCCAGAAGGTCGGCAACATCCCCGCCAACCAGAAGGCGTACACGCTCCCGGGCGTCACGGACTTCACCAACCCCTACATCGGCCCCAACGCCCCCACCGGTCAGATCTTCTCCACCGCGGCCAAGGCCATCCAGCCCGCCGAGACGGGCCCGCACCACGGTGACTTCCACGGGGTGTTCAGCAACGGCGTGCTGCTGATGGAGCAGAACCACATGAGCTCCGACGACGCCTGGGCCGCCACCCTGAAGCAGATCGCGAGCACCATCCAGTAGCCGCGGGCCCGGCCGTACGGACCGCCCCGGCCCTGCCCCGCACGTGGTCCGTACGGCGTCCGCCCGCGAGCAGCCGGCACCGACCGAAACCCTTTCCAGAACGACGCGACGACCCCGCCCGGCCGTCGACCCGGCACGGAGGAACCCTGTGGCCACCTCGACCCGCACCCACCGAAGAGACCCGGCAGAGCCGCCCGCCACGAACCCTCCGGAGCGCCGGGCGACACCGACGGGCCTGCGCGCCCGGCTCCGGCGCTGGGACCACGCCGGCTCGCCCTACATGTTCGTCGCGCCCTTCTTCGTCGTGTTCGCGGTGTTCGGGCTCTTCCCGCTCGTCTACACCGGCTGGCTCTCCCTGCACCAGGTCAGCCTCTACAACGTGGACCAGGCCGACTGGGTCGGACTGCAGAACTACACCGACCTGCTGTTCGGGCCGCCGAGCGAGCTCTTCTGGCACGCCCTGCGCAACACGGTCACCCTCGGCGTGCTGTCCACCGTCCCGCAGCTGCTGATCGCACTCGGCCTCGCCCACCTGCTCAACTACCGGCTCCCGGCCCGCGGCTTCTTCCGCACGGCGCTGCTCGCGCCGTACGCGACGTCGGTGGCGGCCGCCACGCTCGTCTTCGCGCTGATCTTCAGCCCCGAGGGCGGCATGGCCAACTGGCTGCTCGGCCTCGTGGGCATCGGACCGGTCCACTGGGAATCCGGCGGCTGGACCTCCCAGTTCGCCGTCTCGACGATCGTCATCTGGCGCTGGACCGGCTACAACGCGCTGATCTACCTCGCCGCCATGCAGGCCGTCCCCCGCGAGCTGTACGAGGCCGCCGCGATCGACGGCGCCAACCGCTGGCAGCAGTTCCGCAACGTCACGATCCCCGAACTGCGCCCCACCATCCTGTTCACCGTCGTCGTCTCGTTCATCGGAGCGACCCAACTCTTCGGCGAGCCCTACCTGTTCGGCGGGCAGAGCGGCCACCAGGGCGGCACGAACCACCAGTACGAGACCCTCGGCATCCTCATGTACGACCAGGGCTTCCACTACAGCATGCTCGGACGCGCCTCCGCCATCGCGTGGCTGATGTTCGGGCTGCTCCTGCTGGTCGGCCTGGCCAACACGCTGATCGCCCGCCGCCTGCGCTCCGCCAAGTGACCGCGAAGGACGCCGACATGACCACCACCTCCGCCGACTCCCCCGGCTCCCCCGCTCCCGCCTCCCCCGCCGCCCCGGCGGCCCGGCCGGCGGAGCCGACCGCCGGCCGGGCCGGCACCGGGCGCCGGAACCGGCTGCGCTCCCCCGGCGCGGGCGGCCAGCACCGGGCCGGTCCGTTCGCCCTGGCGACGCTGGTCCTGGCCGCCCTGGCCTCGCTGTTCCCGCTGTACTGGACCCTCGTGGCGGCGTCGACCGACAGCCACCGGGTGGTCTCCACACCCCCGCCGCTCGTGCCCGGCTCGAACCTGTTCCACAACATCGGCTACGTGTGGCACAACGCCGGGGCGCGCGGCATGGGCGTCGCGCTGCTCAACTCGACCCTGGTCGCCGGCACCGTCGCGGTCAGCACGGTGGCGTTCTCCGTCCTGGCCGGCTTCGCGTTCGCCAAGCTGCGCTTCCGCGGCCGCGGCCCGATGCTCGCCCTGGTCGTCGCCACCATGGCCGTGCCCGCCCAGGTCAGCATCGTGCCGCTGTTCATCCTGATGCGGCACCTGGGGCTCGGCAACCAGCTCGGCGCGCTCATCCTGCCCACCCTGGTGACCGCCTTCGGCGTGTTCTTCATGCGCCAGTACCTCACCCAGGCCCTGCCCACCGAACTGCTGGAGGCGGCCCGGATCGACGGGGCGAACTCGCTGCGCGTCGTCTGGCACGTCGTCCTGCCCGTCGCCCGGCCCGCCATGGCCGTACTGGGCATGCTCACCTTCGTCCAGTCCTGGAACGACTTCCTGTGGCCCGTCATCGCGATGAACGGCGCCGTCAACCCCACGGTCCAGGTCGCCCTCGCCGGGCTCGGCACCGGCTGGTCCACCGACTGGTCCGTCATCACGGCCGGCGCGCTCGTCGGCACCGTGCCGCTGCTCCTGGTCTTCACCGTCTTCGGCCGCCAGATCGTCGGCGGCATCACCCAGGGCGCACTGAAAGGGTGACCGGCCCCCGGCCGGCACCCGACGACCACCACACACCATTGGAGTACCCCTGTCATGACCGTGGCCTCACCGGACATCCGCACCGCCCGACGCGCCTTCCCGCCGGCCTTCGCCTGGGGGACGGCCACCGCCGCCTACCAGATCGAGGGCGCCGTCGCGGAGGACGGCCGCGCCCCCTCGATCTGGGACATCTTCAGCCACACCCCCGGCAAGGTCGCCAACGGCGACACCGGAGACACCGCGCTCGACCACTACCACCGCTTCCGCGAGGACGTCCGGCTGATGGCCGACCTCGGCCTGACCTCCTACCGCTTCTCCATCGCCTGGCCCCGCGTCCAGCCCACCGGACGCGGCCCGGCCGCCCAGCAGGGCCTCGACTTCTACCGCCGGCTCACCGACGAACTGCTCGCCCACGGCATCACCCCGGTCGCCACGCTCTACCACTGGGACTTGCCGCAGGAGTTGGAGACCCCGTCGGACGGCGGCCCCGCCGGGGGCGGCTGGCCGGCCCGGCAGACCGCCTACCGCTTCGCCGACTACGCGACGCTCGTCGCCGAGGCGCTCGGCGACCGGGTGTCCACCTGGACCACCCTCAACGAGCCCTGGTGCAGCGCCTTCCTCGGCTACGGCGCCGGCGTCCACGCCCCGGGCCGCACCGATCCGGCCGACGCCCTGCGCGCCGCCCACCACCTCAACCTCGGCCACGGCCTGGCCGTCGGCGCCCTGCGCGCCGCGCTGCCGTCCGCCGCCCAGGTGGCCGTCTCGCTCAACCTGCACGTCGTCCGGCCGCTCAGCGAGCGCCCGGAGGACCTGGCGGCGGCCCGCCGGATCGACGCCGTCGGCAACCGGGTCTTCACCGGCCCGATGCTCAAGGGCCGGTACGACGAGGACCTCCTGGAGGACACCGCGCACCTGGTCGACTGGGACGGCCTCGTCCACGACGGCGACCTCGCCGAGATCTCCCGTCCGATCGACCTGCTCGGCCTCAACTACTACAACCCGACCGTCGTCTCCGCCCCGGCGGACGCCGGACGCCTCCCCCGCCAGGACGGGCACGGCGGCGGCCAGTCCTCCCCCTGGCCGGGCGCCGACGACGTCGCCTTCCACCTCGCCAACGACGACCTCACCGCCATGGGCTGGCCGATCGACCCGACCGGGCTGTCCGACGCGCTGCTCGCGATGCACCGCGAGTTCGGCCTGCCGCTGATGGTCAGCGAGAACGGCGCCGCCTTCGAGGACACCGTCTCGCCCGACGGCACCGTGCACGACCCCGAGCGGACCGCCTACCTCCGGGCCCACCTGGGCGCGGTCGCCGACGCGATCGCCGGCGGCGCGGACGTCCGGGGCTACTTCCTGTGGTCCCTGCTCGACAACTTCGAGTGGGCGTACGGCTACGACAAGCGCTTCGGCATCGTCCACGTCGACTACGACACCCTGGTGCGCACGCCGAAGGCCAGCGCCCGCTGGTACTCCGAGGTGATCCGCCGGGGCGGACTGGACTGACGGCGCGCGGCCCGGGGAGGCCGCCGAGGGGAGGACGGCAAAGCCGGACGGCGCCCGGGGCCCGGGTGCCGTCCGGCCTCTCCATGCCCTCTCGGACGACCGGCAACCAGCCTGTTCGCTGGTCGATTTGACAGGTCCTCAACCGTGGTTCACCGCCCGGCAGCCCGCCGCCGATGTCCGTTGACTCGGCGCACCGAGCCGGGCTAGTTTCACGGAAACGCTTCCACTTCGACACGGGGCTCTTGCAACCTTTGCGTGGGAGCGCTCCCAAATCTGCGCCGGACAGGAGATGAAGTCCGCATGGACGAGCCACGTACTCAGCTGGGTGACGCCGTCGGCACCCAGTTCGTCGAGCGCAATCTCGACCTCGTCGGCAAGCTCTACCAGCGTTCCGTCCACCCCGCCGTCCTCGACGTCGCACAGGGGCGGCGCCTCGCCTCCCCCCTCGTCGTCGACCTCGACCCGACCACCGTCTGCGACCTGGCCTGCCCGGAGTGCATCTCCTCCCAGGTCCTGCACCACGGGCAGATCGGCCAGGACCGCATCCTGCGCCTCGCCCACGAACTCGCCGACTCCAAGGTCCTCGCCGTGATCCTGATCGGCGGGGGCGAGCCG
Organism: Streptomyces sp. NRRL S-350; assembly: GCF_000719705.1. Classification (GTDB taxonomy): domain Bacteria; phylum Actinomycetota; class Actinomycetes; order Streptomycetales; family Streptomycetaceae; genus Kitasatospora. The sequence continues at coordinate 122,678 of NZ_JOHO01000010.1, read as the reverse complement.
CTGATGCACCGCTCCGCCGGCCGGATCATCGAGGTGCTGCACGAGGCCGGGATCAAGCTCGGCCTCGTCACCAACGGCACCCAGATCCACCGCTACCTCGACCAGCTCGCCGACATGCTCTCCTGGGTGCGGGTCTCGATCGACGCCGGCACCGCCGACACCTACGCCAAGTTCCGCCCCAGCCGGGGCAAGCGCAGCGCGTTCCCCCAGGTCATCGACAACATGCGGACGCTGGCCGCCCGCAAGTCCGGCCGGCTCGGCTACTCGTTCCTGCTGATGCAGCGCTTCGACGAGGCGGGCCGGGTCACCGACTCCAACTACGCCGAGGTGTACCGGGCCGGCGTGCTCGCCAAGGAGATCGGCTGCGACTACTTCGAGGTCAAGGCGATGCTCGACGAGGACCACTACACGGTCAACCAGCGCGCCGAGGACATCGCGGCCGTCGAGGAGCAGATAGCCCGGCTGCGCGAGCTGGAGGACGACGGCTTCCACGTCCTGCACTCCTCCAACTGGCAGTCCGTGCGGAGCAGCACCGACTCCGTCGAGGAGAAGGACTACCACCGGTGCGCCGTCGCCGAGTTGCGCACCACCGTCACGCCGACCGGCGTCTACGTCTGCCCGTACCACCGGGGCAACCCCAAGGGCCGGATCGGCGACATCCAGCAGTCGACCTTCGCCGAGATGTGGTCGGCCGCCGACACCGGCGTCATCGACCCCAGCCGGGACTGCCGGTTCGTCTGCGCGCGACACCCCTCCAACCAGGAGATCGCCATCCTGCCGAGCAGGCCGGAGGCGGAGCTGTGCGACGACTTCGACCCGTTCATCTGACGGCCGGTCGGATCCCGTGCCGAGCCCGACCGTGCGCCCGCCCGTGAACGCTCCCACGAACGCTCCCGTGAACGAGCCCGTGAACGCGCCCGTGAACCCGACCATGAGCCTGGAGACTCCATGCGAACAGTCGTGATCGGAGCCGGCCCCGCAGGGCTCACCTGCGTGCGGCAGGCCCGCTCCGCCGGCCTCGACGTCGTCTGCTACGAGAAGCGCGACGACCTCGGCGGCATCTGGAACCCCTCGGGCGGCGGCGCCTACGCGGGTGTGCGCATGCAGAGCTCCCGCATGAGCATGCCGTTCAGCGACCACCCGCCCGGGTTCACCACCGACTTCCCCACCCAGCACGAGGTCCAGGACTACCTGCGCTCCTACGCCGCCCGGTACGGCCTCCTCGATGCCGTCGAGCTCGGCACCGAGGTCGTCCGGGTCGCCAGGACGGACGGCTGCTGGCAGGTCACCACCCGCACGGCCGACGGCCGGGAGCACACCGGGACGGCCGACGCCGTCCTGGTCGCCAACGGCGAGCTCTGGCAGCCCCGGCTGCCCGCCCGCCTGCCGGCCCCGACAGCGCCCGTGCGGATCCTGACCGCCCCCGAGTACCGCGGCCCCGCGGAGTTCACCGGCCGGCGGGTGCTGGTCGTCGGCGGCGGTGTCAGCGGCGCCGACATCGCCGCCGACCTCGGCGGCGCCGCCGCGCACGTGGACTGGTCGGTGCGCCGCCACCAGCTCTTCCTGCCGCGCCTCGTCGGAGACCTCTACAACGACGCGCTCTTCTCGTACGCGGGACGCGTCGCCGTCGAGGAGGTGCCGTACGCGGTCTACCTCGACTGGCTCACGGAGCACCTCCCCGAGTACATGGCGATGTACCGGGCCACCGGCCTGCTGCCCGAGGAGGGCTTCCACGGCGCGGTCCACGTCAACGACCGGATCGTCCCCCGGGTCCACGCCGGGGACGTGCACCCGGCGCCGGCCTTCGAGCGGTTCGCCGAGGACGGCTCGGTGGAGTTCGCCGACGGCTCCCGCCGCGAGTACGACGCCGTGGTGCTGTGCCTCGGCTACGAGATGCCCGACTACGGCTTCATCGACGGACTGCGCCGCGAGGACCTGTACGAGCACCACTTCTGGCGCCACGACCCGACCCTCGCCGTGGTCAACACCCCGGTGGACACCGAGGCGTTCGGCACCGCCTGCCCGTACTTCGAAGCCGTGGCCGGCTGGGCGATCGCCGTCATCACCGGGAAGGCGGCCCTGCCCGACGCCGACGCCCGCGCCGACTGGTGCAGCCGCCACATGGGCGCCCTCCAGGACCGCCGCTACCTCGACTGCTGGCTGGAGACCATCCGGCTGGGCCTGCTCAGCGGCAGCCTGCCGGACCCGGCCGTCGACTTCGCCGCGTACTGGACGGTCGTCTCCAGCCAGGTCGCCCCCGGAAACCTGGAGCCCGGCCGGGCCACGCCGATCCCGGCCGCGCTCGACGACCGGCTGGACCTGGCCGGCGTACGGCACCGCATCCTGGCCGCCCTCCCGGCGCACACCCGCGAACGCCTGCTCGCCGGGGCGGTGATCGGCCCGGACGACCTGGCCGCGGCCGCCCGCGTCCCGGCCGGGCGCGAGCTGGCCCCCTGGCTGCCGTACCGGCAGCGCACCGGCGGGCCCGAGGAGGCGACGGCATGACCGCGGAACCCGTCGAGAGCGCCGTGCCCGTCGCCCCGGTGCCCGCCGTCAGCCGGTGGCGCCTGCTCGCCGACCGGTCGGTCCAGAGCCTGATCGCCGCGAACGGCGTGGTCGGGCTGGCCGGCGCGTTCGTGATCCCGACCGTCAGCCTCTTCCTGGCGGACGCCGTCCACGCCACCCCGCTGATGATCGGCCTGTTCTTCGCCGTCAGGTCGGTCGGGGAGATCGGCACCGACCTGGCCATGGGCGTCGTCTCCGACCGGCTGCGCGACCGCCGTACGGTGCTGGTGCTGACCGCGCTCTGCAACGCCGTCGGGGCGCTCTGCTACTCCGTGTTCCGCGACTACTACCTGCTGCTGCCGGCCGGCATGGTGTGCTTCGGCCTCGGGGGCGCCTGCTTCGGCCAACTCTTCGCCTACACCCGGGAGCTGGCCGAGGCGAGGCAGGTCGACGCACCGTTCTTCAACGGCTTCCAGCGCTCGATCACGTCGCTCGCCTGGGTGATCGGGCCGCCGGTCGCCTTCTGGCTGGTCGCCCGCTGGTCCTTCACGGTGCTCTACGCGAGCGCGGCCGGCCTGTCGCTGCTCGCCGCGGCGATCTGCCGCTGGGGCCTGCCCCGGCTCCCCCGGCCGGCCCCGGACGACCCGTCCGCCGACACCGCTCCCGGGCTGCGCGGACTCTTCGCCGGGCTCGGCGCGCACACCGCGCGGCTGCTCGCGGCGATCGTGCTGCTGCTGGGCGCCAACATGATGTACCAGATCGACCTCTCCCTGCGCGTCACCTCGGAGCTCCACCTGAGCACCGCCTTCGCCGGCCTCCTGCTCGGGCTGAGCGCGGTGCTGGAGATCCCGCTGATGATCGGGGTCGGCGTCTGGGCCGACCGGATCGGCAAGACCAGGCTGCTGCTGCTGGCCACCGTCTGCGCCACGCTCTTCTTCGCGGCCCTGCCGCTGGTCCACAGCCGCACGCTGCTGCTGCTCCTCCAACTGCCCAACGCGTTCTGGACGGCGGTCGTGATGAACATCCCGGTCGTGATGCTCCAGGACTCCCTGCCCGGGCGCCCCGGCACCGCCTCCTCGCTCTACGCGAGTGCCTTCAAGACCGGCATGTTCCTCGGCGGCCTGGTGGTCGGCACGGTCGCGACCTGGACGGGCTACGGGCAGGTCTTCTGGGTGTGCGCCGGCCTCACCGCCCTCGCCGGCCTGCTGGTCTTCGCACCCGGCAGCCCGCGCACCTCCGCACCGACCGAGATCCCCGAAGGGAACGCCGCATGACCGCGCTGCCCGCCTGCACGGTGATCGTGCCCACCTACAACCGCTCGGAGCTGCTCCGGCACACCCTGGACTCACTGGCCCGCCAACGCCTCGCCCCGGGCGAGGCCTTCGAGGTGATCGTCGTCGACGACGGCTCCGCCGACGACACGGCCGAGGTCGTGGCCGGCTACCACGACCGGCTCGACGCCCACTACTTCTTCCAGGAGGACGAAGGCTACCGGGTCGCCAAGGCCCGCAACGTCGGCATCGACAACGCCCGCAGCGGGATCTGCGTCTTCGTGGACTCCGGCGTCGTCCTGCACTCCGGGGCGCTGGCCGCACACCTCGCCGCGCACCGCCGGGCCGACGGCCCGGTCGCCGTCCAGGGCTACGTCCACTGCTTCAACGAGGGCAACGAGGACGGCGAACGGATCCTCCAGGAGATCGACTTCGCCGACCCGGACGCCTCCATACGCCGGTTCGGCGAACAGCGCCGCTGGTTGGACCTCCGGGAGACCTACTACGAGCGGTACGGCGAGGAGCTCGGCGTACTCACCGCGCCCTGGCTCATGTGGTGGACGTGCCACGTGTCCGCGAACACGGCCCAACTGCGCGAGGTCGGCGGGTTCGACGAGGCGTACCGCTCCTGGGGAGCCGAGGACGTCGACCTCGGCTACCGGCTGCACCAGGCGGGCGCCCGGTTCGAGCTGAGCCGCGACGCCGCCTCGCTGCACGTGCCCCACCCCAAGAGCTACCAGGACAACATGGCGGCGGCGGCCGCCAACTACCGCTACTTCGCAGACAAGTTCGACACTCCGGTGGCCAGGCTCGTCCCCGACCACCACTTCGAGGAGATCGAGGACATCCTGCGTTCCCGCGGGCTCGCCGAGGGAGCTGTCACCGACCTCTTCGGCACGGTCACCCGCGCGATCGACCGGGCCGCCGAACCGGGCCCGCCCGCCGAGCAGCCCGCCGGGCGCGTCGCCGGGCGGGCCGTCGCGCAGGCCGTCACCGAGGGGAGCAGCCGATGACTCCGCCGCTCCTCGGCACGTGGACCGAATGGCACCTGCGCACCCGGCGTTCCCGCGGCAGCGTGCTGGTCTTCGCACCGCATCCCGACGACGAGGTGATCGCCTGCGGCGGCACCATCGCCCGGCTGGTCTCCGAGGGCACCGGCGTGCGGGTGGTCTTCGCCACCGACGGCGCCATGTCGCACTCCGCGGTGCTCGGCATCCACAGCGACCCCACCCCGGCCGAGCTGCGGGTCATCCGCCGCCAGGAGGCCCGGGCGGCCGCGCGGGCGCTCGGACTGCCGGAGGACGCCGTGCACTTCCTGGACTTCCCGGACACCCGGCTCGCCGACCACCTCAAGCCGTTCCACGACAGGGTCCTGGAACTGCTCCGCGTCCACCCGGGCGTCGCCGAGATCTACCTCCCGCACGAGGTGCGGGAACTCAACGCCGACCACCGGCTGACCGGCGAGACCGTGCTCGGCTGCCTCGCGGAGCTGGACCTCACACCGACCGTCTACCGCTACGTGGTCTGGGACGAGCGGACGGAGCAGGAGTTCGCCTTCGTCAACCGGAACCCGCCCGCCGACGGCGCCGGCGCGGCCGAGCGACTCGTCACCGTCGACATCACCGAGCAGCTGCCGCTCAAGCGGGCCGCCTTCCGCGAACACCGCACCCAGGTCGAGCTCTTCGCCCCCGGCCAGACCCGCCCGGTCGTGCCGGAGCCGTTCCAGGAACGCGTACTCGCCTCCGCCGTCGAGGAGTTCTGGATCAGCGAGCCGGCGCCCGCCCGGCCGGAAACGGAGTGACACAGTGTCAGAGCCCCTGCCGTCCACCGGACGCACCCCGCTGCCCGCGCTCGCGCCGCTGACGGCCTGGCCCCGGGTGGCCTCCGCGATCGCACCCGACCCCCTGGTCGAGCAGCAGGTCGCCTCGATCCTGGCCCAGCTGACGCTCGAGGAGAAGGTCGGGCAGCTCGTCCAGCCCGAGCTCGCCCAGCTCACCGCCGAGGACATCCGCGAGTACAAGATCGGGTCGGCCCTCAACGGAGCCGGGATCTGGCCGCACGGCCGCCGCCACGCCACCGTCCGGGACTGGGTGGAGCTGGTGGACCACTTCTGGACCGCCGCGGAGCAGACCTGGCAGGACCGGCCCTTCCGGATCCCGTTCATGTGGGCCACCGACGCCGTCCACGGCCACAACAACGTCCACGGCGCCACGGTCTTCCCGCACAACATCGGCCTCGGCGCGGCCGGCGACCCCGACCTGATCCGCCGGATCGGCACCGCCACGGCCCGCGAGGTCGCCGCCACCGGGATGGACTGGATCTTCGCCCCCACCGTCACCAACCCGCGCGACCGCCGCTGGGGCCGCTACTACGAGGGCTACGGGGAGGACCCGGCGCTGGGCCACGCCTACGGCCAGGCCATGATCGAGGGCCTGCAGGGCGATCTCGCCGCCCTCCGCACCGACCAGCGGGTCCTGGCGACGCTCAAGCACTGGATCGCCGACGGCGGCACGGCGGACGGACGCGACCGGGGCACCGCGCGGTGCTCGGAACAGGTCCTGCGCGACATCCACGCCCAGGGCTTCCTGGCCGGCATCCGGGCCGGGGCGCAGAGCGTGATGGTCTCCTTCAGCAGCTGGGAGCACCCGGCCAACTACGACCACACGCCGGACCGCGGCGAGCCCTACAACCACAAGGTGCACGGCAGCCGGTACCTGATCACCGACGTGCTCAAGAACGCCGTGGGCTTCGACGGCATCGTGATCAGCGACTGGGACGCGCACGCCGAGGTCTCGCGCTGCTCCGCCGGGGACGCCGGGTACGCGATCAACGCGGGCCTCGACGTGCTCATGGTGGCGGGCCGGGAGGCCTGGCAGAGCGTCCACCGCACGGCCGTGGCGCAGGTCCGGGCCGGCGTCATCCCGCAGGAGCGGATCGACGACGCCGTCTCCCGCGTCCTGCGGGTCAAGCTGCGCGCCGGCCTGTGGGAGAAGCCCCGGCCGTCCCAGCGGTCGCTGACCGTCCCGGGTGCCCCGGCGGTGATCGGCTCGCCGGAGCACCGGGCACTGGCCCGCGAGGCGACCCGCAAGTCCCTGGTGCTGCTCAAGCACACCCCGGGGCTGCTGCCCCTGCCCCGGGCCGGACGGGTGCTCGTCACCGGCAGCGCGGCCGACGACCTGGGCAAGCAGTGCGGCGGCTGGACCCTCACCTGGCAGGGCGACGACCTGGACCGCGCCGACCTGCCCGGCGGCGCCACCATGGCCGACGCGGTCCGCGCGGTCGTCGGCGCGGCCGACTGCACGGTGGACCCGGCACCCGCCCCCACCGCCCCCGGGGAGTACGACGTCGCGGTCGTCTGCATCGGCGAGGACGCCTACGCGGAGATGCGCGGCACCGTCAGGCCCTGGCGCTCGATGGGCTACGCCGACCTCAAGCGGAGCTACGCGCGGGACCTGGAGCTGCTGCGGCGGCTGCGCGCGGCGGGCGTGCCCACGGTCACCGTCCTCTTCACCGGCCGTCCGCTGTACTGCACGGAGGAGATCAACCTCTCGGACGCCTTCGTGGTCGCCTGGTTGCCGGGCCCGTACGCCGGCGGGGTGACGGACGTGCTGTTCGCGGCCGAGGACGGTGCGCCCGCCCACGACTTCCAGGGGCGGCTGCCCTCCTCCTGGCCGAGGACGCGCGACGCCAGCGCCGTCAACGCCGTCCCCGCGCACCTGCCGGACTACCGCGTACCGGCGGAGGAGACGGCGCCGGAGGGCAGCCACACCCCGCTGTTCCCGGTGGGCTACGGCCTGTCGCTGCACGACCCGGCCCCGGTCGGCGAGCCGCTGCCGCTGCACACTCCGGCGCCGGCGCCCCCGGCGCCGCGGGTCGGCGGGCCGCTGCGCGTGCTCGACGCGGAGGGCACGGCCTACCGCCTCCGGGTCGGCGGCCACAACACGTGGTCCCGGGAGGACGTCAGCCTCGACAAGCCGATGGACTGCCTGATCGTCCACGCCACGCCGTTCCCCACCCCGGACGGGACCGCCCTGCGGCTGCGCTTCAAGGGCAACCCGGCCTTCGTGTACGCCGAATCCCCGACCGGACGCCCCGCCGACCTGCGCGGGTACCTGGAGGGCGGGGCGCACGTACGGTTCGCCGTGCGGGTCCTGCAGCCGCCCTCCGCCCCGCTCTACCTGGCCTGCCACGACGACTTCCCGGCCCAGCCGGGCGTCGACCTGACGGAGCGGCTGCGCGCGGCCGGGCCGACGGACTGGACCACCGTCTCCGTCCCGCTGACCGAGCTGGCCGCGGTCGGTACGGACCTGCGGCACGTCGACGTGCCGTTCATGCTCTACACGGACGGCACGGCGGAGCTGGAGGTCGCCGACGTCTCCTGGCGCCTTCCGTAGCGCGCCGTCCGCAGCGCGCATGCCGCAGGGCGCCGTCCGCGGCGCGCATGCCGTAGCGCGTCCTCCGTGAGGCGCAGTTCCGCGACGCCGGCCGGGCGGGGGATCCGTTCCCCCGCCCGGTCGGCGTCGGTGGGCCGCTCAGCTGCCCGGGTTCACCGTCGGGAACAGCTGGGCGAAGGTGTCGAAGGCGGTGGCGATGTCCGCCTCCGCCCAGAAGCGGTGGTAGTTGAAGGTCGGCGCGGCGCCGCCGTCGAGGTAGGTCTGCACCTTGGACCACTGCGGGTCGCTGGTGTACCAGGGCCGGATGGACAGGAAGGTGCTCGCCGAGCTGATCCGGCTGCCGTCGGGGTAGCTGCCGGTCCAGCCGGGCGGGACGTACAGGCCCTGGTGGGTGGTCGGCGAGTACGGCTGGGTGAAGCGGCTGTAGTCGGTGCGGGTCTCGGCGGCCGAGTAGCCCCGGCTGTCGGTGTACTTGGCGTGCAGGGTGTCCAGGATGTTCTGGGCGAACTTCTGGGCGGTGCTGCTGCCGGACTTGGCCGCGTAGTAGGCGAGGGTCTTGGCGAGCGAGCCGGCCACGCCGACGTCGGTGGCGGCGCCGCTCGCGGTGACGTGCAGGCCGGCGTTGCCTCCGGGGCTGGTGGCGTTCCAGGTGTCGGGGGCGCCGGTCCAGGAGAGCTTGTCGGGGGTGGTCAGGGTGCCGGTGGCCGGGTCGGCCCGGGAGACGGACATCGCCCACGGGATCCACTTGTCGAGGATGGCCTTCGCCCGGGTGTCACCGGTGGTGTAGTAGTACTCGGCGAACCGCTCCATCGACCAGGTCTGGAACCCGAACCACTGGTTGGAGGCGGGGTCGTGGTACTCGGGCTGCCAGTCGTAGTACAGGCCGTAGAAGGTCGGGTCGCCCGCCGGCGGTGGCGCGTCGTCGCCGTAGTTCCCGCCCCAGCTGTTGGTGGCGCCGCCGGAGATGCCGCCCTCGGTGGACTGCAGCCACTGGAAGAACTGGAGCTGCTTGTCCAGGCTGCCCGCCCAGTCGGTGGCACCGCTCGGCGAGAGCGGTTTGAGTCCGGGGTCGTTGGCGAGCGCCCAGGCGGCCATCGGGTTCTGGTAGCCCTGGTGGGCGGCGGAGCCGGAGATCCGCCAGGACCAGCCGCCGTCGGCCGCCCCGCCCCAGGCGAAGTACCAGGTCATCAGGCCGAGTTGCTCGTTCGCCTTGGAGGTGCCGCCGGGGCAGGTGGCGGCGCCGAGGCAGTTGCCCGCCTGCTTGAAGTACTTGTCGTAGAGCGAGTAGCGCAGGTAGTCGCCGAGCTTCGAGGCCTTGGCGAGGGTCGCGGTGATGGCCGCGCTCTTGCCCTGCGCCTTGGCGAACTGCTCGGCCCAGTAGGCGGCCTGGACCAGCCGGGCGTCGGCGTCGGGCGCGTCGGTGTACTTGTACTGCTTGCTGAAGGAGCCGCCGCCGTCGTTGAACAGGCTGAGGAAGCCGGAGCTGCTGTTGCCGTACTTGAGCAGGTCGCAGTCGGGCTGCGGCACGGTCTCCCAGACGGACTCCTCCGGGCCGCGCTGGAAGGTGTTGATCAGGCTGGGCTTGCTGGTGCCGTCCTCGCACTGACCGAAGCCGTACTTGTTGTCGGCGTCCAGCAGCCAGGCCGGGGAGTAGATGTCCGGGCTGCCGTAGGCGCTGTTCAGCTCGGCGGAGAGCGGGTCGGTGCCGACCGGCACGCTGCCGTTCAACTTGGTGGGGTACTGGTCGGGTTGGGCCTTCTCGGGGGCGTACTGGCCGGGCTTGGCCGGGTTGTAGGTGCTCTGGCCGGGCTGCTGGGCGTGGCTGGGGATCAGGTACGTCTCCAGGTTGGTCCAGGCGTTGTTGAAGCCCGTCCAGTCGCCGGTGACCCGCCCGTAGTCGGCCTCCAGCCACAGCCAGTAGCTGTAGGTCTCGGAGGTCGTCTCGTGGCCGTAGTCGGGGGCCTCCACGATCAGGGTCTCGACCGAGTGGTACGGGATGCCCTGCGGGCTGAAGTACCCGTTCGCCGGGTTCTTGATCTTGCTGTAGAGGTCCAGGAAGTACTGGTCGTAGCCCGACGACTTCGCCGCCTCGGTCACCGTGACGGCGCCGGCGCCGAAGCCGGTCGCGGAGGCGGTGAAGGTGGCGGTGCCGCCGACCTGGGCGGCGTCGGTGCCGGCCGCGACGGTGACGGTCTGCGGGACGTTCCAGTCGGCGGCGGTGAAGGTGAGGGTGGCGCCGCTCTTGACGCTCAGGTCCGTGTCGCTGCCCGAACGGGCCACCGTGACGGTGGTGTCGGCGGTCGGCGCCTGGGACAGCGCGACGGTGAAGGTGCCGGTGCCGCCCTGCTGGACGGCGAGGGTGGCCGGGCTGACCAGGACGCTCGCCCCGGCCACCTTGATCGCGACCGGGCTGGAGGTCGTGGTGGCGCCGGCGTCGTCGGTGGCCACGGCGGTGACCGAGTAGTCGCCCGCCGGCACCTTCGCCCAGTCGGCGGTGTACGGCGCGGTGGTGGCGGTGCCGATCAGGGTGTTGGTGCCGGCCGAGGTCGAGGCGTAGAAGTCGACCTTCGACACGGTGCCGTCGGCGTCGGCCGCGTCGGCGGACAGCTTCACGGTGGAGCCCGGGGTGAAGGTCTGCCCGGCGGCCGGGGAGGTGAGCGAGACGGTCGGGGCCTGGTTGGCCCCCCGGCACGGGGTGCCGTTGACGGTGAAGCCGGTGGGGGCGGTGTTGGTGCCGCTGTAGGCGAAGTTGGCGCTGGTGGTGTAGCCGGCGCCGGGGTTGATGGTGGGGGCGTAGCCGGGGTTGGTGACGGTGACGGTCCGCCCGGTCTGGGTCCAGGTGCCGTTCCAGCCGTTCTGGAGGGTCTGGTTGCCGCTGTAGGTGTAGCCGAGGGTCCAGCCGTTGATGGCGGTGGTGCCGGTGTCGGTGATGGTGATGCCGGCGGTGAAGCCGCTGCCCCAGTCGTTGACGGCGTAGGTCACGCCGCAGGACAGCCCGGTGGCCGCCGCCGCGGAGGGCGCCGTGAGGGCGCCGGCCGTCGCGCCGATCAGGGCGAGCGCGGTGGCCGTCGCGGTGATGGTGAGCCGATTGCCCCTGGCCCGCGGGGATTCGTGTCGCATGCGCGTCCTCCAGATGGGTGGGGACCGCCGCGCGGGTGGGCGTGCGCGGCGGACGGAGGTGTTGCGTGCGATCGTGAGGCGGCGTGCCCGGCTTGGGAAGCGTCCGCAGGGCTCGCCGGTGCCGACCGACCGGCCCGCCGGGGCCGGACCACGGCGGCGACCAGCGCGGAGCCCGGTCCCGGGCCGGTGGGCCGTTCGGCGCGCCGGCGTGTAAGTTACAGCGCCGACTGGGAGCGCTCCCGCGGAAGTTGACGGGGCCTCACGGTGCCCGGCTTGACAGGAAGCGGCGCTTCCCTGCCATTACTGGAAGCGCTTCCAGTCGGCTCTCGACGGAACGACCGGCCCGCGCCGGGGAGTTCGGCGGCGGCAACGACCACCGCCCACGGGCCACCCCGCCGCCGCCCGGCCGTCCCGGTGCCGGCCCGCCGACCGGCCCGCAGTCACGCCGTCCCGGTGCCGGCCCGCCGACCGGCCCGCAGTCACGCCGACTCCCTCACCACCAGCTCCGTCGGCAGGACCATCTGCCGGCGGACCCGCCCCGGCTGGGCGATCTCCTTGAGCAGCTGCTGGACCATCAACCGGCCCATCTCCTCGGTCGGTTGGCGGACACTCGTGAGCGGCGGCTCGGTGTGCCGGGCCACCACGGAGTCGTCGAACCCGACCAGGGCGACGTCCTGCGGCACCCGTCGGCCGGCTTCGCGCAGCGCCTGTAGCGCACCCGCCGCCATCAGGTCCGACGCGCAGAACACCGCGTCCAGGCCGGGCCGGCGGGCGAGCAGCTCCCGCATGCCCTCGCGTCCGCCGCGCTCGGTGAAGTCCCCGTGGGTGACGAGCCCCTCGTCGGCCGGCACCCCGGCCTCGGCGAGCGCCTGCCAGTAGCCGGCCAGTCGCTCCGCGGCGCCCTCCATGTCGAGCGGCCCGGTGACGGTCCCGATGGCCGTTCTGCCCCGGGCCAGCAGGTGCCGGACGGCCGCCCGGGCGCCCCCCGCGTTGTCGGCGTGCACGTAGCTCAGCGGTTCCTGCGCCGAGCGGCGGCCGCCGAGCACGGCCGGCAGCTCGAGCCGCTCCAGCAGTTCGGGGAGCGGGTCGTCCTGGTGCACCGAGACCAGCAGGACACCGTCCACCCGGCGGGCGGTGAGGTAGCGGGTCAGCCGCTCCCGCTCGTGTTCGTCGCGGACCAGCACCAGCAGCAGCTGCAGGTCGGATCCGGCGAGTTCGGCGGAGACGCCGGTGATGATGTCGGCGAAGTACGGCTCGGAGCTCAGTTTGGCGACGTTCTCGGGGATGACCAGCGCGACCGCGTCGGTCCGGGAGGTCACCAGGGAGCGCGCCGCCTGGTTGGGGACGTAGCCGAGTTCAGCGATGGCCTGCTCGACCGCCACCCGGGCCTTGGCGCTCACCTTGGGCGAGCCGTTGACGACCCGGGACACCGTGCCCCGGCCCACTCCGGCCCGCGCTGCCACCGCCTCCAGGGTGGGGCGGGCAGCGGGTTGCTGCTGCGCGGCTCGGCTCATGATCGTACTCCCGGCGGACGGTGGACGCGGACGGCGGCGGCCGCGGCGAGGGCGGTCGGACGACACGTTCCGGTAACGGAGCCGATGCACGCCCTTGACACGCCTCGCGCGGCGAAGCAATCTTCCCACATCGCGGTGGGAGCGCTCCCACGCAGTTTCCACCCAGTTCCGAGCACCACCTGCCGCCCCCTGCGCGGCACAGCCATGCACCAGCCTGGACAAGGAGATTCGGCCATGAGGACCCCCGGCACCACCTCCGGCGGCAGAGCAGCCGCCGCCCTGCCCGTACGCAAGCCGCTGCTCAGCGCCGCGGCCGTCGCCCTGTGTGCCCTCCTGGTGGCCGCCTGCGACAGCTCGGGCTCCGGCTCGGCCGGCGCCGCGGCCTCCGGCGACAAGGTCACCCTGACCGTCGGCGACTACGGCACCTTCGGCTACAAGGAGGCCGGCCTGTTCGACGCGTACATGAAGGAGCACCCCGGCGTCACCATCGTGGAGCACACCGTCCAGCAGGAGACCGACTACTACCCCGCCCTGCAGACCCACCTCGCCTCCGGCAGCGGCCTGGACGACATCCAGGCGGTCGAGGTCGGACGCATCGCCCAGGTGGTGAAGAAGCAGGCGAGCCGGTTCGTCGACCTCGGCAAGGCGGACGGCGTCGACAAGGGCGCGTTCCTGCCGTGGAAGTCGCAGCAGGCCACCACGTCGGACGGACACACCATCGGCCTCGGCACCGACATCGGCCCGATGGCGATCTGCTACCGCAAGGACCTGTTCCAGCAGGCCGGCCTGCCCACCGACCGCGACCAGGTGGCCAAGCTCTGGCAGGGCGACTGGGCCAAGTTCGTCGACACCGGCAAGCAGTACCAGGCCAAGGCACCCGCCGGCACCTTCTTCACCGACTCCGCCGGCGGCCTGTTCAACGCCGTGGTCGCCTCCAGCACCACGCAGTACGACAACAGCAGCGGCCAGCTGGACTACAAGAACAGCCCCACGGTCAAGACCGCCTGGAGCCTGGCGACCGGTGCGGTCCAGGCCGGGATCAGCGCCGGCCTCAAGCAGTTCGACACGCCGTGGTACCAGGCGTTCGCCAACTCCAAGTTCGCCACGGTCGCCTGCCCGTCCTGGATGACGGCCATCGTCGCCGACAAGTCCGGGAGCGCCAACAAGGGCAAGTGGGACATCGCCACCGCCCCGGCCGCCGGCAACTGGGGCGGCTCCTTCCTCACCGTGCCCAAGGCCGGCAAGCACCAGAAGGAGGCCACGGCGCTCGCCGCCTGGCTCACCGCGCCCGCCCAGCAGGCCAAGGTCTTCACCACGGTCGGCAACCTGCCCTCCAACGTCAAGGCGCTGAGCCAGCCGGAGGTGCAGACCGCCAAGCTCGACTTCTTCGGCGACACGCCCACCGGCCAGATCTACGCCGCCACCGCGCAGTCCATCCAGCCGACCGTGATCGGCGAGTGGGACGGCCTGGTCAAGGACAGCCTCACCAACGGCGCCCTGCTCAGCATCGAGCAGCACCAGAGCGACCCCGCCAAGGCGTGGAGCGATGCCGTCAAGGAGATCGACGACAAGGTGAGCGACTGACGGGCCCGGCCCCCGGCCGCCCGCCCGCCCCGGCCCCGCGCCCGGCAACCCCCGGTCCCGCCGGGACAGCCCCGTTCACCAGAGAGGTCGCCCCCATGCTCGACGAGGCCGTCCCGGCCACCACCCTCGGCACACCACGCCCCGCTCCCCCGCCGCCCCGCCCCTGGCGCGCCCGGCTCTACCGGTGGGACCTCAAAGCCTCGCCGTACCTGTACGTCGCGCCGTTCTTCGTCTGCTTCCTGGCGTTCGGCCTGTTCCCGCTGGTCTACACGGGCTGGGTGTCACTGCACAGCGTCGACCTCCAGGCGTCCGACCAGATGCAGTGGCGCGGCTTCGACAACTACACCCGGCTGCTCCACGACGACCTGTTCTGGAACGCCCTGCGCAACACCCTCACCATCGGCCTGCTGTCCACCGTGCCGCAACTGCTGATGGCGCTCGGTCTGGCGCACCTGCTCAACTACCGGCTGCGCGGCCGGGGCTTCTTCCGGATCGCGATGCTCGCGCCCTACGCGACCTCGATCGCGGCGGCGACCCTGGTGTTCACGCTGCTGTTCGGGCGGGACTACGGGATGATCAACTGGCTGCTCGGCCAACTGGGCCTGGGCCCCGTCGACTGGGAGGGCGGCACCTGGAGCTCCCAGATCGCCATCTCCACGATCGTCACCTGGCGCTGGACCGGCTACAACGCCCTGATCTACCTCGCCGCGATGCAGACCGTCCCGCACGACCTGTACGAGGCGGCGGCGCTCGACGGCGCCAACCGCTGGCAGCAGTTCCGGCACGTCACGGTGCCGTCCATCCGGCCAACCATCCTGTTCACCGTCGTGGTCTCCAGCATCGGGGCCACCCAACTCTTCGGCGAACCGCTGCTGTTCGGCGGCGGAGCGACCGGCCACAGCGGCGGCTCGGCCCACCAGTACCAGACCCTCGGGCTGTACCTGTACGACCAGGGCTGGTACGCCTTCCACCTCGGCCGGGCCGCCGCCGTGGCCTGGACGATGCTGCTGATCCTGCTGGCCATCGGCGCGCTCAACCTCGCCCTGGCCCGCATCCGTCGCGCCCGGAACGGGAGTTGAGACCAATGGCCGTCAACCTGGGACGGCGCGCGGGAGCGCGCGGCCTCACCGGAGCCGGACCGTTCACCTACGCGGTGCTGATCCTCGTCGCCGTGCTCTCCCTCTTCCCCCTCTACTGGACGCTGGTCGGCGCCTCGACCTCCGGCACCCGGATCGCCGAGACCCCGCCGCCGCTGCTGCCCGGCGGGAACCTGTGGCACAACCTCGACATCGCCTGGAACCAGGTCCACATGGGCCAGGCCCTGCTCAACTCGGTGGTGGTGGCGAGCTGCGTGACCGCCAGCACGGTGCTGTTCGCCACGCTGGCCGGCTTCGCCTTCGCCAAACTGCCGTTCCGGGGCCGCAGCGCCCTGCTGAGCCTGGTGGTGGCGACCATGACCGTGCCCGCCCAGCTCAGCGTCATCCCGCTGTACCAGATCATGGCGAAACTGCACTGGACCGACCAGCTGCAGTCGGTGATCCTGCCCAATCTGGTGGCCGCGTTCGGCGTGTTCTTCATGCGGCAGTTCCTGTCGGAGGCGTTGCCGATCGAACTGGTCGAGGCGGCCCGGATGGACGGCGCGAGCAGCCTGCGGATCCTGTGGAGCGTGGTGCTGCCGATCGCCCGGCCCGGGATGGCCGTGCTCGGCATGCTGGTCTTCGTGCAGTCCTGGAACGACTTCTTCTGGCCGCTGATCGCGCTGAGCCAGAGCAATCCCACCGTCCAGGTCGCGCTGGCCGGCCTCGGCGGCGGCTCGTACGACTCCGACCAGGCCGTCATCCTCACCGGCTCGCTGCTCGGGACCGCACCGCTGCTGCTGGTGTTCGCCCTGCTGGGCCGGCAGGTCGTCGGCGGCATCACCGCCGGCGCCGTCAAGAACTGATGTCGAGTCGATTCTCCTACCGATTCTTCTCCTACCGGAAGTGGAGCAGCCATCCATGACTGCCGCACGGACCCAGTCGGCCCCAGCCGACACCGCCGTTTCCGCCTTCCCCGCCGGCTTCCTCTGGGGGGCCGCGACGGCGGCGTACCAGATCGAGGGAGCCGTCGACGTGGACGGCCGGACGCCCTCGATCTGGGACACCTTCAGCCGCACCCCGGGGCGGACGGCCGGCGGCGACACCGGCGACCGCGCCACCGACCACTACCGCCGCTACTCCCAGGACGTCCGGCTGATGTCCGAACTCGGCCTCGGCGCCTACCGGTTCTCGGTGTCCTGGTCCCGGGTGCAGCCGACCGGACGCGGACCGGCCGTCGAACGGGGCCTGGACTTCTACCGGCGCCTGGTGGACGAACTGCTCGAACACGGCATCGAGCCCGCCGTCACCCTCTACCACTGGGACCTGCCCCAGGACCTGGAGGACATCGGGGGCTGGCCGGCCCGTGACACCGCGGGCCGGTTCGCCGACTACGTCGCGCTGGTGGCGGAAGCCCTCGGGGACCGCGTGGGCATCTGGACCACCCTCAACGAGCCCTGGTGCTCGGCCTTCCTCGGCTACGGCTCCGGGGTGCACGCCCCCGGCCGCACCGACTGGGCGGCCGCCCTGCGCGCCGCCCACCACCTCAACCTCGGCCACGGCCGCGCCGTCGAGGTGCTGCGCGCGGCGCTGCCCCGGGACGCCCGGATCGCCGTGTCGCTCAACCTGCACGAGGTGCGGCCGCTCACCGGGTCCGCGGCGGACCGCGAGGCCGCCCGCCGGATCGACGCGGTGGGCAACCGCGTCTTCACCGGCCCGATGCTGAACGGGAGTTACCCCGAGGACCTGCTCGCCGACACGGCACACCTGGTCGACTGGCCGACGCTGGTCCACGACGGCGACCTCGCGACGATCGCCCGGCCGATCGACCTGCTCGGCGTCAACTACTACTCCCCGACGGTGGTCTCCGCCCTGCCGGACGGGCAGGCCCCGGACTCCGCCGCCGCAGCCCGCGACGCCGGCCACGGCGACGGCGCCCAGTCGCCCTTCGCCGGCTGCGCCGACGTGCTCTTCCACCGCGCACCCGGCCCGCGCACCGCCATGGGCTGGCCGATCGACCCCACCGGCCTCTCCGACATGCTGCTGCGCCTCCACCGCGAGCACCCCGGGCTGCCGCTGATGGTCACCGAGAACGGCGCGGCGTTCGAAGACGTCCTGACGGACGAGGGCAGGGTGCACGACCCCCAGCGCATCGACTACCTGCGCGAGCACCTTGACGCCGTCCGGCAGGCGATCGCCGCCGGCGCCGACGTGCGGGGCTACTTCCTCTGGTCGCTGATGGACAACTTCGAGTGGGCGTACGGCTACGGCAAGCGGTTCGGCCTGTACCACGTGGACTACGACACCCAGACCCGGACCGCCAAGGACAGCGCCCGGTGGTATGCGGAGGTGATCCGCCACGGCGCACTGCCCGACCCCGCGTGACGGAGCGGCCGGTGCCGTCCGAGCGGGAGCCTCGGATGCCGCCTGAGCGGCCGGTGGCCCGAGAGCGGCCGGTGCCGTCCGAGCGGTCGCGTCCGATCCCTTGACGCTGATCGTTCAACGGACCAAGCTGGCAGAGGTGGTGGCCCGGCGCGGCTGACGGGTCCGAGGGTGTAGCTCCCGTGCCGCGGACCGATCCAGGACGGCCCCATGCCCCAGCCCGATCGCAGCAACGGCCCCGCTCCGACGCTGGCCGAGGTCGCCCGCCACGCCGGCGTCTCCACGGCGACGGCCTCCCGGGTGCTCAACCGTTCCGCCCGGGTCTCCACCGAGGTGGCGGCCCGGGTGGAACGGGCGGCCCGCGAGTTGGCGTACGTCCGCCGCCGGGCGCCCAGAGCGCGCGAGACCGGCGTGGTGGCCGTCGTCGTCTTCACGGACCCCCTGCAGTACCACGCGGACGCCTTCCCCGCCCGGCTGCTGGCCGGGCTGCGGCGCTCCCTGCCGGGCGGGGAGCGGGAGTTGGCCGTCTTCACGGTGCCCAGGCACTCCCGGCGGCCGCCGCTGGTGCGCTACCTGTGCGGCGGCCACGTCGACGGCGTGCTGCTGGTCGGCCCCTGGGGGGACGGCGCGCTCGCCCGGCTGCTGCACGCGGCCAGGGTGCCCGTGGTCTCGCTCGGCCGGCCGCCGGAGCCGGGCACGGTGGCGTTCGTCGACGCGGACAACCTCACCGGCGCCCGGGAGGCGGTGCGGCGGCTGTGCGAGTCCGGACGCCGGTCGGTGGCCACCATCGCCGGGCCGCCGGACACCTCCGCCGGCGCGGACCGACTCGCCGGCTACCACCAGGCGGTGGCCGCGATGGCCGGGGCACGGCCAGTCGTGGCGTACGGCGACTTCAGCAGCGTCTCCGGTGAGCACGCGATGCAGCGGCTGCTGGACCAGCGTCCCGAGGTCAACGCGGTGTTCGCCGCCTCCGACCAGATGGCCGCGGGAGCCCTCAGGACCCTGCGGCGACACGGCCTGCGGGTGCCCGAGGACGTCGCGCTGATCGGCTTCGACGACTCCCCCGTCGCGGCGCGGTGCCGTCCGGGGCTGACCACCGTCCGCCAGCCGGTGGAGGACCTCGGCTCCCGCGCCATGAACCTGCTGCTGCGCAACCCCGCACTCGGCGAGTCCGAGGTGCTCCCCACCCGACTGGTCGTCCGGGCCTCGGGCTGAGCCCGCCGGCATCGGCACGGCGACCTGCGCGTTCCGCAGGTCGGGCCCGGAGCTCCCGGTCCGGCTCCCCGGCGATCACGAGGTGGGCGGCGAGGTCCCGGCCCGGGCGCTCCGACCGGGGAGGGGTTCCAACCCGTGCATGCGTGTTGACACTCCGCCCCGGGCGCTCCAGACTCGAAATGGGAGCGCTCCCATATATCAATCGGCCTTACTTCGAGGCAAGTTGAGGAGACGCACCGCCGGCCGGGCAGCGCCATCGCCGGTCGCAGTGCCCTGTCTCGCCCGCCCGCCGGCCGGCGAGAGCCCGGTTCCCACAGCGCGGTCATTCCATCCCCCACCCAAGGCCGCGGTGCTGCCCGCGGTACGTGCCGATCGCGCCCCTTCGGGTGTTGCGGGTCGTACCGGCCGCGCTGCCGGCTGCTGAGAAGGAGACCATGCGTACGACACGTAAGGCGGCCGCCCTGGCGGCATTCGCGGTGTTGCTGGCCGGCGCCGGGGCGGCACAGGCCGCCGCCCCCGGGCCCGGACGGTCGGTGCGGGCGGCCGCTGCCGCCGCGGGCCCGGCGATCACCGTGGACGCCACCAGTGGACGGCACGCCATCGACCCCCACATCTACGGCATGAACTTCCCCGACGAGGCACTGGCCAAGGAACTGCGTCTGCCGACGGGCCGCTGGGGCGGGAACGCCACCAGCCGGTACAACTACAAGCTCGACGCGTACAACGCCGGGTCCGACTGGTACTTCGAGGACCTGCACTACAGCAACGACCCCGCGGCCCTGCCCGCCGGATCACAGGCCGACAAGTTCGTCGACCAGAACCACCGGACGGGCACCGACACGCTGATGACCGTGCCGATGACCGGCTGGACCGCGGCCGGCCGCGACGGCGGCTGCGGGTTCAGCGTCGCCAAGTACGGACCTCAGCAGGAAACCGACGCCCAGTGGCGGCCGGACTGCGGCAACGGCAAGAAGCCCGACGGCACCCTGGTCACGGGCAACGATCCGGCCGAGACCAGCACGCCCGCGGGCCCGGACTTCGTCAAGGGCTGGGTGCAGTACCTCAAGAGCACCTACGGCCCCGCGGACGGCGGCGGGGTGCGCTTCTACGACCTGGACAACGAACCGGACCTGTGGTCCGGTACGCACCGCGACGTCCACCCGGTCGGGGCCGGCTACGACGAGATGCGCGACAGCACCTACGCCACCGCCGCGGCCGTCAAGGACGCCGACCCGGCCGCGCAGACCCTCGGCCCGGTCGGCTGGGGCTTCAACTCGCTGATCTACTCCGGCCTGGACCAGCAGGTGTGCGGCCGGCAGGGCGGCAGCTGCTGGTCGAACCCGCCGGACACCGCCGCGCACGGCGGCGTGCAGTTCGCCCCGTGGTACCTGCAGCAGATGAAGGCCTACGAGCAGACCCACGGGCGGCGGATCCTGGACTACTTCGACGAGCACATCTACCCGCAGCAGTCCGGGGTGTCCGGCAGCGCGGACGACGCGGCGACGCAGGCCCTGCGGCTGCGTTCCACCCGGCAGTTGTGGGATCCCTCCTACGTCGACGAGAGCTGGATCAACCAGCCGATCCAGTTCGTCCCCCGCATGCGCTCCCTGGTCGACCAGAACTACCCGGGAACGAAACTGGCCGTCTCGGAGTACAACTGGGGCGCCCTGGACCACATCGACGGCGGCCTGGCCGAGGCCGACGTGCTCGGGATCTTCGGACGCGAGGGGCTGGACCTCGCCACCCTGTGGTCCCCTCCGAAAGCGAGCGACCCCGGAGCCCACGCCTTCCGCATGTTCCTGAACTACGACGGCCGGGGCGGCGCCTTCGGCGACACCTCCGTCAAGGCCGCGAGCGCCGACCAGGACAAGCTGTCGGTGTACGCGGCCGAGCGCAGCAGCGACCACGCGACCACGGTCATGGTGATCAACAAGACCACCGGCGACCTGACCGCGCCCGTCTCCCTGTCCGCAAGCTCCGCGCTCCCGGCAGCGGCGCAGGTCTACCGCTACGGCCAGGCCGACCAGAGCGCGATCCAGCACCCGGCCGATCAGCCGCTGGGCGGCGGCTCCTTCAGCGCGACCTTCCCGGCGTACTCCATCACCGAGTACGTCGTGCCCGCCGGTTCGGCCCAGGCCACCCCGCCCTCGGCACCCGGCACTCCGACGGCCTCGACAACCGGCCCCGACCGCGTGACACTGACCTGGCCGGCCGCCACCCCCGGCGCCTCCCCCCTGGCGGACTACCGCGTCTACGCCGGCGACCCGGCCACCACGGCGCCGCTGGCCACCGTCCCCGCGTCGACGACCACCGCCACCGTCACCGGCCTCACCCCGGCCACCGCCTACACGTTCCGCGTCGTGGCCACCGACACCGCGGGCCGCAGCTCACCGCCGTCGGCTCCGCTCCAGGTCACCACCGGCCCGGCCACGACGAGCGGCTGCACCGTCGCCTACCAGCTCGGCAACGACTGGGGCACCGGCTTCACCGCGAACGTGAAGATCACCAACCAGGCGGCACCGGTCAACGGCTGGACCCTCGGATTCACCTTCCCCGGCAACCAGAAGGTCACCCAGGGCTGGAACGGCACCTGGTCGCAGACCGGCGCCGCGGTCACCGTCAAGGACGTCGGATGGAACGCTTCCCTGCCCACCGGGGGCTCCACCACCATCGGCTTCAACGGCGCCTACTCCGGCGTTGACACCGCACCCGGCACCTTCGTCCTCAACGGCACCGCCTGCACCACCACGGGCACCGCAGCGGCATCCACTCCCACCCCGGCCGTCGGCCACGCACCCACGGGCGACGCACTCCGCCACTGAACACGGGTGCGGGACGCCGGGTGGGAGTCAGGGCAGGGGTCCAGGTTCGGGACGGTCCGCACCAGGGCATCCGCCGACGAGGTCGGACGGTACCTGATCGTCCACCGGCACCCGGCGTGCCTCCACCTGCCCACCCGGCACCAGGTCCGGACCGCGGCGCGAGCCGGCGCCAAGGTCCGGACCACCGGGGAGAGCTGCCGGCCCTGCGGTGATCGACCGGGTCAGTGCCATTCCTCCCCGAGCGGGCGAGGTCATCACCCGCCGCCCCTGGCTCTCGCTCCGGGCGCCGCCGGTCACGACGACGAAGCCGGGGCCGACGCGCATCTGCGTCAGCCCCGGCTTCTGTTCGTAGCGGGGACAGGATTTGAACCTGCGACCTCTGGGTTATGAGCCCAGCGAGCTACCGAGCTGCTCCACCCCGCGTCGGTGAACACGACACTACGCGGAAGTCACCGGGATGGGAAATCGACGGTCTCCACCGGGCACGCTCCACGCATGGAGCGGGGCGCCCTGGGCACACGCCGTGGCCGAGCACCCTTCGATTCACGGGAGGCCGATTCCCATGCTGATCCTCGTCCTCGTCCTGCTGTTGGTCATCCTGCTCGGCGGTCTGGGGTTCTTGCTGCACGCCCTCTGGTGGATCGCGCTCGCCGTGCTGGTGGTCTGGCTCCTGGGCTTCGTGTTCTCCGGTGGCTCCCGCGGCAGCGGCCGGCGCTGGTACCGGTGGTGACCTGCGCCTGGGCTCCGCGACCCGGCGCCGCAGCGGTGCTCAGACGCTGCCGAGCAGCTGCGGCGCCAGCGTCTTGATCATGGTGTTGCTCCAGCGCATCTGCCGCAGGGTCTGCGGGTGGCAGTCGGTGGCGAGCGCGAGCAGCGGGGCGTCCCGGTGGCCTGCGCCACCTGCGCGAGCATCTCCCAGTGCAGGGAGTTCGCGGTGGCGGCCAGGTGGAGGTCCCGCAGGTCGTCGAGCAGGAACAAGGCGGGTTCGCGGGCGCCGAGCGTTTCGGCGGCCTTGCCGGGCGGGGCGGCGAGCGGCCCCGGGGCCGGGCCGCCGTCGGGGCCGGAGAGGTCGAGCCCGTGCCGGCGGGCGGCGTCGGCGATCCGGCGGGTGTGCTCGTGGGACCACCGGGCGAGGTCGGTGGCGACGTGGTGGACTTCGTGGTCGGCCCGGTGCCGCTCGGCCGCGGCGAGCAGGTTCCGTTCGAGGCGGCGTTCGCCGTCGTGCAGGGCGTGCAGGGTGACGGTGATGCCGCTCACGGCCGGTCCTCCTCCTGGTCGGCGGTCTGGGTGGCGACGGCGTCGGGGCCGCCGGTGGTGGGCGGGGCTGCGGCGGGGTCGGCGGGGGCGGAGGCCGTGGTGGTGGGCGCCGGGGCGCGGTGGCCGTCGGCGCGTTCGACGAGGGTGAGCCGCGCGGCGGCGGTCTTGAACAGGGGCTGTTTCGAGACCGGATCCCAGTCGCTGATCGTGGTCTCGTTGGCGGCCCGCCCGCCGCCCGCGCCGGGCCGGCTCCCCGCCGGGGTGTCCCAGTAGCCGTAGTGGAAGGGCAGGAACACCAGGCCGTCGCGGATGCCGGTGAGCCGGAGGCGGCCGCGCACCGAGCCGCGGGGGCTGGTGACCTCGACCAGGTCTCCCTCGCCGAGGTCCCGCGCCGACGCCTCGGCGGCGGACAGTTCCACCCACACGTCGGGCGCGGCGGCGTCCAGCTGAGGGGTCCGGCCGGTCTTGGTGCGGGTGTGGAAGTGGTAGAGGGTGCGGCCGGTGGTCAGTTGGAGCGGGTGGTCGTCGTCGGTGTCCTCGTGCGGGGGCAGGTACTCGGCGGCCTTGAGCACGGCCTTGCCGTCCGGGTTGAGGGCGCGGTACTCGGTCTCGGAGACGGAGGCGCCGGTGACGAGGTCCTTGCCGTACGTCTCGCAGGTGTCCGGCGCGGCCCAGTCGATGCCGTCGGTGTAGAGCCGTTCGGTGCCTCCGGGCGCCTCGGCGGTGCAGGGCCACTGGATGCCGCCGGCGGCGCGCAGCAGTTCGTAGCTGAGCCCCGTGTAGTCGCAGGGCCGGCCGCGGCTGCACTCCTGCCAGGCCTCGAAGGCGGACCGCGCGTCGTGCCAGTGCACCAGCGGGCGGTCGTCCTTGTCGCGGAAGTCCATCCGGCGGGCGTAGTCGAGGAAGACGTCCAGGTCCGGCCGGGCGTCGCCGGGCGGTTCGACGGCCTGCTCGGAGAGGTGGACGGTGCGGTCGGCGTTGGTGAAGGTGCCGGTCTTCTCCGCCCAGGTCGCGGCGGGCAGGACGACGTCCGCGAACCGGGCGGTCTCGGTGAGGTAGAGGTCCTGGACGACGGTGAACAGGCTTTCCCGGTCGAGGATGCCGCGGATGCGGTCGAGGTCCGGGAGGGAGACGGCGGGGTTGGTGCCGGAGATCCACAGCAGGCCGATGGTGCCCTGTTCGGCGTACCGGAAGATCTGCATCGCGGGGGTGGGCGGCGCGTAGTGCGGGATCCGGGACGGCTCGACGTTCCAGACCCGCGCGAGGTCGGCGACGTGCTGCTCGTTCTCCCAGTTCCGGAAGCCGGGCAGGTCGCCGTCGGCGCCGCATTCGCGGGTGTTCTCGGCGGTCGGCTGCCCGTTCATCTGCAGCACCCCGCAGCCGGGGCGTCCGAGCATGCCGCGGATCAGCTGCAGGTTGTTGACCTGGCAGGCCGCGGCGGTGGCCTGGTGGGACTGGTAGACGCCCTGCAGCACGGTGGACAGCAGCCGCTCGGCGTCGCCCAGGACCTCCGCGGCCTGCGTGATCCGGCGGGCGGGCACGTCGCACACCCCGGCGGCCCAGGCCGGGGTGCACCCGGAGACCCGCTCGGCGAGTTCGTCGAAGCCGACGGTGTGGCGTTCGACGAAGTCCCGGTCGACGCGGTCGGTGCGGATGATCTCGTGCAGCAGGGCGTTGAGCAGGGCCACGTTGGTCCCGATGCGCGGGGCGAGGTGGACGGTGGCGCGGCGGGCGACCGGGGTCGGCCGCGGGTCGACGCACACCAGCCGGGGCGGTTCGGCGCCCGCCAGCCGGTCCAGGACGCGCATCCACAGCACCGGCTGGGTCTCGGCCATGTTGTGGCCGAACAGCGCCAGCGTGTCGCAGTGGTCGACGTCGGTGTAGGAGGCGGGCTGGCCGTCGCAGCCGAAGGTCTCCTTCAGCGCCTCGGCGGCCGTCGCGGTGCACAGCCGGGTGTTGCCGTCCAGGTGGTTGGTGCCGATGCCGGCCCGGGCGATCACCGCCAGCGTGTAGTACTCCTCCAGGAAGAGCTGCCCGCTGGTGTAGAAGCCGATGGAGCCCGGGCCCCGCTCGCGCAGCAGTTCCTCGGACCGCGCGACCACGGCGCCCATGGCGGTGTCCCAGACGGTCTCGACCAGGCGGCCGCCGCGGCGCAGCAGCGGGCGCGTCAGTCGGTCGCCCGCGCGGTTGGCCTGCCAGGCGAACAGGTCCTTGGGCCCGAGCCGGCCCCGGTTCACCCGGTCCGCGGCCCGCCCGCGCACGCCGACGATCCGGCCGTCGACCACGGCGACGTCCATGGCGTCCCCGTTGGAGTGCAGCAGCGACGCGGTCGGCACCCACCGCTGCACCGCGTCGGCGGTGACGCCCGGCTCCAGGAACGCGTCGACCCGGGCCGGCCAGCGCCGGCCCGGGGCGTAGGGGGTGCGGTCACCCCACGGATCGGCGATCCGGTCCACCCGGTCCCGCATGTCACACCTCCCGGCCGGAGCCGCGTCCGAGGGTCAGTCCTCCAGGGCGTCGGCGATGCGGTGCAGCATGCCGCCGCCGGTCGGCTGGTGCGGCGCGGTCTCCCGCACGGCCCGCATCCGCTCGCCGATCTCCTGCAGTTCCTTGCGGCCGAGGGCGGCCCTGACCTGCGGGAACCAGTCGCCCTCCTCCTCCTCGATGTGCCGCTCGACGGCGTCGATGAGGACGGCGGCCTTGGCGTCGTAGCCTTCGTCGTCGGGGGTCATCCGGCTCAGCTCCTCGCAGAGCAGGTCGGCGACGTGGTGCTCCTGCTTGGCGCGGTCCATGGTCCCGGCGAGCCCGGGCACCTCCTGGCGGGCCCTGGGGTAGAACAGTTCGTCCTCCAGGTAGGTGTGGACGGTCAGCGCCTCGACGATCCGTCCGACGGTCTCGCGCCGCTCCTGCGCGGCACCGCCGTCGCCCTTGCCGTCGCTGTCGCCGCCGCCGTCGCCGCTGCCGTCCTGGTCGTCGCTCGCGACGAGCGCCCGGTACTCGCGGAACAGGCGGCGGACTTCCTTGTGGTCCTCCCGCAGCAGGACGATGGCATCGTTCGACATCGCTCGCTCGCCTCCTCTTCGGCGGGTTCCTCTTCGACGGCCGGCCCGTCGCCCCGGGCGTGTCCCCGGGCGCCGCGGGCTCAAACGCCCGCCGTCCGGCAGGGAGTTGCGGGGCCCCGACCCGGTGCGACCTGCCCGTTCCGGCCGTTCCGCCGACGGTCGTCCCGCCGGCGCCTGTTCCGCACGCCCCTGTTCCGCACGCCCCTGTTCCGCAGTCCCATGTTCGGCACGGCTCGCCTGTTTGGCACGGCTCGCGGCGGCAAGCCGCAGGGGCATGGCGTACCTCGCAGAGCCCGTACCGACCGTTCCGCAGTCCCAGCCGTCCGGTCCGCAGTCCCAGCCGCCCGGTCCGCACGACCGGCCCGGGCCGTGGCTGTTCGTCCGGCCCGGCGGGGCCGCCGCCGGTCTCCCGGCGGGGGTCGTGCTGTTCGGCCGCGACGGGACGCTCCTCCAGGACGTCACCTGCAACGGCGACCCCGCGATGGTCCGCCCGATGGCGGGTGTCCGGGCGGCGCTCGCGGCGCTGCGCGCGGCCGGTTTCGCGCTCGGTGTGGTGAGCAACCAGCCGGGCGTCGCCCGCGGCCTGCTCGGGCCGGGCCAGGTCGAGGCCGTCCAGTCCCGGGCGGAGGCGCTGCTGGGCCCGCTCGACGTCTGGGCGGTCTGCCCGCACGGCCCACACCAGGGCTGCCCCTGCCGGATGCCGGCCCCGACGCTGGTGACGGCGGCCTGCCGGGCGCTCGGCCTGCCGCCCGCGAGGGTCACGGTGATCGGCTGCAGCGACGCGGTGATCGGCGCCGCCCTGGCGGCCGGCGCGCACGCGATCCGCGT
Source organism: Streptomyces sp. NRRL S-350 (assembly GCF_000719705.1). Taxonomy (GTDB): domain Bacteria; phylum Actinomycetota; class Actinomycetes; order Streptomycetales; family Streptomycetaceae; genus Kitasatospora. The sequence continues at coordinate 95,648 of NZ_JOHO01000010.1, read as the reverse complement.
GCCCGAGGCGGCGGCGCCGACGACGACCGGGTGCCCGCCCTGCACCCTGACCACCTGCCGGACCGCGGACGGGCCCGAGCAGGCCGCCGAGCTCGTGCTCCGGCGCTGAGCTCCCCCCTCCGCCGCGCAGCACCGGCCCGCCAGGACGGCCCCGCGCCGGTCCGTCGGCCCGTGCGCGCCGACGGCCGCGGGCACGCATCGGCCCCCCGCCCGGTCGGGCTGGGGGGCCGACGGGTCGAACCGGGCTCGGGGGCTCCGGCGGAGGGGTCAGCCCGGGCTGACCCTGCCCCGCCAGCCGCCTTCCTCCCGGCCGCGCTCCTCGATGAACTCCTTGAACCGCTTCAGGTCCCCCTTGACCCTCCGGTCGACCATGCCCATCGCGTCACCGGCCTTCTCGACCATGCCCCCGGGCCGGAAGTCGATGGCCATGTTGACCCGGGTGTGGTTCTCGTCGAGCCGCTGGAAGGTCACGACGCCCTTCTGGTCCACCTCGCCGTCGGTGGTCCGCCAGGCGATCCGCTCGTCGGGCAGCTGGTCGACGATCTCGGTGTCGAACTCGCGGGTGACACCGCCGATGCTGGTGCGCCAGTGGTTGTGGGTGTCGTCCACCTGGGTCACCGAGTCGACGCCCTCCATGAAGCGCGGGAACTCCTCGAACTGGGTCCACTGGTTGTAGGCGGTGTGCAGCGGGACGTCGACGTCGACCGACTCCTTCACGATGCTCATCCGAGCCTCCTCGCTGGGTACCGACCGGGCGCTTCCCGGCCGTCCGCGCGTCTGCCCGCCTGGTGCCGGCGTAACCGTCCCGCCGGGGCGCCGGCCGGGCCCCGGCTCACCCGGACGCGTGGTTTGGCGCGCCGGTGTCCGGCTAGCCGCCCGGTATGGACATCTCACGCCTGCACAGCCAAAGCTGGTCCCGCCGCCTGCGCCGCGCCCTGGACGCACCCGAGCACTGGGACTTCCTCGACGCCCCGGGCCAGCCGCTCGCCGACGCCGCCGAGGCCCTGCCGCTCGGCCCGTACCGCGACGCCCTGCACGGCGTGTGGCTCGGCCATCCGCTCCACCCGGCCCTGGTCCAGTTCCCGCTCGGCTGCTGGACGTCGGCCGCCCTGCTGGACTTCACCCCGGGTGGGCGCCGGTCGGCGAGCGCCCTGGTGGCGGCCGGGCTGCTGGCCGCCGGGCCCGCCGCGCTCACCGGCTGGGTGGACTGGGCCCGGCTCGATCCGCCGCGCCGCCGCACCGGTCTGGTGCACGCGCTCTCCAACACCACCGGGGTGCTGCTGTACGCGGCATCGCTGCTGGCCCGCTGCCGGGGACACCGGGCCCGGGGCAGGCTGCTCGGCCTGGCCGGGTTGACCGCCGTCTCGGTCGGGGCGGCGCTCGGGGGCCACCTGGCCTACCGGCAGGCCGCCGGCCCCGACCGGGCCGCCGCCGTCCCCCGGCTGGCACCGGCGGACTGGGTCGGGCTCGGCCCGCTGGAGGACTTCCCGGACGGTCGGCCCGTGCGCCGGACGACCGGCGAGCTGGCCCTGGTCGTCGTCCGGGACGGGGAGCAGTGCCACGTGCTGGCCGAGCGCTGCAGTCACCTGTCCGGGCCGCTCTCCGAAGGCACCGTCGTCGACGGTTGCCTGCGCTGCCCGTGGCACGGCAGCGAGTTCCGGCTCCGGGACGGCGAGGTGGTGCACGGTCCGGCGACCGCGCCGCAACCGGTGCTGGAGTCCCGGGTGCTCTCGGGCCACCTGGAGGTGCGACTGCCGGGAGCCGGCTGACCGGCACCCGCCGGGGCGCGGCGTTTCGCCACCACGACCGGGGGCAACCGCCCGGGGACCGTCCAGGAGGAGCCATGACCGCCGCCGCCCCCGATCTGCCGCCGTGCGCCGGCGCGCCGCAACACCGGTGCCGGACCGGGGAGCCGCGTGTCCGGCGGGTCCGTCCCGGAAGGGGCGGTCCCGAACGAGGCCGGGCCGCACCAGGACCCGGCCGGGCCGGAAGGGGCACGACATGCTGCTGATCCGACCCCCCGGGGTGTACCCGCCGCAGGGCGACACCCGGCTCCTGGCCTCGTGCGTGCGCCGGGAGCGGCTGGACGCCTCCGGCCGGGTCCTCGACCTGTGCACCGGGACGGGCGCCGTCGCCCTCGAAGCGGCCCGGACGGGAGCGCGGGTCACCGCGGTGGACCTGTCCGCCCGTGCCGTCGCGACCGCCTGGCTCAACGCCCGTCTGCACCACCGCCGGATCCGGCTGCGCCGGGGCGACCTGCTGACCCCGGTGGCCGACGGCCGGTTCGACCTGATCACCGCCAATCCCCCGTACGTCCCCGTCGATCCCGCCACCCCCGCCGCGCAGGCGGCCGGCCGCGGCGCCGCCCTGGCGTGGGACGCCGGGCCGGACGGGCGGCTGGTCCTGGACCGGATCTGCCGGACGGCCCCGGGCCTGCTCGCCGACGGGGGCGTGCTGCTGCTCGTGCAGTCCTCGCTCGCGGACGTCCCGGCCACGCTCCGGCTGTTGCGCGCGGCCGGGCTGCGCACGAGCGTGGCGGCGCGCCGGCGGCAGTCCTTCGGGCCGGTGATGACGGCGCGGGCCGCGCTGTTCGAACGGCGCGGGCTGATCCGGCCGGGCGAGCGCGAGGAGGAACTGGTGGTGGTGCGCGGTGTCCGCGAACGCTGACCGGGACACACCGCCGGTGGTCGGCCGGGAAGCGACCCGGGTGGTCGTCGTCCCGGACGGTCCGCTGCTGGTCGAGGGGCCGGTGGAGGTGGTCCTGCCGGACGGCTCGGTGCGGCTCTCCGAACGCCCGGTGGTGGCGCTGTGCGCGTGCCGCCGGAGCCGCACCTACCCGTTCTGCGACACCAGCCACCGCAGGCGCGGGCGGCCGGCGCCCGGCTCAGGCCGGGTCGTCGGGCAGGGGTGAGCGCAGGGACGTGCGCCCGGCCCGCCAGTGGTCGAGCAGGTGGTCCGCGAAGCGGCCGCCGACCACCTCGGCGGCGGCGATGCCGAACGCCACGTCGGCGGCGGCCTCGGGCTCGGCGGCGACCAGTTCCTCGATGACCCCGCGGCGCACCAGTTGCTCGTGGACGGCGTCCGCCTCGACGTGCTCGCGGTAGAACAGGGTGCCGTCCGGGCCGCCGCCGAGCCGTTCCAGGGCCTTGGCCAGGCGGGCGGAGCCGGGTGAGGAGGTGATCTCGATGGTGGCGAACTGCCCGACCGCGGCGCCGCGCAGCGCCCGGTGCAGGCCGAAGAGCATCATCAGGTTGACCACGGCCAGGGACGGCGCGGGCACCAGGTCGACGTAGTGCCGGTAGCCCGGGTCCAGGCCGAAGGCGGTCATCATCCGGGCGAACAGCAGGGAGTGGGCCCGCTCCGGCCGCCCGGCGCCGTACTCGTCGTACGTGACCGCCATCAGCACGGCCTGCGCGGGCCCGTGGATCCTCGGCAGCATCCACAGCTGCGGGTCCGCTTCCTTGAGGTGGTAGAGCGAGCGGTGCACGAGGTACTCGCGGGCGTGCCGGCGGTCGCCTTCGGCCAGCAGGAAGTACGAGGGGCCGGTGCCGTCGGGCGGCTGTGTCAGCAGGCCTTCCAGCGCCTCCCCCAGGGGTGGCACCGGCTCCGCCTCGGCGCGGACGGCGGCGAGGAAGGGCTGCTCCAACGCCCGCCGTAGCCGTAGGAGTTCGGGATCCCACTCCCAGCCGGGGTCGACGCCCGGCAGGCCCCGGTCGTGGAGTTCGTAGCACAGGTACAGGGCGAGCTGGTGATCCTCGCCCCACGGGTCGTCGAGGGGCGGGAGCGGGTCGGGCAGCCGCCCGGAGCCGGGCGGTCCGGCGGTCACCAGTGCGAGCACCGCCGCCGACAGCGGCCCGCGCGCGGCGGGCCGCCCGCCCACCGCCGGCTCCTCCGGATCCCGCGGCCGCCCCGGCCGTTCTCCCCGGTCCCGCACCCGCCCCGGCTGCCCTTCGCCGAGCGGTGCCGCCTGTTCCCGACCGTCCATGCCGTCAGCCTCCTCGCAGCGCGTCTGCCCTTGACCCGTCGGAGCGGATGCCCGCGACGGGCGGAAGCTAACGCGACCGGAGGCCCGCGGCGGGCGCAGGCCGACGAGCCGGGAGCGGCGGCCGTCACGCCCCGGGCCGGTGCACGAGCAGGCTGCGGTCCAGCTCGGCCAGCAGTTCGGCGGTGTCGCGGTGGACCTCGGCGGCGCCCGCGCCGAGGAGTTCCTGGGCGGAGAAGCCGCCGCTCTCCACGGCGACGCAGCGCACCCCGGCCCGGCCCGCGGCGACGACGTCCCAGACCGTGTCGCCGACGAAGACGGTGTCCTCCGGGGCCGCGCCCGCCAGGTCCAGGGCGGCCCGGACGAGGTCCGGCGCGGGCTTGGTCGCGGCCACGTCGTCGGCGGTGGTGGCGGCCGCGATCACGTCGTCGGCGTCCAGGACCCGGCGCAGCACGGCGAGTTCGCGTTCCGAGGCGGAGCTGGCCAGTACGATCCGCCGCCCCGTGGCGGCGCAGGCGCGCAGGAGGTCGGCGGCGCCCGGCAGGGGTGTGATCACGGGCCAGTAGGTCGCGTAGATCGCGTCGTGGGCGGCCGTGATCGCCTCGTCGTCGCCGCGGTCGCGGTCGTCGCCGAGCAGGTGGTCGAGCAGTTGGTCGGCGCCCATGCCGACCGCCCGGTGGGCCCGGGCCGCGGGCACCGTGCGGTCGTACTGGCGCAGGGCCTCCCACCAGGCGAGGGCGTGGAAGTACGTCGTGTCGAGCAGGGTGCCGTCGACGTCGAACAGCGCCGCCGCAGTCGTGGTCAAGGAGGTCTCCTTCGGTCGGCCCGGCAGGGCGGGGGTGCGCACGGGCGTGCGGCACGCGAGCAGGATTCGCGGGGGAGGGTGCTTGTGGTGCGTACGGGCTTCGCGCCGCCCGGCGGCTCAGTCGGGTGCCTCGGCGCCGTCGGACCAGCCGGGGGCGTCGCGGTCGTCGAGCTGTCGGCGCAGCTGCGCCAGGGTTGCGGTGAGCAGCCGGGAGACATGCATCTGGGAGACGCCGATCCGCTCGGCGATCTGCGACTGCGTGCATCCGTCCCAGAACCGGAGCTTGAGCACGGTCTGCTCGCGCAGCGGCAGGTCGGCCAGCAGCGGGCGCACCGCGGTGCGGAAGTCGGCGAGTTCGATGCCGGGGTCGCAGCTGCCGAGCCGGTCGAGCAGGGCGCTGCCGCTCTCGTCGGTGTCCTGCTCGCGCAGCGCGTCCAGCGAGTTGGGGCGGTAGACCCGGCCCGCCATCAGCCCTTCGGTGGCCTGTTCGACGGTGAGGTGCAGGCCCTCGGCGATCTCCTCGGGCTGCGGCAGCCGGCCGAGTTCCTGCTCCAGCTTGTCCGAGCCGCGCGCGACGGTGAGGTAGAGCTCCTGCATGCTGCGGGGCACTCGCACCGGCCACGAGGTGTCGCGGAAGAACCGTTTGATCTCGCCGATGATGGTCGGGATGGCGTAGGTGACGAACTCGACGCCGCGGTGCGGATCGTAGCCGTCGACGGCCTTGATCAGCCCGACGGTGCCGACCTGGAGAATGTCGTCCATGTCCTCGGCCCGGTGCCGGAAGCGGGCGGCGATGAACCGTACCAGCGGCATGTTGAGCTCGATGATCGTGCCGCGGACGTAGCTGTACGCGTGGGTCTCCCGGGCGAGGCCGGCGAGGCGCTCGAACAGCGCGTCGCTCAGCTCGCGGGCCTCGGCCTTCCCCATGGAGCGCAGTTCGGCCTCGGTGGGCCGGGGCGGCAGGTCCGACGGCAGGTCGGGGGGTCGGCTCGGAGGTGTGACGGCGTCGCGGTGGGCGGTTTCCAGTCGGATGGACACGTGGCTTCTCCTGGGCGACGGGGCAGCCGCCCGACGGCGCGTACGGGCTGGTGTCCGTACTCCGCGGGGGCTTCTTCCCCAGGACCTGTGCCCGGCTTCTTCAAGCGCGGGTCCCGGTGGCACCCGGTCGGGTGCTGGAGCGGCCGGATCGGTTCTCGGCCGCTGCCCTATCTGTTTTACCCGACATACGATAGTGGATTCATGTTTAGGGGGTTTTCTTATGGTTCGTCCGGGTAACCGCGCCGTCGCAACAGCCACCGTGCGAGAGGAGGGGCAGCCATGCCCCGAGGATCCAGCCCCAAGCGGGAGCGCCAGTACGAGCACATCAAGGACAGCGCGCTCGACCGGGGCGAGAGCGAGAAGCGGGCCGAGGAGATCGCCGCCCGGACGGTGAACAAGGAGCGCGCCCGGCACGGCGAGTCCAAGACCGCGAGCCGCAGCTCCCTCGACGACGTGTCCTCCGGCCACCGCGGCGGGAAGCGCTCGCACCAGGGCGCCCAGGGGCCCACCTACGACCAGTTGTACAACGAGGCCAAGCACCGCAACGTCAAGGGCCGTTCGAAGATGAACAAGAGCGAGCTGGCCCACGCGCTCGGTCGCTGACCGCGGTCCCGCCGACACCGGCGGCGCCGCGACGGCACCGCGGGACCGCCCCGGGACCGCCGCAGGACCGTCCCGGGGCGCCGGGCGGGCCGCCTGGTCGCCGTGCACGGCCCGCGCCTGCCCGCCGCGCCCCGGCCCACACGCCGCCGCGTCCCCCGGCCGGAAGGCCGCCGGAGCACGTTTCGACGGCGCCCGCCCGGCAAGACGCCTGTCATGCAGAACCACACGCGTCCGGGCCCCCGCACCGCGGTCACCCCCCGGGCCGCCACGGCTGCGCCGACGAGTCCCACGCCCGGCCGGCCGCGCCCGGCGGAAAGCCGCTCCGCACTCCGCCCGGCGGTCCACGCCGAGCCCGCTCCGGGGCGGTGAGCCGCCGTGCCCGGGCCCAGCGCCCAGCGGAACCCGCTCACCTTCGGGGTCGAGGAGGAGTTCCTGCTGGTCGACCGGCACACCCGACTGCCCGCCGACCGCGCGCCGCAGGTCATCGCCGACGCCTCGACCGTCCTGGGCGACCAGGTCCAGGCCGAGTTCTTCCCCGTCCAGGTCGAGGTGTGCACCCGGCCCGCCGCCCGGCTCGAGGAGCTGCGCGCCGACCTCGTCCGCCTGCGCTCCGTGGTCGCCGCCGCGGCCGCCGAGGCGGGCTGCCTGCTGGTGGCCTCGGGCACGCCGGTGCTCAGCGCCCCGGGCCCCGGCCGGGTCACCGACGATCCGCGCTACCAGGCGATGGCCGCCCGCTACGACAACGTGGTCGACGGCTACGGCGGCGCGATGTGCGGCTGTCACGTCCACCTGGGGACGGTCAGCCGCGGCCAGGCCCTGGCACTGGGCAACCACCTGCGCCCGTGGCTGCCGGTCGTGCAGGCGCTCGCGGTCAACTCCCCGTTCGCCGAGGGCCGGGACAGCGGCTTCGCGAGCTGGCGCACCGTCCGGTGGGCGCGCTGGCCGACCGTCGGTCCGGCGCCGGTGCTGGACGAGGCGCAGTACGAGACGCTGGTGGCCTCCCTGGTGGAGTCCGGCGTGCTGCTCGACCGCAGGATGGTCTACTGGTACGCCCGGCCGTCGGAACACGTCCCGACGCTCGAGGTGCGGGTCGCCGACGTCAACGCCGATCTGCGGACCGTTCTGCTCCTCGCCGCGCTGCTGCGCGGACTCACCACCGTCCTGCTCGACGAGATCGGCGCCGGTCGTCCGGCGCCCGCGTGCCCGGCCCGTCTGGTCGGCGCCGCCCACTGGCAGGCGGCCCACTTCGGCCTGTCCGCTGACGGGATCGACCCGTTCACCGGCCGGCACGTCCCGATGGCCGCGCTCGTGGACCGCCTGCTCGAACGGGCCGCGCCCGGCCTCGCCGCCACCGGGGACCTCACCGAGGTGGAGCGCGCCCTCACCAGGATCCACCGGCTCGGCACCGGGGCCGACCGCCAGCGGCACGCGCTGCACCGCCGCGGCCGGCTGACCGCCGTGGTGGACGAGCTCGCGGCGCTCACCACCGCGGCGGCCTGAGACGGTCGCGGCCGTGGACCCCGCGGAGGCGCTGCGGCGGATCGCCTTCCTCCTGGAGTTCAACGGCGCCTCGCCCTACCGCGTCCGGGCGTTCCACACGGCCGCCGACGCGGTCCGCGACCTGCCGCCCGGCCCGGTGGACGCCGCCCGGGCCCGACAGCTGCGGGGCGTCGGGCCGGTCACCTCGGAGGTGATCGCGCAGGCCTCCACCGGCGCGACACCCCCGTACCTCGCCCGCCTGGAGGCCGAGGCGGGCCCCGTCGGCGCGGCCGGGTGGCAGCTGCAGGCCGCGGCGCGCGGCGACTGCCACCTGCACTCCGACTGGTCCGACGGCGGCCACCCGTTCGAGGAGATGGCCGAGGCCGCCCGCGCGCTCGGGCACCACTGGGCCGTGCTCACCGACCACTCCCCCCGGCTGACCATCGCCCACGGCCTGAGCCCCGAGCGGCTGCGGCACCAACTCGACGCCGTCGCGGCCTGGAACGAGCAGGACGGCCCGTTCCGGCTCCTGACCGGGATCGAGTGCGACATCCTGGAGGACGGCTCCCTCGACCAGGAACCGGAACTGCTCGCCCGGCTCGACGTGGTGGTGGCCTCCGTGCACTCGAAACTGCGCTCCGATCCGGAACCGATGACCGCCCGGATGTTGGCGGCGGTCCGCAACCCGCGCACCAATGTCCTCGGGCACTGCACCGGCCGGATCGTCACCGGGCGCGGCCGCCCGCCGTCACGCTTCGACGCCGAAGCCGTCTTCACGGCCTGCGCCGGAGCCGGGACGGCCGTGGAGATCAACTGCCGCCCCGAGCGCCGCGATCCACCCGACGACCTGCTGGAGCTGGCCGCCGAGTCGGGCTGCCTGTTCACCGTCGACACCGACGCGCACGCACCCGAGCAACTGCACTGGTTCACCTCCGGCTACGCCCGCGCCGCCCGGCTCGGCCTCGGGCCCGAGCGCCTGGTGACCACCTGGCCGCGCGACCGCCTGCTCTCCTGGGCCGCCGGGGCCGCCGGAACCCCGCCGCGCGTTTGACCGGGGCCCGCGCGGACAGACGCCCAGGCGTCCGACCGTCCCCGATCGAGGAGGTCGCGCCCGATGCACGGCAAGGGTGTTCTGACCGACCGCACGGCCCTGGTGACCGGCTCGTCCCGCGGGCTGGGCCTGCTCATCGCGGGCGAACTCGCGGACCGCGGCTGCCGGGTGATGCTCACCGGCCGGGACGAACTCGGCCTGGAGCGGGCCGTCCGGCGGCTGCAGGGCCGCCCCGGCGAGGTCGCCGCCACGGCCTGTGACCTGATGGACCCGGAGGCACCGGCCACGCTGCTCGCGGCCGTACGGGACCGCTTCGGCGCCGAGGTGGACCTCCTGGTCAACAACGCCGGCGTGATCCAGGTGGGCCCGGTCGCGGCGATGCAGGAGCAGGACTTCCGGCGGGCGCACGAGCTGATGACCATGGCGCCGTTGCGGCTGGTCCAGGCGGTGCTGCCGGCCATGCGGGCCCGCGGTGCGGGCTCGATCGTCATGATCAGCTCGATCGGGGGCCGGATCCCGGCGCCGCACCTGCTGCCGTACGTGGCGGCCAAGTTCGCGCTCACCGGCCTCTCCGAGGGGCTCGCCGCAGAGCTGGCGCAGTACGGGATCCGGGTGACCACCGTCCTACCGGGGCTGATGCGCACCGGCTCGCACACCGCCGCCGAGTTCGCCGGGCAGGCGGGGAACGAGTACGCCTGGTTCGCGACTGCCGCATCGCTGCCCCTGCTGTCGATGGACGCGCCCCGGGCGGCCCGCCGCATCGTCCGGGCGGTCGAGCACGGCCGCCGCGAGCTGGTGCTGACCCCGCTCGCCAAGGCCTCGGTCCTCGCCCACGGAGTCGCGCCCGCGACCACGAACCGGCTGCTCGGGCTCACGGCCCGGGCGCTGCCGTCGGCGGGAGCGGCGCCGGAACACCGGGTGCCCGGCGTCCTGGCGGCGGCCCGGCACCCGCGCGGCGGACCGGTCCACCGGCTCACCGCCCTCGGGCGCCGGGCGAGCCGGGCGCACAACGAGCCCACGGCGTCCTGAACGAGGGCCGGGGAACGGACACCCCCGCCCTCCGTCCTGAAGGAGTGCCGGGGAACGGACACCCCCGCCCTCCGTCCTGAACGGGTGCCGGAACGGATCCCCCCTGCCCGGCCCGGCCGAGAGGAGACACCATGAAAGCCGTCACCTGGCACGGACGCCGGGACGTCCGCGTCGACTCCGTCCCCGACCGGTGATCCAGGAGCCCACGGACATCCTGGTCGAGGTCACCACCACCGGGCTCTGCGGATCCGACCTGCACCTCTACGAGGTCCTGGGCGCCTTCCTGGACGAGGGCGACATCCTCGGCCACGAGGCGATGGGCGTGGTCCGGGAGGTCGGCGGCGCCGTGCACGCGGTCTCGGTGGGCGACCGGGTGGTGGTGCCGTTCAACCTCTCCTGCGGCACCTGCTACATGTGCGTGAACGGCCTCCAGTCCCAGTGCGAGACGACCCAGGTGCACGCCTACGGGACCGGTGCGGCACTGTTCGGCTACACCAAGCTCTACGGCCAGGTGCCCGGCGGGCAGGCCGAGTTGCTCCGCGTACCGTTCGGCAACACCCTGCCGGTGGTGGTCCCGCACGGACCGCCCGACGACCGGTACGTGCTGCTCTCCGACGTGCTGCCGACCGCGTGGCAGGCGGTCGCGTACGCGGACGTACCGCCGGGCGGCAGCGTGGCGGTCCTCGGCCTCGGCCCGATCGGGGACATGTGCACCCGCATCGCACGTCACCGCGGGGCGGGCACCGTGATCGGCATCGACCTGGTGCCCGAGCGGCTGGAACGCGCCCGGGAGCGCGGCGTCGAAGCGCTCGACCTCGCCCGGCTCGGCTCCCGCGTCGTCGACACCGTCCGGGAGCTCACCGGAGGCCGCGGCCCGCACGCGGTGATCGACGCGGTGGGCATGGAGGCCCACGGCTCCCCCGCCGCGACCGCCGCCCAGCGGATGACCTCGCTGCTGCCCGACGCCCTCGCCGCCCGGCTGATGACCCGGGTCGGCCTGGACCGCCTGCACGCCCTCCACCTCGCGGTCGACCTCGTCCGGCGCGGCGGCACCATCTCGCTGTCCGGCGTGTACGGCGGCATGACCGATCCGCTGCCGATGATGACCATGTTCGACAAGCAGGTGCAGCTGCGGATGGGCCAGGCGAACGTCCGACGCTGGACGGACGACCTGCTGCCACTGCTCGACGACGGCGATCCCCTCGGCGTCGAGGGCTTCGCCACCCACCACGTGCCGCTGGCCGAGGCCCCCGCCGCCTACGAGATGTTCCAGCACAAGGATGACGGCGTGGTCAAGGTGCTCTTCCGGCCCTGAGTGCGACCGAGCCGCGCCCGGCCCAGCCGAACGCAGCGGGGTACAGCCGAGCGCGGCCGCACGCGGCGGCCGCGCTCGCGGCGTCGGGCGGTCGGGGCGAGCAGGGCCGTTCCCGGGAGGCGGCGGAACCGGTGGGCGCCGATACTGGGGCCTCGGCCCCCGGGAGGAACCATGGACTACGGGATCGGCGTACGGCTCGACCGGCCGTTCGCGCCGACGGTGGAGGCGGTCACCGCCGCGCTCAGGGAGCAGGGCTTCGGAGTCCTCACCACCGTCGACATCCGGGCGACCCTGCGCGAGAAGATCGGCGAGGACATCGAGGACTACCTGATCCTCGGCGCCTGCAACCCGGCCCTGGCCCACCGCGCGCTCGGCGCCGACCGCCGGATCGGGCTGCTGCTGCCCTGCAACGTGGTCGTCCGCGCGGACGGCGACGCCACGGTGGTGGAGGCCGTCGACCCGCAGACGCTGGTCGCGCTGGCCGGCCCGGACGGCGGACTGGACGAGGTGGCGGACGAGGCCGCGCGGCGGCTGACCGCCGCCCTGGACTCCCTGCGCGGATGAGGAGCAGCCCATGACCGGACCCGTCGTCGTGGGCTTCGACGGCTCCCCCGAGAGCGTCGCCGCCACCGAGTGGGCCGCCCGGGAGGCGCAGCGGCGCAACAGTCCCCTCGCGGTCCTGCACGCCTGGCCGTCCCCGAGGCGGGACACCGCCGACTACCACCGTTCGGCGGAGCAACTGGCCGCCCGCGAGGCCGCGTTGCGTGCCGACGTGGACGTCCCGGTGACGTCCGCGCACACCCCCGCCGCCCCGGCCGAGGCGCTGGAGGCCGCGGGCCGCGACGCCGCGCTGCTCGTCCTCGGCTCCCGCGGCCTCGGCGCCGTCCGCGGCTTCCTGGTCGGCTCGGTGAGCCAGGAGGTGCTGCGGCGGGCCGACTGCCCGGTGGTGCTCGTCCGGGCCGGCGGGGACGAGCCGGACGGCCCGGTGCTGGTGGGCCTCGACCTCGCGCACCCCGGGGACGACGTGCTCGCCTTCGCCTTCGACGCCGCCGCCCGCCGCTCGGCCCCGCTGCGGATCGTCCACGTGTGGTCACCGCCGGTCGGCAGCGAGTACCTGGCGCTCGAAGCGATCGGCGGTCTGGCGGACGGCCCCTCCGCCGCCGAACGGGCCCGGTTCACCGAACTCGTAGAGCCCTGGCGGGCCCGCCGCCCGGAGGTGGACGTGACGGCCGACCTGGTCCGCGGCAGTGCCACGGTCGCGCTCGTGGACGCGGCGGCGGGCGCCCGCCTGCTCGTCGTCGGCCGTCGCGTCCGTCGGCACCCGCTCGGCACCCACCTCGGCCCGGTCGCCCACGCGGCGATCCACCACGTCCACTGCCCGGTCGCCCTCGTCCGGCACGCCTGACCGGGCCCGCAGCGGGCGGGCGCGCACCGGCCGAGCGCGCACCGGTCGAGCGCGGACCCTCCCACCGCTGGAGCGGCGGGCGCGCAGGCCGATCCCCCAGCACGCCGATCCCGACCGCCTGCCGGTCCCGACCGCCCGTGTCCTCGCCCGCCTGCGGCCTCGCCCCCGCTCAGGCGGGGACGCCCTGCCACGGGCCGTACGCCGCCACCTGCGCGCGTACCTGCCGCAGCGCCCGGGCGGACGCGATGCCCACGGCGCCGACGACCAGCCCGTCCCGGACGCAGGCGGCGGCGAAGCGGCGCTCGGCGAGGCTGCCGTCGACGAGTTCGAGCCGGTCGGCGCCGCCGGGGCTGCCGTAGGCCTGGACCCGCAGGTCGTACTGGTCGGTCCACAGGTACGGCACGGGCGCGTAGGCCTGCCGGGCGCCGTCCGGGCCGGCCAGCAGGTTGCGGGCGACGCACAGGGCCTGCTCGGTGGCATTGGTGCGCTGTTCGAGGCGCCGGCGGCGGCCGGTGCGGGGGTCGGGCCAGGAGGCGGCGTCACCCGCCGCCCAGACGCCGGGCCCGGCGGCGCAGTGGGCGTCGCACACCACGCCGTCCTCCACCTGGATGCCGCTGCCGGCGAGCCACTCGGTCTCCGGCACGGATCCGATGGCCATCAGCACGACGTCGGCACCCAGTTCGGTGCCGTCGGCCAGCCGGACGCCGGCGGCCCGGCCGCCACGCCGGAGGACTTCCGCCGCCACGCCCTGCCGGATCCGCACCCCGTGCTCGCGGTGCCGGGCGGTCAGCAGCGCGGCCGTCTCGGCGCCCAGGACGCCGGCCAGGGGGGTGGCGGTGGACACCAGCCAAGTCACCTCGACCCCCAGGCCGACGGCGGTGGCCGCCGCCTCCGCGCCGAGCAGCCCGCCGCCGACCACCAACAGGCTTGCACCGGGCCGCAGTTCGGCGCGCAGGGCGAGTGCGTCGGCGAGGGTGCGCAGCACGTGGGCACCGGCCGACGCCGCGTCGGCGCCCGGCAGCCGGCGCGGCCGGACCCCGGTGGCCAGGACGACGGCGTCGCAGCGCACCCGGCGGCCGTCGGAGAGGTGCACCGCCCGGTCCTGCCGGTCGAGCCGCTCGGCCCGCACTCCCAGGCGCAGGTCGAGGTCGAGGTCGTCGAGCGCCTGCGGGCTGCGCAGCGTCAGGCGCTCCGGCTGCCACCCGCCGGCGAGGAGTTGCTTGGAGAGCGGCGGCCGTTCGTACGGCGGCTCCGTCTCGGCACCGATCAGGGTGAGGCGGCCGTCGTAGCCGGCCCGGCGCAGCGCCTCGACGGTGTGCAGTCCCGCCGCGCCCGCGCCAACGACGGCCACCGCGCGTGGTGTGCTCACGCCTCTTCCAGCAGGATCGCGGCGGCCGGGCAGACGGCGGCGGCGTCCCGGACGGCCTGGTGGGATCCGGCCGGGGGCTCGGCGTCGAGGAGGACGACGATGCCGTCCTCGTCCCGCTGGTCGAAGACCTCGGGGGCGGCGAGAACACAGTGTCCGGCGCCGCAGCACTTCTCCTGGTCGATCTGGACGAGCATGGGTGTCCTTTCGGGACGCGGCCGGGTCGGCCTGCTGGAGGAACTGGGGGGAGGCGGGAGGCGGGAGGGGGGCCACGGCGGGCCGAACCGCGGCGGCCCGAATCTCGGTGCGTCCAACCGCCTTCGGGCGGTGGGCCGGTGGCGCCACGGCCGGTCAGGGCCGGTGGCGCCACGGCCGGTCAGGGCCGGTGGCGCCACGGCCGGTCAGGGCCGGCCGCGGCGCCGTCGGTCACCAGGCGACGGGCAGCTCGTGGACGCCGTAGATGATCATCTCGCCGCGGAAGCGGATCTCCTCGAACGGTACGGCCAGGCGCAGTTCGGGCAGTCGACGCAGCACGGTGTCCAGGGCGATCTGCAGTTCCAGGCGGGCGAGCGGCTGCCCCAGGCACTGGTGGACGCCGAAGCCGAAGGCCAGGTGGCGGCGGGCGTCGCGGGTCAGGTCGAGGACGTCACCGCCCGGGAACTCGCTCTCGTCCCGGTTGGCGGTGCTGACCATGCAGATCACGCCCTCCCCCGCCCCGATCCGGACGCCGCCGACGGTGACGTCCTCGGTCGCGACCCGGGTCAGGCCGGAGTGCACGATGGTCAGGTAGCGCAGCAGTTCCTCGACCGCTCCGGCGACGGCCTCCGGGTGTGCGCGCAGGTGGGCGAGCTGGTCGGGGTTCTGCAGCAGGGCCAGGACGGAGAGCGCGGTCATGTTCGCCGTGGTCTCGTGCCCGGCGACCAACAGCAGGCGGCCCATCGCGCCGATCTCCGCGGTCTCCAGCTCGCCGCGGGCCACGAGCCGGCTGAGGATGCCGTCGTCGGGCTCGGCGCGCTTGGCCTCGGTGAGCTTGACCAGGTAGTCGGCCAGTCTCTCCTGGGCGGCGTCCACGTCCGCGACCGAGGAGTCGCGGCGGAGCAGGACGCGGCTGCACTCCTGGAAGAACTCGTGGTCCTGGTACGGGACTCCGAGCAGCAGGCAGATGACGAGCGAGGGCAGCGGCAGCGCGAACTCGTTGACCAGGTCGGCCGAGGTGCGCCCGGCGGTCATCCGGTCCAGCAGGTCGTCGGCGATGCGCTGGATCTCGGGGCGCAGCGCCTCGACCTTCCTGATCATGAACTCGCCGGTGAGCATCCGGCGCAGCCGGGCGTGCTCCGGGTCGTCCATCCGGATGAAGGTGGGCTGACCAGCGCTCAGCTGGCGGGCGCCGGCGCTGATGAACGGGAAGCCGGGGCGGGTGGCGTCCGAGCTGAAGCGGGCGTCGCTGAGCACCGCCTTGACGTCCTCGTGGCGGGTGACCAGCCAGCTGGGGGTGCCGTTCCACAGGGACACGCGGCTGATCGGCTCCTCGTGCCGGGCCTGCTGGTAGGCCGGCGGCGGGTCGAACGGGCAGCCGCCACGGGCGGCGGGGTGGGTGAACCGGGGGGTCTGAGCGGCAGTGGCCATCAGGGGCTCCCTTCTCGGAGCATGGGGTGCCGGCGGCGTCGGGCGGGGGCTGGGGCGCCGCGGAGCAGTTCCGGACCATTTACATGCCCTAAGCAACTAACTCACCGTCACGCTAACTCGCGGTCCGTGGCGATGAAAGGGCTCACCGGATGACGGCCGAATCTGTCCGAAAACCGGTCGGACACCGACGGCCGAGCCACGCCCGCGACCGGATCGCTACAGTTCCTCCATGCCGGACGCCACCGACCATCGGACCGCCACCGCCGACCTGGAGGCCGTACTGGCCTCGCTGGCCTACCTGCTGACCCGATCGCAGGAGCACGAACGCCAGGCCGCCCGGGCCGGCATCACCGCGGCCCGCTCGGACGTCTACCTGCTCCGCGCGCTCGCCGAGGCCGAAGGAGCCAGCCGGGTCGGCGACCTGGCCGCCCGGCTGATGGTCAAGCCCTCCCACGTCACCCGGCAGATCGACCGGCTGCAGAGCCAGCAACTGGTGGAACGCACCCCGGACACGGCGGACCGCCGGGCCCGCCAGGTCGAGCTGACCGCCGAAGGGCTCGCGACGCTCGACCGGCTGAAACGAGCCAACATCGCCGGCCTCACCGACGCACTGGACGGCATCCCGGAGCCGGACGTCGCCGCCACCGTCACCGTCCTGCGCCACCTGGTGGAGCGGTACGTCCACCGGGTCCGGACCACGGTGCTGCCCGACGACGGCCCGCCGCCGAACCGGCCGGCCTCGGGCGCCCCATCGGCCTCGGGCGCCGCACCGGCCTCCCGTCCGCCGGCTCACCACTGACCACCACGCGGGGCGTGCTGGTCGCCGACCCGGCCTCACCTCACTCCCCCCACCAAGCCCAGGCCTGGGGCACCCGACCCGGAGGGCGCCCTGGGGGGCGGGATCGGCGCAGCGGCGCCCGGTGGCGGCCGTGCCCGGTCGGCGGCGAGGATGTGCGGAAGGCCGACCGTGACGCCCGTGACGGCGGAGCCACACGAGACCTGACCGCAGAAGCGCAGGAGGCCAAGAGGCCAAGAGCGCAGAAGTGCAGGAGCGCGAGAGCGCAGGAGTGCGAGAGCGCAGGAGTGCAGGAGTGCATTCCTGCGGACGGGGCAGGCGGGCCGGCACAGACCGGGACCCCCGGGACAGCGGCAAAGGGAGGACGACATCGACGGGACGCGGCAGACGGGCTCCCACGGCGACACGACCGCACGGGTGCTCGCACGGTGCGCGCTGGTGGCCGCGGCCGGTGCCGTGGCCATGCTGGTGCTCGCCCTGGACGAGGGCAGCCTGGAGGTGGTCGCGGTCGGGCTCATGGGGCTGGTGGTCGCGGCCGCCGGCGTCTGGTGGTTCCTGGCGTACCGCGGCGCGGTACGGGTGGTCGGGGCGCTGCTGGCGATCGCGGCGCCGATCGCCCTCGTGGTGCTGTTCGCCTACCACGACCTGTGGCCTACGGCACTGCTCCTGTTCTTCTGCTGGAGCGCGGCGTTGGCCCTGGCCCGGCTGGCGTTGCGCCGGGCCCGCCCTGAGCGCCGCCCGGACCCGGCGTCCGTCACGACCCGGCCCGAGAAGCCGGTGCTCATCATGAACCCGAACTCCGGCGGCGGGAAGGTCGGCCGCTTCGGGCTGGTGGAGCGGGCGGAGCGGCTCGGCGCCAAGGTGGTCCTGCTGGACCCCGACGACCACACCGACGTGGCCGCGCTGGCCCGCAAGGCCGTGGCCGACGGCGCGGACCTGCTCGGCGTCGCGGGCGGCGACGGCACCCAGGCGCTGGTCGCGGCCGTCGCCGCCGAACACGGCCTGCCGTTCCTGGTCGTCTCGGCCGGCACCCGCAACCACTTCGCCATGGACCTCGGCCTCGACCGGGACGACCCGGCCCGTTGCCTCGACGCCCTGACCGCCGGCGAGGAGTTGCGGGTTGACCTCGGCGAGGTCGCGGGCCGGGCCTTCGTCAACACCGTGTCGTTCGGGGTGTACGCGGACGTCGTGCAGCGCCCCGAGTACCGGGACGACAAGGCGGGCACGGCGCTGAACCTCCTGCCCGACCTCCTGGTCGGCGACGAGGGCCGGCGGGTCGACGCCCGGGTCGACGGCACCGCGCCCGAGTCGCTCACCGCCCAGCAGGCGCTGCTGGTCAGCAACAACCCGTACGGCTCCCCCGACGACCTGGGCATCGGCGGCCGCCGGCCCCGGCTCGACAGCGGCGAGCTGGGCGTGGTGGGCATCCGGGTCGAGGGTGCGGCCCAGGCCGCCGACCTCGCCGTACGGGGCTCGCAGTCCACCGGGCTGACGGTGCTGACCGCGCGGCAGGTGGAGGTGACGTCCGACGAGGAGGAGATCCCGGTGGCAGTCGACGGCGAGGCCCTGCGCATGCCCACCCCGGTGGTGGTCACGCTGCGCCCCGGCGCGCTGCGGGTCCTGGTGCCACGCGACCGCCCGGGCGTCGCTCCCGTCACCCCGCGCGTGGACTGGCGGCAGCTCGTCAGCCTTGCGCTCAGCCATGGCGGACCAGCCGCCGGACCGGACTCCGAGGAGGGGGCCCATGCCTGACCAGAACTCCACACCGCCCCCCGCCATGCCCGGCACCCCCGGTGCCCCCGGCACCGCCACGGCGGGCGTGCTCAGTGACCTCCGCGCCGTCGACGGCGCCCTGTACGCGGCCGTGGCCGCGACCCCCACACCGACCTTGGACGTGGCACTCCGGCGGCTGTCCCGCACGGCCGACCACTCGAAGATCTCGCTGACCGTGGCCGCGGGCCTCGCCCTGTTGCCCGGCCGGCCCCGGAAGGCGGCAGTGGTCGGGGTCGCCGCGGTCGCGCTGGCCTCCGCATCGGCGAACCTGCTGGGCAAGCGCCTGGTCCGGCGGCGGCGGCCGGACCGGGAACGGGCCCGGGTGATCGTGGCCCGGCAGGTACCGATGCCCGAGTCGGCCTCCTTCCCGTCGGGGCACACCGCCTCGGCGACGGCCTTCGCCACGGCCGTCGGGGTCGCGCTGCCCCCGGCGGCGGTGCCGCTCGGAGCACTCGCCCTGGCCGTCGGCTACTCCCGCGTGCACACGGGCGTGCACTACCCGGGCGACGTCGCGGCCGGCGCGCTCCTCGGCTTCGCGTCCGCCGCGGCGGCGCTGACCTTCGTCCACGCTCCGCTGCGCCTCACCGGGCGGTGAGCGGCCCGCACGCGGGGCCGGCCGCGCGCGGAGCCGCCCGGCCGGAAGCCTGCCGGCCGGGGCCGGCGCCCCTCCACCTCCCTCACTCCCCCAGCGGGGCGGGCAGCGGCCGGGCGTGGAGGATGTCCAGCCGGGAGACCGCCCTGGTCACGACCACGTAGAGCCGGTTCAGACCGCGCGGCTCGGCGGCCACGATCGCAGCCGGCTCCAGCACCACGACGTGGTCGTACTCAAGCCCCTTGACCAACGAGGCCGGCAGTACCGTCACCCTGGCCGTGGTGCCGACCTGGTCGGCCGCGGCCGTCGGGATGCCGGCTGCCCGGAGGGCTTCGGCGGCCGCCGCCACCGCGCCGTCCGCCGCGATGACCGCGATCGAGCCCTCGTGTTCCAGCGCGGCCCGGACCGCCGCCACCGCCGCGCCACCGAGGTCAGCCCCGTCGGCCCCCGCTACCCCGCCAGCCCCGCCGATCCCCGCGACCCCGTCGGCCCCCGCGACCCCGTCGGCCCCCGCTACCCCGTCGGCCCCCGCGACCCGCCGTACCGTCAATTCGCCGTCCGCCCGCAGCGAGACGGCCTGCGGCACGTCCACGTCCAGGGCGCCCAGCACCCGGTTCGCCAGTGCCATCACCGCGGCCGGAACGCGGAAGCCCGTGGTCAGCGGCACCACGGCGGCCCCCGGTTTGCCGAGGTGGGCCAGTTGCTCGGGCCAGCTGCGGGCCGCCCAGGGAGCGGTCGCCTGGGCGAGGTCGCCGAGGACGGTGAGGGAGCCGAAGGCGCTGCGGCGGGCGATCGCCCGGCACTGCATCGGCGAGAGGTCCTGGGCCTCGTCCACGACGACGTGCCCGAAGCCGGCGGGGTGCTCGATCAGTCCCGCCACCTCGTCGAGCAGCATCAGGTCGTGTTCGGACCACTTGGCGCTCTTCTCCGAGCGCGGCGGTCGGCGCCACAGGATCGCCGCCTGTTCCTCCGGGCTCAGCACTCCGCCGGCGGCCTCGGCCAGGACGGCGGGGTCGCTGAGCATCGCGGCGACCACCGTCTCCGGGCGCAGGTGCGGCCAGGCCGCGTCCAGGAAGGCCGTGACCGGTTTGCAGCGGCCGACCCTGCGCTGCCAGGCGCCGGGCATCACGCCGGCCCGCCGCTCGGCCTGGTCCTGCACCAGGGCCACCACGCGGGTGCGGACGCTCTCCCGGCCGATCGCGTAGGGCGGCGCCTGCTCGCGCAGTTCGGCGACCACCCGGTCCAGCTTCTCCGGCGGCACCCGCCAGCGGTAGGAGCCGTCGGGGACGACCAGCGGCTCCGAGCCCGTCGCCCGGATCCGCCCGTACAGTGCCCGGCGCAGCACCGTCGCCATCCGGGCGTCCTGTTTGACCGCGGCGGCCCGGTCGTCGTCCATGGCGGCGACCGGCCGGGTGGCGACCAGGTCCTCGACGGTGCACTGACGGACACCGATCTCGCCGAGCGCGGGCAGGACTTCGGCGATGTGGCGCAGGAAGGTCCGGTTGGGCCCGATGACCAGCAGGCCGCCGCGCCGGATCCGCTGCGGGAAGCTGTAGAGCAGGTAGGCGGCGCGGTGCAGGCCGACGGCGGTCTTGCCGCTGCCGGGCGCCCCCTGCACGCACACGGACTCGCCCGGCTCGCCCCGTACCAGTTCGTCCTGCTCGGGCTGGATGGTGGCGACGATGTCGCGCATCGGGCCGGTGCGGGGCCGCTCGATCTCGGCGGTGAGGATGCCGCTCGCGCCGGGCTCGGGCGCGCTGGGGGCGGCGCCACCGAGGAGTTCGTCCTCCAGCCCGGTCAGCTCGTCCGGCGCGCCGAGGCTCCACGGCGCCCAGCCGAACCGGCGGCGCCGGGCGAGCCCGAGCGGGTCGTGGGCGCCTGCCTGGTAGAACGCCCGGCAGACCGGGGCCCGCCAGTCGACCACGAGCGGCGGCGCGGTCGGGTCCTCGGAGATCCGCTGCCGGCCGACGTAGTAGCGCTGGCGCCGGTGGTCCCCGGCCTCCGGGGTGTCGGCGAAGTCGAGGCGGCCGAAGAAGGACGGGCTCTGCGGCAGCTCCTTGAGTTCCTTGGCGCGCGTCCGCAGGTAGCGGCCGAGCGCCTCGGCGCTGGCGCCGTCGCCGGAGACGTCCTCCCCCGCGACGACCTGGTGGCTCGCGTCCTCGACCTGCCGGGCCGTGGCCGCCCGGCAGGCCTGCACGTAGGCGCGTTCGCGTCGCAGTTCGCCGTCGAGGCCGTGCATTTCCGGCGCGGTCTCCGACCGCTGGGCTTCCGAGGTCATGGTTCACGTCCTTTCCGCGCCAAGCGCCACGGGCTGGCTCCCCTGCTCGTCGGATCTCAGCATAACTGAACCAGGTCAAAGTTCTTACTTGGTTGCCTCTCGTCGGCGGCAGGACGGCGAAAAGGTCAGGACACCAGCGGCGCCTCCGCCAGCTCGGTCAGCGTCACGGTGCACAGCCCGCCGCGCTCCGCCCGGACGTCCGTGACCTGCAGCTGGGTGCCCGGCAGCAGGATGAACTCCTCCTCGCCGGTGAAGGCCGAGAACTTCTGGATGCCCGCGGCCCGGACGGGGCGCACCTCGAAGAGCGTCCGCTTGCCCCGGCTGCCGAGGAAGGCCTGCGCCACCCCGAGCTGGGAGGTGCAGGAGGACACGCCCCACCACGTCACCGTCGAACCGAGCGGGTACTGCCGGCGCAGGTCCAGCGACACCCCGCGCCAGAGCGGCGCGGTACGGGCGGGCAGCCGCGACACCGCCGCGAACAGCAGCCGCAGGTAGGGGAGGTAGGGCACCAGCCGGGCGCGGTCCGGCGAGCGCAGCACGGCGTTGATCTCCCGGTAGAACGCCGACTCGCAGGTGTACAGGTAGAGCGCGGCGATCTCGTCGGCGGACAGGCCGGCGTCCGCCTCGTCCACCCGCCGCTTGCCGAAGTCGTGCGACAGCGCGACGTGCCGGTCGAGGCCGCGCAGCAGCTCGGCGACGGGGGCGGCGGCCTCCCGGAAGCCCATCAGCGGGGTGTCGAACACACCGGTGATGGCGGGCAGGACGAGGCCTTCGTCCTTCACGCTCGCGAGGCGGTCCAGGTAGAGCTGGTGCAGCTCCATCGTGGAGGCGATGAAGGCGCCCATCCGCTCGGCGACCTCGCCGTCCGCCCCGCCGCCCTCGGCCGACTGCGCGTTCCATCCGGTACTGGGCAGCCAGTCGACCTCCTCGGCGCCGAGCGAGGCGAGGGCGGCGTTGACCGTCGCGAAGTGCTCGCCGTCGCAGAAGATGTCGCCCTGGGCGGCCGGATTGGCGTGGTCGATGTGCCGGACCTCGACCTCGGGGTACTTCTTCTGCAGCCGCAGCACGACGTTCTTCAGGTTGCGCGCGTGCGCGCCCCACCAGGCGAAGACCACGTAGCGGTCCTCCTCGGCGGCCTGCTGCTTGGAGCGGAGGATCTCCTCGACGATCCGCTCGGCGACCGGCCGCCAGAACGCCGTGTGCTGGTCCGGGCCCATCGCGCCGTCACTGCTGGCGGTCAGCGCCGCGTTCAGCAGCAGCACGCCCTGGGTGAGCATCGCCTGGAACCACTCCGGCGGCTGGACGGTCCCCTCCTTCTTCAGCAGCGCCCGTATGTCGGCGATCGGCGTCTTCTTGGGGATGCCGTACTTCCACATCGCCGCGGCCTTGATGATGCAGCGGATGCTGACGACCCGGCCGAACTTGCTGTCCTTCCAGTCGTGGAAGGTGTTGTCGAACATCGCGATGCCGGTCGCACTCTCCGGCCGCGGGTACGGGTTCTGTCCGAAGACCACGACCTTCCACCGGTGCGGTGCGTGCGGCTTGAGCGCCTGGAAGGTCAGCTCGCGGACCGGGACGACGTCCGGGCCGCGGCCGGGGCCGATGAACGAGGCCGCGCCGGGCTGCGCCTCGATGACCGGCCTCAGCAGCGGGAGCCACGGCTCGCCGCCGCCCGTGAACAGCTCCGCGAGGGCGAGCGGGTCGTTCGGGTCGGGCTGGGTGGCGGGGGTGTCGACAGCGCTCATGGTGGTGCAACTCCGGACTGGTCGGAACGGTGTGAAAAGCGGACCGCAGAGAGGTGACGCTCCATCAGTTCCCCTGGCGGACACCACAGTCCTACCACCCGGGTCCGACAGACCCGACCGCCGCACGGCCCACCGGCGGACGGCCGACGGATTGTCAGTGGCACGCGCTAGCTTCGTCCACGTCAGCAGGACCGGCACCGACCGACAGGAGTTCCACCATGACCACGGACCGCACCCAGGAACCGCTCAAGGTCGTCTTGACCGACCTCAACGCCACGGTGGTCGAGTCGTGGCGGGCGGCCTTCGCGGACACCCCCGGCATCGAGATCCGGCACGCCTCGCTCCTCGCCACGACGGTCGACGCCTGGGTCAGCCCCACCAACTCCCGCGGCCGGATGGACGGCGGGACGGATGCGGCGATCAAGCGCCACCTGGGCGCGGGCATCCAGCTCCGGGTGCAGAAGGCGATCCGCGACGGCCACACCGGCACGCTCCCGGTGGGCAGCGCGGTGTGCGTCCCGTCCGGGGCCGTCAACCCCAGGTTCCTGATATCGGCCCCGACCATGGAGACGTCCTCGCAGAACGTGAGCGAGACGTTGAACGTGGCCCTGGCCTGCGCCGCCGCCTTCCAGGCGGTCCACCGGCAGAACCGGCTGGAGCCGGGCTCCATCCGCTCCGTCGCGCTGGTCGGCATGGGCGCCCGGACGGGCCGGGTTCCCGCCCGGGTCTGCGCCAACCTGATGTGGACGGGCTACACCCTCTTCAACGACCACCACTTCGAGGACGACGACGAGCTGCGCGCAACCATCCTCGCCCAGTTGGACGACCTGGAGCGGGCGCCCGCCACCCAGCGGGTCCGGATCGCGGCGCCCGCCCGCCGCGGCCCGGCCGGGAGGGCGTGACGCACCCGCTCCGGCCTGCCGACAAACCGGTACCCGGCCCGCGGTCGTCGGCATACAGTGGGCCCGGCACACGAAGGATCATGTCTCATCACCCGGAGGCCGACATGGCGGACGACATCAAGGAATTCAGCGGCGCGAAGGTCCTCGTGTGCGACCCGGCCGGGCCCACGGTCGCCACCCCGCAGGATGCCCTCGACCTCATCGGCGCGGCCTTCGCCGGTGCCGAGATCGTCGCCGTGCCCGCCGAGCGGATGGACGACGACTTCTTCGACCTGAGCACCCGCTTCGCCGGCGAGGTGATGCAGAAGTTCGTCAACTACCACCTCAAGCTGGCCGTCGTCGGCGACATCTCCCGCCATCTGGAGGCCAGTTCCGCGCTGCGCGCCCTGGTCGCCGAGTCGAACGCCTCCCACCACATATGGTTCCTCGCCGACCTGGAAGCCCTCGACACCCGCCTGCGGGCCACCGCCTGACCAAGGGCACCTCCCTCACGGCCGCGCCCGGCACCGACCGTTCAGGCCAGGACCGACCGTTCAGGCCAGCACCGAGCGTTCACGCCAGCCCGACCGTTCACGCCGGCACCGACCGTTCGCCCCAGCGCGGCACGCCCCTGTCCCCCGGAGCCGCCCCGTGACCACCCTCCACCTCGGCATCGACGCCGGCGGCAGCCACACCCGCGCCGTCCTGCTCGACGCCGCGGGCACGCCGCTCGGCCGGGGCCGTAGCGGCGGCGGCAACCCCGCCGGGAGCGACCCGGCCGGGACGGTCGAGCACCTGGCCGCCGCCGTGTCGGCCGCGCTCGGCGCCCGGGGCCCGGGCCGGGTCGAGTCCTGTCTCGTCGGCCTCGCCGGCTACCGGGCGCTGGCCGACCCGGACGGCTTCGCCCAGCGGTGCCAGGCCGCCCTCGGCCTGGGCTGTCCCGTACGGATCGTCCCCGACACCGTCCCCGCCCTGGCCTCCGGTGGTGTCGCCGACGGCCGGGGCACCGTGCTGATCGCCGGGACGGGCGCGATCTGCGTCCGCCTCGACGGCGCCCGCACCCTCGCCCGCAGCGGCGGCCTCGGCTGGCTGCTCGGCGACGAGGGCGGGGGCTTCTGGCTCGGCCGCGAGGTGCTCCGCCGCGCCCACGCCGATCCGGACAGCGCCCTCGGCACCGCCGTCCGCGCCCACTGCGCCGCCGGTTCCGAGGACGAACTGCTGCGGTGGGCCTACGCCGGGCCGCCCCGGCGGCTCGCGGGCCTCGCTCCGCTGGTCTCCCGCCTCGCGGCCGACGGTGATCCCGGCGCGCTCGCCCTCGCCCGCGCGGCCGCCGACCACCTAGCCGGTCTCGTCCGCGCCACCGCCGCGCCCACCGAACCGCTGGTCCTCACCGGCTCGGTCGCCACCTCCGCCGGCCCGATCCGTGAGCACCTGCTGCGCCGCCTCAGCGACCTCGGCCCGCGCCTGCCGACCACCGACGCCGCTACCGCCGCCGCCCGCCTCGGTGCCGACCGTCCCCAGTCGCCGCCTACGCCACCTCCGGGAGTCCGACCTCGCACGTTCCACGCCCGCCCACCTCACTGACCGTCAGCCCGACGCTGCTCCAACGAAAATGGCATGCACGCCACTAGCCAACCGTCCAGTAGCACCCCTACCGTCGACTCCCCGTGGCTTCGACGGAGGAGTCCGCCTTGCGCCTACGCCCCCACCCCCTCCGATTCCCGGCCGCCGCCCTCGCGTCGGCCCTGCTCGTCACCGCCGCCCTGACCACCACACCCACCGCAACCGCCGCCGCGCCGACCCCACCGACCGCCGCTGCCGGCGCCACCGCCAACGACCACTGCGGTGGCCACTGCGCCGACATCCTGCCGCCCGGCGAGAACGGCAACGCCACCCTCTCCGACATCCTGCTCAACCGGATGTTCGGCACCCGCCCCGCCCACACCGACGACCAGCTCGGCCCGTACGCCGCTCTCGCCTCGGGCTACCCCGGCCTCACCGAGGCCAAGCTGCGGGACTTCTTCAACGACGCCTCCTTCGGCGTCCCCGCCGACCAGGTCGCCAGCACCACCAGCCCGCGCCCGGACGTCACGATCGTGCGCGACAAGGCCGCCGGCGTCCCGCACATCACCGGCACCACCCGCTACGGCACCGAGTTCGGCGCCGGCTACGCCGCCGCCCAGGACCGGCTCTGGGTGATGGACCTCTTCCGGCACGTCGGCCGCGGCCAGCTGTCCGGCTTCGCGGGCGGCGCCGCCGCGAACCGCTCGCTGGAGCAGAGCTTCTGGCAGGCCGCGCCGTACACCGAGGCGGAGCTGCAGCAGCAGATCGACGCCATCGCCGCCCGCGGCGGCCGGGCCGCCCAGGCCCTCACCGACGCCAACGCCTACCTGGACGGCGTCAACCAGTACGCCAAGGAGGCCTACAACGCCCGCACCTTCCCGGGCGAGTACGACCTGACCGGGCACATCGACCCGATCACCAACGCCGGGTCCATCGAGCCCTTCAGACTGACCGACCTGGTCGCCCTGGCCTCCGTGGTCGGCGCGCTGTTCGGCTCCGGCGGCGGCAACGAGCTCGCCTCCGCCCAGGTCAAGTCGGCCGCCGAGGCCCGGTACGGCAAGGACGCCGGGGACGCGGTGTGGAAGTCCCTGCGGGAGGCCGACGACCCCGAGGCCGTGCAGACCCTGCACGACGGGCAGACCTTCCCGTACGCGACGGTGCCCGACCAGCCCCGGGGCGAGGCGCTGCCCGACCCCGGCTCGGTGGTCCCCGAGCGGTTGGTCTACGACGCCACCGGCTCGGCGAACACCGCCACCACGACGGCCGCCGGCGTGCTCCCGGGCAACCTGCTCACCGCCAAGCACGGCATGTCCAACGCCCTCCTGGTCTCCGGCGCGCACACCGACGACGGCCACCCGGTGGCCGTGTTCGGCCCCCAGACCGGCTACTTCGCCCCGCAGCTGCTGATGCTGGAGGAGATCCAGGGCCCGGGGATCAGCGCCCGCGGCGCCGCGTTCGCAGGTCTGAGCTTCTACGTGCAGCTCGGCCGCGGCCAGGACTACGCATGGAGCGCCACCTCCGCGGGGCAGGACATCACCGACAGCTACGCCGTCCCGCTCTGCACGACCGACGGCTCCCCGGTCACCACGGCGTCCGGCTCCTACCTGTGGCACGGCCAGTGCCTGCCCTTCGACCGGCTGGAACGCAAGAACGCGTGGAACCCGACCACCGCCGACTCCACCGCGGCGGGCTCCTACACCCTGGTGATGTACCGCTCGAAGTACGGCCTGGTCACCGCCCGCGGCACGGTCGGCGGTGCGCCCGTCGCCTTCACCGCGCTGCGCTCCACGTACCGCCACGAGGCCGACTCCATCATCGGCTTCCAGGAGCTCAACGACCCCGGCGCGGTGCACGACGCGGCGAGCTTCCAGCAGGCCGCGCAGGACATCAACTACACCTTCAACTGGTTCTACGCCGACTCCCGCGACATCGCCTACTACAACTCCGGCACCAATCCGGTCCGCGCCGCGGGAGTCGATGCCGGACTGCCGGTGCTCGCCCAACCCGCCTACGAGTGGGCGGACTTCGACCCCGCCACCAACACGGCCCGGTACACCCCGGCGGCGCAGCACCCGCAGTCCGTCGACCAGGACTACTACGTCTCCTGGAACAACAAGCAGGCGAACGGCTACACCTCGGCGGCCTTCGGCAACGGATCGGTGCACCGCGGCAACCTGCTCGACGACCGGGTCAGGGCGCTGCTCCGGAACGGCGGCAAGGTCAGCCGGGTCTCGCTCACCCAGGCCATGGAGAGCGCCGCCCTCGCCGACCTGCGGGCCGAGGACGTGCTGCCCGATCTCGTCCGGGTGCTGCGCAGCGCACCGGTCACCGACCAGGCCGCCCTCACCGCCCTGCAGCAGTTGGAGGCCTGGCTCGCCGACGGCGCCCAGCGCAAGGAGACGTCCCCCGGCAGCCACACCTACGCGGATGCGACCGCGATCCGGGTGATGGACGCCTGGTGGCCGCTGGTGTCCGAGGGCGTGATGCGGCCGGGGCTCGGCGACCAGCTGTTCACCGCACTGACCGGAGCCCTGCAGATCAACGAGTCGCCGTCCGGCGGCCAGACCGGCCCCGGCGGCGGCCCGGTGAGCGCCAACGAGGGCATCCCGCACAAGGGTTCGGCCTTCCAGTACGGCTGGTGGAGCTACCTGGACAAGGACCTGCGCTCCGTCCTCGGCGACCAGGTGAAGGGCCCGCTGGCGCGCCCGTTCTGCGGCGGGGGAGACCTGGCGGCCTGCCGCACCGTCCTGCTGGATACCCTCGAGCGCGCGGCCGCCCAGACCGCCGCCCAGGTCTACCCCGGTGACGCGGACTGCTCCGCCGGCGACCAGTGGTGCGCCGACACGATCGTCCAGCGCCCGCTGGGCGGCGTCACGGACGCCAAGACCACCTGGCAGAACCGTCCGACGTACCAGCAGGTGGTGCAGTTCCCCGACCACCGCTGAGGCGA
Source organism: Streptomyces sp. NRRL S-350 (assembly GCF_000719705.1). GTDB lineage: Bacteria > Actinomycetota > Actinomycetes > Streptomycetales > Streptomycetaceae > Kitasatospora. Next base: position 67,371 of record NZ_JOHO01000010.1, on the reverse strand, counting down.
CACCGCCGGGCTCCGCAGCAGGGGCCCGGCGGCCGTCACTTCACCCGCTCGGCGGCGAGCTTCTCGTCGCCCCGCAGGTTGTTCGCCTCGTCGCGCAGCCGCCTGCCCGCGACCGCGTACGTCCTGCAGGTGGCGTTGGTGGTCATCTGCTCGGCCATCACGCCGACCAACTCCCCTGCGCTCTCCACCAGCTCGGCGAGCGCGCGCAGCAGCGCGGCCTCCTCCCCCTCCGGGACCTTGTCGCGGCCGCTCTCCCGGGCCTTCGGCAGGGCGTTCTCCCGAAGCTGCCGCCGCGCCTCGTCGACCGCCTCGACCATCGCCCGTACGCCACTGTCCATTCCGGACCCCTGATCCTTCCGAGCCTCCGTTGTCCCGGGTTCCCTTCCCACCCCCCGCCTCGCTTAGGCCCCTTCACCGCGCGACTCGCCGGATCAGCACCTAGCGTGGTCCGGGGACCGCCCGCACCGTGCCGGGCCGAGGTCCGACAGCCGCCCCCGCCGGGCGGAGGTCCGAGATACGACCAGGAGGCTTGCCGACCATGACCGCCGATCTCGCCGAACTCACCGGCGACTACGTCCTGGACCCCGCCCACACCCGGATCGGCTTCGTCGCCCGCCACGCCATGGTGACCAAGGTCCGCGGCGCGTTCCACAGCTTCGAAGGCACCGCCCACCTCGACGGTGCCGACCCGGCCCGCTCGACCGGACAAGTGGTGATCAAGGCCGAGAGCATCGACACCGGCGTCGAACAGCGCGACCAGCACCTGCGCACCAACGACTTCCTGGACGCGCCGACCTTCCCGGACATCACCTTCCGCAGCACCTCGGTCGAGAAGCGCTCCGACACCGAGTTCCGGGTCACCGGGGACCTCACCATCAAGGACGCCACCCGTCCGGTGACCATCGACTTCGAGTACACCGGCAACGCCGTCGACCCGTACGGCAACCTGCGGGTGGGCCTGGAGGGTTCGGTGACCATCAGCCGCAAGGACTTCGGTGTCACCTGGAACGCGGCGCTGGAGGGCGGCGGCGTCCTGGTCGGCGACAAGGTGGTCCTGGAGTTCGACATCTCCGCCGTCCGCCAGGACGGCAAGGACGGCTAGCGCAGCCGAGACGGCCGGCGCCGCCGGCACGGCGGGAGCATCCGGCGCCGCCGGAACCGGTGAGGCCGGAGCCGGTGACCAGCGGGAGCCGGAAACCACCGGCCCCGCCGCGAACCCTCCGGTTAGTCTCCTGCCATGGCGACTGACACGGCACCGGCAGACTCCCTCGCGACCGGCCAGCGTTCTCTCGGCGACCCCGGCCTCGACTTCCCGCTCTGGCCCCCGCTCACCACGGGCTGCCCGCGCACGAGCACCGACGACGTCTCCTACCCGGTCGAGGTCGACTACGCCTACGACAAGGCCGACCCGGCGAGCCTGTTCGTCCCCTCCCCCACCCGCGGTGGTCTGGAGCGCTGGGCCCCGCTGCTGCCGCCGCTGCTCGCGCCGGGCCTGGGCGAGGGCGCCACGCCGCTGGTCGAGATCGAACCCGGGGTGTACGTCAAGGACGAGTCGCGCAACCCCACCTGGAGCCACAAGGACCGGCTGAACCGCTGCACCACCAGCGCCGCCGTGGGCGTCGGCGCTCCCGGCATCGCGGTCGCCTCCTCCGGCAACCACGGCGCCTCGGCCGCCGCCTACGCCGCCCGCGCCGGGCTGCGCTGCGTCGTGTTCACCGGCCCGGACCTGCCGCCGAACGTCGACGCCTTCCTCACCGCCTACGGCGCGGTGGTCGTCCCGGTCCCGTGGGAGGCCCGCTGGCCGCTGATGCGGCAGGTGGTCGACCGCCTCGGCCTGCACCCGGTCAGCAATCTGACCACCACCCACACCGGACACGCCTTCGGCCCCGAGGGCTACAAGACCGTCGCGTACGAGATCTTCCAGGATGTCGGCGTGCCGAGCGCCGTGTTCGTCCCCACCGGTTACGGCGAGCTGCTGTACGGCGTCTGGAAGGGCTTCGCCGAGCTGCGCCGCCTGGGACTGACCGACCGGGTGCCGCGGATCCACTCGTGCGAGACCGCCGCCTCCGGTCCGCTCGCCCGCGCGATCGCGGCGGACCTGCCGGCCGTGCGGGTGCCGGTCGGCCCGAGCGACGCCTACTCGATCGCCTCCCCGGTCAACGGCTACCGGGGCGTGGTCGCGGTGCGCACGAGCGGCGGCCGGGCCCTGACCCTGGACGACGGCCAACTGGCCGACGCCCAGGGCGAACTGGCCCGGGCCGGGCTGTGGACGGAGCTGTCCGCGGCGGCCGGTCTGGCCGGTCTGCGCAGCCTCGGCGAGCCGGACCTGTCGGACGGCCCGGTGGTCTGCGTGTCGACCTCCAGCGGCTTCAAGGACAAGGGCGTCGGCACCCGCCGCACCGAGCCGGTGGCCCCCGAGTGGGGCGCCGTCCTCGCCCGCCTGCGGACCGCCGGGATCACGGCCTAGCCCGGATCGCGGCCCGGCCCCGCGTCACCGGCCGGGCCGCGTCCGGGACGTGCCCACGACCTCTCCCAGGCGGCGGTGCGACTTCGCCGCGAACTCCGTTCCGACCCCGCTGCGGCCTCACTGGCCTCACTGCGGCTTCACCGCCCATCCGAGGTAGGTGACCTGTGGCCGGGCGGTCGGCGACAGCACGAAGTCGACCAGCGGCGGGATCTCCGCGTCGGTGATCCGACCGCTCCGGCGGCCCATGACCGCCCGGACCAGGCCGAGTGCGCTCCGCGGCTTGAACTCCCGGACGTCTCGGCTGCGCAGGCCGTGCCGGGCGAGCGCGGCGCCGACCTCGGCCGGGGTGCGCAGCCGGTCGGCGCGGTAGCGGCCGGGCGGCATGATCCGGGTCATCGGGACGGCCTGGAACGCGCCGAGGTAGACCAGCCTGGAGAGCGCGGTACGGCTGACGGTGTCGTAGACGAAGGCCCCGCCCGGGGCGAGCACCCGGGCCACCTCGCCGAGGACGCCGTCCAGGTCGGCGGTGACCTCCAACGTGTCGGCGCCGTAGACCAGGTCGAACCCTCCTTCGTCGAAGGGCAGTTCCTCGGCCCGCGCGACCAGGTCGGCGATCGCCAGGCCGTCCCGCCGGTGCGCTTCCCGGGCGTACGCGGTGGCCACCGGGGACGGGTCCACGGCGGTCACCCGGTAGCCGGCCCCGGCCAGTCCGGCGGCGACCAGGCCGCGCCCGCCGCCGACCACCAGGGCCCGGCGGCCCTCGCCGCCCGGGGCGACCTCGGCCAGGTACTCCATCCGGACCGCCTGGAACGACAGGGCGCGGATGTGCCGTCCGTCGATCGCCTCCGGGGTGGGTGCGTCGAGTTCGATGTGTGGGGTGGTGCGCATGGCTGAACTCCCTACGGACGCTCTCGATGCTTCAGGTTCCCTGAAGGAACCTATCAGCCGCGGGTTTCCTCGGGGAACCCGACTAGGCTGGCCACCATGACCCGCACCTCGCTCGCCGACGTCGCCTGCTCCATCGCCCGCGCCACCGACCTGTTCGGCGACGCCTGGACGGCGCTGATCATGCGGGACGTGCTCACCGGCATCCACCGCTTCGACGACCTCGCCCACGACCTGGGCATCTCCCGCAAGGTCCTGGCCGCCCGGCTGTCCCGGCTGGTCGAGGACGGCGTGCTGGTCCGCGAGCGCTACCAGGAGCACCCGCCGCGCGAGGAGTACCGGGCCACCGAGAAGGGCTCCGAGCTGCACTCCGTCCTGATGGCCCTGATGGCCTGGGGCGACCGCTGGTACGCGGGCCAGGCCGGCCCTCCGGCCAGGATCCACCACCTCGACTGCGGGCACGACACCACGCCCGTGACGGCCTGCGGCCACTGCGGCGGCCCGATCACCGCCGCCAACACCACCGCACTGCCCGGCCCCGGCGGCCGGGTCGGCCCCGGCACCCAGGTGCTCGGCCCGCTCCTCCTCGCTCGCACAGAACCCTGACGCCCCCGCCCCCCACCACACACAACCTGCCCCGACCCGCGCACCGGGCCGCACCTACCCTGCGGGCACCCGCACCGACCCGCCCCCACCCGCACGCACTCCTCGGCAACCGCCTCAAGCCCCGCTGTTCGCCCGCCCGTTCGCCGACGGAGGGCCGCCGTAGGGTCGGCGTTCGCCGAACGCCCCCAAGCTGGCAACCTCCGCCGACTCCCACCCGTCGAAGGGTTGCCACCGTGTCGCACTCCCCCCGCCGCCTGCTGCCACTGGCCGTCGCCGTCGCGGCGGTGCCCGTTCTCGCCCTGCCCGCCGCCCCGGCCTCGGCGGTCTCGTACGGCACCCCGACGATCACGTTCTCGACCGGCTACCTCTCCGGCGCGGTCGGTGCCACCGGCGATCCGACCGTGACCGTCACGGTGGCCCAGAGCGGCGCCTCGGCCTCGGCACTGACCGTCGCCGCCTCGGCCAGCACCCGCACGGCGGTGGCCCGCACCGGCGACGTGACGGTGACCGGCACCGGCGGCACCCGCAGCCTGGCAGTCACCGCCCAGGGCGTCGGCTACACCGACCTGACCGTCAAGGTCACCGGCCTGGGCGGCAAGAGCGCCACCCGCACCCTGCACTACGCCGCCTCCGCCGCCGTGCCGAACTCCGCCACGAGCCGCTACCTGACCGGCTCCAGCGACGCCTCGGCCGCGGTGGACGCGGGTGGTGGCTACCTCGTGGTGGGCGACGACGAGTCCAACACCCTGCGACTGTACGACCGCGCCGGCTCCGGTGCCCCGCTGCACACCTGGGACTTCAGCACCGCCCTCGGAGTCTCCAAGGAGATCGACATCGAGGCCGCGACCCGGGTCGGCGACACCATCTACTGGACCGGTTCCCTCGGCAACAACAAGGACGGCGTGGTCAAGCCCGACCGGCACACCGTCTTCGCCACCACGATCACCGGCTCCGGCGCCACCACCCAGCTCTCACTCGCCGGTTCGTACGACGGTCTCCGGGACGACCTGATCTCCTGGGACTCCGCCCACGGCGACCGCTACGGCTTCGCGGCGGGCGCCGCCGAGGGCCAGGCGCCCAAGCAGATCGACGGATTCAACGTCGAGGGCCTGGAGTTCGCCCCCGGCAGCACGACCACCGCCTACGTCGGCTTCCGCGCGCCGCTCACCCCCGCCGTCACCGGCGGCCGGGCCCTGCTGGTCCCCGTCACCAACTTCCCGTCGCTGCTGGACGGTTCGGATGCCCATGCGACCTTCGGTGACCCGATCGAGCTGGACCTCGGCGGGCTCTCGATCCGCGACCTCCGCCGCAACGGGCTCGGCCAGTACCTGATCGTGGCCGGCTCCTGGGCCGCCGAGGACAACTCCGCCCCGTACGCCCTCTACCGCTGGAACGGCCGGGCCGACTCCCGGCCGGTCAAGCTGCTCGACCTGCCGACCGGCGAGTACGGCGCCTGGGAGGCCGTCGCGGACGTCCCGGACCTGGACGCCCCGGGCGCCCGCGCCCAGCTGATCACCGACGACGGCTCCGCCGACCTGTACCACGACGGCACCGACGCCAAGGACCTCACCCATCCCGAGTGGAAGAAGTCCCGCAGCACCTGGTTCGCGCTGAACTGACGCCGCCCGGCGGGCCCCTCGGCACCTACCCGAGGGGCCCACCGCCCGTCAGGCCTCCGACAGGTCAAGCCTCCGACACTCCGCGCTACCGCTGCCACTTCCACCGCCCCGCACCGGACCGCACCGCCCCGTCCGGTCAGAGCTCGACCAGCACCTTTCCCCGGTTCGCCGAACGGTCCACGTAGAGGCTGCGGTAGGCGGCGGGGATGCTGTCGAAGCCTTGGTGCACGGTCTGCTGGTAGCGCAGCTCCCCGCTGCGGACCAGCGCGCCGAAGTCCCGCCTCAGTGCGGCCCAGTTCTCCTCGGTGAACCACTCCAGCGAGAAGATGCCCCGGATCGTGGTGCGCGGGTACATGATCATCGGCAGCAGCCGGGGGCCCGCCCAGTCGCCGCCGACCTGGCTCCCCCACTGCCAGCAGACGGCCACCCGGCTGTCCACCGCCAGCATGCCGAAGACCACGTCGGTCAGCGTCCCGCCGAGGCTGTCGAAGTAGCGGTCGACGCCGTCCGGGGCGAGTTCGGCGAGTTCCTTCCGCAGCCGCTCCGGGGCGTCACCGTCGCGGTACAGCAGTACGGCGTCGAAGCCCAGCTCCCACAGCCGCTCGGCCTTCTCCGGTGTCGCCGTGGTGCCGATCACCCGGGCGCCGCGGTGCTTCGCCAACTGCCCCACCAGTGAGCCGACGGCCCCGGAGGCCCCGCTCACCAGGACGGTCGACTCGGGACGCACGTCCAGGAACTTCTCCACCGTGCCCCAGGCCGTCATCCCCGGACCGCCCAGGACGCCGAGCGCGGTGGAGAGCGGCAGGTCGTCGTCGTAGTGGCCGGGGTCCAGCCGGCGGAAGGCCGGGAAGACCATCGGGAAGGTGCCGGTCTGCCAGAGCCTGGGCGCGCCGTTGCCGATCACGTGGCTGCGCCAGCCGCCGAAGCCCTGCACCAGGTCACCGACCGCGAACGGCGCGGCCGGCCCGGCCTCCAGCACCTCCATGATCGAGTCGGCACCCATGTGGTCGCCGATCGGGGTGTCCAGTGCGATGCCCTGCAGGTACGGGTCGACCGAGACGTACCGGGTGCGCAGCAGCATCTCGTCGGCGGCGAGCCGGACGTCCACCTCCTCCACGACCTTCCGGTACATCCGGTCGACGTCCGGCACGCCGTCCACGTGCTCCCGGACGATCCACTTCTCGATTCTCACGAGGTGACTCCAAACTGCCGGTCGACGGGTCCGACCGGGTCGATGAGCAGGGTGGGCGGCGGCGCGCTGTCGTCCACCTCGGCGGTGAACGGCTTGTGGTCGTCCCGGCAGATGAACTGGACGACGTGGCGACCGGCCGCCGCCGCGCGGATGAGGCCGCCGGTGGTCGCCCAGACGCCGGAGAGGTAGAAGTTCGCGAGACCGGGCAGCCCCGGGCCGTTCCGCTTGATCTCCTCCTCCAGGGTCTCGCCGCTCTCCACGAAGGGCTGCCAACCCAGCACCGTGCCGTCGTAGTTGCCGGTGTAGCGGACCTGGGTCAGCGGGGTGGAGACGTCCTTGACCGCCACCGCCTCCTTGAGGCCGGGGTGGTGGTCGTCCAGGAACTCGATGAGGGTGTCGCGCACCCGGCGCTTCTCCCGCTGGTACTCCCGGCCGCGGCCGACCGGCAGGGTGTGCAGTTCCTCGCCGCGCCGCCGCCGGGGCGCCTGCTCGGGGCCGGAGCTCAGGGCGCGCCAGGGGGCGATGTCGCAGAAGTAGCTGGCGTACACCACGGTCGTCCCGGCCGGGGACAGCTCCGGGTAGTGCCGGCTGCGGAACTGGACGTTGATGCTGGGGTGCCGGATGCCGGTGAGCCTGGCGGCGACCTCGTCCTCCAGCAGGTAGGTGGTGCACGGGTCGCCGGCCGGGAAGGGCCGGCGCAGGCCGAGGAAGACGGTCACGTAGCCGGGGAAGACCATGCCGGGTTCGGTGATGGTCTTGGTGTAGAGCCGCCGGTAGGTGTCGTTCAGGTAGCGGCCCTTGAGCAGGTCCAGCATGGTGGTGCGGCCGTCGCAGGCCGCCACCACGATGTCCGCCCGCACCTCCCGGCCGTCGGTCAGCCGCACCCCGACCGCCCGGTCCTGCTCGACCAGGATCTCGGCCACCTTGGTGTTGTAGCTGATCTCGCCGCCGAGCCGCCGGTACCGCTGCTCGATCGAGTTCGCCAGGCCGAGCGAGCCGCCCTCCGGGACGCCGGCCGACTGCCCTGCGTGCGAAGCCAGTTGGAAGTACGTCGGCAGCACCGGGAAGTTGGGGTGCTTCTCGTAGAGGATGAAGTTGAACGCCTCGCGCAGCAGCGGGCTCTTGAACCGCGCCGAGTAGTCGCTCATCAGGACCGTGATCGAGCGCCGGATGACGTTGAAGTAGGGCAGGAAGGAGGCGAGCATCCGCCATCGCTCCCACCGACCCATCAGCCCGACCGGCTTGAGGAAGGGGTAACGGGCCAGTGCCAGGCGGAACTTGCGCAGGCCGGCGCAGAACTGCCGGATCTGCCGGGCGTCTTCCGGTGCGAGTGCGAGCAGGTGGGCTTCCAGCCGGTCCGGGTCGGAGTAGAAGTGGACCGCCCGGCCGTCCCGGGTGCGCACCACGTTGAACACGTCGAAGTTGCGCATCTGCTTGCCCTGCAACGCGCCGAGTTCGAGCCAGATCCGGTGCATCTCGTTGCCCGGCCCGCTGCCCAGCAGCCAGCTGACGCAGCAGTCGAAGGTGAACTCGCCGCGGTCCCAGCCGGTGCAGCAGCCGCCGGGGATCTCGTGCATCTCCAGGATCCGGGTGCGGTAGCCGTTCATCTGCGCGTAGCAGCCGGTGGACAGGCCGCCGAGCCCGCCGCCGATGATGACCATGGTCTGCCGGCCGGCATCCGCCCCGGCGGTCTCACCGGTGGTCTCGCGGGGCGTCCTGCCGGTGGTCCCGCTGGTGGTCCCGCTGGTGTTCTCGCTGGGGGTCATTCCGGTACTCCCACGGTGGCCCGGTCGAGTTGCGGCAGGCGGCCCCACTTGCCCGCGTGCCAGGGTTCCTGGTTGTCGCTGGGCCAGGCCCGGAACGGCCGGCCGAGTTCCCGGCAGAGGTACTGCGCGGCGTAGCGTCCACTGGTGGCGGCGCGGATCAGGCCGCCGAGGGAGGTCCACTGCCCGGCCATGGAGAAGCCGCGCAGCCCCGGCAGTCGCATCCGGTCCCGGTTGACGAGCCGGTTGGCGGCGTCCTCGGCCTCCGAGAAGGCCTGCCAGGCGAGGATGCTGCCGTAGGTGTTGCCGGTGAACCGCTCGGTGGTCACCGGGGAGGCCACGTCGACCAGTTCGATCCGCGGGCCGAGTCCGGGGTGGGTCCGCTCCAGGAACTCCCGGACGAACGCGGCGACCTCCTGCTTGCGCGCCCGGTAGGCCCGGCGGTCCCGGACCCGCAGGTCCTTCCAGGAGCGGTAGTCGCTGAAGTAGGTGCAGTGCAGCACCGACTTGCCGGGCGGCGCGAAGCCCTCCGCGTAGGACGAGCGCATCTGCACCACGAGGCTGTGCTGCAGCGAGCCGGGCAGCCTGGCGCCCTCCTCGGGTGCCAGCAGGTAGGTGGTGCTGTGGGGTTCGCCTTCCGGCAGCGGTCCGTCGATACCGACGAAGGCGGAGACCACGGCCGGGTACAGGTTGCCCGGCTTGTCGAGCAGCTCGCCGTAGAGCCGGTCGGTGGCGGGGCTGGAGTACCGGCCCTCCAGCAGCCGGTCGAGGACGGTCGGGCCGTCGCAGGCGGCGACCACGTGGTCGGCGAAGTGCCGGGTGCCGTCGCGCAGTTCCACGCCGACGGCGCGCCCGTCCTCGATCAGGATCCGCTCCACCCGGCAGCGGTAGCCGATCCGGCCGCCGAGCGAGGTGTACCGCTCCTCCACCGAACGGGCCAGCCCGAGCGAGCCGCCCTGCGGGAAGCCGGCGTTGCCGTTGTGCGCGGCGGCCAGCGTGTACAGGTAGGGCAGCAGCGGGAAGCCGGCCGGCTCCTGCAGGAACATGTTGGGGAAGGCCCGGCGCAGCAGCGGGTCCTGGAAGCGCTCGGCGAAGCCGCTCATCGGGGTGGTCGCGGTGCGCCAGAACAGCCGGAAGGCGGGCAGGACGGTGCGCAGGGTGCGCAGCCGCTCGGCCGGGGTGCGCAGCGGCGGCGGTGTGAGGTCCCAGGGCAGGTCGATGGCGGCGAAGCGGCGCAGGTCCCGGCAGAAGGCCCGGATCGGCTTGGCGTCGCCGGGTGCGAGGGCCAGCAGATGGTGTTCCAGCCGGTCCGGGTCGCCGAAGAAGGTGACGGCGCGGCCGTGTTCGTCGACGACCCGGTTGAAGGTGTCGAAGCGGGTCACGGATTTGCCGTCGAGGGCGCCGAGTTCGCGCCACACCTGGTGCGCCCCGGTGCCCTCGGCGGTGCCGATCAGCCAGTCGATGCAGTAGTCGAACAGGTAGCCGTGCCGGGACCACGCGGTGCAGCAGCCGCCGGGCAGGACGTGCTTCTCGAAGATGCGGGTCTCCAGGCCGCTCATCTGCGCGTAGCAGCCGGTGGCGAGGCCGGCCAGGCCGGCCCCGATGACGATCACTCGGGGCGGCCCGCCGGGGGGCCGCTCCCTGCCGGACCAGTCCGGTCCGCGGTCAGCCGCGGCCATCGACGGCGCCTCCGGCCAGGATGGCGCCCGCCAGTTCGGCGTTGCGGGCGGCGAATTCGCCGTCGAGCATCTCGGCGTGGCTGCCGTGCCCGGCGTGGACGGCGGTGCCGGTGGTGGAGGCGCCGTGCCAGGAGCCTTCCTCGCCGCCCACGTGCACGTCCAGCCGCTCGCGCTCGCAGACCACGTCGAGGTGGGCGTTCACGGTGCCCGTGTTGGGGGTGCGGCTGCAGAACTCCAGGTAGTCCCTGGCCTGTTCGAGGGTCTCCTGGGCGACGATCCGGGAGCCGGTGTGGCGGTGCAGGTGTTCGCGCAGTTCGCGTTCGAAGGCGGCGACGTGCTCCTCGCCGAGGTCGAAGGCGTCCACGGCCCGGTAGGCGTCCACCAGCAGCACCGAGCCCACCGTTCGGCCGCGTCGTTCGAGTTCCTTGGCCACCTCGAAGGCGAGGTTGCCGCCGAGCGAGTAGCCGAGCAGGACGTACGGCCCGGCCGGGTGCAGTTCCTCGACCAGGTCCGCGTAGCGGGCGGTCTTGTCGTCGCCGGTCAGGTAGTTGAAGGCGGCGATCCGGTGCTCCGGCAGGTGCGCGGCGAGCTGCCGGTAGACCAGCCCGTGGCCGCCGGCCGGGGGGAAGCAGAAGACGGTTCGGTCGTCGGCCGCCTCCGGGTTGAACCAGAGGTGGGGCTGGGCGCCTGCCACCTCGCCGGTGATGATCTGCTCGACGGTGCGGGCCATGCCGTGCAGGGTGGTGACCTTGAACAGCAGGCCCACCGGGATGCTGATGTTGAACTCGGTCTGCAGGTGGTGGATCAGCTCGATGAGCCGGATGGAGCTGCCGCCGAGTTCGAAGAAGTCGTGTTGGAGGCCGACTTCTTCGAGGCCGAGGAGGTTCCGCCAGTGCTCGGCGACCCGGGTTTCGTAGAGGGTGGCGGGCGGTTCGTGCTGGGCGCCGCCGGTGTCGGCCTTCGGCTCGGGCAGGGCGGCGAGGTCGACCTTGCCGTTCGGGGTGAGCGGCAGGACGGGCAGTTCGGTGAGGTAGGAGGGGATCATCACGGTGGGCAGGTGCTCGGCCAGGTGGCGGCGCAGTTCCCTGCGGTCCAGTTCGGTGCCCTCGGCGGGGACGACGTACGCGACCAGCGCCGCCTCGCCGGAGGGGTCCTGGCGGACCGTCACGCAGGCCTGGGCGAGTTCGGGGCGGGCGGTGAGGTGGGCTTCGATCTCGCCCGGTTCGATCCGGTGGCCGCGGACCTTGACCTGGTTGTCGATCCGGCCGAGCAGGTGCGCGGTGCCCTCGGTGTCCCAGGCGCCGAGGTCGCCGGTGCGGTAGAGCCGCAGGGGCGTGCCGTCGAGTTCGAGGGTGGTGAAGCGCCGGGCGGTCTGCTCCGGGGCGCCCGGGTAGCCGGCCGCGACGCCCGCGCCGCCGATCCACAGCTCGCCGGGCACTCCGGCGGGGACGGGCTCGCCGTACGGGTCGAGGATGTACAGCGCGCTGTTCGGGAAGGGCCGGCCGATGGGTACCATCCGGCCGGGCTCCAGGCCGTCCGCCGCGCCTTCGTAGTAGGTGCTGTCGACGGTGGCCTCGGTGAGGCCGTAGGAGTTGACCAGCCGGGTCCGCTCGCCGCACAGGGCGCGCAGCCGTCGGTGCTCGGCGGCTTTCCAGGAGTCGGAGCCGACGATCAGCAGCCGCATGAAGTCCAGGCGCAGGCCGTCGCGTTCGCAGTGCGCCAGGAGCGCGCGGGCGACCGCCGGCACGAACTCGGCGCTGTCCACTGCTTCCTCGCGCATCACCCGGTACAGCCGGGCGGTGTCGAAGAGCAGTTCCCGGTCGACGAGGACGAGTGTGCCGCCGGTGGCGAGGGCCCTGGCGAGGTCGCCGGAGAACACGTCGAAGGCGGTGCCGGCCATCTGCAGGTGCACTCGGGCCTCGGTGTCCAGCCGGTACTCCGCGCGCCAGCCCGCGGTGACGGCGGCGAGGTTGCGGTGGTCGACCCGTACGCCCTTCGGACGGCCGGTGGAGCCCGAGGTGTGGATCACGTACGCAGCGCGGTGCGGGTCTGCGGCGGGCAGCGGCCCGGCGGCGGCGGGCGGCAGGTCCAGTTCCTCCAGGGTGACCGGGCGGGCGGGCAGTTCGGCGGGCAGCGGGTGCCGTTCGTCGACGACGACCAGGGAGGCTCCCCCGTCGGCCACCTGGAAGGCCAGCCGGTCGGCCGGGTGGCCGGGGTCGAGCGGCAGGTAGGCGGCGCCGGCCCGCCAGATCCCCAGCAGGGTGGTGATCAGCTCGGGCGACTTCTCGAGGCAGACGGCGACCACCGAGCCTTCTACGACGCCGAGTTCGCGCAGCCGCGCGGCCGTGCGCTGGGAGCGCCGGTCCAGCTCGCCGTAGGTCAGCCGCCGGACCTCGTCCCGTCCGGGCGCGACCACCGCGACGGCCTCGGGGTGTTCGGCGGCGGCCTTGGCGATCAGCTCGGGCACCGGGGTGTCGTGGTCGATCCGGCGCTCGACGCCGCTGAACCCGGTGAGGATCCGGCGCCGTTCGGCCGCGTCCAGCATCCGCAGCCGCCCGACCGGCTCGTCCTGGGCGGCACCGGTCATGGCCTCCAGCAGGTTGCGGTAGTGCGCAGCCAGCCGCTGGACGGTGGCGGGCTCGAAGAGGTCGGAGTTGTACTTGAAGACGCAGTGGAAGCAGCCGTCCGCGCGGTCCTCGTAGGCGGACAGGGTGAGGTCGAACTGCCCTTCTTCCTCCGGGAGTTCGATGTACTCCAGGCGGTATCCGAAGCGTTCCACGGCGACCTTGTGGGTGAGCAGGATGAACATCGCCTGGAACACGGCGGATCGGCTCGGGTCGTGCTGCAGCCCCAACTGCTCGACGAGCAGCGGGAAGGGGTACTCCTGGTTGTCCAGCCCGCCGAGCACGCTCTCCCGCACCCGGGCCAGCAGTTCGGCCACGGTCGGTTCCCCGGCCAGGCTCACGTGCAGCGGCAGCGGGTTGACGAAGTAGCCGTAGACGGAGGCGAACTCCTCCTGGGTGCGGCCGGTGACCGGACTGCCGACCACGATGTCCGGCTGCCCCGACCAGCGGTGCAGCAGCAGGTAGTAGGCGCTGAGCAGCACCATGAACGGGGTGGCGTTGTTCGCCCGGGCCAGTTCGTGCACGCGGGCCGTGAGTTCGTCGTCCAGTCGGAAGAACTCGGAGGCTCCGTTGTGGGTCTGCACGGCCGGCCGCGGCTTGTCGGTCGGCAGCGCCAGCACCGGCATCTCGGCCGGCAGGTGGCCGCGCCAGTAGTCGAGCATCCGCTGCGCCTCGGGTCCGGCCAGGAAGCGGTTCTGGTGGTTGAGGAAGTCCAGGTAGCGGGCGGCCACCGGCGGCAGTTCGGGGGTGCGGCCCTGGCGCAGCGCCTCGTAGACCTCGAACAGTTCCTCGATGAAGGTGAAGGTGGAGATCGCGTCGGAGACGATGTGGTGGACGGCTTTCATCAGCACCCAGCGGTCCGGCCCGCGCCGGAACAGGCGGAGTCGGACGAGCGGGTCCTCGGCGAGGTCGTACGGCCGCCGGTACTCGCGGACGATCAGCTCGTGGATCTCCTCCCACGGCCGGCCTTCGACGTCGAACAGCCCGGTGTCGGCCACCGCCTCCGCGCGGATGCGCTGGACGGGCCGGCCCTCCTCGGCCGTGAACGCGGCGCGCAGCCCGGGGTGGCGGGCGACCAGGTAGCGGAACGCCGCGAACACCAGCACGGGGTCGAGCACGGCCCGGACCTCGACGGCGCCGCCGATGTTGTACGCGAAGCCGTCCGGGTGCAGCTGGCGCAGGAACCAGAGCGCCTGCTGGTTGTGGGTGAGCGGGTAGCGGGACTCGTCGGTGTGCAGCTCGACCTCGGCCCGCGCCGGGCCGCCGTCGACGGCAGCGAGCCGCTCGCTCAGGCCCTCGGTGAGCAGGTCGACCAGGTCTCCGACGCTGCCGTTGCTGAGCAGGGCCACCACCGGCAGGGCGACGCCGAGTTCGCCGTGCACGCGGGCGCGCAGTTCCATCGCGAGCAGCGAGTCGAGGCCGTGTGCCCCGAGCCTGGTGTCGGTGTCGATCCGTTCGGCGCCGATCCGCAGCACGGCGGCCGCGGCGGCGGTGAACCGCTCGGTGACCAGCTCCTGCCTGGTCGGCGGGTCGGCCGCCCGGTAGGCGTCGAGGAATCCGCCGGTCTCGGCCGGAGCCTGTTCGGCGGCGCTCGCCGCCAGGTCGGCGACCAGCGGCGGCGGCGCCGGGTACCAGGCGAGGAAGGTCGGCCAGTCGACCACGGTGGCGACGAGCAGCTGGGCGCGGTCCTGGCCGAGGACGCGTTCCAGGACGGCCGTGCCGGCGTCCGGCGGCAGCGAGCTCATGCCGCGGGCGTCGCGGTAGTGGGCGACCAGGCCCAGTTCCTCGATCATGCCGGTGGCCCAGGGGCCCCAGTCCAGGCTGAGCGCGGGCAGGCCGTCGGCCCGGCGGTGGTGTGCGAGGGCGTCCAGGAAGGCGTTGCCGGCCGCGTAGTTGGTCTGCCCGGCGGTGGTGAGCAGCGAGGCCACGGAGGCGAACAGCACGAAGTGGTCGAGCGGTTCGTCGCGCAGCAGCCGGTGCAGCAGGTGGCCGCCGACGACCTTGGGGGCGTACCCGGCGTCGAAGGCCGCGCGGTCCATCTGGGCCAGCAGGGTGTCCTTGACCTGCCCGGCGAGGTGGAACACGCCCCGGATCGGCGGGCGCTGGCGCTCGCGGTAGTCGGCGAGCCAGGCCGTGAGGGCGGCCTCGTCGGTGACGTCCACCGGGGCGAGCAGCGGTTCGGCGCCGAGTGCCTGGAGTTCGCGCAGGAAGGCGATCCGCTCCCCGGCGGGGGTCTGCGGGTCGGTGTGCGCCCACTCGGAGCGCTCGGGCAGGGCGGTGCGGCCGACCAGGATCAGCCGCCGGGCGCCGCGCCGGACGAGGGTGCGGCAGAGCAGCCGGCCGAGGGCGCCGAAGGCCCCGGTGACCAGGTAGCTGCCGTCGGGGCGCAGGACGGGCGGCAGCGGCCGGGTGAGGCCTTGGGCCTGCCGCAGCCGGCTGGTGAGCCGGCCGCCGGCCCGCAGGGCGATCTCCTGTTCGTCCCGGGCGGTGAGCTCGGCGAGCAGTGCCGCGGCCTGTTCGGGGGCGGCGACGGCCGGGTCGAGGTCGATCAGGCTGCCGCGCTGGGCGACGAGTTCCTGCTGCCACAGCACGCGTCCGATGCCCCAGGCGGGGCCGCCGAGGGGTTCGACCCGGTCGCCGGGGACGGCGGCCTGGGTGCCCCGGGTGACGATGTGCAGCCGGCCGTCCGGGCGGGCGGCGGGCAGGGCCTGGGCGAGTGCGATCAGGGAGTAGGCGCCGAGGGTGGCGAGCCCGCCGAGCCGGTCGGGCGTGGTGGCGTCCAGGGCGGGCAGGTCGAGGTTCCAGAGGTGGACGACGGTGCCGTAGCCGGGGTCGAGGTCGGCGAGCAGGCGCCGCACGTCCTCGGCCGAGTCGGGCCGTACGGTCGAGCGGCCGTCGTCGTGCCGGTAGTCGGCGCCGGGCCGGACGAGGTGGCAGCGGGCGCCGTGCTCGGCGGCCAGGGCGGCCAGCCGTTCGGCGAGGCCGCTCTCGTCGGCGAAGAGCAGCAGGTCGCCGCGGGTCTGGTCGGCGGGCGGCTCGGGTGCTTCCACCCAGGCGAGTTCGGTGAGCCAGCCGTCGATGGTGGCCAGGCCGACGGAGGCCGGGGCCTGGGCCACGTCGGCGACCCGGAAGCCGGTGATCCGGCCGCGCGGGGTGCCGTCCTCGGCGTGCAGCGCGATGTCGCCGACGAGTTCCCCGCCGCCGTCCCGGGTGACGGTGGCGTGCGCCCAGAGCGGCCGGTCGCCGATCTCGTCGAGCCGGACCTCCTCGATGGAGACGGGCAGCCGGACGCTGCCGCCTTCGGGCGCGTGCAGGGTGGTGGCGAGCAGGGTCTGGAAGCAGGCGTCCAGCAGGACGGGGTGCAGGTGGTGGTCGGCCGCGTCGGGGCCGAGGAGGTCGGTCGGCCGGATCCGGGCGAGGGCCTCGCCGGGGCCCGTCCACACCTCCTCGATGGCCTGGAAGGCGGGCCCGTAGTCGTAGCCGCGCTCGGCCAGTTGCCGGTAGCAGTCCGGTCCGTCGAGGTGCCGGCCGCGGGCGCGCACCGGCTCGGCGTCCAGCGCGGGGCCGTACGAGCGCCGCTGGCCGGTGCGTACCCGGCCGCACGCGTGCACCGCCGGCTCGGCGCCGGCCGGGGTGGAGGCGATGGTGAAGCGGGCGTCCTCCGGCGCGTAGCCGAGCCGGACGGTGACGGGCTCGGTCTCGGAGAGGAACAGCGCCCGGTTCAGTTCGATCTCGGCGAGCACCACCTCGGTGCCGCCGGTGAGGGCGCGCACGGCCTGCGCGGCCATCTCCAGGTACCCGGCGGCCGGGAAGACGACCTGGCCCTCGATCCGGTGGTCGCCGAGGTAGGGCAGCCGCTCGGGGTCGAGCGCGGTGGTCCAGCCGGGCTGGGCGCCGGCCGTGCGGCGGCCGAGCAACGGGTGGTCGACCTGCCCGAGCCGGATCTGCTCGACCGGCTTGGGCTCCGCCCAGTACCGGTCGCGCCGCCACGGGTACGTCGGCAGCGGCACCGGGCGCCCGGCCGGGTGCAGCGCGTCCCAGCTCAAGTCGACGCCCAGGGTGTGGAGTTCGGCGAGGCTCCGGGTGAAGGTCTCCGTCTCGTCCCGGCTGCGGCGGATCGACGCCACGGTGTGCGCCTGGTCCGCGCACTCGCGGATCGCGTGGCCGAGCACCGGATGCGGGCCGACCTCCAGGAACAGGCCGTGGCCGTCCTCGGCCATCCGCTCGACGGCGGCCCGGAAGCGCACCGGGTTGCGGACGTTCTGCCACCAGTACCCGCCGTCCAGCTCGGGCCCCTTGGCGAGGGCTTCCCGCGCGGTCAGGTAGAGCGGCAGCCGCGCCTCCTGCGGCTTGAGGGCGGCGAGCGCGGCGATCAGCTCGTCCCGGATCGGGTCCATCCGCACGCTGTGGTAGGGGACTTCGACGTCGAGCAGGCGGGCGAACACACCCTGCGCGGCCAGCTCCCCGGCCAGCTCGCGCAGTGCCTCGGCGTCCCCGGCCAGGGTCACCGCGGACGGGCTGTTGACCGCCCCGAGCGAGACCTGGCCGCGGTGGGGGCGGATCCGCCGCTCCGCCTCCGCCTCGGGCAGGCCGACCGCGAGCATCGTGCCGGTGCCGGCCAGCCGCTGCTGGAGCCGGCTGCGGGACAGCACCACCCGGACGGCGTCGGCCAGGTCGTACACGCCCGCCTCGTGGAAGGCCGCGACCTCACCGGTGCTGTGGCCCACCACGGCGTCGGGGCGCAGTCCGTGGCTCCGCCACAGTGCCGAAAGGCCCACCTGGACGGCGAAGTTGGCGGGCTGGGCCAGCCACGTCTCGGCCATCCTGGAGTCGGCTTCGTCCCGGCCCAGTTCTGCCAGCAGCGACCAGTCGGCCTGCTCGCGGATCTCCCGGTCGACGGCCCGGACGGCCTCCCGGTAGACCGGCTCGCTCTCGTACAGTCCCCGGCCCATCCCCCACCACTGCGGGCCCATGCCGGTGAACACCCAGGCCAGGCGTCGCTGTCGGCGCTCCCGCGCGCGGCCCCGGACCACCCTCGGGTGCTCCTCGCCGCGTTCGTACGCCGCCAGCGCCTCGTCCAGGTCCTGCCGGGAGGCGTACACCACCGCGAGCCGCTCGGGCAGGTGCTGGCGGCGGTGCGCCAGGGTGTGGCCGAGGTCGGTCAGCGACACCCCGGCGGCGAGCTCCTGGCGTACGGCCGCGGCGAGTTCGGGCAGCCCGGCGGCGTCCTTGGCGCTCAGCGGCAGGACGGTGCGGACCGGCGCGGCCACCGGTACGGCCGGCTCGGGGCGCGGGGGCTCCTCCAGCAGGACGTGCGCGTTGGTGCCGCCGAAGCCGAATGAGTTGACGCCCGCGCGCGCCGGGCCGCGGTGCTCGGGCCAGTCGACCGGCTCGGTCGGGATCTCGAAGGGCAGCGCGGCCAGGTCGATGCCGGGGTTGGGGTGCTCCAGGTTGAGGTGCGGTGGGATGCGGCGGTGCTTGAGCGCGAGCGCGGTCTTGATCAGCCCGGCGACTCCGGCCGCGGCCTCGGTGTGCCCGATGTTGGTCTTGACGGAGCCGACGTAGCAGCGGTCCCCGGAGCGGCGGCCGATGCCGAGCACCCGGCCGAGCGCGGCCGCCTCGATCGGGTCGCCGACCGGGGTGGAGGTGCCGTGCGCCTCGACGTACTGCAGGCTGCCGGGCAGCACGCCGGCCTCCGCGCAGACCCGTTCGATCAGGGTGACCTGGGCGTCCGCGTTGGGGACGGTGATGCCGTTGGTGCGGCCGTCCTGGTTGACGCCGCTGCCGAGGATCACGGCGTGCACCGGATCCCCGTCGCGCTGCGCGTCGGAGAGCCGCTTGAGCACGACCACACCGACGCCCTCGGCCCGCACGTAGCCGTCGGCGGAGGCGTCGAAGGCGCGCGAGCGGCCGTCCGCGGAGAGGAAGCCGCCCTTGGTCTCGGCGATCGTGTACTGCGGCGCCATGTGCAGCAACGTGCCGCCGGCCAGCGCGAGTTCGGTCTCTCCTCGGAGCAGGCTCTGGCAGGCCAGGTGGACGGCGACCAGCGAGGAGCTGCACGCGGTGTCGATCGAGATGCTGGGGCCACGGAAATCGAAGCAGTGGGAGATCCGGTTGGACACCATCGTCATCATGGTGCCGGTGGCGGTGTGCGCGGCGATCGTGCCGAAGTCGAGGTCGGCGAACTGCAGGATCTTCCAGTCGAGGGTGAAGGCGCCCATGTAGACGCCGACCTCGCGGCCGGCCAGCTCGCCGGGGCGCAGGCCGCCGTCCTCCAGGGCCTCCCAGCTGACCTCCAGGAGTTTGCGCTGCTGCGGGTCCATGTGCTCGGCCTCGCGCGGGCTGATCCCGAAGAAGTCCGGGTCGAAGGTGTCGAATCCGTCGATGTAGCCGCCCCGGCCGCCGATCAGCCGCCCCGGCTTGGCCCGGTCCCGGCTGCCCAGGGTGCCGGTGTCGTACCGGTCGGCGGGCGTGTCGGTGAGACAGTCCCGGCCCTCGATCAGATTGCGCCAGTAGGTCCGGTGGTCGTTGGCGTGTCCGGGCAGGCGGCAGCCGATACCGGTGATCGCGATGGGCTCGCGGGGCACGGCGAAGGGCGAGGAAGTCATGGTCCAATCCCAGGGTGATGGCGTGGCGCCGGGGACACGGGCAGGAGGGGCGGCTGCGCGGGCCGGAGGTCGTCAGACGGACTGCTCGGTGGGCTTCGCCCGGCGCCAGGGGTGCAGCAGGGTGGCGCCGAGCTCACCGGTGGCGGGGAACGAGGCCGGGTCGGTGAGGCCGACAGCCGTGGGCGCTCGCCCGGGCCGCCAGGTGAAGCTCCCGAACACGTGGTCCCACAGCGAGAGGTCGGAGGAGTAGTGGCCGGCTTCGCCGAGGTCGGTGCTGTGGTGGAGGCGGTGGAGTTCCGGGCCGGCGAGGACGTGGCCGAGCGGCCCGAGGTGGACGTCTATGTTCGCGTGGACGAAATACCCCTGAGCCAGAACGAATATTCCGACCACGAACACCGAATCCGCCGAGAATCCGATCAGCGCCAGCGAAAGTTGGACGACGGACTGTGCGACGAAGACATCGAGGAAATGATTCACGCCGTTGTTCGCGACGTTCACCTTCGCCGGAACGTGGTGCACGCCGTGCAGTCTCCAGAGCCACCGGTTGCGGTGCGACCAGCGGTGCACGAGGTAGTCGCCGAGCGAGCCGACCAGCAGTGCGAGCGGGATCTCCACCGCGAAGGGCAGCGCGGGGCGCGCGGGGCCGAGCAGCCCCACCAACGCCGACACCAGGCCCTGGGCCAGCGCGCCACCGATCATGCTGAGCACGAAGTAGGCGCTGTACCAGCCGAGTTCACGGCGGCTCGGATGCCAGTCGGTGCGGTACGGGATCACCCTCTCCAGCACCGCCAGGTATCCGATGACCGCGATCAGGACGAGTGGCGAGACCCGGTCGGGCGCCCAGTGGAAGTGCAGGGTCGCGACGGCGGTGCAGAGCACGCCCAGGAGCAGGAGCGGATGGGCGAGCCGGCGTGCGATGGCTGGCAGCACGCGCCCCCCGTTCTTCGCAGACTAACAACTGGAAACGTCTGAGACTCTAGCGGGAGCCACCGACAGGGGAAGTCATTCGACGTGTTAACGCCATGAATGACCCGATCGGCGGACGATACGCGCACGAAGTTGACGTTCGAACGGCGTGAAGGGGGCGCTTTTTCTCGCGGTGGTAGGAGTTGACGGAGCGCGGCGCGACCGTTGTCGCCCCCCTTGCCGGCGGGCGCCCCTTCCCGCGCCGCCCGTCAGGGCCGGGCCGGCTCGTCCGCCACGCCGACCCCGTCGGCCTCCCCGGACGCCCCGGCCGGCACCCGCGTGATCGGCGCGGGACCGGAGCGCACTGACGCCCGGTGAAGCCGCTGCGCCGCGGTCCGTCGAGGGGACGGACCGCGGCGCAGCGGTGAGCGGGCCGGGTGTCAGCCGGCGTGGAAGGCGATCCGGATGCCGGAATCGACCGGGAGGACCAGGACGTTGCCGGTCTCCCAGGTCCAGCGCCGGGGGATCAGGAACATCCGGTTGCCGGCCTGCGCCAACAGCCGAAGACCCTCGTACCGGTACCGGAACCGCGCCCCGGCCTCCACGTCCGGCAGCGGCGACTCCCGCACCCCGGGCCAGCCCAGCGACAGCCGCTCCGAGGTGTCGAGCATGACGGCCGGCCGCAGTTCGAGGCTGCGGGAGAGCTGCTCGGCGTCGGCTTCCCCCTTCTCCTGGGCGTAGCTGCCGACCGCCCAGTACGCGCACAGCGCGACGATCGCCACCGTGACGCCCATCGCCGCCCGCTCCCCCGCCACCGGGAACGCCGCGCCGGTGCCCCGCACGTACAGCAGCCGCGCCAGGAGGGCGAGCAGTAGTGCACCACCGATCAGCACCGGGGTGCCCATCGGACCGGCGTCGATCGCCTCGAACCCGGCCAGCAGGCCGAGCACCAGCAGCGCGCAGACCGGCAGGGCGACGGCGAGGCACGCCCACCGCAGCGCCCGGGCACCCCCGGTACGGCGGCGGGCGATGCCGGACACCAACGGGAACGCCAGAGCGGCCACCAGCACCGCGCTGAGGACGACCCCGGCAGGCAGGTAGAGCGCCGAGGAACTGCGCAGGAGGAGCTCCTGGGTGGAGAAGCCGAGCGTCGCGGCGTCGATGCCGAAGTAGCCGTAGAGCGCGTTGGTGTAGGCGTAGCCGAAGAAGAAGAGCAGTGCCGTGACGAAGGTCGTCGGGGCGATCCAGCTCGCGAGCGTGGCGATCCACCCGCTCCACGGGCTCGCGGCGGGCCGTTCCCCGACATCACGGGTCAGCTCCCCCTCCTCGGGAGCCCGTTCCTCGGCGGGAGGCCGCTCCCCTTCTCCGGCGGGCGGATCCTCCTCGGCAGGGCTCAGGGGGTGCTCCCGCTCTCGGTGCCCCCGGTGCTTCCGTACGGGGTGTCGCCCCCGCCGGAGCTCGTCGGCCCGCCGCTCGGGCTGGTGCCGCCGGGGCTGGTCTCGTCCGTGCCGGTCGTACTCGCGCCGGGGGACGGTGTGCCGGAGAGCGTTCCCTCGGCCTGGAGGTCCCGGCGCTCCCCGTCGATGGTCACCGTGTAGCAGATCGGACGGTCCGCCGCACTCGACGTCGGGAGGGTGAACTCGGCCGGGGCGCTTCCGCTGTCGGTCACGGTCACGGCGGCGCTACTCGGAGTGGCAGGCTTGGCGTTCTCCGTGCAGTCGGTGACGTTGCTGACAAGGGCCTGGACCGGGGACGGCGAGGTGCTCTTCACCGTGACGACGGCCTTCCTGCCGGAGCCTCGCACACTGGCGGAGACCTCACCCGCGTTCGGGAAACTGCCCTGGATCTCGCGAGCCTTGGTCCGCTGGTCATCGGGCTGTGAACCGCTGCTCTGCCCGCTGTCGGTCTGCGCGTTGCCGGTCTGCCCGCTGTCCGAGCCTCCCCCGCCGCCGCAGGCCGCGAGGGCCGGTACGAGCAGGGCGGCCGTCAGCCATCGGGCCGATCGGCCGGTCCTGCCGTCTCCGATGTGCCGGGTCCCGGGCATGCGTTCTCCCATCCGCGCAGCGAACAGGGGCCGGTCGGCCCCGCCGTACGGTATCCGTTCGCATACGGCCCGGCGGGGCGCCGCGCTGGGCCGCCACTCGGTCGGCGGAACCCGGACGGCCCCGGCGCTCCGGCACGGAGCAGGAACCGACCCGCCGTCAGGAACCCGGAGCGCCGGGCCGTGAGCACGTCCGCGTCCGCGGCCCCGCTCGAAACCGGACGGGCCGCGATGTCACACCACCACTCCGCGATCCGTCGGGAAGGTGACAGCACCGCCGATCGCCTCGATCACCCGATCATCCCGATCCGGCAGATCCCGTAGATCCCACAGATCCGAAGAGGAACACGACATGAGCACCCGATCGATCACCACCGAGGTCCCGCTGCGCCCCCGCATGAGCCAGGACCCGGTGGCGCTCGTCCCCGAACTCGCCGAGGTCTCGGCCGCCCTGTTCAAGGCCACCGGCAACCGTTCGGTGCCCCGCACCACCATCAGCCTGGTCCAGCTGCGCGCCGGCCAGCTCGCCGGCAGCACCTACCTGACCGTCCTGCACACCGGCTTCCTCCGCAAGGCCGGCGAGAGCGAGGAGCGGATCACCTCGGTGGCCTCCTGGCAGGACTCGCCGTACTTCACCGCCCCCGAACGCGCCGCCCTCGCCCTGACCGACGCCGCCCTCCGGCCCAACCCGCACGGCGAGCGCGTCCCCGACGCGCTGTACGCCGAAGTCGCCGAGCACTACGGCGAGAAGGAGCTCACCACCCTGATGATCGCCATCGGCCAGGTCAACTTCTTCACCGCCATCGCCCTGATCGCCAAGCCCGTCCCGGGTCGCTCCTTCACGGACCCCTGGGCCTGACGCCCGGGCCCCCGGCCGCCCCTCTGTCGACCGCCCCGCCCTCTCCGCATACGCTGTCCGCACCCGAACAGGCCGCCGAGCGGCCGTCCGGGCGGCGGCCCAGGATGCCGGAGGGGGCGGGCCCGCCACACGATGGACGCAGGGGGAAACGATGCACGACGAGAAAGAGCCCGACGAGTACACCGGATACGCCGGACACGCCGAACTCGACGACGACCACGTCGAGTCGGAGGCGGACGCACCGCGCCGACCGGCCGCGAAACGGGTGCTGCTGATGACGGCGGGCGGGGTCTTCGCCGCGCTGCTGGCGGTCGGCGGGTACGGCGCGTACAACATCGTCACCGCCGTGACCGACGGCGGTTCCCCGGGCACCGACGGCCGCCAGGGGACCGCCACCGCCGCGCAGGGCCCGGCCGAGCCGGCGACCGCCGAACAGGCCGCGTCGGTGGCGAAGGACTTCCTGGCGGCCTGGGGCCGCGGGGACGTCCCGGCCGCCGCCGGGCTGACGGACAGCCCGGAGACGGCCCGCGCCGCACTGACGGCGTTCCACGACCAGGTGGCGGCACGCACGCTCGCGCTGACCGCGACGGGGCCCGCTCCCGCCGGAACGACGGGCGGGACGACGGGCGGGACGACGGCCGGATCGGCGGGCGCCACGACGGGCGAACCGGCCGTCGGCTTCCGGGTGAAGGCCGAGTTCGAGGGCGCGACGGGCGCCTGGGAGTACGACAGCGCGCTGAGCGTCGTCCGAGCCAAGGACGGCCGGGCCGTGGTGCGCTGGACACCGACCGTGATCCACCCGCACCTCGCCCCGGGCCGGACGATCGGCGTGAAGCCGCTGCCGGACCCGGTGTCGAAGCCGACCGACCGCAACGGCAAGCCGCTCGAAGGCTTCCCGTCGCTGCGTGCCGTGCTGCCCCAGATCGCACCGGCCGACGGCGCGACCGTGGTGGCCGGGCGGGCCGTGGTGATCTCGGGCGGCCCCGGGAAGGAGCCCGAGCAGCTGTTCGTGCTGACCCCGCCGACCGCGCCGCAGGTCAAGCTCACGCTGGACGCCGACCTCCAGCAGGTCGCCGAGGAGGCGGTGAAGCAGCAGTCGGCGGGCGGCAAGCCCTCCTCGCTGGTGGCCGTCGAGCCGAGCACCGGCCACATCCTCGCGATGGCCTACTCCCCGCTCAATTTCAACCGCGCGGTCGGGGGCGGCCAGGCACCCGGCTCCACGATGAAGGTGATCACCTCGGCCGCCCTGCTGCAGGAGGGGGTGACGCCGGACACGGTGGTGCCGTGCAAGGAGACCACCTACTCCCCGCGGGTCTGGCACAACGACGACGCCGGCAACTTCCCCTCGTACACGCTCACCGACGACTTCACCCACTCCTGCAACACCGGCTTCATCGACAAGGGCCTGGAGAAGCTGCAGCCGGGCACGCTCGCCAAGGTGGCCCGCGAGCAGTTCGGCCTCGGCCTGGAGTGGCACATCGGCATCCCGAGCCGGGACGCCACCGTTCCGGTGCCGGGGAACAAGGACGAGGCGGCCGCCGGGTACATCGGCCAGGGGCAGATCCAGGTCAACTCACTGTTGATGGCCTCGGTCGCCGCCACCGTGCAGAGCGGAACGTTTCGCCAGCCGGTCCTGCGCGAGGACGCCAAACGCGTGACAGCACCCGGCAGGCTCCCCTCGGACGTCGCCCGGGACCTGCGCACGATGATGGCCAAGACCGCCACCCAGGGCACCGCCCGCGCCCCGATGTCCGGCCTGTCCGGCCAGGTCGGCGCCAAGACCGGCACCGCCGAAGCGGGCTCCGGCCAGGCCACCAACAGCTGGTTCATCGCCTACCAGGGCGACCTCGCCGTCGCCGCCGAGGTCGAGGGCGGCGGCCACGGCAACAGCGCGGCGGGCGTGGCCGCGGCACAGGTCCTCAAGGCGGGCGGCAAGGGCTGACCGTCGGGGCGAGGACCTGCCGGCCCGGAAGCAGCGGTGCGCCGCCGCGGAGGAGGAGTACTGATGCCCACCGGTGACGCACTGCACGACGGCTACGGAGACGTCTGTCCGGGCGCGCCGCCGGCTCGGTGCGCTCGGCGAGCACCCGGGATGCCCGGGGCCCGCGCGGATGACGACGCCGCGGTGGGTCGAGGGCGGCGAGGTGCTGGGCCGGCTCGCCATCCGCCACCGGCTGACACCGCGTCCGGCGCGGGTCGGCGGGCACATCGGCTACGACGTGCGGCCGAGCGCCCACCGCCGGGGGCACGCGACCGCGATGCTCGCCGCCGCCCTGCCGGTCGCCGCCGCGCTCGGCATCGCCGAGGCGCTGTTGACCTTCGACGAGACGAACACCGCGTCGCGGCGCGTGATCGAGGCCAACGGGGGCCGGCTCACCGGCACGGACGGGCGCAAGCGGAGCTACCTCGTGCCGACGGCCCACGGCCGCCCGGCCGCGGCACCCGAGCAGAACCGAACAGGCCCGACCGGCCCAACCGGCCCACCAAGGCGAGCAGGCCGAGCAGGTCCGGGAGGTCGGCTGACCCCACCCGCGCCCAACCAGCCGACGGCATAAGCGAGTTCACCGGCCGGCAGCTCACGGGGCGGCCGGGGCACCGGGGCCGGGCGGTGAGAGGATGTGCGGATGACCTCCTCCCCTCTCGCCGACGCCTGGCTGCGCGGTGTCGCGGCCAATCCGGGCGCGCCGGCCGGCGTTCTGCTGCGGCTGCTGGATCCGGCGGCGCACGCCGTGTGGGCGGTCCTGTGCGGAGAGCGGGCGCTTCCCGCGGCGGTGATCGAGGCGGTGGTCGCACACCCCTCGCGGGAGGTGCGTCAGGCGTTCGCCCGGAACCGGTTCGTGGCCCCGGAGCAGCGCGGCCGGATGGTCGACGATCCCGACGCCCTGGTCCGCGTCAGGCTGGCGTCGGGGCCGCGCCCGCGGTTCGGCGCGGTCGAGGCGCTGCCCGACGACGTGCTGGAGGTCCTGCTGACGGCACGGGACGGCGATCACCCGGGCGCCTTCCTGACCGCCGACGAGATCGCCGCCGAGCTGGCGTTCTCCCAGCAGATCCCGCAGTCCTTCCGGCGCGGGCTGCCCGGTCATCCGAACCCCCGGCTGCGGGCGCAGGCCGCTTCCCTGTGGCTCGCCCTCACCGACGCGCAACGCGAGGCGCTGCTGGCCGACGCGGTGCCGGCCGTGGCCGAGGCCGCGCGGCGGAACAGCCGGGTGCTGGACCCGCTGGCGATGGAGGCTGACCTGCCGGACCAGGAGTGCCACAGCCGGAACCTGATCCTCATCAACTACGCCGTCTCCCCCGCGATGGCCCAACGGTGCCTCGCCGAACGCCGCGACCTCCGGTCGCTGGCCGGGAACCGTCACACGCCCGCGGAGATCGTCGCCCGCCTGGCGCGCGACCCCGATCCGCAGGTGCGCGAGCGCGTGGCCTCCCGGGCCGATGTCGGTCCGGCGCTCCTGGCCGAACTGGCCCAGGACCCGGACAGCGCCGTGCGGGCCCGGGCCCTGCTGCACCCCCTCCCCCGCACCTGGGCGCAACGCAGTGCCATCGACCGGGTCATCGGACTGTCGGCCGAATGCGTCGGCCCGGCCCCGGAGATGTTCGTCGAGCCGGAGACGAGCTGGTACGAGGCGTGCGCAGGATCCCCGGAGGCCGTGCTGCGCCGGGTCGCCGCGACCTGCCCCCGCCTGCCGGAGGGACTGGTGCACCGCCTGGCCCGGGATCCGGACCCGGACGTGCGGCACATCCTCGCCTACAACCATCCGCTGGCGCCGCCCGCGACCGTCCTCGACGCCTTCATCGCCACACCGCGGCAACGCCCCTACCTGCTCACCCTGCCCCGGCTCCCCCGCACCGGGCTCGCCGACCTCCTCGACCACGAGGACGCCGAGGTCCGCGCGCTGGCCGCCGCCGACTCCGGCCTCGCCCGACCGCCCGTCCACCGGCTGGCCGACCCTGACCCGCGCGTTCGACGGGCGGCGGCGGCGAACCCGAGGCTGCCCCGGGGCCTGGTCGAATCGCTGCTGGCCGACCCGGGGCTCGCCGAGGGTGCGGCCGCCAACCCGGCGCTGTCCGCCGAACGCCTCCATGCGCTCCTCGACCGCAGCGGGCTGCCGGCCGGGCCCAGGAGCCTGCCCTCGGTAGCGGGCCCTCGGTAGTCGGCCCTCGGTAATCGCCCCGAGTGGTCACCCCTCAGTAGTCGGACGTCAGTAGTCGGACGTCAGTAGTCGGGCAGGTCGAAGAGGGTGGCGGCGCGGAACGCCGCCTCCATCTCCGGGCCCGGAGCGTCGAAGCCCGGGACGCCCTCGGCGCCGGGTTGACCGCCGTCCGCCCGGGGCGCGGGTGCGGCGTCGCCGCCGTAGCGGGGGGCGGTCAGTTCGAGGATGGCCTGGTTGGCCGTCACGTGGTCGCGCAGTCGCCGCTCGTAGGCGGGGAAGGCGGTCCGGTGGTCGCCGTCGGCCGCGTGCAGTTCGCCGGCCAGGACGTAGGCGGCGGTCAGGGCGACGCTGGTGCCCTGGCCGGTGAACGGGGAGCAGCAGTACCCGGCGTCGCCGAGCAGGGCGACGCGGTCGTTGGACCAGCGGTCCATCCGGATCTGGGCGACCACGTCGTAGTGGAAGGCGTCCGTCTCCCACATGCCCCGGAGGAAGTGCGGCACCTCCCAGCCCAGGTGCGCGCAGCGTTCGGCGATCAGTCGGCGCTGTTCGACGCGGTCGCGGGGCAGCATGCGGTCGAGCGGTTCGTCGCTCCGGAAGCCGACGAAGACCCGCAGTTCGGTGTTGCCGCGGGCGGTCATCACCAGGCAGGACCACTCGGCCCTGCCGCCGGGCTCGTGGACGATCTCCCAGCGGTCCAGGCCGAGGTGGTTGGGCACGCTCCAGCCGGCGATGTAGCTGTCGATGGCGTGCAGGTAGTCGTCCTCCGGTCCGAAGACGAGGCGGCGGGTGTTCGAGTGCAGGCCGTCGGCGCCCACGACGAGGTCGAAGGACCGCTCGGTGCCGCTGCGGAACCGGACCTGGACGCCGTCGCGGTACTGGACGAGGGTGTCGATCGAGTCGCCGAACCGGTACTCGATGCCGGGCCCGGCCGCTCCCGCCACCAGTTCGGCCAACTCGTCGCGCAGGATCTCGACGTCGGGGCCGCCGACGGGACCGCCGCTGACCGTCCATTCGGTGGTGCGGCTCAACTCGCGGCCGTCCGAGTCGACCAGGGACATTCCGCGCAGACCGGTCCGGCGGGCCCGGACCTCCTCCAGCAGGCCCATGCGCTCGACGACCTGCAGGGCGTTGCCCCGGATGTCGACCGCCTGGCCGCCGCCGCGCAGCGACGGGGCCCGCTCGACGACGGTGACGTGGAAGCCGTAGCGCTCCAGCCAGTAGGCGAGGGCGGTGCCGGCGATCCCGGCGCCGGAGACCAGGACCGAGGCCCTGCGGCCGTCGGGGCGAGGCCGGCCGCCGTTCGGCAGGGCCGATGCGCTGGGCGCGCCAGGTGGTGTGGGCGCGTTCGGAGTGCTGGGCGCGTTCGGTGTGCTGGTCGGGATCGGCGTGGCGGACGCGTTCGACATGGTGGGCCTCCCTGAGTGGGTGATGCGGTGGTGCTGCTGTCCACCAGACTCGGGCGGGCCACCTTCAGGGCGCGGACAGACCGCTGACACCACCTGCACGTCACCGGCGGGCCGCTGACAGAGCGCCGCCGGGCCGCCGGCCCGCTGCCCTTCTCGGCGACTCGGTCCCGGCTCGCCCGGCGGGCGGCGGGCGGCGGGCGGCGGGCGGCGGGCCCGAGGGAGGGGGGAGGTCGCCCCCGGCCCCCTGGGCCCGCCGTCCTGGCTCAGCCGCCTGATCCGGCGGGGCCGGTGAGGTCCATGAGCCGGGTCGCCAGCGCCGCCGGGCTGGGCATCGCCGCGATCTCGGCGCTGACCTCGCGGGCGGCGCGGGCGAGGTCGGTGTCGGTGAGCAGGCGGTCCAGCAGGGCGGGGCCGATGTCCTCGGCGCCCGCGCAGAGGCCGGCTCCTCGGTCGCGTACCGCGTGGGCGTTGACGAAGCGGTCGGAGCCGTCGGGGAGGGCGAGTTGCGGGATGCCCGCGTCCAGGGCGGCGAGGGCGGTGCCGCTGCCGCCGTGGTGGATCGCGGCCGCGCAGGTGTCGAGCAGCGCGCGCCACGGCACCCAGCCGTACGGGCGGACGTTCTCGGGCAGGGTGCCGAGGGTGCCGAGGTCGAGTTCGCCGGTCGCCAGGACGAACTCGGCGTCGAGGTCGGCGGCGGCCGCGATGACCCGCTCGATCCTGGTCAGGCCGTCGGTCTTGGGCGGTACGGTGCCGAGGGTGACCGCCACGCGGGGTCGGTGGGCGGGCGCGGCCAGGGACTCCGGGAGTTCGCCCTCGCCGTTGTAGGCGACGGGCCGCATGGTGCTGCCGTACCGCTGCGCCCCGGCCATGCTCGGCGGGGCGAGGTCGATGGTGTCGGCGGGCTCGGGCAGCGGGTCGACGCCGTGTCGGGTGATGGTGTCCGCCATCTCCGTGAGCATCAGTTCGCGCAGCTTCGGGGTGCGGACGAATCCGAGGTCGTGCTGGACGGCGGGCACGCCGAGGCCGGCGGCCGCGAGCAGGGCGACCGGGAACAGGTACTCGTACACCACCAGGTCCGGCCGCCACCCTGCGGCGAGGTCGACGGCCGCGTCGGCGACCATGGCGTTGACGTGGGCGGCCAGCGGGACGAAGGCCTCGCGGTCGGCGGCGTTGGTCTCGACGACCCGTCTCATCAGGTCGGGCCGCCTGGTGCGGCCGGCCTCCCGGATCTCCCGGCGCCAGTCCACTCCCGGGGCGAGCGGCAGGTAGGGCAGCCCGGACGCGGCGACCGCTTCGCCGCCGTCCATCGAGGCCACCGCGACCTCGTGGCCCAGTTCGCGCATCGCTCTGGCCAGCGGGACCAGCGGGAAGAGGTGGCCGACGCCGGGGGCGCCGGCGAAGAGTACACGCATCGAAGTACCTCGGTGGTCGACGGGGAGGGGGTCAGCCGGCGGCCCGGTGCAGGGCGGCTTCCAGGCCGTTCAGCACGGCGTTGCAGTCGCGCTTCAGGGTGTCGGCGTCGACGGCGCTCAGCAGGTAGACCCCGAGCCAGTTGCGCGAACCCGCGAAGGGGTCGAAGGAGGGCACCGGCTGCCCGGCGGGCATGGCGAAGGCGGGTACGGCTTCGATGGTGCTGCCCGGTGACAGCAGGCTCTGCCAGTCCACGGCCTGCGGGTTCCACACCGGCCTGGTCCGCCAGGGCCGTCCCGAGGCGTCGGCGGGCACGACGGCCACCGACGCGGCGGCCCGGTCCCCGTGGGTGAGCATGGCCTCCGGGTAGTCGACCCGCTCGCCCAGCAACTGCCGGACCAGCATGCCGATCGGGTCGATGCCGAACACCTCGTGGACCTGACGGGTCGTCAGCAGACCGCCGAACCGCGCCGCGGTCTCGATGACCACCAGCCCGCCGTCCTCCATCAGCTTGAGCTCGGTGTGGGTGCCGCAGTTCTCCAGGCCGAGCGCGTCGACGGCCTGCCGCGACACCTCCTCGATCCGGCGTTGCAGCGGCACCGCCATGACGGAGGGCGAGGTGCTGGCCACCTCGACGAAGGAGGGCACGGTCGGCAGCTTGGCGGTGATGGCCAGCGGGCGGTAGACACCGTCCGCGACGATGCCCTCGACGCTCACGTAGTCGCCGTAGCCGGGTTCCTGGTACCAGCCCTCGGTGGAGCCCTGGGCTATCTCCTCGACCAGCCGGTCCCGGTCGGTGTCCGCGGCGTAGAGCTCGTTCATGCCGACCCGGCTGCCGGCCCGGAGCCCGCGCTCGATCTCGGCCCACGCCGGGGCGGCGTCCGCGGGCGAGTCCAGCACGATCTGGGCGACCGAACCGGCGCCCCAGGCCGGCTTGAGCAGCAGCGGAGGCGTGAACTCGGCCAGCGCGGCGTCCAGGTCCGCGAGTCTGTCGACCCGGCGGAACCCGGGCACCGGCACCCCGGCGGCGGCCCACGCCTCGCGCATCAGCCGCTTGTCCCGCGCGCGGACGATGCCCTCACCGGCCCCGGCCAGACCGAGCCGGCGAGCGGCGTGCGCGACGGCCAGCACCGCGAACTCCGAGAGCGTGAGCACCGCGTCGGCCCCGATGGCCTTCGCGTGCTCCACGATCAGCTCGACCAGTTCTTCACCGCGCGGCGCCCCGGACACCAGCTCGATGCCGGCGCAGCTGGGCCGCCACGCGTCCTCCGCGGTCGTGGGCAGCGGAGCCAGCGCGAGCACGTGCAGCTCCCCGCACGCGGCGATCCGCGGAAAGGCGTACTCCAGCGGGGCTCCGCCCTTGACGTAGACGTACAGGATCTTGTTCAACGTGGGTTCTCCTGACGGGAGTTCATGGGACCGGCGGGCAGGCGGCAGGTGCCGCGGCCGCCCGCTGCGCAGGCGGCGGGCGTCGCAGGCGGCTGCGCTGCGCGTGGCCGGGATGGGGCGCCGCCGGGATCGGGGCGCCGGGAATCGGTGTGGCCGGTATCGGGCGTGGCCGGTATCGGGCGTGGCCGGATTGGCCGTGGCCGGTGCCGGGCGCGGCCGCGTCGTCCGGCGGCGGCGGGCTGCGGGTCAGCGGGCGGCGGCGCGGAAGGGGCGCAGTTGCAGCAGGCTGACCCGGTCGTCCTCGATGGCCCACTCGATGTCGACCGGGGCGGCGTAGCTCTCGTCGGGCGCGAAGTGGGCCTGCAGCAGTCGGCTGATCAGGGCCAGTCGGCCGACGAGGTCCTTGGTCGCCGCGTCCAGGTCGGCGGCGGCGGTGCCGAGCGAGAGCGTGCGGCTGCCGCCCTCCATGGTGTTGCACAGGTACTGGAGCGGGGCGCCCTCGCCGGAGACCACCTCGGTCACCGAGCGGGGCGAGATGTTGAGGTAGACGTTGCGGAAGTCCTGCGGGCTCAGCGGGTTGCAGGTGACCAGGACACCGCCGACGGCGGCGCCGACCTGCTCCTGGACGATCACGCCCATGCCGCAGTGGTCGAGGGGGATGCCCGCCTGCTGCCGCAGCAGGACGGCGCGGGGCGAGAGCAGCGAGGCCCAGACCTCCCGGACCGCGTCGAGGACGGCGTCGGTGCCGCTGATGTTCGCCACCGACTCGTAGAGTCCTGCGGCGGAGAATCCGGGCAGGTCCTCGGCGTTGGACGAACTGCGCACGACCACGACGGCCGCGCCGTACAGGTGCCGGTCGAGCGCCCGGTCGATCTCGGTGCGGATCGGGTCCGGCAGCGAGGTGGTGCGGATCAGCCGCTGGGCTTCGCGGCAGAGCTCGCCGATCCGCGTGGTCTCCGCAGGGCCCGGGGCCGTTGCGCTCGCCGAAGTCCCGTCCAGGAGGGCGGAGTCGAGCCGGCCGAGGGCGTCCCGGAGCTCCGGCGAGGAGTCGAGGAAGCGCTGTTGGAGGGAGAAGGGCAGGACGATGCCGCGCGGCACCTGGGCGTACTCCTTCACCAGGCGTTGTGCGGCGTCGGCCAGTTCGGCCTCGTCCGCGTCCTCCGGGAGGCCGAGTTGCCGGGCCAGGTAGCGCAGCAGGTTGTCCCGGGGCGGCCGGGGGACGCGGTAGAAGCCGAGCCAGCGCGGCGAGCCGTGCTGCAGCAGGTGGGTGAGTTCGCCGAGGTTGGCGGCCTTGGTGCCGAACCGGACGTGGTCGCCCGCGCGCAGGCCGGACAGGACGGTGATGGGGGTGGGCGTGAGGTCGGGCCGGTCCACGGCGACGCGTTCGGCGGGCGGTGTGGGCCCGGCGCCGTCGGTGTGCGGCTGCGCGGCTTCGAGGTGGAAGTCGGAGCCGTCGGCGTCGACCCGGTAGCGGACCCACCGCCCGGCCAGTCCCGCCCGGTCGATCCGGTCGAGGGCATCGGTGCCGACGGCGTTGGGGATCCGCCACCCGGTGGCCATCACGTTGATGTGCGAGAGCGGGGTGGTG
Organism: Streptomyces sp. NRRL S-350; assembly: GCF_000719705.1. Taxonomy (GTDB): domain Bacteria; phylum Actinomycetota; class Actinomycetes; order Streptomycetales; family Streptomycetaceae; genus Kitasatospora. The sequence continues at coordinate 34,175 of NZ_JOHO01000010.1, read as the reverse complement.
TGCTCGGTGTGGATGATGCCCGACACCCGGGGGACGTCCTCGGGCACCCTGGGCATCACGACGATGTCGTGCCACTCCAGCGGCTCCGGGTCGGCCCGGTACTCGGCCTCCGAGCGGAACACCCGCAGCCGCCCGTGGGCCTGCCCGGGGTTCAACGGCACGAAGGAGGCCGTGGAGTAGAGCTCGTGGGAGAGGACGCGCGGCATCTCGCTCTCCGGGATCCCGGCCACGTACTCCTCCTGCCGGTGGTTGGCCGGCTTGAGGAGCAGGGGCAGCGACGGGTCGATGTGGTCGCGTACCCGGTGGTAGAAGAACCGCAGCATGTCCTGGGACATGGTGTCGACGTCGACGGTCTCCAAGGACAGGAAGGCCTCGTCCGTCTCGTCGTCGGCCGTCGCCGGTGCTGCCGTTGTTGCCGCTGCTGCTGTCGTTGCTGCTGTCGTTGCGGCTGTTGTTGCTGTTGCCGTTGCTACTTGGTCCGCCGGGCTGCGCCGGGTGTGCAGGGCAAGGGTGCCGAGATAGAAGCGGCGGCCGGGATTCCGGTACACGTCGTCATTGAACGAATCGAGCCCGCGGGCCAGTTCGTCGAGCGACATGCCGAGTATCTCGCACGCGATGTAGCGGACGTGGAGGGTGCCGTCGGAACTGTCGATGAAGTGGAGCACCGACTCGGCACGGTCGAGCACGATTTTCACGTAGGGGTAGCCGCCGACGCGGCCGGCAAGCCGGGAGAACTCCTGGATGGTGAGCTTTTCGCCGGCGAGGCGGGGCCGCGTGGTCGCTTCGTTGCGATCCGAACGGGTCATGCGCACAGTTCAGCCATTCGTCATCATGCACACGATCAGTGTGCAGCAGGTCAGAAGGTGGTACGGCTTCACCCACCCTGCCATCAAATCTGAACTTCTGACGAATAGTTACGCGACATCAGGCCACCGCGGGATGTTTCAGCCATGTGAACCGCGACACCGAAACATCGAGGGAGCTTCATGTTGTGGCAAAGGTCACAACAATGTTGACTCTAAACGATCAAAAAACGATCAAACATTATCGAAATGTTGATTCCTGCACGATCTCCCGCCGATTCACGCCACGGCGACCACAGCAGCCCCGGCGACCACGGCACCCACGGCCGCCGCGTCAGCCGCGTCCTGACCTGCATCGCTACCGACCGTTACTACTTGACAGGGTGCGTAATACTGTAACGCGCACGGTCCGGGGCGCCGTCGGAGCAGGCCGCGCCGCTCGGGCGCCCGGGCCCGGCAGGTCCTCCCCCAGCAGCTCGGAGCACGACATGCACCCCTTCCTCGACCATCCGGGGCCGCTGGCCTTCGCGCACCGGGGCGGCGACCTCGGACACCCGGAGAACTCGCTCGCGGCCTTCGAGGCCGCCGTCGCCCTCGGGTACCGCTACCTGGAGACGGACGTGCACGCCACCGCCGACGGCGTGCTGGTGGCCTTCCACGACTCCCGGCTCGACCGCGTCACCGACCGCGCCGGAGCGGTCGCGGAGCTGCCCTGGGCGACCGTCAGGCGGGCCCGCATCGGCGGCACCGAGCCCGTACCGCTGCTGGAGGACCTGCTCGGCGCGTTCCCCGACGCCCGGTTCAACATCGACGTCAAGGCGGCGCCGGCCATCGCGCCGCTGGTCGAGGCGGTCCGCCGCACCGGCGCCTGGGATCGGGTCTGCGTCGGCGGCTTCTCCGACAGCCGGCTCGCCGCCGTCCGCGCCGCCGCCGGCCCCCGGCTGGCCACCTCGCTCGGCCCGCGCGAGGTGGCCCGGCTGCGGCTGCGCTCACTGGCCGGGCCGCTCCTGCCGGGGCGCGGGGCGCCGTTCGCCGGGGTGTGCGCGCAGGTGCCGGAGCGGCACCGGGGCGTGCGGGTGGTCGACCGGGCCTTCGTCCGGGCCGCCCACCGCCTCGGCCTGCAGGTCCACGTCTGGACTGTGGACGATCCCACACGGATCAGGGCTCTCCTCGACCTCGGGGTGGATGGCATCATGGCCGATCGCATCGACGTCCTGCGGGACGTCCTCGGGGAGCGCGGTTGCTGGACGGACGGCAGCACCGGCTCCAGCACGGTGATAGGAGCCCCATGAGCACCGCGGCCCCCCTGCCGGACCACCTGCCGGACGACCGGCCCGGCGACCGCCCGGACGGTCCGGCGCCCGCGCCCGACGGCCCCGCCCTGCGCCGGATGCAGTTCGGCTGGTACATCAACGACTGGGCGAACGCCGCCTTCTCCGCCACCGTCCTGACGGTGTTCCTCGGGCCGTACCTGACCACCGTCGCCAAGAACGCGGCCGACGCGTCCGGCGACGTGCACCCGCTCGGCCTGTCGATCCGCGCCGGGTCGTTCTTCCCGTACACGGTCTCCTTCTCCGTCCTGATCTCCGTCGTGGTGATGCTGCTGACCGGCACCGTCGCCGACCGCACCGGGCGGCACAAGGAACTGATGTGCGGCTTCGCCTACCTCGGCGCGACCGCCACGATGGGGATGTTCTTCCTCGACGGCGACCGCTACCTGCTCGGCGGCGCCCTGCTGGTGGTCGCCAACCTCGCGTACGCGGTGTCGGTCGCGCTGTCCTACGCCTACCTGCCGGGCCTCGCCGCACCCGACGAACGCGACGCCGTCTCCTCCAAGGGCTGGGCGTACGGCTACGCGGGCGGCGGAGTACTGCTGATCGCCAACCTGGCGCTGTTCGAGGGGCACGACGCGCTCGGCCTCTCCTCCGGCACCGCCGTGCGGATCTGCCTGGCCTCGGCGGGCCTGTGGTGGGCCCTGTTCACGATCGTCCCGATGCTGCGACTGCCCTCCCGCGCCGGTGTGGCACCCCGGCGGGCCACGGCCACGGCCGGCGAGCCCTCCGCCGGCAGCCTGCGCGAACTCGGCCGCACCCTGAAGGGCATGCGCAAGCACCCGCTCACGCTGCTCTACCTCGCCGCCTTCCTCTGCTACAACGACGGCATCCAGACCGTCGTCTCCCAGGCCTCGCTCTACGGCAGCGAGGAACTCGGCATGGAGCAGACCTCGCTGGTCACCGCCGTGCTCATGGTCCAGGTCGTGGCGATCGGCGGCGCCCTGCTGCTCGGCCGGATCGCCCGGCGGTACGGCGCCAAGCGGACCATCCTCGGCTCCCTGCTCGGCTGGGTCGTCACCCTCGCCCTCGGCTACTTCATGCCCGCCCACCAGCCGCTCTGGTTCTACGCCCTGGCCTGCATGATCGGCCTGGTGCTCGGCGGCAGCCAGGCGCTCTCCCGCTCGCTGTTCTCCCACCTCATCCCGGCCGGCAAGGAGGCCGAGTACTTCAGCTTCTACAAGGTCAGCGACCGCGGCACCAGTTGGATGGGCCCGCTGGTCTTCGGCCTCGCGTTCCAGGTCACCGGCAGCTACCGCTCGGCGATCATCTCGCTGCTGGTGTTCTTCGTGATCGGCTTCGCGGTGCTCCTGAAGGTGCCCGTCCGCCGCGCCATCGAGGCGGTCGGCAACCCCGTCCCCGAGCGGCTCTGACGGGGCCGGGCAGCCGCGACGACAGCCGGTCGCCATGGTCGGGTGCCCGGGTCCGTCCGGTCACGCCAGGGCTCGCCGTCGGGCTGCCACCCGGTGCGGGCGAGGATGCCGTCGCCGTCGACCGCGAACAGGCCCAAGCCCTCGACTCCACCGCCGGTTGATCACCCTGTCCGGGGCGGGTACCGTCCCGCGGGGAAGGCCCCGCGGGACGGTACCCGCCCCGGGAAAGGACACTGATGCGAGTACGGATCACGGCAGGACCGCCCGGCGGCACGGGACCGCGACGCGCAGCCGCGGCGGCCGCGGGCGTGGTCGCCGCCGTCTCCCTGGCAGTCGGCTGCACGACGGCGGCCGCGGACCCCCGGGCGTACCCGGGTTCTCCGAAGGGGCAGACCCTCGCCTCGAAGGGGTCGCGAAGGCGTTCGGCCTTGACCTGCCCGCCTGCGACCTTCAGGGCGTCGGGTTCTCCGGGAGCTCGAAGTACCCGGAGCAGAGCCTGAACCTGAGCTTCCGCGCCCCGAAGGACTGCGTGGACCGGTACCTCTCCGCCCACTCGGTCGACGCGGCCCGCCCCGTGCACTGGACCCCTGGGCAGGGGAACAGGATCGGGTTCGACGACCCCGAGTCCAACCGCTTCGGCTGGTCCTTCGACAAGTCCGTCACGTACGACCTCTTCGTGGACTTCACGACCTCCAACGGGAGCCGCTTCAGCGTGGTGGCGGACCCGGGAGAGGCGGAGCGGACGGTGTACATGGAGTCCCGCTACGTGGGCGGCTCCTGACCGGGCACCCGAGGCCGGGGCGGGGTTCCCCGGTGGGCCGTCGTCTCAGTGGCGGTGGTGGTTGTCCGGTTGGGCGGGGTCGCCGGGGTGTTCGAGGCCTTGCACCAGGGTGAGGCGTCGGGCGCGCTCGTGGTCGAGCCAGCGGACGAAGGCGGCTCGGCGGGTGGCGGCGCGGAGGGCTGGGGCGGGGTCGGGGTCCGCTGGGGTCGTGGTGGTCGTGAGGAGGGCGGCCTTCCAGGGGCCTTCGGTGACCCACTCGCCGGGTGGTGCGGCGCGGAGGGCTTCGGCGAGCGCCGCCGGGAGGGTCGCGGGTTCGGCGTCCAGCTCGCCGTCGGGGAGGGCGAGGTGCCAGACGACCGCCGGTGGCCTGGCGGTCATGGTGCGGTGGTGGGCGAGGGCGGCGGGCGACGGGTCGATGCCGGCTGTCACGGATTCGTAGACGGCCCGCACGGCCGCGTTGCCTTCGTAGGCGGCGGCGGTGATGGAGCCGAGTTCGACGGCGGCCTGCTGGTCGAGACGGGCCGGGCCCGACCGGGGCACGGGCAGGTGCCGTTCGGCGGCCACCGCTTCGCACAGCGCCTCGGTCAGCAGCACCTGCGCGACCCACCGGGTCAGCTGTCGGTCCTCCGAACTGCCCGGCCGAGGCAGGGCGGTGGAGCGCGGGCCGTTGCGCAGGGCGGCGAGGCGGCGGTCCAGGGCCGTACGGGGGACGGGCTGTCCGTCGAGCAGGCCGAGCGTCATCCCTCCACCACCAGGGCGACGGTCGGGGTGTACTGGCAGCGGCCGAACCACATGACCTTGGCCAGGGCCCAGTAGGCGCCCGGGTCGGCGGTTTCGGGGGCGGCGACGGCGAACTCGGCCACCGAGGTCGCTCCGGCGGGGACGGTGAAGCCGCGCACGGGGTCGGGGATGGCCTCCCAGGTGCCCCATGGCGCGACCAGTTGCAGCTCGCCCCGGATCTCGCCGCGGGTGCGGTTGGTGAGGGTGACGCCGAGGGTTGCCCTGGCACCGGGGGCCAGGCGCAGGGTGTGGTGTGAGAGTTCGACCGTCAGGCCGGTGTCCCGGCCCGCCGTGGCCGTGGTGCCCTGGGCGGCCGTCCAGTCCTCGGGGGTGTCGCCGGGGGCGGGCAGGAGGTCGGGCAGGTCGCCGACGGCGATCGTCACCACGTCCTCGATCTGCTGGCCGTCGTGTTCGATCCGGACGGCGGCGAAGTGGAGCCCGGGTTCGGCGTCGGCCGGCGGGGTGAGGGCGACCGGGAACCGCAGGTGGCCGCCCGCGTCGAGCCGGTACGGGCGGCTGCCGGGGCTGGTGGCCCAGCCCTCGGGCGGGAGGACGACGGCCGTGCCCTCGACCGCCGCGTCCTGCAGTTGCGAGGAGAGGGCGACGGACAGCGTCACCGCCTCGCCCGTCGTCCGCAGCAGTCCGGGCGAGGCGCCGACCGATACCGGCAGGTAGCCGAGCGGTGCCGGGCCGCGGTTGTGCAGCCAGTAGCGGGCGTGGACGGGCTGGGCGGGTTCGGCGGCCGGGCCGAGGACCGGGCCGTCATCCGCGGCCGCCAGGGCCGGGGTGGCGAGCAGGGTGGCGATCTGCTGGCCCGCGAGGTCCAGGCCCGGGCCGGCGGGGTCGAGCGGGCGTTCGAGCAGGTCGGCGGGTCGTACGTCGCCCAGTCCGAGGGCGCCCCCGAGCGTGACGGCCCGCCCGAGGCCGGTCGACTCGACCAGGCGGATGGTGAGATCGCCGCCGGGCCGAGCCGCCGACCCCTGCGCGATCGGGTTCCCGGCCGGCTTGAGCGCGCCGAGCAGGACCTCGCGTTGCGGTTCGACGCGCAGCCAGGAGAGGGCGGCCGGGAGTGGGCCCTCGTGCGGGGCCGCGATCCGGGCGTACAGCGGGTGGTTGAACTCCTGGCCCTGGGCGGGTAGTGCCTGGTCCCGCCAGTCACCCGGGCCGGCCACCAGCGCGTAGTCGAACTCGTGTGTCCAGTGCTGGAGTTGGAAGGAGGCTCCGTCGGGCAGGGTGCGCCGGGGCGGGTCGATCCAGACGCCGGAGGGCCAGCCGGTGCAGGACCGCATGAGCGAGAGGTGCAGCGCGCCGGTGGTGTCGACGGCGAATCCGGGCAGACCGAAGCTGAGCAACGCCACGGTGTGATCGTCGAGTCGGTCCACCGGGTGCGCCTCGGCCCCGGGCGGGCAGACGGCGGTGATCCGGGCGTCGCCCAGGTCCTCGACCAGCGCCTCGACGTCGGACACGACCAGCGCGGGCAGCGCCCGCAGGTCGCGCAGGTCGGCGCCGGGCCGCCAGACCTCGGCGAGTGGGGTGAGCGCCGGCACCCACACCGCGCCGTGGGCCTTCAGGGCGGCGGCGTACCCGTCCCCCGCCCGGTCGATCAGTTCCCTGGCCGCGTCGTTGACCTCCGGGCCGCCGATCACGATGCGGAAGTCCGGCAGGTTGGAGTCCACGTCCAGCCAGCCGTAGCGCGCCCAGTCCGCGCCCGAGGTGGTGGCGGTGACACCGACCCGGGCGAGTGCGACCACCAGCGGCCGGGCGTCGGCGGCGTCGTCCAGCGTCGGGACGACGACTTCCGCCACTCCGAGGGCCCGCGTGCCGGTGACGGTGCCGCTCGGGTCGGTCAGTACGGCTCGCGCCGTGGCGCCGAGCCCGAACCAGGTGTTCGCGGGGTTGTCCAGCGTCCACGGCGCCTCCGCCGAGTCCACGTCGGGCATGGCGAAGCCGCGTCCGACGACCGCGCCGGCGACCTCGCTGACCGGCAGCCCGCCGGGGACGTCGACCGGGAAGCGCAGCCGCAGCAGTCGGTCGGCGCCGGAGTGGTCGACGACCCGGGTCCGGCAGTCCACCCGGTCGAGTCCGCGCCACAGTGTGACGGTCTGCTCGTAGCGGATCCCGTCGACCGTGCCGCCGACCACCAGCCGCTCGCCGAGCGGCCCGGTCTCCCGGCGGACCGACGCGGCGCCGTCCCCGGATCCGACCACCGGGCCGCTCGGCACCAGGTGCCAGGGGCCCTCGCCGAAGTCGGGGTGCTGCGGGTACTCCTCGTAGACGCGCAGTTCGTTGCCGATCCGGCCATTCTGGATCAGCTCCCGTCCGTGCCGGAGGTCCAGCACGGAGGTGAGCGCGCCGCCGCGCGCCGCGTCGGCGGTGACGCGGTACCGCTCGTTGGTGATGACCGCGCCCTCCGCCTCCGCCCACGGCCGCGACGCGACGCCCTCCACCAGCCGCCAGGTGCGCCAGCCGAGCGCGGGCACCCCTGCGGCGAGGAAGCGCAGCGTCCCCCGGTCGACGGCGCTGGGCACCGGCTCGCCGCGGTCGTCCAGCACCCTCACTGCCGTCGAACCGGAGGGGAGTTCGACGGCGACCAGGTCGGTCCGGTCGAAGGACAGGGTGTTGGTCACCACCACGGCGGCGCCTTCGCCCGTCGTGTCGATCCGGCCGGTGAGCGCGTCGAGCGCCGAGTCGCGGACGGCGGCGGCCAGGTCGTGGGCCTCCCGCCAGCCGCCGAGCAGGTCCAGGTACACCTGGTCCGATTCGGAGCCGGTGATCGCGTCGTGGTGTGCGCCGTAGGCGAGTTGGCGCCAGACCTTGTCCAGTGCCGCCTCGGGGTAGCGGCCGAGCCCGTGCACGGAGGCGAGCGTGGCGAGCTTCTCGGCGTCCACCGCCGCGACCTCGCCCGCCCGTTGCGCCTGCTTGGTGTCGATGTAGGAGACGTCCTTGCCGGTGTACACCGGGTTCATGTCGCGGGTCTGCGGGCTGGGCCGCCGTCCGGTGGCGGCGAGTTCGGCCCGGACGGCGTCGAGGAAGTCGCGCGGGGTGGCGCAGACGAAGCGCGGCCAGAGGTACTTGGCCGCCCATGAGCGGTGGATCCCGGTGACCCACTTGTTCGGCGGGGTGTAGTCCGTTCCGACCGGCAGCAGCAGGTTCCTGGTCGCCCCGACCGGCTTGAGCTTGCGGTACAGCTCGTAGACGGCCTGCTCGGCGGTGGCGAGGTCGGGCGAGGAGTCCATCCACCAGCCGGCCGAGTAGTGGTGCGGCATGTAGTGGGTGAGCACGCCCTGGCCGCCGGGGGCGATCCACTCGAACTCGCTGGGGAACTGCATCACCCGGGCGTCGTCCTTGGCCTCGCGGAAGTTCTTCTGGATCGGGCCCCACTGGTGGAAGGGGCCGCGCGCCCAGGCGCTGCCGGTGAGGCCGGCTGCGGCGAGGTGGCCGGGGAACTGCGGGTCGTGCCCGAACACGTCGAGCTGCCAGGCGGTTCGTGGGTCGCCGCCGAGGATGTCGCGCTGGTAGCCGATGCCGTAGACGAGGTTGCGGATGGTGGTCTCGGCGCCGGTCAGGTTGGTGTTCGGCTCGTTGTAGGTGCCGCCGACGAGTTCGACCTGTCCGCGCTCCAGCAGGAGCCGAAGGGTCTCGCGGCGTTCCGGGTGCTGGTCGAAGTACGGTTTCAGGTAGTCCACTTCGGCGAGGACGAACTTGTACACCGGGTCTCGCAGGGCGAGGTCCAGGTGGGCGTCGGCGAGCGCGAAGCCGTTGCGTTCCCAGAGCGGCCGGGTGGTGGCGTCGGCGGAGAGCAGTTCCCAGGGGGAGGTGTAGGCGGCCTGGGTGTTCCACCACACCGGGTCGTAGTGGAAGTGCGAGACCAGGAACATCGTCCAGCCCGGTTCGGCGGCCTCGACGACGGCCTCGACCTCCGAGGCCATCGCCGGAGCCACTTCCGGAGCCAGCGCCGGGGCTATCGCCGGAGCCCGTTCCGGAGCGGCCTCCGTCCCGCCGTCGCGTAGCTCCTCCGCCCTTACGATGACCGGGAGTTCGGCGCCGGGCGAGGCGCCGGTGATCTCCATCGGGACTTCGACCAGCCCCGTGCCGGTCGCCTCGCCGCGGACGCCCGGGCCGGTGACGGTGATCCGGGCGGCCGGGCCCTCGGTCGTCACCCGCAGTACTTGGCGGGGCGCGTCCTCGGGGCCGACGAACAGGTCGGTGCTCTCGACGGCGGTGATGGTGACCGGCACGGGGGTGGTTCCTTTCCGAAGGAGCGGCGGGACTACGCGCCCCAGGCCTCGAACTCGTAGATGCGGGCGGCCGGATCGGTGGTCTGGGTGGGCTTGGTGACCACCAGCCGCACGTAGCGGGCGGTCGTGTTCACCGGATGGGTGGTGGTGCCGGCGGTGTTGCCGGTGACGTCGGCGACGGTCGTCCAGGGATCACTCGTACTCGACCGGACCTGCACGGAGAAGTCACGGGTGTTGTACGAGGTGCTCTCGCCGCCCGCCGACGCGTGCTTGACCACGAACTCGGTCAGCCGCTTCGCCGAACCGAGGTCCACCTCCAGCGACTTGGCGGAGTTCAGGCTGCACCACTTGTCGCTGTTGCCGCCGCTCACGCTCCCGTTGACGGCCTTGGCCGGGCCCTCGTTGGCGTTGCACTGGCCGGAGGCGGTGGCGGGGCGGTCGAGCGCCAGGTTGGTGGAGCTCGGCGGTGTGCCGGTCCAGCCCACCGTGGTGGACGCGGCGGTCGAGCGCCCGTAGGTGGTGGACACCGCCTCGACGTCGAGGGTGGTCGCGCTCTCGCCGCCGGCCCGGTCGAGCCGCCCGACGAAGTAGGCGTCGTTCGGTGTGGCGCCGAGGAAGGTCCGGCTGCCGTCCACGTTGCGCCGGTACACCTCGTAGTGGTGCACGTTGCCGCCGGGCGCCGCCGTCCAGGACAGGCGCAGGGACTGGCTGGAGCCCGGTGTCACGTCGGCCGCGCCGAGCACGGTGAGGCCGCCGGGCGCCGCCGGAGTCTGTACCGACCCGTCGTAGACGGCGAGTTGGCCCACCCTGAGGTCGTAGGAGGGGTCGGAGCCGTCGACTCGGAGCGCGACCTGGGCGATGGTGCGGCCCGCGTAGGCGGAGAGGTCGAGGGTGTGGCGTTCCCACCCGGTCCCGGAGTCCGCGCCGACGTCGACCGTGGTGAAGCTGTTCGGCGCGTCGGTGAAGGCGACGGCGGCCTTGAGCTTGGTCGGCCCGGCGGCCGGGGTCTTGACCACGAGGTCCAGCTTGGTGGCCGCGCTGACCGGCAGCTTGGACTCGTACAGCCGGACGGTGTTGGCGGCGTCGAGGGTGCCGGTCAGGCGCAGCGACGAGCCGCCCTGGTAGGCGTCGCCGAAGTCGACGGACGGGGTGAGCTTGCTGCCGGTGGAGTCGACGACCCAGCGGTAGGTCGGCGGGACGTCCTGCAGCGAGAGGTTGTTCCAACCGCCGGTGGCGACCCGGGTACCGCCCGCGTTGTAGAAGTCGCCCTGGCCGGTGTCGAAGTTGGTGACGAAGGGCTTGGCGGTGATCGGTGAGGACTCGGCGACGTAGCTCGCCAGGCCGGGCCAGCTCGCCGAAAGGTCGGTCCGGGACGGGTCGTTGTTGCTGCCGACCCAGTAGCGGGAGTCCTTGGCGTAGAAGTCCGCGCGGTCGGTGGCCGACTTCCAGGTCCACTCCGGGCGGTAGAGGCCGAGCGAGGTGGTGTGCGGCTTGCCGGGCGGGAAGAGGGTGTTCCAGTCCACCGAGGAGTTGTAGCCGTTGGCCTCGGTGTCGATGCCGGAGTAGAGGTCGTACTCGCTGCGGCCCAGCCTGCGTGCCAGGGTCCGGGAGGAGTCGAGACCGCTCGCGGACCAGTCGAAGTTCAGGAACATCGAGTCCGAGATGCGCTTCGAACCGTCCTGCAGGAACGGCGAGTTGGCGGAGGTGAGGGCGTTCTGCCAGTTGACCGAACCGGAGGTGGTCATCGCGTCGTACCACATGAACTCGGTGCCGCTCTGCGCCTTGGTGTACTGCATGAGGTTGCGCACCTCGGTGGCGAGGGCCGAATCCCCGCCACCGGTCTCCTGGTTGATGAACCAGCCGTCGAAGCCGTAGTACTGGGCGGCCTGGGCGAGCTTGTCGGCGACGGGGTAGCGGCTGCCGGACTTCTGGACGAGGTCGCGCACCCACTGGATCTGGCCGCCGTACGCGCCGGGCGGGAAGAAGACGGTGCCGTAGACCTTGACGCCGTTGCGGTGGGCGGCGTCGATGACGGTCGGGTTGGGGGCGAGGATGAGGCCCTCCCCGGCCGAACCACCCCAGAACACCAGCTTGTCGACGTACTGCCAGTAGCCGAAGGCGTAGTAGTTGGGGTCCGCGGAGCCCTGCGAGGGGTTGTTGGAGGTGGGGCCGAAGGAGACCAGTGAGGCGATCTTCCCTTCGCCGGTGCGGGCGTTGGGGTTCGCCTTCAACGCCGGGTCGGCGGTGCGCGGCTGCAGCGGGACGCGGGAGCGGTTGAAGCGGGCGTCCGGGTCGGTGGTCGGATCCCAGTTGAGGATGGTGCTGGGGTACCAGTACGAGGCGAACGGCTGGGTGCCCGTACCGGCGGCGGTGCCCGTACCGGCGGCGGTGCCCGTACCGGCGGTGGCGCCCGTACCGGCGGAGGTACCCGGACCGGCGGAGGTACCCGGACCGGCGGGGGCGGCGGGGGCCCCGGTCGGTATCGGGTCGGCCCAGGCCGCCGGGGTGGCGGTCAGCGCGGCCGTCGCGAGGGCGGCGCCGAGCAGTAGGGGGAGGCGTCTTGACATGCGGTGACTCCGATCGAGCGGAGGAGGTGGGGGCAGGCCCGCCGTCGCGTACGGGGGCCCGGGTGCATGCGGGCGTGCCGGTGTCGGGACACGGCGCTGGAACACGGCGCCTGAGCAGAGGGGGTGCCGCCGCTGCGGAGGGTTCCTCGACGTGCGGGCGCAGCGGAGCCGGACGGAGTGCGGCCGGGTTCGGCGGGGTTCGGCAGGGTACGGCGAGGTGCGGCGGAGCGCGGGCGCCGAGCGGGCTCCCGCTCGGCGCTGCGAGGCTAAACCGGTTCAGAACCGCTGTCAACGACCCGCGCAGGAACCACTCCGCGGGGCGAATCCCCGACGGAGCCGGCGGCGAGAGCGGCGACGGAACCGGCGGCCGAGCCGGCGGGGCCGGGCGGCGAGGTGGACTCCCGTACGGTCAGCCGCGGCGTGGGCATCTGCAGGTCCCGCCCGGGCCCGGTCTCGTCCAGGGCCTCGAGCAGGCTGCGGGCGACCTGCTCGCCGAGCGCGAAGGTGTCCCGGCTGAGCGCGGTCAGCGGCGGGTGGACGATCCGGGCCAGCACCGAGTCGTCGAAGGAGACGATGGACAGCTCGCCCGGCACCGCGACGCCCATCTCCCCCGCCACTCCGAGCCCCGCGACCGCCATCACATCGCTGTCGTAGACGATTGCGGTGGGCCGCCCGGCCCGGGAGAGCAGCGTGCGGGTCGCGGCCGCGCCCTCGGCGTCGCTGAAGTCGGTGGGCACCGACACGGCCTCCTCCAGTCCGAGCCGGCGGGAGGCGTCGCGCAGCGCGCGGATCCGCCGCTGGGTGTGCTGGAAGTGCGGCAGCCCGGCCAGATGGGCGATCCGGCGGTGTCCGATCGCGGCCAGGTAGTCGACGATCGACAGCATCGCCTCCCGGTCGTCGGCCCAGATCCGCAGCTGGTTGCCGCCCTTGCCGGGGCCGCCCAGGACGACGGCGGGCAGCCCGAGTTCGTCCAGGACGGGCAGCCGCGGGTCCTTGACCTGCAGGTCGACGACGATGAAGCCGTCGACCCGGTGCTCGGAGGCCCAGCGGCGGTAGACCTCGATCTCCGCGGCGGTGTCCTCGACCACCATCAGGTGCAGCGCGACGGATCGGGCCGAGAGCACCGCCTGGAGGCCGGAGAGCAGTTGGCTGAAGAACGGCTCGACGCCGATGGTCCGGGCCGGGCGGGCGATCACCAGTCCGACGGCGTCGGCCCGGGCGCCGCCGAGGGCGCGCGCGGCGCTGTGCGGGCGCCAGTTCATCTCCTCGGCGACCCGCAGGATCCGGGCCCTGGTCGCCTCGCTCACCCCGGGCCTGCCGTTGAGCGCGAAGGACACCGCGCCCTTGGAGACACCGGCCTGGCGCGCGATGTCGGCGATCGTCGGTCTGCCCACAGAACCCGACTCCTCTCTTGACATCCAAGTTTAGGCGGGAGCATAGTCCCTGCCAGAACTAGACCGGTTTAGTAAGCCAGGTTCCGGAAACCCGCACAACCCCTGTCGGCACAACACCTGTCAGCAGCTGTCAGCAGCTGTCACCCGCCGGCGGTCCATCCGCCCGCAGCCCGCCCGCCGGCAGTACACCTGCCGGCAGTACACCCGTCGGCAGACCCACGAGAGCACCCCTCGGAACCTCCCTCGGAACCACCCCCGGGCACCACCCCCGCGACACACCCCGAGCTCGGCACGATCCCCCACCCACCCTCAGGACCGGGAGACCCTCATGCGAAGAATCTGGGCGGCACTGACGACGACGGCCTTCACCGCTGCCGCGCTCACCGGCTGCGGACTCGGCTCCGGCGACACCAAGAACAGCGACAGCGTGGCGAGCGCGGCCGCCACCGGCGAGGTCAAGGGCAAGGTGTCGCTGCAGACCTGGGCGCTGAAGCCGAAGTTCACCGACTACATGCAGGGCGTGATCGACGGCTTCAAGAAGAAGTACCCCGGAGTCGAGGTCGAGTGGCTCGACCAGCCCGGGGAGGGCTACTCCGACAAGGTGCTCAGCCAGGCCGCCGCCGGCGGTCTGCCCGACGTGGTCAACCTCCCGCCGGACTTCGCCTTCCCGCTGGCGAAGAAGGACGTCCTGCTGGACGTCTCCAAGGCCGACCCGAAGCTCTCCGACGAGTACGTGGCCGGCGGCGTGGAGGCCTACCGCTTCAACGGCTACCAGGGCACCTACGGCTACCCGTGGTACCTCAACACCGACGTCAACTACTGGAGTTCGGAACTCCTCAGCAAGAACGGGCTGGACCCGGCCAAGCCCCCCACCACCCTGGACGAACTGATCGCCCAGGCCCGGGTGATGAAGGAGAAGTCCGGCGGCCAGACCTATCTGATGAGCCGCAAGCCCGGTCTCGGCGACCTCTACAACATCGGCGTCAAGATCATGGCCGACGACGGCAAGTCCTTCACCTTCAACACTCCCGAGGCCGCCGCACTGCTCGACAAGTACCGCGACGCCTTCAAGGCGGGCCTGATGCCGAACGGAGTGCTGACCGACACCTACGCCGGCAACTCCAAGCTCTTCAGCTCGGGCACGGTCGCCTGGACCACCGGCGGCGGCAACTACATCACCAGCCTCGCCACCGACAACCCCACCCTCGCCCCGAAGGTCGTCGCCTCCCCCGCGATGGCCACCCCGCCGCTCTACGTCCAGGGACTGTCCATCCCGAAGAACACCAAGAACCCGGCCGCCGCGGTCGCCCTCGCCCGCTGGGTCACCAGCCCGGAGAACCAGGCCGCCTTCGCACACCTGACCAGCGTCTTCCCGTCCACCAAGGCCTCCGCCGGGGATCCGTTCTTCAGCCGGAGCGACGGCACCAACGCGGGCGACGCCAAGGTGATCGCCTTCACCTCCCTCGCGAAGGCCAAGCTGATCCAGCCGGTCGAGGTCGACGACGCGATGGCCACCGTCATCAAGCAGCAGTTCGCGCTGGCCATCAGCGGCGACGCGACCTCCAAGGAGGCCCTGGACTCCGCCGTCGAGCAGTGCAACAAGCTGCTCAAGGGCTGACGGCCACCGCCCACCGGCCGTACCGGCGATGCGGCGGGCCACCCCCGCCCGCCGCCCCGGGAATGACCCGCACCACCCCCAGGAAGGCAACGGCATGACCCACCGGCGTTGGTTCACCCCCTGGCTGCTCGCCGGGCCCGCGATAGTCTGGCTGGCCGTCTTCAACCTCTGGCCGGCCGTCAACACGGTGATCCTGTCCTTTACCAACGCCAAGCCCCTGGGCGGCGGGCAGTTCACCGGCCTGGAGAACTACGGGCGCCTGCTCGACGACGAACAGCTCGCCGACGCCCTGCTCAACAGCATCGTCTTCATGCTGGTCTGCCTGCCCCTGCTGACTTTCCTGCCCCTGCTGCTCGCCCTGCTCGTCCAGCGGAAGATCCCCGGCATCACCTTCTTCCGCACCGCCTTCTACACCCCCGTGATCGCGTCCGCCGTCGTGGTGGCACTGATCTGGGGCTGGGTGCTGGACGACCGCGGCCTGGTCAACGGCCTGCTCCGGCAGTCGGGGCTGGCCGACTCCCCGGTCTCCTTCCTCACCGACCGCTGGCTGCTGCTGTTCAGTGCGATCGCCCTGACCGTCTGGAAGGGCTTCGGCTACTACATGGTCATCTACCTGTCCGCCCTCGCCAACGTCCCCGGCGAACTCCACGAGGCGGCGGCCGTCGACGGCGCCGGCCCCCTGCGCCGTTTCTGGCACGTCACCCTGCCGGGGGTGCGGCCGACCATGATGCTGGTCTCCGTCCTCATCTCGGTCAGCGCGCTGCGCGTCTTCTCCGAGCTGTACGTCCTCTCCCACGGCCAGGGCGGCCCGGGCGGGCGGGACATGTCGGTGGTGATGCTGATCCAGATGTACAGCCGCGGCTTCAACGGCCACCTCGGCTACGCCTCCGCGCTCAGCCTGATGCTCTTCGTCATCACCCTCGGCCCGATGCTGCTGCTGATGCGCCTGAACCGGAAGGCGGCCTGAACCCATGACCTCCCCCCGTTCGACGACCGCGCAGGACTCCCGGCCCGACCACCGCGACCGGGCCTCCCGGGGCGTCCGAGGCTCCCAGGGCTCCCGAGGTTCCCAAAGGTCCCGAGGTTCCCAGGGCTCCCGAGGCTTCAACACCCCCTCCCCCGCCCGGACCGCCGTTCGCTACCTGCTCCTCCTGCTCGTCCTGCTCCTGGTCGTCGGCCCCTTCCTGTGGCAGCTCTCCACCTCCCTCAAGGGCCCCGGCGAGGACGTCTACACCAGCACGCCGAGCTTCATCCCCGACCAGCCCACCCTCGGCAACTACGCCAAGGTCGCCGACACCATCCCGGTCTGGACCTACGCGCTCAACTCGGTGATCGTCGCCGCCGTCTGCATCACCGGCAACGTGGTCGGCTGCGCCCTGGCCGGCTACGCGCTCGCCCGGCTGCGCTTCCGCGGCGCCAGGCTCGTCCTCGGCCTCTTCCTCGCCACGCTCGTCCTGCCCGGCGAGGTCACCATCGTCTCCCAGTACGTGCTGGTGCGCGGCCTCGGCCTGGCCGACACCCTGGCCGGAGTCGCGCTGCCGGGCTCGATCGCGATGCTCAACGTGCTGCTGATGCGCACCGCCTTCGCCGCCGTACCGGTCGAACTCGACCAGGCCGCGCTGGTGGACGGCGCCAACGTCTGGCAGCGGCTGTGGCACATCGGCCTGCCGAACGTGCGCGGCATGCTCAGCGTGATCGTGATCTTCACCTTCATCGGAGCCTGGGACGACTTCCTCTGGCCGCTGATCGTGCTCAACGACCCGCAGAAGTACACCCTCACCGTCGGGCTGCAGTACCTCAACGGCACCTTCTCCGCCAACCCCCGGCTGATCGCGGCCGGCACCATGATCGCCTTCCTGCCGATCGTCGTGGTGTTCGGCGTCTGCCAGCGCTTCTTCTTCAAGGGCGTCGAGGAGGGAGCCGTCAAGGGATAGCCCGCCGTCCGCACACCCCGACACCGTTGAGGAAGCAACCGCCCATGACCGGCACCCCGCAGGCCCCGCGCTTCGGCGTCAACTACACCCCCAGCGTCGGCTGGTTCCACCACTGGCTCGACTTCGACCTCGACGCCGTGCGCGCCGACTTCGACTCCATCGCCGGCCTCGGGCTGGACCACGTCCGGGTCTTCCCGCTCTGGCCGCTCTTCCAGCCCAACCGCACCATGATCCGCCCGCGGGCCGTCGAGCAGCTGGCGGCCCTGGTGGACGCGGCCGGAGAACGCGGGCTGGACGTCGCGGTGGACGGCCTGCAGGGCCACCTGTCGAGCTTCGACTTCCTGCCGTCCTGGACCCGGACCTGGCACCGGCGCAACCTCTTCACCGACCCCGAGATCCTCGACGGCCAGGCCTCCTACCTGCGCACCCTCGCCGAGGCGCTGCGCGAGCGGCCCAACTTCCTCGGGATGACGCTCGGCAACGAGATCAACCAGTTCTCCGGCGACCCGCACCCCGACCCCGACCGGGCCACCCCCGCCGAGGTCCAGGCCTGGCTGCACCGGATGCTCGATGCCTGCGAGACCGGCGCCCCGGGCCGACTCCACCTGCACGCCTCGTACGACGCCGCCTGGTACCTCGACGAGCACCCGTTCACCCCCTGGCACTCGGCGCGGATCGGCGCCGCCACCGCCGTGCACTCCTGGGTGTTCAACGGCACCGCCCAGCGCTACGGCGCCCACTCCACCGCCACCGCGCAGCACGCCGCGTACCTGGTCGAGCTGTCCAAGGCCTGGGCGGACGACCCGGCCCGGCCGGTCTGGCTGCAGGAGGTCGGCGCGCCCGCCCCGCACATCGCCCCCGAGGACGCCGCGCGCTTCACCGGCGCCACCGTCGAGGCCGCGCTGGACTGCCCGGACCTGTGGGGCGTCACCTGGTGGTGCTCCCACGACGTCGACCGCTCGCTCGCCGACTTCCCCGAACTGGAGTACAGCCTCGGCCTGTTGACCACCGACCGCAAGGTCAAACCGGCCGGCGCCCGACTCGCCGAGGCCGCCGCCGAGGCCCGCCGCTCCTGGCAGCCGCCCCCGCCGCGCAGCACCGCCGTGGTGGTCGCCACCGGTGACGAGGTGACGGCCCCCGAGCGGTCGGTCTGCGGCCCCGGCGGCTCGGTGTACGAGGCGTTCATGCGCCTCGCCGAGGCGGGCGCCCGCCCGACCACCGTCCTCGCCGAGCGCGCCGAGGACCGGGCGCACCTGGCCGCACGCGGCATCACCGAGGTGGTCCGACCCGACGACGTATCTTCCCTCTAGTCCGTCTCCGCCCCGCGCTCTCCTCAGGCCTGCACCCTCAGCACCCAGACCGCCGCCACGCCCCCAGCCACGCACCCCTCAGCGCCGCCGCCCCTCAGCCCCGCCGCCCCTCCCCAGACACCCAGACCGCAGCCACGCACCCCTCAGCCACGCAACGGAGCCCGCTGACATGCACGATGACCGCACCCTGGTCGAGTCCCGCCTCAAGCGCGTCCTGGACGAGCGCATCCGCCCGGCCGTGTACCCCGAGTCCGTCCCGCTGGAGGTCGGCATCTGGACGGCCCCCGGCGAGCCCGTCCCCGTCGCCGAGGGACTGGCCGCGCCACGCACCCCCATCGCGGTCGGGGACGCCTGGGGCGCCCCCTGGGGCACCAGTTGGATCACCGTGACCGGTACGGTGCCGCAGGCGTGGGCCGGGCGCACCGTCGAGGCGCTGATCGACCTCGGCTTCGACGCCAACATGCCCGGCTTCCAGTGCGAGGGCCTGGTCTACCGCCCGGACGGCACGCCGGTGAAGGGCCTCAACCCGCAGAACCAGTGGGTGCGGATCGCCTCCCCGGCGGTCGGCGGCGAGCAGGTGCTGCTGCACGTCGAGGCCGCCTCCAACCCGGTCATCCTGGACTACCACCCGTTCCTGCCCACCGAGTTGGGCGACAAGGAGACGGCCGGGGAGCAGCCGCAGTACAAGCTGGCCCGGATGGACCTCGCCGTCTTCGACGAGACCGTCTGGCAGTTGGTGGTGGACCTGGAGGTACTCGGCGAGCTGATGGCCGAGCTGCCGGTGGAGAACGCCCGCCGGTGGGAGGTCCTGCGCGCCGTCGAGCGGGCGCTGGACGCCGTCGACCTTCAGGACGTCAATGCCACGGCGGCGGCCGCCCGTTCGGAGCTGGCGGGGGTGCTGGCCGCGCCCGCCGTGCCGTCCGCGCACCGGATCAGCGCGATCGGTCACGCGCACATCGACTCGGCCTGGCTGTGGCCGCTGCGCGAGACCGTCCGCAAGGTGGCCCGTACCACCGCCAACATGACCGCGCTGCTGGAGGACGAACCGGACTTCCTCTACACCATGTCCCAGGCGCAGCAGTTCGCCTGGATCAAGGAGCACCGCCCCGAGGTGTACGCCAGGGTCCGGAAGGCCGTCGCGGAGGGCCGGTTCGTGCCGGCCGGCGGCATGTGGGTCGAGTCCGACACCAACATGCCGGGTTCGGAGGCGATGGCCCGGCAGTTCGTGCACGGCAAGCGGTTCTTCCTGGACGAGTTCGGGGTGGAGAACCAGGAGGCCTGGCTGCCGGACACCTTCGGCTTCACCGGCGGCCTGCCGCAGATCATCCGCAACGCGGGCTCCAAGTGGCTGCTGACGCAGAAGATCTCGTGGAGCCAGATCAACAAGTTCCCGCACCACACCTTCCTGTGGGAGGGCATCGACGGGACGCGGATCTTCACCCACTTCCCGCCCGTGGACACCTACAACTGCTCCATGAAGGGCAGCGAGATCGCCCACGCGGCAAGGAACTTCAAGGACAAGGGCGCCGCCCGGCACTCGTTGGCGCCGACCGGCTGGGGTGACGGCGGCGGCGGCACCACCCGTGAGATGGTCGCCAAGGCGGCCCGGATGAGGGACCTGGAGGGCTCGGCGACCGTCCGCTGGGAGAAGCCCGCCGAGTTCTTCGCCAAGGCCGAGGCCGAGTACCGGAACCCGCCGGTCTGGGTCGGCGAGCTCTACCTGGAGCTGCACCGGGCCACGCTGACCAGCCAGGCGAAGACCAAGCAGGGCAACCGGCGCAGCGAGAACCTGCTGCGCGAGGCCGAACTCTGGTGCACCACAGCGGCGTTGCGCACCGGAGCGCCGTACCCGTACGAGCAGCTGGACCGGATCTGGAAGACCGTCCTGCTGCACCAGTTCCACGACATCCTGCCCGGCTCGTCCATCGCCTGGGTGCACCGCGAGGCCGAGGCCACGTACGCGGCGCTGGCCGAGGAGCTGGGCGAACTGATCGGGGGCGCGCAGCAGGCCCTCGCCGGGGAGGCCTCGGGCGGGCGCGAACTGGTGTTCAACGCGGCGCCGCACGCGCGTTCGGCGGTGCCGGCGGGCGGGGCCGGCCCGGCCGTCGTCCACGGCTCGGGGTGCGAGGCGGTCGAGCGGCCCGACGGCGGATTCACGCTGCGCAACGGCCTGTTGGAGGTCGTCGTCGACGCCCGGGGCCTGATCGGCTCGGTGGTCGAACTCGCGAGCGGCCGGGAGGCCGTCGCCCCGGGCAGCCGCGCCAACCTGCTGCAGCTGCACCCCGACTTCCCCAACATGTGGGACGCCTGGGACGTCGACCAGTTCTACCGCAACACCGTCACCGACCTGACCGACGTGGACTCGCTCACCGCGGAGTGCGCCGCCGACCGGGCCTCGGTACGGGTCGCCCGCTCCTTCGGCTCCTCCACCGTGGTGCAGACCCTCACCCTGCGGGCCGGCGAGCAGCGCGTCGACATCGACACCGAGGTCGACTGGCACGAGACCGAGAAGTTCCTCAAGGCCGCGTTCCCGCTGGACGTCCACACCGAGCGCTACGCCTCCGAGACCCAGTTCGGCCACCTCTACCGGCCCACCCACACCAACACCAGCTGGGACGCCGCCAAGTTCGAGGCCTGCAACCACCGCTTCGTCCACCTCGACGAGCCCGGTTGGGGCGTCGCCCTGGTCACCGCCTCGACCTACGGCCACGACGTCACCCGCGCCGTCCGCGACGACGGCGGTACCACCACCACGGTCCGCTTCTCGCTGCTGCGCGCCCCGCGGTTCCCCGACCCGAAGACCGACCAGGGCCTGCACCGCTTCCGGCACGCCCTCGTCCCGGGCGCGTCGATCGGCGACGCCGTCCGCGAGGGGTACCGGATCGGGCTGCCCGAGCGGCGGGTCACCGGCAGCGCCGAGCAGGTCGCGCCGCTGGTGGAGCTGGACAACGACGCGCTGGTGGTGAGCGCGGTCAAGCTCGCCGACGACCGCAGCGGGGACCTGGTCGTCCGCGTCTACGAGGCGGGCGGCGGCCGCGCCCGGGGCCGCCTCACCACCTCCTTCCCGCTGGCCGACGCCGTCCCCTGCGACCTGCTGGAGCGGCCCTGGGACGGCACCCGCGGCGAAGTGGCGGTGGAGGACGGCGCGGTGCGCCTCGCGCTGCGGCCGTTCGAGCTGGTCACCCTGCGGCTCAGGGCCGCCCGCTGAGGCGCCCCGCGGCTGACGCCACCCCTGCGGCGCGGCCGCTCCCGCCGACGCGCCCTGCTCTACGCTGTGCGGCGCCCCGGCTGTCACCGGCCGGGGCGCCGCCCCTCCGACCCTCCTGGAGCCCACCGTGCCGTTCACCTCGCTGTTCGCCGCCGTCGACATCGGCGGCACCAAGATCGCCGGGGCCCTGGTCGACGGCGACGGGCGGCTGCGGCACCGGCTCCTCCTGCCCACCCCGGCGACGGAGTCGGGCGCGGCCGTCCTCGCCGTCGTGCACCGGGTGCTGGACCGGCTCGCCGGCACCCCCGACTGGGCCGCCGTGACGGCCGTCGGAATCGGCAGCGCCGGCCCCGTCGACCTCACCGACGGCACCGTCAGCCCGGTCAACATCCCCGGCTGGCGCGGCTTCCCGCTGGTGGCCGAGGTCACCGCGCACCCGGCGGTGGCGGCACGCACGCTGCCCGTCCACCTCGCCGGGGACGGCGTCGCGATGGCCGCCGCCGAGCACTGGCAGGGCGCGGCCCGCGGCGCCGCCAACGCACTCTGCCTGGTGGTGTCGACCGGCGTCGGCGCCGGACTGGTGCTCGACGGCGCGGTGCGCCCCGGCCCCAGCGGCAACGCCGGCCACCTCGGCCACATCACCGTCGACCTGGACGGCGAGGACTGCCCGTGCGGCTCGCGCGGCTGCCTGGAGGGCGTCGCGAGCGGCACCGCGATCGCCCGCCGCGCCCTCGCCGAGGGCTGGCGACCGGACGGCGACGACCGTTCGGCCCGCGCCGTCGCCGCCTCCGCCACGGCGGGCGACCCGCTCGCGCTCGCCTCCTTCGACCGCGCCGCCCAGGCCCTGGCCGCCGGGATCGCCGCGACGGCCGCCCTGGTGGACCTCGACCGGGTCGTCGTCGGGGGCGGCGTGGCCACCGCCGGGGACGTGCTGTTCACCCCGCTCGCCCGTCACCTGGACCGCTACGCCGCCCTCTCCTACCTCCGCGGCCTCGACGTGCGCCGCGCCGAACTCGGCACCGACGCCGGACTGATCGGCGCCGCCGCTCTCTGCCGCTGAACCCCCGGAGCCACCCCGTGCCACCCTCCGCCCGGCCCCCGTCCGCCCGGCCGCCCACCGCGCTGCCGCCCTTCGCACCCCTGCACAACCCGGTCCGCCGGTACGCCTGGGGCTCGACCACCGCCATCCCCCGGCTCACCGGCACCGCGCCAGACGGCACCCCCCAGGCCGAACTGTGGATGGGCGCGCACCCGTCGGCCCCCTCGTCGCTCCCCGGCCCGCACGGCCCGCGCCCACTGGACGAGCTGATCGCCGCCGACCCGGAGGGCCTGCTCGGGCCGGACACCGTACGGCGGTTCGGCCCGGCCCTGCCGTTCCTGTTCAAGGTGCTGGCCGCCGACCGGGCGCTCTCCCTCCAGGTCCACCCGACCCGCGCGCAGGCCGAGGCGGGGTACGCGGCGGAGGAGGCCCGGGGCGTGCCGCCGGACGCACCCGACCGGGTCTTCAAGGACCGCGGGCACAAACCCGAACTCCTCTGCGCCCTGGGAGATTTCGAGGCACTGTGCGGCTTCCGCCCGGCGGCCGGGACGGCCGCGCTGCTGGACGCGCTCGACGTGCCGGCCCTGGCGCCCTGGGCCGCTGCACTGCGATCACGGCCCTCGTCCGAGGTGCTGCCGGAGCTGCTGCGCAGCGCACTGGCGCCCACCCGACCGTCCGCCGGCGAACTCGCCTCCGTCGCCCACGCATTGCAGCGGCTCGCGGCCACCGGGGACACCGGGGACACCGGGGAACCGTATGCCGACGCCTGCGCCGGTTACGCCCGCATCGCCGAGCAGTACCCGGGCGACCCCGGCCTGCTCGCGGCGCTGCTGCTCAACCACGTCCGACTGTCCGCCGGGCAGGCGCTGTACCTGGCCGCCGGCGTGCCCCACGCCTACCTCCGGGGCGTGGGCGTGGAGTTGATGGCGAACTCGGACAACGTCCTGCGCTGCGGGCTCACCCCCAAGCACGTCGACGCGGACGGCCTCCTCGCGGTCACCTCCTTCGGCACCGGAGAACCCGACGTGCTCGCACCGCAGCCGCTCACCAACGGCTTCGAGGAAGAATTCCCCTCCCCGGCCGAGGAGTTCCGGCTCTCGCGACTGCACCCCGCCGACACCGCCACCCGGGTCGACCTCCCCACCCCGCAGATCCTGCTCTGCGTGGCGGGGCACGCCCGACTCCGCTCCCCCGACGGCGCCGGACTCACCCTCACGGCGGGCGCGTCCGCCTACCTGCGCCCGGGCGCCGGGCCGGTCGAGCTGACCGGCCCCGGCGCGGAGCTGTTCCGGGCCACCACCGGGCAGCGGACCGCCCGGACCGGCCCCGAATGGCCGTACAGCGAGTCATAGCCTTCCGGCGGCCCTCCGGTGGCCCGATGGCGGCTCGCGGTCGACAGGCGCAGCGGGACCGGCAGGAGCGGCAGGACAGGCGGGACCGGCGGGACCGGCGGCATCAGCGGGACAGGCTGGACGAGCGGCACCGGCGCGACCGCCAGGGGCGGCGGGACGGGCAACGCTCTGCGCCCGGGGCCGGGGCCGGGGCCGGGAGGGAAGGGGCCGGGTGGTGGGTGGCCGGTTCGGCGAGACGCCGGACCGGCGGATCGACGCCGTTGTCGATCGCACCGCCGGCCCGGGGCGTCGGCCCCGGGAGCGGACCCCGGGTGTCACCCCCGGGAGTCGGGTCGCCGTCGGGGGCCGTGCTCAGCCCGCCGAGGCGTGGCACCGCCTGCGCGGCCGGCGCGCGGAGGGCACGCCGCCGGAGGCGGCCGCCAGACGCTGCGTCGGCGCCGGTGCCGTGGCCGTGGCGGCGGCCAGGGCGGCCTCGGTACGCGCCGCCTCCGGCATGAACGCCGAGAGGAAGTGCCGTTCGTTCGGGGTGAGCGTGCGCGAGCGGCCGGATTCGCGGTCCCGCGCGACCACCACGGTCCGCGCCCGCATAAAGGTGAGCGGATCCCGGCAGACATTCACCTCGACGTGCGCGGAACTCCGTCCGAGCCGTTCCACCGTGAGTCGTACCGACAATGGCTCGGGCCGGTGGTGCAGCTGCTCCAGGTAATCGATTTCGTGCCGCGCGATAATGAATCCGTGCGGGAACAGGGATTCCCGCACGGCGGTCGCGTGGTGGCAGAACAGGTCGTAAATCCCCTCCTGGATGTAGCCGACCAGCCGGGCGTTGTTGATGTGCCCGTTCTCGTCGACGTCGCTCCACCGGGTGGGGCAGGACAGCACGTGCGCGCCCAGGTGCACCGCGCTCACTGCTGCGTCAGCCCGGCGCCGGCCCCGGCGGGGAGCAGGGCACGCTGCAACCTGGCGTAGTAGCCGGAGTGTTCGGCCGCCATCCGGGCCGCGGTCCACCCCTCTTCGGCAGCCTCGGCGGCCGCCTGGACGACCAGGCTGTCGAGCACCGCGTCGACCGAGCGGCACAGTTCGGCGACGGCCGCGAGCCGCTCGGTCACATCGGATCCGCCGGGCGCGTTGCGGGCCGGGAATGCGGACAGCGAGTCGACCGCGAGCTGAAGACCGTCGAGTGTGTTCGGCCGGCCTTCCGACGGGGAATTCCGCATGTTTTTCTCCATGACTCATTCGGCCATTACGGCCAGGTAGCTGGTGTTCGAATACACCGGATCGGTGTCGGCCCCCCGACGCCTTCGACGCTATCCCAGTCGACGGGGGTCGACGGATGGTTTTCGGACCGCGACAGGAAACTGACTACTATTGGAGTAGTTTGGCGGGGTACACAATATGCCCCATCAGCCGGATGATGTCCGCAGTTCGGGTGGTATCGCCGACTCGGGCCCCAAGATCGACTACGCGGCGTCGCAGATCTGCTAATAGCCACTCCACCACCTCGCCTTGTAGAGGTGCGTCCCGCGCAGCGACCGCGTCCCCTCCGGCCGGTGCAGGGTGATCACCGAGGTGCACCAGTCGCACGGACCGGTGTGATCGGGGGCCACGGTGAGCAGCCGGCCGGTGCGGCCGGGCTCGTCGCCGACGCTCTTGACGTCCCGCTCGGCGGCCGGATCGGCCAGCCGGACGACTGCGAAGCGATCGGCCGACGGGTCGTACTGCCAGAGGCCGGTCAGCGTGCTCACCCAGAACCGACCGGGGGCCGCCAGCACCGGCGCCAGGTCGTGGCCGCCACGGTCGGGCAGCGGTGCGCTCCGGACGGCGGCCACGGTCGGCGCGGCCGGGGTGCCACCGACCCGCAGCGCGGTGAGCGCCGAGTCGCCGAGCACCCAGAGCAACCCGGTCCGCCCGTCCCAGTGCACGCCGTGCGCACCCGGCAGCCCGAACTCCGCGTACCCGGCGGCCCGCGGGCCCTGCGAGGCCGCGTACAGCCGGACCCAGCCGCCGGCGCTCGCGGCCACGGCGACATTGCCGTCCGGCAGCAGCTCGATGCTGTGCGGGTTGACGGCCGGCCCCAGGTCCGCCGCCCAGCGCGTCCGCCCGGTGGCGGTCTCCACGACGGCGGCCAGCCCGCCGCCGGCGGCCGTGAGCAGGTACCGGCGGCCCTGCCGGACACGGCTCTTCACCTCGGCCGGGTCGGTCCAGCTGCGGGCGGGCGCCAGATCGGCCAGCTCGGGCACCCGGTCCGCGCTCCAGCTCCAGACGACGGGCAGCGTGTCCGGGCCCCGGTAGGCCGTCAACTCCTCGGCGCTCTGCAGCACCAGCACCCGGCGCGAGGCCTGGTCCACGACGGCGACCTGCCAGCCCGGCGACCGGGCCTGGACAGCGGTCGCGGGCACGCAGAGCAACAGGGCGGCCCCGAGGACCGGCAGCATTCTTCTCAGCACGCCTTCACCGTCCGCGCCGCGGTCCGGATCCGCTCGACGGCGCATCCGAACGGCCGGGGGCCGTCCGGGGGCCGGGCGGCGCGGCCGCCGCCTGCCGGCCGGCCGGCGGTGTGGTACGCGGCGTACCTCGCGCGCACCCGCCCGGTCCCCCGTCAGTCCCGCAACAGGTCCAGCGCCCGGGTCCAGTCGTACGAACCGGGCACGGACTCCGCGACCCGCACCCCCATCCGCCGCAGCTTCGCCAGACTCTCGCCGTAGGCGGGGTGCGCCGCCTGCGCCGTGCTCAGACACGGCTGGACGGCCACCGGGATCCCCCAGCCGTACGACTCGCAGAGGATGCCGAGCGCGAGCGTGTCCGAGATCCCCGAGGCCCACTTGTTGACCGTGTTGAAGGTCGCCGGGGAGACGACGATCGCATCCGGGTCCGGCAACGGCCGAGGATCCCCCGGCTTCCGCCAAGCGGAACGGATCGGATACCCGGTCTGCGCGGCGATGGCGTCGACGTCTACGAACTCCATCGCATGGGGAGTTGCGACCACCCCAACCTCCCACCCCCGCACCTGCGCAGCGGAGATCAGTTCCCCCACCCCACCCGCAACCCCCGCCGCACACACCACGACATACAGCACCGGCTTCCCGGCCATCCCCAGCACTCCCCTCTCAACCCCGCCGACTCACCACAAG
Source organism: Streptomyces sp. NRRL S-350 (assembly GCF_000719705.1). GTDB lineage: Bacteria > Actinomycetota > Actinomycetes > Streptomycetales > Streptomycetaceae > Kitasatospora. Next base: position 7,319 of record NZ_JOHO01000010.1, on the reverse strand, counting down.
ATCGGCATGCACCACCTTCCCAAAAGGCTCCACCGCGGCACCCCAACACCCCCGTGTCAGCCCGTGGACCAGCGCCAAGCCCCGATGCCCCTCGTCCCCCTCCCCCGCCACCACCATCACCGGCAGCACCCGCGACGCCGACCGGAACGATGATGTTCGTGGAGCGGGGACGGATGAGCGGCAAGCGTGACCTGTTCGCCCGGAGGCGGCGGGAGTTGGGCTACAGTCAGGAAAAGCTCGCTGCCGATCTTGGAGTGGCCACTTCCACTGTCACCCGCTGGGAGTGTGGCCGTGCCGACCCCCACCCTCAACAGAGGCCGAGGCTCGCAGCGCTCCTCGAGGTCACCGCCCCGGAGCTGGACGGTCTCCTGAATCCGCCGTTCATGGCACCGGTCCACCGGGCGGCCCCTGCGGTCATCGACGAAAGTGACGACATGAAGCGACGCGAGGCCCTCGGGCTCATTGCGGCGACGGCGCTGATCACCTTTCCCTTCGGCGAGGCCGCGGCCGCGCCGGTCGCCTTTGTCCCGTCCGACGATTCCGGAATCCTGGCGAACGCCCACCTATGGCGGACCTTCTCCGCCTCCCGCAACAAGCACGAGGCCTATCCCCTGGTCCGGCACCGGCTCGGGGTTCTCACTGCCGAGCTCAGGTCGGTCACGTCCGAGCGGGCTCGCAACCGGCTGTGCGGGCTGATCGGGGACCTTTACCAGCTCGCCGGAGAAGTCCTCTTCGACTCGAACCGGTACACCGACGCGGCACAGTGCTACACACTCGCGGCTGCTGCCGCACGTGAGGCCGCGCAGTACGACCTCTGGGCCAGCGCGTTGGCCCGGCACGCGTTCGTCGAACTCTCGGAGCGTCGCTACGACTCCGCCGAGGCGATCCTCACGGCAGCCTCCCGAATCGCCCATCGAGGCGACAACCGACTCTCCACTCGTCACTGGGTCGCCGCCGTCCAGGCCCAGGCCTTTGCAGGCCTGGGCCTGCTCCAGGCTTGCGACCGGGCGCTCGCGGAGGCCGAGCAGGTCCGCGGCCTCACCGGCCCAGTCCAGAACGGCGGCTGGCTTCGATTCGACGGCAGTCGTCTGGCCGAGGAGCGCGGAACCTGCTATCTCGTCCTCGGTCGGCCGGATCTCGCCGAGAAGTCGTTGCTCAACGCGCTGAAGACCAGTCACTCGCCCCGACGCAGGGGCTCCGTCCTCGCGGAACTCGCGGTTCTCAGCGCCCACAACGGCGACATCGAGCAGGTCGTCCACTTCGGCTCAGCTTCTCTGGCTCTCGCCGGCGAGACTGGATCCGGCTACATCGCGAAGAAGCTCGGCGGAGTCAGGCCGCATCTCGCACCCCTGCTGAAGGATGACCGGATCGCGGATCTGCACCACCACCTCTCGGCGCTTCAGCACGCCGCGTGACGAAAGGAACTCCACATGACCGAGGACGGCCGGATCTTTCGGGAGGCGTGGATCGCCGGGGTGCGCAAGCACTTCCCCGGCGAGCCGAAGCCCGGTTACATCGCACCGTGGGCCGAGACACCCGACTGGGAACGGGCTTCTGCCGCAGCGGTGTTCACACAGGTCCGCGACTTCGTCGCCGTGAGTGCCGGTGCCACCGCGCGGCTCACCCGCGAGCAGAAGGGCCGCTTCGTCGCCACCTGCTGGATCGCGCAGATCCACAAGCACATCGAGAACCCGAAGCCTGCCTACGTCGCCGACTGGAACGACCTCCCCAAGTGGCAGCAGGAAACCGACGCCGACATCTTCGAGGCCATCGAACGCCGGCTCTGACCGGTTCCGCGTGCCTGCTCCCTGCGTGCGCGCAGGGAGCAGGCACGGCCGCTGCCAGTCCGGTGTGCTCGGCGAACGGTGCTCATCCGCCGGACGGTTTTCCGCCGACCAGGCGCAATTCCGCGAGCTCACCGCCGGTGCCGGGCACGAGCGGTTCGACTTCACCCTGGGACTGTTGCTCGACGGTCTCGCGCACCGCCGCGCGAATTCGTGCCGTTGCCCGCCCCGGGAGATCACGGGGCGGGCAACGGGTTCGCGCGGGTGTCAGCCGATGGTGGAGCCGGCGGTCGGGGCGGAGAGTTCGACGGTCTCGCCCTTGAGGCCCGCCTTGACGAACTGCCAGGTGAGGCCGCTGATGACGCCCTTGCCGAGGGGGGCGAGCTTGGCGAAGGCCGGCTGGCTGAGGTCGATGTGGGTGGAGTCGCAGGAGGGGCACTGGTCCTTCACCGGGACGGTGATGGTCTTGCCCTGGTAGGTGACCTTGACCGAAATTCCCTTGCAGACCGGGTCGTTGTTGGGGTTGGCGGTGGTCCACCAGGTGTGGGAGACGGCGACCAGCATCTGCGAGGAGGCGTTGATCTGTGTGCCGCAGGCGCCGTAGCCCGAGTCGGTGTAGTAGGTCGCCTTGCCGGTCATGGGCTTGTTGATCGGGATCGCGGCGCTGGCGGTGCCGGCGGTGAGGGCGATGAGGGCGGCTGCGGCGAGCGGGGCGCCCGCGAGGATCCTGAGGTTCTTGCCGATGGCGTGCATGGTTCGTTCCCTCCGGTTGCAGTACTGGCCAAAATCTTGCCGATCATGGGCATGACAATCAGAAGTCGCTCCACCTGCATGGCAGTTGGGTGACTAGATGCCCGCCCCTGCGAAGGGAACGTATGCGCTCGTCCTCACCGTGGTCCAGACCTCCACGATGTTGGCATGAACACAAGGCAAGGATCTTTACCAATGCGGCCGAAGGGGCGAAGATGCGTGACCGCTCCGCCACAGAGGGTGTTGACAGGCCGTCACCCGCCATGCCGTCCCGGAGGCTCCGTCACATGCGCACCGTTCTCGCCGCCCTGCTCCTCGGCGCCGCCCTCGCCCCGGCCGCGACCGCCGCGTCGGCCGCCACGGCGTCGCCCGCCGTCACCACCGGCTCGGCGTCGCACCGCGAGGTCAACCAGGGCTACAGCATCCCGGTCGGCGGCGTCACCGACCTCGGCGCGCTGCCCGTCCTCGGCAGCCTCGGGCTGGACTTCGCCCGCCTGCTCGGCCAGTAGAGCCGGTCCCCGGCCGAGTCGGCGGCCGCCTCCGGGCCCCGCGCCGAACCCCGCGCCGAACCAGGAGCCGAACCGCGAGCGGGCTGCGGCCCCCGACGGCAGTCGCCCGGCAGATCCCGGGCAGGTCCCCGGCAGGTCCCCGCCCGCTACCCCCGTTCGCCCCCGAAGATCCCCCCGACCGGGTTACCCTCGTCCCGCGCGGCGACGGCTCCGCGCGGCCGACCGAGGGGGGAACGGGTGATCGGGGACCTGCTGCCGGACGTCGTCGTGACCGAGGTGGCGTACGACGACCCGCCCGGGGCCCGGCTGGAGCCGGAGGAGGAGGCGGTCCTCGCCCGGGCCGTCGAGAAGCGGCGCCGCGAGTTCACCACCGTCCGCCACTGCGCCCGGACCGCCCTCGCTCGGCTCGGCGTCCCCTACCGCCCGCTCGTCCCGGGTCTGCGCGGCGCGCCGAGCTGGCCGGCGGGCGTGGTCGGCAGCCTGACCCACTGCGACGGCTTCCGCGCGGCGGCCGTGGCCCGGGCCGGCACCCTGGCCTCCGTCGGCATCGACGCGGAGCCCGCACTGCCGCTGCCGGAGGGCGTCGCGGACGTCGTCGCGCTGCCCGTCGAGCAGAAGCGGCTCGCCGAGCTGGCGGCCGCGGATCCGGGCACGCCGTGGGACCGTCTCCTGTTCAGCGCCAAGGAGTCGGTGTACAAGGCGTGGTTCCCGCTGACGGGACTCTTCCTGGAGTTCAACGAGGCAGAGCTGGAGTTCTCCCCCGCCGGCTCCTTCACGGCCCGGCTGCTGGTCCCCGGCCCGGTGGTCGGCGGGCGGCGCGTCGAGGGCTTCGAAGGCCGCTGGGCCGTCCGGGAAGGGCTGCTCGCCACCGCGATCGCGGTCGAACCGTGACGCCTCCCCCCGCGCACGGCCCGCGGCATATCCTCGTCCCCGTGACGGTGACCTACGTGATCGACGGCAGCAGGATCGGCACCCTGGAGGACTTCTGGGACGTCGTCGGGCAGGAGATCGGCATCGACGGCTACTTCGGCCGCAACCTCGACGCCTTCGCCGACTGCCTGCGCGGCGGCTACGGCACGCCCGAGGACGAGGCCTGGGTCATCGAGTGGCGCCGCCACGCGGTCTCCCGCCGCAACCTCGGCTACCCGGAGACGGTCCGGCAGCTGGAGCTCCGGCTCGGCCGGTGCCACCCGACCAACCGCGGACACGTCGCCGCCGAGCTGGCGGACGCCCGGGCGGGGAAGGGGCCGACGGTCTTCGACTGGCTGGTCCGGATCATCGAGGAGGAGCACCCGGGGGGCCTCCGCCTGGCGTAGGCGAGCACCCGGAGGGCCCTCCACCCGGCGCCGGCCGGGCCTACATCACGTCCGAGAGCCGGACGAACCGCCGCCCCGCCGCCAGCATCCCCGGCACCGCCGCGGCCACGCCGGGGGCGGTGCCGCCGCCCGGGTGGTTCAGGTGGCCGATCACGATCGCACCCGGCGGCGCCGACGCGACCTCCTGCCGTACCTGGGAGGCGCTGAGGGTCGCCCCGCCGTCCCCGTTGACGGTGAAGCCGGCGACGCGTTCGCCCAGGTCGGCGACCACCCGGGTGGCGATGTCGTCGTAGTGCGCGGTGCCGGAGCGGAAGAAGCGGGGCGGGTGCCCGAGGAGCGCGGCCAGTTTGTGCGCGTTGCCCGCGACCTCGTCGTACACCTCGCCGACGTCGCCCGTGCCGGCGATGCCGTAGGCGGAACGGCCGGTGACCGAGAGCGGGCGGTGGACGGTGCCGTGGTTGCCGATCTCGAACAGCGGGTCGGTGGCGAGCTGCTCGAACTCGTCGGGGTTGGCGTCGATCCAGCGGGCGTTCAGGAACAGCGTCGCGGGGACGCCGTGTGCGCGCAGGAAGTCGATCAGGTCGGCGTCGTAGCCGTTGCCGCCGGGGCCGCCGCAGGCGTCGAAGGTGAGTGCCGTGGCGCCCTCGCCGTCGGGCAGCTCGGTGATCACCCCGGCGACCTCCAGGCCCCAGTCGGCCGGGGCCGCGCCGCCGTACCGTTCCACCACCTCGTCGCGGGTCGGCTCGTGCGGCGGCTGCTTCGGGGGCTCCGGTGCCGCCGGGGCCGCAGCGGCCCCGGCGGGCGGCGCAGACGTGGCGGACGTGGCGGACGCTGCTGGGGCGGTGGACGCGTCGGTTGCCGCGCCCGCCGTCGCCGGTGCGGAGCCTGACGGCGAGGGTGATCCGTCGCCCGGCGACGCCGCCTTGGTCCCGCAACCGGCCAGCGCGCCCCCGGCCACCACCATCAGCAGCGCCCGCCGACTCACCGCCACGCCAGCCTCCCGACCCGTCGCACCACATCGCGTCACATATCAACCGATTACATGACTAATGAACCGGCCATTCGTCACTCCCCGCAACTCGCCCCCGGTCCCGCCCGGCCCCTCTTCACCGACCCGCCCCGCCCCCTTGGGCGCCGACTCACCCCCGGTTCACCCGCCGGGGTAGGCACGCGAGCGAACCGCCCGCCCGCCGCGATCCGGAGACCTCGATGCCGACCGAGCCCAGCACCCCACACCCCGCGACACCTGCCCACGCCGCACCACCCGCCCACCCCGCGCCACCCGCCCACCCCGCTCGCCGCGACCTGCTCCGCACCGGTCTGGCCACCGGCGCCGCCACCGCCCTCGCCCTGGCCGGGTCGACCGGCGAGGCCACCGCGGCTCCCGGCGACCCCCGCGCCGGAACCCCCGCCGGCGCTCCCACCGGCACCCCCGACCTGACCCTCACCCTCACCGGCCATCTGCCCACCGGCGCCCCCGACTTCGTCTACCTGCCGGTCGAAGTCCCCGAGGGCGTCCGGGAGATCACCGTCTCCTACAGCTACGACAAGCCCCCGGTCCCGGCCGGCACCCCCGGCAACTCGTGCGACATCGGGATCTTCGACGAGCGCGGAACGGACCTCAGCGGCCCCGGCTTCCGCGGCTGGTCCGGCGGCTTCCGCACCGAGTTCAGCCTCTCCCGCTCCGCCGCGACCCCCGGCTACCTCCCCGGCCCGATCGGCCCCGGCACCTGGCACGTCGCGCTTGGCCCGTACCAGGTCGCCCCGCAGGGCCTGGACTACCGCGTCCAGGTCACCCTGCGGTTCGGCGCGCCCGGGCCGGAGTTCACCCCGCACTACCCGGCGGAGCGGGCCCGGGGCCGCGGCCGGGCCTGGTACCGGGGCGACTGCCACCTGCACACCGTGCACTCCGACGGGCGGCGCCTGCCCGAGGAGGTCGCAGCCGGTGCCCGCGCGGCCGGACTGGACTTCATCGTCTCCACCGACCACAACACCAGTTCGTCGCACGCCGTCTGGGGCCCGCTGGCCGGCCCCGACCTGCTGATCCTCCCGGGCGAGGAGATCACCACCCGCAACGGCCACTGGCTGGCCCTCGGCCTGGAGGCCGGGCAGTTCGTCGACTGGCGCTACCGCTCGCGCGACGAGGAGTTCCCGCGCTTCGTCCGCCAGGTCCACCGTTCCGGCGGCCTGGTCGTGCCCGCGCACCCGTACTGCCCGTACGTCGCCTGCCAGTGGAAGTTCGGCTACGACCAGGCCGACGCCGTCGAGGTGTGGAACGGCCCCTGGACGTACGACGACGAGTCCGCGGTGGACACTTGGGACGGCCGGCTCGCCGTCGCCCTGCGCGGGGGCCGCTCCTGGCTGACCGCCGTGGGCAACAGCGACGCGCACAGCGAGCCGCAGGCCATCGGCTCCCCGCACAACGTGGTCCTCGCCGAGGACCTCACCCGGGACGCGATCCTCGACGGGCTGCGCGACGGCCGCAGCTGGCTCGCCGAATCCTCCGCCGTCCGGCTGGAGTTCACCGTCACCGGGCACGGCCGCCAGGCGGGCATCGGCGAGGAGCTGACCGTCCCGGCCGACGCGCCGCTGGACGTCCGGCTCGCCGTCTCGGGCGTTCCCGGCGGCACCGTCCGGCTGATCACGGACGAGGGGCAGATGCACCAGGAGGCGCTGTCCGCCGACGGCTCCGGCACGGTGGTGTGGCGCACGACGGCCGCGCTCGCCACGTACGTCCGGGCCGAGGTACGCCACCCGAAGGCGGACGGCACGCCGGGCCGGGGCAACACGATGGGCCCGGACCTTCCCTGGGGCCCGATGGCGGCGCTGACCAACCCGATCGTGCTGCGCGCCGCGGAGCACTAGTAGTACTTCGTTAGGTTGGTTTGATCTTGGTGGCTGTGGCGGTGCATGCTGCGGTTTGTGGATCTTGGTGAGGTGGAGAAGCTTCGCGGTGACCT
>NZ_JOHO01000009.1 GCF_000719705.1 Streptomyces sp. NRRL S-350 | reverse complement strand
CCCTTGCCAAGCCCTGCCCCGCCCCGCCCCGCCCCGCCCGCAAGTCCTTCCACGAGACCAGACAAGGACGTCCCTCCGTGGCCATCAGCGTCTTCGACCTCTTCTCCATCGGCATCGGCCCGTCGAGCTCCCACACCGTGGGCCCGATGCGCGCCGCCCGGATGTTCGCCCGCCGACTGCGGTCCGAAGGCCTGCTGGCCCAGGTGACGGCCGTGCGCGCCGAGCTGTACGGCTCCCTGGGCGCCACCGGTCACGGCCACGGCACCCCGAAGGCCGTCCTGCTGGGCCTGGAGGGCAACTCGCCCCGCACCGTCGACGTCGACCGGGCCGACAAGGACGTCGAGCGGATCCTCGCCGAGAAGCGGATCAACCTGCTCGACGAGCACGCCGTCGACTTCGACCCCGACACCCAGTTGGTCCTGCACCGCCGCCGCTCGCTGCCGTACCACGCCAACGGCATGACCCTCTGGGCCTACGCGGCGGACGGCTCGACGCTGCTGGAGAAGACCTACTACTCCGTCGGCGGCGGCTTCGTCGTCGACGAGGACGCGATCGGCGCGGACCGGGTCAAGCCCGACGACACCGTGCTGCGCTACCCCTTCCGCACCGGTGACGAGCTGCTGCGGCTCTCCCGCGAGACCGGGCTGTCCATCTCCGGCCTGATGCTGGAGAACGAGAAGGCCTGGCGCAGCGAGGAGGAGATCCGTACCGGGCTGCTGGAGATCTGGTCCGTGATGCAGGAGTGCGTGCGGGCCGGCATGAGCCGCGAGGGCATCCTGCCGGGCGGTCTCAAGGTCCGCCGCCGGGCCGCCTCGGGCGCCCGGGCGCTGCGCGCCGAGGGCATCGGCCCGGCCAACGCGATGGAGTGGGTGACGCTCTACGCGATGGCGGTCAACGAGGAGAACGCCTCCGGGCGCCGGGTGGTCACCGCGCCGACCAACGGCGCGGCGGGGATCATCCCGGCCGTCCTGCACTACTACCTGAACTTCATCCCGGGCGCCGACGAGGACGGCATCGTCCGCTTCCTGCTCGCGGCCGGCGCCATCGGCATGCTCTTCAAGGAGAACGCCTCCATCTCCGGCGCCGAGGTCGGCTGCCAGGGCGAGGTCGGCTCCGCCTGCTCGATGGCCGCGGGCGGCCTCGCCGAGGTCCTCGGCGGCTCCCCCGAGCAGGTCGAGAACGCCGCCGAGATCGGCATCGAGCACAACCTCGGCCTCACCTGCGACCCGGTCGGCGGCCTGGTCCAGATCCCCTGCATCGAGCGCAACGGCATGGCATCGGTCAAGGCCGTCACCGCCGCCCGCATGGCACTGCGCGGCGACGGCCGGCACCACGTCTCGCTGGACAAGGCGATCAAGACGATGAAGGAGACCGGCGCCGACATGAAGATCAAGTACAAGGAGACCTCGCGCGGCGGCCTCGCCGTCAACGTCATCGAGTGCTGAGCCCCGGCTGACCGCCCACGCCCGCGCGGGAAGTCGGCCCGGCCGACTTCCCGCGCGGGCGTGGGCGGCGATGGTCAGTCGTGGGGGTTGGCCGGGGTGGGGAGGGCGAGTTCGCACCAGGTGGTCTTGCCGAGGTAGCCCTTCCCCCGGAGGTGGGCGCCCCAGGAGGTGGCGAGGGCGGCGACGAGTTCGAGGCCCCGCCCGGACTCGTCGTCCGGCGTGGCTTGGCGGACGACCGGGAGGTCGGGGTTCGCGTCGGAGACCTCGATGCGGAGCAGGGAGGCCGTGGGGAGCAGGACCCGGACACCGATCATCCGGTCACGCGGGGAGCGGGCGTGGCGGCAGGCGTTGGTGACGAGTTCGCTGAGGAGGATCAGGGCGGTCTCCGCCGCGTCGACGGGCACCTCCCACTCGAAGGCCTGCCGGATGAAGCGGATCCGGGCACGGCCGGCGCTGCGGGGGAGGCGGGGGAACATCCACTCGACGACGTCGACGGGCTGAATGAGCATCAGAGTCCTTGGGAGGAGCGCACGGACGGCTTCACTCGTCAGGACCGAGTTCGGCCATTTCACCCTTCAAGGATCGACAGGCGGGCATAGCCTCGGGAGTTACACCGCAGGTACAGCGACAGCTTGACCGCCCTCTGACCAGGGCAGGGAGGGGCACCGGGCGATGAGCACACCGAAGGAAAACCCGATGTCGTGGAAGTACTGCGGGGATCAGCTCAAGCGGTGGCGCGAACAGGCCGGTGTGACTCGGGAGCAGCTGAGCCAGGCTGCCAACTACGACATCGAGAGCGTGCGGTCGATGGAGGCAGGGCGGCGGAAGCCTTCGCTCCAGCTCCTTCAGGCAGCCGATGAGTTGTGCGATGCGAAGGGGATGCTGGTGGGGGCTGCCGCGTTCCTGAAGCCCGAGAAGTTCCCCTCCTTCTCTCAGGACTTCATGAAGTACGAGCCCGAGGCGACCGTCTTGAGTTCCTACGAGAGCCAGCTCATCCCTGGCCTGTTGCAGACCGAGGCCACCGCCCGAGCCCTACTCAATGCACATTGGCCGCCTTTGGACGACGACACCGTGGAGGAACGAGTCTCCGCCCGACTGGCTCGTCAAGTGATCCTGAGCAAGCAGACCAAGTCGTTCAGCTTCCTCATTGATGAGTTCGCCCTCCTGCGCAAGTTCGGCACCTCTGCGGAGCACAGGGAACAGCTGAAGCACCTACTTGCTGCTGGCAGAGCGAGGCACATCGACATCCAGGTGGTCCCCGCCAAGTGCGTTCATCCGGGAGTCAACGGCGCATTCGTCCTACTGGAGACCATCGATCACGAACGCCTCGCCTACGAGGAGGGGCAGTCCATGGGCTTGCTCTATGCCGACCCGGAGAAGGTGAATCTGCTCTGGCAGCGCCATGCGATGATCCTCCGGCAGGCCCTCAGCCCCGAGGAGTCGGCTCGTTTCATCAACAAGTTGGCGGAGGAGCTATGCGCACCGATGTGATCTGGGTGAAATCCAGCTACAGCGGGACCGAGGGGGGCAACTGCGTCGAGGTGGCCTCCTGCCCCTCCGCCATCCACGTCCGGGACTCCAAGGACAAGGCCGGGCCGACCCTCACCTTCTCCCCCGAGGCCTGGTCCTCCTTCGTCTCCTTCGCGTCCGAAGCTCAAGCCGCGCGAGCCGAGTGACCCCTTAGTGGAACGGTGAGGTAACCACCTTCCAACCACCCCTGCACGCTGCACATATGACTTATCGTCATCACTTCGCCACGGCCGGTTCCCCCGTGTAGCGTGCGCAGCAACGAAACAACCCCCGCCGGTGCGGCAACACCGAACGGGGGTCTGACCGGCACGATCGAAAGAGACTCGATCCTGTGGCTACCCACGACTCTACCGCCATGGCCTCCCCCGGGTACGGCAAGCAGTCCGCGCCGGACCAACGGCCGCGCGCCGCGAGCGACTTCACCCATCTCCCGGCGCGCGAGGCCTACCTCGCCTCGCTCGTCGACCGGCTCCCCGACGGTGCCGCCATGGACGTCAAGACCCTCGCCGCCCTTCAGCCCCACTACGGGCAGATGGCGTGCCGCACGGCCCTCCACCGGCTCTCCGCCGCAGGTCACCTGCGGCGGGTCCGGGAGCGCATCAGCTCCAGGGACTGCCGCTGGGTGTTCCGCACCTACTTCTCCCGCACTCCCCGCTCCGACGCCTGGTGGGCGCACTTCCTCGCCACCGGCGAGGCGTCAACGGCCGCCGCACCCGATCCCCCGGAGGAGCGAACGCCCGACCGCACCCCTCCCGCGTCGGCCGCGTACGCCGCCCTCGCCGGGCTAGGTCTCGCGGATTCCCGCCTCGCGCTGTCCGCCGCCGACTGTGCCGCGCTCGAACCGCTGGCCGCCGAGTGGCTGGCGCGGGGCACCACGCCCGCCCTGTTCACCGCCGCGCTCACCGCGAGCCTGCCGCCGGACGTGCACAGCCCGGCAGGCCTCACCCGGCGCCGCCTGATCGACAAGTTGCCGCCGGACCGGCCGCTGCTCCAGCAGCAGCCCGCCCGCATCGTCGAGTGCACCGATTGCCGTACGCCGTGCCGCCCGCACGTGCTCCTCGGCGGCCTCTGTCGCGCCTGTCGCGGCAACGAGGCGATCATCCCGCCGCCTCGCCGGCAGCTCTCCGCCACGGCGGTCCGCCGCCACGCCGACCGCGCCCGACAGGCCATGGCCACGCCCCTCAGATCGTGAATATTCACAGGCCGCGGCGTGAACCTATACAAAATACAAAGGTGAACTAGGTTACAAACCTTTTAATCCAAGCCACCCGGTTTGCCCACATGCTGAGATCATGCGATAGTCGAGGCATCGACTTCGGCGGGCCCGACCTGGCACTGCCGACGCCCATCGCGCGGCACGCACCCCCTTGGCCGGCGCGATGACTTGCACGGGCCCCCACCCGCCGGACCACGGCGACTCCGGGGGCCCTGCGCGTATCCGCCTCCGGGCGCCCGGGGCTCACGGCCGTTCGGGCCCTACTGCCGCTCGCGCACCTTCAGCTCGAACCAGACGCCCTTCCCGCGCGGCAGCAGGTCCGCTCCCCAGCGGTCGGCGAGGTCGTCGACGATCTTCAGCCCGCGCCCGCACTCGTTCACCGGCTTGGGCTCGGCGAGGATCATGCAGGGCAACGCCCGGGAGGAGTCGCGGACTTCGATGCGCAGCCAGCCCGGCTTGCGGCTGACGTGCAGGCCGATGGTGCGGCCGGCGGCGTGCCGCACGGCGTTGGACACCAGCTCGCTGGTGAGCAACTCCCCGGCCTCCAGGTGCTGGTGGAGGTCCCAGGACTCCAGGACGGACAGCACCAGCCGCCGGGCCACCGGGCCGGACTCCGGCCGCGACGGCAGTCGCACCTCGTTCGGCGAGGACTGATCGCACAGCCTGCCGGAATACATCTCCTCCAGCTCCGCCGAGCTGAGCCGCTCCAGCGCCGAGAGCGCTCCCTGGACGTCGATCCAGAACGCCGCGGCGACCGTTCCGGCCCCGGGAACTGATGACTGATCTGTTTCGCCCCAACCCGCCATGCGGACCATCATTGCGGAACGCAAGCAGCCGCGTACGGACAATGAGCAAACGATCTCCCCCGAGTCGGCATATGCCGGATGCAAGAAGGGGTCGACCCGGGCCTGTGTACGTCAAGCCCGAGTTGACCCCCGCGCCGTCCTACCAGGAGCTCCACGGCAGGTTCCAGCCACTCAGCCCGTTCGAGGGGTCGAGCGTCTCCTTCTTGACGGAGTTCTTGACGATCACCACGTCCCCGACGACCGAGCTGTCGTAGAACTTGCCCATCGAGGTGGAGTCGCCGCCGCCCTCGACGTCCTTGAGGCCGACACAGCCGTGGCTGACGTTGTCCCCGCCGAAGATGCTGTTCTTGGCCCACCAGTTGCCGTGCACGTACGTCCCGCTGGTGGTGAGCCGCATCGAGTGCGGCACCTGGAGGTCGTAGGGCGCGCCGGTCATGCCGGGCAGGGTGCTGGACTGCATCCGCACCGTGCCCTCCTTGGACATGACGACCATGGTGCCGTTCCAGGTGGGGTGGTCCTCGGAGCCGGAGGTGATGTCGATCTCGGAGTTCTGGCCGTCCCCCCGCGCGACGGTCATCTTGTGCGCGGCGGCGTCAACCGTCGAAATCTGGGATCGCCCGATCGTGAAGGGCTCGTCCCGGTCTCCGCCGTACACCCCGGGGGTGATCTCCACGCTCTTGAGGCGGTAGTGCACGACCACCTTGGTGCCGGGCACCCAGTACTGCTCCGGCCGGAAGTCCAGTCGGCGGTCGCCGAACCAGTGGCCCTTGACCGCGGTGCCGTTGCTGGTCTCGAAGGTGATGCCCTTGGCGACGTCGTCCTTGTTCTTGACGTCCTTGCTGAACTCCACCGAGACGATCATGCCGACGCCGTACGTGGCGTCGTTGTCCACGTTGTCGGAGGCCTTGGCGAGCGCCGTCGGGGTCAGCGTGGTGAAGTTGCTGTCCGCGGTGGCGACCGCGCCGTCGGCGTCCGCGGCCATCGCGCTGACCTGGTAGGCGGTGCCCACCGCCAGGGCGGCCGTCGGCGTCCAGGAGGAGCCGTCGGCGGAGATCGTGCCGGAGACCTCCTTGCCGGTCTTGTCGCTCACCTTCACGGTGGTGAGCTTGCCGCCGGTGGCGCCGACCTTGATCGCGTTCGGTGCCACGTCCACCGAGCCGGCCTTGGGCTCGATGCTCACCGCGGCCTTGGAGACCTTCGGTGCCGTGCTGGTGGGCGCCTCCGCCGGCCGGGACGCGGCCGCCCCGGCCCCCAGGTCGGCCTTGGCCGCGCTGCCGCCGCCCCCGCCGCCGTTACCGCCACCGCCGCCGCCACAGGCGGCCGTCAGTGTCATCGCCCCGCCGACCAGGCCGGCGACCACCACTCTGCGTATCGACCTCAACGTCGATCCCCTCCCTCGGAACCCACCCGGACCACCTGAACCACCCGGACCACCTGAACCGCCCGAACTGCGGGAACCACCCCGACGCCCGAACTCCCCGGCCGGGCCGCCGCACGCACCCGGTCACCGGAAAGGTTGCGCCATGCCCGGGGCCGCGCGCCCCGGAAACCGGAGCGGTCCGACCCCAACGGGTGAGGATCGGACCGCTCCGCGAGAACCCACCGGAGTGCCCGAGTATCCGGGCGAACCTCCGGGTAGGGCCTACCAGTTGGCCCAGGCCACGTTCCAGCCGCCGAGCCCGTTGGAGGGCGCGACGGTCTTCTCCTTGCTGTTCACGATCTTGACGACGTCGCCGACCATCGAGTCGTTGAAGAACTTGCCCGCGACGGAGGTGTCGCTGCCGCCCTTCACGTCCTGCATCGACACGCAGCCGTGGCTGGCGTTGGTCTTGCCGAAGGGGTTCGCCCAGTAGTTGCCGTGGACGAAGGTGCCGGAGGTGGTCAGCCGCATCGCGTGCGGCACGTCCTGGATGTCGTACTCGCCGCCGAGACCGACGGTCTGCGAGTTCATCCGGGTGACCTTCTCCTTGGACATGACCACCATGGTCCCGCTCCAGGAGGGGGTGGCGTCCGCGCCCAGGGTGACCGGCACCGTGGTGCTCTGGCCGCCCCGCTCGATGGTCATCTGGTGCGACTTGGCGTCCGCGGTGGAGATCTGCGAGCGGCCGATGGTGAACGGCTCGTCCTTGTCCACGTCGCCGTAGACGCCCGGGGCGACCTCGACGTTCTTCAGCCGGTACTTGATGGTCACCTTGGTGTCCGGCGCCCAGTACTGCTCCGGGCGGAAGTCCACCCGGCGGTCGCCGAACCAGTGGCCCTTCACCACGGTGCCGTTGCTGGTCTCGAAGGAGATGCCCTGGACGACGGCGTCCTTGTTCTTGACCGGCTTGTTGAACTCGACCGAGACGATCATGCCGACGCCGTAGGTGGCGCCGTCGCTGATGTTGTCGTTGGTGGAGACCTTCTTGTCCGGCGTCAGCGTCGTGAACGAGGTGGTGGACGCGGCCACCAGCCCCTCGGCGTCCTTGGCCTGCGCGTTCACCTTGTACGCCATGCCGACGGTGAGCGCCGCGGCGGGCTTCCAGCCGGCGCCGTCCGGGGTGATCGCGCCCGCGACCGGCTTGCCGTCCTTGTCGGTCACCTCGACCGTCGTGAGCTTGCCGTTGGCGACGGACACCTGCAGCCCGGTCGGCTGGACGTCCTGGGCGCCGTCCTTCGGCTCCACGGCGATCACCGCGGCCGAGGTCTTCGGCGCCGCCGAACCGCCCGCGTCGGCCGCGGCCGGCGCACTGGCCGCGGCGTCCCCGCCGCCCGAACCGCCCGAACCGCTGCCCTTGTCGTCGTTGCAGGCCGCGGTGAGCAGCAGCACCCCGCCCATGGCCAACGCCAACGCACCCCTGCGGCCGTAGCGGCTGGTGGTACGTATCGCGGCGCCGGCTGTCTTACCCGTCTTCACGGTTTCTCCCCTCCCGGTATCCACTCAGTTGACGCGTTGAGTGCCGCCATGAGTTGCACCGGACGTGGATCTTTCGTGCCGGGCTGCGGACGCGCCGGAGCAGGATAACCGGGCCGTTCGAACGAGTTCGCACGGGTGCCCGGGCGGAACCGGGTGAAGCCGGGGTGAACCGGACGTGAAGGCGGCGCGGGCGCCCGTGGCTACCGCAGGGCGCTCCCGGCCAGCCACTGGTCCCACGGCAGGTTCCAGCCGTTGAAGCCGTTCTGCGGGGGCACGAAGTCCCCTGCCGAGGCCTTCACCTCCACCACGTCCCCCGGGATGGTGTGCTCGAACAGCCAGCCCGCGGGGGTGTCCTTGCTCGTCCCGCCCTTGGCGTCGGCCAGGCCGATGCAGCCGTGGCTGGTGTTGGCGCTGCCGAACACCGCCGGGTCGGCCCAGTAGTTGCCGTGGAGGAAGGTGCCGGACGTGGTCAGCCGCATCGCGTGCGGCACGTCCTTGATGTCGTACTCGTCGCCCATGCCGACGGTCTGCGAGTTCATCCGGGTCACCTTGTACTTCTCCGACACCACCATCACCCCCCGGTAGGTGGAGTGCTCGGGGCTGCCGCCGGAGACCTTGAGCACCCGCACGGCCTTTCCGCCCTGGCCGGCCCGGACGGTCAGGGTGTGCGCGTCCAGGTCCACGGTGGAGACCTGCGCCCGGCCGACGGTGAAGTGCAGGTCCCGGCTCTGGGTGCCGAACTCGCCCGGCGCGCCCTGCACGTCCTTCAGCCGCAGCACCACCGCCACCTTGGTGCCGGCCGCCCAGTACTGCTGCGGGCGGAAGTCCAGCCGCTGGTCGCCGAACCAGTGCGCGGCCACCGGGACGGGCGGGTCGGCGGTGACCCGGACAGACTTCTCCACGGCCGCCCGGTCGGCGATGGGGCGGCTGAAGCGCAGCGAGACCGGCATGCCGACGCCGACGGTGGAGCCGTCCTCCGGGGTGAAGAAGGCGACGAAGGTGTGTGCCCGGGCGACGGTCGAGAACGCCGAGTGCAGGGCCGCCTTCTGGCCCTGGTCGTCCTCGGCCACGGAGTCCAGGGTGAACGCGGTGCCGAGCGGCAGCGGGCCGTCGGGAGCCCAGGCGGCGCCGTCCGGGGCGATCGTGCCGGGCACCTCGGCGCCCTTGGCGTCGGCCAGGCGGACGGAGACCAGCCGGCCCTGCGCGGCGCCCACCCGGACCGCGCCCTCCGGCTGCACGTCCACCGCGCCGTCGGCCGGCAGCGCGGTGAGCACCGCCCGGGACGACTGCGGCGGCGCGGCGACCGCCCCCGCCCCGGCCGCGTCCCCGGCGGGCACGGCCGGGGAGCCGCCGCTGCCGCACCCGGTGAGGACCGCCAGACAGCAGGCCACCGCCGCCGCGCCCCGCGCCCACACCCGTCCTCGGCGCCGCATCCCGGGGCCTCCCACTGTTCACGTCCGACGCCCCGGACAACGATTCCCGTCGCCCCGGGGACACGCGGCGCCCCCGGAATCCCGCCATCCACCGCCGGGCGCCTGCCCGCCATCCGCCGGTAAGCCCCCGTTCAGCGGCTTCCGGGCTGCGCAATCCGGGAAAGAGGAAGTGAACGGGGTCCGGGACACCCCGCCCAGGGAGGGTACGGCCATGGCGTCAGGGCAGGAGCTGGAAGCCGGGGTACGGCCGGGCGGCGGCCCGCACCCCGCCGAGCCACCGCGGCCCGGCAGCTGGCAGCCGCTCGGCGCCCGCTTCCGGACGGACCAACTCGGCGTCCAGGGCACCAACTTCGCGCTCTGGGCGGGCGACGCCGAGGCCGTCGACCTGTGCCTCTTCGACGAGGACGGCCGGGAGAGCCGGCACCGCCTCACCGAGCAGGACTTCCGGATCTGGCACGGCTTCCTGCCCGGCGTGCGCCCCGGCACCCGCTACGGCTTCCGCGTGCACGGCCGGTGGGATCCGTGGACCGGCGCCCGCTGGAACCCGGCCAAGCTGCTGCTCGACCCGTACGCCCGCGCCGTCGACGGCTGCTACACCTCGCACGACGCGGCCTGCGCCGCCGTCCGCAACTGGCCGGAGGCGGACGTCGCCGACACCGTCCGCGACAACCGCGACTCCGCGCGCTTCGTCCCCAGAGGCGTCGTCGTCGACGACGACGACGACTGGTACGACGACCACCGCCCGAAGACCCCCTGGGCCGAGACGGTCCTCTACGAGCTCCACGTGCGCGGCTTCACCATGCGCCACCCCGACGTCCCCCCGCACCTGCGCGGCACCTACGCCGGCCTCGCCCACCCCGCCGCCATCGCCCATCTCACCCGCCTCGGCGTGACCGCCGTCGAACTGCTGCCGGTGCACCAGTACGCCAGCGAGGACCACCTGCAGGCCCGCGGCCTGGTCAACTACTGGGGCTACAACACCGTCGGCTTCTTCGCCCCGCACGCCGGCTACTCCGCGTCCGGTTCGCGCGGCGGCCAGGTCGGCGAGTTCAAGCGGATGGTCCGGGCCCTGCACGCCGCCGGGATCGAGGTGATCCTGGACGTGGTGTTCAACCACACCGCGGAGGGCGGCGAACTCGGCCCGATGCTCTCGCTGCGCGGCATCGACAACGCCGCCTACTACCGCCTCCCCCCGAACCGCCGGCGCGGCTACGCCGACTACACCGGCTGCGGCAACACCCTCGACACCCGCCGCCCCCAGGTGATCCGGCTGATCACCGACTCGCTGCGCTACTGGGTCGCCGAGATGGGCGTCGACGGCTTCCGCTTCGACCTCGCCGCCGCCCTGGCCCGCGGCGGCGCGGGCGGCGGCGACGGCGTCGACATGGACCACCCGTTCCTCGCCGCCGTCTCCCAGGATCCGCTGCTCAGCCGGGTGAAGCTGATCGCCGAGCCCTGGGACGTCGGCCCGGGCGGCTACCAGGTCGGCGGCTTCCCCCCGCTGTGGGCCGAGTGGAACGACAAGTACCGGGACGCCGTGCGGGACTTCTGGCGCGGCGCCCGCCCGGACGTCCGCGAGCTCGGCTACCGCCTCTCCGGCTCCTCCGACCTCTACCAGCGCGGCGGGCGCCGCCCGTACGCCTCCGTCAACTACGTGACCGCGCACGACGGCTTCACCCTGCGGGACCTCGTCTCCTACGACCGCAAGCACAACGAGCGCAACGGCGAGGCCAACCGGGACGGCACCGACGACAACCGCTCCTGGAACCACGGCGCCGAGGGCGAGACCACCGACCCGGACGTCAACGCCCTGCGGCTGCGCCAACTGCGCAACCTGATCGCCACCCTGCTGCTCTCCGCGGGCGTCCCGATGATCACCGCCGGGGACGAGCTGGGCCGCACCCAGGGCGGCAACAACAACGCCTACTGCCAGGACAACGAGATCAGTTGGCTGGACTGGTCCCTGCTGGCGGAGCCCGGCTGGCAGGAGCTGTGCGACCTGACCGCGCGGCTGGTCCGGCTGCGCCGGCGCCACCCGGTGCTGCGGCAGCGGGCGTTCTTCTCCGGCCGGGCCGCCACCCCCGGCGGCCAGCCCGACCTGGCCTGGTTCACCCCGCTGGGCAAGGAGATGACGGAGGCCGACTGGTTCGCGCCGACCGCCTGCCTCGGCATGCTGCTGTCCGGCACCGCCATGACCGAACGGGACGACGCCGGACGGCCGTTGCGGGACGACAGCTTCCTGCTGCTGCTCAACGCGGGCCACGAGGAGACGGTGTTCACCCTGCCCGGGGAGCCCTGGGCGGCCCCGGAGACGGCGTACGAGACGGTGGTCGACACGGTGGGAGCGGGCACGGGCGCGCCGGGTCCGCGGGGCACCGTCGTCCTGGGCGCACGCTCGCTGCAACTGCTGCGCGCGCCCGCCCACGACGTCTGACGGACGCGCGAACGCACGGGCGGGCACACGTACGGGCGCACGGACGGGCACACGTACGGACGCACGGGCGCACGGCACGCGGGCGCACGCCCCGCCCGGGTGGCCGGTTCTCGCCGGGTGCCGCCGACAGGGGCGAAAAACCGGATGAGAAGTGACGGGTTCTCTGCCTACCCTCACCGCGATGGCCGAGAACCGACAAGACACCGACAACCCGCCCACCGACGGACCCCCGACCGGGCCGCGCCGCACCACGGTCCGCTCCCTGCTGCGCCTGTGGCCGTACGCCCGCGCCGTCCGCGGCCGGCTGGCCGTGTCGGTGACGGCGGCCACGCTCGGCATGCTGAGCACCCTCGCCGTCCCGGTGATCCTCGGCCGGATCGTGGACGGCCCGCTCGCCGAGCACGACCTGGGCGCCCTCTGGCCGCTGGTCGGCCTGCTGCTGCTCGTCGGCCTCTTCGAGGCCGGGCTGTTCTACACCCGCCGGGTGGTGCTGGCCCGCCCGCTGGCCGGGCTGGAGACGGCGATGCGCGGCGACCTCTTCGCCAAGCTCCAACGGCTGCCGGTCTCCTTCCACGACCGCTGGGGCTCCGGCCAGTTGCTCTCCCGGGCCACCGCCGACATGTACACCATGCGGCTGTTCCTGGCCTTCCCGCTGGTCTTCCTGATCGTCAACTCGGTGATGTTCCTGGCCGGCGCGGCGCTGATGTTCACCCAGGACTGGCGGCTCGCGCTGATCGCCCTGATCCCCGTCGGCCCGCTGTTCCTGCTCACCCGGCGCTTCGAGGCCGGCTACTCCGGCGCCTCCCGCCGCGCCCAGGACCAGAACGGCGACCTCGCGACCGTGGTCGAGGAGTCCGTCCTCGGCATCCGGATCCTCAAGGCCTTCGGCCGCCACCGCTCGATGGCCGAGCGCTTCCGCGCCCGCTCCCAGGAGCTGCGCCGCACCGAGCTGCACAAGGCGCACCTGCTCGCCAACCTCTGGGCCGTCATCGTCGGCCTGCCGGAGGTCGTCCTCGGCTGCGCCCTCGCCGTCGGCGCGTACCTGGTCGCCCACGACGAGCTGAGCGCCGGCAGCCTGGTCGCCTTCCTGTCCACCGCGCTCGCACTGCGCTGGCCGGTCGAATCGCTCGGCTGGCTGCTCGCGTACGCCAACGAGGCCGCCACCGCCACCGACCGCTTCTTCGAGGTGCTGGACGAGCCCGACACGCCGGACCGGCGCACCGACCCCGCCGGCCCGGCCCCCGCCCCTTCCGGCCCGGCCCCCGCCGCCCGGGACGGCATCCGGTTCACCGGCGTCCGCTTCCGCTACCCCGACGCCCCCGAAGGCAGCCCCGACCTGCTGAGCGGCATCGACCTGCACATCCGCAGCGGCGAGACGATGGCCCTGGTCGGCGCCACCGGCAGCGGCAAGACCACGCTCACCGCCCTGCTCCCCCGGCTCTACGAGGTCACCGCCGGCACCATCACGCTGGACGGCCGGGACATCCGCGACCTGCCCCGGGAGCGGCTGCGCGAGATCGTCGCGGTCGCCTTCGAGGAGCCCACGCTGTTCTCCGCCACCGTCCGGGAGAACGTCCTGATGGGCGCCCCCGGCGCGAGCGCGGAGCAGCTGCGCTCCGCCCTCGGGACCGCCCAGGCCGGCTTCGTGGACAAGCTCCCCGAGGGCGTGGACACCGAGGTCGGCGAGCAGGGGCTGAGCCTGTCCGGCGGTCAGCGCCAGCGCCTGGCGCTGGCCCGCGCGGTGGTCGGCGACCCGGCCTTCCTGGTGCTGGACGACCCGCTCTCCGCCCTGGACGTCCACACCGAGGCGCTGGTCGAGCGCGCCCTGCGCGACGTGCTCGGCACCACCACCGCCCTGGTGGTCGCGCACCGCCCCAGCACCGTGCTGCTCGCCGACCGGGTCGCCGTCCTGGCGGACGGCCGGATCGAGGCCGTCGGCACCCACCAGGAGCTGCTGCGCGACTGCGCCCACTACCGCGAACTGATGTCCGGCGAGGCCGCCCTCGTGTCCGAAGGAAGTGCAGCCCCGTGACCACGACCACCGAAGCGACGGCCGCCGG
This sequence comes from Streptomyces sp. NRRL S-350, assembly GCF_000719705.1. Lineage (GTDB taxonomy): Bacteria > Actinomycetota > Actinomycetes > Streptomycetales > Streptomycetaceae > Kitasatospora. Next base: position 171,721 of record NZ_JOHO01000009.1, on the reverse strand, counting down.
ACCGACGGCTGCCGGACCGACGGCTGCCGACCCGACGAAGGCCGGGGCCGGCGCCGACGCCGAGGACCTGCTGCCCCCGCCGCCGGCCGACGAGGAGGACATCCCCGTCCCGCCCGGCGCGCCCCGGGCGCTGCTGCGCTCGCTGCTCGGCCCGCACCGGGCTCGGATCGCCGTCGCGATGGTGGTCATCCTGGTCCAGCAGGCCGCCCTGCAGTCCGGCCCGCTGCTGGTCGCGGTGGCGATGGACCGCGCGATCCCGGCGCTGCGCCGGCACGACTCCGGCCCGCTGATCGCGGTGGTCGCCGCCTACCTGTTCTGCGCGCTGCTCAGCCCGGCCCTGCAGTGGCTGTTCATCAAGATCAGCGCCCGGGTCAACCAGGACATCCTGCTGGAGCTGCGCGGCCGGATCTTCCGGCACGCCCAGCGGCTGAGCCTGGACTTCCACGAGCGGTACACCTCGGGCCGGATCATCTCCCGGGCCACCAGCGACATCGACGCGCTGCGCGAGCTGCTCTCCGAAGGCCTGCAGGAGCTGCTGACCGTCTTCCTGTCGGTCTGCTACATCTCGGTGCTGCTGCTGGTGCTGGACTGGCGCCTCGGCCTGGTCTCGCTGGTGTCCGCCGTGCCGCTGGGCCTGATCGCCCGCTCCTTCCGCCGCCGCTCGCGCCGGGTCTACCGCCGCTCCCGCACCTCGGCCGCGTCGCTGATCGTCCGCTTCACCGAGACGATGAACGGCATCCGCCCGGTGCAGGCCTTCCGCCGCGAGAAGGCCAACGACGCCGCCTTCGCCGTGGTCAACCGGCAGTCCGCCACCGCGACCGCGGACGGCCTGCTGGAGATCGCCCGCTACGTCGGGCTCTCCCGCGCCACCGCCAACCTGTGGGTCACCGGCGTGGTGCTGTTCGGCGCCTACCTGGTCGTCGAGGACGCGCTGGCGCTGGGCGCGCTCACCGCGTTCGCGCTCTACCTGCGCCGGCTCTACGACCCGATCGACCAGCTGGCGATGTTCCTGAACAGCTACCAGTCGGCCGCCGCCGCCCTGGAGAAGATCGCCGGCCTGCTCGCCCACGAGCCGACCGTCGCCGAGCCGGCCGCGCCGAAGGAGCTGCCGCAGGCGGCCGGGAAGGGCCGCGAGGTGTCCTTCGAGCGGACCCGCTTCGCGTACCGCACCGGCAAGGAGGTGCTGGCGCCCTTCGACCTTTCGATCCCGGCCGGCCAGACGGTGGCGGTGGTCGGCGCGACCGGCGCCGGCAAGTCGACGGTCGCCAAGCTGCTGGCCCGCTTCTACGACCCGACCGAGGGCCGGATCCGGCTGGACGGCGTGGACCTGCGCGAGCTGCCCGGCCCCGAGCTTCGGCGCGGGGTGGTGATGGTCACCCAGGAGTCCTTCCTGTTCTCCGGCACCGTCGCCGAGAACATCGCGATCGGCCGCCCCGGCGCCACCCGCGAGGAGGTCGAACAGGCCGCCCGCGACATCGGTGCGTACGGGTTCATCGCCGCCCTGCCGGACGGCTTCGACACCGACGTGCGCAAGCGCGGCGGCCGGATCTCGGCCGGTCAGCGCCAACTGGTGGCCTTCGCCCGCGCCCTGCTGGCCGACCCGGCGGTGCTGATCCTGGACGAGGCCACCAGCTCCCTGGACGTCCCCGGCGAGCAGGCCGTCCAGCGGGCGATGCGCACCGTGCTGGCCGGCCGGACTGCGATGATCATCGCGCACCGGCTCTCCACCGTGGAGATCGCCGACCGCGTCCTGGTGATGGACCAGGGCCGGATCGTGGAGGACGGCTCCCCGCGGGAGCTGATCGACGGATCCGGCCGCTTCGCCGCCCTCCACCGGGCCTGGCGGGACAGCCTGGTCTAGAGCCGATCCGGGGCCCCGCCCCGGCCCGTGAATGTGCCCGTCCGGGTGCGCCGTTACGCACCCGGGCGGGCCGCCACGCTTCCCGCGCCGTCAGTCCACGGTGACCGCGTAGACGGTGTGCCAGTCGGGCGAGGGGCAGTCCTCCTGCGCGGCCACCACGTCCAGCGTGCCGCCGGGCAGCACCTGTCCGGCGGCGGTCGCCGGGTCGATCACCACGGCCGGGTCGATGAACATCGCGTCGTGGTAGCGCGGCCCCACCGGGAAGTGGCAGGTCAGCGTCCGCGCCCCGGTCGCCGTGCAGCCGTGGGGCGCCGCGCCGGTCAGTGCGGTGTGCTCCGGGGTGGTGATCGCCACGTCGACCGGGTGCGTCGAGTACGACGGGCCCGCGTCGTACACCCACAGCGGCAGGTCGACGGTCGCGCCGGGCTTGCCGGTGAAGTCTCCCGGCTGCGGCACCGGGTGACCGCCCGACCAGGCGGAGGAGGCCCCGACCATGAAGTGGGCGCGGGTGTCGGCGGTGGTGAGGCCGTACGGCGCGGTGTGGCCGGACCGGTCCGGGTCACCCGGGTAGAAGGCCTGGACGTCACCGCTGATCGTGACGAACGGCGGGGTGATCGGCGCGACGTACAGCGCCAGCCGCTCGACCGCGGTCGCCCCCGGCGCCAGGCCGGCCGGGATGCCGTACGAACTGCCCGTACCGAAGTAGGTGAGGGCAACCGGCGGCTCGGCCGACTGCACCACGCCGGGCGACGGGAAGTGCACGACCACCAGGGTCGCCTCGCTGGTGGCCGCCGGGCCCCGGTTGGTGACCCGCACCTCCAGGATCCCGGTCTCGCCCGGCACCACCGGGTCCGGCGGCGGGCAGAGCTCGACGGACAGCTGCGCGGTCGCCGGTGGCGCCGCGAGCGGGGTGGTGGCGGCCTGGGCCGGCCACGCCAGGAGCACGACGGAGAGCGCGGCGAGGCCGGCCGCGCGCATGGTTCGCATCATGACCATCACGCTCCCCCCGCCCGACACGCCGGGCAACCGGATGGCTGCCGTCCGTGGCACTCCGGACGGCAGCCGTCCCGCGTTCCGGTGCTCCCCGCGCGGTCGCCCGCCGCGGGACCGCCCGGACGCCCGGACGCCCGGACGCCCGAACGCTCGGGCGCCCGGACCGCCGCGGCGTCAGCGCAGCAGCCCCGCGTCCATCCCGGTCGACTCGGCCGGCAGCGCGACCAGCCCCAGCTCGGCCGGGGAGGCCAGCCTCGGGTGGGCGGGCAGCACGCGGACGGTGTAGCCGAACGGGCCGGTCCGGCACAGCTCCAGCGAGCCCTCGTAGCGGGTGCGGCCGTCCAGGTCGGGCCCGCCGACGGGTTTGAGGGCGAGCACGCAGGCGTCCGAGATGCCGTCCGACTCGTCCACCCGGCCGGAGACCACCTGCACCTCGACGTCGCCGGGCTGCAGCGTGCCGAGCGCCACCTGCACCCGCAGCGCCAGCGAACTGCCCAGCTCCTGGGCCTCGGCCGGGCAGTCCGCCTCGACGTGCTCGACCCGGACGGCCGGCCAGGCCTCCCGGACCTTCGCCTTCCAGACCGCCAGCTCCCGCGCGCCGCGGTTGCGGTCCACCGCCAGCTCCCGCTGGGCCAGCCCGGCCGGCGCGTACAGCCGTTCGACGTACTCCCGGACCATCCGGCCCGCCAGCACCTTCGGCCCGAGGGTGACCAGGGTGTGCCGGACCATGGCGATCCAGTGGTGCGGCAGCCCGTCCGCGTCCCGGTCGTAGAAGCGGGCGGCGACCTGGTCCTCGATCAGGTCGTAGAGCGCGGCCGCCTCGATGTCGTCCCGCCGCTCGGCCTCGCCGCTGTCCGGGTCGAGCACCCCGCCGCTCTCGTCGGCGGTGGGGATCGCCCAGCCGTTGCGGCCGTCGTACCACTCGTCCCACCAGCCGTCCAGGACGGACAGGTTGAGGCAGCCGTTGAGCGCGGCCTTCATCCCGGAGGTGCCGCACGCCTCCAGTGGGCGCAGCGGGTTGTTCAGCCAGACGTCGCAGCCCGGGTAGAGGTGCTGGGCCATCGCCATGTCGTAGTCCGGCAGGAAGACGATCCGGTGCCGGACGGCCGGGTCGTCGGCGAAGGCGACCATCTGCTGGATCAGCCGCTTGCCGCCGTCGTCGGCCGGGTGGGCCTTGCCGGCCACCACGATCTGCACCGGCCGGGTGGGGTGCAGCAGCAGGGCGCGCAGCCGCTCCTGGTCGCGCAGCATCAGGGTGAGCCGCTTGTAGGAGGGCACCCGGCGGGCGAAGCCGATGGTGAGCACGTCGGGGTCGAGCACCGAGGAGACCCAGCCGAGTTCGGCCTCGCCGGCCCCGCGCTGGCGCCAGGAGGCGCGCAGCCGGCGGCGGGCCTCGTCCACCAACTGGGCGCGCAGGCTGCGGCGCAGGTCCCAGATCTCGGCGTTGCCGATCGCCTCCAGGCCGGTCCAGCGGGTGACCTCACCGGTGGTCATCGCCTCCTCGGCCCGCTCGGCGCCGATCTCGGCGGCACCGAGCCGGACCACTGCCGGGTCGATCCAGGTGGCGGCGTGCACGCCGTTGGTGACCGAGGTGATCGGCACCTCGGAGGGGTCGAAGCCGGGCCAGAGGCCGTGGAACATCGAGCGGCTGACCTCGCCGTGCAGGGTGGAGACCCCGTTGGCGCGCTGGGCCAGCCGCAGGCCCATGGCGGCCATGTTGAACAGTTTCGGATCCCCGCCGCGCCAGGTCTCGGCGCCGAGCGCGAGCACCTGGTCGACGGGGACGCCGGGCAGCGCGGCGTCCCCGCCGAAGTGCCGGGCGACCAGTTCGCGGTCGAAGCGGTCGATGCCGGCGGGGACGGGCGTGTGGGTGGTGAACAGGGTGCCGGCCCGGACGGACTCCAGGGCGGCGGCGAAGTCGAGGCCGACGGCGTCCTCGGCGACCAGCTCGCGGATCCGTTCGACGCCGAGGAAGCCGGCGTGGCCCTCGTTGGTGTGGAAGACCTCGGGGGCGGGGTGCCCGGTGAGCCGGCAGTAGGCGCGCACCGCCCGGACCCCGCCGATGCCGAGCAGCATCTCCTGCAGCAGCCGGTGCTCGCTGCCGCCGCCGTACAGCCGGTCGGTGATGTCGCGTTCGGCCGGGGAGTTGGCCTCGATGTCGGAGTCGAGCAGCAGCAGCGGCACCCTGCCGACCTGGGCCTTCCAGATCCGCGCGGCCAGGGTCCGGCCGCCGGGCAGGGCGAGGTCGACCCGGCTGGGGGTGCCGTCGGCCTCCCGCAGCGGGCTGACCGCGAGCTCGTCCGGGTCGAGCAGCGGGTAGCGCTCCTGTTGCCAGCCGTCCCGGCTCAGGGACTGCCGGAAGTAGCCGTGCCGGTAGAACAGGCCGACGCCGATGACCGGGACGCCGAGGTCGCTGGCGGCCTTGAGGTGGTCGCCGGCCAGGATGCCGAGCCCGCCGGAGTACTGGGGCAGGGCGGCGGCGATGCCGTACTCGGGCGAGAAGTAGGCGATCGCGGCGGGCAGCGGGGCGGCCTCGGTCTCCTGCCGGCGGGCCTGGTACCAGCGCGGGCCGGTCAGGTAGTCGCGCAGGTCGTCGGCGAGGTCGCCGAGTCTGCGCAGGAACCGGCGGTCGGTGGAGAGTGCGGCGAGCCGGCCGGCCGGGACCTCCCCGAGCAGCCGCACCGGGTCCTCCCCGGTCGCGGCCCAGACCTCCGGGTCCACGGACCGGAACAGGTCCCTGGTCTCGGGGTGCCAGGACCAGCGCAGGTTGAGGGCCAGCTCGTGCAGCGGCTGGAGTTGTTCGGGCAGGACGGTGCGGACGGTGAATCTGCGGATTGCCTTCACGGCGTGAAGCGTAGCCGCGGCGGTCGCCCGGACAGTGCGTCAAGTGGGCTATTGGCCATCCGTTCGGGCTATTGATGAGATCGCATTCGGCGCATCGGACTGCGCAGGGGGCGCGCGAGGCGCACATTTCGGAGGGCCGCGCTACCAATGCGTGAACTCTGCGGTACGGGGCCATTTCCGATGGCGCATCCACTCATGAGAAGGCCCGAAACTACTGTCGTACCGCTGCAAAAACCTTGTCGCCGGTGCGAGGATGGCCGAAGGTCGTTGATGCTGCGGCGAGTGCGGCGACGGGTGGCGCCCTCCTTGAAGCAGCACGTCCGAATCCTTTTTCGCGTTGACCGTTCCCGTTCTTCTTAGCCCATTCGGCGCTCACCGCGCGCCGCCGCGTGTCCTTGTGCCCGGCCTGCTCGTTCACGGGTGGTCCGGGCCGCCCAGGGGCGTGCCCCCGGAGGCGTGCGCCGGGACGCGCGCGGGCTCCGGGGCGTCCCGCCACCGGCTCGGCGGGCGCCGGGCAGGTTGCCGGGGACGGCGGCGCGGGCAGGCTCCGGTCGCACGTCCTCCCCACCCAGCAGTCCTCCCGGCACTCCCCTGGCCCGACCCCGGCCCGCGGGGGCTGCCGCCGATCTCGGGCAGGAGTTTGGCATGCACGGCGACACGCGGGACCAGTCCACACCGGTGGCCGAAACCATCGACACAGCGGTCGCGGAATCGGCCGGACGGATGGATTCTGACACTCGGACAGATCCGGCGATGCCGGCGCCCAGGGCGTCCGGGGCGGTGCACGGCGGATCCTCCGAAGCCCAGCCCTCCGAAGCCCAGCCCTCGTCAGCGGCCCGACAACCCGGGGCCGAGGAGGACCCGGCCGCGGAGAACCGGACCGCGGCACCCCGCAGGCGCACCACCACGCGCCGCACCACCGCCACCGCGTCGGCCGCCACCCCCGAGGCCGGCGCCGGGGCCGGCACCGCGCCGCGCCGGAAGCCCGCCGCCAAGAGCGCCGCCGAACCGGCTGCCAAACCCGCCGCCAAACCAGCTGCCAAGTCCGCCGCCAAGTCCTCCGCCCGCAAGACAGAGAGCGACACCGTGATCGGCCGCATCCCCGTCCTTGACGTCAGCCCGCTCGTCGACGCCGGCCGCCGCCCGGCCAAGGCCGTCGTCGGCGAGACCTTCCTGGTCACCGCGACCGTCTTCCGCGAGGGCCACGACGCCGTCAACGCCAACGTGGTGCTGCGCGACCCGCGCGGCCGCAGCGGCCCGTGGACGCCGATGCGCGAACTCGCCGAGGGCACCGACCGCTGGGGCGCGTACGTCACCCCGACGGCGCCCGGCCGCTGGTCGTACCTGGTGGAGGCGTGGAGCGACCCGGTCGCCACCTGGCGCAAGACCGCCTCGGTGAAGCTGCCCGCCGGGATCGACACCGCGCTGGTCCTGGAGGAGGGCGCCCGGCTGCTGGAGCAGGCCGCGGCCGGGGTGCCGAAGAAGGAGGGCCGCGCGCACGTGCTGGCCGCCGCCGACGCGCTGCGCGACCCGGGCCTGACGCCGCTGTCCCGACTGGCCGCCGCGCTCGCCCCCGAGGTGCTGGAGCTGCTGGCCCGGTACCCGCTGCGCGAACTGCTCAGCGCCTCCCGCCCGCTGCCGCTGCAGGTGGACCGCGAGCGCGCGCTGTTCGGTTCCTGGTACGAGTTCTTCCCCCGTTCGGAGGGTGCCGTGGTGGACCCGAACGGCGTCGAACCGCCTCGCTCGGGCACCCTGCGCACCGCCGCCGAACGGCTGCCGGCCGTCGCCGCGATGGGCTTCGACGTGGTCTACCTGCCGCCGGTCCACCCGATCGGCCGAGCCTTCCGCAAGGGCCCGGACAACACCCTGACGGCCGGTCCGCACGACGTCGGCTCGCCGTGGGCGATCGGCTCCCCCGAGGGCGGCCACGACGCCGTCCACCCCGACCTCGGCACCATCGAGGACTTCGACCACTTCGTCGGCGAGGCCACGGCGCTGCACCTGGAGGTGGCGCTGGACTTCGCCCTCCAGTGCTCCCCGGACCACCCCTGGGTGAACAAGCACCCGGAATGGTTCAGCCACCGCGCGGACGGCACCATCGCGTACGCCGAGAACCCGCCGAAGAAGTACCAGGACATCTATCCGATCAACTTCGATCAGGACATGGACGGAATCGTCAAGGAAACCGTTCGAATCCTTCGGTTCTGGATGTCCCACGGCGTGCGGATCTTCCGGGTCGACAACCCGCACACCAAGCCGGTCGTGTTCTGGGAGAAGGTGCTCGCCGACATCGCCCGGACCGACCCGGACGTCGTGTTCCTGGCGGAGGCGTTCACCCGCCCCGCGATGATGCACACCCTCGCGAAGATCGGTTTCCACCAGTCGTACACGTACTTCACCTGGCGCACCAGCAAGCCCGAACTCACCGAGTACCTCACCGAACTCACCGGTGACGCGGCCGCCTACATGCGCCCCAACTTCTTCGCCAACACCCCGGACATCCTGCACGGCTACCTCCAGCACGGCGGCCGCGCCGCCTTCGCCGTCCGCGCCGTGCTCGCCGCCACCCTCTCCCCCAGCTACGGCGTCTACGCCGGCTACGAACTGTACGAGAACGAGCCGGCCCACCCGGGCTCCGAGGAGTACCTGCACTCGGAGAAGTACGAGCTACGCCCGCGCGACTGGAGCCGCACCGACACCCTCGCGCCGCTGCTGACCGTGCTGAACCGGCTGCGCCGGCGCCACCCCGCCCTCCAGCAGCTGCGCGACCTGCGCTTCCACTCCACCGACAACGACCAGGTGCTCGCCTACTCGAAGACCGCGACCACCCCCGAGGGCCTCACCGACCAGGTCATCACCGTGGTCAACCTCGACCCGCACCACGTCCAGGAGGCCACCGTCACGCTCGACGGCGACGGCCCGTACGCGGTGCACGACGAGCTCACCGGCGCCGTCTACACCTGGGGCCGGCACAACTACGTCCGGCTCGATCCCTCAGCCGAGCCGGCTCACCTCCTCACGGTTCGGAGGAACCCAGCGTGACAGTGAACGAGCCCGTTCCCGACACCTTCCCGGAGACCTCGAAGAAGAACCTGGACCCGGAGTGGTTCAAGCGTGCGGTGTTCTACGAGGTGCTGGTGCGGTCCTTCCAGGACAGCAACGGCGACGGGGTCGGGGACCTCAAGGGGCTCACGGCCAAGCTCGACTACCTCCAGTGGCTCGGGATCGACTGCCTCTGGCTCCCCCCGTTCTTCGCCTCGCCGCTGCGCGACGGCGGGTACGACGTGTCCGACTACACCTCGGTGCTGCCCGAGTTCGGCGACCTCGCCGACTTCATGGAGTTCGTCGACGCCGCGCACGCCCGCGGCATGCGCGTGATCATCGACTTCGTCATGAACCACACCAGCGACCAGCACCCGTGGTTCCAGGCCTCCCGGACGGACCCGGACGGGCCGTACGGCGACTTCTACATGTGGGCCGACGACGACAAGCAGTACCCGGACGCCCGGATCATCTTCGTCGACACCGAGACCTCCAACTGGACGTACGACCCGGTCCGCAAGCAGTACTACTGGCACCGCTTCTTCTCCCACCAGCCGGACCTCAACTACGACAACCCCCGGGTCCAGGACGAGATGATCGCCGGGCTGCGGTTCTGGCTCGACCTCGGCATCGACGGCTTCCGGCTCGACGCGGTGCCGTACCTGTTCGCCCGGGAGGGCACCAACTGCGAGAACCTCCAGGAGACCCACGAGTTCCTCAAGCGGGTCCGCAAGGAGATCGACGCCGACTACCCCGACACCGTGCTGCTCGCCGAGGCCAACCAGTGGCCGGAGGACGTCGTCGACTACTTCGGCGACTTCACCTCCGGCGGCGACGAGTGCCACATGGCGTTCCACTTCCCGGTGATGCCGCGGATCTTCATGGCGGTGCGCCGCGAGTCCCGCTACCCGGTGTCGGAGATCCTCGCCAAGACCCCGCAGATCCCCAACGGCTGCCAGTGGGGCATCTTCCTGCGCAACCACGACGAGCTGACCCTGGAGATGGTCACCGACGAGGAGCGCGACTACATGTACGCGGAGTACGCCAAGGACCCCCGGATGCGCGCCAACGTGGGCATCCGCCGCCGGCTCGCCCCGCTGCTGGAGAACGACCGCAACCAGATCGAGCTGTTCACCGCCCTGCTGTTCTCCCTGCCCGGCTCGCCCGTCCTCTACTACGGGGACGAGATCGGCATGGGCGACAACATCTGGCTCGGCGACCGCGACGGCGTGCGCACGCCGATGCAGTGGACCCCGGACCGCAACGCGGGTTTCTCCTCCGCCGACCCGGGCAGGCTCAGTCTGCCGCCCATCATGGACCCGGTGTACGGCTACCAGGTGACCAACGTCGAGGCGCAGCAGAGCAGTTCGAGTTCGCTGCTGCACTGGACGCGTCGCATGATCGAGATCCGCAAGCTCAACCCGGCGTTCGGCCTCGGCACCTACGCCGAACTGCCGTCCAGCAATCCCGCCGTGCTGGCCTTCGTACGCGAGTACGAGGGGGACCTGGTCATGTGCGTGAACAACTTCTCGCGGTTCGCGCAGCCGACCGAGCTGGACCTCCGCCAGTACGGCGGCCGGTACCCGGTCGAACTGATCGGCGGGGTGCGCTTCCCGTCGATCGGTGAGTGGCCCTACCTGCTCACCCTGGCCGGGCACGGCTTCTACTGGTTCCAGCTCCGGCAGCCCCCGCGCCTGAGCGGGACCAGGCGGCCGAAGTAACGATCCGCCGCACCCGGCAGAACCAGCGCCGCCCGCACCCGCGCCGACCGCACCGCAAAACCCTCCGGGGGCGCCAGTCCAGCCCGGCGCCCCCGGAGCTCTCTGCACCGCCGCGTACGGAGAACAGCCCAACGGCCACCCACACGAAGGCGTGACACCCGAGCCACGCTCGCGTGCCGCGACCGCCGCGCCGCCGAAATCCGGAAGACTGACGGACCCGGCCACGACCCGTCGGGCAGTCCGCGTGCTTCCGGGGAAAGGGAGTCATGTCCGAAATCTCCCGTTCTCAAGCCCATGTGCAGGACGACGCCCAGGCCGGCCCCGCCGCGCCGACGGGCGCGCGGGGCACCGGGGCCCGGAGAACCGCCCTGGGGGTCAGCGAACTCGTCCAGGCGGCGCTGCCACTGATCGCCTCGTGGCTGCCCACCCAGCGCTGGTACGCCGGGAAGGGACGGCCCATCACCGGCCTGACCCCGGTGGTCGGCACCCCGCTGCAGGTCGGCGACCCCGCCCTGCTGCACCTGCTGCTGCGGGTCGAACACGCCACCACGGCCGGCGCCCCCCACGGGGACATCTACCAACTGCTCCTCGGAATCCGCTCCAAGGACCTCGGGGACATCGGGCCCGGCGCCGTCCTCGGCCGGCTCAGCCAGGGCCCGTACGACGGCGCGACCCTCTACGACGCCGTGCACGACCCCGAACTCACCGGCCGCCTCCTCGAACACCTCGCCACCGGCGACCGCTTCGGATCCCTGTCCTTCCGCCGCACCCCCGGCTCCGGACTGCCCGCCAACCTCCCCGGTCGCGCCTCCACCGCCGAACAGTCCAACAGCTCCGTCATCTACGGCACCTCGTACATCCTCAAACTCTTCCGCCGCATCCACCCCGGCACCAACCCCGACCTCGAACTCTCGCTCGCCCTCTCCCGGGCCGGCTCCACCCGCATCCCCCGGGTCGCCGCCTGGTTCGAGAGCCGGATGGAACGCGCGGAACCGGCCACCCTCGGCCTGCTCCAGCGCTACCTGCCGGACGCCGAGGACGGCTGGGAACTCGCCCTCGACCAGGTCGGCCGGCTCAAGGGCGACCGCTCCCCCGGCAACTTCGCCATCGAAGCCCACCGACTCGGCCGGGCCACCGCCGAAGTCCACCGCGTCCTCGCCCGCTCCATGCCCGTCGCCCGGCTCGACCGCACCCAGACCGGACGGCTCGCCACCGCGATGGCCGACCGGCTGGACAGCGCCGTCGCCGCAGTCCCCGGCCTGCTCCGCTTCCGGGCCGCTCTGCGCACCGCCTTCCAACAACTCGCCGACGCCCACCCCGACGGCCTGCCGGTCCAGCGCATCCACGGCGACCTCCATCTCGGACAGGCGATGCGGACCCCGCACGGCTGGGTACTGCTGGACTTCGAAGGCGAGCCCGCCAAATCCGTCAACGAACGCCGCGAACCGCAGCCCGCCCTGCGCGACGTCGCCGCGATGCTCCGCTCCTTCGACTACGCGGCCGCCCACCTGCTGGCCGGCGGCCCCGTCGACCCGGAGCTGGCCCACCTCGCCGCCGCCTGGGCCCAACGCAACCGCACCGCCTTCTGCGCCGGCTACACCGCCGGGGGCGGCGCCGACCCGGCGGCCTCGCCGGAACTGATGCGGGCGCTGGAGATCGACAAGGCGGTGTACGAGGTCGTGTACGAGGCCCGGCACCGGCCCGGCTGGCTGCCGATCCCGCTGGCCGCGATCAACCGGCTCTCCCTGTCCGTCTGATCCGCCGCTCCCCCGACGGCACACCCGACGCACCGCCCGCTCGACGCACCGCCCGCTCACTTACCGCCCGCTCCACGTCCCGCCCCGCTCACGCACCGCTCCACGTACCGCCCGCCGGAGTTCGCCCACCCCCGCCGCAGGAGGACCACGCCGTGACGCCGCTCGACCCGACCGGCCGCCCCAACCGCCCAGTTCCGGCCACCTTCCTGTCGGGGCCGGGCACGAACCCGGCCGAGGCCCGGAAGAACCGGAAGGACCGGAAGGAACCGGACGGCTCCCCGCCCCGGGCCCAGGCCCCGGCGGCCAGCGGGCCGGCCACCACGCCGCCCGCCACCCCGCCCGGGGCTCCGTCCGGGACACCGTCCGGGACACCGTCCGGGGCCCTGCGCCTGCCCGAGGCGCCGCTGCCGCCGTCCGAGGTGGAGCGGCTGGTGAGCGGACAGCACCACGACCCGCACGCGCTGCTCGGCGCGCACCCCGTGAACGGCGGCACGGCGATCCGGGTGCTGCGCCCGTTCGCCGAGCGGGTCGTCGTCGAAACCCCCCAGGGCCCCGCCGAACTCACCCACCAGCAGGGCGGACTGTTCACCGGGCTGGTGGCCGGCGGTGAACTGCCGGACTACTCCCTGCTCGTGAGCTACCCCGGCAGCGAGCCCCTGCGCCAGCACGACGGCTACCGCACCCCGCCCACCCTCGGCGAACTCGACCTGCACCTGATCTCCGAAGGCCGCCACGAGCAGCTGTGGCGGGCGCTCGGCTCCCACGTGCGCACCGTCGACGGCGTGGCCGGCACCGCGTTCGCGGTCTGGGCGCCGAACGCCGTCGGAGTCCGGCTGATCGGCGACTTCAACCACTGGGACGGCACCGGGCACCCGATGCGCTCGCTCGGCTCCTCCGGGATCTGGGAACTGTTCGTCCCCGGCCTCGCCGAAGGCGCCACGTACAAGTACGAGGTGCACACCCGGCAGGGCTGGGTGCTCGACAAGGCCGACCCACTGGCCCGGGCCGCCCAGTGCCCGCCCGGCACCGCCTCGGTCGTCACCTCCTCCTCCCACACCTGGCAGGACGACGAGTGGATGGCCCGCCGGGCCCGCGCCACCCACCACCGGGCACCGATGTCGGTGTACGAGCTGCACCTGCCGTCCTGGCGCCCCGACCTCACCACCTACCGCGCCATCGCCGAGGAACTGCCTGGCTACCTCAAGGAGTTGAACTTCACCCACGTGGAGTTCATGCCGGTGATGGAACACCCCTTCGGCGGCTCCTGGGGCTACCAGGTGTCCGGCTACTACGCCCCCACCGCCCGGCTCGGCGGCCCCGACGACTTCCGGTACCTGGTGGACACCCTGCACCGGCACGGCATCGGCGTGATCGTCGACTGGGTGCCCGCACACTTCCCCAAGGACGACTTCGCGCTCGCCCGCTTCGACGGCGAGCCGCTGTACGAGCCGGCCGACCCGCTGCGCGCCGAGCACCCGGACTGGGGCACCCTGGAGTTCGACTACGGCCGCAAGGAGGTGCGCAACTTCCTCGTCGCCAACGCGGTCTACTGGTGCGAGGAGTTCCACATCGACGGCCTGCGGGTGGACGCCGTCGCCTCGATGCTCTACCTCGACTACTCCCGCGAAGGCGGCGCCTGGACCCCCAACCGGTTCGGCGGCCGGGAGAACCTGGACGCGGCCTCCTTCCTCCAGGAGATGAACGCCACCGTCTACCGGCGCTGCCCGGGCGTCGTCACCATCGCCGAGGAGTCCACCGCCTGGGAGGGCGTCACCCGGCCCACCGACGCCGGCGGCCTCGGCTTCGGGCTGAAGTGGAACATGGGCTGGATGCACGACTCGCTGGTCTACATGTCCAAGGAGCCGGTGCACCGCAAGTACCACCACAACGAGATCACCTTCTCGATGGTGTACGCCTACTCCGAGAACTACGTCCTGCCGATCTCGCACGACGAGGTCGTCCACGGCAAGCAGGCCCTGGTCGCCAAGATGCCCGGCGACTGGTGGCAGCAACGCGCCAACCACCGCGCCTACCTGGGCTTCATGTGGTCCCACCCCGGCAAGCAACTGCTCTACATGGGGCAGGAGTTCGCCCAGGGCGCGGAATGGGACCACGAGCAGGGCCCGCAGTGGTGGGTGCTCGACCCGCAGTGGCCGGCCCACCGGGACCACCTCGGGGTGCGCAACCTGGTCCGCGACCTCAACCGGCACTACCTCGACACCCCGGCCCTGTGGGAACAGGACACCTCCCCGGACGGCTTCCGCTGGCTCGACGGTGGCGCCGCCGACGACAACCTGCTCTCCTTCGTCCGCTACGCGGCCGACGGCTCCCCGCTCGTCGCCGTCTGCAACTTCTCCCCGGTCGTCCGGCACGGCCGCCGGGTCGGCCTGCCCCGCCTGGCCGGCCGCGACCAGCTGTGGGAGGAGGTGCTGAACACCGACGCCGAGGAGTACGGCGGCAGCGGCACCGGCAACTCCCACCCGGTCAAGGCCGAAGCCGTCGAATGGGACGGCCAACCCCGCTCCGCCGAACTGGTCCTCCCCCCACTCGCCACCATCTGGCTCCGCCCCGCCCGCTGAGGGCCGCGCCCGCCCGTCGAGCCGCCGGGTGCCCCGCCCGCCACCGCGGGCGCGGCACCCGGCCGCGCCCGGCCCCCGGGGGCCTCCGGCCCTTTCCTGCCCGGCGGTCCTGTGCTCGCGGACAGTCGTTCGGAGTGCGAAGGTATGGTCGACATGACGACCTTCCGAGACGACGGGACGGAGACATCCGCGTGGCGCGCAGCGTGTACGTGACCGGCATCGACCGGGGGGACGGGCGGCAGGCGGTCGAACTCGGGGTCATGGAATTGCTCACCCGCCAGGTGGACCGGGTCGGGGTCTTCCGCCCGCTGGTGCACGCCGCCGCCCCCGGGCAGCCGGGCTCGGACCACGTGGTCGAGCTGCTGCGCGGCCGGTACCGGATCGACCTGCCGAACACCGAGCTGTACGGCCTCACGTACGAGGAGGCCGCCGCGCTGCAGGCCGCGCTGGGGCAGGACGAGCTGGTCTCCGTCCTCGTCGACCGCTTCCGCGCGCTGGAGCGGCGCTGCCAGGCCGTCCTCGTGCTCGGCACCGACTTCGCCGACACCAACATCCCGGACGAACTGGCCTTCAACGCCCGCCTCGCCAACGAGTTCGGCGCCGCGGTGCTGCCGGTCGTCGGCGGCCACAGCGACGACCCGGAAGCCGTGATCGCCGAGGTGCGCAACGCCCACCGGGCGTACACCGACCTGGGCTGCGAGACCCTGGCGATGATCGCCAACCGGGTCGCCCCGGGCGCCAAGCAGCGGATCCAGCGCACGCTCACCGAGAAGCTGCCGATCCCCGTCTACGTCATCCCCGAGGAGCCGGCCCTGGCCGCGCCGACCGTGGCGCAGCTCGTCGAGGCGACCGGCGCCGAGGTGCTGCTCGGCGACGCCGCGGGCCTGGCCCGGGACGTGCGCGGCTACGTCTTCGGCGGCGCCATGCTGCCGACCTTCCTCGACGCGCTGACCGAGGGCGCGCTCGTCGTCACCCCCGGGGACCGCGCCGACCTGGTGGTCGGCTCGCTGGCCGCGCACGCTGCCGGCGCCCCGCCGATCGCCGGAGTGCTGCTGACCCTCGGCCAGCACCCCGGGCCGAACGTGATGGCCCTGGCGGCGCGGCTCGCCCCCGGCACCCCGGTCGCGGTCGTCCCGGAGGGCAGCTGGCCGACCGCCGCCGCCCTGACCCACCTGGAGGGCAAGCTCACCGCGGCCAGCCCGCGGAAGGCGGAGATCGCCCTCGGCCTGTTCGAACTGCACGTCGACACCGCCGAGTTGACCAACCGGATCGAGGTCGGCCGGTCCGAGCGGGTCACCCCGATGATGTTCGAGCACGAGCTGCTGGAACGCGCCCGGTCCGGCCGCCGCCGCGTCGTGCTGCCCGAGGGCACCGAGGAGCGGGTGCTCCGCGCGGCCGAGATCCTGCTGCGCCGCAACATCTGCGACCTCACCCTGCTCGGCGAGGCGGACGCGGTGCGGCGCAAGGCCGCGAGCCTCGGCATCGAGCTCCCGCAGGAGGAGCCGGGCGCCGACCGCGCCCAGGTCCGGATCGTCGACCCGACCACGAGCCCGCTGCGGCGCCAGTTCGCCGAGCTCTACGCGCGGCTGCGGGCCCACAAGGGGATGACCGTCGAGCTGGCGCTGGACGTGGTCACCGACGTCTCCTACTTCGGCACCCTGATGGTCCAGGAGGGCATCGCGGACGGCATGGTGTCCGGCGCCGTGCACTCCACCGCGGCGACCATCCGGCCGGCCTTCGAGGTGATCAAGACCTCGCCGGGCGCCTCGATCGTCTCCTCCGTCTTCTTCATGTGCCTGGCCGACAAGGTGCTGGTGTACGGCGACTGCGCGGTCAACCCCGACCCGGACGCCCAGCAGCTGGCCGACATCGCGATCCAGTCCGCCGCCACCGCCGCCCAGTTCGGCGTGGAGCCGCGGGTCGCGATGCTCTCGTACTCGACCGGCACCTCCGGCTCCGGCGCGGACGTCGACAAGGTGCGCAAGGCCACCGAGATCGTCCGCCGACTGCGGCCCGACATCCTGGTCGAGGGCCCGATCCAGTACGACGCGGCGGTCGACGCCCACGTCGCCGCCACCAAACTGCCGGGCTCACCGGTGGCCGGGCGGGCCACCGTGCTGATCTTCCCGGACCTCAACACCGGCAACAACACCTACAAGGCCGTCCAGCGCTCGGCCGGCGCGGTCGCCGTCGGCCCGGTGCTACAGGGGCTGCGCAAGCCCGTCAACGACCTCTCGCGCGGGGCGCTGGTGCAGGACATCGTCAACACCGTCGCGATCACCGCCATCCAGTCCCAGTCCGAGTCCGAGTCCCAGGACCGCAAGGAGCCGCAGGCATGAGCGAAAGAACCCGCGTCCTGGTGCTGAACGCCGGCTCCTCGTCGGTGAAGTACCAGCTGATCGACATGCTGGACGGCACCCGGCCGGCCTCCGGGCTGGTCGAGCGGATCGGCGAGGCCGGCGGCCGCCTGGTGCACACCCCGCAGACGGGCGGGCGGCGCGAGACGCTGCAGGCCTTCCCGGACCACACCGCCGCGCTCAAGGCCGTCGCCGAGGAGCTGGCCGCCGACGGCCTCGGGCTGGACTCCCCCGAGCTGGCCGCGATCGGCCACCGGGTGGTGCACGGCGGCAAGCGGTTCACCGAGCCGACCGTCGTCACCGACGACGTGCTCAAGGAGATCCGCCGGCTGATCCCGGTCGCGCCGCTGCACAACCCGGCCAACATCACCGGCATCGAGGTGGTCCGGGCGCTGCGCCCGGACCTCCCCCAGGTGGCCGTCTTCGACACCGCCTTCCACGCCTCGATGCCCGAGTACTCGGCCCGGTACGCGATCGACAAGGCCGTCGCCGACGAACACCGGGTGCGCCGGTACGGCTTCCACGGCACCTCGCACCAGTACGTCTCGCGGGCCACCGCCCGGCTGCTCGGCAAGGACCCGGCCGAGGTCAACGTCATCGTGCTGCACCTGGGCAACGGCGCCTCCGCCTCGGCGGTCAGCGGCGGCCGCTGCGTGGACACCTCGATGGGCCTGACCCCGCTGGAGGGCCTGGTCATGGGCACCCGCTCGGGCGACATCGACGCCGGCGTGGTCTTCCACCTGCACCGGGTCGGCGGGCTGTCCGTCGACGAGATCGACGACCTGCTCAACCGCCGCAGCGGCCTGCGCGGCCTGTGCGGCGACAACGACATGCGCGAGATCATGCGCCGGGCCGACGAGGGGGACGCGGACGCCCGGCTCGCCTTCGACTCGTACGTCCACCGGCTGCGCAAGTACATCGGCGGCTACTACGCGGTGCTCGGCCGGGTGGACGCGATCGCGTTCACCGCGGGCGTCGGGGAGAACGCGGCGCCGGTGCGCGCGGCGGCCACCGCGGGGCTGACGGAGCTGGGCATCGCCGTCGACCCGGAGCTGAACTCGGTGCGCTCCGGCGAGGCCCGGATCATCTCGCCGGCCTACGCCCGGGTGGCAGTCGCGGTGGTGCCGACCGACGAGGAGCTGGAGATCGCCCGGCAGGCCTTCGCGCTGGTGCACCAGGAGCCCGCGGAGACCGCAGGGCCCGCGGACCCGTCGCTGCCGCTGCCGTCGGAGTCGCCGGAGGAACCCCGGTCCGAGGGCTGACACCGAATCGTCTCACTCCTCGGAACCATTCGTCGGCGATTCCTCCCGGTCCATCCCGAATGCACGCATAACACGAACGGATAGACTGATCGATATGCGCCGAGCGAAAATTGTCTGCACCCTGGGTCCGGCGACGGACTCCTACGAACAGCTGAAGGCCATCGTCGAAGCGGGCATGAACGTCGCCCGACTGAACATGAGCCACGGCAACCACGCGGACCACGAGGAGCGGTACCGCAAGGTCCGCCAGGTCTCGGAGGACACCGGCAAGGCCATCGGCGTCCTGGCCGACCTCCAGGGTCCGAAGATCCGTCTGGCCACCTTCGCCAACGGACCGGTGACCGTCGACAACGGCGACGAGTTCACCATCACCACCGAGGACGTCCCCGGTGACCAGCACATCTGCGGCACCACCTACAAGGGCCTGCCCGGCGACGTGAAGCCCGGCGACCCGATCCTGATCAACGACGGCGTCATCGCCCTGGAGGTCGTCAGCGTCGACGGCCCGCGGGTGAGGACCGTGGTGGTCGAGGGCGGCGTGCTCTCGAACAACAAGGGCATCAACCTGCCCGGCGCGGCTGTGAACGTGCCCGCCCTGTCCGAGAAGGACAAGGACGACCTGCGCTTCGCCCTGCGCCTGGGCGTCGACATGATCGCCCTGTCCTTCGTCCGCAACGCGGACGACATCAAGGACGTCCACGAGGTCATGGACGAGGTCGGCATCCGGGTGCCGGTCATCGCCAAGATCGAGAAGCCGCAGGCCGTCGAGGCCATGGAGGAGATCGTCCTCGCCTTCGACGCCATCATGGTCGCCCGCGGCGACCTCGCGGTGGAGTACCCGCTGGAGCGGGTGCCGCTGGTCCAGAAGCAGCTGGTCACCCTGGCCCGCCGCAACGCCAAGCCGGTCATCGTCGCCACCCAGATGATGGAGTCGATGATCCACGCCTCGCGCCCCACCCGCGCCGAGGTCTCCGACGTCGCCAACGCCATCCTGGACGGCGCCGACGCGGTCATGCTCTCCGCCGAGTCGAGCGTCGGGAAGTACCCGATCGAGACCGTGCGCACCATGAGCCGGATCTGCGAGAAGGCCGAGGAGGAGCTCGTCTCCCAGGGCCTCCAGCCCCTCAACCCGGGCCGCAAGCCGCGCACCCAGGGCGGTTCGGTCGCCCGTGCGGCGTGCGAGCTGGGCGACTTCCTCGACGGCAAGGCACTGGTCGCGTTCACCAAGTCCGGTGACACCGCCCGCCGGCTGTCGCGCTACCGCTCGCCGATCCCGGTGATCGCCTTCACCCCGGACACCGCCACCCGCAACCAGCTCTCGCTGAGCTGGGGCGTCGAGGCGTACGTGACCGAGCAGGTGGCCACCACCGACGCGATGGTCGCGCAGGTCGACCGGGAGCTGCTGAAGCTCGGCCGGCTCGCCGAGGGCGACACCGTCATCGTCACCGCCGGTGTGCCGGTCGGCATCCCCGGCACCACCAACATGGTGCAGGTGCACCACCTGGGCACCCGGAGCGAGTGAGCACCCGGCACGCCCGAACGCCCGTGGGGCGGTCCTCTTCGGAGGGCCGCCCCACGGGCGTTCACGGCGCGGGCGACGTGCCGGGCGCGAGGTGCCGGCACTGCGGTGCGCGGGTGCCGCGGGGCGCGGGTGCTACTTGTCGCTGTACGGCGCGTTGTCGTTGAACAGGTGCATGCCCGGGATGTGCAGGGTGCCGCCGAACTGGCCGGCCTGCTTGGCGGTGACGCCGGTCAGTTCCAGGTCCAGCGGGATCGGGATGGCACCGATCAGGTCGTACAGCCAGCGCGGCAGGGTGTCGGGGGTGAGCGTGATCTCGCCCAGGTCGATCGGGATCGGCAGGCCGAGCAGCTTGGACAGGTGGCCGGACAGCCGCTCCACGTACATGGTGACCGGGCCCTCGCGCATGGTCGAGGTGGACCCCTTGGCGCCCTGGACGTGGAAGGTCACCCCGTTGCCCTCCAGAGTCGACATGTCGAGGTTGTCGATGTCCACGCTGTCGACCACGAACTTCAGGACGCGCTTGCTGCCGGTCGGCGTCTTCACGTCGTAGACGCCGTGGAAGACCGCGCCGTGCAGGGCGAGACGGCTGGTCTGCAGGGTCCAGTTCTGCTCCGGGACGACCTGCCCCTGGGCGGCGGCGCCGGCGGTCAGACTCCGGGTGTCCACGTCGCAGTTGGGGTTCTGGGTCGGCGTGGCGGACGGCGAGCCGGAGGCGCCCGGGGTGGGCGAGGCGGTACCGGAGGCACCTGCGGTGGGCGTCGCCTTCGGGCTCGCCTTCCCGCTCGGCGTCGCGGCCGGCGAGGCGGTGCCGCCGGAGGGCCGGGCCGCGGGCGGAGCGGCGTCCTTGGCGGCCGGGGCCTGCGCCGGGGCGGGCTGGGCCGGGGTGCCCGCGCGCGGGGCCGGAGCGGCCGGGGTGGTGGCCGGTGCCGGGGCGGTGGCCGGTGCCGGGGTCGTGCCCGGCGTGGTGCTCGGGTCGGCGCTCGGGCTCGGGCTGGGGCTCGGCGAACCGTTCGGGTTCAGCAGGTGGTTGATGCCGCCGACGATGTCGTCGATCAGCCCGGCCTGGGTGGCCGTGCCGGTACCCGTCCCGGCGCCCCGGTAGACCGCGCTGGACGCGACCGCGCCGCCGGTGGCGGCCGAGCGGGCGGCGGGCGGCTGGGTGGCCGGCGTCGCCGCGGACGGCGGCTTGACCGGGGAGGTGGGCTGCTGGGCGGGGGCGCCGGTCGGCGGCTGGGCCGGTACCGTGCTCGGCCCGGCGGAGGGGCCGCCGGACGGCGCGGTCGTGGGCGCCGCCGTGGGCACCGTCCCCGGTGCCGTGCCCGGCACGGTGGTCGGCGTGCTGGACGGGCCCGGCGGCGGCTCGGGCAGGTCGCTCTTGGGGACGGGCGTCTCGATCGGCGCGACGTCCGGCACCGCGACCGGCGCGTTGCCGCAGGGCTTGCCCGCCGCGGACTCGGCGAGCGCCGGGTTGGGCGTGTAGGCGGCGGCCATCAGCAGTGCGGTCGGCACCGCGGCCATGGCCAGCGCCCGGCCTCTCAGCCGGACCCGTACGGGGGTGCGCGGGGCCGCGTGCCGGCCGGAGCGCTGCGCGGGGACGGCCGTGCCGTCGGCTTGCTCGGCCGGCCCGGTCACCGCGCGCCCTCCTGGTCGACCGCGCCGCCCTGCTTCGGGACGGTGGTCCCGGCGGCGGGCTCAGCGGCGGCGGGCCCGGCGCCCGGCTCCTGCGGCGCGCCCTGGGCGGGCAGCTGGGCGGTGGGCGCCTCGGCGGCTTCCGCGACAGCGGGCCCGGCCGGTTCGGCGGCGGTCGCGGTTTCCGGCTCGCCGGCGGTCGCGGTCCCGGGCTCGGCGGCAGCACTCCTGGCCACCGCGCTCTTGCCCCGGCGACGGCGCCCGCCCTTGGCCGCCGGCTCGGCCTTCGGCTCGGGCAGCGGCGCCCAGGAGACCAGCAGGCCGCCGCCGATCAGGCCCGGCAGCAGGGCCAGGCCGAATCCGGCCAGGTTGGACACCGGGATCGAGACCAGCGTCAGCAGGATGGTCGCGATGCCCGCGAAGACCCGGACGGGCGGCTGGAACCAGCCGGTCAGGCCGAGCAGGATCATCAGGACGCCGATGATCAGCGAGCCCGCCCCCGCCGTGGTGGACATCGCGATGGTCACGGCCCCGAGCGCCAGGTGGGCGTACGGGAAGTACAGGATCGGGACGCCGGCGATCATGGCCAGCAGGCCGCCCCAGAAGGGCCTGGTGCGGCGGAACGCGCGGAAGTGCCGCCAGAGCCACCCGATCGGATTCTGGTGGCCGGCCCGGGTTTCGACCGTTGCGCTGGACATGGTGCAGCTCCTCGATGTCTCTACGAGGGGAAGAACATTGACTGGGGCCGGGAACGGCGAAAAGCCCGCCGCCCCCGGCCCTGGGAGTCCCGTCGGTCGGGCGCGCCGACCGGCACGCCGTCAGGCGGGGCTCAGAAGCACTCGTTGCCCGGGCCGTCGCCGTGCTTGAGCGAGAGGTGCAGGCCGCTGAGCACGAACTTGCCGGCCGAGGTGGCGCGCGCGGTCTGCTGGACGCCGTCCAGGGTGGCCTCCGGTGCGGCCTGGGCGAAGCCCGTGGCGCCGGTCGGCAGGCCCTTGCCCCCGCCCGCGTCCTGGACCTTCTGGTGGGGCGCCCAGCCCTGGGTCGCCGAGCCGGTGAGGGTCGAGGCGTCCTGGCCGATGCTGATGTTCTTGAAGGTCGCGTCGGCCTTCAGTTCTTCCAGGTCGATGAGCAGGTTGTCGGCGTGCACCGGCGTGCCGTTGCCGCCCGCGTTGAGCTGGAGGGTGATCTTGCCGAGGCCGAACCTGGACAGGTCGGTCACCACGGACTGGCACAGGTTGGTGATGTCGGCCGAGTCGAAGGCCGAGACGGCGACCGGGTGCGGCGCGCCGTTGGCCTCGATGTCGACGGTGCCGAACTGGGCGAAGTTCTTGCCCTCGAGGTGCGGGGTGCTCACCTTGAACTGCTGGCCGGAAATGCTGAACGAGGCGGCGAGCGCGCTGTTGGCGATCGAGACGCCGACCATCGCGGTGGCCGCGACGCTCGGGACCATCACCAGGGCGAAGCGCTTCCAGCGGGTCTTGCCGTAGGTCTTGGACATGCGAGTCCTCCTTCTAGGACGTACATCTCCGGCTCCCCGGCGGCGCGTCCAGCGCCGGTGGGGGCCTGGGATGGGAGAGAGCTACGTCCTCGGTAGCGGAGAGCGCCTTGGGCGTCGTCGGACGCGGGAGCGGCCTGCGTACAGCGGCCCTCCCGGCCAAGCACCGGCCGTCCTTGCGGGGCGGCGGGCAGGACCGACGACATCGGCGATCACCCCCGAGCGACAACCAGCGACCGCGCAGGGCCGCGCGGCCGGTCGAAGGACAGGAACCGCCGTGGGACCGCGGATACCCCCCTGCCCTCCCTACCGCCGGCCGGGGCCGGCGGCTCGCCCGGTGGGGATCCCGCGCTCCGCGTGCCGACCGGTGGTCGGCGGGTGTGGAGTCTGGGACCGGGCGTCGCCGATCGTGCTTGAATCCCGGGCGAAGCACAAGGGGTGCCTTACTGACGGGTAATGCAACATCCGGCGACGTCGATCATGGAACGAGCGGGATCCGCACCGTGCGTGACGCCTTGAAGAAAGCGTGACGGCGAAATCCGCCGGAAACACCCACGAAACACCCGTGGGTGGTCACGCGTAGTGACCACCCACGGGTGAAATCAAGATTTGGTAAACCTCTGTCCGGTTGACCGGATTGTCGCCAAATCACCCGGCGACACCGCAGGTCATCCGCCGTGCCAGCCGACGGCCCGCGACCGGGCTCAGAACAGCACGCGCGCCAGCGCCGTACGGGCCGCGACGACCCGCGGGTCCTCGGGGCCGATCACCTCGAACAGCTCCAGCAGGCGCAGCCGGGCGGTGTCCCGGTCCCCGCCGGCCGTCCGCCCGACGGTGGCCACCAGACGCCCGAACGCGTCCTCGACGTGACCGCCGACCAGGTCCAGGTCGGCCGCCTGGAGCTGGACCTCGACGTTCTTCGGGTCGGCCGCGGCCGCCGCCCGGACGGCCTGCAGGTCCAGGCCCTCGATGCGCCGCAGCAGCTCGGCCTGGGCCAGGCCCAGCCGGGCCTCGGTGTTGCCCGGGTCGTCGGCCAGCACGTTCCGGTACGCCTGGATGGCTCCGCCGAGGTCACCGGCGTCCAGCGCGTCGTGCGCGGCGGCCAGCGCCGGGTCCTCGGGCCGCTCCGGTGCGGCGGCCGGGGCCCCGCCCGGGGCGGCCGCGCCGGCACCGGCCACGCCGCCCACGCCGAAGCGCTGCTCGGCGACCAGGATGAGCTGGTCCAGCACCTTGCGGACGTTGGCCGCGCTCTCCGCGCCCTGGAACAGCGGCACCAGCTGGCCGGCCACCACGGCCATCACGGCCGGGATGCCCTGGATGCCGAACTGCTGGGCCAGCAGTTGGTTGGCGTCCACGTCGATCTTGGCGAGCACGAAGCGGCCGGCGTACTCCTCGGCCAGGCTCTCCAGGATCGGGCTGAGCTGCTTGCAGGGCCCGCACCACTCGGCCCAGAAGTCGATGACGACCGGCACCTCGGAGGAGCGCTGGACGACCTCGGCCTCGAAGGTGTCCTCGGTGACGTCGAGGACGAGCTGGTAGGCGGACTGGGGGACGGCGGACCCGTCCGCTTCGGCGGCGGCCGCCTGACGGGCCCGCTCGGCCCGGGCCTGCTCGGCCTTCTGGGCGGCCTCCCCGGCCGCCTTCACTGCGGCGAGGTCGACCGCACCGCGCAGGGCGGAGCTGTTGAGACGCGAATTCCGTGGCTGCATGGCACCATCCTCCCCCGAACGCACTGCTCGCGGGCGCCATCCCCGGGAAAGTCGCTCCGCGCTCACCGCGCGGCGCCGGTTCCCGGGCGTCGCGCCCTTCCCCCGGTAGCCTGGACCGTTCGGCGCGGAGCCCCACCCGCGCCCGTGCCGCCCCCGTCCCACGGGATGCGGCACCTGGTTGTCACTGCTTTCGCTACGAGTCGTAGCGTAACTGGAGCCGGTGGCCCGGCCGCAAGCCCCACCGGCGGTTCGGCGACGTGACCTGCCCCACTTTCCCGGGGGGCCCGGCTGCCCGAAACGGCGAACAGTCGCTACCGTTACCAGCCCCACTCAAGTTACTCCCCAGTAAAGCGCAAGGAGGCCCGGTGCCGGCCGCCCAGCCCCCCGCGAGACCGGCCCCGGCCGGCACCGCCCCCGAAGCCGCCGGCGCCGTCCGCGCCAAGGGCCGCCCGCGCAGCGCCGCCGCCGACCGCGCGATCCTCGACGCCACCCGCGAAGCCCTCGCCGAACTCGGCTGGGGCGGACTGACCATGGGCCACGTGGCGAGCCGCGCCGGCGTCGCCAAGACCACCCTCTACCGCCGCTGGCCCTCCAAGAACGAACTCGTGGTCGACGCCGTCGCCAGCCTCTTCGACGACCTCGTGATGCCCGACCTCGGCAGCCTGCGGGCCGACATCGAGGCCGTGGTGGCCCAGTTCGCCGACCTGCTGGCCCGCCCCGAGACCCAGGCCGCGCTGCTCGCGCTGTTCGCCGAGGGCACCCGCGACCGGCAACTGCACCGCCGGATCCGCGAGGCCATCGTCGACCCCCAGAAGCACCTGGTCCGCCAGGGCCGGGCCGCCGCCCAGGCCCGCGGCGAGCTGGAGGCGGACACCGACGCCGAAACGGCCCGCGAGGAGGTCGACATCATCTTCGACACCATCGCGGGCACCGTCGAACACCGCGTCCTGGTCAGCGGCGAGCCGATCACCCCGGCATGGACCCGCCGCTTCACCGACCTGCTGCTCGGCCCCCTCACCACCTGCTGACGCCGCCGGGCACGCCGCGGCCGCCCGCACGGGGGTCCGTACGGGCGGCCGCCACCGCGCTCGGCACGCGGTCGGACGCGGTCAGAACGCCGCGTTCTCCTGGTACGTCCCCCACTCCTGCCGCAGCGCGTTGCAGATCTCGCCCAGCGTCGCCTCGGCCCGCACCGCGTCGAGCATCGGCGGGATCATCGATTCGCCCGAGCGCGCGGCCGCCAGCATGGCGTCCAGCCCGGCCCGGACGGCCGCCTCGTCCCGCGCCGCCTTGCGCTCGCCCAGCACGCGCACCTGCTCGCGCTCGACCTCGTGGCTGACCCGCAGGATCTCCAACTCCTTGGTGACGCTGCCCGGGTGGCAGTTGACGCCGACCACGCGCTTGTCGCCCTTCTCCACCGACTGCTGGTACTGGAAGGCCGCCTCGGCGATCTCGCCGGTGAACCAGCCCTCCTCGATGCCGCGCAGGATCCCGGAGGTGATCGGGCCGATCTCGTGGTCCTCGCGGCCCTTGTCGAGGATCCGCTGGAAGATCGCCTCGGCCTGCTCCTCGATCCGGTCGGTCAGCGCCTCGACGTACCAGGAACCGCCCAGCGGGTCCGCCACGTTGGCGACACCGGTCTCCTCCATCAGCACCTGCTGGGTGCGCAGGGCGATCTCGGCGGCCTGCTCGGACGGCAGCGCCAGGGTCTCGTCCAGGGCGTTCGTGTGCAGCGAGTTGGTGCCGCCGAGCACCGCGGCCAGCGCCTCGACGGCGGTGCGGACCACGTTGTTGTAGGGCTGCTGCGCGGTGAGCGAGACGCCCGCCGTCTGGGTGTGGAAGCGCAGCCACTGCGCCTTGTCCGTCTTGGCGCCGAAGCGGTCGCGCATCCAGCGGGCCCAGATCCGGCGCGCGGCCCGGAACTTGGCGATCTCCTCGAAGAAGTCCAGGTGCGCGTCGAAGAAGAAGGACAGGCCGGGCGCGAACACGTCCACGTCCAGGCCCCGGGACAGGCCCAGCTCGACGTAGCCGAAGCCGTCCGCGAGGGTGTACGCCAGCTCCTGCGCGGCCGTCGCCCCGGCCTCGCGGATGTGGTAGCCGGAGACGGACAGCGGCTTGTACGCGGGGATGCCCTCCGCGCAGTAGGCCATCAGGTCGCCGATCAGGCGCAGGTGCGGCTCGGGCGCGAACAGCCACTCCTTCTGCGCGATGTACTCCTTGAAGATGTCCGTCTGCAGCGTGCCGTTGAGCACCGCGGGGTCGACGCCCTGGCGCTCGGCGGCGACGAGGTACATGCAGAAGATCGGGACGGCCGGGCCGCTGATCGTCATCGAGGTGGTGACCTCGCCGAGCGGGATGCCCCGGAACAGCACCTCCATGTCGGCGGCGGAGTCGATGGCCACGCCGCAGTGGCCGACCTCGCCGAGCGACTTGGGGTCGTCGGAGTCGTAGCCCATCAGGGTGGGCATGTCGAAGGCGACCGAGAGGCCGCCGCCGCCCGCGTCCAGGATCATCCGGTAGCGCTCGTTGGTCTGCTGGGCGTTGCCGAAGCCGGCGAACTGGCGGATGGTCCAGGTGCGGCCGCGGTAGCCGGTCGGGTGCAGGCCGCGGGTGTACGGGTACTCCCCGGGCCAGCCGATCCGCTCGAAGCCCTCGTGGGCCTGCCCGGCGGGCGGGCCGTAGACCGGCTCGACCTCGTCACCGGACAGGGTGGCGAAGTCCGCGTCCCGCTTGCGGGCCTTGTCGTACCGCTGCTGCCAGCGCTGCCGTCCGCGCTCGATCTCCTCGGCGTCCATGGCCCGAACTCCGCTCCGTACGGCCGCCACGGCGAGGGGGCGGCACAACTGTTAGGACGTCCTAACAATTTACTCGGACGTCCTAGTACTTGTCGATGGACGGCGCGGCGGGCGCGCCGGGAAAGCGCCGAGGGCCCCCTCCCCGCGGGGAAGGGGCCCTCACGCGGCCCGGCGGTCCGGTGCGGCCGGTCGCCTCGTGCGGCCCGGGCGGCTCAGACGCCGGCCGGCTGGCGGGCACCGGTGCCCGCCGGCAGCTTCTCGGCGGCCTCGCGGGCCACCCTGCGCTCGAAGACGAAGGAGAGGAACGGGATGCAGCCCGCCGCCAGTGTCAGCACCAGCCGGCCGAGCGGCCACTTCAGCTTCTGCCCGAGCAGGAAGGTCACGACGAAGTACCCGATGTAGAGGTAGCCGTGCAGCATCGCGACGTAGGTGGTCAGGTCCTCGGCCGCGCCGAAGCCGTACTTCGCGACCATGAAGCCGCAGAACACCAGCAGCGCCACACCGGTCGCAATGGCCAGGGCCCGGTACCAGCCCAGCAGGGGGGTCGCCTTCATACTGTTCCTCGCCTCGCTCGGCAGTTTCGGCCGGTACGCCCGGATCCGCGCACCGCTCCCACGAGGGTAGCCGCCCTCACGGCCGCGCCCGCGCAGCCCCCTCCTCCGGCTCCGAGAAGTCGCCGGCCGCGATCCGCAGCGGCTTCAGCAGCTCGAACACCTCGCGGCACTGCTCGGGGCCGTACTCCTCCAGCCCGAAGTCCATCGCCATCAGCTCCCGGGTGGCCTCCTCGACCACCTCGCGGCCGCGCCCGGTGATCGCGGCCAGCACGCCGCGGCCGTCCAGCGGGTTGGGGCGGCGGGCGACCAGGCCGGCCCGCTCCAGGCGGTCGACGGTGTTGGTCACGCTGGTCGGGTGGACCATGAGCCGCTCGCCGATCTTGGAGAGCGAGAGCTCTCCCGTCCGACTGAAGGTCAGCAGCACCAGGGCCTCGTAGCGGGCGAAGGTCAGCCCGTAGGGCTTGAGCACCGCGTCCACGCGGGAGAGCAGGATCTGGTGGGCGCGCATGATCGAGGTGATCGCCGCCATCGAGGGGACTCCACCCCAGCGGCGGGTCCACAGCTCGTCGGCGCGGGCGATCGGGTCGAAGTCGAGAGCGAGGGGCTTGGCCACCTCCCAACCGTACCGGCGGACGTGACGGTTGTTACCAGTCGTCCTGATGGTGGACAAGCGGGACACGTGGCGGGAACCCGCCAACCGGACGGCCAGGTCCATACCAGGACATTGCACCGGTGTGAACGCGGCGCAACAGCCGCGCGGGGCAACGGGATCGGATGCCCGACCGCGCCAATCCCGCTCCGACAGGCCTCGGTTCGGTCGGCGACTCCCGGCCGGGCGGGGTGATCCATCCCATTTGTCGGTCCGTTCACAATCCTTCGATCTGGCGGGACTTGGCCAATTCATGAGCAAGACCTGTCATTTGATTTGCTCGATTGTCATGCTTTCCGCCAACCCCGTTCGGTAGCCACCACCCCCACCCACCGGTGGCCAGCCGCTCGACCGCCCGGGGCCCTGCACGCCAGCACCCGTCCTGCCCCTCAGGTGCCGACCCCGGCCCCCGGGACGAGGTGCGACCGCGCCCACACGCGGTTTCCCGAAGGGACTCGTCCGTGAAGCGAAAGCTCGCCGCAGTCGCCGTACTCTCCGCCACCGCCCTGCTCACGGGCGTCGTCCAGGTCAGCACCGCGGCCGTCGCGGACCCGGCCCCGCACTCCCGGGCCGCCGACCTGATCGCCCTGGCCAACAGCCAGGCGGCCAAGGTCGCGCACGCCCTGGCCCTGGGCGGCCAGGAGCAGCTGGTGGCCAAGGACGCCCTGGTGGACGCCGACGGCACCCGCCACTTCCGCTACGAGCGCACCTTCGCCGGGCTCCCGGTCCTGGGCGGCGACCTCGTGGTGCACCAGAAGGCGGACGGCTCGACCACCTCCGTGGACAAGGCCACCGGTGCGACGATCGCCCTGCCGAGCCTCACCCCGCAGATCCCCGCCGACAAGGCCGCCGCCCAGGCCACCGGCGCCGTGCAGTCCACCGTCGGCGTCACCGTCGACAAGGACGAGGCCCCGCTGACGGCGGTGCACCAGACCGGCACGGCCGAGCTGGTGGTCTGGGCCACCGACGGCAGCCCGCGCCTGGCGTACCGCACCACCGTCGAGGGCGAGCGCGCCGACGGCACCCCGAGCCGCCAGCTGCTGGTCACCGACGCGGCGAGCGGCCAGGTGCTCTCCACCCACGAGGAGGTGCAGACCGCCGCCGGCACCGGCAAGGGCGTCTTCGTCGGCACCGTCCCGCTGACCACCACCCAGAGCGGCACGACCTACTCGCTGAAGGACGCGAGCCGCGGCGGCCAGGCCACCTACACGCTGAAGAGCAAGACCTCCGGCTCCGGCACCCTGGTCGCCAACTCCACCGACAGCTTCGGCAACGGCCTGGCCTCCAACGCGGAGTCCGCCGCCGTGGACGCCCAGTACGGCGCCGCCGCCACCTGGGACTTCTACAAGAACACCTTCGGCCGCAGCGGCATCAAGAACAACGGCGTCGGCGCGGCGAGCCGGGTCCACTACGGGCGCAACTACGTCAACGCGTTCTGGGACGACTCCTGCTTCTGCATGACCTACGGCGACGGCACCAGCAACACCCACCCGCTGACCGAACTGGACGTGGCCGGCCACGAGATGAGCCACGGCGTCACCTCCGCCACCGCCGGCCTGAACTACTCGGGCGAGTCCGGCGGCCTCAACGAGGCCACCTCGGACATCTTCGGCACCATGGTCGAGTTCTACGCCAACCTGGCCGCCGACAAGCCGGACTACCTGATCGGCGAGCTGATCAACATCAACGGCGACGGCAAGCCGCTGCGCTACATGGACCAGCCGTCCAAGGACGGGTCCTCGGCGGACTACTGGTCCCCCTCGGTCGGCGACCTGGACGTGCACTACTCCTCCGGCGTGGCCAACCACTTCTTCTACCTGCTCGCCGAGGGCAGCGGCGCCAAGACCATAAACGGCGTCAGCTACAACAGCCCGACCGCCAACGGCTCCACCCTCGCCGGCATCGGCCGGGACAAGGCCGCACAGGTCTGGTACAAGGCGCTGACCACCTACATGACCTCGACCACCGACTACGCGGGCGCCCGCGCGGCGACCCTGAAGGCCGCCTCCGACCTGTACGGCGCGAACGGCGCCGAGTACAACGCGGTCGCCGCGACTTGGAGCGCCGTCAACGTCAACTGACCCACGGAGCAAGCGGATCGGACGCCCGGGGCCCTGTCGGAGGGCAGGCCCCGGGCGTCCGCCGTGCCGGGCCGTCAAGGCCGCCCGGCTGGCGGGCTCCCGCCAGCGGGGACGAACCGCCGAAACCGGACAGCAAGCTCCGACCGACCCATCCGTAACGCCGCTTGGCGATTCCCGGCCAATCACGGGAGGCGGCCTGTCCATTCCTGCCGGGGATTGTCATGCTTCTGACCAAGCCCCGTCCGACCTCCGCCACCCCCACCCCGACCGGCGGAGCGTCAGGAACCGCACGGGAGCAGCACGTCCGCGCCCTACCGCCCCACGGCGTCAACCCCGGCGCCCCGGTAGACGGCGCACCCGCACGCACCCGCGGGTCTCGTGGAAGGAACCCCCGTCCGTGAAGCGAAAGCTGACTGTCGGAGCCGTACTCTCCGCCACCGCCCTGCTCGCCGGCGTCATCCAGATCGCCGCCGCCCCCGCCCAGGCCGCCGCCCCCGCACCGGAGCAGCAGCAGTCCGCGCTGCTCGCGCTGGCCGCCGGGCAGAGCGCCCCGGTCGCCCAGGCCCTGGCCCTCGGCGGCCAGGAGAAGCTCGTGCCCAAGGACGTGGTGGTGGACCGGGACGGCACCCGCCACCTCCGGTACGAGCGGACCTACGCCGGGCTGCCGGTGATCGGCGGCGACCTGGTCGTCCACCAGAAGGCCGACGGCTCGGTCGGCTCGGTCGACCGGGCCTTCGCGGGCCGGCTGTCCGTGCCCACCCTGACCCCGGACCTGGCCGCGCCCCAGGCCGCCGAGCGGGCCACCGCCGCGGTGCGGGCGACGGTCGGCGCCGCCGCCGACGAGGACGAGGCGGCCCTCGCCCGGGTCGACGGCACCGACGCGCCCCAGCTGGTGGTCTGGGCCGCCGACGGCACCCCGCGCCTGGCCCACCGCACGGTCGTCCGCGGCGAGCGCGCGGACGGCACCCCGAGCCGCCAGGAGGTCGTCACCGACGCCGCCACCGGCCAGGTGCTCTCCAGCCAGGAGCAGGTGCAGACCGCGACCGGCACCGGCAAGGGCGTCAACGTCGGCACCGTCACCCTGACCACGACCCAGAGCGGCTCGTCCTACCAGCTCAAGGACGCCAGCCGGGGCAACCAGTCCACCACCGACCTCAAGGGCGGCACCTCGGGCAGCGGCACGCTGTTCGCCAACACCACCAATTCGTTCGGCAACGGCCTGCCCTCCAACCGCGAGTCCGCCGCCGTGGACGCCCAGTACGGCGCCGCCGCCACCTGGGACTTCTACAAGAACACCTTCGGCCGCAACGGCATCAAGAACAACGGCGTCGGCGCCTCCAGCCGCGTCCACTACAGCACCGGCTACGTGAACGCGTTCTGGGACGACTCCTGCTTCTGCATGACGTACGGCGACGGCTCCGGCAACACCCACCCGCTGACCGCCATCGACGTCTCCGGCCACGAGATGAGCCACGGCGTCACCTCCGCCACCGCCGGGCTCATCTACTCCGGCGAGTCCGGCGGCCTCAACGAGGCCACCTCGGACATCTTCGGCACCATGGTCGAGTGGTACGCCAACCTGCCCGCCGACCCGCCGGACTACCTGATCGGCGAGAAGCTCAACATCAACGGCAACGGCACCCCGCTGCGCTACATGGACAAGCCCTCCAAGGACGGCGCCTCGGCCGACAACTGGTCCTCCACCGTCGGGAACAAGGACGTCCACTACTCCTCCGGCGTCGCCAACCACTTCTTCTACCTGCTCGCCGAGGGCAGCGGCGCCAAGGTGATCAACGGCGTCAGCTACAACAGCCCGACCTCCAACGGCTCCACGGTGACGGGCATCGGCCGCGCCAAGGCGGCGGCGATCTGGTACCGCGCGCTGACCGTCTACATGACCTCCACCACCAACTACAAGGCCGCCCGCGCGGCGACCCTGAAGGCCGCCACCGACCTGTACGGCGCGACCAGCACCGAGTACCGGACGGTCGCGGCGGCCTGGAGCGGCGTGAACGTCAACTAGCCGCCCCGGCGCGAGCCACCCCGGCAGGAAACGGCGACAGGCTGCCGCGGCCCCTCGGAAGAGGGGGCCGCGGCAGCCTGTCGGCCGTCCGCGACGGGACCGGGCCACGCCCGGGTGGGGGTCAGGCGACGGCGGGGGTCAGGCGACGGGCGAGGGTCCGGCGACGGCGGGCTCCCACTCGCCGCGCTCCTCGCGCGCCAGCATCCGCTCGGCGAAGAAGCCGCCGGTGGGCAGCACCGAGAGCACGAACAGCAGGATGCCGCGCTTGGCGTCCCACTTCTGCGTCTGCCAGGCCATGATCCAGAAGGCCACGTACAGGATGAACAGGATCCCGTGGACCATGCCCATCACCGGGACGGCGTCGAAGGAGGTGGTCCGCTTCAGCACCGAGCAGATCAGCAGCAGGATGAACGAGACCCCTTCGGGGCCGGAGACCAGGCGCAGGCGGTGGACGGCGCTGCTGTTCACGTTGGGTACCTCAATACGGGGGTCGAAGGCACGGACGCGCTTGTGAAGCGACTCACAAGCCTTCCGGCCATTATCACCGAGCACCTGTCCGAGCCCCCGGCCGGGGGTGGGCACCGTGCCCGATCTCACACTGCCCGCCCCGCCTCCGGGGGCAGTTCCGCTTGTCACAGCTGTGCGCCAGAACGCGGCCGTACGCCACCGCATGCCACCACCCGCCCCCGGGAACCCCTATCCTGCTGCCCGCGCGCCCACCGACCCGGGCGCCCACGCAACGCACACGGGGGTAGCCACCACATGTTCAAGCGGGACTGGGACCGCAGGACCTGCGCCAAGCGCGGCCACACCACCTACGCGCCGGCCGAGCCCGAACTGGCCGCCCGGCTGCACGCCGCCACCGCCCTCGGCGACGCCTGGCGGTGCCTGCGCTGCGGCGACTTCGCCCTGGGCGCCCCGCACGGCTCCGGCCCGGCCGGGGACGCGCCGCTGGTGCCGCGCGGCAAGGCCCTGCGGGACCTGTTCATCCTGCGCTTCCTGGCCGTCGAGCGGGTCCTGCGCGGACTGCTGATCATCGTGATGGCCTGGGCCGTGTGGAAGTTCTCCAACAGCCAGGACGCGGTGCACCGGGTCTTCGACGAGAACCTGACGGTCTTCAAGCCGGTCACCGACCACTTCCACTGGGACCTCGACCACGCCCCGATCGTCGAGACGATCCGCAAGACCTTCGACGCCAAGAAGAGCACCCTGCTGATCGTCGCGGGCGCCCTGCTGGCCTACGCCCTGATCGAGATCGTCGAGGCCGTCGGCCTCTGGCTCAACAAGCGCTGGGCCGAGTACCTGACGGTGGTCGCCACCGCGGCCTTCCTGCCGCTGGAGGGCTACGAGCTGAGCCACCACGTCAGCGCGGTGAAGGTCTGCACCCTGCTGCTGAACATCGCGGCGGTCCTGTGGATCATGCTGTCCAAGCGCCTGTTCGGGCTGCGCGGCGGCGTGGTGGCCTTCGAGGCGGAGCGCCACTCGGCCTCGCTGCTGGAGGTCGAGCAGGCCGCCGGCGCCGTCCCGCACCCCGGGCACGGGGCGCACGCCCGGTCCTGACCGGCGCTTTTTGTCCCAGCCCGGTACCAGTCGGGCCCCGCACCCTCCCCGAGCCACGGCCGCAGCGGCTAGATTGCGGCCGTGGCTCAGTTCAGACTCCAGGGATCGCGGGTGCTCGCCGTCGAGTTGGCCGGGGACGCCGTCAAGGCCAGACACGGCTCCATGGTCGCCTACACCGGGCAGATGACCTTCAAGAAACTCACCGGCGGCGGCGACGGCCTGCGCGGCATGGTCGCCCGCCGGCTGACCGGCGAGAAGATGACCGTCATGGAGGTGAAGGGCCAGGGCACCTGCTACTTCGCCGACAAGGCCGCCGAGATCAGCCTGGTCAGGCTGAACGGCGAGACGCTCTACGTCGAGGCGGACAACCTGCTCTGCACCGAGGCCGGCCTGCACACCGGCACCAGCTTCACCGGCCTGAACGGCATGTCCTCCGGCAACGGCCTCTTCACCACCAAGGTGGAGGGGCACGGCTGGGCGGCCCTCACCTCCAACGGGCCGGCCGTCATCCTGCGGGTCGACAAGAGCATGCCGCTGCGCGTGGACCCGGGCGCCTACGTGGCGCACACCGGCAGCCTGCAGCGCAGCCTGAAGTCGGGCGCGGGCTGGACCACGGTGATCGGCGAGGGCGGCGGCGAGGCCGTCCAGGTCGAGTTCGCCGGCGACGGCCTGGTGTACGTGCAGCCCTCCGAGAAGATCACCTTCGGGGGTGACGTCTGATGGCCTTCACGAAGATCAACGGCAAGATGGTCGAGGCCCAGGTGGTGCCCGGGCAGCGGCTGTTCAGCCAGCGCGGCGCGATGCTCGCGTACAGCGGCGACGTCCGCTTCACGCCGAACATCACCGGCGGGCAGGGCGGCGTGATGTCCATGATCGGCCGCCGGGTGGCCAACGAGGACACCCCGCTGATGACCGTCGAGGGCCAGGGCCGGGTGATGTTCGGCCACGGCGGCCACCACGTCCACGTCATCGACCTGGTCGGCGACACGCTGTACGTCGAGGCGGACCGGCTGCTCGCCTTCGAGGGCACGCTGCGGCAGTCCACCATGTTCATGGGCTCGCAGGGCGGGGTGATGGGCATGGTCCGCGGCCAGGTCACCGGGCAGGGACTGTTCACCACCAAGCTGGAGGGCCACGGGTCGGTCGCCGTGATGGCCCACGGCGGCGTCTTCGAGCTGCCGATCGTCCACGGCCAGGCGGTGCACGTCGACCCGCAGGCGTACGTGGCGCACCGCGGCGACGTGCGCAACAAGCTGTCCACCGCGATCGGCTGGCGCGACATGATCGGCCGCGGTTCGGGCGAGGGCTTCCAACTGGAGCTGTCCGGGCAGGGTGCGGTGTACGTCCAGGCGAGCGAGGAGAAGCTCTGATGTCCTACCCGCCGCAGCCCCCGTACGGGTCGCCGCACGACCAGCCGACCCAGCCCGGCTTCGCCGTCCCCCCGCCGCCTCCGCCGAACCACGGCGCGCAGCCGGGATATCCGCCGCCCCCGCCCGCCTACCAGCCCCCGCCGCCGCCCCAGCAGCCGTACGCGCAGGAGCAGTTCGGCGGCCCGATCGCCCCGCTGCCGACCGCGCAGGGCGGCGCCGGCCCGGTGGTGCACGACGCGTACAGCCTGCCGGTCAACGACAACGTCAACCCGTACGCCTTCTCGGTTGAGCTGAACGGGTCGTACTTCCTGCAGAAGGGCAAGATGGTCGCGTACTACGGCGACATCACCTTCAGGGGCGTGGGCGCCGGGATGGTCGACCGGATGCTCGGGCAGCACTTCAACTCGCCGATGCACGCGTCGGACTGGGTGGTCGCCGAGGGCCGCGGCAAGCTGCTGCTGGCCGACCGGGCCTTCGACCTCAACTCCTACGACCTGGAGGACGGCAACCTGACCGTCCGGTCGGGCAACCTGCTGGCCTTCGACCCGACGCTGCGGCTCAAGCAGTCGATCATCCCGGGCTTCCTGACCCT
This sequence comes from Streptomyces sp. NRRL S-350, assembly GCF_000719705.1. Lineage (GTDB taxonomy): Bacteria > Actinomycetota > Actinomycetes > Streptomycetales > Streptomycetaceae > Kitasatospora. The sequence continues at coordinate 135,326 of NZ_JOHO01000009.1, read as the reverse complement.
GCTCGGCACCGGCCGCTTCGTCGCCGCCTCCAACGGGCCGGTGCACTTCGTCGAGCCGCCGATCCGGGTGGACCCGCAGGCGCTGGTCGGCTGGGCGGACTGCCCGGCGCCGTGCCACCACTACGACCACGACTACATGCACGGACTGATCGGCGGCCTGCGGCGGTTGACCGGCATCGGCGGCGCCTCCGGCGAGGAGCACCAGTTCGAGTTCATCGGCGCCGGCCAGGTGCTGCTGCAGTCCAGCGAGAAGCTGATGGCCGAGCGGTCGGTCGGCCAGGTCGGGGCGGAGGCCGGCGTGCCGGTCGGCGGAGTGCCGCCCCAGCCGGGTTCGGCCGGGCACGGCGGTGGTAACCCCAACGTGCCGGGCCTCGGTAACCTGGGCGACCTCGGTCGGCGTTTCGGCCTGTAAACTTGTACAAGATTGAACTAAATCCGCTATGCTGGCTCCCATGGATACGCACACGATCGACACTGCGGACAACCCTCCGTCGCAGCCGGAGGAGGACACCCCCTGGCTGAGCGTCAGGGAGCAGCGGATGTGGCGCGCCCATCTGGAGGTCGCCAAGCTGCTGGACTACCAGCTCAGCCGCGAACTCCAGCCCCACAACCTGGCGATCAACGACTACGAGATCCTCGTCGTGCTCTCCGAGGCCCCCGACCGCCGCATGCGGATGACCGACCTCGCGACCGCCACCCTCCAGTCGAAGAGCCGGCTCTCCCACCAGATCACCCGCATGGAGACCGCCGGCCTCGTCCTCCGCCAGGAGTGCCCCGGCGACCGGCGAGGCCTCTACGCCCACCTCACCGAGCAGGGCTGGGAGACCATGCAGCGCGTCGCCCCGGACCACGTGCGCAGCGTCCGGGCGCACTTCATCGACCGCTTCACCCCGGAACAGCTGGACGCCATGTACGAGGCCCTCGCCCCCGTCGCCGAACACCTCCGCGGCCTCCGCGGCAAGCCGTAGGCAGAAGGGCAAGCCGTAGGCAGAAGGGCAAGCCGTAGGCAGAAGGGCAAGCCGTAGGCAGAAGACCGCGGGAAGTCGGCCGGGCCGACTTCCCGCGGTCGGAGCGGCAAAGCGGCGGCGCGAGCACCGGTCAGCGCTGGTTCCGGCGGCACCGGCCAGGCCCGGCCGGGGCCGCCGTCGCGTCGCGCCTCCCGGAAGGGCGGGCCGTCAGCCCGTGGTCAGGCCGGCGACGAGTTCGTCGGCGGCGCCGTACGGGTCGAGCTCGCCGGCGGCGACGCGCTCCGCGAGGGCGGCGAGGTGGCGGTCCCCGCGGAGATCACCGATCCGGGCGCGCAGTTCGGCCAGGGCGATGGCCTCGATCTCCTCGGCCGCCCGGCGGCGGCGGCGCACCGCGAGTTCGCCGTGCTCCTCCAGCCAGGCGCGGTGCTTCTCCAGCGCCTCGACCACCTCGTCCACGCCTTCGCCGCGGGCGGCGACGGTCTTCACGATCGGCGGGCGCCAGTCCCCCGCCTCACGGGCCTCGCCGAGGCCGAGCATGTGGTTGAGTTCGCGCGCGGTGGCGTCGGCGCCGTCCCGGTCGGCCTTGTTGACGACGAAGACGTCGCCGATCTCCAGGATCCCCGCCTTGGCGGCCTGGATGCCGTCGCCCATGCCGGGGGCGAGCAGCACCACGGTGGTGTCGGCCTGGGCGGCCACCTCGACCTCGGACTGCCCGACGCCGACGGTCTCGACGAGGATCACGTCGCAGCCGGCCGCGTCCAGCACCCGCAGGGCCTGCGGAGCCGCCCAGGAGAGCCCGCCGAGGTGCCCGCGGGTGGCCATCGAGCGGATGAACACCTCGGGGTCGGTGGCGTGGTCCTGCATCCGGACCCGGTCTCCGAGCAGTGCGCCGCCGGAGAACGGCGAGGACGGGTCGACGGCGAGCACCCCGACCCGCTTGCCGAGCCGCCGGTAGGCGGAGACCAGCGCCGAGGTGGAGGTGGACTTGCCGACCCCGGGCGAGCCGGTCAGTCCCACCGTGTAGCCCTGGCCGGTGTGCGGCGCGAGCGCGGCCATCGCCTCCCGCAGCTGCGGGGCGGCGTTCTCGACCAGTGTGATCAGCCGGGCGACGGCCCGCGGTCGGCCCTCCCGGGCCTGCTCGACCAGCGTGGCGACATCGATCATCGGGAGCTCCTAGCGTGATGCGGACGCCGAAGGGGCTGCGGACCGCTTGTGGCGGTCCGCAGCCCCGAAGATCAGATCAGCCGATCAGGCCTTCGGGACGCGCACGATGAGCGCGTCGCCCTGGCCCCCGCCGCCGCACAGCGCGGCCGCGCCGATCCCGCCGCCGCGGCGCTGCAGCTCCAGCGCCAGGGTCAGCACCACGCGGGCACCGGACATGCCGATCGGGTGGCCGAGCGCGATCGCGCCGCCGTTGACGTTGACGATGTCCGAGGAGACGCCCAGGTCCTTCATCGACTGGTAGGCGACGGCGGCGAACGCCTCGTTGATCTCGATCAGGTCGAGGTCGGCGACCTCCAGGCCCTCCTTGGCCAGCGCGTGCCTGATCGCGTTGGACGGCTGCGACTGCAGCGAGTTGTCCGGGCCGGCCACGTTGCCGTGCGCGCCGATCTCGGCGATCCAGGTCAGGCCGAGCTCCTCGGCCTTGGCCTTGCTCATCACGACCACCGCGGCGGCGCCGTCGGAGATCTGCGAGGAGGTGCCGGCGGTGATCGTGCCGTCCTTGGTGAAGGCCGGGCGCAGCTTGGCCAGGCCCTCGACGGTGGTGTCCGCGCGGATGCCCTCGTCCTGGCTGAACAGGACCGGCTCGCCCTTGCGCTGCGGGATGGCGACCGGGACGATCTCGGCGTCGAAGACGCCGTCGGCCTGCGCCTTGGCGGCCCGCTGGTGGGAGGCGGCGGCGATCTCGTCCTGCACCTCGCGCGGGATGCCCAGGCGGGCGTTGTGCTTCTCGGTGGACTCGCCCATCGGGATGTTCTCGTAGGCGTCGGTCAGACCGTCGTACGCCATCGCGTCCAGCAGCTCGACCGCGCCGTACTTGTAGCCCTCGCGGGACTTCGGCAGCAGGTGCGGGGCGTTGGTCATCGACTCCTGGCCGCCGGCCACCACGATGTCGAACTCGCCGGCCCGGATGAGCTGGTCGGCCAGCGCGATGGCGTCGAGCCCGGAGAGGCAGACCTTGTTGACGGTCAGCGCCGGCACGTTCATCGGGATGCCGGCCTTGACGGCGGCCTGGCGGGCCGGGATCTGGCCGGCGCCGGCCTGCAGCACCTGGCCCATGATCACGTACTGGACCTGGTCGCCGGCGATGCCGGCCCGCTCCAGGGCGCCCTTGATGGCGGCGGCGCCGAGGTCGGCACCGGAGAAGCCCTTGAGGGAGCCGAGCAGGCGCCCCATCGGGGTCCGTGCACCGGCAACGATCACAGAGGTGGTGTTGGTCATGGGACGGGCCCCTTCGCACGTCGTGGCCAGGTGAGGATGCCGCTCAATGTACTGACCTGTAACCCGCCCGTCACCGGACCGACGGTGTGATCGAGCGCACTGGCACCCTCCAGTCAACACCGTGCCGACACGGTCCGGGTGAACCCGTCCTCGTGTGAGCAGGCTCGCACGTCCGGCACTGGCGTCCGCCGCGGGCCATGCGCTGCACTGGATGCCACCTTCTCCCGACCCCCGGAGGTCGCCGTGCTGACCCGTATCGACCACATCGGCATCGCCTGCCGCGACCTGGACAAGACGGTCGAGTTCTACCGCGCCACCTACGGCTTCGAGGTCTTCCACTCCGAGGTCAACGAGGAGCAGGGGGTCCGCGAGGCCATGCTCAGGATCAACGGGACGGACGACGGCGGCGCCTCCTACCTCCAGCTGCTGGAGCCCACCCGGCCCGACTCCACCGTCGCCAAGTGGCTGGAGAAGAACGGCGAGGGCGTGCACCACATCGCCTTCGGCACCGCCGACGTGGACGGCGACGCCGAGGCCGTCCGGTCCAAGGGCGTCCGGGTCCTCTACGACGAGCCGCGGATCGGCTCGATGGGCTCGCGGATCACCTTCCTGCACCCGAAGGACTGCGGCGGCGTCCTGACCGAGCTGGTCACGTCCGCGCAGAACGCCCACGGTGAGGACCACGACGGGCAGGCCTGACGAGCGGGCCCGGCGAGCAGCCGGCCGAACACCCCGACGAGCACGACGACGGGCACCCCGACGAGCACCGATCGCCTGCCGGACCGCCCCCGGGATGCCGCCCGCCCCGGCGGCATCCGGCGGCGTCCGGCGGCCCCGCCGGTCATGACCCGTCAGTAACCTGGCCGGAAGAGCCGGAAAACCCCCCTGCGGCCATTCCCCCGCAGTGCGCTCCCACTACAATGCCCAAGTGCGCGAAGACTCCGGGGGACGGAGGCGACGGGCACGGCCGAAGACAGGCCCGTCCGCCCGCCGGTGGTCGGCCCGTCGCAAGGGGAGTCCAGTACGCGGGCACGGCTGAACAGTCGCTAGACGGATCTGTCACCATTCTCCACGAGGCAAGAGTTCGCCCAGGAGTCCACCCGGACGGGGGAACGCGGTACCGCCGCGCTCCCGCACCCCCGGACTCCGACGACCGCGGCGGGCGGCCCCGGCTTGCCGGGAGTCGTCCGACGACCGCGGATGCAAGGACCAGTCGGACCGGCGCCCGGGAACGGGAGTCCTGGACCGGCCGGGTCGAGGACGCAACCAGGAGATGGATGGGACCGCGGAGTGCGGGGCAACGACCGCTACGAGGTTGACGATCACCTCTCCCAGTTCGAGGCCGAGATGGGTCGGACTCGGAAGGAGCGGGACAAGGCAGTCGAGCATGCCGAGGACCTCGCCTACCAGGTGGAGGTGCTGCGGGCGAAGCTGCACGAGTCCCGCCGCATGCTCGCCCAGCCGCGCGCCTTCGACGCCGTCTCCGGCCAGGCCGAGCAGATGCTCCGCACCGCCGAGATGCAGGCCCAGCAGCTGCGTGCCGACGCCGAGCGCCAGCTGCGCGACTCCCAGGCCGCCACCCAGCGGATCATGGCCGAGGCCGCCGAGCGCACCGCCCGCCTGGAGGCCGAGCTCGCCGCCCGCCGCCGCCAGCTGGAGGACGAGCTCGCCGAGCTGCGCCGCGCCGCCGAGCAGCACGTCAACGGCTGGGCCGAGCAGACCCGGGCCGGCTCCGAGCAGGAGGCCCAGCGCCTGCTGCAGGAGGCCCGCGTCGAGGCCGAGCGGATGGTCGCCGCCGCCCGCGCGGAGGCCGTCGCCCTCGCCGACCAGGCCCGCGCCCAGACCGCCGCCGACGTGGACGCCGCCCGCGGCGAGGCCCACGCCGCCGCCGAGGCCGCCCTCCAGCGCGCCCAGAGCGACGCCGAGCGCCTGCTGCGCGCCGCCTCCCAGCAGGCCCAGCAGGCCGGCGCCCAGGCCGCCGCGGACGTGGACGCCGCCCGCGGCCAGGCCCAGCAGGAGCTGGCCGCCGCCCACGTCGCCGCCGAACAGCAGCTGACCGTCGCGCACGCCGAGATCGGCCGGCTCAAGGAGCAGGCCGCCGTCGAACAGGCCCGGGCCGAGCAGCAGCTCGCCGCCGCCAAGGCCGAGATAGAGCGGCTGCGCGCCGAGGCGATCGCCGAGGCCGAACGCACCCGTCGCGAGGCCGCCGAGCTGCGCGCCCAGGCCGAGCAGGCCGCCGAACAGCTCCAGGCCGACGCCGAGGCCGCCGCCGAACGCAAGGTCGCCGACGGCGAGGCCGCCAACGAGCAGCGCTCGCAGACCGCCCGGGCCGAGGTGGCCCGCATGGTGGCGCAGGCCACCAAGGAGGCCGAGGCGATCCGCGCCGAGGCCGAGGCCGTACGGACCGCGGCGGCCACCAAGCAGGCCGAGGCCGACGCCGCCAAGGCCGCCGCCGCCGAGGAGAGCGAGCGGCTTCGGGCCACCGCCGAGTCGGTCGCCGCCCAGCTGCGCGCCGAGGCCGAGGCGGCGATCGCCGAACTGCGCGCCCGGGCCGAGCGGGACCTCGCCGAGCTGCGGGCACAGACCGAGGCCGAGGCGCAGCGACTGCGCAGCGAGGCCGAGGAGGAGGGCCGGGCGGCCGGCGCCAAGGACGCCACCGTGCACCTCGCCAAGGCTGCCAAGACCGCCGAGGAGGTGCTCGGACGGGCCAACCAGGACGCCGAGGCCGCCCGCGGCGAGGCCGCCGCCGAGGCCGAGCGGATCCGCGCCGAGGCCGCCGCCGAGGCACAGCGGCTGCGCGAGCAGGCGCAGGCCGCCGTCGAGCAGGCCCAGAACGCCGCCCTCGACGACGCCGCCGCGATCCGCGAGCGGATCGAGCAGATGCAGGACGAGGCGGCCCGGTTGCGCGCCGAGGCCGAGGAGCTGCGCGCCCAGGCCGCGGCCGAGGCCGACCGGGTCCGCGGTGAGGCCCGCCGCCAGGCCGTGGTGCAGATCGAGGAGTCGGCGAAGAACGCCGAGGAACTGCTCACCAAGGCCAAGGCCGACGCGGACGAGCTGCGGGCGGGTGCGGCCGGCGAGATCGAGCGGCTGCGCGAGCAGGCCCAGGAGCAGGCCGCCGAGACCCAGGGGCGGGCCGAGCAGACCCTGGCCCGGGCCCGCGCCGAGGCCGAGAAGATCACCGCCACCGCCGAGCAGCAGGGCCAGGACGCGCTCTCCGCCGCCAAGGCCGCGGCCGCCGAGAACCGTGCCGCCGCCGAGCGGGAGACCGCCGAACTCCGGCGCGAGGCAACGGAGTTCGACCAGCGGGTGCGCGCCGAGGCGAACGCTGCGGCGCAGGCCCTGGCCGCCGAGGCGCAGGCCGACGCGAAGGCCGTACGGGATGCCGCGGTGGCCGACTCCGAGCGGGTCCGCACCGAGGCCGACACCGAGGCCGCCCGGACCAGGGCCGAGGCCGAGGCCGCCGCGAACGCCCTGCGCGAGGAGAGCCGGCGCGAGCGCGAGGAGGCCGCCGCCGGGCTGGTTCGCGAACGCGAGGAGACCGCCGAGCAGCTGGCCGCCGCCCAGGCCGCCCGCGAGCAGGCCGAGCAGGCCGCCGCCGAACTGACCGAGCGCACCGCCGCCGAGACCGCCGAGCTGCGGGCCGTCGCCCAGCGCGAGACCACCCAGCAGCGCGAGGCCGCCGAGGCCTACGCCGACCGCGTCCGCACCGACGCCGAGCAGCACGCCGCCGAACTGACCGAGCGCACCGACCGCTACGCCGCCGGGGTACGGGCCGAAGCCGAGCAGGCCGTCGCCGAGCTGCGGGCCGTCGCCGAGCGCGAGACCACCGAGCAGCGGGAGGCCGCCGAGGCCTACGCCGACCGCGTCCGCACCGACGCCGAGCAGCACGCCGCCGAGCTCACCGAGCGCACCGCCGCCGAGACCGCCGAGCTCCGCCAGGCCGCCGAGACGTACGCCGCCGAGCAGCGCGAGGCCGCCGACCAGCTCCTGGAGCGCGCCGAAGCCGCCGCCGAGCAGCGCCGGGCGGAGTCCGCCAAGGACGCCAAGGCCACCAGGGAGAAGGCCGCCGCCGAGCTGGCACTGGCCAACGAGCAGGCCGAGACCGTCCGCGCCGAGGCCGGCCGCGAGCTGTCCGAGGCCCGCGCCACCGCCGACGGCATCCGCGCCGAGGCCGCCGCCGAGCTGGAGCAGGCCAAGGCCGACCGTGCCGAGCTGATCGCCGCCGCCGAGGCCGAGGGCGCCGGGCTGGTCGCCGCCGCCGAGGAGGAGGCCGCCGGGGTCCGCCAGTCGGTGGCCGGCATGCACGAGGCCGCCGCCGAGCAGATCGCCGCGCTCAGGGCCACCGCCGAACGGGAGGCCGAGGAGGTCCGCGAGGCGGCCGAGCTGGCCGCCGCCGAGGTGCGCGACCTCGCCGACCGCGAGACCACCGAGCTGCGCGCGCTGGCCGAGCGCGAGACCGCCGAGCAGCGCGCGGCCGCCGACGCCTACGCGGCGGAGGTCCGCGAGCTCGCCGAGCGCGAGACCGCCGACCTGCGGGCCGTCGCCGAGCGCGAGACCGCCGAGCAGCGCGCGGCCGCCGACCGGTACGCCGCCGAGCTGCGCGAGCGCACCGAGCTGGAACTGGCCGCCGAGCGCGAGGCCGTCGAGGCGGAGCTGGGCCGGCAGCGCGCCGAGGCCCAGGCGTACGACGCCCGGGTGCGCGCCGACGCCGAGGCCGAGCTGCGCGCCGCGCAGGAGGCCGCCGAGCAGCTGCGCGCCGAGGCCCGGGCACAGGCCGGCCGGACGGTGGCCGAAGCCGAGGAACTGGCCGCCGCGCTGCACGCCGAGGCCGAGGAGTACGCCCTGGCCACCCGCACCCTGGCCGACGAGTACGACAGCGCCACCCACGCCCGCGCCGACGCCTACGACGCGCAGACCCGGGAGGCCGCCGAGCAGTTCGACAAGGCCACCCGCGACCACGCCAAGGCCGTCCTGGAGAAGGCCTTCGCCGACGCCGAGTCGCTCGGCGAGGACGCCCAGACGACCGCGCTGGCCACCACCGCCGCCGCCGAGGAGCAGGCCGACGCGATGGTCGCCGCCGCCCGCAAGGAGGCCGACCGGCTGGTCGCCGCCGGCGAGGCGGCCGGTCAGGCCGCGGTCGAGAAGGGCCGCTCCGACGCGGACGCACTGCTCGCCGAGGCCCGCCGGGACGCCACCGCGATCCGCGAGCGCGCCGAGGAGCTGCGCGAGCGCACCGACGCCGAGGTGGAGGCGCTGCACGAGCGTGCCCGCAAGGAGAACGCGGCGGCCATGAAGTCGGCCGGCGAGCGGGTGGACGCGCTGGTGACGGCCGCCCAGGAGCAGCTGACCGAGGCCGAGGAGCAGGCGGTCGCCACCGTCGCCGAGGCCGAGGACCGCGCCGCGGCCCTGGTCGCCGCCGCCGAGGAGCGCGCGAGCGAGCTCACCTCGGAGGCCTCCGCCGAGGCCAGCAAGGTCCGGCTGTCGGCCGTCCGCAAGGCCGAGGGCCTGCTGAAGGAGGCGGAGACCAAGCTCGCCAACTCCACCGAGCGCGCCGAGTCGCTCATCGGGAAGGCCGAGGCGAAGCTGCAGTCGTCCGAGGCCGAGGCCGAGGAGCGGCTGGAGAAGGCGGCCGCCGAGGCGGAGAAGCGCCTGCGGGACGCGGAGCGGACCGCGGACGAGCAGGTCGAGCTGGCGCGGGCGGAGGCGGAGCGGCTGCTCGCCGAGGCCAAGACCGAGGCGAAGCGGGTCACCGACGAGGGCCGGCGCGAGCTGGACGAGCTGGTGCGCCGCCGCAAGGACATCAACACCGAGATCTCCAGGGTGCAGGACGTGCTGTCCGCGCTGGAGGCGTTCGAGGCACCGTCACCGGTCGCCCAGGCCAACGGGGGAAGCAGCAGCAAGAAGGACGGGGGGGCCAAGGCCGGTGCCGGAGTCGGCTCCCCCCGGTCGGGTGGCAATCGTTCCAAGAACGCGCCACCCGATTGAGCGGACATTGTCCGCGAGACGACGGCGTTTCACCGTCGACACTCCGGTACCGTGTCAGGATTCCCTCAACCACCTCAGCGGTTTGACGACAGGAAGCCCAGAACCCCATGAGCGACAGTCACTCCCCTCACGGCTTCGACCTGGTGCGCCGTGGGTACGAGCGTGCCCAGGTCGACGAGCGGATCACCAAGCTGGTGGCCGACCGTGACAGTGCATTGACCCGGATCAGCGCGCTGGAGAAGCGCATCGAGGAGCTCCACCTGGAGACCCAGACCGCCCAGGCGGCGGTCGTCGAGCAGGAGCCCTCGTACGCCGGTCTCGGCGCCCGGGTCGAGAAGATCCTGCGGCTCGCCGAGGAGGAGGCCAAGGACCTGCGCGACGAGGCGCACCGCGCCGCCGAGCAGCACCGCGAGCTCGCCGAGGCCGCCGCCCAGCAGGTGCGCACCGAGGCCGAGAACTACGCCAAGGACCGCAAGGCCAAGGCGGAGGACGAGGGCCTGCGGATCGTCGACAAGGCCAAGAGCGACGCGGCCCAGCTGCGGGCCGAGGCCAACAAGGACGCCCAGAACAAGCGCGAGGAGGCGGACGCCCTCTTCGAAGAGACCCGCACCAAGGCCGCCCAGGCCGCGCTGGAGTTCGAGACCAACCTGGCCAAGCGCCGCGAGCAGTCCGAGCGGGACCTGGCCGCCCGTCAGGCCAAGGCCGAGAAGCGCCTGGCCGAGATCGAGCACCGGGCCGAGCAGCTGCGCCTGGAGGCCGAGAAGCTGCGCACGGACGCCGAGCGCCGCGCCCGCCAGACCGTCGAGACGGCGCAGCGCCAGTCCGAGGACATCGTGGCGGACGCCAACGCCAAGGCGGACCGCATCCGCAGCGAATCCGAGCGCGAGCTGGCGGCGCTCACCAACCGCCGCGACAGCATCAACGCGCAGCTGACCAACGTCCGCGAGATGCTGGCGACGCTGACGGGCGCGGCCGTGGCCGCCGCCTCGCTGCCGAACGACGACACCATGGGCGTGCCCGCCCAGCAGTCGCGCTGACGCCGGGACACCGCAGGCCCTCACCCGCCAGGGTGAGGGCCTGTCGGCTGTCTCGCCGTCATCACCTCGGGTCGTTCTGCTACCGGGGGTAGGCGCCGTCCGGCCGCTGGTGGCCGCTGCTGAGCTGGTTGCCCTCGTCGTCGGAGACGGTGCCGTACCAGGAGGTGCACCACACCGACACCGAGTCGGGCCAGTACTGCACCTCGAAGGGGTGCCCGGGGCCGTAGTCGCCGTACGAGGTGACGATGAAGGTCTCCCCCGGCCGCATCCAGTAGTCCTCGCCGAGCGGTTCCAGCGTCAGCTCGACCAGCCCCTCGCTCCGGTTGGTCACCGGCATCCGGCCGCTCACCTCCAGCGCCGAGAAGTCCCAGGCGGCCGCGTCCTGGCTCTCCTGGCTCATCCGGCGGCCACCCGGGCCAACAGGGCGCGGACGGCGTCGTCGAAGGCCTCGGGCGTCTCCAGGGCGCTCAGGTGGCCCGCCCGGGGGATGACGGTCAGTTCGGCGTCCGGGCGGGCCCGGACCATCAGTTCGGCCTCCTCCGGCGCCACCAGCGGGTCCTGGGCCCCCGTCACGACGGCGACCGGCACCCGCAGCGCGGCCAGTACGTCCAGGGACTCCGGGCGGGCCGCCATGGCCCGGTGGGCCCAGGCGACGGCCTCCGGGGACGCGGCCGCGACCATCGCCTCCACCCGGGCCACGAGGTGCTGCGAGTCGGGCCCGAGCTGCCCGGCCGCCACCTGCTCGTCCAGCAGCAGCCGCACGCTGCCGCGCGCGGTGACGGCGGCCGCGATCCGCTCCCGGTTGGCCCGCACCGCGTCGGTGTCGGCGGTGGCCCGGGTGTTGGCGAGCAGCAGGCCGGAGAGCCGGCCGGGGTGGCGGCGGGCGAAGGCCAGCGCAACGTAGCCGCCCATGGAGATCCCGCCGACCACCGCGCGCTCGATCCCGGCCGCGTCCAGCAGCAGCGCGAGGTCGTCGGCGACCAGGTCCAGCGAGGGCTCGTCGACGCCCAGCTCGGTGCCGCCGAAACCCCTCTGGTCGGGGGCGAGCACCCGGGCCCCGTCCCCGGTCAGGCCGGGCAGCGTGTCCAGCTGGGACGACCACATCGAGGCGTTCAACGGAAAGGCGTGCAGCAGCACGAGGGGTGTTCCGGTACCGCTCTCGCGGACGGACACTGCGGAGGGGAGCTGGGTCATGGGGCCACCGTATTCCGGCGCGCCCGAGGGGCCCACTCAGCGGGCCGCGATATCCGCTTTGTCCTAGCCTGCCAGAGAGCAAGGGAGCGCGAATGATCGAGTTGCACGACCTGACCAAACGTTACGGCAAGACGCTCGCGGTGGACCGGCTCAGCTTCACCGTCCCCCGGGGGGTGGTGACCGGCTTCCTCGGCCCCAACGGCGCCGGCAAGTCCACCACCATGCGCATGATCCTCGACCTCGACCGCCCCACCGGCGGCCGGGTCACCATCGACGGCAAGCGCTACGGGCAGCTCAGCGAGCCCCTCAAGTACATCGGCGCGCTGCTGGAGGCCAAGGCCGTCCACCCCGGCCGCACCGCCCGCGACCACCTGCTCTGGCTCGCCCAGAGCAACCGCATCCCGACGCGCCGGGTGGACGAGGTGCTCGCCCTGGTCGGCCTCACCCCGGTCGCCCGCAAGCGGGCCCGTGGCTTCTCGCTCGGCATGGGCCAGCGCCTGGGCATCGCCTCCGCCCTGCTCGGCGACCCGGAGATCGTCATGTTCGACGAGCCGGTCAACGGCCTGGACCCGGAGGGCATCCTCTGGATCCGCAACCTCATGAAGCGCCTCGCCGCCGACGGCCGGACGGTCTTCGTCTCCTCCCACCTGATGAGCGAGATGGCCGTCACCGCCGACCACCTGGTGGTCATCGGCAAGGGCCGGCTGCTCGCCGACCTGCCGATGCCGGAGTTCATCCGGCGCAACTCCCGCTCCGCCGTACGGCTGCGCAGCCCGGAGCCCGAGCGGCTGCTCGACGTGCTGGCCGACGCCGGGCTGCGCCCCGAGCCCGGCCCGGACGGCTCGTACGAGGTCGTCGACGGCGACCTCGCGCGGCTCGGCGAACTGGCCGCGGCCAACGGCGTGGTGCTGCACGAACTCAGCCCGCAGCAGGCCTCGTTGGAGGAGGCGTTCATGCAGATGACGGCCGACTCGGTGGAGTACCACGCGGGCGGCGGACCGGGCCGGGACACGGCCGGCGGCCCGGACCGGGACGCGGCCGGCGCGTCCGCCGGCTGGGGCTCCGGCTGGAAGGCCGGCGGCTCCCGGCAGACCACCGCGGCACGGCAGGAGGAGAACTGACATGGCGTCCTTCCCGGCGATCCTGCGCTCCGAGTGGACGAAGATCAGCAGCGTCCGCTCGACGGTCTGGACGCTCGCGCTGACCTTCGTCGTCACCGTCGGCATCGGCGCGCTGCTGTCCCTGCTCACCAACAACAACTTCGCCGAGTTCCGCCGCAACGACCAGTCCCCGTTCGACGCCACCGGGACGGCCTTCTCCGGCATCATGCTCGGCGAGCTCGCCATCATCGTCTTCGGCGTGCTGGCCATCGGCAACGAGTACAGCACCGGCATGATCCGGGTCACCCTGGCCGCCGTCCCGCAGCGCGGCACCCTGCTCACCGGCAAGGCCGCGGTGCTGGGCGCGATGGCCCTCGGGGTCTCGGTGGTGACGGCCTTCGTCACCTTCTTCGTCGGCCAGGCGCTGCTCGGCTCGCACTCCACCGGCCTCGGCGAGCCGCACGTGCTGCGCGCGGTCTTCGGCGCCGCGCTGTACCTGACGATGCTCTGCCTGTTCTCGGCGGGCGTCACCACGATGCTGCACAACCAGACCCTCGCGCTCGGCGTGCTGGTGCCGTTCTTCTTCCTGCTCTCGCCGATCCTCTCGGCAGTGCCGAAGGTCAAGACGCTGGCCCACTACTTCCCCGACTACGCCGGCTCGCGGATGCTGCTGGTGTACGAGCAGCACGGCCAGCCGTACGGGCCGTGGCCCGGCTTCCTCATCTGCCTCGCCTGGACGGCCGCGGCCCTGGCCGGGGGCGCGCTGGTGCTCAAGAAGCGGGACGCGTAGGGCGGTTGGGCCCCCGTGCGGGGCCTCAGTAGCGCGGAGCGCCGCGGCCCCGCAGGACGCCGGAGGCCCGGCGCTCCCGCGCTCCCCAGCACGCGCGGTGCCAGTGCCGCCGGTCCTCGACCCCCGCGCCGTGCATCGGCCAGGCCACCACGTGGCCCGTCCCCGGCGGGATCTCCTGGTCGCAGCCCGGGCAGCGGTAGAACCGCCCCGCCGTCCCGGCGACCGTCTGGACCACCCAGTCGTCGCCCTGGTAGCTCTCGGTGCGGCGCAGCGACCCACCGAGCGGGGCGGCCGTCTCGGCGCTCTCGCGGGGGGCGGCGCTCTTGATCCGGTTGCGGCGCGGCGACACGGCGGACTGCCTCTCTTCCGGGGCTCTGGGCCGTTCCAGCCTACGGCCGGCCGGCCCCCGGAACGGCCACTATCACGGCTCCCCCCGGTGCTCCGGCGTTTTTGCCGAGATCCACCCGATCCTCGGGGAAATTCGAGGTTCCGCGTGCCATTGGCACATGACATCGGATACCCACAGGAGGAAGAGGCGGGGCTCGCAGACCCTGCGCGCACCCGAGGAGGCCCAAGGATGACCAAGACGACCACCCGTGCCGAGACCCGTCGGCCGGTCGGGGTCCGACCGCCCGCACCCGGTCCGACGCTGACCGCCGTCCCCCCGGTGACGGCCGCCGCGGGCGAACCGCTGCCCGCGGCCCAGCGCGCGGGGGCGCGGCCGGCGGACACCGCGCCGGTGCGGGTCGGCCTGTTCATGCTGTCCGCGCAGTTCCCCGGCCAGAGCCACGGCGAGGCGCTGGAGCGCACCCTGCGGTCCGCCGTGGAGGCCGAACTCGCGGGGCTGGACAGCGTCTGGCTGGCCGAGCACCACTTCGTGCCGTACGGGGTCTGCCCGGACGCGGCCACGCTGGCGGCGCTGCTGCTCGGGCGCACCCGCCGGATCGGCGTCGGCACGGCGGTCAGCGTGCTCTCCACCCGGCACCCGGTGGCGCTCGGCGAGCAGGCCGCGCTGCTGCACCTGACCTCCGGCGGGCGGTTCACGCTCGGGGTCGGCCGCGGCGGCCCGTGGATCGACCTGGACGTGTTCGGCGACGGCCTGGCCGCCTTCGAGAACGGCTTCCCGGAACGGCTGGACCTGCTGCTGCGCTGGCTGCGCGGCTCCCGGGTGGGCGCGGACGGCCCCCAGTTCGCCTTCCCTGAGGTGGCGGTGGTGCCGCGGGCCACCGAACCGGTGCGGCGGCCCGGCCTGAGCAGCTGGCTCGGCCTCGGCGAGCAGTCCGGCCCGGTGCGCTTCCCGCGCCAGCGCCGGGACGAGGAGGGCCTCGGCGAGGAGCTCACCGCGTCCGGCCGGCCGGTGGCCGGTCCGCCGGTGGTGGTCGCCTGCACGTCGCCGGGCGGGGTGAAGCTGGCCGCCGAGCGCGGCCTGCCGATGCTGCTCGGCATGCACTCGGGGGACGAGGACAAGCTGCGGATGCTGGAGCTGTACCGCACCGCCTGGCTGGCCGCCGGGCGCAGCGAGGAGCAGCTGCGCCGGGTCGGCCGCCGGCACGTCGCGGCCGGGGTGGCCCAGGTCGACGACCGCACCGCGGCGGCCCGGTCCACCCTGCTGAACGCGATGCCCGGCTGGTTCGAGCACGGGCTCGGCGCCCACCGCACCGTGGACGGCCGCGAGCGCAAGATGCGCGACCCGCGCGAGTACACCGAACTCCTCTGCGACCTGCACGCGGTGGGCACCCCGCGGCAGTGCGCCGACCGGCTGCTGGCCACCGCCGAACGGACCGGCATCCGCCGGTTCGCCCTGCTCGCCGAGGGCAGCGGCGACCACGAGGCGACGCTGCACAACATCGCCCGGCTCGGCTCCGAGGTGCTGCCGGAGCTGGGCTGAGGCTCCGGGCCGCGCCGGTCCGGCCCGCCGTCGGCCCGGGCCGCCGCCCCTCCCCCACACCGGGGACGGGGGGCGGCCGGCGCCGCGCCGGCACCGTACCGGTCGAGGCCCGGTGCTCAGCAGTCCCGCAGTTCGTCGGACTGGTTGAGCAGCTGCTCCCGGACGGAGGTGAAACGCGTGAACCGCGCCTCATTGGCCTCCGACGGCACGAACACCGCCACCCGGTGACAGTTCTGGAAGGCCAGCCGTACGCCGAAGTGGCGCTGCAGGGCGCCCCGGATGGCATCGCTGGCGAGGGCGCGCAGCAGCTGGCCGCGGGCCTGCTCGCTGGGCGGTGGCACCTGGTTGTCGGCGAAGTCGGTGCCGTCGACCTTCGCCTGGGCGACCAGCGAGCTGATCAGGTCCCAGGCGTACGGCAGGGAGACGCGGACGCAGTCGACGAATTCCCGCTCGTCGACCTCGCCCCGCTC
This sequence comes from Streptomyces sp. NRRL S-350, assembly GCF_000719705.1. Taxonomy (GTDB): domain Bacteria; phylum Actinomycetota; class Actinomycetes; order Streptomycetales; family Streptomycetaceae; genus Kitasatospora. The sequence continues at coordinate 119,452 of NZ_JOHO01000009.1, read as the reverse complement.
GGCCTTTTCCAGCAGGGCCGGTGAGACGTCGAGCGACATGGATTCTCCTCTCGCGGTCCACCCGCGCGGCGCCCGGGTGGTCGTGCGTAGTCCAAGCTCAGGTGAGGTGGGCGTATCGCGCGTGGTGTCCGGAACACCGTGGGACGGGCGTTTCCGGCACCTTCGCGACCAGCGGCGACGGGCACGGGACGTGACGCCCCGAACACCGACCGCGCTCAGAACAGCGTGTCAGTGAACAGCGGAGCGGGCCGGTCATTCCTGCGGATTGCTCCGGAAACCCGCGTCGCTGCACCAGATTGGCCGGATCCCGTCGGATCGTTCATCTGAAGTCTCCATCCCCGTTGACAGCGATCCCGCAAGCATGCCGTCACACACGGTAGCGACCCCAGGGGATGGGCGCCAGACCTCGACGGGTGGGAGCGGAACCGCTGAACCTCAATGTTCGCGGGGTTCGCGCTTTCTTCACCCCGTCGTCGTGGAATCGCATCAACTGGCCCCGGTGGGCTAGCGTGGTCGACCGTGCGTCTCGTAATTGCCCGCTGCTCAGTCGACTATGCCGGTCGGCTCTCCGCCCATCTGCCCTCCGCCACCAGGCTCATCCTGGTCAAGGCCGACGGCAGCGTCAGCATCCACGCCGACGACCGCGCCTACAAGCCGCTCAACTGGATGTCCCCGCCGTGCGCCCTCAAGGAGGCCGACGGGGTCTGGACGGTGGAGAACAAGGCCGGCGAGAAGCTCATCATCACGCTGGAGGAGGTGCTGCACGACTCGTCCCACGAGCTCGGGGTCGACCCGGGCCTGATCAAGGACGGCGTCGAGGCGCACCTCCAGGAGCTGCTCGCGGACCGGATGGAGGTGCTCGGCACCGGCTGGTCGCTGATCCGCCGCGAGTACCCCACCGCGATCGGCCCGGTCGACATCCTCTGCCGCGACGCCGACGGCGCCACGGTGGCCGTCGAGATCAAGCGCCGCGGCGAGATCGACGGTGTCGAACAGCTCACCCGCTACCTCGAACTCCTCAACCGGGACCCGCTGTTGGCCCCGGTCAAGGGCGTCTTCGCCGCGCAGGAGATCAAGCCCCAGGCCCGTGTGCTGGCCACCGACCGGGGCATCGGCTGCGTGGTCCTGGACTACGACGAGCTGCGCGGCATCGACGACGACAAGCTCAAGCTGTTCTGACCGCTCAGGGCGTCCCGGACGGGCTGCCGCTCGGGGCCGTCGGCGACCCGGACGACGTCGACGGCGGGGTGCTCGGCGGGGTGCTCGGCGGAGAGGTCGAGGTGCCGCCGGGTGCCGGCCTCGTCGGCTGCGGCCCGGTCGGCTGAGGCGGCTGAGGCTGCCCCGGCTGCGGCACCGGCGGCTGCGGCTGGCCCGGGTAGGGCGGCTGCGACTGCTGCGGGGACTGCGACCCGCTCGCCCCCGGCGAGGAACCCGGCTTCTTCGACGGCGAGGGGCTCGGCGGGTGCGAAGCGCTCGCGCTCGCCGACGGCGCCGGGCTCGCGCTGCTCTGCCCCGTCGCCGCGCCCGGCGCGGAGCCGGCCGTGCTCGGGCCGGTGCTGCCGGAGGGCAGCGGGAACGGCGGGTCCTGGACGCCGCCGCCGTCGTCCAGCCGGCCGCTGTGCGGGTCCTTGCCCTGGTGGTCGTCCGGCCCGGCGAAGCTCATCGACACGGCCGTCCCGAGCACGCCCAGGGTCAGGACGGCCGTGGAGACCACGAGCACCCGCCGCCGCCTGCTGGACTTCAGACGGGCCGGCACCCGGGCCGCGATCTTGCGGATCACCGGGCCCCGGCCGGCCGCCGCGGCGGGCGGCCCGGCGGGCAGCTGCCGTCCGTCGGCCTGCAGCAGGTCGAGCATCCGGCGCGCGGAGGCCACGCCGCGCTGCTCGCCCGCGGCCGCCCGCAGGGTGAGCGCGGTCTCCAGTTCGGCGACGGCCCGGGACGGCTGCTGGAGGCAGATGGCGTGCACGCCGGCCTCGTGGTGGAACCAGGCCTGGTCGACCGCCGAGCCGCAGCGCCTGGCCGCCTCCAGGCCGAGCTGCAGCACCCGCTCCCAGGCGCCCCAGCGCAGCGCCAGCGCCAGGGCGGGCGCCGCCGCCCGGGCGAGCTTGACGACCGCCTCGTGGCGGCCGGCGGCCCGGTCGGCGAGCAGGACGCCGATCACCACCTCGGCCTCGGCGGCGATCTGTTCCAGCGTCACCGAGCTGTGCCCGACCCACCAGGCGAAGTGCTGGGCGGCGCCGTCGACGCAGCCCATGGGCGGCCAGTGCGGGGCGAGCAGTTCGAGCGCTCCGGCGGTCAGCCGGTGGTGGCCGCCGATGGACACGGCGAGCCCGGCGTCGGCGAGTTCGGCGAGGGCGGCCTCGCCCTGGCCGACGTCGATCAGCGCGGGCAGGTGCGGCGCGGTGGGGCACTCGCCGCCGAGCGCGACGGCGAGCCGCAGCACGGCCTGCGCGGGCTCGCTCAGCCCCTCGGCGAGCCGCACGGCGGGCGAGGCGGTCTCGGCGACCGACGGCAGCGGGACGGTGCGGCGCAGCGCGTTCTCCCGGATCGCCGGGTCGGGGTCGCGGACGGGCCCCTCGACGGCGCCGAAGACGTCCATCCGGTCGTCCTCGGCGGCGACCAGCGCGTCCACCGCGACGTCCCGCTGGCGCAGCAGCGCGGCGGCCTGGACGAAGCGCAGCGGCAGGCCCTCGGACTCGAACCAGAGGTCCACCGCCCAGGCCTTCTCGGCGACGTCCATGGGGCGCCCGGCCAGCCGGGCGGTGAGGGTGAGGCAGGCGGCTCGGGAGAGCCCGGCGACGAGGTGGTCCCGCATCCGGGAGTCGGGCGGCAGCGGCGGGCTCTCCGGGGCGACCGAGACCAGGAAGGCGCAGCCCGGGGCGGCGGCGAGCAGTTCCTCCAGTTCGGCGCCGGAGGGCTCGGCGGCGTCGATCACGACGACCGCGGCGACCTCGGCGAGGTGGGCGGCGAGTCGGCCGGGGTCGGGCCGGTAGCCGGGGGCGTGGTGGGTGGCGGCGAACAGGTCCTGGAGGAGGTCGGCGGCGGTACGGCGGTGGCCGCACAGCTGGACGACGCCGCCGGGGGCGAGGTCGGCGGCGGCCGCGGCGACGGCCGACAGCAGTGAGCTGCGGCCCGAGCCGGCCTGGCCGACCAGGCGTATGGAGCGGCCTTCGGCGAGCAGGCCGAGCAGTTCGGCGATGTCGGCCTCGCGGTCCAGCAGCGGCAGGTCGGCGGGGCCGGCGCCGAGCGCGAGCGGGCCGACCGCGCGGCCGACGCCGCCGACCGGGCCGCGGGCGGGCTCGCTGCGTTCGATCCGGCGCGGGCGCGGGCGCCACTCCTCGGGGCACGGCCTGGCCTCGGAACCGTCCAGGGCGCCGACTCCCACCAGCAGGCCGCCGGAGACCAGTTCGCCGCCGCGGGTGCGGACGGCCTCCTGCCGGAACTCCCCGGATGGCTGTGCCACGTTCTGCTCCGCATCGTGCTCGGCCGCCGGCGCCCCGCGCCGGCCGGCGGACGCCCCGGTCGTGGCCGCGGACGTCCCGGTCGTGGCCGCGGGCGGTCTGGGGTCAGCCCCGGCGGCCGTCTTCTGACGGGCAGACTCTTGCACATCCGGGCCCGCCCGCGCAGGGCGGTCCCGGGGCGGGGCCGGTGGGAGGCGCTGACCAGGCGCGTTACAGGGCGAACCCGTGCGCCTCGGCGATGCCGTGCGCCTCGGCGATGCCGCCGTCGACGGCGAGGATGCGGTGCAGCTTGGTGGCCACGAGCAGCCGTTGGAGCTGGGCGGGGACGGAGCGCAGCACCAGGCGGCGGCCGATCCGGCCGGCCCGCCGGTGGGTGCCCATGATCACTCCGAGGCCGGTGGCGTCCCAGAACTCCAGCCGGGCGAGGTCGAGCACGAGGTCGCCGAGGCCGCCGTCCACGGCCCGGTGCAACTGGGCCCGGGCGTCGGCGGCGGTGCGCACGTCGAGGCGGCCTTCGATGGCCAGCGCCCTGTGGTCGCCGGTGATGCGCATGCTCTCCTCCTTCGCCTGGAAGGCCTGGTGCGGGGCGGGTCCACCCCGGCCGTACCGGGTGCGGGAGTCGGGGGTCCGTTCCGGGCGGGTTCGTTCCGGGCGGGCCGCGGCCCCACACCCGGACCCGGTCGGAATGCCGGGTTCCCTCATCTGACGGTGAACCGGCTCCGCAGGTTGCTGGTTCCGGCCGGATCTGAAGCAACTTCACTCGTCCGAGGGAATATACGCAGGAAGTCTCCACACCTACGCTCGATTACCGCCCAAATCACCCGTCTGCGGCACCCGGCGTGAGGAAACTCACCCGCCCCCGGCGGGGCGGGCCGTACGGTGCTTCGCCCGCACGGCCCACCCGGTCGTCCGACCCCGTCGGCTCACTTGCCTTCGTACGGGTAGAAGCCGCGGCCGCTCTTGCGGCCGAGGTCGCCGGCGGTGACCATGCGGGCCATCACCTCGGGGGCGGCGAACTTCTCGTCCTTGGTCTCGGTGTAGATGTTGTGGGCGGCGTGCAGCAGGATGTCCACGCCGGTCAGGTCGGCGGTCTGCAGGGGGCCCATGGCGTGGCCGAAGCCCAGGCGGCAGGCGGTGTCGATGTCCTCGGCGGTGGCGACGCCCGACTCGTACAGCTTGGCGGCCTCGACGACCAGCGCGGTGATCAGGCGGGTGGTGATGAAGCCGGCGACGTCGCGGTTGACCACCACGACCTCCTTGCCGATGCCCTCGGCGTAGGCGCGGACGGTGGCGAGCGTCTCGTCACTGGTCTTGTAGCCGCGCACCAGCTCGACCAGCTTCATCATCGGGACCGGCGAGAAGAAGTGGACGCCGACGACCGACTCGGGGCGCCGGGTCGCGGCGGCGATCCGGGTGATCGGGATGGCGGAGGTGTTGGAGGCCAGCACGGCACCGTCCTTGGCGAGCTTGTCGAGCTCGCGGAAGACGGCCTCCTTGACGTCCAGCTGCTCGAACACGGCCTCGACCACGATGTCGGCCTCGGCGACGGCGCCCAGGTCGGTGGTGGTGGTGATCCGGCCCAGCGCGGCCTCGGCGTCCTCGGCGGTCAGCTTGCCCTTGGCGACGAACTTCCCGTAGGAGGCGCGGATGCCCGCGAGGCCGCGCTCCAGCGCCTCCTCGGTGACGTCCCGCAGGACCACCGGGTGGCCGGCCTGCGCGGAGACCTGGGCGATGCCGGCGCCCATCAGGCCGGCGCCGATCACGGCGATCTGCTTGCTGGACGCATTGCTCATGGCTTGGTCTCCCGATGCCGTCGCCGCCCCGCGGGCGGGCCCTGAAGGCGGCTCAGGGCAGGGGTGACCGCCTTTGCGAGCCGCATCGCTCACGCGGACTCTAATGCCCGAACCCCCCGCGCAGTAGCAATCGGGAGTGTGATCTGCGACCGGCCCGGTCGGGCGGTCAGAGGGTCAGTCCGAGGTCCTGGGCCAGGATCGCCGCCTGCACCCGGCTGCGCAGCCGCAGCTTCGCCAGGATCCGGCTGACGTGCGTCTTCGTGGTCGCCTCGGCCATCTCCAGCCGGGCGGCGATCTCCCCGTTGGACAGCCCCGCCCCGATGCAGGCCAGCACCTCGCGCTCACGGCCGGTCAACCCGCCCACCGCCTCCCGCGCCTCGGGCCCGACCTGCCGGTCCGCGCGGGTGAAGGACCCGATCAGCCGCCTGGTGACCGAGGGCGCCAGCATGCCGTCCCCGCGCGCCACCGTCCGTATCCCCTCGACCAGGGTGTCCGCCTCCAGGTCCTTGAGCAGGAACCCGGCCGCGCCGGCCCGCAGCGCGCCGTAGACGTACTCGTCCAGGTCGAAGGTGGTCAGCACGAGCACCTGGCCGGCTCCGGCGGCCACCACCTCGCGGGTCGCCGAGACGCCGTCCAGCCGGGGCATCTGCACGTCCATCAGCACCACGTCCGGCCGTAGCTCCAGGGCCAGCCGGACGGCCTCCTCGCCGTCGGCGGCCTGCCCGACCACCTCGAAGTCCGGCTCCGCGCGCAGGATCATCACCAGCGCCGCCCGCACCGCCGCCTGGTCCTCCGCCACCAGCACCCGGATCGTCATGCCCGCCCCTCGCTCTCCTGTGCCCGCGGCAGCACCGCGCGCACGCTCCAGTACCCGTCCTTGGGCCCCGCCTCGAAGGTGCCGCCGAGCAGTCCGGCCCGCTCCGCCATGCCCACCAACCCAGCCCTGGCGCCGGGCAGTCCGCGGCCCGGCTCGCCGCGGTACGGGCTGTCGACCGCGATCCGCAGCTCGTCGGGCCCGAAGTCCAGCCGGAGCCGGACCAGTCCGGGGCCGGCGTGCTTGAGGGCGTTGGTCAGCGACTCCTGGACGATCCGGTACGCGGCCAGTCCGACCGGCACCGGCACCTGGCCGCGCTCGCCGTGCTCGGCCAGCTCGAAGTCCAGCCCGACGTCCTGGCCGGCCGCCCGGGCCTTGGCCAGCAGGGCATCCACGGCGGCCAGGTCGGGCGCCGCGTACGACTCGTCGGCCTCTCCCCCGCCGCTGTCCCGGAGCAGTCCGATCATGCGACGCATTTCGGCCAATCCCTGGACGCTGTTCTCCCGGATCACCGCCAGCACCTCCACCAGCGGGTCGTCCGCGGGCAGGCTCCGCCGCCTCGCCACGGACTGCGCACCGGTGGCGTGGATCGCGATCGCCGACAGGTGGTTGGCCACCACGTCGTGCAACTCCCTTGCCATCCGCGCCCGTTCCGCGCCCACCGCCTCGCGCCGGTCCATCTCCGAGAGCAGCGCGGTCTGTTCGGCGCGCAGCCGCTCGGCCTCCGCCTCCTGCCGGTGCTTGCGCACCACGTCGCCCGTCCACACCGGCGACAGGAAGACCAGCGCGCTGAGCACCGCGATCAGCAGGCCGGTCGCGGTGCCGGCGGCGTACCAGGCCACACCGGCGAGCACCAGCACGGTGGACCCGCCGGTCAGGTGCAGCACCCGCGACATCCGCCGGCCGCCGTAGACCACCGCCGCGTACAGCAGATCGGTGTACATGATCAGCGTCGCCAGCAGGCTGCCGGTGAGCAGGCAGGCCACGAAGGCCAGGCCGCCGACCGACACCGTCAGCACCGGTCTGGTCCGCCGGCACAGCTCCAGCCCGGCCATCACCAGCATCGGCAGCGCCACCGCCCAGACGGGCACGCGGTCGGCGTGGTCGTACACCCGGAAGACGATCAGCACCGTGCCGCCGACCAGGCCGCAGAAGGCGACCAGCCGGTCGAGCCGGCGCGGGGACAGGGACGGAACGGGCACGCCCCCATCTCACCATCCCCGGCACCCCGCCCGGCTCCGGTACACGGAGGAGGCCGCTACATCGAAAGATGCAGGCCCGCCCGGCACCACACGACGACGACACGGGCGCATCCGCCCGTGAGGCTGGACGCACCGCCGAACGTCCGGGAGCACAACGTGATCGTCACCCTCATCGTCGCGGCCGAGATCTCCTGGTGGATCGTGCTCGGCCTCGCCCTCTCCACCCGCTACCTGCTGCGCCTGCGGCGCACCAGCACCGTGCTGCTGCTCGGCCTCCCCGCGATCGACCTCGCCCTGTACGCGCTCACCGTGCTCAACCTGCGCGGCGGCGCCGAGGCGAGCTGGATGCACGCGCTCGCCGCGAGCTACGCCGGCTTCTCGGTGGGGTACGGCCCCTCGCTGGTCCGCTGGGCCGACCGGCACTTCCTGCACCGCTTCGCCGGCGGGCCCAAGCCGCTGCCCTCGCCGAAGTACGGCCCGGAGCGGACCAGGTACGAGTGGCAGATCGCCGGCCGCACCGTCGCCTCCGCGGGGATCACGCTCACCCTGATCACCCTGCTGGTGCCGCTCTCCGGGGGCTCCGCCCACTACGGCACCTTCGCCCAGTGGTACTGGAAGCTGGGCATCGCGGCCGTGGTCAACGTGATCGTGGCCGGCTGCTACTCGCGGTGGCCCAAGGAGGCGCCGCCCGGCGTCCGGGTCGAGGACGGCCGGGTGGTCGAGGACGGCCGGGTGGCCGACGGGAAGACCCCGGCCGACCGGCCCTAGCGGTTCTCGCCCGGCACCCAGAGCACGTCGCCGCGCTCCTTGTTGGCCACCCGGGCCAGGATGAACAGCAGGTCGGAGAGCCGGTTGAGGTACTTGGCGGTCAGCGGGTTGACGGTGTCGCCGTGCTCCGCGATCGCCGCCCAGGTGGAGCGCTCGGCCCGCCGCACCACCGTGCAGGCCAGGTGCAGGTGGGCCGCGCCGGGCGTGCCGCCGGGCAGGATGAAGCTGCGCAGCTTCTCCACCTGCTCCAGGTAGTGGTCGCAGTCCCCCTCCAGCCGGTCGACGTAGGACTGCAGCACCCGCAGCGGCGGGTACTGCGGGTCCTCGACCACCGGGGTGGACAGGTCCGCGCCGACGTCGAACAGGTCGTTCTGGACCCGGACGAGCACCTCCGCCACGTCCTCGGGCAGCGCCCCGACCGCGAGGGCCACCCCGATCGCCGCGTTCGCCTCGTTGGCGTCGGCGTACGCGATCAGCCGCGGGTCGGTCTTGGTGGTCCGGCTCATGTCGCCGAGCGCGGTGGTGCCGTCGTCACCGGTACGGGTGTAGATGCGCGTCAGATTGACCATGCGGCCACCCTAGCCGGGCCGGTCGGCCGACGTCCGCCTCCCGTCGCTACGCGACGTTCACCCTCTGCCCGGGCGGGGCCGCCTCCAGCCAGGCGAGGAAGCCGGTGAGCGCGTCCTCGCTCATCGCCAGCTCCAGCGGCGCCCCGTTGTGCAGGCAGCGCAGCACCACCGAGCCGGAGAGCAGTGCCAACTCCTCCTGGCCCTCCGGGTAGCGCCGGCCGAGCACCTCGATCTCCCGGCGCGGCAGCACCTTGCGCGGGCGCGGGGCGTACGAGAACACCCGGAACCACTCGATCGAGTCCCCGCTGTACCGGCCGATACCAAAAACCCACCCCTTGCCGTCGGTCGGTGGGACCGGGGCGGAGGTGGGCTTGCCGTTCTCGTCGAGGTCGGGCTGCGTGGAGGCGTCGGCGGGCATTTTGAGCCGGTAACTGCAGTCGAACGTGCCGCCCACCCGTTGGATCAGGCGGCGGCGCACCGCGAAGGCCATCAGGCCGATCACACCCAGGGCCACGACCGCCGCACACACCACAAGCGCGAGGACCATGCTCACCTACCTCCTCGCTACCTGCGTTCCCCGTAGCGGTCGTATCAAGCGACCGCGCTGACCTACCAACTACGACGACAGTCCCGGGGTCACGCTCGCGCGTCCCCGGGACCGTCGGTCGACCCCGAAGCCGGGGTCCGGCACACTCAGGCGTGGGCCTTGAGGCCGCGCGCCGCGAACAGTCGGACCTCGGCACGCCGCTCGGCGTGCTCGTCCAGGCCCGACTTGGCCTTCTCCAGTGCGCGCTCGGCACGCGCGACGTCGATCTCGTCCGCCAGCTCGGCGATCTCCGCGAGCAGAGAAAGCTTGTTGTCGGCGAAGGAGATGAAGCCGCCGTGCACCGCGGCGATCACGGTGCCGCCGTCCACCGTGCGGATGGTGACCGGGCCGGTCTCCAGCACGCTCAGCACCGGGGTGTGGCCCGGCATGATGCCGGTGTCACCGGAGGCCGTACGGGCGACGACGATGGTGGCCGCACCGGACCACACCTTGCGGTCGGCTGCGACCAGCTCGACGTGCAGCTCAGCCAACGTGGGCTCCTAGGCTCATGCAACGCCCGATTACTCGGGAGTTTCGGTAAGAATAACGGCCCCGCGCCTCCGGCATGAAACCGGCGGCACGGATTTGACCGGAATCACAGCCGATGCGACGCGAGGGGCGGTCCCCAGGCTCGGGGGCCACCCCTCACGGTCACTCAGCTGCTACCGGCCGCGATTACTTCTTCGCCAGCTCGGCGGCGTTCTTCTCCAGGTCCTCGATGCCACCGCACATGAAGAAGGCCTGCTCCGGGACGGAGTCGTACTTGCCGTCCGCGATCGAGTTGAACGCCTCGATGGTCTCCGACAGCGGCACGGTCGAGCCCTCGACACCGGTGAACTGCTTCGCCACGTAGGTGTTCTGCGAGAGGAAGCGCTCGATGCGACGGGCGCGGTGCACCGTGATCTTGTCCTCTTCGGACAGCTCGTCGATGCCGAGGATCGCGATGATGTCCTGGAGGTCCTTGTACTTCTGCAGGATCCCCTTGATACGGATGGCCGTGTCGTAGTGGGTCTGCGCGATGTACCGCGGGTCGAGGATGCGGGACGTGGAGTCCAGCGGGTCGACGGCCGGGTAGATGCCCTTCTCCGAGATCGGGCGCGACAGAACGGTCGTCGCGTCCAGGTGGGCGAAGGTGGTGGCCGGCGCCGGGTCGGTCAGGTCGTCCGCGGGGACGTAGATCGCCTGCATCGAGGTGATCGAGTGACCGCGGGTCGAGGTGATGCGCTCCTGCAGGAGGCCCATCTCGTCGGCCAGGTTCGGCTGGTAGCCCACCGCGGAGGGCATGCGGCCGAGCAGGGTCGACACCTCGGAACCGGCCTGGGTGAACCGGAAGATGTTGTCGATGAAGAGGAGCACGTCCTGCTTCTCGACGTCGCGGAAGTACTCCGCCATGGTCAGCGCGGAGAGAGCGACGCGCAGACGGGTGCCCGGCGGCTCGTCCATCTGGCCGAAGACCAGCGCGGTCTTGTCCAGAACGCCCGAGTCGACCATCTCGTCGATGAGGTCGTTGCCCTCACGGGTGCGCTCGCCGACGCCGGCGAACACCGACACACCACCGAAGTTCTCGGCGACGCGGTAGATCATCTCCTGGATCAGAACGGTCTTGCCGACACCGGCACCACCGAACAGACCGATCTTGCCACCCGTGACGTACGGGGTGAGCAGGTCGATGACCTTGATGCCGGTCTCGAACATCTCGGTCTTGGACTCGAGGTCCTTGAAGTCGGGGGCCTTGCGGTGGATCGGCCACCGGACCTGGACCTGCGACTCGAACTCGTCCTTGTCGACGTTCAGCACGTCACCGAGGGCGTTGAACACCTTGCCCTTGGTGATCTGGCCGACCGGCACGGAGATCGCGGAACCGGTGTCGGTGACCTGCGAACCGCGGACCAGGCCGTCGGTCGGCTGCATCGAGATGCCGCGGACCATGCCGTCGCCGAGGTGCTGGGCGACCTCGAGGGTCAGGGTCTTCTTGCCCGTGCCGTCGGGGTTCTCGACCTCGACGTGCAGGGCGTTGAACATCTCGGGAATCGCGTCGACGGGGAACTCCACGTCGACGACCGGGCCGATGACCCGCGCGACGCGGCCCGTCGCCGTGGTCGGCTCAACAGTGGTGGTCATACTCATTCGCTCCCGCGGCTAGCGTCGGCCAGCGCGTTGGCGCCACCGACGATCTCGCTGATTTCCTGGGTGATCTCGGCCTGGCGGGCCGAGTTGGCAAGCCGCGTGAGCGACTTGATGAGCTCGCCGGCGTTGTCCGTCGCGCTCTTCATCGCGCGACGACGGGCGGCGTGCTCGGAGGCAGCCGACTGCAGCATCGCGTTGTAGATCCGGCTCTCGACGTACCGCGGCAGCAGCGCGTCCAGGACGCCCTCCGCCGACGGCTCGAAGTCGTACAGCGGGAAGATCTCCGACTTGGCCGGCGTCTGGTCGCTGAGCTGGACCTCGTCCAGCTTCAGCGGCAGCAGCCGGGCCTCCACCGCGTTCTGCGTCAGCATCGACACGAACTCGGTCGAGACCAGGTGGAGTTCGTCCACGCCGCCCGTCTCGGCCGTGAAGGCCTCGATCAGGTCGGCCGCCACGGTCTTCGCGTCACCGTACGTCGGCTTGTCGGAGAATCCCGTCCACGAGCCCGTGATCGCGAGACCGCGGAACGTGTAGTACGAGACGCCCTTGCGGCCGACGATGTACGTCACCACGTCCTTGCCCTCGGCCTTCAGGCGCTCGGTGAGCACCTGGGCGGCCTTGATGGCGTTGGTCGAGTAACCGCCCGCCAGACCGCGGTCCGCCGTGATCATCAGCACGGCCGCACGCGCGGCGTTCGGGTTCTCGGTGGTGAGCGGGTGCTTGGCGTTGGACCGGGTGGCCACCGCCGTCACCGCCCGGGTGAGCTCATCGGCGTACGGAGTGGAGGCGGCCACCGCGCGCTGCGCCTTGACGATGCGCGACGCGGAGATCATCTCCATCGCCTTGGTGATCTTCTTCGTCGCGGTGACAGAGCGGATCCGGCGCTTGTAGACCCGAAGCTGTGCTCCCATGGGTCGTTACGTCCTTTCCCTCGCTACCGGACTCAGGCCTGCTCGGAGAGCAGCTTGCCGTCAGCCGTCTGGTAACCCTGCTTGAAGGCGTCGATCGCGGTGGTCAGCGCGTCGACGGTGCCGTCGGCGAGCAGACCGGTCTCGACGATGCCGGCCAGCAGGTCCTTGTGCTGCAGGCGGACGTGGTCCAGGAACTCGCGCTCGAAGCGGCGGATCTCGGCGACCGGGACGTCGTCCAGCTTGCCGGTGGTACCGGCCCAGATGGAGACGACCTGCTCCTCGACCGGGAACGGCTGGTACTGGCCCTGCTTCAGCAGCTCGACCATGCGCGCACCGCGCTCCAGCTGCGCCTTGGAGGCCGCGTCCAGGTCGGAACCGAAGGCCGCGAAGGCCTCCAGCTCGCGGTACTGGGCGAGGTCCAGACGCAGGCGGCCGGCGACCGAGCGCATGGCCTTGATCTGGGCGGAGCCACCGACACGGGAGACCGAGATGCCGACGTTCACGGCCGGGCGGATGCCGGCGTTGAACAGGTCGGACTCCAGGAAGCACTGGCCGTCGGTGATGGAGATGACGTTGGTCGGGATGTACGCCGAGACGTCGTTGGCCTTGGTCTCGATGATCGGCAGACCGGTCATCGAGCCGCCGCCCAGGGCGTCGTTGAGCTTGGCGCAGCGCTCCAGCAGGCGGGAGTGCAGGTAGAAGACGTCACCCGGGTAGGCCTCGCGGCCCGGCGGGCGGCGCAGCAGCAGGGAGACGGAGCGGTAGGCCTCGGCCTGCTTCGACAGGTCGTCGAAGATGATCAGGACGTGCTTGCCGTCGTACATCCACTCCTGGCCGATGGCCGAACCGGTGTACGGGGCGAGGTACTTGAAGCCGGCCGGGTCGGAGGCGGGAGCGGCCACGATGGTGGTGTACTCCAGCGCGCCGGCCTCCTCCAGGGCGCCGCGGACGGACGCGATGGTGGAGCCCTTCTGGCCCACGGCGACGTAGATGCAGCGGACCTGCTTCTCCGGGTCGCCCGAGCGCCAGTTGTCGCGCTGGTTGATGATCGTGTCGACGGCCACCGCGGTCTTGCCGGTCTGGCGGTCACCGATGATCAGCTGACGCTGGCCGCGGCCGATCGGGGTCATCGCGTCGATGGCCTTGATGCCGGTCTGCAGCGGCTGCTTGACCGACTTGCGGGCCATGACGCCGGGGGCCTGCAGCTCAAGGGCGCGGCGGCCGGTGGAGGCGATGTCGCCCAGGCCGTCGATCGGGTTGCCCAGGGGGTCCACGACGCGGCCGAGGTAGCCGTCACCGACCGGAACCGAGAGGACCTCGCCCGTGCGGCGCACGGTCTGGCCCTCTTCGATGCCGCCGAACTCACCGAGGACGACGACACCGATCTCACGGGTGTCGAGGTTCAGCGCGAGGCCGAGCGTGCCGTCCTCGAACTTCAGCAGCTCGTTCGCCATGACCGAGGGCAGGCCCTCGACATGGGCGATGCCGTCCGCTGCGTCAGTGACCGTACCGACCTCTTCCACAGAAGCGGCGTCCGGCTGGTACGACTGGACAAAGTCGGCCAGCGCGTCCCGGATCTCCTCCGGACGGATCGTAAGCTCCGCCATCAGGCTTCCCTGCTCTCCTAGTTTGCGATCCTCGGCCCGCCATTGAGGGCCGCAAGTACTCGACTCTCGGCCGGGTCGTATGAACCGGCCGTACGATGTACCGGCTCCTTGGGGAACCGGTTTCCCGACCGAGGGTCGGATGTGCTGCTTCGGTGCTCAGCCTTCGAGCGACTGGCGAGCGCCTTCGAGGCGGCTCGACACGGTGCCGTCGATGATCTCGTCGCCGACCTGCACCCGGACGCCGCCGACGACCTCGGGGTCGACGTCGATGTTCAGGTGCACCTGGCGGCCGTACATCCGGCCCAGAGCGCCGGACAGGCGCTCCTTCTGGGCGTCCGACAGCGGCACCGAGGTGGTGACCAGGGCCACCATGCGGTCACGGCGTGCGGCGGCGAGCTTGGAGTAGGACTCCAGGCCCTGCTCCAGGCTACGGCCACGCGGCACGTTGACCAGGGCGGTGACCAGTCGGACGGTGCCGGCGTTGGCGCGGCCGCCGAGCAGCTTCTTGATCAGCTCGGCCTTCGCGACGGCGCCGGCCTTCGGCTCGGTCAGCGCGGCGCGCAGCTCGTGCGAGCCGCTCACCACCCGGCCGAAGCGGAACAGCTCGTCCTCGACGTCGTCCAGGACGCCGACCCGGTCCGCGGCGATGATCTCGGCGTACGCGGCGAGCTCCTCGGTCGCGTCCACCAGGTCACGCGAACCCGACCAGCGGGAACGGACCAGCCCGGAGACCAGGTCCACGGCCTCGCCGGAGACCTGGCCGGTGAGCAGCGAGGTCACGAGCTGGGCCTTGTCCTGGCCGGACCGGGAGGGGTCGGTCAGGACTCGGCGCAGCGACACCTCGCGGTCCAGCACGGCCGTGACGGCGGTGAGTTCCTCGGCGAGCTTGGCCGCGTCCACCGAGGTGGAGTCGGTCAGGCTCTCCAGGTTCTGCCGGCCGGCAGCGAGGGCCTCACGGCTGGCGCCGATCACTTGGCCGCACCCTGAGCAACGGCGGCCTTGGCCTCCAGCTCGTCCAGGAAGCGGTCGATCACGCCGCTCTGCCGGGTGTGGTCCTCCAGGGACTCACCCACGATGCGGGACGCCAGCTGGGTGGCCAGCGAGCCCACGTCCTGACGCAGGGCGGCAGTCGCCTGCTTCTTGTCCGCCTCGATCTGGGCGTGACCTGCCGCGACGATGGCCTCGCGCTGGCGCTGGCCCTCCTCGCGCATCTCGGCGAGCTGGGCGGCGCCCTGCTCGCGAGCCTGCTCGACGATGCGGGCAGCCTCGTGGCGCGCCTCGGCGAGCTCGGCGCGGTACTGCTCAAGCAGGGCCTGGGCCTCGGCCTGAGCGGCCTCGGCCCGCTCCATGCCGCCCTCGATGGCGTCCCGACGCTCCGACAGCACCTTCTCGATGCTGGGGAGGAGCTTCTTGCCGAGCAGCCCGAAGACGATGAAGAAGCAGAGCAGGCCGATGATGATCTCGGGCCACGCGGGGAGGAGCGGATTCATCTGCTCCTCGGCCGCGAGCGAAGCCGCGATGCTCATATCTGGACCTTCCTCAGAAAGGGCTACGCCGGAATTACTTGCCGGTGCCGAAGACGAACGGCATGACGATGCCGATCAGGGCGAGCGCCTCGGTCAGCGCGAAGCCGATGAACATGTTGGAACGGATCAGGCCGGCAGCCTCGGGCTGACGGGCCATGGCCTGGACACCGTTACCGAAGATGAGACCAACGCCGATGCCGGGGCCGATGGCCGCGAGACCGTAGCCGACGGAGGCGATGGAACCGACGACGCCCTCAGCGAGCATGCTCATTGCAATTGTCCTTTGCAGGGGTGGTGAACCGGTGGTGATTGGCCACCGGGCGATCCGGGAGGTTGGTTCAGGGAGGGGCCTGGGCCCCCTGGCTCAGTGCGCCTCTTCGAGGGCACCGGCGATGTAGCTGCTGGCCAGCATCACGAAGATGTAGGCCTGCAGGAACTGGACCAGCAGCTCGAAGGCGGTCAGGCCGACGGCGACGACGAACGACGCCGAGCCGTACAGCGCGCCCAGGGTCGGGCTGAGCAGGTACCAGGAGGCGACGGAGAACATCACGACGAGCAGGTGGCCGGCGAACATGTTCGCGAAGGCTCGGACCGCGAGCGTGAAGGGCCGCACGAAGATGTTCGAGAAGAACTCGATCGGCACCAGGATGAACATGACCCAGCCCGGGATGCCCGACGGCCAGCAGAGGTTCTTCAGACCGCCGACGAAGCCGTGCTTCTTGAAGGTCAGCGTCATGTAGGTGATCCACACGACCGCCGCGAGGCCGGCCGGGAACGCGATCGCCGCCGTCACCGGGAACTGCGCGAACGGGATGATCGACATGATGTTCATCAACCAGATGAAGAAGAACATCGAGACGAGCATCGGGACGTACTTCTCGCCCTTCTTGCCGATCGTCTCCAGCACGATGGACCGCTTGACGAAGTCGTAGCCGATCTCACCGACCAGCTGCAGCTTGCCCGGCACCAGACGCGGCTTGGCGAAGGCGGCCCAGAAGAAGACGACCACCAGCACTGCGACGATCATCGACAGCAGCATCGGCTTGTTGAAGTAGAAGCTGCCGACGGTGAAGATCGGCTTGAAGTCGAACTCGTTCAGGCCGGGGGCCGGGAAGCCGCAGCCAGCGTCCCCGAAGTGGCAACTGCCTGAGGCGAGCGAAGACGTGAGTTCAGCACTCACCACGGACTCCTTCGTCGTGACGCATGGATACGGCAACCTCGGTGTGTCGGCATGGCCTGAGGCCACGGAGCGGCACTGGAACTTGATGGGTTTCTCGCCGACCCCGCGCGCCAGTGCGCTGCACCACAGCGGGATCATCGAAGACTGCGCGGATCCGGGGGGCGATCAGTCCGCTGTCCGGACAGACCAGGCCTCTTCCCGTACTCCGTTGTTGCGACGGACGATAGCAGCCCGTCAGTGCGGCATAAACACCGCCCCCCTCGTTGGGGGGACAGTTGGGCCTCGTCACTGTTGACGCCCCGAGTCGGAGGGCTTGTCGCCCTTCTTTTCCGAGGTGTCGGTCTCGACGTAGAAGGTCTTGGCCTTGAGTGCGCCGCGCACCTGGAAGCCCGTCCAGATCAGGGCGCAGCCGAGCAGGGTGAAGGCGAACGCCTGCCGGTTGAAGAGTTCGGTGTTCTTGAAGATCGCCAGGACGATGCCCACGAGCAGGATCTGCGTGGTGTACACGAGCAGACCGGCGGCCATCATGATGTGCGGGTTCGACCTGGTCAGCCGGTCGAGCGCGACCTGGCCGAAGCTGAAGAACGCCATCACGAGCAGCGCGCCGAACAGGGCGCCGAGCAGGCCCTTCCCGCCGGCGACTGCGAAGGAGATCGCCATGGCGATGATCCCGGCGACCGCAGTGGGAATCGCGGCGCCTCGGAGGATCCGGGCGTCGGTGGACGGCATGTCGGCAGCTCCGGCGGCATGTCGATGTGGCGGGGGGACGGGCACAGACGGTGGCGGGTGACACCGGACCGAGCATCGCCGCCGGGCCGCCCGCAGGAGCGGCGGGCCCGTCGAGGGAGACCGACAGGGACGGAAGTCATCCACCTGTCAGGTTCTTTCGGCGTGTTCTCGGTACTCGTGAACGGTATCACAAACTATTTGATGAGAGCTTTACCATGAATGTGTGGCACCTGTCACACCGACGGCGCAGCGAACCCGCCGTACGGGTGAAGGCGTCCGACGGGTCGTCAACTCACCCGTCAGCGAAGGCCGCCGGCCGGTCCGTGGTCGGCCCGCGGGGCGGATTCCCGGTCGGCTTCACCGACTTCACCGAGGAGCTGCTTGTCCTTCGCCGACAGTTCGGCCATCGGACCGGAGGCCTGCCGGCGGTACCGCGGCGGGACGAAGGACTGCACCGCCCGCGGGGCGCGCGGCCGGAACCGCGGGGTGAGCAGCACCACCAGGCCGACCAGGCAGAGCCCGGCGAGCGTCAGGGCCACCGTGCGGCCGGTGTTGGTCACCGAGAAGGCGACCGTGCCGAAGGCGATCAGCGCGGCCCAGAAGTACATGATCAGCACGGCCCGGCTGTGCGAGTGCCCGACCTGCAGCAGCCGGTGGTGCAGGTGGCGCTTGTCCGCGGCGAACGGCGACTGGCCGGCCCAGGTGCGGCGCACCACGGCGAGCAGCAGGTCGGCCAGCGGCAGCGCGATGACCGTCAGCGGCAGCAGCAGCGGGATGTAGATCGGCACCAGGGCGTGCACGGTGGCGGTCTGCGAACCGGTCTCGTTGTTGATCAGGTCCGGGTCGACCCGGCCGGTGACGGAGATCGCGGCGACGGCCAGCATGAGGCCCAGCATCATCGAGCCGGAGTCGCCCATGAAGATCCGCGCCGGGTGCATGTTGTGCGCCAGGAAGCCCAGGCACATGCCGATCAGCAGCACGCTGAACAGCACGGCGGGGGCCGCGTCGGTGATCGCGTAGCCGTACCAGAGCCGGTAGCTGTACAGGAAGAAGGCCATCGCGGCGATGCAGACCATGCCGCCGGCCAGGCCGTCCAGGCCGTCGATGAAGTTCACCGCGTTGACCATGACGACGACCAGGGTGACCGAGATGACCATGCCCTGGGTGGGGCTCACCGCGACCGCGCCGACGCCGGGCACCGGGAGGGTGATCACCGTGACGCCCTGCCACACCATCACACCGGCGGCGATCATCTGACCGCCGAGCTTCACCAGCGCGTCGACGCCCCACTTGTCGTCGAGCACCCCGAGCAGCCACATGATCCCGGCGCCGGACAGCAGCGCACGGATGTCGGTGCCCTGGGTGAACACCTTGCTCAGGTTGTCGAGTTGCGAGGCGACCAGGATGCCCGCGCACAGCCCGCCGAACATCGCGATGCCGCCGAGCCGCGGCGTGGGCTCGCGGTGCACGTCGCGGGCGCGCACCGGCGGCATGGCGCCGGCCGCGATGGCGAACTTCCGGACCGGGCCGGTCAGCAGGTAGGTGACGGCGGCGGTGCAGAACAGCACCAGCAGATACTCACGCACCACTGGCCTCCTGCATGACTGTCGAACGGGGAAGTACCGAAGGTACTCCCCTGCCTTCCCGGGGTTCGAGGTGCGTCGCCACGGCACACACCTTATTGAGTCGGACGCCCGGGACGTGCATCGCGGTTCGCCCTCCCGGGTAGGAGATCCGGATGCCCGTGGACGGTCGCGCTCAGGCCGGCCCGGCGAAGGCCCGGGCCAGCTCCCGGACCCGGGCCGCGGCCGGGGCGACGGCGCCGTCGGCGAGCACCCGCGCGATCAGCCCGGCGATCTCCGCCAGCTCCGCCTCGCCCATCCCCTGGCTGGTCACCGTGCCCGTGCCCAGCCGGATCCCGGAGGTCTCCGCGGCCGGCGCCGGGTCGAACGGCAGCGCGCACTTGCCGAGCAGCAGACCGGCCGCCGCGCACCGCCGCTCGGCCTCCGCCCCGCTCACGCCCAGCGGGCTCACGTCGGCCGTCACCAGGTGGGTGTCGGTACCGCCCGTCAGGGGGCGCACACCGGCCGCTGCGAGCCCCTCGGACAGGGCCCGGGCCCCGGACACCGTCCGCTGCGCGTACGCCCGGTAGTCGGCCGTCGAGGCCTCCGCGAGGGCGACCGCCTTGCCGGCCACCTCGTTCATCGCCGCGCCGCCCTGGCTGAACGGGAACACCGCGCGGTCGACCCGCTCGGCCAGCTCCGCCGTGCACAGCAGCAGACCGCCGCGCGGGCCGCGCAGCAGCTTGTGGGTGGCCGCCACCGTGACGTCCGCGTACGGCACCGGGGAGGGCGCCACCCCGGCCGCGACCAGGCCGGTGGTCTGCGCGACGGAGGCGATCAGATAGGCGTCCACCTCGTCGGCGATCTCCCGGAACGCCGCCCAGTCCGGGTGCCGCGGGTAGGAGATCGACCCCGCGACGATGGCCTTCGGGCGGTGCCGCCGGGCCAGTTCGCGCACCTGGTCGAGGTCGATCAGCCCGTCGTCCTCGCGCACGCCGTACCCGGTGAAGTCGAACCAGCGGCCGGAGAAGTTGGCCCGGGAGCCGCAGCTGAGGTGTCCGCCGTGCTCCAGCGACATCGCCAGCACCCCGTCGCCGGGCCGCAGCAGCGCCGCGTAGGCCGCCAGCATCGCCGAAGTCGCCGACCGGGGCTGGACGTTGGCGTGCGGGGCGGCGAACAGCCCGCGGGCCCGGTCGATCGCCAGCAGCTCGGCGGCGTCCGCCAGCGCACAGCCGGTGTGGTGCCGGCGGCCCGGGTAGCCCTCGGCGTACTTGTCGATCAGCGGGCCGGTGAGGGCCGCCAGGACGGCCGGGGTGGTGAGGTTCTCCCCCGCCAGCAGCTGGATGGTCTCGGCCCGCCGTTCGGCCTCCGCGGCCAGCAGGTCCGCGAGCTGCGGATCGGCGCGGTGCAGCGCCTCGGACGTCGGGGGGCGGCCCCGGGTCGTGGTCGGTCCGGTCGCGGCATCGGTGACGGTCATGGCGGGGCTCCCGGTCGCTGCGAGTGGGGGCACCTCCCAGCCGGTGGCCGGGGGACGGTCCGACCAGCGTAGGACCGTTGCCGCCGCCCGGCCCGCCGGGACGGGGCCGTTCGGCCCTCAGCGGCGCGCCGCGACCCCCGTGAGCGCGGTGACCACCGGGTCGACCGCGTGGAATATCTCCTCGCCGCAGTTGCGGAACATGCCGATCGGTGCCCCGTACGGGTCATCCAGCTCGTCCGACTCCGGCGTCGCCGCCAGCAGCCAGCCGCGCAGCGCGGCGGCCGCCCGGACCAGCGCACGGGCCCGCTCGGTGACGTCCGCGCCGCGCCGGGGATCGGGCAGCGTGCCCGGGTCGATCGTCCGCACCAGGCGGGTGAACTCCTTCAGCGTGAACGTGCGCAGGCCCGCCTCGTGGCCCATCGAGATCACCTGGGCGCGGTGGTCCAGCGTCGCGGTGAGCACCAGGTCGGCCTCGACCACGTGCTCGTCCAGCAGCTCCCGGCCGGTGAAGCCACCGCTGTCGGCGCCGTACTCGTCGAGCACCGTCGCGGCGTGGTCCTCCATCGGCGCGCCCACGTGGCCCCAGGTGCCGGCGCTCTCGACCAGGATCCGCCCGGCCACCCGGGGGCTCAGCCGGGTGTCCAGCTCACGCCGGGTGAGCCGCTCGGCTATCGGCGAGCGGCAGATGTTCCCGGTGCAGACGAACAGGATCCGGAAGTGGTCCAGCGGCCTGGGGCCCACGCTCAGGTACGGCGCTATGCCGGGCCCGGAGTGGAGCGAGGCGGTGGGCGTCAACTGCCGGCCTCCAGGTCGGGGACGACCTCCCTCAGCTGCTCGACGCTGATCGCGCCCGCCCGCAGCAGGACCGGGACCTTGCCGGTGACGTCGACGATGGACGAGGCGGCGGTGTGGTCCGCCGACCCGCCGTCCAGGTAGACCGCGACGGCGTCGCCCAGCTGCGCCTGCGCCTCGTCACAGGTCACCGGGGACGACCCGCCGATCCGGTTGGCACTGGAGACGGCCATCGGGCCGGTCGCGTTCAGCAGCTCGATGGCGACCGGGTGCAGCGGCATCCGGACCGCGACGGTGCCGCGGGTCTCGCCGAGGTCCCAGCGCAGCGAAGGCTGGTGCCGGGCGACCAGGGTGAGCCCACCGGGCCAGAACGCGTCGACCAGCTCCCAGGCCTGCTCGGAGAAGTCCGTGACCAGGCCGTGCAGCGTGGTCGGCGAGCCGACCAGCACGGGCGAGGGCGTGGTGCGGCCGCGGCCCCGGGCGGTCATCAGCTCGCCGACGGCCTCCGGGGAGAAGGCGTCCGCGCCGACCCCGTACAGGGTGTCGGTGGGCAGCACGACGAGTTCGCCGCGGCGGACCGCCGAAGCGGCCTCGCGCAGGCCGGTGGCGCGGTCCCCGGCATCGGCACAGTCGTAGCGGCGGCTCATCGGTGCGGTCCCCTTCCGGAGTGGCTCATGACAGTGCCCGACCGTTCACGACCCCGCCCTCCGGGCGGTCGTGAAGCGGGGCCGGTTGTTCAGGTCGCGGTGGTCGGCGGTGTCCGTCCAGCCGTGTTCCTCGTTGAAGATCCACGGCACCTGGCCGCCCTGCTGGTCGGCGTGCTCGATGACCACCGCGCCGCCCGGGCGCAGCAGCCTGGCGGCGACCCGCTCGATGCCGCGGATGGTGTCCAGGCCGTCCTCGCCGGAGAACAGCGACATCTGCGGGTCGTGGTCGCGGGCCTCGGGCGCGACGTACTCCCACTCGGTGAGCGGGATGTACGGCGGGTTGGAGATGACCAGGTCGAAGCGGCCGTCCCAGGAGCGGTCGTCCTCGAAGGCCCTGGTGGCGTCCCCGGCGTGCAGGGTGACGCGGGCGCGGTCCGGGCTGGCCTCGATGTTGCGCCGGGTGTACTCCAGCGCGCCCTCGTCCAGTTCGAAGGCGTGGACGGTCGAGCGCGGCAGCTCCTGCGCCAGGGCGAGGGCGATCGCGCCGGAGCCGGAGCACAGGTCCACCACCAGCGGCTCGGCCACGTCCATGTCGCGCACGGCGTCTATGGCCCACTCGACGACCGTCTCGGTCTCCGGCCGGGGCACGAACACCCCGGGGCCGACCGCCAGTTCGAGGTAGCGGAAGAACGCCCGCCCGGTGATGTGCTGGAGCGGCTCGCGGGCTTCCCGGCGCGAGACCGCCTCCCAGTAGCGGGCGTCGAAGTCGGCGTCCGTCACCGTGTGCAGCTGGCTGCGCTTGACGTTGTGGACGTAGGCGGCGAGTTCCTCCGCGTCGAAGCGCGGCGACGGCACGCCGGCCGCGGCCAACCGCTGGGTGGCCTGGGCCACCTCGGCGAGCAGCAGGTTCATCCGTACGACCTCGTTTTCTGCGCTCCGGCTTTCGGACTGCACGTGGGCTGGGGCGCGCCGGTCTCAGTTCTCTTGGGCCGCGGCGAGCTTGGCCGCCGCGTCCTTGTCCACGCAGGACTGGATCACCGGGTTCAGGTCGCCGTCCAGGACCTGGTCCAGGTTGTAGGCCTTGAATCCCGTGCGGTGGTCCGAGATGCGGTTCTCGGGGTAGTTGTACGTCCGGATCCGCTCGGAGCGGTCCACGGTGCGGACCTGGCTGCGGCGCGCGTCCGAGGCCTCGCGCTCGGCCTCCTCCTGCGCGGCGGCCAGCAGCCGCGAACGCAGGATGCGCATCGCCTGCTCCTTGTTCTGCAGCTGGCTCTTCTCGTTCTGGCAGGACGCCACGATACCGGTCGGCAGGTGGGTGATCCGGACCGCCGAGTCGGTGGTGTTGACCGACTGGCCGCCGGGGCCGGAGGAGCGGTAGACGTCGATCCGCAGGTCGTTGGCGACGATCTCGACCTCGACCTCCTCCGCCTCGGGGGTGACCAGCACGCCCGCCGCGGAGGTGTGGATGCGGCCCTGGGACTCGGTGGCGGGGACGCGCTGCACGCGGTGCACGCCGCCCTCGTACTTCAGCCGGGCCCAGACGCCCTGGCCGGGCTCCGTGCTGCCGCCCTTGGTCTTCACGGCCACCGAGACGTCCTTGTAGCCGCCGAGGTCGGACTCGTTGGAGTCGATGATCTCGGTCTTCCAGCCGACCCGCTCCGCGTAGCGCAGGTACATCCGCAGCAGGTCGCCGGCGAACAGCGCGGACTCCTCGCCGCCCTCGCCCGCCTTGATCTCCAGGATGACGTCCTTGTCGTCACTCGGGTCGCGCGGCACCAGCAGCAGCCGCAGCTCCTCGGTGAGTTCGTCGCGGCGCGCCTCGGAGTCCTTCACCTCGGCGATGAAGTCCGGGTCCTCGACGGCGAGTTCGCGGGCGGCCTCGATGTCCTCGCCGGCCTGCCGCCACTGCCGGTAGATCCGGGTGATCGGGGTCAGCTCGGCGTACCGCTTGGCCAGCTTGCGCGCGTTGTTCTGGTCGGCGTGGACGGACGGGTCGGCCAGCCTCTTCTCGAGGTCGGCGTGCTCGACGAGGAGCTCTTCGACTGCCTCGAACATGGGGTGGCCTTCTTCCCGGGGGCTCGGATGGTGCGGTGTGGGCGGTGCGTGGGGGGACGCGAACGGCGCCGGTCCCCGGCGCCCCCGACATACGAGTACGGGGGCGCCGGGAACCGGCGCCGAGGGAGCGCTAGGCCTTCGCGCTGTGCTGCTTGCCGAAGCGGGCCTCGAAGCGGGCCACGCGGCCACCGGTGTCGAGGATCTTCTGCTTGCCGGTGTAGAACGGGTGGCACTGCGAGCAGACCTCGGCGCGGATCTCGCCACTGGTCTCGGTCGAGCGGGTGGTGAACTCGGCGCCGCAGGTGCAGGTCACGCGCGTGACCACGTACTCGGGGTGAACGTTGGACTTCAAGGGGTTCTCCTAGGTTTCGGGAGGGCACCGGGTCGGCGGCTGGAGTGCCGCACGTGAACCGGGACCGACGGACCAGTCTGCCAGGACCGGCCGCATCTTCCCAAACCGGGGGCCGGTCCCGGATATTCCGGGCTCCGCTCAGCGACCGGTGGCCGGGTTCGGGGCGGCCTTCGGGGTGGTGTGCGCGGTGGCCTTCGCGGTCGGCCTTCCGCCCGTCCCGGCGGTCCTCGCGGACGTCGACGGGGTGGCCGTGGGGTCGGCCTGGGCGGGGTTCTCCGGCTGCGCGGTGACGACCGCCTGCGGGAACGCCCGGTCGGCCTTGAGCGCCGCCCAGACCTGGTCGGCCTGCGGCTGCTGCTCGACCACCCGGTTCGGGTCGCCGGGGGCGGCCGCCACGGGCAGGGTGACCATGCCGAGCTGGTCCGGCCCGATGCCCTTGAGCTCCTGGGCGAGCCCCACCAGCGCGTTCACCGAGCCGAGCGCGGAGTCGGTGGTGACGCTCTTGGTCACCGTGTCACCGAGTGACCACGCCTTGACCGGGTCGGTGAACAGTCCCGCTCCGCCGGCCTGCTGGAGCAGCGACTTCACCATCTGCTTCTGCAGCTCGATCCGGCCGAGGTCGCTGCCGTCGCCGACGCCGTGCCGGGTGCGGACGAAGGCGAGCGCCTGCTGCCCGTCGAGGTGGTGCTGCCCGGCCGGCAGGTCGAGGCCGCTGTCCTTGTCGTGGATGGCCACCGTGGTGGTCACGGTGGCGCCGCCTATCGCGTCCACGACCCGGGCGAAGCCGGCGAAGTCGATCTGCAGGTAGTGGTCCATCCGCAGCCCGGTGAGCTGCTCGGTGGTCTTGACCGCGCAGGCCGCGCCGCCCGTCTCGAAGGCGCTGTTGTACATCGCGCGCTTGGCCCCGGCGACGGTCCGGCCGCTCGCGTCGGTGCAGTCGGGGCGGGTGACCAGGGTGTCGCGCGGTATCGAGACGATCTGGGCGCCCGAGTGGGCCTGGTTGACGTGCACCACCATCGCGGTGTCCGAGCGCGCGGTGTAGCCGGTGTTCCCGCCGGCCAGGTCGCCGTTCTCGCCGTTCCGCGAGTCGGAGCCCAGCACCAGGATGTTGAAGGAGCCGTCGGTGGCGGCCGGCGGCCGGGCGTCGCCGAGGCGCCCGTCGATGTCGACGCTCTTGATGTTGCCGTTGAGCTTGACGTACGCGTAGACGGCCGCGCCGGCGCCGAGGACGACGAGCGCGACGAACGCGCAGGCGGCCGTCCGCAGGACCTTGCGGCGACTACTCGGGATCCTCTGGTGCTCGGCCATACGGTCCAGAGTAAATCGGACAAGATGATCCAAACGCGCTCAAGATGTCCCGACTCTGGAACAAAGCGGGCGCGGACGCACGGAACCCCGGACCGCTCGCGCGATCCGGGGTTCCGTGCTTCGACAGCCGTCCGGCTACGGTCAGTCGTTGGAGCCGGGGGTGGTCTTGGCGATCTGCATCAGGAACTCGGCGTTGCTCTTGGTCTGCTTCATCTTGTCCAGGAGCAGCTCGATCGCCTGCTGCGAGTCGAGCGCGTGCAGCACCCGGCGCAGCTTCCAGACGATGGCCAACTCCTCGCTGCCGAGCAGGATCTCCTCCTTGCGGGTGCTGGAGGCGTCCACGTCGACGGCCGGGAAGATGCGCTTGTCCGAGAGCTTCCGGTCGAGCTTGAGCTCCATGTTGCCGGTGCCCTTGAACTCCTCGAAGATCACCTCGTCCATGCGCGAGCCGGTCTCGACCAGCGCGGTGGCCAGGATGGTCAGCGAGCCGCCGTTCTCGATGTTGCGCGCGGCACCGAAGAACTTCTTCGGCGGGTACAGCGCGGTCGAGTCGACACCACCGGACAGGATGCGGCCGGAGGCCGGCGCCGCGAGGTTGTAGGCGCGGCCCAGGCGGGTGATCGAGTCCAGCAGGATGACCACGTCGTGGCCCAGCTCCACCAGGCGCTTGGCGCGCTCGATGGCCAGCTCGGCGACGGTGGTGTGGTCCTCGGCCGGGCGGTCGAAGGTCGAGGAGATGACCTCGCCCTTCACCGACCGCTGCATGTCGGTGACCTCCTCCGGACGCTCGTCGACCAGGACGACCATCAGGTGGCACTCGGGGTTGTTGTGGGTGATCGCGTTGGCGACCGCCTGCAGCACCATCGTCTTGCCGGTCTTCGGCGGCGCGACGATCAGACCGCGCTGGCCCTTGCCGATCGGCGACACGAGGTCGATGATCCGGGTGGTCAGCACGCCCGGGTCGGTCTCCAGGCGCAGCCGGTCCTGCGGGTACAGCGGGGTGAGCTTGTTGAACTCGGGGCGGCCCCGGCCGCTCTCCGGGTCCATGCCGTTGACGGAGTCCAGCCGCACCATGGCGTTGAACTTCTCGCGGCGCTCGCCGTCGCGCGGCTGGCGCACCGCGCCGGTGATGGCGTCGCCCTTGCGCAGGCCGTTCTTGCGGACCTGGGCGAGCGAGACGTAGACGTCGTTCTGGCCCGGCAGGTAGCCGGAGGTGCGCACGAACGCGTAGTTGTCGAGGATGTCCAGGATGCCCGCGACCGGGATCAGGACGTCGTCCTCGCCGACCACGGGCTCGGCGGGACCGGCCTCGAAGCCGTCGCGGCCACGACGGCCCCGGCGGTCGCGGTAGCGGCCACGGCGGCCACGGCGGCCCTCGCCGAACTCGTCGTCGTCGTAACCGCCCTGCTGCTGCGACTGGGGCTGCTGCTGGGCCTGCGGGGCCTGGCGGCCCTGCTGGTCGCCCTGGCCGCTCTGGCCGCCCTGCTGCTGGCCCTGCTGGCCCTGGCGGTCGGCGCGCTCGCGGCGGTTGCGGCGGTCGCGGCGCGACTCGCGCGAGTCGGCGTCCTGCGCGTCGGCGGACTCCGGACGCTCGGCGCGCTCGGTCCGGTCGGTGCGCTCGGTCCGCTCGCCGGAGTCCCGGCGGTCCCGACGCTCACGGCGGTCGCGACGGCTCTCGCGGCTGTCCTCGCGGGTCTCGGTGCCTCGGGCCTCGGCCGGGCGGCCCTCGCCCTGCTTCGGCTCGGCGACCGTCACGGCGGCCTCGGCCTCGGCGCCGACCGGCGCGGTGGGGGCGCCGGCGGCCGCGGTGGCCCGGCGGCGGGTGCGCTCGGTACGGGCGGGCGCGGCGGTCTCGGCGGCGGCCTGCACCGGGATCTCGATCTGGGCCTGCTGATCGGCGGCGGCCGGGGCCTCGGTCGCGGCGGCGGCGGCCGCGGCGGCCTTGGTGCGGCGGGCCGGCTTCTCGGCCGGGGCGTCGGCGTCCGCCTTGGCGGCGGTGCGCTTGGCGGCCGGGGCGCCACCGGCGGCGAGCAGCGGGTCCCCGCCGCTCTTCTCCTTGATGGTCTCGATCAGCTGGCTCTTGCGCATGCGTCCGGTACCGGTGATGCCAAGGTCCCCGGCGAGCTTCTGCAGCTCGGCCAGGACCATGCCGTCCAGGCCCGCGGCGGCGCTGCGACGGCGGCGAGCCGGGGCAGCGGTGGCGGCGGCTGCGTCCGACGCTTCGGCGTCCGGGCGCGCGCCCATCAGATCGGTGGAGTCGCTCACTAAGGGTCCTTCCCTGGAGCGGACGTCGGCCTGTCTGGCTCGGCGACCGGTTGTGCTGTCCTGACCGACGCTCGACTGCGTCGGTCCGAGGCGGTGATCCCCTCGAACGGCGGGAGCCTGTCGAGGGAGGGCTGCGAGGTGCGGTGCATGAAGCACGGTGGTGCTGAGTGGCGTGTGGGCCGGTCGTGTGTCGACCTCCCCTGAGGGCGTAACCCCCACGCTGCCTGCGAATCCCGGGCCCCCGTCGCGTGACGGTGGCCCGCGCTCCGCCCGTCCTGGCCTCAAGGTGGGAGGCCGCGGGTGGGAGTCAGGTGCCGTCACGGCTTCGGGATGCGGCCGCATGTCGCGCAGGCAGGCTGCGTACGCGCTGCGGTGGGCTCCCGGAGAATCGTCGCCCCGTGCATCGCCGGGACTCCACGGCAGTGGAGTGCTGGGATCGGGACGCGGCGCACCGAGCCCCGGAGGGCACCTGGTGCAGCAATGAGGTTAACACTACCGACCCCCTCAGACATTCCCCGGCCTGGTGCTTGCCAATCGTGTCCGCGGGCCCGGCTCGGCGGGGTGCCGGGGCCGGGCCGTACGGGCGGCTCAGACGTCCAGCGGGAGCACCACGGCCCCGGCGCGGTCGACGTCCAGCCGGTGCGCGGCGAACGCCGGGTCGCCGCCGTGGCCGTGGTGCCCGGCGAACGAGAGCACCTTGTCGGCGCCCGCCTCGTCGGTGAGCGCCAGGACGGTCGGGCCGGCCCCGGAGATGACCGCGGGGACGCCCTCGGCGCGCAGCACGCCGACCAGCGCGGCGCTGTCCGGCATGGCGGAGGCCCGGTAGTCCTGGTGCAGGCGGTCCTCGGTGGCGGCGAAGAGCAGTTCGGGCCGGCGGGTCAGGGCCTCCACCAGCAGGGCGGAGCGGCCCGCGTTGATCGCGGCGTCGGACAGCGGGACGGTCCTGGGCAGCAGGCCGCGGGCGGTCTCGGTGAGCACCTCGCCGGCCGGGACGAACACGATCGGGACGACCTGCTCGGAGGGCTCGAGGGCGACCGCCTTGGCGGACTCCTCGTCCGTCCACGCGATGGTGAAGTTGCCGCGCAGGCAGGCCGCGACGTTGTCCGGGTGGCCCTCCAGCTCGGAGGCGAGGGCCAGCAGCGCGTCGTCGTCCAGTGCCGACGGGCCGCCGATGGTGACGGCGCGGGCGGCCACGATGCCGGCGCAGATGGCGGCGGAGGAGGAGCCGAGGCCCCGGCCGTGCGGTATGCGGTTGGCGCAGACCACTTCGAGGCCGCGCGGCTGGCCGCCGAGCCGGTCGAAGGCGGCGCGCATCGAGCGGACCAGCAGGTGGCGCTCGTCGCGCGGCAGCGTCTCGGCGCCCTCGCCGGCGATGTCGACGGCGAGGCCGGAGTCGGAGACCCGGACGACCACGTCGTCGTACAGACCCAGCGCGAGTCCGAAGGCGTCGAAGCCGGGGCCGAGGTTGGCGCTGGTCGCGGGAACCCGGACCCGGACGGCGGCGGCACGGAACGCAGGACCGGCCATGCGGTGGACTCTCCTGGGGAAATCGGGCGGCGCGGAGCGCGTCGTCGGTGCGAGGTGGGGGAAAGGGCCGCAGGCCCCTTCCGGGGCGGGCGGCCGCAGTCGTTCGGCGCGGCCCGGACGGCGCCGGGCCCGGGGCATGTGCCACACGGCCGAAGCCAGAGTATCGAAGAGAGGTTCCCCAGCGGTACACCCCGTGGGCCTTCGGTCTGGTGTGTTGCCGGTTCTGGCCGGAATGCGTGCCGAAATCGGTTCGGAATGCGAAGCGGAATTGACACAAAAGTGTCAGTGGAGAACTTTGACGGGCCGACCCCCGAAAGGGTCGGCCCGTCGAAGTGTCAGACCACGCTACCGGTCGAGCAGTCCGAGCTGCCGGGCCGCCGCCTCCGGGTCGACCGCGACGATCTGCGGCTGCGGCGCGCCGGCCACCGCCCAGTCCGGGTCCTTGAGGCCGTTGCCGGTCACGGTGCAGACGATCCGCTGGCCCGGGTCGACCAGGCCGGCCTCCGCCTTGGCCAGCAGGCCGGCCACCGAGGCGGCCGAGGCGGGCTCCACGAAGACGCCCTCCTGCGACGCCAACAGCCGGTACGCGGACAGGATCTGACGGTCCGTCACCTTGTCGATGAGGCCGCCGGACTCGTCCCGCGCGGCGAGCGCGAAGTCCCAGGAGGCGGGGTTGCCGATCCGGATCGCGGTGGCGATGGTCTGCGGCTTGAGCACCGGCGCGCCGTCCACGATCGGGGCCGAGCCGGAGGCCTGGAAGCCCCACATCCGCGGGGAGCGCGAGGAGAGGCCGTCCGCGGCGTACTCGCGGTAGCCCTTCCAGTAGGCGGTGATGTTGCCCGCGTTGCCGACCGGCAGGACGTGGAGGTCGGGGGCGTCGCCGAGCATGTCGACGATCTCGAAGGCCGCGGTCTTCTGGCCCTCGATGCGCACCGGGTTCACCGAGTTGACCAGGGCCACCGGGTACTTCTCGGACAGTTCCCGTGCGAGGGTGAGGCAGTCGTCGAAGTTCCCGTCGACCTGCAGGATCCGGGCGCCGTGCACCAGCGCCTGGCCCATCTTGCCGAGGGCGATCTTGCCCTGCGGGACGAGCACCGCGGAGACCATTCCGGCCCGCACCGCGTACGCGGCGGCGGAGGCCGAGGTGTTGCCGGTGGACGCGCAGATGACCGCCTGCGCGCCCTCCTCCTTGGCCTTGGAGATGGCCATCGTCATCCCGCGGTCCTTGAAGGAGCCGGTCGGGTTGGCGCCCTCGACCTTGAGGTAGACCTCGCAGCCGGTGCGCTCGGAGAGCACCTGGGCGGGGACCAGGGGCGTGCCGCCCTCCAGCAGGGTGACCACCGGGGTGGCCGCGGTGACCGGCAGGCGGTCCCGGTACTCCTCGATCAGGCCGCGCCACTGGTGGGTGTGCGCGCCTCGGACGACGTTCTCGGCAACGGCGTTCATGGCAGTTCCTTATTCCCCTTCGACCCGCATGATGCTGGCCACGTCCCGCACGCTGTCCAGCGCGCGGAGCTTGTCGACCGTCGCCGACAGCGCGGCGTCGGTGGCACGGTGGGTGACCACGACGAGCGAGGCGTCGCCGTCGCGGCCCTGCTGGCGCACGGTGTCGATGGAGACGCCGTGCTCGGCGAAGACGGACGCCACCTGGGCGAGCACACCCGCGCGGTCGTCCACGTCGAGGCTGACGTGGTAGCGGGTGACCACCTCGTCCATCGGCTTGGCCGGCAGCTGCGTGTACACCGAGTCCCCGGGACCGGTGGCGCCGGCCAGCTTGTTGCGGCAGACCGCGACCAGGTCGCCGAGCACCGCGGAGGCGGTCGGCGAGCCGCCCGCGCCCGGGCCGTAGAACATCAGCCGGCCGGCCGCCTCGGCCTCGACGAACACCGCGTTGTACGCCTCGCGGACGGAGGCCAGCGGGTGCGAGAGCGGGATCATCGCCGGGTGGACCCGCGCGGTGACGGACTCGCCGTCGGCCGCCCGCTCGCAGATCGCGAGCAGCTTGACCACGCAGCCCATCTCCTTGGCGGAGGCGATGTCGGCCGCGGTCACCTCGGTGATGCCCTCGCGGTAGACGTCCGCCGCGGTCACCTCGGTGTGGAAGGCGATGCCGGCCAGGATCGCGGCCTTGGCGGCGGCGTCGAAGCCCTCGACGTCGGCCGTCGGGTCGGCCTCGGCGTAGCCCAGCGCGGTGGCCTCCTCCAGCGCCTCCGAGTAGCCGGCGCCGGTGGTGTCCATCTTGTCGAGGATGAAGTTGGTGGTGCCGTTGACGATGCCCAGCACCCGGTTGACCTTGTCGCCCGCGAGGGATTCGCGCAGCGGGCGCAGCAGCGGGATCGCACCCGCCACCGCGGCCTCGTAGTACAGGTCCACGCCGGCCTCGGCGGCCGCCGCGTGCAGCGCGGTGCCGTCCTTGGCGAGCAGCGCCTTGTTGGCGCTGACCACCGAGGCGCCCTGCTTGAAGGCCGACAGGATCAGGGATTTGGACGGCTCGATGCCGCCCACGACCTCGACCACCACGTCGATGTCGCCGCGGCCGACCAGGGCCTCGGCGTCGGTGGTGATCAGGTGCTCGGGCACCCCCGGGCGCACCCGCCCGGCCCGGCGGACCGCGATCCCGGCCAGCTCGACCGGGGCACCGATGCGAGCGGCGAGGTCGTCGGCCGTCGTCGTCATGATGCGCGCCACCTCGGAGCCCACCACACCACAACCCAGCAACGCCACCTTCAGCGGGCGCGTACGCATCATCCGACTCCGCTCTGCATTCATCTGCTTCGGTATTTCCGGCGGTTTTCCCGCCCGCCGGGAACTTCGGTCCGTACCAGTCTCCGGGACTTTCCGCACGGATCTACGGTCGTTCCATGATCTGAGACGAGGATTTCGTCATCCGATATCGAGACGCAGGAGATCCTCCTCCGTCTCGCGCCGGACGATCACCCGGGCCGCACCGCCCTCGACGGCCACCACGGGCGGCCTCAGGGCGTGGTTGTAGTTGCTCGCCATCGAACGGCAGTAGGCGCCGGTGGCGGGCACCGCGATCAGGTCGCCCGGGGCGAGGTCGGCCGGCAGGAAGGCGTCCCGGACGACGATGTCGCCGGACTCGCAGTGCTTGCCGACCACCCTGACCAGCATCGGCGCGGCCTCGCTGGTGCGCGACACCAGGGCCACCGAGTACTCGGCGTCGTACAGGGCGGTGCGGATGTTGTCGGACATCCCGCCGTCCACGCTGACGTAGGTGCGCAGGCCCGCCACCGGCTTGACGGTGCCGACCTCGTACAGCGTGAACGCCGTCGGGCCGACGATCGCCCGGCCCGGCTCCACGCTCAGCCGGGGCGCGTCCAGCTGCGCGGCGGCGCACTCGCGGCGGACGATGTCGGCCAGCGCGGCCGCGATCTCGGCCGGCTCGCGCGGGTCGTCGTCGCTGGTGTACGCGATGCCGAGGCCGCCGCCGAGGTCGATCTCGGGCAGCTGCACGCCGTGCTCGTCGCGGATCTCGGCGAGCAGGCCGACCACCCGGCGGGCCGCCACCTCGAAGCCCGCCGTGTCGAAGATCTGCGAGCCGATGTGCGAGTGGATGCCGCGCAGCTCCAGGCTGTCGTGGCCGAGCACCCGGCGCACCGCCTCGGCGGCCGCTCCCCCGCCCAGCGACAGCCCGAACTTCTGGTCCTCGTGCGCGGTGGCGATGAACTCGTGGGTGTGCGCCTCGACGCCGACGGTGACCCGGATCAGCACCTGCTGGCGCACCCCCTGGCGGGCGGCGATCGCGGCCAGGCGCTCGATCTCCTCGTACGAGTCGACCACGATGTGCCCGACGCCGGTCTTCACCGCGTGTTCGAGCTCGTCCACCGACTTGTTGTTGCCGTGCAGCGCGATCCGCCGCGGCGGCATCCCGGCGGCCAGCGCGACGGCCAACTCGCCCGCGCTGCACACGTCGAGGTTGAGGCCCTCCTCGTGCAGCCAGCGCACGACCGCCTTGGAGAGGAACGCCTTTCCGGCGTAGTAGACGTCCGCCCCGGTGCCGAAGGCGTCCCGCCAGGCGCGCGCCCGGGCCCGGAAGTCCTCCTCGTCCAGCACGTACGCCGGGGTGCCGAACTCGGCCGCCAGTTGCCGGACGCCGATCCCGCCGACGGTGGCCTGGCCGTCGGCGGCGCGGGCGACGGTGCGCGACCAGACCTTGGGGTCGAGCGCGTTCAGGTCGGCCGGCGGGGCCTGGTAGTGGCCCTCGGGCAGCACATCGCCGTGCCGGGGGCCTGCGGGGTGTGCGGAGCGACTCATGTCTGTCGGTTTCCTTGACCTATGGCGAGGGGCGGCGACGGTCACCGTTGACCGTCAGCCGCCCCCGCTGTGCGCTTGGGGGTGGTTCCTACATCCGCTCGGGCGCCGTCACGCCCAGGAGCGTCAGGCCGTTGGCGAGCACGGTGCGCGTCGCCTCGACCAGCCAGAGGCGGGCGTGCGTGAGGTCCGTGGCCTCGTCGTCGCCCTTGGGCAGGACGGGGCAGTTGTCCCAGAAGCGGTGGTACGCGCCGGCCAGGCCCTCCAGGTACACGGCGACCCGGTGCGGCTGGCGGAACTCGCCGGCCTCGGCCAGCACTCCGGGGAACTCGGCGAGGCGGCCGAGCAACTCGTTCTCCCACTCGGTGGCCAGCAGCTCCGGTTTGAAGTCCGCCGAGCGCGTGATGCCCAGGTCCGCCGCCTTGCGCTGCAGCGACGACATCCGGGCGTGCGCGTACTGGACGTAGAAGACCCGGTTCTCGTTGGTCTGACTGGTCAGGATGTTGATGTCCAGCGTGATCGTCGAGTCCGTGGAGGAGCGCGCCAGGGTGTAGCGGGCGGCGTCCACGCCGATCCACTCGACCACGTCGTCGATCGTGATGATGTTGCCGGCCCGCTTGGACATGCGGACCTCCTCGCCGTCGCGAATCATCTTCACGAACTGGCCGATCTTCACCTCGATGTTGCGGTTCAGGTCGTCGCCCGCGCAGGCCGCGATGGCCTTCAGGCGGTTGACGTACCCGTGGTGGTCGGCGCCCAGCATGTAGAGCGCGACCTCGGCGCCGCGGTCCCGCTTGGACAGGTAGTAGGCGGCGTCGGCGGCGAAGTAGGTCTTGTCGCCGTCGGCCTTGATCAGGACGCGGTCCTTGTCGTCGCCGAAGTCGGTGGTGCGCAGGAAGACCGCGCCGTCCGCCTCGAAGACGTGGCCCTGCTCGCGCAGCCGGTCGATGGCCTTCTCGACGGCGCCGGAGTCGTGCAGCGACTTCTCCGAGAACCACACGTCGAAGTGGGTGCCGAACTCCTCCATGGAGCGCTTGATCTCGGCCACCATGAGCTTCAGGCCCTCGGTGCGGAAGACCTCCAGCTGCTCGGCCTCGGGCAGGTCGAGCACCCCCGGGATCGCGTCGGTGAGCGCCTTGGCGATGTCGCCGATGTACTCGCCGACGTAGCCGTCCGCCGGCACCTCGCGGCCGTTCGCGGCGGCCTGCAGTGAGGCGGCGAACTTGGAGATCTGCACGCCCGCGTCGTTGAGGTAGTACTCGGTGGTGACGTCGGCGCCGGAGGCCCGCAGCACGCGCGCCAGCGAGTCGCCGACGGCGGCCCAGCGGACGCCGCCGATGTGGATCGGGCCGGTCGGGTTGGCGGAGACGAACTCCAGGTTGATCCGGAGGCCCTTGAGCGCCTCGTTGCGGCCGTAGGCCTCGCCCGCCTCGACGATGGTGCGCGCCAGCGCACCGGCGGTGGCGGTGTCCAGGGTGATGTTCAGGAAGCCCGGACCGGCGATCTCGACCTCGGCGACGCCAGTGATCCCTCGCAGGCGTGCGGCCAGCAGTTCGGCGACGGCTCGCGGCGGCTTGCCGGCCGCCTTGGCGAGCTGGAGGGCCACGTTGGTCGCGTAGTCGCCGTGGTCCCTGTTCTTGGGCCGCTCGACCGTCACGTGCTCGGGCACGGCGACGGCCAGCTCGCCCGCCTCGACGGCGGCGCTCACTGCGGCCTGGACTGCCTGGGAAAGCTCTGCGGGGGTCACGACGCCAAGCGTAGGCGAGACGGGGTGCCCGCCCGCCACCCGGTTTGCCGGTTGAGACGCCGCCGCACCGTCCCCCCAGGGGTGTCAGCCGCGATCGGTCCGCCGTGTTCGCTCAGGGCGAAACGCGGCCGGCTGTCCGCCCGGCATCAGCCGACGCACCAGCGCCACCAGGTCGGCCGGGTCGAAGGGCTTGCCGAGGTAGCCGTCCACACCGACGGTCTCCCCCAGGTCCAGGTCCGCCGGAGTGCAGGCGCTGACGATCGCGATCGGGAGCCGACTGGTGTCCGGCGTCGCGCGCAGCCGGGCCGCCGTCCGCAGGCCGTCCAGGCGCGGCATCACCACGTCCAGCGTCACCACGTCGGGCTTCACCCGGCGGATGACCTCCAGGCACTCAGCGCCGTCGGCGGCGGTCACCACCTCGAAGCCCTCGAGCTCCAGGTTGACCCTGATCAGCTGGCGGATCACCTCGCTGTCGTCCACCACGAGGACCCGCCCGGACACTCCCGACACCTCACCGAGGGTATCCGCGGCCCCGCCGCCCCGTCCGGCCTTTGGGCACTTCCGCCCCGGCCCGCCCGCGACCGCCGCCGGACCGTCGCACGACCGTCGCACGACCGCTCCGCCGACGCCCGGAAAACCCGTGCACGGACCACGGCCCGGGCCTGGTAGTGTTCTCCACGTCGGAAGCGCGAGCACCCGACAGGCCGAAAGGCCCCCGTAGCTCAGGGGATAGAGCACCGCCCTCCGGAGGCGGGTGCGTAGGTTCGAATCCTACCGGGGGCACTCACGCGCGGAACGCAGGAGTGCAACCAAGGCCCAGGTCAGTGGAGTTGTCCACGGATCTGGGCCTTCGTCATGTCCCGGGCCGGCCGCCGCTGCCCGCCCGGCCCGCCCGGACGGTGCGGGCCGCAGCGGGCGGGACGGGTCAGGACGCGGCTTCGACCTGGGTGTAGAGGGTCGCGATGGTGTGGTCGAAGTAGGCGCTGTACGAGACGTCGTCGCTGTCGCCGCCCTGCTGGTAGCCGCCGATGGCGCCGACCACGTCGCCGGTGGCCACGTTGATCCAGGGGCCGCCGCTGGTGCCCGCCGGGTAGGCCGGACACTCGATGACCCGCTGGTAGGAGCTCTGCCGGCCGGTGGTGTTGGTGCAGAGGTTGGGCTCGTCGGAGCCGGCCGGGTAGCCGTAGAGGCGGACGGTGGCGTCGAAGGGCTCGTCGGCGCCCAGGTGGTTGCCGCCGACCACGTCCTCGACCTGGCGGCCGTTGCTGGGGGCCGTCTCCAGGATCGCGAAGTCCTCGTCCACGTCGCCCTTCTGGGACCAGCCGGTGGTGGTGTGGATCGCCGTCACCTGCCAGGTGCCGTACGGGGCGGAGCCGTCGCGGTAGCCGGGGGCGAAGGTGACGCCGTCGGTGCTGTTGAGGCAGTGCGCGGCGGTCAGCAGCAGGTTGCCGGTGGGGCTGTGCAGCACGCTGGCGGTGCAGAAGTGGTTTCCGGGCGCCACCGAGCCGCTGAACAGCGCACCCACGGTGGCGGTTTCGTGGGCGTCGGCCGGGGCGGGGGCGGTGGTGCCGGGTGCGGCGCCGCGGGTGGCAGGGGCGGTCGTCGGGGTGTCGGCCGGGGCGGCGGAGGCGGACGGTGTCGCGGTGTCGGCCGGGGCCGGGCTCTCGGTCGGACTGCCGCTCGGCGCGGGGCTGTCGCTCGGTGCGGGGGCTGCGGCCGGGACGGCCGCCTGCGCGGCCGTGGGCGGCGCGGGGGCGACGGCGGCGCGGGTGCTGTGGGCGGCCTTCCCGGCGGCCGTCGTGTCGGAGAGGTCCAGCCCGTGCGTCCCGGCGACCACGGTGGCCACGACGACGGCGGACAGCGCGGTGAGCAGGGACGGGGCCAGGAGCCTGCGGCGGGACCTCTGGCGGCGGTGCTGACCCATGCCTTGCTCCTGCCTGGGTTCGGGGGCGGCGTCCGATCAACGACTATGCCGCCTCAGCCTGGAAAGGTCGTTACCGGAGGCTGGGATCCTGATGAGAAAAACCTCACCCGGCGGAGAGTGAGCGGTCCAGCTCCCGCGCCGTGAGGAACGCGGTGTGCGTCCCGGCGGCGGTGCAGGCGAAGGCGCCGGCCGCCGAGCCGGCCCGGGCGCAGTCCAGTGGCGCGCGGCCCTGGAGCCAGGCGTAGAGGAAGCCGGAGACGAAGGCGTCCCCGGCGCCGTTGGTGTCCACCACCGGGCGGCCCGGGTCGGGGGCCGGCAGGTGGCGCGGCACGCGGTCGCCGCGGGTGAGCAGGTGGCAGCCGTCGGCGCCCGCGGTGGCGACGACCACCCGCGCGCGGCCCTCGGCGAGGACGGCCCGCATCACCTCCTCGTGCCGGCCGCGGCAGCCGGCCACCGAGAGGAAGACGAGGTCGGAGCCGAGCGCGTAGTCGCGGTGGTGCGGGTCGGCGCCGTCCCAGTCGTGCAGGTCGGTGGAGGTGGTGCGGCCGAGCCGGTGGAGGTCGCCGTACATGTCGCGGTTGACGCCGGTGATGGACAGGTGGACGTGCCGGCTGCGTTCGGCGTACGGCAGGTAGAAGGCGCGCGGCAGGCGCAGGTCGGCGGGGTGACGGCCGTCGTAGAAGGAGAAGCGGCGGCCGGCGGCGTCGACCAGGTTGACGCCGCGCGGGGTGCCGTGCGGGCTCACCAGGTGGGCGAAGGGCAGGCCGTGGCGCTCGTAGGCGGCGCGGACCAGGGCGCCTTGCGGGTCGTCGCCGAGGAAGTCGAGGAAGGCGGTGCGCAGGCCGAGGTGGTGGGCGCCGAGGGCGACGCCGTTGCCGGTGTGGCCGACGTAGTCGTGCACCGGCCCGACGTACTGCGAGTCGCCGGGCGGGATCTCCAGCCGGTCGACCCGGACGATGGTGTCCACGCCCGCGCCGCCGACGACCAGCAGGTCGAACTCGGGCGGTGCGGGCGCGGGCTCGACGGGCGCGGGCTCGACGGGCTGGACGGGTGCGGGCGGTGCGGGTGCGGGTTGGGCGGCTGCGGGGGTGGTGTCCGGCTGCACGACGGCGCCTCCTTGATCCCTGGACGGTGGCCAGGAGTCAAGCAGGCGCCGGAGGTTGACTGCAAGACCTTGCTGCAAGTTTCAATCGGCAGGTGGCCGCCGGACCCCCGGTTCGTCCGGGGACTCACCGCCCGCCCGGACGTCGGCCCTGGCGTCGGCCCTGACGTGGG
Organism: Streptomyces sp. NRRL S-350; assembly: GCF_000719705.1. Classification (GTDB taxonomy): domain Bacteria; phylum Actinomycetota; class Actinomycetes; order Streptomycetales; family Streptomycetaceae; genus Kitasatospora. The sequence continues at coordinate 80,976 of NZ_JOHO01000009.1, read as the reverse complement.
CGCGGACGTCGGCCATCGCCGAGTCCCGCGGGCTCGGCCGCCCGTCCACGGCCCGCCCGGCGGACGCCGTGGCCGCCGCTTCGGCCCCGCCCTCGACCTCGACGGCGGTGGCCTCGCCGGGCTCCGGCCGGTGGTCGATCATCAGGAAGGCGACCAGCGCGGCCAGCAGCAGGATGCCCATCGCCACCCAGGTCGCGACCACGTAGCCGTGCACCGCGCCTTGGGCGCGGACCGCCGGATCCGCGGCGATCCGGGTGGCCAGGAAGCTCGCGGTGGCGCTCGCGGCGACCGTGTTCAGCAGCGCCGTGCCGAACGAACCACCCACCTGCTGGGCCGAGTTGATGGTGGCGGCGGCCGCACCGGCCTCGTTCGGGGCGACCCCGAGGGTGGCCAGGCTCATCGACGGCATGAACACCAGGCCCATCCCGAAGCCGAGCAGCAGCTCGGCGGGCAGCACCATGCCGGCCCACGGGCTGTCCACCTGCATCTGGGTCAGCCAGGCCATGCCGCCGGCGGCGAGCAGCAGCCCGGGGCCGATCAGGTTGCGGGACGGCACCCTGGTCATCAGCCGGGCCGCGAAGCCCGTCGAACTCACCACGATGGCGGCCGTCATGGGCAGGAAGGACAGGCCGGAGACCACCGGCGAGAAGTGCTTGATGGCCTGCAGGTAGTAGGTCAGGAACAGGAACAGGCCGAACATGCCGACCATGGCCAGGCCGACCGAGAGCGCGCCGCCGCCGCGGTTGCGGTCGGCGACGATGTGCACCGGCAGCAGCGGGTGCGCGCTGCGCCGCTCGACCAGGACGAACACCACCAGCAGGGCCACGCCCAGGAGCAGCGAGCCGAGCACCAGGCCGTCGACCCAGCCCCGGGTCACGGCCTCGGAGGTGCCGAAGACGATCGCCAGCAGGCCGCCGCAGCCGAGCAGCGCGCCCGGCAGGTCCAGCCTGACCCGGCGGCCCTTGGCGACGTGGTCGCGCTTGAGCACCGAGAACGCGGCGAAGGCGGTGACGACGGCGATCGGGGCGTTGACGAACAGGCACCAGCGCCAGTTCAGGTACTCCGTCAGCAGGCCGCCGGCGATGAAGCCGATCGCGGCGCCGCCGCCGGCGATCGCGCCGAAGATGCCGAAGGCCGTGCTGCGCTCCCTCGGGTCGGAGAAGGTGGTGGAGAGCAGCCCCAGCGCGGAGGGGGCGAGCAGGGCGCCGAACGCGCCCTGGAGGGCGCGGGCGGCGAAGAGCATGGTCGGGTCCACCGCGGCGCCGCCGAGGGCGGAGGCGAGGGCGAATCCCAGCAGGCCGATGGTGAAGACGCGCTTGCGGCCGAAGAGGTCGCCCAGCCGTCCGCCGAGCAGCAGCAGGCCGCCGAAGGCGAGCGTGTAGGCGGTGATCACCCACTGCCGGTCGGCGTCCGAGATGCCCAGGTCCCGCTGGGCGGACGGCAGTGCGATGTTCACGATGGTGATGTCGAGGACGATCATGAGTTGGGCGATGGCGATGACCGCCAGCGCCCACCAGCGGCGGCTGTCCGCGTCCTCATGACCGGTGGCAGGTTGGGCAGTCACTGGTCGAGCCTTCCGAGTGGGTGCGGAGAGGTCACGCAGTCGCCTTCCAGCCAATACCCGGGCCCGACGGGATGGCAAGGAAAAACCTGGCCAAATCGGACCTTTGGGACAAAAGAACCAGGGCCTTGGGACTGTGGGACGAGCCCCCGGGCCCTGGTTCCGTCCGGCCGACTACAGCACCGAGAGCTCCGCGACCAGGTCGTCCAGCCCCAGCGAACCCTGCGAGAGCGCCGCCATGTGCCAGGCCTTGAGGTCGAACTCCTCGCCGCGCGCCTCGTGCGCCGCCCTCGCCGCCGCCCGGCCGCGCAGCCACGCGCGCTCGCCGAGCTTGTAGCCGATCGCCTGGCCGGGCATGCCCAGGTAGCGGACCAGCTCGCTGTCCAGGAAGTCGGCGGAGATGCCGCAGTACTGCCCGAAGAACTCGCGGGCGTGCTCCGGGCTCACCGGCTCGCCCGGCCGGTACGGGGAGTCCGCCGGGAAGTCCAGGCCCGCGTGCATGCCGATGTCCACGATGACCCGCAGCGCCCGCATCATCTGCGCGTTGAGGTAGCCGAGGCGCTGGCCCGGGTCGGTGAGGTAGCCGAGCTCGTCCATCAGGCGCTCGGCGTACAGCGCCCAGCCCTCCAGGTTGGCGCTGACCCCGCCGAGGCTCACCTGGTAGGTGGAGAGCCGGTCGGCGACGTAGTTCCACTGGGCGAGCTGCAGGTGGTGGCCCGGGACGCCCTCGTGGTACCAGATCGAGACCAGGTCCCAGAGCGGGAAGCGCTCCCGGCCCAGCAGCGGCAGCCAGGTCCGCCCCGGGCGGTTGAAGTCCAGCGACGGCGGCGTGTAGTACGGCGCGGCGGCGCTGCCGGCCGGCGCGATCTTCGACTCGACCCGGGTGACCGGCTCGGCCAGGTCGAAGTGGATGCCCTGGAGGTCCCGGATCGCCTGGTCCATCAGGCCCTGCAGGTGCTCCCGGATGCCCTCGGCACCCTCGACGGCGGGGCCGTCGGTGCCCAGCCAGGCCATCGCCTCCATCGGGTCGGCGCCCGGTCGCACCTTCTCGGCCTCGGCCCGCATCTGGGCGCGCAGGTCGTGGAACTCCGTCCAGGCCCACGCGTAGGCCTCGTCCAGGTCCACGTCGGCGCCCGACCAGTAGCGCACCCACCGGCGGTAGCGCTCGCGGCCCACCGCGTCGGGGGTGCCCGCCGTGGCCGGCCCGTAGACGTCGCGCAGCCAGTCGCGCAGCGCGGCCAGTGCCTCGGCGGCGGCCACCGCGTGCCCGGACAGCTCGGCGCGCAGGGACTCCGGGGCGTCCTGCGCGAACTGCCCGAACCAGCCGCCGGGGACGTCGCCCTCCAGCCACTCGGCGATCTGCCCGACGACCGTCGTCACCTGCCGCGGGCCGGACAGCAGGCCGCGCTCGACGCCCGCGGCCAGGGTCTGCCGGTACTGCTCCAGCGCGACCGGCACCTTCGCCAGCCGGCGGCCGACGACCTGCCACTCGGCCTCCGTGCCGGTGGCCATCAGGGTGAAGGACTCCCGCAGGTCGTGCAGCGGGGAGGCCAGGTTGCGCACCGCGCGGAAGTGCTCCCCCGCGTCGTGGACGGCGAGTTCGGCGGTCAGCCGCTCGCGCAGCAGCCGGGCGCAGCGGCGCTCGGCCTCGTTCTCGGCGGCTCCGGCCCGCTCGGCCTCGTCGAGCCGGGCGAGGGTGCGGCGGGCGAGGTCGGCGATCGCGGCGGGGCCCGCCGGGGAGAGGTCGGGCAGCCGGTCGTCCTCGGGGTTCAGGCCGAGGTAGACCGCGGTCAGCGGGTCGAGTTCGGCGAGCGCCCGGACGTAACCGTCGGCGATGCGGCGGGGGGTGGTGCCGTCGGCGGTGATCAGTTCTTCAACCATCCGGCCATCATGGCGTGGCGCGGCCCTTTTGCAACCCCTTTGCGGGCCCCGGACGGCGGACCGGACCGCCGGTCCGGCCGACCGGAATCCGTTCGCCCGCGACAGGACCCGATCCGTCCGGCGCCCATTACGCTGGCCGCCATGGAAGCCAGCCCCGACCCGGCAGCCGACCAGGTGCCCGCCCCGGCCGTGCCCGACGTGCGCCCGCGCCGCGCCGGCTACCGGCGGCTGCCGGTCCAGCAGCGGCGCGAGCAGCTGATCGCCGTCGCCCTGGAGCTGTTCGCCTCCCGGCCGCCCGAGGAGGTGGGCCTGGACGACGTCGCCGAGGCCGCCGGGGCCTCCCGCCCGCTGGTCTACCGCTACTTCGCGGGCGGCAAGCAGCAGTTGTACGAGGCCGCGCTGCGCACCGCGGCCGAGGAGCTGACCAGCCGCTTCGCCGTGCCGCTGGCCGGGACGCCGTCCGAGCAGCTGGCCGCCGTGCTGGACGGCTACTTCGCCTTCGTGGCCGAGCACGACGCGGGCTACTCGGCGCTGCTGCGCGGCGGTTCGGTGGTGGAGACGGCCCGCACCTCGGCGATCGTGGACGACGTCCGGCGGGCCGCGCTGCGGCGCACGCTGCGCCACCTGGGCGTGCGGGAGGCCGGGCCGCGGCTGACGCTGCTGGTGCGCTCGTGGATCGCGGTGGTCGAGGGAGCGTCGCTGAGCTGGCTGGACGAGGGGCGCGCGCTGCCGGTGGCCGAGCTGCGCGACTGGCTGGTGGACCAGTTCACCGCGATGGCGGCGGCGACGGCGCTGCGCGATCCGCAGACGGCGGAGGTGCTGGCGGGACTGCTCGCGCTGGAGGGGCCGGACGCGCCGCGGGCGGAGCGGCTGCGCGCGGTGCTGGCGGCGCGGTAGGGCCCGACCCCCGTGCCAGGGGTCGGGGCTGCGGCGGGCTACGCCTTGCCGAGCACCTGGCGCTGGCGGCCGAGGCCGTCGATCTCGATCTCGACGATGTCTCCCGGGGCGAGGTACGGCGTGCCGGGGCGGCCCAGGGTGACCCCGGCCGGGGTGCCGGTGACGATCACGTCACCCGGCTCCAGCACCATGAACCGGCTCGCGTAGCGGACCAGTTCCAGCACCGGGAAGATCATCTCCGCGGTGCTGCCGTGCTGGCGCTGCTCGCCGTTGACCCACAGCCGCAGCGCCAGGTCCTGCGGGTCGGCCACCTCGTCGGCGGTGACCAGCCAGGGCCCGAGCGGGGTGAAGGTCTCCGCCGACTTGCCCTTGTCCCACTGGCCGCCGCGCTCGAACTGGAAGGCCCGCTCGGTGACGTCGTTGGCGATCGTGTAGCCGGCGATCACCGCCGCGGCCTGCTCGGGGCCGTCCAGGTAGCGGGCCGTACGGCCGATCACGACGGCCAGCTCGGCCTCGTAGTCCGTCTTCTCGCCGCCGCGCGGCACCAGCACCTCGTCGTACGGCCCGACCACGGTGGAGCTCGGCTTGAGGAAGATCACCGGCTCGTCCGGGATCGCCGCCCCCGCCTCGGCCGCGTGGTCGCGGTAGTTGAGCCCGATGCCGACCACCTTGCCCGGGCGGGCCACCGGCGCGCCCACCCGCTGCCCGGCCAGGTCCACCGCCGGCAGGACGCCCGCGGCCACGTCCCGGGCCAGCGCGGCCGGGTCCAGCCCGGCCAGGAAGTCCCCGTCGAGGTCGCGGGCGCGCCCGGAGAGGTCGTACGCGGTGCCGTCCGCACCCAGGACGACCGGGCGCTCGGCGCCCGGGGGTCCGACGCGAAGGAGCTTCATCGATCCGTCACCAGCCTTTCGTCGCAGCTCACCGGGGCGGCACGGACACCGCTCCCGACACTGGCAACGAGGTATACCAATGCGCCGGGGCGGCGGACCAGACCGTCCCGATGGGCGAAATCCTCCCAACTCCCGCACCGGCCGGAGCCACCGGCTCGGGTGCGCGCACGGTTGACACCCGGCGGCCCTCCGGCGGGGGCACGGCGACCGGCGGGCGCACGGCGGCCGGGCGTCGGCGACCGGCGGGGGCACGGCAGCCGGGCGTGCCGGGCGTGCGGGGCGGGTCAGGCGCCCCGGGTGCCGCCGCCGAGGAGCGCCCCCAGGCTGAGCGCGCGCGGCCGGCCCGGGCCGAGCCGGGCGACCTCCCGCTGCCAGTGCGCGAGGTCGCGCCGAGCGTCCGCCCGGGCCTCCGGCGCGGCGCCCGGCAGCTGCGTCAGCTCGTCCAGCAGGGCGACGGCGACGGCCGGGCTGCCCGACCGGGCCAGCCACAGGGCCAGGTCGTGGCAGGTGCGCAGGGTGCGGGGGTCGGCCGGGCCGCAGATCCGGGCGAAGTCGGGGACGAGGCCGGTGAGGATCTCCACCGCCTCCGCCGGCTCGCCCGCCGCGCCGTGCTGCCAGGCCCGGTCGGCCCGCCGGCGCAGCTGCTCCGGGCTCGGGTCGTCCGGCCGCAGCACGCCCGGCCGGACGGTGCGCAGCCGCTCCAGCACCTCGGCGGCCCCGGCCGGGCGGTCCTCGGGGGACTTGGCGAGCAGCTGCGCGACCAGGTCGGCCAGTGCCGGGTCCTTGCTGCGCACCCGGGGCGGGACCTCCTCCAGGTGCTTGTACATGTACTCGGCGGCCGAGGCGGCGCGGAACGGGCGGGCGCCGGTGCAGACCTCGTACAGCATGACGCCGAGCGCGTAGAGGTCGGCCCGGCCGTCCACCGCGCCGCCGGACCAGCACTCGGGCGCCAGGTACGGGACGGTGCCGACCACGTTGCCGGTGGAGGTGAGCCGGACGGTCTGGGTGACCAGGCGGGCGATGCCGAAGTCCAGCACCTTGGCCCGCTCGCCCTCGTCCGCGATCATGACGTTCTCGGGCTTGATGTCCCGGTGGACCACGCCCGAGCGGTGCGCGGCGTCCAGCGCCTTGCAGACGTGCCGCATCCAGCGCAGCGCCTTCGCGTGGTCGGGCAGGCCGCCTTTGAGCACCGCGGACAGCGCCCGGCCGCGCACCAGCTCCATCACCAGGTACGGCGTCCGGCCGGCCCCGGTCCGCCCGTAGTCGTGCACGGTCACGATGTGCGGGTTGGAGAGCCCGCCGGCCGTGTGCGCCTCGCGGACGAACCGGCTGACCGCCTCCTGGTCGGTGGCGTGCTCGGCCAGCAGCACCTTGACCGCGACCTCCCGGCGCAGTTCGGTGTCGGTCGCCCGCCAGACCACGCCGAAGCCGCCCCTGCCCAGCGGTTCCTCCAGCCGGAACCGGCCGTCGAGCACCTCGCCCTGCTGCATGCCCTCCCCCAACTCGGCCGCGGCCGCACGGCGTTCGCCGCCGGAGGGTCACCATAGCGGTGACCGGGGACGAACGGGTGAACGAACCCGCGGGCTGCGGCTTGGGCTTCGGCAGCCCCGGCGGGTTGATCTCGGACGCCTGCACGGCCTCGTTGTCCGGGCCCCGGCGCGCGGAAGTCCGGCGGCGGGGTGGTGCCGAGGGAGTCGACGACCGTCAGCGTGCCGCGCTTCCCGATCTCCGCCGGGACGAGCGCGGCGATCGCGGCGATCGCGGCGGCCGCGGGCGTGCGGCGCGACGGGGTGGGCCGTGGCTGAACTCCTGATCGGTGGAGGGGACTCGGAGGATGAGCCGGTCAGCGGACCTTGGCCAGGAAGGCCCGGGTGCGTTCGTGCCGCGGCCGGTCCAGGACCTCCGCCGGCGGCCCCTGCTCGACCACCACGCCGCCGTCCATGAAGACCACGGTGTCGGCGGCCTCGCGGGCGAAGCCGATCTCATGGGTGACCACGATCATCGTGGTGCCGCCGCGGGCCAGGTCCTTGATGACGTCCAGCACCTCGCCGACCAGCTCCGGGTCGAGCGCCGAGGTGGGCTCGTCGAACAGCAGCACCTTGGGCTCCAGGGCCAGCGCCCGGGCGATCGCCACCCTCTGCTGCTGCCCGCCGGACAGCTGCCGGGGATAGGCGGCCGCCTTGTCGGCCAGCCCGACCCGCTCCAGCAGCGCCAGCGCCGTCGCCCTGGCCTCGGCCCGGGGGCGGCGCAGCGCCGACACCGGCGCCTCGACCAGGTTCTCCAGCACGGTGAGGTGCGGGAACAGGTTGAAGTTCTGGAACACGAAGCCGATGCCGGTGCGCTGGCGCAGCACCTCGCGCTCCTTCAGCTCGTACAGCCGGTCGCCGGAGCGCCGGTAGCCGATCAGTTCGCCGTCGATGGCGACGTGGCCCCGGTCCACCTTCTCCAGGTGGTTGATGGCGCGCAACAGGGTGGACTTGCCGGAGCCGGACGGACCGAGCACCACCGTCACCGAGCCGGCCGGGACGTCCAGGTCGACCCCGCGCAGCACCTCCAGCCGGCCGAAGCTCTTGTGCAGGCCGCGGACCCGCACCATCGGCGCGGCCGCCGCGCTCGGGCCGGTCTTCGTCAGGATGGTCACGGGTGTCCTCCGGAGGTGCGGGCAGGGGTGCCGGTTCGGGCGGCGGCGGGCCGGGTGCGGTCCGGCAGGCTCCGGACGGCGGCCCGCAGGCGCTGCAGCGGGGTGGGCGGCGGGGTGCGCTGCGCGCCCCGGGTACGAGGCCCGCGCTCACGCGTGCTCGGGCGGGCTGATCTGCGATTCCTTGATCGCCGACTCGGCGACCCCCCACTTGCGCAGGATCCGGTCGTACGACCCGTCCTTGATCAGCTGGTTGACGGCCGCCTGGAAGGCCGGGGCGAGCTTCGAGCCCTTCCTGAAGGCGAAGCCGACGTCGAGGCGGTGGAACTCGCCGAGGAAGCGGGTGCCGGAGGCCTCCTGCGCGGCCTGGTGGCGCAGGCCGTTGATGGTGGACATCTCCACGTCGACCCGGCCCTGCTGGAGTCCGGTCAGCAGCGCGCCGCTCTCGCTGAACGCCTTGACCTCGTACGGCTTCTTCCCCGCTTCGGTGCAGACGTTCCTGCGGTTGTTGAGGGTGGTCTCGAAGGTGGTTCCGGCGCCGGTGCCGACCGTCAGCCCGCACAGCTGGACCAGATCGGTGACCGGCTGGATCGCGGTGTTGTCCTTCTTCACTGCGAAGCCCTGGCCGTCGTCGATGTAGGTGACGAAGTCGATGGTCTTCAGCCGGGCCGTGGTGACCCCGAAGTTCCCGGTGCCGACGTCGTACTTCCCGCTGTCCAGGGCGGGGAGGATGGTCTCGAACGCGGCCTCCTCGCGCTGCACGGTCAGGCCGAGCAGCCTGGCCACCGCGTCGGAGAAGTCCACGTCGATCCCGGCGGGCTTTTTGGCGACCTGGTCGACGTGGAACGCGCTGGGCGGCGTGCCGAAGGCCGAACCGAACCTGACGGTGCCGGCCCTGCGGACCTCCTCGGGCAGCAGTGCGGCCGCGGCCTCCGACTTCGTCAGGCCGGAGACGACGTCCTCGGTCGCGGAGGCGGCCGGGCCGCCCGCTCCCGCCGCGCCCTCGATCGTCGGATCCGAGCCGCAGGCGGCCGCGGCCAGGAGCGGCAGGAGGGCGGTGGCGGCGAGCAGGCGGCGACGGACGGTGGTGGTTCTCACGGGGGGCCTTTCAGGGAGTGTGCGCAGGGGCGGGGAGCCGCTTCTCGAAGGGCAGCGGGCCGACGGGAACGGCCCCCTCCGGCCCGCCGGAGGGCAGGGCGGGCGCAACGGCGGTGACGTAGCGGGTGACGTACTCGTGGGTGAGCCCGCGCAGCAGCGGCTCGACCAGCGGGTCGTCGAGGGCGACCCGGCGGAACTCGGCCACCGGTGCCGCACTCATGCCTGTACCGCGACCAGCTGGTGGCGGTCACGCCCGGCCTGCTCGTCCCCGGTGGCCTGCGCGTCCCCGGCGGGCTGTTCGGCCTCGGCGGTCCGCTCGGCCGCGGCCTTGGCGGCGTCCCGCTTGGCGACTTCCTCGCGGACGATCGGGATGACGTAACGGCCGAAGTCGATGGCGTCGTCCAGGAGGTCGTAGCCGCGCGCGGAGAGGATGTCCACGCCGAGGTCGTGGTAGTCGAGCAGCGCCTGGGCGACCGTCTCCGGGGTTCCGACCAGGGCGTTGGAGTTGCCCGCCCCGCCGGTGGCGGCGGCGGTCGGGGTCCACAGCGCGCGGTCGTAGCGCTCGCCCGCCTCGGCGATCTCGATCAGCCGCCGGGAGCCCGCGTTCTCGGGAGCGGCCGCCGGCCGGTCCGCGCCCCGGCGGGCCCGTATCGCCGCCACCGTCCGGTGCGCCTTCTCCCAGGCCAGTTCCTCGGTCGGTGCGATGATCGGACGGAAGGCCACCTGGATCCGCGGCACGTCGGTTCGTCCGGCGGCCCGAGCCGCCTCCCTCACCCGCTCGATCTGCTCGGCGGTCCTGGCCAGCGGCTCGCCCCAGAGGCAGTAGACGTCCGCCTCGGCACCGCCGACCGCGTAGGCCGCGTCCGAGGAGCCGCCGAAGGAGACCGCCGGGCGCGGCTGCTGCACCGGGAAGACGTCCGAGACGAAGTCGTTGAAGCGGTAGTGCGGGCCCTCGTGGTCGAAGGGCTCGTGGCTGGTCCAGGCCCGCTTCACGATGCCGATGTACTCCCGGGTGCGCTCGTAGCGCTGGTCCTTGGTGAGGAAGTCGCCTTCGCGCTGCTGCTCGTGGTCGTTGCCGCCGGTGATGAAGTGCACGGTCAGCCGGCCGCCGCTGATCCGGTCCAGGGTCGCGAAGGTCTTGGCGGCGAAGGTCGGGTAGGAGACGTTGGGGCGGTGCGCCAGCAGGATCTGCAGCCGGTCGAGGTGCGAGGCGAGGAAGGCGGCCGCGGCCGCCGGCTCCGGGGCGCCGGCCCCGTACGCGAAGAGCACCCGGTCCCAGCCGTGGTCCTCGTGCACCCGGGCCAGCCGCAGGGTGTAGTCGCGGTCGAAGGCGGCGGTGGTGCGGGGGGTGGTCTCCGAGCCATCGGCGGTGGCGGCGATGCCGAGGAATTCGACGGGCATGGCGAAACCTTTCTGGTGAGCGGGATCCGGTGGGCTGCGGGCGGGCAGGCGGACAGGCGGACAGGCCGGAGGAGGCCGCGGCGGGGCGGCCGTCGGACGCGCAACGGTGGGCGCGCGCCAGTGGGCGAGCGGAACGGTGCGCGAGCGGAACGGTGCGCGAGGTGAAGGGCCGGGCGGGGGCGGAGAACTGCCGGAGCGCAGTGCGAAGTCGGTTACCAACACGACGATCTGATGTGTCGTCAGTCGCGGACGACGGATCCCGGCCCACGGCGGGACGAACCGAGGGAGGACTTCCCGAAGGAATCAGGGCCGGGGGAATCAGCGCCGGCGGGCAGGGCCGAGGCGATCAGGGTCGGCGGCCGCGGCCCGGGGATCAGAGCCCGGGGATCGGAGCCGACGGATCAGGGCCGACGGATCAGGGCCGGACGGGCGGCCGCTGCCAGGTCAGCCGTGACACGCCGCGGACCACACCCGACCGAAGTCGATGTGGTCGCGGGTGACCAGGGGCTGTTCGGCGTCCATGGGCTCAAGTTGAGCAGTCGCCCGAGCCGTACGTCAACCATCCATCGTTGCCGCACTGTTGCGATCTCCTGTCGGTTTTCCGACGGGCGCCGAACGACCGCTTCCGCCCCTCCGGCCACCCTTGACAGCCGCCGATCGCGCCTGCGTACGATCGCGGCGGAGTGCAGTGCAACCGTGCCGGACGCGTTGAGGGACGCGGTCCGGCGCCCAGGCCCCCCGTACGTGACCACCGCCGTACCCGCCCGCCCGCACTCCCGCCCGCACCCCGCCAGGAGCTTCCGCCATGGCCACCCCGCAGGACGTCCTGCCCGCCCCCTCCGATCTCGACCACCCCGGCCCGGCGCCCGCCCCCGAGGCCCGGATCGTCGCCCGCCGCAAGCCCGCCCAGTGGGCGGCCGCCGCCATCGCCGTGCTGCTCGCGGCGATGGCGGTCAACTCGGTGATCCGCAACCGGGCCTTCCAGTGGGACGTGGTCGCCGACTGGTTCACCGCCCGGTCCGTGCTCGACGGCCTCGCCCTGACCCTCTGGCTGACCGCCGTCACCCTCGCCCTCGGCTTCGTGTTCGGCACCGTCCTCGCCACCATGCGACTTTCCGCCAACCCGGTGCTGCGCACGCTCAGTTGGGGCTACGTCTGGGTGTTCCGCTCCACCCCGCCGCTGGTGCAGCTGCTGTTCTTCTTCAACATCGGCGCGCTCTACCCGACGCTCGGTCTCGGCATCCCCTTCGGCCCCGAGTTCGTCACGGTCAGGACGGTCGACCTGATCGGCCCGACGCTGACCGCCGTCATCGGCCTCACCCTGCTGGAGACCGCGTACGCCGCCGAGGTGATCCGCGGCGGCATCCTCTCCGTGGACCGCGGCCAGCTGGAGGCGGCGGCCGCGCTCGGGCTCGGCCGGTGGCGGGTGCTGCGCCGGATCGTCGTGCCGCAGGCCATGCGCGCCATCGTGCCGACCGCGGGGAACATGCTGATCGGCGCGCTCAAGGGCACCAGCATCGTCAGCGTGCTGGCCGTCTCGGACCTGCTCTACTCGGTCCAGCTGGTCTACCTGCAGTCGTACCGGGTCATCCCGATGCTGATGGTCGCCACCCTCTGGTACCTGGTGGTCACCACCGTGCTGTCCGTCGGCCAGTACTACGTGGAACGGCACTTCGCCAAGGGCGCCACCCGCGACGGCCTGCCGCCCACCCCGCTGCAGCGGGCCCGCGCGGCCTACCGCCGGGCGGTGCGGGCATGAGGACGCTCGTGATCGTCGGGGCCGGCCCGCGCGCGACCGGCCTGCTGGAGCGGATCGCCGCCAACACCGCCGAACTCCTGCCCCCGGCAAGCCCGTTGTCGATCCACCTGGTCGACCCGTACCCGCCCGGGGGCGGCCGGATCTGGCGCCGCGACCAGTCCCCGCTGCTGCGGATGAACTCGATGGCCGAGGACGTCACCATGTTCACCGACGAGCGCTCCACCCTCGAAGGTCCGGTCCGCCCCGGCCCCTCGCTCGCCGAATGGGCCACCCGCCAGGAGGAGTTCGCGCCCTACCGGGAGGTCGCCGACCCGGCCGTCCGGGCCGAACTGCGCACCCTCGCACCCACCGACTTCCCCACCCGCCGAGCCCAGAGCGCCTACCTGGACTGGGTGTTCCGCCGCGCCGTGGCCGACCTCCCGCCGCACGTCACGGTGACCGTCCACCGGGACACCGTCCGGCGGATCGACGGCCCGGCCGACGGCCCGCAGACCGTCCACCTCGGCGACCGGACCCTCACCGCCGACCACGTCGCCCTCACCCTCGGCCACCTCGACTCCGCCCCGCACCCCCGCCACGCCGCCGACGCCGGCTTCGCCGCCCGGCACGGCCGCTTCCACCTCCCGCCCGCCTACTCCGCCGACGCGGCAGCCCAGTTGGACCGCATCGCACCCGGCGAACAGGTGGTGCTGCGCGGCCTCGGCCTGGCCGCCGTCGACCTGGTCGTCCTGCTCACCGAAGGCCGCGGCGGCCGCTTCGAACCCACCGGCGAGGGCGACGCGCTGCGCTACCGCCCGTCCGGCCGGGAGCCGGTGCTCCACCTCGGCTCCCGCCGCGGCGTCCCCTACCACTCCAAGACCGGCTACCGCCTCCAGGGGCCGCCCGCCCCGCTCCCCCGGTACTTCGACGCGGCCGCCGTGGACGCCGTGCTCGCCACCGAGGGGCCGCTGCGACTGCGCCGCGACTTCTGGCCGTTGATGGCCAAGGAGATCGCCTTCGGGCACTACCACGAGCTGTTCCACGCCCACCCCGGGCGCACCGCCCTGCCCTGGACGGAGTTCCTGGCCCGGTACGACCGGCACGGCTGGCACACCCCTGAACTGGCCGCCCTGATCGCCGAAGCCGTCCCCGACCCGGCCGATTGGATCGACTTCGAGCGGCTCGACCGCCCGCTGGCCAGCCTCGAACTCGGCTCCGCCGAAGAGCTCCAGGCGCACCTGCGCGGGTACGTCGCCGCCGACGCCGACCGCCGCGCCGACCCCGCGCACAGCGCCGACCTCGGCGCCTTCCTCGCCCTGCTCTCGCTCTTCGGCCGGCTGCCCAGGGTGACGGCGAGCGGCCGGCTCACCGCCCGCTCGGTCGCCGAGGACCTGGACGAGTGGTTCCTCGGCTACTTCAACTTCCTCGCCTCCGGCCCGCCCGGCTTCCGACTGCGCCAACTGCTCGCGCTCTCCGAGGCCGGGGTGGTGCGCTTCCTCGGCGCCGGAGTCCGGGTCGAACGGGACGAGGCCACCGGCACCTGGCGCGCCCACGGCACCACCGTGCCCGGACACACCGTCACCGCGACGGCGCTCGTCGAGGCGTACCTGCCCAAGCACGCGCTGGCCCGCACCCTCGACCCCGTCCTGCGCGACCTGCACCGCACTGGGCGGATCGTCGAGGAGGTGGTCGACGATCCGGACCACACCCACTGCTCCGGCCTCGTCGCCATCGCCGCCGACGGCCGGCTGCTCGACCCTTCCCTGGGCGGTGCCCCGCATCCGCGCCGCACCGCGCTCGGCCCGCACACCAGCCTGCGCGCGGCCGCCGCCTTCGCCCGCCCGCGCACCGACGCGCCGGGCTTCCGGCAGAACGACGCGGCCGCCCGGGCACTGCTGCGGGCGCTGGCCGCGCTCCCGTCGGCCCCGGCACTGGCGGCCTGACGGCGGGCCGGGCCGGGTGGCGCCTGCCGGGCTCGGCCGGTGCCGTCCGGGTCGGCCGGTGCCGTCCGACCGGGCCGGGCTCACGGCCCGAAGATCTCCTCCACCAGGTCCTCGTCCGAGACGTGGTCCGGCGCGTCGAACACCAGGTCCGCGACTCCCTTGAGGCCGAGCCCGCGATCCAGCGCCTCCATGCAGGCCCGGGCCTCGTCGTCGGAGGCGAAGTCCCAGAGCCGCAGGCGCCGCACCAGCGCCAGCGCCTCCATCGGGCTCATCCGCGGCGGCCGGCGCCGGTGCGGGCCGCCCGCGCCCCGGCGGCCCGCCCGGGCGAGGCGCTGCTGGTAGCCGGCCAGGTCCTGCCAGGCCTGGAGGGTGCTCGGATGGTGCTCGCCCAGGACCCGGGCGAGGTCCGGCAGCAGCGCGCTCAGGTGGGCCACGGCGCTCTGCAGGTCCTCCCGGTTGGCGTGCTGCACCGCGAGGTCGTGCCGGGCCTTGAGGACGCGGGTGTCGTGCATGCCCCAGGCGGCGTGCAGGTCGGGCAGCAGCCCGTTCAGCAGCCGGACGGCGGTGACGGCCGCGCCGCTCTCACCGATGCACCACACCAGGTGGCAGCGGGCGCCGAGGGTGTCGGAGTCGAGCGGACCGAGCGCCGATCCCATGTCGTCCGCGACGCTCGTCAGCAGCCGGATCGCGCCGGCCAGGTCCCCGGTGCGGCTGAGGTACCAGGCGAAGTCCCGCCAGGTGCACAGGGTGTCCCGGTCGCGCGCGCCGAGCGCGGCCACGCACTCCTGGGCCACCGCCTGCAGCTGGATCGCCGACTCGCCGGCCGTCGCCGCCCGGTACGCCGCCGCCCGGCGCTCGCGCAGCGCGGCCCGGACCGTCTCGGCCGGCTGCGCGGCGACCACCGGCGGCGTGGTCAGCCGCGGCAGCACCGCGGGGGCCGCCGACGGAGCCGCGGACGGCCCGGGCGGCGCGGGCGGCGCGGGAACGGACGGCCCGGGCGGCGCGGGCGGCGCGGGAACGGACGGCCCGGGCGGCGCGGGAACGGACGGCGCGGGAACGGACGGCCCGGGCGGCGCGGGAACGGACGGCGCGGGAACGGACGGCGCTGCGGGCGGCACGACGGGCGGAGCCGTCGGCACGGGCGGCACCGCCTGCGCCACGGCCGCCACCGGCACCGCCTGCGCCACCGACGCCACGGCCGCCCCGCCCGCGGGCCACCCGGCCAGTTCCGCGAGCCTGCGCTCGACCGTACGGGCGTCGGCCGGCCGGTCCGCCGGGTCCTTGGCCAGCAGTTCGGCGACCAGCCCGGCCACCTGCGGCGGCAGCCCGAACTGTGCCGGGTCCAGTGCCGGGGGCGCCTCGTTGAGGTGCTGGTACATCAGCACCGGGGTCGACTCCCCGGCGAACGGCCTTGCGCCGGTGAAGAGTTCGACCAGGACGCAGCCGAGCGCGTAGAGGTCGGCGCGGCCGTCCACCCGGCCGCCGGTCCACCGTTCGGGCGCCATGTAGGCCGGGCTGCCGACGATCGTCCCGGTGGTGGTCAGTCCGCCCGCGCCGCTGTCGAGCTGGGCGATGCCGAAGTCGAGCACCTTCAGGTGCCCGGCGGCGGTGATCATCACGTTGTCCGGTTTGATGTCCCGGTGCACCATGCCCGCGTCGTGCGCGGCCGCCAGGGCGTCGCTGATCTGCCGCCCCCACCGCAGGCTGAGGCCGGGGTCGGGCAGCCCCTCGCGCAGCACCTCGGTCAGGGTGCGGCCGGTGAGCAGCTCCATCACCAGGAAGGTGACCTCCCGGTCGTCGGTCTCGCACTGGCCGAGGTCGTGCACGGTGACGATGTGCGGGTGCGACAGGTTGCCGGCCGCGCAGGCCTCCCGGACGAACCGCAGGGCCGCCTTCGCCTGGTCGCCGTCGTGGTGCCCGATGACCTTGACGGCCACCGGCCGCCGCATCCGGGTGTCCTGGGCCCGCCACACCACCCCGAAACCGCCCTGGCCGAGCTTCTCCACCAGCTCGTACCGGCCGTCCAGGACATCACCGACTCGCACGCGCCCCTCCCCCCTCCGCCATGACGGACCGACTCTACCGACGCCGCGCACCGCTCCCGCCCCCGCCTCGGGCCCGCCGTCTCCGCCCTCCCCGTCCCCTCTTGCCGTCCCCTCCCGTCCGCCCCTCCCCCCGCCTCCGGGCAGGTGTAAGGATGGGCCCCGAGCCACCGCGACGGCGCGGCGGCCCGCACCCAGCACAGTCCGAGGAGCGCAGTCATGGCCAAGCAGGCCCCGCAGAGCGACCCGGCGCAGGACGCCCCCGAGGTGTCCGCGCCCCAGCACGCGGCCGCCGGGCTGCCCGCCGTCGGCCACAGTCTGCGGATGGCCGCCGAGCAGATGGGCGTCCGGCGCACCGTCGCCACCCTGCTCAAGGTCAACCAGCCGAACGGCTTCGACTGCCCGGGCTGCGCCTGGCCGGAGCCGGACCGGACGCACACCGCCGAGTTCTGCGAGAACGGTGCCAAGGCCGTCGCCGAGGAGGCCACCGAGCGCCGGATCCGGGCCGAGTTCTTCGCCGCCCACTCGGTGGCCGACCTGGCGGAGCGCTCCGGCTACTGGCTCGGCCAGCAGGGCCGGCTCACCCGGCCGATGCTGCTCGACGAGGGCGCCACCCATTACGCGCCGGTCTCCTGGGACGACGCCTTCGCGCTGATCGCCGAGGAGTTGCGCGCCCTGGACACCCCGGACGGCGCCGCCTTCTACACGTCCGGCCGGACCAGCAACGAGGCCGCCTTCGCGTACCAGTTGTTCGCCCGCCGGCTCGGCACCAACAACCTGCCGGACTGCTCCAACATGTGCCACGAGTCCTCCGGCTCGGCGCTCACCGAGACGCTCGGCGTGGGCAAGGGCAGCGTCAGCCTGAAGGACCTCTACCAGGCCGACCTGATCATCGTGGCGGGCCAGAACCCGGGCACCAACCACCCCCGGATGCTGTCGGCCCTGGAACGCGCCAAGCGGGCGGGCGCGACCGTCGTGAGCGTCAACCCGCTGCCGGAGGCGGGCCTGGAGCGGTTCAAGAACCCGCAGCACGCCCGCGGCCTGGTCGGCCACGGCACCAAGCTGACCGACCTGTTCCTGCAGATCCGCCTGGGCGGCGACCTCGCGCTGTTCCGCGCGCTCAACCGGATCGTCCTGGAGCAGGACGGCGTCGACCGCGCCTTCGTCGCCGAACACTGCCACGGCTTCGACGAGTTCGAGGCCCAGGCGCGCACGACCGACCGGGACGAGGTGCTCGCCGCGACCGGTCTGCCCTGGGAGCAGATCGAGGAGCTCGGCCGCCTGGTGCTGGCCTCGAAGAAGATCATCGTCTGCTGGGCGATGGGCCTCACCCAGCACAAGCACGCCGTCCCCACCATCCGCGAGGTGGTCAACTTCCTGCTGCTGCGCGGCAACGTCGGCCGCCCCGGCGCCGGCGTCTGCCCGGTGCGCGGGCACAGCAACGTCCAGGGCGACCGGACGATGGGCATCTTCGAACGCCCCGCCAAGGCCTTCCTCGACGCGCTGGCGGACGAGTTCGGCTTCGAGCCGCCGCGCGAGCACGGCCTCGACTCGGTGGACACCATCCGTGCGATGCGCGACGGCAAGGTCAAGGTCTTCTTCGCGATGGGCGGCAACTTCGTCGCGGCCACCCCGGACACCGAGGTCACCGAGGCGGCGATGCGCCGCTGCCGGCTGACCGTCCACGTCTCCACCAAGCTCAACCGCTCGCACGTGGTCACCGGCGCCCGCGCCCTGATCCTGCCCACTCTCGGCCGCACCGACCGGGACGTCACCGGCGCCGGCGCCCAGTTCGTCAGCGTCGAGGACTCGATGGGCCAGGTGCACGCCTCCCGCGGCGGCCTGCGTCCGCCCGCGCCCGGCCTGCTCTCCGAGACCGCGATCGTCTGCCGCCTCGCCCGGGCCGTCCTCGGGCCGCAGGACACCGTGCCGTGGGAGGACTTCGCGACCGACTACGACACCCTGCGGGAGCGGATCGCCCGCGTCGTCCCGGGCTTCGCGGACTACAACGAGAAGGTGCGCCGCCCCGGCGGCTTCACCCTTCCGCACGGGCCCCGCGACTCCCGGACCTTCCCGACCGCGACCGGCAAGGCCAACTTCACCGTCAATCCGCTCACCGCCCCCGAGGTCCC
This sequence comes from Streptomyces sp. NRRL S-350, assembly GCF_000719705.1. Lineage (GTDB taxonomy): Bacteria > Actinomycetota > Actinomycetes > Streptomycetales > Streptomycetaceae > Kitasatospora. The sequence goes on along the minus strand of NZ_JOHO01000009.1, from coordinate 62,755 downwards.
GCCGGGCCGCCTCCTCCTGCAGACCCTGCGCTCCCACGACCAGTACAACACCACCGTCTACGGCCTCGACGACCGCTACCGCGGCATCAAGGGCGGCCGCCGCGTGGTCCTGGTCAACCCCGCCGACGCCGCCGAACTGGGCCTCACCGAGGGCGGGTACGTCGACCTGGTCGGCGAGTGGAAGGACGGCGTCGAACGGCGCGCCCCGCACTTCCGGGTCGTCCACTACCCCGTCGCCCGCGGCGGCGCGGCGGCCTACTACCCCGAGACCAACGTCCTGGTGCCCCTGGACTCGACCGCCGACATCAGCAACACCCCCACCTCCAAGGCCGTCGTCATCCGCTTCGAACCCGACTCCGGCGAATAGCCCGGGCCGGCCCCGGCACGGACGGAGGCCGCCCCGCGTACGACGACGTGGGGCGGCCTCCGGGTCGAGCGGCGTCAGTGGGTCGGCGTGCCCAGCGGCAGCGTCGCGGTGGCGCTGCCCGGCGCCGAGGCGCCGGTCGAGGTACCGGCCGACGCGCCGGTCGAGCGGGTGCCGCTCGGGGTGCCTGCCGGGGTGCCGGTGCCGGTGCCGGTCGGGCCGGGCGTGGCCGGGGTGCCGGTGCCCGTCCCGGTCGGGGTGCCCGGGGTTCCGGTCGGGGTGCCCGGGGTCGGGGTCGGGGTCGGCGTTCCGGTGCCCGACGGCGTGCCCGGGTCGGTCGGCGTGCCCGTCCCGCCGGGCGTCGTCGGTGCGGTCGGCGTCGTCGGGGTGCCGGGCGTGCCGGCGGGCTCGCCCGGGGCCGGCGGCGTGGCCGGGCCACCGGTGGCCGGCGGGGGCACCTGGCCGGCCGGGCTCGGCGCTATCGGCGTGACGGTGTCCCAGCCGGCCGGCAGGTCGGGCACCTTCCAGGCGCCACCCGCGTCGTCCGCCGTGCCGGACGGGTCCGGCCGGACGGCGCCGAGGATCGGCATCGAGCCGACCGGCGACACCTTGATGAACGCCCCGGGCCGCGGCGCCTGCACGATCAGCCCGCCGCCGATGTACATCCCGACGTGCGAGGCGTCCTGGAAGTAGATCACCAGGTCGCCGGGCCGCAGCTGGTTCAGCGCCACGTGCGGCAGCTGCGCCCACTGTTCCTGGCTGGTGCGCGGGATCGGCTTGCCCGCGTGCAGCCAGGCCTGCGAGGTGAGGCCGGAGCAGTCGTAGGAGCCCGGCCCGGTGCCGCCCCACAGGTACGGCTTGCCCAGCTGGGCCAGCGCGAAGGCCACCGCCGCGCGCCCCTGCAGCGAGGGCGTGCGCTCGCCCTTGCCGAGCGCCCCGGTGGCGAGGAACGCGAGCTGCGCCTCGTCCGCCTTCGCCTTCTCCAACTGTTCGAGTTCGGTGCGCTGCGCGCCGGTCAGCGAGGCCACCATCTGCTCGACGGAGGCGAGGTCGGCGGCGGCCTTGGCCTTGGCGGCGTCCTGCTGGGCGACCAGCTCCTGGGTGGACTTCAGCACGTCCTCGGTCTGCTTCTTCAGCGCGTCGAGCGCGTCCCGGTCGCTCTTCAGCCGGTCCAGGAACTCCGACTGCGAGCGGCTGGCCGCGGCGAGCAGTTCGGCGATGGTGACCGCCTCGTACGGGTCCTTGGAGAGCAGCAGTTCGGCGTACGCGGAGGCGGCGCCGTTGCGGTACTGCGCGGCGGCGAGCTGGGAGGCGATGTCGGTGCCGGCGTCGACCTGCTTCTGCTGGCGCTCCGACCGGCCCTGGAGGTCGGCGAGCGAGGCCTGCTGCTCGGCGATCCTGGCGACCGTCCCGTTGTACTGCTCGGTGGCGGCCTCGGCGCTCTGGTAGAGCGTGTGCAGCTGGTCGAGCAGCGGCCCGAGGGTGGCCTTGGCGGCGGCGAGCGGGTCGGAGCCGGCGACGACGGTGCCGGTGCCCGGGTCGGGTGCGGCCCAGGCGGCCTGGGCGGCGGCCGGCAGGGCGAGTGCGGCGGCCGCGAGGACGGCCCCGCAGCGCAGCGCCGCCCGCACCCAGGGGCGTACGCCTGCCGTCTCCGTTCGCTGTGCAGCCCCGCCCATGGATTGGTCCTCCCCGCCCGTGCCCTGTCCCGGTCTCCCGGATCCCGCAGATCCTCCCACGGGTTACTCGCCGGAAACAGGGTGCACGCGTACCAGGAGGTCGATTCTCGGCGGGCCTGTGAGACAGCTCTCAGCAAACCGGCACGAACCGGGGCGTTCTTCGCCGATGGGCAGCTCAGCGGGGCTCAGGTCACCCCGATGAAAGCCTGCGGTCACTGCGAGTCAACCATCGGAACCACGATTCCCGGCCGAGTTCACCTTCCGTTTACCAAGCGCACCTACGGTCGCGAGGACACCAACGTCCGTGCGACAACTACGACGATTGTTTGGGTATGGAACACATCTCGTTCCTGGTAGCCGTTGTGATCATCACGGCGCTCGCCTTCGACTTCACCAACGGGTTCCACGACACCGCCAACGCGGCCGCCACCGCGATCGCGACCGGGGCCCTTCGTCCGAAGGTCGCGGTCACCATCGCGGCCGTCCTCAACTTCGCGGGCGCGTTCCTGTCCGTGAAGGTCGCCACCACCATCTCCGGTGGCATCGTCAACGAGAAGGCCGGCGTCCATCCCGAGATCATCTTCGCCGCCCTGGCCGGAGCGATCCTCTGGAACCTGCTGACGTGGCTGCGCGGACTGCCGTCCAGCTCCTCCCACGCCCTGTACGGCGGCCTGATCGGCGCCACGGTCGTCGGTGTCGGCATGAACGGCGTCAACTTCGACACCGTGGTCACCAAGATCGTCATCCCGGCGGTCGCCTCCCCGTTCGTCGCCGGCCTGGCCTCCTGGGGCGCCACCAAGCTGGCGTACGCGATCACCCGCAAGGGCGGCGCGGCCACCGAGAAGGGCTTCAAGACCGGCCAGATCTTCTCGTCCTCGCTGATCTCGCTCGCGCACGGCACCAACGACGCCCAGAAGACGATGGGCATCATCACCCTGACGCTGGTCTCGGTCGGCGCCCTGCCGCACGGCGCGCTGCCCCCCACCTGGGTGATCGTCTCCGCGGGTGCCGCGATCGCGCTCGGCACCTACATGGGCGGCTGGCGGATCATCCGCTCGATGGGCAAGGGCCTGGCGGACATCCGCCCGCCGCAGGGCTTCGCCTCCGAGTCGGCCGCCGCGACCGTCATCCTGACCTCCTCGCACATGGGCTTCGGCCTCTCCACCACCCAGGTCTGCTCCGGCGGCATCATGGGCGCCGGCCTCGGCGGGCCGAAGGGCGAGCTGCGGTGGAGCATGGTCCGCCGCATGGTCTACACCTGGGGCCTGACCCTGCCGGCCGCCGCCGTGGTCTCGGGCGGCGCGGCCCTGCTGGCCGAGCAGGGCACCTGGGGCGTCGTCCTGGTCGGTGCGCTGCTGGTCGCCGGCTCCGGCGCGATGTGGCTGGTCTCCCGCCGCCAGCCGGTGGACGCGGACAACGTCAACGACGTCAACGAGGTCCACGACGTCACCCCGGTCGAGGTCGCTCCGGCCGCCACCGCGAACGTCCCCACCCCCGCCTCGACCACGGTCGCGGCCTGAGCACCGCGGACTGAGGAGCACTCACCATGCACATCAAGTGGAACGCCCTGGCCCAGACCGCCGGCATCAGCTTCGGCGTCACCCTCGCCGTGGTCGCCGTCTTCGCGCTCGGCATCCTGGCGCTGTCCCGCCGCGAGGCCGCGCTGAGCGCCGCCCGCGAGGGTGGCGACGCCGGGCCCGCGGGCGGCGGAAAGCCGGCCCTGGTCGGCGCCTACGCCTGCTTCGCGCTGTGCGCCGCGGCCGTCGGCTACGGCCTGACGCTGATCGCGGGCCACTGAGCGGCCGGTAGGCGCGCACCGAGCGCAACGCGACGGGCCGGGGAGTGTCGAGACACTCCCCGGCCCGTTCGCGTATCCCGTCGCCGGTCGCTTCTCCGCGGTCAGTTCTCCTGCGTGGTCCTCAGCACCGTCTCCCGGATGAACAGCACGGTGACGAAGGCCAGCGCCGCGAACGGGGCCGCCCACAGGAACACGGTGCCGACGCCGTGGCCGAAGGCGTCGGTCACCAGCGGGACGATCGGGGCCGGCAGCTTGTGCAGGTCCGGGATCCCGCCGCCGGCGGCCGCGTGGCCGGCCGGGATGTGCGCGGCGGCCAGGTTCTCCGTCAGGTAGTGGCCGACCTTGTTGGTCATCAGCGCGCCGAGCGCGGAGACGCCCATCGCGCCGCCCATGGTGCGGAAGAAGGTGACCACCGAGCTGGCCGCGCCGAGCTCGTGCCGGGGCACCGTGTTCTGCACCGCGAGCACCAGGTTCTGGCTGGTCAGGCCCAGGCCGACGCCGGTGATCGCCATGTAGACGGAGAGCAGCACGTAGCTGGTGTCGACCCGGGCGGTGCCGAGCAGGCCGAAGCCGACCGCGAGCAGGGCGGTGCCGGTGACCAGGTAGGCCTTCCACCTGCCGTACTTGGTGATCAGCCGGCCGGCCACGGCGGAGGAGACGGCCAGGCCGAGGATCATCGGCAGGGTCATCAGGCCGGCCATGGTCGGGGACTTGGCGCGGGCCAGCTGGAAGTACTGGCTGAGGAAGGTGGTCGCGCCGTACATCCCGACGCCGACCAGCACGCTGGCGACGGCGGCCAGGGTGACGGTGCGGTACTTGAACAGGTCCGGCGGGATGATCGGCTCGGCGGCCCGGCGCTCGACCACGACGGCCAGCGCGCCCAGCAGCAGGCCGCCGCCGACCATGGCCGCGGTCTGCCAGGACAGCCAGGCGTAGTTCTTGCCGGCCAGCGTGATCCAGATCATCAGCAGGCTGACCGAGGCGGTGATGACCAGCGCGCCCAGGTAGTCGATCTTCGCCTTGCGCTTGACCACCGGCAGCTTGAGGGTGCGCTGCACGACGGCGATCGCGGCCAGCGCGAACGGGATGCCGACGTAGAAGCACCAGCGCCAGCCCAGCCAGGAGGTGTCCACGATGACGCCGCCGATCAGCGGGCCGCCGATGGTGGCCAGCGCGAAGACCGCGCCGAAGTAGCCGCTGTACCGGCCGCGCTCGCGCGGCGGGACCATCGCGGCCAGGCAGATCTGGCCCAGCGCGACGACACCGCCGGCGCCGACGCCCTGCAGTGCGCGGCAGGCGATCAGCTCGCCGGTGTTCTGCGAGAGGCCGGCCAGCGCGGAGGTGGCGATGTAGATCAGCAGGGCGATCTGCAGCAGCAGCTTCTTGCTGGCGAGGTCGGAGAGCTTGCCCCAGATCGGGGTGGAGGCGGTGAGGGTGAGCAGGGCCGCCGTGATCACCCAGGTGTAGGCGGACTGGCCGCCGTGCAGGTCGGCCAGGATGTGCGGCAGGGCGTTGGAGACGACGGTCGAGGAGAGCACGGCCACGAAGAGGCCGAGGAGCAGGCCCGAGAGGGCCTCCATCACCTGTCGGTGGGTCATCTGTTCGTTTTCGGCGGCGGCGACGGTGCCGCTCGAGGCCTGGGTGGTCACGGTCATCTGGGTCCTTCGGCGCAGGCGGGTGCGGGATACGCGCATCATGAAAATTCGTTGCCTTAAGCAACCATAAGCCTGGATGGTTGAATTAGGCAACTTTCTTCAAGGCCGAGTAAAGGCCCGCGGTCGCGGGCCCCCGTCAGCACGCCGCCCGGCCCGCCGGGCCGCCGCGGTCACACCTCCGACGACTCCCCCAGCGCGTCGTTGAAGCGGCGCAGCAGTTCCGTGAAGCGGACCACGTCCTCGGCGGACCAGCCGCCCATCACCTCGCGCACCCGCCCCATCCGGACGTCACGGGCGGCCAGGTAGCGGGAGCGTCCGTCCGCGGTCAGCGAGACCAGCGCGGCCCGGCGGTCCAGCGGGTCCGGCTCCCGGGCCACCAGCCCGAGCTCCTCCAGCGCCCGGATCTGCCGGCTCACCGTCGCCTTGCCCACGGCGAAGTGCGCGCCGACGTCCGTCACCCGGACCCGCCCGGCCTGCTCGATGTAGCCGAGCACGCTGTACGCCGCCCCCTCCAGTCCGGGGTGCACCCGCCGTGAGAGCTCCGCCACTCTGGCCCGGCCCCGCCGGAACATCAGCGCGACCTCGCGCTCCACCTCCACCAGGGCTTCCTCGTCACTCACCGCGCCAGTATCGCCCAGCGGTGGCGGCCGGCCGTCGGCGCGGAGCTGAGACAAGCGAACTACTTCATGGTATGAAGTATTGATCCGGATCATCCGTTTTTCGCCGATACACAAGGAGATGTCGATGGCAGCCCCTGGGCAGGGTTTCGTCGCCGAACTCAAGAACGCGGTCACCCCGCGCGCGGCACTGCTCGTGATCGGAGTGCTGCTCCTCCAGCTCGGATTCATCACCTCCTACATCGGAGCGCTGCACAAGCCCGCGCCGCAGCACCTGTCCATCGCGGTGGTCGCCCCGCCACAGGTCGCCCCCAAGCTGGTCGGGGCGCTGGAATCGGTGCCGAACGAGGCCGTCAGGGCCAAGACCGCGCCGGACGCCGAGACGGCGACCGCGCAGATCAAGGACCAGAAGCTCTACGCCGCGCTGGTCGTGGACCCGAACGGCACCGAGGACACCCTGCTGGTCGGCGGCGCCCGCGGCCCGTCCGCCGCCAAGGCCGCCGAGTCCATCACCACCGGGATCGACCAGTCCCAGGGCCGTACGGTCAAGGTCCAGGACGTCGTGCCGCTCGCCAAGGGCGACACCAACGGCCTGTCCTCCTTCTACCTGGTGATCGGCTGGTGCGTCGGCGGCTACCTGGTCGCCTCGATCCTCGGCATCAGCACCGGCTCCAAGCCCGCCAACGCCAACCGCCTGCTGATCCGCCTGGGGGCGCTGGCGCTCTACTCGGTCGCGGCCGGCCTCGGCGGCACGGTCATCGCCGGGCCGGTCCTGGACGCGCTGCCCGGCTCGATCCTCGCCCTGACCGCCGTCGGCACCCTGGTGGTCTTCTCGGTCGGCGCGTTCACCATGGCGCTGCAGTGCCTGTTCGGGATCATCGGCATCGGCCTCGCGGTGCTGGTCTTCGTCGTCCTCGGCAACCCGAGCGCGGGCGGGGTCTACCCGGCGCCGATGATGCCGCCGTTCTGGCGGGCCATCGGATCGGCGATCCCGAACGGCGCGGGCACCAGCGCGAGCAAGTCGATCGCCTACTTCGGCTCGACCAACCTGGGGATGCCGATCCTGGTCCTGGCGATCTGGGCGGTGGTCGGCGTCGGCATCGCCTTCCTGGCCGTCCTGCGCGGTCCCCGCTCCGAGGAGCGCGAGCCCGCCGCTGTCGAGGCCTGAGCCTCCCGCCCCCCACCGGGCGGCCCCGCCGAGCCCCCGGCCCCACCGGCCGGGGGCTCGGCGTGTTCCGGGCGTCCGCGCGCGGCCCAGGACGGGTTCCGAACGGGTTCGGGCGGCTCCCGAGCAGCTCCCGGACGGCTCCCGAGCAGCTCTCGGACGGCTTCCGAACGGGTTTCCGGACCGGTCCGGACGGCTCCCGGACGCTCCCGGTGCGCTCCGCCGCCGGGCGGCCCCGCCGGGGGGCGGTCAGCCGCCCGCGATCGACCCGGGGTCGGCGATGACGGCGCGCACCACGCCCACCGCCGCGCCCAGCAGCGGGCCGCGGCGGCCCAGCCGGGAGACGGCCAGCCGGTCGTCGGACCAGGGCAGGACGGTCACCCGGGCGGCCAGTTCGGCGCGCATCGCGGGCAGCAGCCAGGGCGCCAGCCGGGCGTAGCCGCCGCCCAGGACCACCTCGGCCGGGTCCAGCAGGTTGACCGCGCCGCCCGCCGCGATGCCGAGGGCGGTGCCGGCCCCGGCCAGGGCCGCGAGGGCGGGCTGGTGGCCGGCCTCGGCGCGGTCGGCGAGCAGCGTCACCCAGTCACCCGGGGCTCCCGCCAGGCCGGCCGCCCGCAGCACCGCGGCCTCGCCCGCGTACTGCTCCAGGCAGCCGTGCGCCCCGCAGGCGCAGCGGGGCCCGTCGGGGCGGACCGGCACGTGGCCGAACTCTCCCGCGTAGCCGCGCGCTCCGCGCAGCAGCCGGCCGCCGACCACGATCGCCGCCCCGACCCCGGCCTCGGCGGAGACGTAGAGGAAGTCCTCGGCGCCCTCGCCCAGCCAGCGCTCGGCCAGGCCGCCCAGGTTGGCCTCGTTGTCTGCGTCGACGGGCAGTTCCGCCAGGCCGTCCCCTTCCGGCCGCAGTGCCGCGCGCAGTTCGGCGCCCAGCGGGACGTCGCGCCATCCCAGGTTGGCGGCCCGCTGCAGCACCGCGCCGGAGCCGCCGACCAGTCCGGGCACGGCCAGGGTGAGCCCGGCGGGGCGCAGGCCCGCCTCGGCGACGACCGCGCGCAGCAGCCGGGCGAGGTCGGCCATGACGGCGGCGGGTCGGCGGCCGTGGTTGGAGATCTCCTGGCGCCGCCAGGCGCGGACCTCGCCGCGCAGGTCGACGACGCAGGCGCCCAGGTGCCGGACGCCGATCTCGGCGCCGAGGCCGCCCGGCCCGGTCGGGTCGAGGCCGAGCGCGGTGCCGGGGCGGCCGACCTTGCCGCTGGGCGCCGCGGGCCCCTCCTCGACGACCAGTCCGCCGGCGATCAGCCGTTCGGCGAGCGAGGAGACGGCGGCCCTGGTCAGCCCGGTCTCGGCGGCCACCTCCGCGCGCGAGCGCGGGCCGCGCGCGATCACCCCGAGCACCAGCGCCAGGTTGGCCCGGCGCATGCCCTGCTGGCTGGCCGGACCGCTCCGGACCCCGTCCGGCTCGCGCATCAGGCTCATCTCGCCCCTTACGGCACATCCCGTGGCATCTCGGGTGCAGCGTAACCGGGTTCCGGGGGCGCCGCCCCCACGAGCGCGGGCAGGCCCGGGGCCGGTTCGGCGAGCCTGGTGAAGACCCACCGCTGCATCGCCCAGAAGCGGAACAGCATCGCGACGAAGGTGCCGACGACCATGCCGCTGAGGAAGTCCGCGAGCTCCTGGTCGAGGTGGCCGATGTACGGCTCGCGCAGGTCCAGGACGTACCGCGAGATCGCCAGCGGCATGTCGTTGATGCCGATCGCCACCGCGCTGACCAGGAGGAACAGCAGGGCCTCGCGCTGCCGTCCGTCGGCCCGGAAGGCCCAGCGGCGGTTGAGGACGTACGAGACGACGGTGCCGATCACGGTGGCGACGGTCAGCGCGACCACCGGCTTGTCCGCCAGCACGGTGAACTTGAGCTCCAGGTTGACCACCGTGGTGAGCACGAAGCAGGAGCCGCCGACCAGCAGGAACTTCACCAGCCGGCGGTGCCGCACCAGGAAGGGGCGCAGCCGGGCCGGCACCCGGGCCAGGGCGCGCTGCGTGGGGGACGGCATCTCCGCAGTGTCGCACGCGGAGATGCCGTCGGCCCCTCGGATCACCGGCTGCCCGGGCAGCGCCCGGTCAGGCGGCGGCGACCAGCACCTCGGCCGGCTCCAGGGCCAGCGTCAGCACCTCCCGCACGTCCGCCACGGGGTGGACGGTGAGCCGTGCCAGCACCTCGGCCGGGACGTCGTCCAGGTCGGCCTCGTTGCGCTTGGGGATGATCACCGTGGTGACCCCGGCCCGGTCGGCGGCGAGCAGCTTCTGCTTCACCCCGCCGATCGGCAGCACCCGCCCGGTCAGCGACACCTCGCCGGTCATCGCCACGTCGGTGCGCACCTTGCGGCCGGAGAGCAGCGAGGCGAGGGCCGTGGTCATGGTGATGCCGGCGCTCGGCCCGTCCTTGGGGACGGCCCCGGCGGGGACGTGCAGGTGCACGCCGCGGTCGCGCAGCGAGGTGACGGGCAGCTCCAGCTCGGCGCCGCGCGAACGCAGGTAGGAGAGGGCGATGTGCGCGGACTCCTTCATGACGTCGCCCAGTTGCCCGGTGAGGGTCAGCCCGGTGCCGCCGGTCTCGGCGTCGGCCAGCGAAGCCTCGATGTAGAGGACGTCGCCGCCGGCGCCGGTCACCGCGAGGCCGGTGGCCACGCCGGGGACGGCGGTGCGGCGCTCGGCCGGCTCCTGGGCGGACTCCGGCACGTGGTGCGGCCGGCCGATCAGGGCGCGCAGGTCGTCCGCGCCGACCGCGACGGGCAGCTCGCGGTCGCCGAGCTCGGCCTGCGCGGCGATCTTGCGCAGCACCCGGGCGATCGAGCGCTCCAGGGTGCGCACGCCCGCCTCCCGGGTGTACTCGCCGGCCAGTCGGCGCAGCGCGGCCTCGTCCACCTCGACCTGTCCGCCGGCCAGGCCGGCCTTCTCCAGCTGGCGCGGGAGCAGGTGGTCGCGGGCGATGACGACCTTCTCGTCCTCGGTGTAGCCGTCCAGGCGGACCAGCTCCATCCGGTCGAGCAGCGGCTCCGGGATGGCCTCCAGCACGTTGGCGGTGGCGAGGAAGACGACGTCGGAGAGGTCGAGCTCGACCTCCAGGTAGTGGTCGCGGAAGGTGTGGTTCTGGGCCGGGTCCAGCACCTCCAGCAGGGCCGCGGCCGGGTCGCCCCGGTAGTCGGAGCCGACCTTGTCGATCTCGTCGAGCAGGACGACCGGGTTCATCGAGCCGGCTTCCTTGATCGCCCGCACCAGCCGGCCGGGCTGGGCGCCGACGTAGGTGCGCCGGTGGCCGCGGATCTCGGCCTCGTCCCGGACGCCGCCGAGCGCGACCCGGACGAACGAGCGGCCCATGGCGCGGGCCACCGACTCGCCGAGCGAGGTCTTGCCGACGCCGGGCGGGCCGACCAGGGCCAGCACCGCGCCTCCCCGGCGGCCGCCGACCAGGCCGAGGCCCTGGTCGGCCCGGCGCTTGCGGACGGCGAGGTACTCGACGATGCGCTCCTTCACGTCGGCCAGGCCGGCGTGGTCGGCCTCCAGTACGGCGCGGGCACCGGCGATGTCGTACGCGTCCTCGGTGCGCTCGCTCCAGGGCAGCTCCAGGACGGTGTCCAGCCAGGTGCGGATCCACGAGCCCTCGGGGGACTGGTCGGACGCGCGCTCCAGCTTGTCGACCTCCTTGAGCGCGGCCTCGCGGACCTTCTCGGGGAGGTCGGCGGCCTCGACCCGGGCGCGGTAGTCGCCCTCCTCGTCGGCCGCGTCGCCGTTCAGCTCGGCGAGTTCCTTGCGGACGGCGTCCAGCTGGCGGCGGAGCAGGAACTCCTTCTGCTGCTTGGCCACGCCCTCCTCGACGTCCTTGCGGATGGTGTCGTTGACCTCCTCCTCGGCGAGGTGGTCGCGCAGCAGTGTCAGCGCGTACTCCAGGCGGGCGACCTGGTCGGCCTCCAGCAGCACCTTGAGCTTCTGCTCGGCGGTGGCGAACGGCGCGTAGCCGATGTTGTCGGCGAGTTCGCCGACGCCCTCGATCCGGTCCACCCGGTCGACGATCTGCCAGGCGCCGCGCTTGCGCAGCCACTGCGTGGACAGCGCCTTGTACTCCCGGACCAGCTCGGCGGCCCGCCCGGCGACGGGCGTGCCCACCGAGGACTCCCGGAACGGCGTGGTCTCCACCCAGAGGGCGGCGCCGGGGCCGGTGGTGCCGACGCCGATCCGGACCCGGCGCACCGCGCGCACGAGGGCGACGGGCTGGCCGGCGGTGTTGGGGCCGTCGGCCAGCCGGCCGACCTGCTCGACGGTGGCCAGCGTGCCGACCGCCGCGTAGGAGCCGTCCACCCGCGGGACCAGCAGGACCTGCGGCTTGCCGGTGGCGCCGGTCGCGGCCCGGGCGGCCTCGACCGCGGCGCGCACTTCGGTGTCCTGCAGTTCCAGTGGGACGACCATGCCCGGCAGGACGACTTCGTCGTCGAGCGGCAGCACGGGCAGGGTGAGCGGAGTGGACGTCGATGCCATGATCTCTCCCCAGTCAGTGAAGTTGAGTCGACCTGACTAAGGCTCGGCGGGCGCCGGATGTTCCCGCGCATCGGTTCGCCGTGAGCGAACGCGATCCGCTCGGGGCGCGCCCCGAGCGGCTGCGTCAAAAGTGCGCGGAACGAGCACGGCACACGCCGTGACAAGGGTTCGACGAGCGAAGGGATTCCCAAGCGGACGGGCCGGGCGGGCGCGCCGGCGAAGACCTCAGCGCGCGGCCGGCACGTGCGCCCCGGCGGGCGCGGCGGCGGGGGCCGTCACCGCGGCCGGACGCAGAGGGCGCCGCTCGGCCCGGCGCAGCCAGCGCCACAGCGCCACCCCGGCGAGCACCGCCGCCGGGTGCCCCACCGCGGTGACCACGTCCCGGTCGGAGGCGATCTGCTCGACGATCATCAGCCCGGCACCTCCCAGGGCGAGCAGCCGCCCGCGCGGGGGGAGCAGCCCGGCCACCGCGCCCAGGCAGGCGAGCACGCCGTAGCTGACGCCGATGTCCAGGCGGTCCATCACCTCGGGCGCCATCCGCCCGGTCGCCACCGCCGCGATCACCACCCCCTGGGAGAGCAGGGTGGCCGCGACGTGCCCGATCGCGAAGACCGCCGCCGCACGGGCGGGGCCGACCCTGCGCTCCAGTGGCGCGAGGGTGAACGCGAATCCCCACAGGTAGGGCATCCAGACCTCGCCGGCCACCCAGAAACCGCTCAGGAGGAGGGCCCGCAAAGGGTGCTGCAGCAGGTTGTGCCCGTCGGAACTGGAAGCCTCCTGCAGCCGCTGCACGAGTTCCGGACCGGCGAGTTTCGCGAAGGTCGTGGTGGCGCCCACGACGGCGAGGTAGCCGAGGGTGAAAGGGGTGCGCCGGGGTGTCGGCACGCGCTCCAGCAGCCATTGCGCGACACCGGTGCGCAGCCCGACCCGGAGCATTCCGTACGGCGCTCCCGCGGGCGCGTTCCGGTCGGCGCCCCGCCGCACTCCCGCCATGCCGCCTCCGCTCCACGACCGCAGCCACCGGCTCCCGCCCGGTGCTCGACGTACCGGCGTGCCTCACGGACCGCCCGGTCGGGTGTTGTCGTGGCCACGGTACGTCGAGGTTCTGAGAGGCACCTGGGAAAAGCCGGTGAAGAACGCCACGGTAGCGGACTGCGGGATTCCCGGTTTTGGTCCAGACCTTCCTCCCATTAACGCGTCAGTAGGCCCTCTGACCGGCTACTTGGCATCAATTCGACTGCATACGTACCGTTACGCAGTGAAAATTCGCCGGGTAAGGTATCGGCCCGTGCCCACTCGTGCAGTGGGCCCGCGGGCGGCCCGAACAGCCGGCCCACGGGCCGGAAACGTCCGGTCCACCTGCCGGAAAGCATCCGCTGTCCGTACGCTGCGAAGTGCGCGGGAGACGCGGGCGGCCGACAATCCGTCCTCGCTCCCGATCGCGCGACGGGACGGCGGACCCGGCACAGTCCACGACGGAACAAGACTACGAGCGGAGCCCGCCATCCCCACAGGTGGCCGGCCCGCAGCCCTGGGGGCGGTGGCGTGACCGTGACAGAAATTCAGCAGGACAACCCCAACACCGGCGGCACTGTGAGCAGCCAGCGCAGAGTGCTGGTGGTGGAGGACGAACCCACGATCGCGGAGTCGATCGCGGCCCGACTGGGCGCGGAGGGCTTCAAGGTCGCCGTGGCCCACGACGGCCCCGGCGCAGTCGACGGCTTCCACACCTGGCAGCCGGACCTGGTCGTCCTCGACATCATGCTGCCCGGCTTCGACGGCTTGGAGGTGTGCCGCCGGATCCAGGCCCAGCGCCCGGTGCCGGTACTGATGCTGACCGCGCGCGACGACGAGACGGACCTGCTGGTCGGCCTCGGCGTCGGCGCGGACGACTACATGACCAAACCCTTCTCGATGCGCGAACTGGCCGCCCGGGTCAACGTGCTGCTGCGCCGCGTCGAGCGCGCCCAGCAGGCCGCCCGCACGCCCGCGCTCGGCAGCCTGCGCTTCGGCGAGCTGGAGATCGACCACGTGCAGCGCCGGGTCCGGCTGGCCTCGGGCGACGTCCACCTGACGCCGACCGAGTTCGACCTGCTCGCCTGCCTGGCCGCCCAGCCGCGCGCGGTGCTCACCCGCGAGCAGCTGCTGGCCGAGGTCTGGGACTGGACGGACGCCTCCGGCACCCGCACCGTGGACAGCCACGTCAAGGCGCTGCGGCGGAAGATCGGCGCCAGCTGGATCCGCACCGTGCACGGTGTCGGGTACGCGCTGGAGGCCCCGCTCTCCTGACGGCGGGCATCGGGCGACGGGCCACCGGGGGGCCCGTGTCCGGACGACGCCGTGCCACCACGCGGGGGAGAAGCACGCGGGGGACACACGCGGGGACCACAGGGGACCAATGACCTTTCCACAGCAACGCAACGGGGAATCCGACGGCGCACGGCCGCAGACGCTGGCCGCCCGTGCCGCCAGCCGGGTCTGGGCCGACATCCGCCCGCTCGACCCGGTCCGCTCGATCAAGGGCAAGCTCGCCCTGCTCGTGATCGTCTCCGTGTTCCTGGCCACCGGCATGGTGGTCGTGGCGATCCGGTCCGAGACCCAGATCCGGATCATCATGGTCTTCTCCATGATCGCCTCACTGCTCTTCATGCAGTTCCTCGCGCACGGGCTGACCGCCCCCCTGCGCGAGATGACCGCCGCCGCCCGCGCGATGGCCTCCGGCGACTACAGCCGCCGGGTCGAGGTGAGTTCGCGCGACGAGATCGGCGAGCTGGCGGCCGCCTTCAACGCGATGGCCGCCGACCTGGAGGCCGCCGACCAGCACCGCCGCGAGCTGGTCGCCAACGTCTCGCACGAGCTGCGCACGCCGATCGCCGCACTGCGCGCCGTCCTGGAGAACGTGGTGGACGGCGTCGTCCAACCCAATCCGGCGACACTGGGGGCGGCACTGGTGCAGACCGAACGGCTCGGCCGCCTGGTCACCCACCTGCTCGACCTCTCCAAGATCGACGACGGCGTGGTCGACCTGGACGCCCGCCCCTTCGAGGTGCGCGAGTTCCTGGACGGCGTGCTGCGCGGGGTCACCGTGGACGGCGCGACGGCCGGCGGGGCCTTCTCCCGGCGCGGGGACGTCCGGCTGGCCCTGGAGGTCAGCCCGTCCGGCCTGACCGCCGTGGCGGACCCGGAGCGCCTCCACCAGGTGGTCGCCAACCTGGTCGACAACGCCTGCAAGCACTCCCCGCCCGGCGGCACCGTCACGGTGCGGGCGCGGCCCGACGGCGAGGACGGCGCCCTCCTGTTGGAGGTCGAGGACGAGGGCCCCGGCATCCCGCCGGCCGACCGCAGCCGGGTGTTCGAGAGGTTCAGCCGCAGCGGCACCGCGACCGCTTCGGGGCCGGGCGCGGACGGCGGCACCGGCCTGGGCCTGGCCATCGCCCGCTGGGCGGTGGACCTGCACGGCGGGCGGATCGCGGTGGCGGAGTCGCCGCGCGGCTGCCGGATCGAGGTCCGCCTGCCCGGACGGCCCCAGGACGACGGCCGGGACATTTGTCACAGATCCGACACAGCCGTATACGAAGATCGTTAGTGGATTTCCGGGGGGTTTTGTCCGTTTCGTCCGGCTTTCTAGGCACTTCGGCGGCGATCGGTTCCCTTCAGATGCGGCTTTCTAACGCTCTTTTTCAGCCAAACTGCAGGTCAGGACTGTGATCTGGACGACGCCTGGCCCTCGGGGACTGCGCGATCACTGATCAGGGGCGTAGCCTTAATCCCCGCTGTCCAAACATCCCAAAAGGAAGCGGAAGAGGGCGGTTGCCGCCGTGTCGCCACAGTCCCCTGAAACCCCCAACAGCTCGGCAAGCTCCACAGGCTTCGGCCCGAATGAGTGGCTCGTCGACGAGATCTACCAGCAGTACCTCCAGGACCCGAACTCGGTAGACCGAGCCTGGTGGGACTTTTTCGCCGACTACAAGCCCGGTACCGAGGTGACCCCAGTGACCCAGGCCGCGACCCAGGCCGGCCCCACGCCGACCCCTGACGCTGCCCCCGCGCCCGCCGCTGCTGCGGCGGCCGCCGCCCCGGCCCCCGCCGCACCGGCCGCTCCGGCGCCGACGCCGACGGCCGCCCCCGCGCCGCTCGCCGCAGCCCCGGCCGCGCCCCCGGCCCCCAAGGCCGCCGCCCCGGCCCCCGCCGCGACCGCGGCCGCCGCCGGCCCCGAGCTGGTCCAGCTGCGCGGCCCCGCGAAGGCCGTCGCCACCAACATGGACGCCTCGCTGGAGGTGCCGACCGCGACCTCGGTCCGCGCCGTCCCGGCGAAGCTGTTGATCGACAACCGCATCGTCATCAACAACCACCTGCAGCGCGCCCGCGGCGGCAAGGTCTCCTTCACCCACCTGATCGGTTACGCCCTGGTCCAGGCCATCAAGGCCTCCCCGGGCATGAACCACAGCTACAAGGTGGAGGACGGCAAGGCCTACCTGGTCAAGCCCGAGCACATCAACCTCGGCCTGGCCATCGACCTGGTCAAGCCCAACGGCGACCGCCAGCTCGTCGTCGCCGCCATCAAGAAGGCCGAGACCCTCGACTTCTTCGGCTTCTGGCAGGCCTACGAGGACATCGTCCGCCGGGCGCGCGCCAACAAGCTGACCATGGACGACTTCACCGGCGTCACGGTCTCGCTGACCAACCCGGGCGGCATCGGCACCGTGCACTCCGTGCCGCGCCTGATGCAGAACCAGGGCACCATCGTCGGTGTCGGCGCCATGGAGTACCCGGCCGAGTTCCAGGGCTCCGCCCCGGAGACCCTGGCCCGCCTGGGCGTCTCCAAGATCATGACGCTGACCTCGACCTACGACCACCGCGTCATCCAGGGCGCGGCGTCCGGCGAGTTCCTGCGCGAGATCCACCGGCTGCTGCTCGGCGAGAACGGCTTCTACGACGAGATCTTCGAGTCGCTGCGGATCCCGTACGAGCCGGTCCGCTGGGCCACCGACGTCGCCACCACCCACGACGACGAGGTCAACAAGACCGCCCGCGTCATGGAGCTGATCCACTCCTACCGGGTCCGCGGCCACCTGATGGCCGACACCGACCCGCTGGAGTACAAGCAGCGCAAGCACCCCGACCTGGACGTCGTCCAGCACGGCCTCACCCTGTGGGACCTGGAGCGCGAGTTCGCGGTCGGCGGCTTCGGCGGCCAGAAGATGATGAAGCTCCGCGACATCCTCGGCCTGCTGCGCAACACCTACTGCCGCACCGTCGGCATCGAGTACATGCACATCCAGGACCCGAAGCAGCGCAAGTGGCTGCAGGAGCGCCTGGAGAAGCCGTACGCGAAGCCGGAGCGCGAGGAGCAGCTGCGCATCCTGCGCCGCCTGAACTCGGCCGAGGCCTTCGAGACGTTCCTGCAGACCAAGTACGTCGGGCAGAAGCGCTTCTCGCTGGAGGGCGGCGAGTCGCTCATCGCGCTGCTGGACGCCACCATCGACTCCGCCGCCGAGCACCGCCTCGACGAGGCCGTCATTGGCATGGCGCACCGCGGCCGCCTGAACGTGCTGGCCAACATCGTCGGCAAGCCGTACGGCAAGATCTTCGGCGAGTTCGAGGGCAACCTCGACCCGAAGTCGATGCACGGCTCCGGCGACGTCAAGTACCACCTGGGCGCCGAGGGCACCTTCACCGGCCTGGACGGCGAGACCATCAAGGTCTCGCTCGCCGCGAACCCCTCCCACCTGGAGGCCGTGGACCCGGTCGTCGAGGGCATCGCCCGCGCCAAGCAGGACATCCTGGACCAGGGCGGCACCACCTTCCCGGTGCTGCCGATCCAGATCCACGGCGACGCGGCCTTCGCCGGCCAGGGCGTCGTCGCGGAGACCCTGAACATGTCGCAGCTGCGCGGCTACCGCACCGGCGGCACCGTGCACGTCGTGGTGAACAACCAGGTCGGCTTCACCGCCGCCCCGGCGTCCTCCCGCTCCTCGATGTACTGCACCGACGTGGCCCGCATGATCGAGGCCCCGATCTTCCACGTGAACGGCGACGACCCGGAGGCCGTGGTCCGCGTCGCGCGGCTCGCCTTCGAGTTCCGCCAGGAGTTCCACAAGGACGTGGTGATCGACCTCATCTGCTACCGCCGCCGCGGTCACAACGAGGCCGACAACCCGTCGTTCACCCAGCCGCTGATGTACGACCTGATCGACAAGAAGCGCTCGGTGCGCAAGCTGTACACCGAGGGCCTGATCGGTCGCGGCGACATCACCATGGAAGAGGCGGAGCAGGCGCTCCAGGACTTCCAGGGCCAGCTGGAGAAGGTCTTCGCCGAGGTCCGCGACGCGGCCCAGGCGCCGGCCGACGCCACCGCCGGCAAGCCGGTCGCCGACTTCCCGGTCTCCATCCAGACCGGCATCTCCCAGGAGATGGTCAAGCGGATCGCCGCCTCCCAGGTCAACCTGCCGGAGTGGCTGACCGTCCACCCGCGCCTGCTGCCGCAGCTGCAGCGCCGCGCCGCCTCGGTCGAGGACAACACCATCGACTGGGCGATGGGCGAGACCCTCGCCATCGGCTCGCTGCTCATGGAGGGCCACCCGGTCCGCCTGGCCGGCCAGGACAGCCGCCGCGGCACCTTCGGCCAGCGGCACGCCGTCCTGATCGACCGCAAGACCGGCGAGGACTACACCCCGCTGCAGTACCTCACCGAGGACCAGGCCCGCTACACCGTCTACGACAGCCTGCTGTCGGAGTACGCGGCCATGGGCTTCGAGTACGGCTACTCGCTGACCCGCCCGAACGCGCTGGTCATGTGGGAGGCGCAGTTCGGCGACTTCGTCAACGGCGCGCAGACCATGGTGGACGAGTACATCGCCTCCGCCGAGCAGAAGTGGGGCCAGCACTCCGGCGTCACCCTGCTCCTGCCGCACGGCTACGAGGGCCAGGGCCCGGACCACTCGTCCGCCCGCCCGGAGCGCTTCCTCCAGCTGTGCGCGCAGAACAACATGACGGTCGCGATGCCGACCCTGCCGTCGAACTACTTCCACCTGCTGCGCTGGCAGGCCCACAACCCGCACCACAAGCCGCTGGTCGTCTTCACCCCGAAGTCGATGCTGCGTCTGAAGGCCGCGGCCAGTGCGACGGAGGAGTTCCTGTCCGGCTCGTTCCGCCCGGTCATCGGCGACTCCACCGTCGACCCGGCGCAGGTCCGCAAGGTGGTCATCACCGCCGGCAAGTTCTACTACGACCTGGAGGCCGCCCGCACCGAGCGCGGCGTCACCGACACCGCGATCGTCCGGGTCGAGCGGCTCTACCCGCTGCCGGTGGCCGAGCTCCAGGAGGAGCTGGCCCGCTACGGCGACGACGTCCAGTTCGTCTGGGCGCAGGAGGAGCCGGCCAACCAGGGTGCCTGGCCGTTCATCGCGATGAACCTGGTCGACCACCTGCAGGTCGCCATCGGCCGCAGCGCCGGCGGCTCCCGCCTGCGCCGCGTCGCCCGCACGGCGGCCTCGTCCCCGGCGGTCGGCTCGGCCAAGCGGCACGGCGCCGAGCAGCAGGCGCTGATCGAAGAGGTCTTCTCGCTCTGACGCCCTGCGGCGCGGACGCCCTGAGGGCTCGTCGGCCCCCGTCCTCCCATCCGGGAGGGCGGGGGCCGCTTCGTTCCCGACGGAGGCTCAGGAAGCCCATGGGGGGCTCAAGAAGGCTCAAGGGGGCTCAAGAAGGCTCAAGGAGAACCGTTTCACCGCCGCGCCATGTCAAGGTCCCAGCTCTGCAACCAAACCGGAGGCCCGGTGCGCGGACTCCTGACGGATCGATAGGTTAGGCGTCGCCGGTCGGCGGCCGGGGCGCCCGTCACCGCGCCCCGCCGCGCCGGCCGTACGACCTCACCGCTCTCCCAGGGGGATCACCACATGACCGCCGACACGCCTCGGGACGCCGGCAAGCTCCCACCGGTCTTCCAGCCACTGCTCCCTGACGACCCCCGGGAGGTGGGCGGCTACCGGCTCTTCGCCCGGCTCGGCGCCGGCGGCATGGGCCGCGTCTACCTCTCGTACACCCCGGGCGGTCGCCCGGTCGCGCTCAAGGTGGTGCGCCCGGAGTTCGCCGAGGACGGCGAGTTCCGCCGCCGCTTCGCCCAGGAGGTCAGCAACGCCCAGCGGATCCACGGGCTCTACACCGCGCAGGTGATCGACTCCGGCGGACTGGACGGCGACGCCCCCTGGCTGGTCACCGCGTACGTCCCGGGGCCGTCCCTGCAGCAGGTGGTGCGCGAGCACGGCGCGCTGCCGGTGCGCACCGTGCTGCTGCTGATGGGCGGCATCGCCGAGGCGCTGCAGGCGATCCACAGCGTCGAGGTGGTCCACCGCGACCTCAAGCCCGCCAACGTGCTGGTCGCCGGGGACGGCCCCCGGGTGATCGACTTCGGCATCGCCCGGGCCGCCGACGCCACCGCGCTGACCGGCACCGGCTACCGGATCGGCTCGCCCGCCTTCATGTCCCCGGAGCAGGCCCAGGGCCGCCCGGTCACCCCCGCCACCGACGTCTTCGCGCTCGGCGCCCTGGCCGCGTACGTGGCCGGCGGCACCGCGCCGTTCGGCGACGGGCCGGACACCGCGGTGCTCTACCGGGTGGTGCACGAGGCGCCGGAGCTGGAGGCCGTCCCGGCGGACCTGCGCGAGCTGATCCAGCGCTGCCTGGCCAAGAGCCCGGAGGACCGCCCGACGCCCGCCGAGATCATCCAGGTCGCCCGCAACCACCCGGAGGTCGGCGGCCAGCTGCGGTTCGGCGAGGACTGGCTGCCGCGCCAGGTCAACACCGAGATCACCCGCCGCTCCGACCTGCCGCAGCAGCAGTTCCTCCAGGCACCGTCCGCCCCGCTGCCGCCCCTGCCCGGCACCCCGCCGACCCCGGCCCCGGCCGCCCCGGCCACTCCCCCGCCGCCGGCCGCCGCGCCGACCCACCCGGCCACCGCGGTGACGCACCCGCCGCAGCAGCCCGGGACGCCCCCGCCCGGCTTCGCGCCGCCGCCGCTCGGCGCGTACGGCGCCCCGCAGCCGCCCGCCGAGTCGCCCACCGCCCCGGTGCTGCCGACGCCCCCGACCGCCCGGCTGCAGCCGGAGCCGCCGTCCTTCGACACCCCGCCGCCCGGCCCGGCGCTGCCGGCCGATCCGGCGCCCGGGCCCGAGCCCGAGCGCCGGGGCGGGGTGTCCTGGAAGGTGCTGCTCACCGTCGCCCTGGTGATGGCCGTCGGCGGCACCGCGGGCGGCGTGGCGCTGATGAAGAAGCTGGACGACGGCAAGAAGACGGACGCCAAGGTGAGCCCCGCGGTCACCGTGACGCAGGGCCCGGGCCCGGACAAGGCCAGCCCCTCCACCGGCTCGTCCGGCTCGTCCGCCTCCACCGGCTCCACCGGCTCCACCGGCTCGGTCGACGCGGTGACGGCAGCCCCCTCGAAGTCCGCCCAGAGCACCGTGTCGGCCCCCGCCCGACCGGTCGGCTACTCGGCGATGCTCGACAAGCGGTCGCTCTCGATCCCGGGGGCCGAGTACTCCAGCGACACCTACCGGATCGACCTGAACGCGGGCACCGTGGTGCCGCACTCCGGGGACCTCAAGTGGGGCCTCGGGGTGACGAACAACGGCAGCGGCAGCAAGGCCAACTCCTTCGACAGCTACGGGGACGACAAGTCGGACTTCGCGGTGATCACCGAGCCGACCGTCACGGCCGAGCAGTGCGCCACCGCGATCGACTCCCGGCCCGACACCGACCTCTCCTACAACCGGGTCGCCCCCGGCCGCCTGCTGTGCGTCCGCGACCGGGTCACCCGCAACATCGCCATCGCGGCGGTCGAGCAGGCCGACCCGGTCAGCGGGGCCGCCAGGGTCACCGTCAGCACCTGGCGGGCCGGCTGACCGGTCTATCCTGACCAGGTCAATCCCCATCGGACCGGAGCGAACACCGTGTACTTCACCGACCGCGGCATCGAGGAGCTGGAGAGCCGGCGCGGCGACGAGGAGGTCACCTTCGAGTGGCTGGCCGAGCGCCTGCGCGAGTTCGTCGACCTCAACCCGGACTTCGAGATCCCGGTCGAGCGGCTGGCCACCTGGCTGGCCCGGCTCGACGACGAGGACGACGAGTGACCAGGTGACGGCCCGTTCGTGAGAGGCCCGGGAGGCAACCGCCTCCCGGGCCTCTCGCGTGTCCGCGGCCGGTCCTGCCGGTGCGAGCCCGGAGCGCCCCGTAGGGGAGGCGCCGGAGCGGATCGGGGTCCGCTCGGGGTCGGGTTCGGGGTCCGGGGCGCTTGACTCTGCCGACACGCGATATATCGTCTTCAGGAGAGGACGCGATACATCGCGATCGACAACGGGAGGCGACAGAGATGAGCCAGTGGACGGTCGAGGGCCCCGAGAGGATCACCGTCGAGGAGCCGGTCCGCGCGCTGCACGTGCGGATCATCGACGGCACGGTCAACGTGGTGGCGGCCGAGGGCCCGGCCCGCCTGGAGGTCACCGACCTCCAGGGCGAGCCGCTGCACGTGACCCTGGTGGACGGTGTCCTGACGGTCACCTACAAGGACCTCAACAGCTGGGGCGAGTTCGGCGAGGCGCTCAAGTCGGTCGGCTCGGCCAAGAACTTCTTCGGCTCCTTCAAGCGCAAGCGGATCGCCGGCGTCACGGTGACCGTCCCCGCCGACGCCGACGTCAAGGTCGGCACCGTCTCGGCCGGCGCCACCGTCTCCGGCATCGCCGGGAACGTCTCGGTGCACAGCGCCAACGGCGACGCCACCCTGGTCGGCCTGAGCGGCCGCACCGATGCCAACACCGTCACCGGCGACGTCGACGCCCAGGCGGTGGGCGGCCGGCTCCGGATCAACAGCGTCTCCGGGCAGCTCACCGTGGTCGCCGGCACCGCCGACCAGGTCCAGGCCCACGCCGTCACCGGCGCCGTCACCCTGGACCTCGACGTGGACGGCGAGGCCGAGGTCAAGGTCTCCACCGTCAGCGGCCCGGTCGTGGTCCGGATCCCCTCCCGCACCGACGCCAGGGTCGAGGCCGGCTCCACCAGCGGCGACATCTCCAGCAGCTTCGACGAGCTCAAGCTGAGCGGCACCTGGGGCGCCAAGAAGCTGTCCGGCCAGCTCGGCGAGGGCCGCGGCAGCCTCAGCGTCACCACCGTCTCCGGCGCGGTGACCGTCCTGAGCCGCCCCGAGCCCGAGGACGAGGGCCCGGCCAAGGAGCTCCCGGCCGCCCCCGGCAAGCCCGACCTCACCAAGGAGGCCTGAGATGACCCCCGTGTTCGGCCACGGCCGGCTCCGGCTGTACCTGCTGAAGCTGCTGGAGGAGGCGCCCCGGCACGGCTACGAGGTGATCCGCCTGCTGGAGGAGCGCTTCCAGGGCCTGTACGCCCCCTCCGCCGGGACGGTCTACCCGCGGCTGGCCAAGCTGGAGCAGGAGGGCCTGGTCGCCCACAGCACCGAGGGCGGCCGCAAGGTCTACCGGCTGACCGACCCCGGGCGCGCCGAACTCGAAGCCCGGCGGGGCGAGTTGGACGAGCTGGAGCTGGAGATCCGGGACTCCGTGGCGCACCTCGCCGGGGCGATTCGCGAGGACGTCCGGGACAGCGCCAAGGACCTGCGCGAGGAGCTGTGGAAGGCCGCCGGCCAGGCCCCCCGGCCGGACCGCGCCGAGGGCGGCGGGGATCCGTGGGCCGGGCCCTGGGGCGACAACGAGTCCTGGCAGCGCGCCAAGGAGGAGTTCGCCCAGTTCAAGCGGCAGGCCAAGGAGCAGGCCAAGCGCGCCCGGGAGCAGGAGAAGGCCGCCAAGGCCAAGGCGAAGGCCGCCGAGGAGGAGGCCCGCCGGCTGCGCGAGCAGGCCAAGGCGTCCCGCTCCGCCGCGCAGCAGGAGGCGCTGCGGATCAAGCGCCGGGTCGAGCAGCAGGTGCGCGAGCACGCCGCGAAGGGCGACTGGCCGACCGGGCTGGCCGAAGGGCTGGCCGAGCTCACCAAGGGCCTGTCCGGTCTGGCCGACGCGGCCCGCTGGGGCCAGTCGGGAGACGAGCCCGCCTCGCCGGACGAGCGGGTCACCGTGACCAGGATCGACCTGGACAAGGACGGCCCCGGCGAGGACGGCCCGGTCCAGGGCGGGCCCGCCACCCCGGCCGACCTGCCCTCCTGGGCCCGCACCGACCCGGCCGAGGACCCTGGCCGCGAGCTGGAGCGGCTGCTCGACCGCTTCCGCGACCAGGTCCGCGACGCGGCCCGGGACGGCGGGGTGGACGCGGACCGGCTGACCGCGGCCCGCTCGGTGCTGGGCGCCGCGGGCGAGCGGCTGAAGCGGCTGCTCGGCTGAGGGCCGTCCGCGCCCCTGCTGACCGGCCGACCTGCTGACCGGCCGCCCGGTCGGCACCCGCAGGGATCCGGGCCCGGTGTTCTCCGACGGGAGCACCGGGCCCCCTCGCCCGCCCGGCGTTCCGGCGCCAGGCCGGCGCTTCGGGGCCTCCCGCGCCTCAGGGGTTCAGGACGATCTTGCCGAAGACGTCGCCCTTGGCGAGCCGGGCGAAGCCGTCCCGGGCCTCCGTCAGCGGCAGCACCGAGTCGATCACCGGGCGGACGCCGGTGTTGGCGCAGAGTGCGAGCAGCCCGGCCAGCTCCTCCTTGGTGCCCATGGTCGAGCCGACCACCTTGAGCTCCAGGAAGAAGATCCGGTTGAGCTCCGCGGCGCTCGGGCTGGGGCCGGAGGTGGCGCCCGAGATGACGATGGTGCCGCCGGGGCGCAGTGACTTCACCGAGTGCGACCAGGTCGCGGCGCCGACCGTCTCCATCACCGCGTCCACCCGGGCGGGCAGCCGGGCGCCGCTCTCGAACGCCTCGTCGGCGCCCAGCTCCACCGCCCGGCGGCGCTTGGCCTCGTCCCGGCCGGTGACCCAGATCCGCAGGCCGGCGGCCTTGCCGAGGACGATCAGGGCGGTCGACACGCCGCCGCCCGCGCCCTGCACCAGGACGGTGTCACCGGGCCTGACCCCGCCGTTGGTGAACAGCATCCGGTAGGCCGTCAGCCAGGCGGTGGGCAGGCAGGCGGCCTCCTCGAAGCTCAGCTCGGCGGGCTTGGGCAGCAGGTTCCAGGTGGGGACCGCCACCTGCTGGGCGAAGGTGCCCTGGTAGCGCTCGGTGAGGATGGAGCGCGGCTCCCGGGGGCCGACCCCGTGGCCGGTCTGGCCGATCACCGAGTGGATCACCACCTCGTTGCCGTCCTCGTCGATGCCCGCGGCGTCGCAGCCGAGGATCATCGGCAGCTTCTCGGCGGGCAGGCCGACCCCGCGCAGCGACCACAGGTCGTGGTGGTTGAGGCTGGCGGCCCTGACCGTGACCAGGCTCCACCCGGGGCGGGCCTGCGGCTCGGGGAGTTCGCCCAGTTCCAGCCCGCCGAGCGGGTCGTCGGCGTCGATACGTGCGGCGTAGGCAGCAAACATGACCCGGACGATAGCGGCGACGGCCGGGGCCGGGAACCACGCGTGGGTGTGACGCGTGTCCCTGCCCCGGCCGTCCGCCGTCGGTTCGTCAGCCGGCCCTCCGGCCGTCGGCCCGGTTCAGATCCGGGCCACGCCCTCGGCCCGGGCGGCCTCGGCGACGGCCTTGGTGACCGCCGGGGCGACCCGCTCGTCGAACGGCGAGGGGATGACCTTCTGCGGCGTCAGCTCGTCGGCCACCACGCCGGCCAGCGCCTTGGCGGCGGCCAGCTTCATGCCCTCGGTGATCCGGCTGGCCCGGACCTGCAGGGCGCCGGCGAAGATGCCGGGGAAGGCCAGCACGTTGTTGATCTGGTTCGGGAAGTCACTGCGCCCGGTGGCGACGACCGCCGCGTACTTGTGCGCGACCTCGGGGTGGATCTCCGGGTTGGGGTTGGCCATCGCGAAGATGAAGGCGCCCTCGGCCATGGTCGCGACGACCTCCTCCGGCACGGTGCCGCCGGAGACGCCGATGAACACGTCGGCGCCGGCCAGCGCGTCGGCGAGCGAGCCCTTGAGGCCCGAACGGTTGGTCAGCGCGGCGATCTCCGCCTTGACGTCGGTGAGGTCGCCGCGGCCCTCGTGGACCACGCCCTTGCGGTCGCAGACCGCCACGTCGCCGATGCCGGCCGCGACCAGCATCTTGGCGATGGCGATCCCGGCCGCGCCGGCGCCGGAGATGACGGCCCGCAGCGAGCCGATCTCGCGGCCGGTCACCTTGGCCGCGTTCCACAGGGCGGCGGTGCTGACGATCGCGGTGCCGTGCTGGTCGTCGTGGAAGACCGGGATGTCCAGGGCCTCCTGGAGCCGGCGCTCGATCTCGAAGCAGCGCGGGGCGGAGATGTCCTCCAGGTTGACGCCGCCGAAGGAGGGCGCCAGCCGGACCACGGTCTCGACGATCTCGTCGACCCCGGTGCAGGCGAGCGCGATCGGCACCGCGTCCACGCCGCCGAACTGCTTGAACAGGATGGCCTTGCCCTCCATCACGGGCAGCGAGGCCTGCGGGCCGATGTCGCCGAGGCCGAGCACCGCGGTGCCGTCGGTGACCACCGCGACGGTGTTGGACTTCCAGGTGTAGTCGTTGACCAGCTCCGGCTGCTCGGCGATGGCCGTGCAGACGCGGGCGACACCCGGGGTGTAGGCGAGGGACAGGTCGTCCGCGTCGCGCACCGGGACGGTCGCCCGGATCTCCATCTTGCCGCCGCGGTGGAGCGCGAAAACCGCGTCGACCGGATCGTCGGTGTCCTGGGTGCTGCTGCTGATGATCTCCGCTGCCACGATGACCTCTTCGTCATTGATCGGGCGAGGACGCGCGGCCGACGGGCAGGACGACCCGTCCGGAAACCGGAAACCGGGTACGCCGAAGCGGACCCGGGGTCGGGGTCGGGGCGCTGCCGTCGGGCGGCGCCCTCGGATGAGGGTTTTATGGGGTCTTGTGTTGCCCGCGTCGTACTACGGGGCCGAGCCTAGGTCGGACAAAGGCATCGCACCTATGCCTTTTCGTCCTCGTCACGCGCGCTTCATCGCCGCGCTGTCGCGTCCCAGGGGCCCGGCTTCGGAAGCGCCGGGCTCCGGCGGCGGCAACGGCATGAGCACACGCTTACCCGCTGGAGTGAACGCAGAGCCGAAGGGGAGTCGGCACTCCGGATACGGAGCCGCGTGAGGACTTCCGTTCCCGAGAACCCGAGCCTGTCGGGGCTCGTCGGTCTGGTTCGAGCGTTCGGGGGTCACCCGGTACCGAATTCTGACACACCCGCCGCCGGGCCCGGCAGGGCGGGATGGCAGGATCGCTTGGCCGCCACCGCGCGTACACCACCGCGACACCGTGGCGACCGCACGTCCCTCCCACAGGAGCACCCCTCATGCCTCACCTCCTCCCCGCCCGCCGGCCGGCCCTGGCCGGCGCCGTCCTGGCCACCGCCGGGGCCCTGCTGCTGACCGGTTGCGGCGGTGGCGGACAGGCGGCCCCGGACGACCCGGTCAAGGACATCCGCGACAAGCTGCCGAAGGCGCAGCGCGCGGCCGGGGTGCTGCGGATCGGCATGGACGTCAACTACGCGCCGGTCGAGTTCCGCGGCCAGGACGGCAAGCCGGCCGGCCTCGACCCGGACCTGGCGGCCGCCTTGGGCAAGATCCTCGACGTGCGGGTCGAGTTCGTGGACACGCCGTTCGCCAAGCTGGTGCCGAACCTGCAGGGCAAGCAGTACGACGTGGCGATGTCGGCGCTCAGCGACATCCGCCAGCGCCGCGACGGCCTGGACGAGAACGGCAAGCAGGTCGACCCGGGCGTGGACTTCGTGGACTACTTCATCGCCGGCACCTCGATCGTCGTCCCGAAGGGCAACCCGAAGGGGATCAAGACCCTGGACGACCTGTGCGGCAAGACCGTCGCGCTGCAGCAGGGCACCACCCAGGACGAGATCGCCACCCGCCAGGTGGCGGTCTGCGCCCGAACCGGCCGCCAGCTGACCCTGCACAAGCTGGAAAGCGACGCCAAGGCGCTGGCCGAGGTCACCTCCGGCGCTGCCGCGGCCGGCCTGAACGACTTCCCGGTGGCCGCCTACGCGGCGAAGACCACCGACGGCGGCGGCCGCTTCGAGGTGACCGGCGGGCAGTCCACCTCCAACCCGTACGGGATCGCGGTGCGCAAGGGCGACAACGAGCTGCGGGACGTCCTGGCCAAGGCGGTGGACCAGTTGATCCGCAGCGGCGAGTACGACAAGGTCCTCACCAAGTGGGGCGTCAGCGCCGGCGCGGCGCAGAACGCGGTGGTCAACGGGGGCATCTGAGCGGGCGGGCGGCGGGCCTTTCGGGCGGAGCACAGAGCGGTCTGCATACTTATGCGCAGAGTGACAGGGGAACGGAATCAGTCCGAATAGCGGACAGTGTGACCCCTTGTTATCCGATTTTGATCTGGATGGGGGCCACCTGACCGTCATCAGATGGCAGGATTCCCCCCATCTCGGATCGAGCCGACCACTGGTCGAGGCGGTTCAGGTCAACGTCCACCTCGGCGGAGGGTGGCGGAAGCAGCACCTCGCAGAACCCTGGGCGGTCCCAGCGCCCAGGCACCGCACGACCCGGCCGGCACGTACGACGACGTACGACGCACACCCGTACGACGGGAACCCGTACGACGCCGTTCGGCCCGCTCCCAGGTGCGCCGCTCCCGCGGCGCGCTCCGCCCGACCTTCTCTCCCAGGAGGAGATCCCCCTCATGACCGCCCGTACCAAGCGCAACCGGCTCTTCGCTGCCGGTGTGGTCGCCGCCTCCGTGTCCCTCGTCCTGACCGGCTGCAGCAGCAGCAAGAGCGAGAGCAGCGGCGCCCCCAACGCCTCCACGACCGTCAACGAGGTCAAGGCCGACCCCAAGCTGGCGGCCCTCGTCCCGGACGACGTCAAGGCGGCCGGCAAGCTCGTGGTCGGCGCCGACGCCTCGTACGCGCCGGACGAGTTCAAGGACGACAGCGGCAAGATCATCGGCATGGACGTCGACCTGGCCGACGCCATCGCCAAGAAGCTCGGCCTCACGGCCGAGGTCCAGGACTCGGGCTTCACCGCGATCATCCCCGGCATCCAGTCGAACAAGTTCCAGCTCGGCATGTCGTCCTTCACGGACAACAAGGAGCGCGAGCAGATCGTCGACATGGTGACCTACTTCAACTCCGGCAGCGCCATCGCCGTGAAGAAGGGCAACCCGGAGAAGATCGACCCGAAGGACCTCTGCGGCAAGAAGGTCGCCGTCCAGACCGGCACCACCCAGGCCGACGAGATCAAGGACACCCGCAACCCGGACTGCGCCAAGGCCGGCAAGCCGGGCATCCAGAACGACGGCGACAAGTTCGACCTCCAGACGGACGTCACCAACGCCGTCGTCTCCGGTCGCGACCAGGCGATGATGGCCGACTCCCAGGTCGTCGACTACGCGATCAAGCAGTCCGGCGGGCAGCTGGAGAAGGTCGGCGACACCTACGGCGTGGCCCCCTACGGCGTCGCCCTGGCCAAGGGCTCCAAGCTCACCCCGGCCGTCCAGGGCGCCGTCCAGTCGCTGATCGACGACGGCACCTACAAGCAGATCCTCACCAAGTGGGGCGTCGAAGCCGGTGCCCTCGACAAGTCGACCGTCAACGGCGCCGTCAGCTGATCCCGCCTGCTCCATCTCTCCCCCGAGGCCACACCGTGAACTCTATGGACCAGGGGACGCCGGAGAAGGGACGGCCTGAGACCATCAAGGCCGTCCCGGTCCGCCACCCCGGACGCTGGGTGGGCGCCGTCGTCATCGCCCTGCTCGCAGCCATGCTGCTGAGCGCCCTCCTCACCAACCCCGCCTTCAAGTGGGACATCGTCGGGCAGTACCTCTTCCACGACAGCATCGTGCACGGCATGGTCGTGACACTGGAGCTGACCGCCCTCTCCATGCTCATGGGTGTGGTCGGCGGCATCATCCTCGCGGTGATGCGGCTGTCCCCGAACCCGCTGCTCTCCGGCACGGCCTGGGTCTACATCTGGGTCTTCCGCGGCACCCCGGTGCTGGTGCAGCTGGTGTTCTGGAACTTCCTCGGCCTGATCTGGGCCAAGCTGTCGATCGGCGTCCCGTGGGGCCCGGAGTTCTGGTCCGAGTCGACCAACGTCCTGATCCCGACCTTCGTCGCCGCCCTGCTGGGCCTCGGCCTCAACGAGGCCGCCTACATGGCGGAGATCGTCCGCGGCGGCATCCAGTCGGTCGACGAGGGCCAGACCGAGGCCGCGCACGCCCTCGGCATGAGCCGGTTCCAGACCATGCGGCGGATCGTCCTGCCCCAGGCCATGCGGGTGATCATCCCGCCCACCGGCAACGAGACCATCTCGATGCTCAAGACCACCTCGCTGGTCTCGGTCATCTCCCTGGAGGAGATCTTCCGGGCCGGCCAGGTCATCTACTCTCGGAACTACCAGAACATCCCGCTGCTGATCGTCGTCAGCCTCTGGTACCTGTTCTTCACCTCGGTGCTGACCATCGGCCAGTACTACATCGAGCGCCACTACGCCCGAGGCTCCAACCGCACCCTCCCGCCCACCCCGCTGCAGCGACTGCGGGGCCTGTTCGCCGGGAAGCCCGCCCCCAGGACGACCGCCGACGTCGTCCCTGGGCTTGAGGGAGGTGGTCACGTATGACCGATCCGACCAAGACCCCCGCCGGCTCCGCCGCGACCGCCGAGCCCATGGTCCGCGCCGAGAACGTGCACAAGTCCTACGGCCCGGTCGAGGTGCTCAAGGGCATCGACCTGGAGGTCCGGCAGGGCGAGGTGTTCTGCCTGATCGGCCCGTCCGGCTCCGGCAAGTCGACCTTCCTGCGGTGCATCAACCACCTGGAGAAGATCAACGGCGGCCGCCTCTGGGTGGACGGCGAGCTGGTCGGCTACCGCCAGCGGGGCGACAAGCTCCACGAGCTCAAGGACCGCGAGGTCGCCCTGAAGCGGCAGGACATCGGCATGGTGTTCCAGCGCTTCAACCTGTTCCCGCACATGACCGCCATAGACAACATCATCGAGGCGCCGATCCAGGTCAGGGGCGAGAACAAGGCCGACGCCCGGGAGCGCGGGATGGCCCTGCTGGAGCGGGTCGGCCTCGCCGACAAGGCGAAGAACTACCCCTCCCAGCTCTCCGGCGGCCAGCAGCAGCGCGTGGCGATCGCCCGCGCGCTGGCCATGAAGCCCAAGCTGATGCTCTTCGACGAGCCCACCTCGGCGCTCGACCCGGAGCTGGTCGGCGACGTCCTCGACGTCATGCGCGGCCTCGCCGAGGAGGGCATGACCATGGTGGTCGTCACCCACGAGATGGGCTTCGCCCGCGAGGTCGGCGACGCGCTGGTGTTCATGGACGGCGGCGTGGTCGTCGAGTCCGGCAACCCCCGCGACGTGCTCACCGACCCCCAGCACGAACGCACCAGGGCCTTCCTCTCCAAGGTCCTCTGAGCCCGTGCCCTGAGCACCTGCTCCGATCCCGCGGGCCCGTCCCGCGGTCCGAGCCCGTCCGTCGGCGCCCGGCAGGCAGCTCCTGCCGGGCGCCGACGTTTTCCCCGCCCAGGTAATAGGCTGGAAGCAGTCAGCCCGTTACCGATTCTCTGGAAGGACCGCCGTGGAGCTCGCCTCGTACGCCGATCTCGCCGTCCGGCTGGTCAACACCGAGGAGCCCGAGCGCGGCACCGACACGCTGACCTCCGTGGACGCGGTACGGGCCCTGTTCTCCGACTCCTCGCGGGCCGCCGCGCTCGCCGACGAATCCGACCTGCCCCGGCTGCGGGCGGTGCGGACCAGGCTGCGCGGGGTCTTCGAAGCCGCCGCCGAAGGGGACGAGACCCGGGGCGTCGACCTGCTCAACAGCCTGCTGATGGAGTACCCCGTCAGCCCGCTGGTCTCCGGCCACGACCACCTGGACGACGCCGGACAGCCCCGCTGGCACCTGCACCTGGCCGACAACTCGGCCACCGCCACCGCACACTTCAGCGCCGTCGCCTGCATGGGCTTGGCCGTCCACCTGACCGAGCTGGGCGCCGACCGCCTCGGCATCTGCCAGGCCGCGCCCTGCCGCAACGCCTACCTGGACACCTCGACCAACCGCTCCCGCCGCTACTGCTCGGACCGCTGCGCGACCCGGGCCAACGTCGCCGCCTACCGGGCCCGCAAGCGCCAGGAGGCGGAGGCCGCGCTGGGCACCGGCAAATAGCGGGCCCGCCTGCCTCCCGCGCCCACCGGCCCCCGCCGCCGCACGCCCCCGACCCGCTGCGCACCCCCGACCCGCTACACCTCCTCGACCCGCACGCCGAGGCGGCGGGCCAACCCGGGCACCCGAGCCAGCCGCGGGGTCAGCAGCAGCCGCTCCAGCCGGCGGCCCGGCGCCAGCCAGGCCGGGCGCGGACGCAGCCGCAGCAGCACCCGGCCGAGCACCAGCTCGTCCGGGACGGCGCCGTAACTGCGGCTGTCGCTGTCCACCGGGCGGTTGTCGGAGAGCAGCCACCAGCCGCCGGCCCGGCGTTCGACGGCCCGCTTCACCACCAGCAGGTCCTGCTGGAAGGGGTGCCGGAAGAGCACCACCGCGCCCGGCCGGATCGGCGCGCCGTAGCGCACCAGCAGCTGGTCGCCCTCCCGCAGGGTCGGGACCATCGACGGGCCCGCCACGTCGACCAGCCCGAACGGCAACGCGCCGCCCCGGCCCGCCCGTTCCCCGCCCCCGGGTTCCGCGCTCCGCGTCACGACTCCTCCTCGCACCGGTCCGGCCCCAGTCTGCCGTACGGACCGTCACCTGTCCGATGTCCGGATTGGCCCGGTTCCGGGTCCGCCTTTTGCCCTAGGCCCACCGCCCGATCGCGAAACCCGGGAGGCGGAAGGGTAATCTCGGGCGCGGGAAGACGATCTAAGGAAGGACTCCCATGTTCTCTCGTCTGTTTGCACCGCGTGCCACCGCTCACGCCCACTGTGACCTGCCCTGCGGCGTGTACGACCCGGCGCAGGCCCGGATCGAGGCCGAGTCGGTCAAGGCCACCCAGGAGAAGTACCAGGCCAACGAGGACCCGCACTTCCGCGCCCGCGCGATCATCATCAAGGAGCAGCGCGCCGAGGCCGTCAAGCACCACATCTCGGTGCTGTGGAGCGACTACTTCAAGGCCCCGCACTTCGAGAAGTACCCGAACCTGCACCAGCTGGTCAACGACACCCTGAAGGCCGCCTCGGCCGCCAAGGCGTCCACCGACCCGGCCACCGGCCAGGCCCTGCTGGACCTGATCGCCGAGGTCGACAAGATCTTCTGGGAGACCAAGCAGGCCTGAGCCTGACGCGTCGCCACCCGACCGCCCCCGTCCGCGCCGCCGGACGGGGGCGGTCGTGCGTCCACGCCCGAAGCCGTGCGCCCGGGCCCGAGCCGACCCCGGTAAGGGTTACAGGCCCTGAGTGACTGTTATGCTGCCAGGGCGTCCGAGGGAGAAGTCCGGTGAGAGTCCGGCGCTGACCCGCAACGGTGAGCGAGCCCGTACCCAGCCGTACGGCCCCGCCAGCCCGATCGCCCTCGGCCGCTGGACTCCCGACGACTCGCCGTGGACTGCGAGCGGAACGGCGCTCCGGCACGCCCGCGGCCGGCGCCCGCCCCGGCGCACCCACGGCCCGAGGCAAGGCGCGACCCGCACGTGAGTGACACGCCCGTTCGCCGAATACCCACGCTCCCGCTCGCCGTCGGCCTCGCCGCCGCCCTGCTGCTCTCCCTGGTCTGCGGGGTCGCGTCCGGCTCCTCCGGGATCGGACTCCCCCGCGTCCTGCGGCTGCTGGGCGCCGGACTGACGGGCGGTCAGCTGGAGGCGGGCGAGGCGGCCGCGTACGCCATCGTCTGGGAGATCAGGCTGCCGCGCACCGTACTGGCCGCCGTCGTCGGCGCCGGACTGGCCGCCACCGGGGTCGCCGTCCAGGCACTGGTGCGCAACGCGCTGGCCGACCCCTTCGTGCTCGGCATCTCCTCCGGCGCGGCCGTCGGCGCCAACGCCGTCCTGCTGTTCGGCGCCTTCGCCTCGCTCGGGGTGTGGGCGGTCTCCGCCTCCGCCTTCGGCTCCGCCCTGGCCGCCATGTCGCTGGTCTACCTCGCCGCCCGCACCGCGTACGGGCTCACCCCGCTGCGCCTGGTGCTCACCGGCACCGCCCTCTCGTACGGCTTCTCCGCCGCCACCACCCTGATGGTCTTCGCGGCCGACCGGGGCGAAGCCGCCCGCGACGCCATGATGTGGCTGCTCGGCAGCCTCGGCGGCGCCACCTGGGGCTCGGTGCCGATCGCCGCCGCCACCGTGCTGGCCGGGCTGGCCCACCTGGTCCGCGCCGCCGGGAGGTTGGACGCGCTCGCCATGGGCGACGAGACCTCGGCCTCGCTCGGCGTGGACCCGGACCGGCTGCGCCGGGAGCTGTTCGTGGTGACCGCCGCCGTCACCGGCACGGTGGTCGCGGTCAGCGGGGCGATCGGCTTCGTCGGGCTGCTGGTGCCGCACCTGGCGCGGATGCTGGTCGGCGCCGGGCACCGCCGGGTGCTGCTGGTCGCACCGCTCGCCGGGGCGCTGCTGCTGGTCTGGGTGGACATCGCCTCCCGCACCCTGCTGGCGCCCGCCGAACTGCCCGTCGGGGTGTTCACCGCCGTGCTGGGCGTGCCCGCCTTCCTGCTGATGATGCGCCGTCGCGGCCAGGCCTTCGGAGGCACCCGGTGACCGGCGTGGACGGCGCTACCGGCGCGGACGGCGCGACCGGCGTGACCGACGCGACCGGGGGGACCGGCGCTGCCCGCCTGACGAGGGCCCAGGACCTCGGCGTAGACGCCGTCTCGGTGGAACTGGCCGGCACCCGGCTGGTCCACGAGGTCAGCCTGGCTGCCGCCGCCGGGCAGGTGGTCGGCCTGATCGGGCCGAACGGCAGCGGCAAGTCGACCCTGCTGCGCTGCGTCTACCGGGTGCTGCGGCCCGCCGGCGGGGCCGTCCGGCTGGACGGCGACGACCTGCACGCGCTCACCGCCCGCGAGACGGCCCGGCGGGTGGCCGCCCTGACCCAGGAGCACTCCGCCGAGTTCGACTTCACGGTGGCCGAGGTGGTCGCCATGGGCCGGCTGCCGCACCGGCGCGGGCTCGGCGCCCCGACCGAGGGGGACCGGGAGCGCTGCGCCGAGGCCCTGCGCAGGGTCCGGGCCGGGCACCTCGCCGAGCGGGGCTTCCTGAGCCTGTCCGGGGGCGAGAAGCAGCGCGTGCTCTTCGCCCGCGCGCTCGTCCAGGAACCGCGCCTGCTGGTGCTGGACGAGCCCACCAACCACCTCGACATCGCACACCAGTTGGAGTTGCTGGCGCTGGCCCGCGAGGCCGGCCCGACGGTGCTCACCGCACTGCACGACCTCAACCTGGCGGCGAGGCACTGCGATCTGCTCTACGTGCTGCGGGCCGGCCGGATCGTCGCCGCCGGCCCGCCCGGCGAAGTGCTGCGGCCCGCCCTGCTGGCCGAGGTGTTCGGCGTCCGCGCCACCCCGGTCCGGCACCCGGAGACCGGCACCCTCCAACTGCTGTTCGACCGTCTCCCCCATGCGGAGCGCCCGGCCCGCCCCGACCGCTCCGACCGCTCCGACCGCCCCGACCGCTCTCCCGACGCCTGACCCACCGGAGGAACCCCCGTGCGCACCAAGGCCGTTGCCGCCACCGCCCCGCTCGTCCTCGCGCTCACCGCCTGCGGCGCCGAGATCGCCCCGAAGGACTCCGCCACCGGCTCCGCCCACTACCCGGTCACCGTGGAGAACTGCGGGGAGAAGCTGACCTTCGACCGCAAGCCCGCCCGGGCCGTGACCAACGACGTCAACCTCACCGAGCTGATGCTCTCCCTCGGCCTCGCCGACCGGATGGCCGGGTACGTCATGCCGGACGACAAGGGCAGGGTCGACCGGGTGCCCTGGAAGGACGGCTACCAGCAGACCGCGTGGCTCTCCAGGAAGGCACTGACCAAGGAGGTCGCCCTTGACGCCAGGGCCGACCTGGTCCTCGCCGGCTGGCACTACGGCTTCGACGAGGGCAGCGGCGTCACCCCGCAGGCGTTCAGGGCCCTCGGCGTCGACGCGTACGTGCTGAGCGAGTCCTGCCGCAGCGGCGCCGGCAGCGAACGCGGCGTGATGGACCCGCTGGACGCGCTCTACACCGACCTCGCCAACCTCGGCGCGATCTTCGACGTCAGGGACCGCGCCGACAGCCTGATCGCCGACTCCAGGGCCCGGATCGCCGCCGTCCCGCAGCCGGAGCGCCGCCCGTCCGTCTTCCTGTACGACAGCGGGCAGGACAAGCCGTACACCGCCGGGAAGTTCGCCGCCGCGCACCAGATCATCGCCAAGGCCGGCGGGACCAACATCATGGGCGACCTCGCCGACTCCTGGGTCACCGCCGGTTGGGAGAGCGTGGTGCGGCGCGACCCCGAGGTGATCGTCATCAGCGACTACGGGACGCCCGGCGCCGACGAGAAGCGGAAGTTCCTCAAGTCCTTCCCGCCGCTGGCCGACGTCTCCGCGGTCAGGAACGACCGGATCTTCGTCCTGGACTACGTCGACCTGGTGGAGAGCCCGCGCAACCCCGCCGCGATCGGCGCCCTGGCCGACTACCTGCGCACCGTCCCGGCCCCCTGACCGCCCCGACCCCGCGCCGGCGGCGGCCACTCCGGGCGCCACCGCCGGGCGTAGGCTCGAGGTACGAGCCGACGGACCCCGACCGGAGGAGCGAGATCATGACCACCATGGCGTCCCCCGCCGCCGCCTTCGACACCCGCGCGCTGCGCGAGGGCATCGAGCGCCGCGACGCCGAGGCCCTGCTGGCGCTCTACGCGCAGGACGCGGAACTGCGCGTGGTCGACCGCACGACCCAGCCCAGCCACCCCCTGGTGATGCACGGGCTGGAGGAGATCGGCGCCATGCTCGCCGACGTCTACGGCCGGGAGATGACCCACAAGCTGGAGCAGGTCGTCGTCCAGGACGACCACGTGGCGTTCCTGGAGTCCTGCCGCTACCCGGACGGCGTCCGGGTGCTGATGGCCTCGATGGCCGACCTGCGGGACGGGCGGATCGTCGACCAGACCTCCGTCCAGGCCTGGGACGAGACCGGGCCCGAGCAGTAGGCTCGCAGACATGATCCGCGCCGCCGTCGCCACCGACGTCCCCGTCGTCCACACCATGATCCGCGAACTGGCGGAGTACGAGAAGGCCCCGCACGAGGCGGTGGCCACCGAGGAGCAGCTGCACGAGGCGCTGTTCGGCGACGCCCCGGCGTTGTTCGGCCTGATCGCCGAGGACGACACCACCGGCGAGCCGGTGGGCTTCGCCGTCTGGTTCCTCAACTTCTCGACCTGGCGCGGCACCCACGGGATCTACCTGGAGGACCTGTACGTCCGCCCGCAGGCGCGCGGTGGCGGCCACGGCAAGGCGCTGCTGCTGGAACTCGCCCGGATCGCCGTCGAACGCGGCTACTCCCGGGTGGAGTGGTCGGTCCTGGACTGGAACCAGCCCTCGATCGACTTCTACAAGTCGCTCGGTGCGGAGCCGATGGACGAGTGGACCGTCCACCGGCTCACCGGTGAGGCGCTCGCCGCCGCCGGCCGCCGCTGAGCGGACCGTCGGAGTCCGGAAAAGGGTCTGCCACCCTGCGTCGCAATGCCTTACCATGAGTAACCCCGAACCGGGGTGCGGAAAGCAGAGCGATGGCGGACCCGCGACACCGGGCCCCTTTTTCGAGAGGCGGCATTACGGGTACAGCAGGGGCAAGCAAGAGCGGTAACCAGCGGGGTACCAAGCAAGCACAGCGCGCCACCCAGGAGGCAAGGGTGTCCCAGATCGACGGCGATCTCGGTGTTCAGGATTTCGTGGAGGTGCGGCTCCCCGCGGCGGGGGCCTACCTCTCCGTCCTGCGAACAGCGACGGCCGGGTTGGCCGCCCGGCTGGATTTCACCCTCGACGAGATCGAGGACCTGCGGATCGCGGTCGACGAGGCCTGCGCCATCCTGCTCCAGCAGGCGGTGCCGGGCTCCGTACTGTCCTGCGAGTTCCGGTTGGTCGGCGACTCGTTGAAGGTCACCGTCGCCGCCCCGACGACCGACGGCAAGGCTCCCGAACGGGACACCTTCGCCTGGACCGTGCTCTCCGCCCTCGCGGGCGAGGTCGACTCCTCGGTCGCCGAGGACAAGACCGTGTCGATCAGCCTGCACAAGAAGCGCGGCGGGTCCGCCGCCCACTAGCGGTCGGGCGCCGAACCGCACCGCGCGGCAGCCGAACAGCACCAGCAGCACCGAGCAGCACCCGCGCAAGGGCCGTCCGCCGCTCCCCCGACCAGGGGCCCGGCGGACGGCTCCCGGTACCGCCCCGCGCGGTACGACCAACGAGACGAATCCGGGGCCACCGGCCCCGGTGCTCCCGGAACGGAACGGGGGAATGGCCGTGAGTGATCTGGACCGTACCGGCCTCGCGACGGCGGGACCTGCCGTACCGACCCAGGCGAGCGTTCCCGGCCTCGCCGCCAACGACGAAGCGCACCCGAAGGACGCCCACCGGATGAGCCACCCGACCGAGCCGACGTCCGAGCCGACGCCTGCCGCCGCGCCCCCGCCGGATCCGGTGGAGCAGGTGGCTCCGGCGGAACCGGCGGAGCCGGGGAGCGTGGCGGAGCCGCCGCACGGCGCCGTGCCCGCCCAGAGCTCGCACCGCACCGGCGCCCCGGACCGGGAGGCCGCCCGCGCGCTGTTCGTCCGGCTGTCCGCGCTGCCCGAGGGCTCCCCGGAGCGGGTCGAGCTGCGCAACCAGCTGGTGCGGATGCACATCCCGCTGGTCGAGCACCTGGCCCGGCGCTTCCGCAACCGCGGCGAGCCGCTGGACGACCTGACCCAGGTCGCCACCATCGGCCTGATCAAGTCGGTGGACCGCTTCGACCACGAGCGCGGGGTCGAGTTCTCCACCTACGCGACGCCGACCATCGTCGGCGAGATCAAGCGGCACTTCCGCGACAAGGGCTGGGCGGTGCGCGTCCCGCGCCGACTGCAGGAGCTGCGGCTGTCGCTCACCACGGCGACCAGCGAGCTCTCCCAGCGGCACGGCCGCTCCCCCACGGTGCACGAGCTGGCCGAGCACCTGGGGATCTCCGAGGAGGACGTCCTGGAGGGCCTGGAGTCCGCCAACGCGTACTCCACGCTGTCCCTGGACGTGCCGGACAGCGACGACGAGTCGCCGGCCGTCGCCGACACCCTGGGCGCCACCGATGAGGCGCTGGAGGGCGTCGAGTACCGCGAGTCCCTCAAACCGCTGCTGGCCCAACTGCCGCCCCGGGAGCAGAAGATCCTGGTGCTGCGGTTCTTCCGCAACATGACCCAGTCGCAGATCGCCGCCGAGGTGGGGATCTCCCAGATGCACGTGTCCCGGCTGCTCGCCCGGACGTTGGCCCAGCTGCGGGAGAAGCTGCTGGTGGAGGAGTAGCGCTGACGGCCGCTCAGCTCGGGCTGGGCGGCCGTCCGGCGCCCCGGCGGTCCTGCGCGCTCAGTCCTCGGACGGGGCGTACAGGGCCGCCGTCGACTTCGGGCTCAGCAGGGCACCGATGCCCACCAGCCCGAGCACGCCGACCAGCACGCCGGCGGCGATCATCGCGCCGCCGTTCTCGACCATGTAGTACGCGACCGGCAGGCAGATCGAGTTGGTCAGCACCGCCGGGCTGCGGCCCCAGCGGCGCTCCTTCAGCAGCGCGCGGGCGGCCAGGACCGGCAGCACGCCGAGCAGCACGATGACCAGGCCGCCGAACTCGTTCAGCGCCAGCTGCTTGGACTGGCCGGACAGCGCGGCCACCATGTCCCAGACGCCGACGACGGCGAGCGCGGCGCCCTCCAGGGCGGTGATGGCGGCGCCCAGGGCCAGGGACGCCGGGCGGCCGGTGCCGGCCGCGGGTACGGGTGCGGAGGTTTCTGCGGTCACTCCAGCAGGGTAGCCGCCGGTTGGTCCGTACCGCCCCGTAGGCTTTCCCCATGCGCGCTCTCCTGGTCGTGAACCACAAGGCCACCACCACCAGTGGCCGGACCAGGGACGTCCTGATCCACGCGCTGCGCAGCGACCTCAAGCTGGAGGTGGCCGAGACGCAGTACCGGGGGCACGCGCGCGACCTGGCCCGGGAGGCCGCGGTGGACGGCACGGTCGACCTGGTGGTGGCCCTGGGCGGCGACGGCACCGTCAACGAGGTGGTGAACGGGCTGCTGACGCACGGCCCGGGCGACAAGGTCCCGCGACTGGCCGTGGTGCCGGGCGGTTCGACCAACGTGTTCGCCCGCGCCCTGGGCCTGCCCAACGACCCCGTGGAGGCCACCGGGGCGCTGCTGGACGCGCTGGAGCACAAGCGGGAGCGACCGATCGGGCTGGGCAAGGCGATGACCGAGGGGCTGCCGGACCGCTGGTTCACCTTCACCGCCGGCCTCGGCTTCGACGCCGGGGTGGTCGGCCGGGTCGAGGAGCAGCGCAAGGCGGGGCGCAAGTCCACCCACGCCCTGTACGTGAGGGAGGCGCTCCGGCACTACCTCACCCAGCGTGAGCAGCGCCGCTCCGGCCCGGTCTCCCTTGAACTACCGGGCCACGGGGCCGTTCCGGGGCTGGTGCTGTCGATAGTCAGCAACACCTCGCCGTGGACGTTCCTCGGCAACCGTCCGGTCTACCCCTCACCGCTGGCCTCCTTCGACACGGATCTCGACGTCTTCGGCATCACCCGGATGACGGCGTTCGGAACCGCTCGAACGATCCGTCAGATCCTGCGGGCGCACACGCCTTCGAGCGATGGCGCTCCGCCCGCCGGCCCCTCCGGGAAACACGTCGTCTCCTACCACGACGTCAGGCACTTCACCTTGGTTTCAGAGGAACCGGCCCCGTTCCAGGTGGACGGGGACCACCTTGGAGACAGGAGTCGCGTCAGTTTCACAGGCGTACGGCGGGCACTGCGTGTGATTGTGTGACCGGAAGGGGGGTTCGCCCTTCTTCTCGAACGCACAAGCCCCCTTCACTCCATAGAAGTACCGGCTGTGAGCTAGGCGACACCGAAGAATCAAAAATTCCTCCTCGAAGGGGGTTGTATCCGAGCCCGAGGTTTGCGAACCTCTACATGGCGATCGGGACACATCGCAGCGACGGCGACTCCGGAACAACAGGAGCACCGACCGCGGGGTGCCCCTCGAATCGCCGAATCCCCCCCAGCACAGACCACCCGGGCCCGGTAGGCCTTTGGTCTCTTTTGCTGTTGCGGGATTCGTGAAAGCGTTCACATTCACAAGCCATCGATTGTGCCGTCGGGCCACCCCCGTCGGCAGGAGGAGTTGGACGACCATGGACTGGCGCCACCGCGCTGTCTGCCGCGAAGAGGACCCGGAGCTGTTCTTCCCGATCGGGAACACCGGTCCTGCTCTGCTGCAGATCGAGGAAGCCAAGGCCGTGTGCCGCCGTTGTCCGGTCATGGAACAGTGCCTCCAGTGGGCTCTGGAGACCGGTCAGGACGCCGGCGTCTGGGGCGGCATGAGCGAGGACGAGCGTCGCGCGATGAAGCGCCGCGCCGCCCGCAACCGCGCCCGCACCGCCTGATCCGACGATCACACGGCGTAGCACCAGCAGTGACCGCAAGACCGATCAACACATGATCAAAGGCTTCCCTGCACCTCCTGGTGAAGCCTTCCGCACAACGGACCTTGCCCAGGCAGGTCCCGCGACACCGAACCCGCCCAGGCACTTGAT
Source organism: Streptomyces sp. NRRL S-350 (assembly GCF_000719705.1). GTDB lineage: Bacteria > Actinomycetota > Actinomycetes > Streptomycetales > Streptomycetaceae > Kitasatospora. The sequence goes on along the minus strand of NZ_JOHO01000009.1, from coordinate 21,208 downwards.
ACTGTTCACTTAGAGCAATATCGTGGAGCTACGGCGCTCACCGTGTGCAACGCACCGGCGAGGTGTCGCACTACCCAGAGCCCCCGTTCCGGCCGACTCCCCCCGACGGCCGGAACGGGTTGAGAGGCCCTGTCGACCCACCCCCCCCCGGTCGACAGGGCCTCGTTTCTGTTTCTGCGGCCCGCACGGTTCCGCGCTCTCCGCAGTCTCCGCGGTCGGCGTGGTTTCGCGGTTCGTGCGGCCTCCGCGCCCGGCCCGGTGCGCCAGCCGGGGCGTACGGAGCACGCACCCGGCGTGCTTGCCGGGCGCGCGCCCCCGCCAGGCTTCCGCACTACCGAACCTCAGCGGGACTCCGGCGGGGCCTCAGCGGGACTTCAGCGGACCGGGATCTCCAGGATCACCTTCGTACCGCCGTTCGGGCCGGCCACCATGTCGAAGGTGCCGCCCAGCTCACCGGTGGCCAGCGTCCGGACGATCTGGAGGCCGAGGTTCCCCGCCGTCTGCGGGTCGAAGTCCTCCGGCATGCCGCGGCCGTCGTCCTGCACCGTGATCAGCAGGTACTCCTCGGGCCGGGCGCCGCCGTTCCAGCTGTCCGACCAGCCCATCCCGGTCGCCGGGGCCCGCCCGCGCAGCGCGCTGACCTCCAGGTTCCCGGAGGCGGTCGGGCCGAAGGCGTGCTCCAGGGCGTTCTGCAGCAGTTCGGTCAGCACCATCGACAGCGGGGTGGCCACCTCGGCGGACAGGATGCCGAAGCTGCCGGTGCGGCGGGTCGCCACCCGGCCGTCCTGGGACAGCTCCATTGCCATCGCCAGCACCCGGTCGGCGATCTCGTCGAAGGCCACCCGCTCGTCCAGCCCCTGGGAGAGCGTCTCGTGCACGATCGCGATCGAGCCGACCCGGCGCACCGCCTCGTCCAGCGCGGCCCGCCCGGACTCCGACTCCATCCGGCGGGACTGCAGCCGCAGCAGCGCCGCGACGGTCTGCAGGTTGTTCTTCACCCGGTGGTGGATCTCCCGGATGGTGGCGTCCTTGGTCATCAGTTCGCGGTCGCGGCGGCGCAGCTCGGTGACGTCCCGGCAGAGCACCAGCGAACCGGTCAGGACGCCCTTGGGCTTGAGCGGGATCGCCCGCAGGGTCACCACTCCCCCCTGGGCCTCCACCTCGGTCTGCCGGGGCGCCCAGCCACTGGCCAGCTTCACCAGCGCCTCGTGGACGGCCGCCCGGGCCGGCGGGGCGAGGTCGGCGGTGGCCCGGCCGAGGTGGCTGCCGACCAGGTCGGAGGTGAAGCCGAGGCGGTGGTAGGCGGAGAGGGCGTTGGGGCTGGCGTAGGTGACGATGCCGTCCGCGTCCAGGCGGATCAGGCCGTCGCCGACCCGGGGGGCCGCGTCCATGTCGATCTGCTCGTGCCCGGGGAAGGGGAAGCTGCCGGCCGCGATCATCTGGGCCAGGTCGGAGGCGCTCTGCAGGTACGTGAGTTCGAGCCGGCTGGGGGTGCGGACGGTCAGCAGGTTGGTGTTGCGGGCGATCACCCCGAGCACCTTGCCCTCGCGCCGGACCGGGATCGACTCGACCCGGACCGGGACCTCCTCGCGCCACTCCGGGTCGCCCTCGCGCACGATCCGGCCCTCGTCGAAGGCGGCGTCCAGCAGCGGGCGGCGGCCGCGCGGGACGAGGTGGCCGACCATGTCGTCCTGGTAGGAGGTGGGCCCGGTGTTGGGCCGCATCTGCGCCACCGAGACGTACCGGATGCCGTCCCAGGTGGGGATCCACAGCACCAGGTCGGCGAAGGAGAGGTCGGAGAGCAGCTGCCACTCCGAGACCAGCATGTGGAGCCATTCCACGTCCGCCCCGGTGAGGGTGGTGTGGCGGCGGACGAGTTCGTTCAGCGAGGGCACATGGCGAGGGTAGCGCCGCCGGTCCGGGCGGGGCGCGGCGGACCGGCGGGCGGACGGACCGGGACCGGGCGGGGCGCGGTCCCGGGGCTCGGGCGGGGCTCGGGCGGGGCGCGGGCGGGGCGCGGGCGTGACGGCCCGGCAACCGACCGGAGTTGTCCAGACCAATGTGCGAAGCGGCCTGGACAACCCAGATTGGTCTAGTCCACAATGAAAGAGCACCAAGGAGAGGCCCCCGCGCAACTGCCCTGACCGCGCGCGGCCCTTCCTCGGTCGGACGCCGCCGAACGAGGACCCCGCACAGTCCTCGATCGATCCCGGCGCCCGACGACAGCTCCGGGCTGCGGTGCCGCACGGGTTGAGGGTCCCGTGTCGGCGCCGTGGCCCGTAGTGCTTCCCGGCCGCCGGCCGCGACCCGGACCACGTCCCCACCCGGAACGCGTCCCCCTGCCATGTCCCGCCGCTCCGCCGACCGGCCCCGTCCACAGGCTGTGGACGGGGCCGGTCGGCGTGCCGGGCCCGGGGTCAGCGGGTCTCGGTGACCTTGGCCAGGGCGCGCGGCGCGTCCGGGTCCTGACCGCGGGCGATGGTGACCTCGTACGCCAGCAGCTGCAGCGGCAGGATCTCCAGGATCGGCTGCACCTCCTCGGGCACGCCCGCCGGGAGTGCGAAGCCCGCCGAGGCGGCGTCCACCTGCGCCTGCTGGCCGATCACCACCAGGTCCGCGCCGCGGCCGCGCAGGCGGTCCAGCACCGGCTGCAGCGCCTCGCCGCCCTTGCCGTCGGGGACGATCGCGATCACCGGCGAGACGTTGTCCACCATGGCCAGCGGGCCGTGCAGCAGGTCCGCGCCGGAGAACGGGGAGGCCGGGATGTACGTGGTCTCCATCAGCTTCAGCGCCGCCTCGCGGGCGGTCGGGTAGCCGTAGCCCCGCGAGGTGATGACCAGGCGCTGGGCGAAGCGGTACCGCTCGGCCAGCGCCTTCACCTCGGGCTTGCGGCCCAGCACGCCGGCGGCCAGGTCCGGCAGCCCCTCGGCGGCCGCGCCGTCGCCGCCGCGCAGGCCCTCGACCAGCAGGTAGAGCGCCAGCAGCTCGGCGGTGTAGGTCTTGGTGGCGGGCAGCGCCTTCTCCGGGCCGGCCAGCACGTCGATGTGGAACTCGGAGACCTCGGCCAGCGGCGAGGCGGCGTTGTTGGTGACCGCGAGGGTGATCGCCCCGGCCTCGCGGGCGGCCTTGGTGGAGGCCACCAGGTCGGGCGAGCCGCCGGACTGGCTGACGGTGACGACCAGGACGTCGGTGAGGTCCGGCTTGGCGCCGTACGCGGTGGTGGTGGACATCGAGGTCAGGCCGGCGGGCTTGCCGAGCAGGATCTCGACGAGGTACTTGGCGTACAGCGCCGCGTTGTCGGACGTGCCGCGGGCGGTGAGCAGGACGAAGCGCGGGTTGCGGGCGGCGATCCCGGCCGCGACCTCGCGGATCTTCGGGGCACCCTCGTCGAGGATGCGCTGGAGGACGGCCGGCTGCTCGGCCATCTCCGCCGCCATGATCCGGCCGGGCACGGAAACCGTCTGCGGGTCGGACATCTGGGTCTGCCTCCGATGAGATGGTTCGACCCCGCCCGGGCGGCTGCCCGACGGGGACCTCTACGGCGGCGAGTCCGCACACTCGCTGCGGTTCTTCGTGCGGCAATCGTACGGGCGCGCCCGCAGCGGGGCACCTGCGTGCGCCCCGCCCGGAGGCGAGCGGGGCGCACGGCGGCGGGCCGGGTCGGGCCGGGGTCGGGACCGGGTCGGCCCCGGGGCCCGGGGCCGCCTCAGGACGGCTTGTTGATCAGCTGGTCGATCGCGGCGTCGGCCTCCTTGGTGGCCTGGTCGACCGACTTGCCCTTGAGGATCGCGGTCAGCATGTCGGGGATGACCTTCTGCTTCTCGACCGCGCCCCAGCCGGGGGCCAGCGGGGTGAACCAGGCGTCCGGGACGGCGTTGGCCGCCGCGGCGGTGGAGGGCTTGCTCTTCAGCGGGTTCAGCTGGGTCAGGTTGTTCGGCAGGATGTCCTTGTCCGCCAGCGCCTGTTCGGACTTGGAGCCGGTGAACATCCGGACCCAGTCGGTCGCCGCCGCCACCGACGCGGACTTGGCGGTGACGGCGAGGTCGGAGCCGCCGATGAAGGTCGGCAGCGGCTTGCCGTCCGGGCCGGGCATGGTGGCCACCTTGACGGCGTCCTTGAGGCTCGGATCGCCGGTGACCGGCGCGGTGACGCTCGCCGCCTCGTAGCCGTTGCCGTAGAAGGACGCCGCGTGGCCGCGGGCCATCGACTCGAACTGGTTCTGCTCGTTGACCGCCAGGTCGCCCTTGTTGTACTTGCGCACCAGGTCGGTGAAGTGGCCGATGCCCTCCTGGGACCTGGCGTCGTGCAGGGTGCCGTGCCAGTTCCCGGCGCTGTCGAACTTGGCGATGCTGCCGCCGGCCGCGGCCACGTAGCTCATCGCGGCGTACCAGTACGGGCCGGGCAGGTAGAGCGGCGAGAAGGTCCGGTCCGCCTTGTTCCTGTCCGCGATCCGGTCCAGGGCGGTCAGCAGCTCGCTCTCGGTCTTGGGGAACTCGGCGCTGCCGGTGGCCTGTTGGAAGGTCGAGGAGTTGTAGACGGCGACCCGGGCGCCCGCGTAGTAGGGCACGCACCAGAGCTTGTCCTGGTACGTGCAGGTGTTGGCGAGCGCCTTGATCCAGGTGTCGGCGTTGTCGAAGGTGGTGCGGTCCACCGGGGCCAGCGCGCCGGACAGCACGTACTTCATGGTCTCGGTGTTGCCCAGTTCGACCACGTCGGGTGCGGTGCCGTCGGCGATCGCCTTGTCGAGCCTGCCGACCTTGTCCGCCCAACCCTGGTAGGCGAGTTTGAGGGTGACGTTCGGGTACTTCGCGACGAACTCGTCGTTGACCCGCTGGACCAGGTCCGGCCAGTTCTTCTGGGCGTCGTCCATCAGCCAGACGGTGACGGTGCCGGTGACGGCCTTGGGGTCGGCGGGGCCGTTCTTGCCGCCGCCCGCGGGCGAGGCCGACGAGGAGCAGGCCGTCAGGGCCACCGCCAGTGCCGTCATTGCGAGCTTCGGGACGAGCTGACGCGTCTTCACGCCGTCCTCCGAGGGTGCTAGAGCCGTGATGCCCGCCGGCAGCGTGATTGGCGCCCGCCGCGGAGAGTCCGGACAGGGGGCGGCGAAGAGCTTCGGGGTGGGCCGATACCGCATCCGGCGAGGTCGACGCTCGAACCGGATGACTGGACTCTGGCCTAGACCAATGAGGGTGTCAACGGCCGAAAGGCCCTGCTCGCAAGGCCGTTGCAGAGCCGTTGTACCGCGTGGCGATCAGTCGCCGCGCCGTCACCGTCAGTGGGACCGGAGCCGGACCCAAGGCGCACCTGAGGGAGCCCGGTCACGTGACGGACCCGCAGGTCGACGCAGGTGGAGAGGCGGGAAAACCGGACGGGCCCGCCATGCGACGTGCGCATGGCGGGCCCGTCGGCCGACGCCTTCCGGACACGGCCGGTGACGACGGCCGGTCGGTTCGGCCGGTCGGTTCAGCCGATCGCTCCCGGCTGCCCGGTGAGCACCTCCACGGCCGCCAGCCCGCAAACCCGGGCGGCCCCGTGGGTGGCGATGTGGAGCGCGCCGACCGGTTCGGACTGGGGCAGCCCCATCTCGACCACAGCCGCGTCCGGCCGGGCCGCCACCAGGCGGTTCAGCACGGCGGACATCCACGCGTACCGGTGCGCGTCGCGGACGACCAGCACCAGGCGCCGGCCCTCGGCCTCGGCCACCAGCCCGCCGACCAGGGCGTCCAGCAGCTCCGGAGCCGCCTCCGCCGCCGACACCTCGCGGGTGCGGGTGCCGGGGAACCGGTCGGCCAGCATGCCGGCCACGCCCCACGGGGTGACGTCGCCGACGGCGATGTTCGGCTCGTCCGAGAACGAGGCCACGTACGGGCGCTCGCTCACCGGGGGTGTCACCCGGCCCGGCGCCCGGACCACCCTCAGGGCCCGGCGCGCGGCCCGCAGGCCCACCGCGAGATCCGGCTCCGGGCGCTCGCCCTGGGCCGAGATCCGGCCCCAGCTGCCCAGCGCCCGGACCCGCGCGGCGGCGTCCGCCAGCCGCTCCTCGTCGAGCCCGCCGGCCCGCACGCCCGCGACGATGGCGTCGCGCAGCATCAGCACGGTCTCCTCGTCGGCCAGGCCGCCACCGACGCAGATCGCGTCCGCGCCGGCCGCCAGGGCCAGCACGGTGCCCTCGCCCATCCCGAAGGTGTCGGCGATGGCGCCCATCTCGATCGCGTCGCTGACGATCAGGCCCTGGTAGCCGAGGCCGCCGTCGGCCGGGGCGGCGCGCAGCAGGTCGCGCAGCACGGTGGGGCTCAGGGTGGCCGGCAGCTTCGGGTCCAGCGCCGGGATCATGATGTGGGCGGTCATCACGGCCTTGGTGCCGGCCGCGATCGCCGCCTGGAACGGGACCAGGTCGCGGGCCCGCAGCACGTCCAGGTCGACGTCGATGACCGGCAGGCCGTGGTGCGAGTCGACCGCGGTGTCGCCGTGGCCGGGGAAGTGCTTGGAGCAGGCGGCCACGCCGGCCGACTGCAGGCCCTCGACCCAGGCGGCGGTGTGCCGGGCGCAGAGCTCGGGGTCGGCGCCGAAGGAGCGGACCCCGATGACCGGGTTGCGCGGGTTGGAGTTGACGTCCGCGGTGGGCGCCCAGTTGTAGTTGACGCCGGCCGCGGCCAGCGCCCGGCCCAGCTCGCGGGCGACGTCCCGGGTCAGCGCCGGGTCGTCGATCGCGCCGAGGGCGAGGTTGCCGGGCCAGGACGAGCCGGAGCCCGCCTCCAGCCGGGTGACGTCGCCGCTCTCCTCGTCGATGGCGATCAGCAGGTCGGGGTTCTCGGCGCGCAGCGCCCGGGTGAGTGCCCCGAGCTGGTCGAGGTCGACCACGTTGCGGTCGAACAGCGCGACGGAGCCGAGCCCGGCCGCGAGGTGGCGCAGCAGCCACTGCGGCGGCTCGGTGCCGACGAAGCCGGGCTGCAGGACGGTCAGGGCGTCGCGGTGCAGCTGGTCGCTGGCCGGGGCGGTGGGTACGAGGATGCTCACGGTGACTCAGCCCTTCACGGCGCCGTCGGTCAGACCGCCGACCGCCTTGCGCTGCAGGAAGATGAACAGGATCAGCACGGGGACGGCGAACATCGTGGACGCGGCCATCGTGGCGCCCCAGTCGTTGCCGAAGGCGGTCTTGAAGGACGACAGCCACAGCGGGAGGGTCTTGCCCTCGTCCTTGTTGAGGATCAGGACGAGCGGGAACTCGTTCCACGCCGTGATGAAGCCGAACAGCGAGGTCGACATCAGGCCCGGGGCGAGCAGCGGGAAGATCACCCGGACGAAGGCCTGGGTGCGGGTGCAGCCGTCCACCATGGCCGACTCCTCCAGCTCCTTCGGCACGGCGGCGATGAAGCTGCGCAGCGTCCAGATGGTGAAGGGCAGGACCATCATCATGTAGAAGAGCGTCAGCGGGACCAGGCTGTTCAGCAGGTCGTTGTCGCGGGAGATCATGTAGACCGCGATGGTCATGACCTCCCACGGCGCCATCTGCGCCATCATGATGACCAGGACGAAGGCCTTGCGGCCGCGGAACCTCATCCGGGCGATGGCGAAGGACGCCAGGGTCGCGATGACCAGCGAGAGCAGCACCGCGCCGACGGTGACGGTGACGCTGTTGGTGACGTACGTCCAGAAGTTCGGCGCGTGGACCGCGGTGACGAAGTGGTCGAAGGTCCCGTCCAGCGGGATGAAGACCGGCGTCTTGCTGATGATGTCCTGGTCCTGCTTGAAGGACGTCGCGAACATCCAGTAGACCGGGAAGACGAAGAAGACGAAGAGGACGACCGCGATCACGTTCGGCCAGGTACGTCCGAAGAGAGAGCGCCTCACAGCTCGTCCTCCTGCTTGATCATGATGCGGAAGTAGTACGCCATCAGTGCGCCCAGCATCAGGATGGTGAGCACGGCGATCGCGGAGCCGACGCCGTAGTGCTGGCCGGAGGAGCCCTCCAGGAAGGCGTGCACCGGCAGGGTCCGGGTCAGCTTCTCGGGGCCGCCGGCGTTGACCGCGTAGACCTGGGTGAACGACTTGAACACCCAGATGACTTCGAGGAAGGTCGTGGCCAGGAAGAACGGCTTCAGGTTGGGGAAGATCACCGAGCTGAAGATCTTGAGCGAGCCCGCGCCGTCCATCCGGGCGGCCTCGTAGAGCTCCTTGGGGATGGTGGTCAGGCCGGCGTACATGTTGAACGCCACGAACGGGATCGACATCCAGACGATCAGCAGGATGATGACGAAGAACGTCGTGTACTCGTCGCTCAGCCAGTTGTAGTCGGCCATCGAGTGCCAGCCCAGCTGGTCCAGCAGCCAGTTGACGACGCCCCACTGCGAGTCGAACAGCCAGGTGTAGACCGTGGTCGCGGCGACGACCGGCATGGCCCAGGCCATCAGCAGCCCGATCTGCAGCACCAGGCGCATCTTCTTGCCCAGGTGGTTCAGGAGCAGGCCGACGAGGGTGCCGCCGACCATGATGATCACCACGTTGATCGCGGTGAAGGCGACGGTGCGCCCGGTGACCGCCCAGAAGTCCGGGTCGGTCAGCTGCTCCTTGTAGTTGTCGAAGCCGTTCCACTCGGTGATGTGCATGACCAGCTGGCGCCGGTTGAGGTTCTGGAACGACAGCAGCACCGTCTTGAGCAGCGGCCAGCCCAGCAGGGCGAGGGTCGCCACGGTGGCCGGCAGCAGCAGCAGGTACGGGGCGAGGCGGGAGCCCAGGCCGGGACCGCCCGCGGGTCTGGCGCCGTGCGGCACGGCGCCCTCGGAGCCGCCGCCCACGGCGCCCCTCTCGATACCGGCCGCAACGGCCGCCCCTGGATCCGGGGACTGCGTCTGCACCCGCTCCGAATGCACAGCCATCGTTCTCACTTCCTCACAACCCTGGCCACGACGGACAGGCGCCGCCCGCCGGCCCCCGCCGGGGGCCGGTGAGCGACGCCGCTGGGGCCTGTCCCGGGCTCCCGTCGTCCGCCCCGGAGGGCGGCCCCGCGAGCGGGGGGAGGCCGGGACGGGCCCCTGTGCTCACTGCTTCTGGTTGAGGCGCTTCGCGATCTCGTCGTCGTACTTCTTGGCCGTGGCGGCGTAGTCGCCACCCTGGAGGGCGGCGGTCAGGAAGTCCTTGATCGGGTTCGGCTTGTCCTCGACGCTGGCCCAGTTGGGGGTGTTCGGGGTGATCGCGCCGACCGCGGCGGCCGTCTGGGCGGCCTTGGCGAAGTCACCGGTGATCTGGCCGTTGAGCGAGGCCTTGTTCGGGATGCTGCCGGCGGCGGCGACCGCGCCCTCGTTCTTGTCGTTGAGGGCGATCTTCAGGAAGTCCTTCGCCATGTCGGTGTTCTTGCTCTGGGAGGCGATCGCCAGGTTCGAGCCGCCGAGGAACACGCCGGAGGGCTTGTCGGCCGTCTTGCCGGGGAGCGGGAAGAAGCCGATCTTGGCGGCCGGCAGGACCTCCTCCTTCGGCAGCTCCCAGCCGAGGCCGATCATGGTGCCGACGTTGCCCGCGCCGAAGACGTCCTTCTGCTGCGGGGTGGCCTCGTCCTTGTCCTTCGGACCGGTGACCGAGTAGCCCTGCAGCTTCTTGTAGGTCTCGAAGGCCTTCTGCGCCTCGGGTGAGGACAGGCCGCCGACCCACTTGTCGCCGTCCTTCTTGGCGATCTTGCCGCCCTCGCTGGTCAGCAGGCCGAAGTAGACGTACCACTCCTGGCCGGGCATGTAGATCGGGTCGGCGACGCCCGGGACGGCCTTCAGCTTCTCCAGGTCGGCGTAGAACTCGTCCAGGGTCTTCGGCGCGTCGGTCAGACCGGCCTTGGCCCACAGGTCCTTGTTGTAGGCGACGACGCGGTTGGTCACGAACCACGGGGCGGCGTACTGCTTGCCGTCCAGGATCGCGGCCTCGTTCTGGTTGGCGGCCCAGTTGTCGCCGCCCAGCGCGGACTTGTCCTTGGTGATGTCGAGCAGGCCGCCCGAGGCCGCGTAGCCCGCGGTCTGGGTGTTGCCGACCTCCAGGACGTCGACCGAGCCCTCGGACAGGGCGGCGGTGACCTTGGGGCCGATGTCGGTCCACTCCTGGGCCTGGAAGTCGACCTTCGAGCCCGGGTAGGTGGTCTCGAACTCGGTCTTGACCGCGTCGGTCCAGCCCTTCGGGGCGGAGCCGGTCATGGTCCACACCTTCAGCGTCTTGCCCTTGTACTTGTCGGCCGCCGAGGCGGACGACGACTTCGAGTCGCCGTCGCTCTTCTTGCCGTCCGAGCCACAGGCCGCCAGGCCGACGACCATTGCTGCGACGCCGACCGCCGCGATGAGCTGACGCTTCACGCCATCCTCCTGAGGGATGCCTGGATTACCCCCGTCGGGCGGTGGCGGCAGACCCACACAAAGCGGGGGGAACGGTGCCGCGGACCCCTTCGAACGGGTGGGGGGATTCGTAGGATCCGGCCTAGTGGTGTAGACCAGATGCCTGGAGCTTGGCCTAGACCAATGGGCCTGTCAACGGCTGTCCGACCGATCTCGACCACCCGTTATCAAGCCGACACCGCACATCGTTCATCGCGTGATGAGGTATTCGTTCCGTAGCCATACATGCAACGATGTGACCCGTTAACGATGTGGCGGGGCCTGTGAAGGCCTTGCGAGAAGCGGGAGAACAGGTCCGATGAGCAGCGACGGGGGAACCACCGCCCAGGCCGACGACCCCGAGGTGAAGAACCTCCCGACGCAGACCGGCGCCGACCCGACCGCCCGCGTCCCCAAGTACTACGGCCTCAAGCGCCACCTGCTGCAGCTCACCGAGACCCAGCCCGCCGGCACCCCCGTGCCGCCCGAGCGCGCGCTGGCCGCCCAGTTCGACACCTCGCGCACCACCGTCCGCCAGGCCCTGCAGGAGCTGGTCGTCGAGGGCCGGCTGGAACGCATCCAGGGCAAGGGCACCTTCGTCGCCAAGCCCAAGGTCGCCCAGGCCCTGCAACTCACCTCCTACACGGAGGACATGCGGGCCCAGGGCCTGGAGCCCGCCTCCCGGCTGATCGAGATCGGCTACATCACCGCCGACGACCGGCTCGCCCCCCTGCTCGACATCAAGCCGGGCGGCCGCGTGCTGCGGATCGAACGGCTGCGCCTGGCCAACGGCGACCCGATGGCGATCGAGGTCGCGCACCTGTCCGCCAAGCGCTTCCCCGCCCTGCGCCGCAACCTGGCCAAGCACAACTCGCTGTACGCGGCGCTGCGCGAGGTGTACGGGGTCACCGTGGCCGAGGCCGAGGAGACCATCGAGACCACCCTGGCCGACCCGCGCGAGGCCGGGCTGCTCGGCTCCGACCTCGGCCTGCCGATGCTGCAGCTGTCCCGGCACTCCTTCGACGCCGACGGCGACCCGGTCGAGTGGGTCCGCTCCATCTACCGGGGCGACCGCTACAAGTTCATCACCCGCCTGAAGCGTCCGGAGTAGCCGCGACCCAGCAGGCAGCAGCCGCCGTAGCAGCACTCCCCCACGGCAAGCCGGGCACCGGCGCGCACGACCCGCGCGCCGGTGCCTTTCGCCTTCCCGGCCCCCGATGCGTCCGGATGGCGGGAAGTTGCGCCGATCCCGGTGACATGGATCACGCCATGCCCTAGATTGCGCAGCCGTACTGACTGCCGATCACCGATGGTGCTGCTCGGCGGGCTCGCGGGGCGCGTGACGCCACCCGGGCTGCGGCGCCGACGGGGAGAACCCTCCGGAGCGGAGCCGCAATGCCGTCTGATCCCGATGCCTTCGACGATGACCTGCCCGAACCGGCCGGGGCACCCGTCCCGGCCGTGACACCCGAGCGGGTGCTGGCCGGCCTCGCCCTGCTCGTGCCGATCGTCGCGATGCTGTGGGTGCCGTCCTACGACAAGGGCGACCCGGCCGTGGCCGGGGTGCCGTTCTTCTACTGGTACCAGCTGCTCTGGGTGCCGGTGTCGGCGGTCTTCACCGTCGCCGCCTACCTGTTGATCACCCGGGACGAGAAGGCCCGCAAGGCGGCCCGGACGGGCGGTGCGCGATGAAGGACGTCAACGTGCCGGCCCTCGTGGTCTTCGTCCTCTTCTTCGGCCTGGTCACCGCGATGGGCTTCCTCGCCTCGCGCTGGCGCCGCGCGGGCGACGCGGCGCACCTGGACGAGTGGGGCCTGGGCGGCCGCAGCTTCGGCACCTGGGTGACCTGGTTCCTGCTCGGCGGCGACCTCTACACCGCGTACACCTTCGTCGCCGTCCCGGCGGCGGTGTACGCGAGCGGCGCGGCGGGTTTCTTCGCGGTGCCGTACACGATCGTCGCCTACCCGCTGGTCTTCCTCTTCCTGCCCCGGCTCTGGTCCGTCTCCCGGGTGCACGGCTACGTGACCCCGGCCGACTTCGTGCGCGGCCGGTACGGCTCGCGGCCGCTGTCGCTGGTGGTCGCGCTGACGGGGATCCTGGCCACCATGCCGTACATCGCCCTGCAGCTCGTCGGCATCCAGGCCGTCCTGGACGTGCTGGGCGTCGGCGGCGGCGAGAACGCCAACTGGTTCGTCAAGGACCTGCCGCTGTTCATCGCCTTCGGCGTCCTGGCCGCCTACACCTACTCCTCCGGCCTGCGTGCCCCGGCGCTGATCGCCTTCGTCAAGGACGCCCTGGTCTACATCGTGATCATCGTCGCGGTGATCTACATCCCGATCCGGCTCGGCGGCTACGGCCACATCTTCGAGTCGGCCGCCGACCACTTCAAGGCGGCCAAGGCCGGCTCGCTGACCCTGCCGGACAACAAGCAGTGGACGTACGCCACGCTGGGGCTCGGCTCGGCGATGGCGCTGTTCATGTACCCGCACTCGGTGACCGGCGTGCTGGCCTCCAAGTCCCGCAACACCGTGCGCCGCAACATGGCGATCATGCCGGCGTACTCGCTGATGCTGGGCCTGCTGGCGCTGCTCGGCTTCATGGCGATCGCCGCGGGCGTGGGCAAGGGCGTCAAGGGCTACAACTCGCAGCTCTCGGTGCCGCAGCTGTTCGCGGACATGTTCCCGGACTGGTTCACCGGCGTGGCCTTCGCCGCGATCGGCATCGGCGCGCTGGTGCCGGCCGCCATCATGTCCATCGCCGCGGCCAACCTGTTCACCCGCAACGTCTACAAGGAGTGGTTCAAGCCCGCCGCCACCCCCGCCGACGAGACCCGGGTCGCCAAGATCGTCTCGCTGCTGGTGAAGGTCGGCGCACTGGTCTTCGTGCTGGGCATGGACAAGCAGGCCGCGATCAACCTCCAGCTGCTCGGCGGCCTGTGGATCCTGCAGACCTTCGTGGCGATCGTCGGCGGCCTGTTCACCCGCTGGTTCCACCACTGGGCGCTGTTCGCCGGCTGGGCGGCCGGCATGGGCTACGGCACCTGGAAGGCGTACGGGATCGCCAGCCCGGCCACCAAGCACTTCGGCGGCAACGCGGCCGAGATCCCCGGCATCGGCGAGATCGGCTACATCGGCCTGACCGCCTTCGCGCTGAACCTGATCGTCGCGGTGGCGCTCACCCTGGTGCTGCGGGCGGTCAAGGCCCCCGACGGCACGGACGAGACCAAGCCGTCCGACTACAGCGCCGAAGCCGGCGGCGACGACGAGCCGAAGAGCGCGCCGGAGCCCGTAGCGGCGCACTGATTCGCGCGGTACGCGCCCTGTGATCGCGCCGCCTTCTCCGTGAACACTGGAGAAGGCGGCGCGATCATATGTATGAACAGGCGTGCACGCCGGGCACCACCAGACCGGACCGGCAAACGGACGGAACCTGATCGACCACGGGGAGCTCGCGGCCATGGCAGAACTCGGCACCACCCTCAACGGACAACACCCGTCCACCCAGGACCAGCACCAGCACACCACCACCCAGGGCCAGCACCCCGGCGGCCAGCACCAGCACGCCACCACCCAGGGCCACCACGTCACCGCCCACCGCCCGCCGGCCACCCGGCTGCCGTCCGTGCTGATCGCCACCCGGCACGGCGAGTCCACCGCCAACGTCGAGTTCCAGCTGGCCGAGGCCGTCGGCGCGCTCAGCGTCCCGATCAGCTGCCGCGACGCCGACATCCCGCTGTCCCTGCACGGCCGGCAGCAGGCCCAGGCGCTCGGCCGCTGGTGGGCCGCCCTGCCCAGCGCCGACCGCCCGCGCAGCGTCTGGTGCTCGCCGTACGAGCGCACCGCCGAGACCGCCCGGATCGCGCTCGCCCAGGCCGCCGGGCTCGGCGCCGTCCCGGTCACGCTGCCCGTCCGCTACGACGAGCGGCTGCGCGACCGCGAACTCGGCGTCCTGGAGATGCTGCCCAAGGCCGCCATCGAGGCCAAGCACCCCGAGGAGGCGGCCCGGCGGCGCAAGATGGGCGAGCTCTACTACCGCCCGCCCGGCGGCGAGTCCTGGGCCGACGTCGCACTGCGGGTGCGCAGCGTGCTGCGGGACGTCTGCGAGGAGGAGGCGGGCCGGCCCGTCCTGCTGGTCGCGCACGACTGCACGGTGCTGATGCTGCGCTACGCGCTGGACCGGCTCACCGAACCGCAGCTCACCGCGCTCGGACCGGTGCACAACTGCTCCACCAGCCTCTGGCGGGCCCAGGACGGGCGGCTGCGCCCGGACCTGTGGAACGGCGTCGACCACCTGGCGTTCGACGAGGCCTGACGGTCCGTCAGCTCGCGTCCGGGCCGGCGAAGCAGCGCCGGTAGGCCAGCGGCGTGGTGCCCAGCCGGCGGCCGAAGTGGTGCCGCAGGGCCGCCGCGTTGCCGAAGCCGCAGCGGGCGGCGATCGCGTCCACCGGCTCGGTGGTGGACTCCAGCAACCGCTGGGCGAGCAGCACCCGCTGCCCGGTCAGCCAGCGGTGCGGGGTGGTGCCGGTCTCCTGCCGGAAGCGGCGGGCGAAGGTGCGCGGCGACATCAGCGCCCGGGCGGCCAACTGCTCGACGGTGGCCTCGTCGTCGAGGTGGTGGCGCATCCAGTCGAGCAGTGGCGCCAGCGAGTCGCCGTCGCACTCGGGCAGCGGCCGGTTCACGAACTGGGCCTGCCCGCCCTCCCGGTGCGGCGCCACCACCATCCGGCGGGCGATCTCCCGGGCCACCTCCGCGCCCTGCACCTTGCGCACCAGGTGCAGGCAGGCGTCGATGCCGGCCGCCGTCCCGGCCGAGGTGACCACCGGGTCGTCGTCCACGTACAGCACGTCCGGCTCGACGGTGGTCAGCGGGAAGCGCTCGGCCAGCGCCGCGCTGTGCCGCCAGTGGGTCGCGCTGCGGCGGCCGTCGAGCAGCCCGGCGGCGCCCAGCACGAAGGCGCCGCTGCAGATGGACAGCACTCGGCCGCCGCCCGCCACCACCCCGCGCAGCGCCTCCAGCAGCGGCTCGGGGTACTGCGGGCGGATCCCCGCCGCGGTGACCACCGCCAGGTCGGCGCCGGCCAGCCGCTCGGGGCCGTACGGGACGTCCACCGCGAAGCCGGAGTGGGTGGCGTGCGGGCCGGGACGGGCGCCGGCGATCGCGAAGTCGTAGCCGGGCAGCCCGTCGGCGGTGCGGTCGAGACCGAAGACCTCGCAGGCGACCCCCAGTTCGAAGGGGTGGACCTCCTCCAGCACCACCGCGACCACGTTCTTCAGCATGCCGTCCAGGATGCCCCGGACCCGCGCCGCGGCGGAAGGCTCCGGGTGGCAGGATTTCGAGGCAATCGGTCGTTCCTGCCACTCGTGGCCGCCGGTCCGCCCGGCCAGAGTGGAGCCCATGGACAGCGACACCCTCGCCAGCGCACTCGCCCTGGCCGGAATCGTCGGCGGCTTCGGCCTGCTCGGCGTCCTGATCGGCCGCGAGGTCTCCCGCGGCCCGGCAGCCGGCCGCGACAACCACCACCGCCCGGGCGGCTACCCGGCCGACCTCGCCCGCCCGGAACGGCTGTACGGCACCCTGCCCGCCGCCTCGTTGCGCCCCTCCGCCGACCCGGCCACCCTCCCCGTCCGTTCGACCCCCGCGATCCGCACCGCGCACGGCTCCGGCACACTGTCGGCATGGACCACCTCATCCGCCGGGCCCTCCCGGAGGACCTCGAAGACGCCGGCCGCATCACCGTCGAGGCCTTCGTCGGCGGCGGCTTCACCTCGCCCGAGAGCGGCTACGTCGAGCAGTTGCGCGACGCCGGGCGCCGGGCCCGGGAGGCCGAACTCCTCGTCGCGGTCGACCCGGCCGAGGGACGGGTCCTCGGCTGCGTGACCTTCGCGGTCGGCGGCACCGCGTGGGCGGACATCGCCGGCCCGCAGGAGGGCGAGATCCGGATGCTCGCCACCGACGCCGCCGCCCGGGGCCGGGGCGTCGGTGAGGCCCTGGTGCGCGCCGCCGTCGCCCGCAGCCGCGAACTGCGCCTGGCCGGCATGGCGTTCTCCACCCGACCGACGATGACCGCCGCCCACCGGGTCTACGAGCGGGTCGGCTTCCGGCGCGCCCCCGAGCGGGACTGGGCGCCGCACCCGGGGACGGACCTGATGGTCTACGCCCTGGCGTTCTGAGGCGGCGTCGGGCGGTCCGCCCGGCCCCGTGACCTTGAAATGACCATCGGATCGGCTCGCTGCTAGTATCCGCCGCATGACGACGGGGAGTCCGCCTAGCGGCTGGTACGAGGACCCTTCCGGGCAGCCCAACACGCTGCGCTGGTGGGATGGTTCGACCTGGACCGAGAAGGTCCAGGCCAAGCCGGGGGGCAGCGGCGCGCCCGCGAGCCCGTTCCCCGGCCATGCCGCTCAGAACGCTGCCGCGCCGACGGCCGTCAGCCCGGCGGTGCAGGCTCCGGTGCCCGCGCCCGCGATGCCGGTCGGCGCGGCGCTGCCTTCGGCACCGACCCAGACCTCCGGGCCCGGGCCCCAGCCGCAGGCCGTTCCCGCTCCCAAGCCGATCCCCACCTCGGTGGTGTTCGAGACCGTCGAGCCGGACCGCGGCAAGCGCCGCGTCCTGCTGGCCGTCGGCGCCGTGGTGCTGTCGGTCGTGATGGCCGGCGGCGGCTACTTCCTCGGCCACAAGACCGCCAAGTCCGACCCGGCGAAGGCCGCCGCGAGCGCGGCTCCGACCGCCACCGGCGACCCCAAGAGCCCGAACGGCTTCATGGGCACCGCCCTGACCGGCGGCCAGCAGATCGCCGGCGGGCGGCAGATCACCGGCCAGGACTCGAAGATGAACTTCATGCTGCCGCAGGACTGGCAGGTCCAGGTCGACGCCAAGGCGCCGAACGAGGTCCGCTACGCGGTCAACCCGTACGCCTGCGTGGGCCACGGCAACGGGGCCTGCACCCGCGGCCTGGTCGTCCAGAACCTCCGGGTGTTCAACGGCGGCTGGTCCGACCCGAAGTCCCTGGTGCTCGGCATGGGCCAGCTGCTCTACAACGCCCGCTACGGCTCCGACGCGCCGGCGCCGGCGGACCCGGTGAAGCAGTCGGCCGTCAAGATCCAGGGCATGGACGGCTACCTCGCCCTGTGGCACGTCCCGATGTCCAGCGGCTCCTCCACGCCGGACGCCTACTGCGGCGTCCTGGAGGTCACGCCCGCCGCCGGGGCGACCACCGTCCCGGTGCTCCAGATCTGCCTCGACCAGGCGGCGGAGGCTCCCCCGCTGGCGCTGATGGACCAGATCGCGAACTCCGTCAAGATCACACCCTGACGCCAGGCCCTCCCGCAGGCCCCGCCCTCGCGCGGGGCCTGCGGGAGCCTTCGCATTTCCGGCCCCGGGCCGAGCCCGCGCGGCCACGGCCCGTATGCTGACCGCTTGAACGACTATCAGCCAAGCCCATGAGGGGCGCCGCCACACCGCGCAACCGTCGACCCGACGGCCGGGTGCCGGCCGCCGACGGGCGGTGACAGAGCAGGGAACCAGCGGCTCCGGCGCGACCGGGCGGCTGTACGGGGGTTTACCGGTGGACTCCACCAACGAGCAGACGGCGAAGCGGACCGGCCGGGGCCGCGGCCGCCACGGGCGAGTCCTGCCCCGGGCCCGGAACGAGCGGCGGATCGTCCGCAGGGAACTGCGCAACAGCGCGGCCCAACGCGCCTACGTGGCGTGCGCCGAGACCGCCGGCCCGCTGACCCCCGGCGAGGACGGCGCCGCCGTCCGCTACCGCTCCGTGTCCTCGCGCGGCGTCAAGTTCGTCATGACCGTCCTGGTGTCGGTCAACGCGCTCGCCGGCCTGGTCTTCGTCGGCTGGCTGCTCCTCCCCGAACACATTCCCGGCTCCCACGTCGGCTGGTCCCCGGACTGGCGGATCAACGTCGCCCGGATCTGCTTCTGTTCCGTAATAACGGTCGAAGTGATCCGGTTGGTTCAGAACCTCGCCGTCTGGGTCTTCGCGTTCCGCGCCAAGGACCCGGTGCCGGTCACCCCGCCCCCCGGCCTGCGGGTCGCGGTGCTGACCACGATCGTGCCCTCCAAGGAGCCGATCGAGATCGTCGAGCGGACCCTCGCCGCCATGCTGCGGATCGAGTACGACGGCCGGATCGACGTCTGGATCCTCGACGAGGGCGACGACGACCGGGTCAAGGAGATGGCCGCCCGGCTCGGCGTCCACCACTTCAGCCGCAAGGGACGCCCCGAGTACAACCAGGCCGAGGGCGAGTTCCGGGCCAAGACCAAGTCCGGCAACCACAACTCCTGGCGCGCCGAGCACGAGCACGGCTACGACGTGGTCGCCCAGATGGACCCGGACCACGTCCCGCTGCCCTGCTTCCTGCAGCGCACCCTCGGCTACTTCCGCGACCCCGACGTCGCCTTCGTGGTCGCCCCCCAGGTCTACGGCAACATGTACGACAACTGGGTCGCCCACGGCGCCTCCGTGCAGCAGTACCTGTTCTCCGGCCTGGTCGAGCGCGGCGGCAACGGCATGGACGCACCCCTGCTGATCGGCACCAACCACCTGTACCGGCCCACCGCCTGGCAGCAGATCGGCGGCTACCAGGACTCGATCATCGAGGACCACCTCACCAGCATGCGGATCCAGGCCTCCGTCAACCCGGAGACCGGCCACCGCTGGAAGGGCGTCTACACCCCCGACGTGCTCGCCGTCGGCGAGGGCCCGACCTCCTGGACCGACTACTTCAACCAGCAGAAGCGCTGGGCGTACGGCATCTGGGAGATCCTGCTCAAGGGCCGGCTGCGCTCCGGCATCAAGCTGCGGATGCGCCAGCGGGTGCTCTACGGCCTGGTCCAGTTCTACTACCCGAGCGTGGCGGTCAACACCGTCCTCGGCAGCCTCGCCACCTCCGTCTACCTGGCCCTCGGCGTCACCTCCATCCACCTCAACAGCACCCACTGGATGGCCCTGTGGGGCGCCAGCATGGGCAGCTGGTTCGTGCTGTGGCTGTGGCTGCGCCGGTTCAACCTGGCCGCGCACGAGCGGCGCGAGATCGGCGTGGCCGGCATGGGCCTCGCCCTGTTCGCCGGTCCGGTCTACGTCGCCGCCGCGATCGCGGCGCTGCTGCGCCGCCCGCTCGCCTACGCCGTCACCGCCAAGGGCGACCTGCGCAGCGCCGAGTCGCTGTCGACGTTCCGGCTGCACCTCCTGTGGGCGGCGGTCGCGGCAGGGCTGCTGGGCGCCAGCTTCACGCTCCACCACGACATCTGGATCCTGCGGTTCTGGGCCGGGGTCAGCCTGTTCACGGGCCTCGCGCCACTGGTGATCTCCTTCGTCAGCGGACGCCGCGAGGCCCGGGCCCAGCGGGCCGCCGCCGCCCGGGCTGCCGAAGCCGCCGAAGCCGAAGCCGAGCCCACCGCCGCCGAGGCCGGGTTCGCCGGGATCCCCCGCACCAGCCGCCACCTGCCGACCCAGCGGGCCGCAGCGCCGCGCACCGGCGGGCCCGTCGGAGGAGCCGGCGCAGGAGCGCTGGGAGGAGCCGTCACCGAGGACGAGTTCGACGAACTGCTGGAGCCCGCCCGGGCCGGCTCCCGGACCGAGCGGGGGGCCCGCTGATGCTCCGGATCACCGTCCCCCGGATCGCCGCCCTGGTCGCCCTGGCCCTGATGGTCGGGTACACCTTCGTCCTGGCACCCCGGCTCTCCCGTGCCCACGACCAGGATCCGTACACCTTCGCCGGCGCGGCCCCGACCGCGATGCCGGGCTGGCTGACCAGCGCCCTGGCCGCGGCACCGGCCGCCACCGCCGCACCGGCCGCGAACGCGAGCGCCGCCCCCAGCACGGCGGCCGCCACGACACCCGCCGCGACGCCCCCGCCGCCGCAGTTCCCGCCGGCCGGCGGTGCGTTCACCGGCATCATGACCAAGCCCGGCCCCTACGACCTCGGCCCGCTCGACGATTTCACCGCCGCCGTCAAGCACCAGCCGAACGTCCTGGAGTTCTCGGTCGGCTGGTGGGACCGCAAGTTCGACCGCCGGGTCTTCGACACCGTCGCCGAACGCGGCATCATGCCGATGGTCGCCTGGGAGCCGTGGGACTACCGCAAGGAGGCGAAGGACGACAAGCTCCGCGGCGAGCAGCCCGAGTACGCCCTCTCCAACATCATCGACGGCAGGTTCGACGACTACATCAAGACCTGGGCCGAGGGCATCAAGGGCCTCGGCTACCCCGTCGCCCTGCGCTTCGCCCACGAGATGAACGGCTACTGGTACCCGTGGGCCGAGCAGGCCAACGGCAACAAGAAGGGCCAGTACGTCCAGGCCTGGCGGCACGTCCACGACATCTTCAAGCAGGTCGGCGCCACCCGGGTCACCTGGGTGTGGAGCCCCAACGTCGACTACGAGAACGCCACCAGCCTGAACTCGCTCTACCCCGGCGACGACTACGTCGACTGGGTCGGCCTGTCCGGCTACTACGGCACCACCGGCGTCGAGAAGTACAAGTCGTTCGACCAGATCTTCCAGCCGACCATCGGGCAGGTCCGCGGGTTCACCCGCAAGCCCGTGGTGATCACCGAGACCGGCGCCACCGACACCTCGGGGCTGAAGGCGCAGTGGATCACCGAGATGTTCGCGCAGCTCCCCCAGCACCCCGACATCATCGGCGTGATCTGGTACGAGGCGAGGAAGGAGGTCGACTGGCGGGTGGCCGGATCCGCCGCCGCCTCCGAGGCGTTCGCCGCCGGGGTCGCCGCGCCCCGCTACAACACGCCCTGGACCGTCCGCTCCGAGCCGGCCCTGACCGTCGCCTGTCTCTTATACACATCTCCGAGCCCACGAGACAGGCAGAAATCTCGTATGCCGTCTTCT